>CAVUAI010000063.1:0-173481 GCA_963739385.1 uncultured Alphaproteobacteria bacterium
TGATACAGAGATCGCGCACGAAGTTGTACACCGAGCGCGACGCCTCGAGGTCTCGAATGCACCGCTTCCTTGATGGTGATGGTGCTGATCCTTGGTGACGCAGCGATAATTGCCGGTCAGCAGCATCGCCCACTTGGCGAGTGGAACGAATAGGGAGTTGTGCACCTTGAGCTTCACCGGCAGCTCGATCTGGCCGTCGCCGGTGTCGAACCGTATCGCCTCGATGTCGTCCTGCAGCTGACGAAGGATGGCCGTGTGCTTTTCGGAATCGAAGCGGGCGACCTTGAAGTTGGTCGGCAGCGTGACCTGCAGCACGTTGACCTTTTCGTCCGGTGGGCGGATCGCCTGCGGGTCCGGACTGCACAATGTCAGCAGCGCCGGATCGAAACTGTCCCAGACGCTCGGATCGGTATAGGCGGCGGTCAGCGTGCTGGTGTCGAGGCCGGGGATGCGCTTCACGTAAGGCAGCGGCGGCATGTTCATGATCGACATGCAGGGCACCTTCGACTTGGCGACCGCGTCGAGCAGCTGGCGCACGCCGGGCGAGCGGTATTGCGGCTCCTGCATCGCGAGACCGACAAGGTGGTAGTCGAGCGGATTGACGTCGCCCGGGCCGGCTGCGGACACCCGGCCGGGCAGCTTGCGCGAATCGATTTCGACCGGGTCCTTGCGGCCTCTGATCGGCATGCGCACGCGGAAGCCCTCCGCGTTGATCAGATCGGCCTCGGCAGGGAGGCATACCAGCTTCACCTGGTGACCGCCGAACAGCAATTTGGAGGCCAGCAACGACCCATAGGACGCGCCCAGGATCAGGATGTTGTCGCCGGCATAGCACTCCTCCTCCGGTTCTGGCGTGAAAGGCGACCAAGCCCCCGGCCGTCCTTTCGCGCGATAATGCTATTCGTGCGGCCACTTCTATGCAATGCGGATTGCCCGCCGATGGCGGCGCGCATCGGCGACGCTGGTCGCGTCCCGCGTGGGTATTGCGCTCCGCTGAGAGTCTCACACAGCGCCCGAAACAGCTGGGCTCCCCCTCCCGTCGGGGAGAGGGAGCCCAGCGATATCGCCGCGCCGCAGTCGCGGACCTACACCCAAAGCGCAGGCCTTCCGGCGGCGGCGTCTTACGAAGAACCACTCTCCGAATCACCCCCGCTCGAGGGGTAACCGCCCATCGACGACGATGACGGAGAACTGTATGACGGCGCGACCGGCGCAGGGGCCGAGGCCGGTCTCGGCTTTGGAGCCGCCTTCTTCGCCTTCTTGGCCGACTTTTTCGCCGCGCTCTTCTTTGCCACTGCCGCCTTTTTCTTCTTCTTCTTGGCTGGAGCCGCCTTCTTCATCTTCTTCGTCTTCTTGGTCTTCGACTTCGCCTTCTTCGCTTTCTTCGCCATGATCGCCTCCCGATCGTTGCGCCTTAGATGTCCGTACGGTTCACAACGCTACAGTCACATGGCCAGCGCGGCGGGCTCAGCCGTCGCGCTGGAATTCCCCTTCCCGGCGAGCGCCGCGGGGGCGGGGCCTCCGGTCGCCCAGTCGATCAGTTCGATGGTATGGACGACCGGGATTACCGTGCCCGTGGCGATCTGCGTCATGCAGCCGATATTGCCGGCGGCGATCACGTCGGGCTTGAGCTTTTCGATATTCGCCACTTTGCGCTCGCGTAACCTCCTCGCAAGCTCCGGCTGAAGAATGTTGTAGGTGCCTGCCGAACCACAACACAGATGTCCCTCCTGCACATCTTTCACCACGAATCCAATCTTGGAAAGCAATTCTTTCGGAGCGCGCGCGATTTTCTGTCCATGCTGCAGCGAGCAGGCCGAGTGATAGGCAACGACGAGCCCCGTAGGGCCGCGTTGCGGCGAGAGTTTGAGCCCGCTGAGGTACTCGCTGATGTCCCTGGCGAGCCGCGACACGCGGGCCGCCTTGTCGGCGTAGGCGACGTCGGTCCGCAGCATGAAACCGTAGTCCTTGATCATCGTGCCGCAGCCCGAAGCCGTGACCAGGATGGCGTCGAGCCCCTCCCCTTCGAGCTCCGCGATCCAGGCATCGATGCGGCGGCAGGCGGTAGAGATCGCCTCGCGCTCGCGACCCATGTGATGGACCAGAGCGCCGCAGCAGCCGTCGTCGGCAACGACCACCTCGACGCCGTGACGGTTGAGGAGGCGGATGGCGGCAGCGTTGATATCGGGCGCGATCACCGGCCCCACGCAGCCGTCCAACAGCGCGACGCGGGCGCGGCGCGGGCCCTGCGCCGGGAACAGCCGCCGCCCCTTCCCGGGTGCGGAAGCGGGCAGCCGCGCGGGCGCCAGCCGCAACATGGCCGCGAGCGGCGCAAGCCCGAGGCCGGCAAGCACGCCGGCGAACGGTTTCCCCAGCCGGGCAGCGCCGAGTGCCAGGCGCATGCGCCCGTTGTGGGGGAGGACGCGGGCAAGAAGGGCCCGCAGCAGGCGATCGATGACCGGCCGGCGATAGGTCCTTTCGATGTGGTGACGGGCGTGGTCGACGAGGTGCATGTAGTGCACACCCGAGGGACAGGTGGTCATGCACGACAGGCACGACAGGCAGCGGTCGATATGCTTGACGACGTCGGCAGTGGCCGGCCGCGCGTTCTCCAGCATGTCCTTGATCAGGTAGATGCGTCCACGTGGCGAATCGAGCTCGTCCCCGAGCAGTACATAGGTCGGGCAGGTTGCGGTGCAGAAGCCGCAATGCACGCAGGTACGCAGGATCCGGTCGGCTTCAGCGGTGTTCGGCTCGGCCAGCTGGGCGAGGCTGAAGCTCGTCTGCATCGGATCAAACTCCCGCCCACATCCGCCCGGGATTGAGCGCACCCTTGGGATCGAAGCCCTCCTTGACCCGCTTCGTCAATGCGGCAGCGGCGCCATCCTGGGGCGTGAATATGTCGATGGCCGCTCGCACCGCCGCCGGCGCGCGGATCAAGGTCGCATGGCCCCCGGTCGCCGCAACGGCGCGGCGTACGGCCGCCGCCCCGGCATCGTCGGACGCGGCGAGCGCAACCCAAAGCAGGCCGCCCGCCCAATCGTAGAGGACCTGCGATTCCACGTGCTGTCCGATCATGGCGGCAAGCTCCGCGCCGCGGCTCGGCGCCGTCGAAATACGCCATAACGGCCCCTCCTCTTGGCTGGCCGCAAATGGCATGACATCGCGCACCGCCCGCCAGAGTGCGCTCGAGAGCGGCTTGTCGACCGACGACACCTGGCCGAATGTCCCCATCAGCGTCTTGAGCACGCGTTTGCGATGGGCAACCGATGGCGCAAATCCTTCGAGCCGCAGCGCCGTGACACCGCCCGCGCCCGCGATCTCGCCGGCCGCGCCGGATGCGGCGATCCCGGGCGGAAGGTGTGCGGCCCCTGACACGTCGCAGGCGGATCCCATGGCCGCCGTCATGGCCTCGACCGCCTTGGCCGGATCGAGGCCATGGATCAGGACGGTCTCCTCGGTCTCCGGCCCCGGCAGCACCTTGATCGTCACCTCCGTGAGCGCGGCGAGCGTTCCCCAGGAGCCGGCGATCAGCTTGCAGAGGTCATAGCCGGTGACGTTCTTCACGACCCTGCCGCCGGACTTGAAGGTCTCGCCGCGACCGGAGACCGCCGAGAGTCCCAGGAAATGGTCGCGGGCAGCGCCGGCTTTGATCCGGCGCGGACCGGACACATTTGATGCCAGCGTCCCGCCGATGGTGCCGCGGCCGGCGGCACCGCCGAGGACAGGCCCGTAGTCCATCGGCTCGAATGCAAGCTGCTGGCCGCTGGCCGCGACCAGCGCTTCGATCTCGGCAAGCGGGGTGCCGGCCTTGGCGGAGAGCACCAGCTCCTCGGGCTCGTACAGCGTGACGCCCGTCAAGGCTGCGAGATCGAGGCTCAGATCGGTCTGCGCCGGCCGGCCGATCGCGCGCTTCGAGCCGTGTCCCACGATCTCGATGGTCTTCGCTGCGCCCAGCGCCCATTGCACCGCCGCCACGACGTCCTTGTCGTCGCGAGCTCTGAGCGTGTCGTTCATGGACTTTCGGGGGTCGACGGCGACGCCATCATTCGATCCGGCAAGGCTCGAGCGCGCGGCACTAGGCGGTAGGCAATGTCCAGGCTCGCGAGCGTCACGGTGCCCGCGCCGACCCCGTCCAAGATGGAACGCCTGAACAGCATGCATCGCCCGGCGATCAGTTAAAACCTTGGGATGTCCGGGAAAGCCACCCGGCCGGCATGGACATGCATGCGTCCGAGCTCGGCGCAGCGATGCAAGGTCGGAAACACCTTGCCTGGATTGAGCAGGCCCTGATCGTCGAAGGCGCATTTGAGCCGTTGCTGCTGCGCGAGATCGGCAGCGGAAAACATCGTCGGCATCAGATCGCGCTTCTCGACCCCCACGCCGTGCTCGCCCGTGAGCACCCCGCCCACCTCGACACAGAGCTTTAGAATGTCGGCGCCGAACGCCTCCGTCCTCTCAAGCTCACCCGGCTTGTTGGCGTCGTAGAGAATGAGCGGATGCAGGTTGCCGTCGCCGGCGTGGAAGACGTTGGCGACGCGCAGCCCATAGCTCTCGGACAGCTCGCGCATCCGCTTGAGCACCTGCGGCAGCCGCGCCCGTGGGATGGTGCCATCCATGCAGTAATAGTCGGGCGAGATCCGTCCGACGGCGGGGAATGCCGCCTTGCGCCCGGCCCAGAACAGGAGGCGCTCGTCCTCGGAGGTGGAAACGCGGCAGGTCACGGCGCGGCAGGATCGCGCGATCGCTTCCACCCGCGCGATGAGGTGGTCGACCTCCGGACCGGGGCCGTCGACCTCGACGATCAGCAGCGCTTCGACGTCGAGCGGATAGCCGGCATGCACGAACTCCTCGACCGCATGTATCGCCGGCCGGTCCATCATCTCCATGCCGCCCGGGATGATGCCCGCGCCGATGATCTTGCTCACGCATTCCCCGGCATCTTCGGAGGAGCCGAAGCCGACCAGCACGGCGCGCGCGGTTTCCGGCCGTTTGAGGATGCGCACGGTGATCTCGGTCACGACGCCCAGCAGGCCCTCCGAGCCGGTAATGACGCCGAGCAGGTCGTAACCCTCGGCATCGAGGTGCTTGCCGCCAATGCGAACGATGTCGCCGGTCATCAGCACCAATTCGCACCCCAGCAGGTTGTTGGTGGTCATGCCGTATTTCAGGCAGTGCACGCCGCCGGAATTCTCCGCCACGTTGCCGCCGATGGTGCAGGCGATCTGCGAAGACGGGTCGGGCGCGTAGTAGAAGCCGGCATGCTCGACCGCCTGCGTCACGGCAAGATTGGTCACGCCCGGCTCGACCACGGCGACGCGATTTGCCAAGTCGATCTCGCGGATGCGGTTGAACTTGGCCATGCCCAGCAGCACGCCGTCCGCCAGCGGCAATGCGCCGCCGGAGAGCGAGGTGCCGGCCCCGCGCGGCACCACCTTGATACCCTCGGCATGGCAGTACGCGAGCACGCGGCTCACCTGCTGGGTCGTTTCCGGCAACACCACGACCATGGGAAGCTGGCGATAGGCCGTCAGCCCATCGGATTCGTAGGGGCGCATCTCCCGCTCGGCAGCGATGACGCCTTCGCCCGGCACGATGGCTCGCAGCGCCGTCACGATGCGCTCGCGGCGGGCGAGCACGGCAGCATCTGGCGTGGGCATTGCGACGGACACGCGCGCACTCCTGCGGCCGGGGAAGCCCTTCGGGCCGTCTTGTCAGGACCTGTTTATACCGGCAACGCGGCACGAAATCGCGTTATCCCGACAGAAAAAGCCCCATCCGCCGCGGCGGCGGGACAAATCGCCCCTTGAGGCGTTGACAGTACCAGCGCTTGACGCCATTCGAACGGCAGGGAGTGTGCAGTCACAAGTCGGCGGTCGCCGATTTTTCGCAATTTCTAGTCAGATCTCGGGCCAGATCCGAGAGGATGACCCAAGCTCGGGAGCGACACCCGGTTCGACCGGCGCCTGGCCGGGCGCGGCAGTGATGGGAAGAAAGAGGAGAAAATGATGAGGACGTGGGTGATTGCTGTGGTGGCTCTTGCAGCGTCGAGCGGAACGGCCCTGGCGCAGGATGCAGCCGCCGGGGAACAGGTATTCCGCCGCCTGTGCTCTCCCTGTCACGACGTCGGGGAGGAGGCGAAGGTCAAGCTCGGTCCGCCGCTCAACGGCATCGAAGGCCGCCACTCCGGCAACTACGAGGGCTTCAACTACTCCCCTGCCAATAAGAATTCCGGCATTACGTGGAGTGACGAAACTTTCCCGAAATATATCCGCGCCCCGATGCAGGAGATGCCAGGCACCCGAATGGCGTTCGTGGGCATCAAGAACGACAAGGACATTGCCGACCTCTGGGCCTACCTCAAGCAGTTCGGGCCCGACGGCAAGAAGAAGTGAGGTCTCCGGCGAGCACAATCGTTTGCACCGGCGCCTGTCGGTGATTCAGCGCCAATCGGGTGCAAGCCATATGGCGGTCCCCCCATGCAAACGGCGTGACGCGATCGGGTCAGCCTCCTCGCGCGGATGAAGCTGCGCGGACCCGTCATGGGCCAGCGGTGACAGGACTTGCACCCATGGCATAAACTCGTCCGCGTTGGATCTGCGGCGGCGCGCGCCCGCGCCGCCAGATGATGAGGAGATCGGGCCATGCTCAAGGATGTCGTCGTCAACATTTCCGGCCGAGCTCCTTTGGACTACGCCTCCGAATATGCGGCTTCGATCGCGGCGACATTCGGCGCCTACATCGCGGGCATTTCCTTCCTGTACGAACCGGTCATCCCCGATGGCACGCTCGGAGGCGTCCCGATCGACCTGATCGAGCTTCAGCGCGAGGAGAACAGCAAGTCCGCGAAGGATGCCGTCAGCCGGTTCGAGGCCGCGGTCAAGAAGGCCGGGGTCTCGGCCGAAACGCGCATCCTGGATGCGACCTTCGGCGGGGCCGCGACCCTCTTCGCCCAGATCGCGCGGCGCTTCGACCTGGCGGTGGTCAGCCAGGCCCAGCGCGAGCACGGAGCATCCGACGAGCTGATGATCGAGGGTGCGCTGTTCGAGTCAGGGCGTCCCGTCGTCGTCGTGCCCTACATCCAGAAGCGCGGCCTCACGCTCGAGCGCGTGCTGGTCTGCTGGGATGGCAGCCGCACGGCCGCACGCGCGGTCGGCGATGCCATGCCGTTCCTCGAGCGCGCCAAGACGGTCGACATCGTCATCGTCACCGAGGACCGCAAGAATGAGAAGGTTACCGGCGCCAGCATGAGGGAGCACCTGGCGCGCCACGGCGTCGCGGCCCAGATCAAGCGCGTCGCGCGGGGCGACCTGGCGATCGAGGATGCCATCCTGTCCTACGCCGCCGACAGCGGTGCCGACTTCATGGTGATGGGAGGTTACGGCCATTCCCGTCTGCGCGAGTTCATCCTCGGGGGCGCCACGCGCGGCATTCTGGCGTCCATGACGCTCCCGGTGCTGCTGTCGCACTAGCCCGAAGCCATCGCAAATAGTTGGCGCTACGCCTGTTTTCGCAGCGGGGAACTTCGGTTTGCCCCGCGCGTTATCCGCCCGCTTTCCCCGGTGTTGCTTTCCGACTCGTCTTGCCGCCGCTGCATGGGCGCAGCGCGATCTCGGTCTGAGTGAACACCGGGGTTGAGCCGCGTCCGAACCCGACACCACAGGTTCTTCGGTAACGCACCTGAGGTTGACTGCCATGGACTATGCCTCCGCCGTAAGATCCAAGAGACAAGGTCGACGCATGGCCGGTGCTTTCACGTTCGGAATCGAGGAGGAGTATTTCTTGGTCGATGCCGAGACCAAGCTCGTCGCGTGCGCGGTGCCGAAAGAGTTCTTCGACGCCGTCAAGCGTGCAACCGAGGGTCGGACATCAACCGAGTTTCTCCAACCGCAAGTCGAAGTGATTTCCTCGCCGCACCTGGACTGTGCCGGTGCGCTCGCCGAGCTGCGCCACCTGCGTCGGACCGTCTCTGCGGTCGCCGCCGAGCACGGCCTCGCCATCCTTGCCGCCGGCACACATCCGACTGCGGCCTGGCGACAGGCCCAGCAGACCCAGAAGGAACGTTACGACGCCGTGATGCACGACCTGCAGATGATCGGCCAGCGTGATCTGCTGTGCGGGCTGCACGTCCATGTCGAGCTACCCGATCCGGACCAGCGTATCGACGTTATGTACCGGATGTTGCCCTATCTGCCGCTGTTTCTGGCCCTTTCGACCTCCTCGCCGTTCTGGCAATCACGGATCACGGGTCTCAAGGGCTACCGGCTCGCCGCGTATGACGAGCTGCCGCGCACCGGGGTCCCTGAGCTGTTCCGCACCCAGAGCGAGTTCGACGCCTACGTGACCGCGCTGGTGCGCGCCGGCGTGATTGCCGATGCCAGCTATATCTGGTGGGCGATCCGGCCCTCGCTCAACAACCCGACGCTGGAATTGCGCGCACCCGATTCCTGCACCCTGGTCGACGACTCCATCGCTATCGCGGCGCTGTATCGCACGATCGCGCGCCACCTCTATGTCAATCGCTGGCGCAATGCCGACCTCAGCGCAGTATCCCGTGCGATCATCGTCGAGAACAAATGGCAGGCACAGCGCTACGGCGTGCACGCCACCTTCGCCAGCGAGGCGGGGCCGGAGACGGTCGCCCAAATGCTCGAGCGCGTCATCAGCGACACAGCCCCCGACGCCGCGGCACTGGGCTGCACCGCTGAGATCAACCGTTGCCGAGCTATTGTCGGCTCCGGGACCTCGGCCGACGCCCAGATCGCCGTCTTCCAGGCGCACCAGGGACACACGGATCGCGCCGCCGCTCTGCGGGCGGTCACCGATTGGATCGCGGCGGCGACCCTGCAGTAAGATCCGAGCGGACCGCGATCAGCTCTCATCCGGCTCTGGCACCGCAGCCTGCACCACCAGTCCGCGCGCGCGGGCGTCGACGACGCCGAGCGCCCGCAGCGCCAGGAGCGTGAGCATCTGCACCCGCGCGCGCAGGTTGGCCGGGTCGCCCGCCACGGCAGGAGCCAGAGGACCAACGAGAGCCTCGACCAACGCGCCGAGGATGGCCAATGCCGCGAGCGCCGCATCCTGGTCGGGAAGGTGCCCGGCCGCGAGCGCCTTGCGGATGAGCGCCTCGAATGTGGCGGCGAGGGCCTGCCGGTAGGAGGCGCGCGCGGCGTCGACCGCGGGCTCGACCGGCTCGGCGATCAGCGCAAACGCGAGGCGCCGTCTGGCCAGCGCGCGCGCCGCGAAGGTGGCAATCGCGGCGGCCAGCGCCGAAAGCGGTCCGGGCGCCGCCGTCGCCGCGCGCTCGAGCGCCGCCAGCTCACGGGCGGAAAGCATCGCTACCAGCGCCACCACGAGGTCGATCTTGGAGGGGAAGTAGCGATAGACCGTGCCGGCGGCGACGCCCGCGCGCGCGGCGACCGGCGCAACCTGCACCGCCGCCATGCCGCCTTCCACCACCGCGTCGCCGGCCGCGGCCAGGATCGCGTCATGACGGCTGGCAAGCCTGCGCACGACGTTGTCGGTCTGGCGGTAGGGCATCGCAAATCAGCCTCTTGTAGAAATGAAGCATGATTCACGCAAACCGCAACCATGCCGGCATGGCCGCGCTGGCGACGTGATGATAGTCTCGCCACTAACAACGAAAACCGACGGGAGGAGACATGCGCAAATTGCGGTGGGTGCTGACCTGTGCCGTCGTCCTGGCTGCCGGAACGGCGCTCGCCGCCGAGCCCGTGAAGATCCGCGCGAGCTGGATCGTGGCTCCGTCCGACTGGACGCCGCTCCTTCCCGAGAAGCCGGAGCTCATGAAGAACAACGGGAAGACCTACGTCTTCGAGCCGATGCGCTTCCAGGGCACGCCGGCGGTCATCACGGCGCTGGCCAACAACGAGATCGAGCTCGGCAATCTCGCGTTTTCGTCCCTGGCGCTCGCGATCCAGAACGCCGGCCTCGACGACCTGCGCATTGTCGGCGACCAGTTCAAGGACGGTACCGAGGGCAATTACAGCAACCAGTTCTTCGTGCTCAAGGACAGCCCGGTGCAAAAGGTCGAGGACCTCAGGGGAAAGGTCGTGGCCACCAACGCGGCCGGCAGTGCGGTCGACATCGCCATGCGCGCGATGCTGCGCAAGCACGGCCTGGAGGACAAGCGCGACTACACCGTCGTTGAGGCGCCCTTTCCCACCATGAAATCCATGCTGGCGCAAAAGAAGGCCGATCTCGCCTCGTTTGTCGCGCCCTTCTCGTTCGACCCCGAGCTCGGACAGATCGCCCGCCCGCTGTTCAGCCAGCGCGACGCGCTCGGCCCGACGCAGATGATCGTTTGGGTGGCACGCACCGGCTTCCTGCAGAAGAACCGCGCCGCCATGCTCGATTTTTTCGAGGATTCCGTGCGGGTCGTACGCTGGTACCTTGACCCCGCAAACCACGATGCCGCCGTGCAGAT
This sequence comes from uncultured Alphaproteobacteria bacterium, assembly GCA_963739385.1. Taxonomy (GTDB): domain Bacteria; phylum Pseudomonadota; class Alphaproteobacteria; order Rhizobiales; family Xanthobacteraceae; genus VAZQ01. The sequence continues at coordinate 10,448 of CAVUAI010000063.1, forward strand.
CGCCGCCAAGGTCACCAAGCTGCGGCCCGAACTGTTCGCCGGCTGGCTCTTCACCAACAAGGAATACTCACGCAGCCCCGACCTTCTGCCCGATCTGGCGGCCCTGCAGTCCAATATCGACGCGCAGCGCGACCTCGGATTTCTCAAGGCACCGCTCGACGTCCGCAAATACACGGACCTGAGCCTGGTCAGCGAGGCGGCGCAGCGGCTGAAATGATACGATTGGCGTGACCGCAGTTCTCCGCCGGCAGGCGGCATGACAAACGGTCGTTTGAAGAGCAGCCGATTCAGGAGACAGCAATGCCACCGGTCGCATCCGCCCTCGGCCGCCCCGCAAGGCCGAACATGAACCATGCCGAGTGGGAGCAGCGGATCAATCTCGCCGCGTGCTACCGGCTGGTGGAGCACTTCGGCTGGACCGATCTGATCTACACTCACATTTCCGCACGCGTGCCGGGCGAGCCCGGGCATTTCCTGCTCAACCGCTTCGGGCTTCTGTTCGACGAGGTGACGGCCTCGAACCTCATCAAGGTCGACCTCGAGGGCAACCTGATCGACGAGCCCGATGCCCCGATGCACAGGGCGGGCTTCGTCATTCACAGCGCGATCCACGGCGGCCGAGAGGACGTCGACTGCGTCATTCATACCCATTCCAAGGCCGGCGTCGCGGTGGCGGCCATGAAAGATGGGCTGCTTCCCCTTAGCCAGCACGCGCAGCTGTTCTACGGGCGCGTGAGCTATCACGACTACGAGGGGCTCGCGATCGACATCGACGAGCGGCAGCGCCTGGTGCGCGATCTCGGCGACAATCCGGTGATGATCCTGCGCAATCATGGCCTGCTGGCAGTGGGAACGAGCATCCCCCTTGCGTTCAGCACGCTGTTCAATCTCCAGTTCGCGTGCGAGACGCAGGTGCTGGCGCTGGCGGGAAACGCCGCGCTCAACCTCCCATCGCCGGCGGTATCGGAGCACACGGCGAAGCTCACAGTCGCCCCGGAGGCGCCTTTCGGCACCGAATGGGCGGGCCTCCTGCGCAAGCTCGACCGCCAGGATCCGTCCTATCGGACATGAACGTCTGCCGATGGCGAAACACTTGATTCGCCTTGCCCGTCACGCGCGAGAGAGACATCTGTCGCCAGCAACGGTCGATACCGGCAACAGGAGCGTTGGCGTGAGCATCGAATTTCTGATCACCTCGTTCATCGTCATCGTCTCACCCGGCACCGGCGTTCTCTACACCCTGGCGGCCGGCCTCTCGCGTGGATCCCGTGCGAGTGTCGTGGCCGCCTTCGGGTGCACGATCGGCATTGTCCCGCACATGGTAGCCGCGATCCTCGGCTTGGCGGCGCTCTTGCACACCAGCGCGCTTGCCTTCCAGATCTTCAAATATCTGGGCGTCGCCTATCTGCTGTTCATGGCGTGGAACACGTGGCGCGAGCGCGGCGCCTTGCGGGTGGAGAGGGAGCTCGGCGCCCGTTCGGCAATTCAGGTGACCGTGACCGCCGTCCTGATCAACATCCTCAATCCGAAACTGTCGATCTTCTTTTTGGCATTCCTGCCGCAATTCGTGAGCGCAGACGAGGCAAATCCGCTTGCCCGCATGTTCGCGCTGAGCGCCGTGTTCATGCTGATGACCTTCTTGGTCTTCGTCGGCTACGGGCTGTTCGCCGCCTCGATTCGTGACCACGTCATCTCGCGTCCGCGGGTATTGACATGGATGCGCCGTACTTTCGCGGGTGCGTTTGTCGCGCTGGGTGCGAGGCTGGCGATTGCCGATCGTTGAAAAATCCCCGGCGAGTGGCGCGTGTGGGATCGACGACAGCGGGGGTTCGCTGTCAGTCGATCGGTTGCCCGATGGCTGCGGTTTCGGGCTTCGCTCCATCCGTGGCCGCGTTCGCGCGTCAACCGCCAGCTTGCGCCTTCTCACGGGTGGCGGTGAGCGACATGGCCGGGGTGAGCGCCTCGGGATCGACCTTGAGGTGCAGGATCGCGGGCTTGCCGGATTTCTGCGCGGCTTCGAACGCCGGAAAGAAATCGGCGGTCTTCTCCACCGTCATCCCCCAGCCGCCGAAGGCGCGGGCATAGGCGGCGAAATCCGGATTCTGCAAGCCGGTCGCGATCTCCCGTCCGGGATAGTGCCGCTCCTGGTGCATGCGAATGGTGCCATACATGCCGTTGTCCACCACGACGATGATGACCGGCAGGTCGTACTGCACGGCGGTCGCGAATTCCTGCCCCGTCATGAGGAAGTCGCCGTCGCCGGCAAACGCGATGACGGTACGCTCGGGCGCCAGACGCTTCATTCCGACGGCCGCCGGCACGCCGTAGCCCATGGAGCCCGAAGCCGGCGCCAGCTGCGTGCCGTAGCGGCGATAGCGGTGGTAGCGGTGCACCCAGATGGAGAAATTTCCCGCGCCGTTGCAGATCACCGCATCGGCGGGAAGCCTCTCACGCAGGCCCGCGACGATCTCGCCGAGATTGACCGCGCCCGGCACCTTGGTGGGCACGTCGGTCCAGGCCAGGAATTCGGCATGCGCCACCGGAGTCTGATCGTGCCATCGCACGTCATTGGGTGGCTGCAGGCCTTCCAGCGCGGCGGCAAACGCGGTGGGCGCGGCGTTGATGGCAAGGTGCGCATGATAGACGCGGCCGAGCTCCTCCACGCCGGGAAACACATGCACCAGCGTCTGCCGCGGGCCGGGAATCTCGAGCAGCGTGTAGCTCTGCGAGGGCATCTCGCCGAGCCGCCCGCCGACCAGCACGATCAGGTCGGCGCCCTTCACACGTGCCAGCAGCTTGGGATTGGGCCCGATGCCGAGGTCACCGGCGTAGCAGGGATGCGCCGGATCGAACAGATGTGCGCGGCGGAAGGTGGTGGCGACCGGTAGCGCGAAACGCTCGGCAAAACGCGCGACCGCGGCACAGGCCGTTTCCGACCAGCGGCTGCCGCCGAGCAGTACGATCGGGCGCTCTCCCGCCCACAGGAGCTTCTGCAGCCGGCTCATGTCGGTCGCGCCCGGCCAGGTCTCGACCGGCTCGAAAGCGGGCGCGTCGGGCACTGCGACGCGCTCGACCAGCATGTCCTCGGGCAGCGCGATGACGACCGGCCCCGGCCGGCCGCTGGTCGCGACATAGAAGGCACGTGAGATGAGCTCGGGGATGCGAGCCGGGTCATCGATTTCAGTCGCCCATTTGGCGATCGATCCGAAGACCGCGCGGTAATCGAGCTCCTGGAAGGCTTCGCGCTCGCGCATGTCGCGCGCGATCTGGCCAACGAACAGGATGAGCGGGGTCGAATCCTGGCGCGCAATGTGCAAGCCCGCCGCTGCGTTGGTGGCGCCGGGCCCGCGGGTAACGAAGCAGATGCCGGGCCGCCCCGTGGCCTTGCCGCAGGCCTCGGCCATGATAGCGGCCCCGCTCTCGTGCCGGCAGACGGTGACGGAGATCTCGCGGTCGTGCATTGCGTCGAGCGCCGCGATGTAGCTCTCGCCGGGCACGCAGAAGACGTGATGCGCGCCGTGGATGATGAGCTGATCGATGAGGACCTCGGCGGCAGTCCTGGTGCCGTCATTGGCGCGCATGGGGCTCTCCGGAATGTTGCAGGCTTTATAGCAAGCGGCGCGGGATCCGTCGTCATGCCCCGTCGGTCTTGCGCGGTGACGCCCCGGGCCGGCAAATCCCGCCAGCTGCGGAAAGACCTCGCGTCAGCGTTTGATCGGGCAGAACCTGGTCGGGATCATCAGCGAGGTCTTCTGCTCGACCAGGTAGCCGGATGCATTGAGCCTTTCGATATAGCCCAGCCATTCCGGATCCGCCCACATGTTTGCGCGGCGGCGCGTGCGGTCGGCTGCGTCTTCGTACCCCCACTGGTGCACGATGGTGTTGACGTCCCCGCTCTCGGCGAACATGTAGGCCAGCGGAGGACCAAGATGCCGCGACTGCGCGGAGAGCCCGTATTTCTCGTAGATATCCAGATGCGCCTGGGTCATGCCGGGCTTGATGCGGTAGGTGCGATGATCGACGAGCACGTTTGTCCTCCTTAAGGCGGCGCCAATCGCCGCGCTGGAGAACTTTTCCGCCCGCATGACCGACGTCAATAGTGTTGGTGCCGATCCTTGGTGCCGAGCCTTGGTGCCGAGCCGTGGCCGCCGGCCGCGCTGCAATCCAGTGCCGCCGTCGCAGCCTCAGGAGATCATCGCGTCGGTGGCGTGCCGGCCATCAGCAATGAATGACCCAGGGATTCGAAGGCGGATACCGGCAGAGAAAAGACTAGTTCGGCGCGGCCGACCGAGATGCCGAGATATCCCTCCTCGCCGTTCGGCTCGCCGATCGCGATTGAGGTCGCGGGTATTGGCAGGCGGCCTTGCAACTCCATGGCATCGGTCTGCGCCACAATGGACCGGTTCACACCGATCTTGCCGACCCATACCAGCAGAAATGCAATCATATGCTGAACGTTGTCGAGCGGCAGGGCAAAGCGCAAGACAGTTCCGTCACCGGCAGTTGCTTCGACCAGGAGCGCATCGCCGTCGTGCGAAGGAGCGCCGTGCAGGGCATGCACGATCGGAAAGACGAACTTGCTTGTGTCCATGAGCGGACCCTCGTAACTGCCTGCGACGCCCATTTACAGGATCGACATTGCGCTTAATGCCTCGGCGTCATTCGGCGGCAACCCTGCCGGGGCCCTGCCCATCCTCGCCAGCGCCGAGATCAGAGACGCGAGACTTGCTGTCCGCAATGGCTCGTAGCTCTTTGCGGTCTGGCGACAGAGTTTCTTGATCAGGCCGGCGGCGTCGTGGCTCACGCAATCGATCGGGAAGAGCCGTGGTCAGCGCGGCTCACGAGCCCCGGAAGCAACGCCGAGCTGTGCTCGAGGCCGCCGTCATGATGGAGAAAGCAGGCGCCGGTGCGTTCGATCATTCCCTTGAGCTGGGGAACCTGATGCGGCCTACCTCCGACGTACAGTATCGTGACGCCCGACAATTCGAGCGGTTCTTCCGCAGCACGCATTGTTGGTTGGACGAGCCCGGCAAGATGAGCTTCGACAAGCTGCAGCTCCTGCAGAACCGAATCGCGTTCTTGTCGGTTCGCCTGCAGCGCCCGCTCCCATTCCGCCACCGTCGCAGAGAGCTCGGCCACGCGTTGGTCACTGCGCTCGCGGCGCGCAGTCTCACGCGCAAGCCGCTTGTTGAGATCGCGAATGACGTCGTCGGCCGTTTCCCCGTCACCCGGCCTTGCGGCAGCGTCCGACTTCTCCGGGCGTTCCCCGGTCTGCTTCGCCAGCATCGCATTGAGGCGGTCGATCGTCTCGTCCCGAAGCGTGAATCCCTCGCGCAATTGGCGTTGCTGGCGCTCGATCTTGGCCGTGAGTGCGGCGTTGTCCTGTTCCAATTGCCGCAGGCGCCGGATGTCGGCGCGGTTGGCGGCACCCACGAGATGCGACAGCATGTGAACGTCGCCGAACACCCGCTTCACGACGACGTCGTCGGTCAGCGGGTGCGTCAATGCTGCCCAGTATGCGCCCGGAATTTCTCCAAGCTTGAGAGACACCTCCCAGTGCGCCAACAGGGCGGCAACGTCCTTCGCCCTGGAATATCGAATGATCGCGACGCGGTGCCGTCGATCGAGGGCCTTCTGCAGCAACTTGCCCCCGCTGTCCCGACGGCCGGCGAGCGCCACTCCCAAACTGTGCAGATCGTGGTCGGAGGCGGCGGCAGCATCGCCGACCTTGAGCTTGACGAGGATGTGGCGCAGCTCGCCCGTCGTCAGGCAGGTGCCGACGATGGAACAGTGGAGATTGGTGCCGAACTCCCAGATGCGCGTGCGGCGCATGGTCTGCGCCGACAGATCGTCCGGGCCCGGGCCGCCCGGCTCGACGTCGCGAGCACCAGGATCATCCCTGCGAATGAGCTCCGACCGTCCGAACCGCGACGCCACGGATGCGGGCCGCAGCACGCTGGTCGAAAGCATAAGGGGAAGGTCGAGTGCCATGACGGAATGCGTTATATCTATATAAATATAACGCAGGTGTCAAAAAAAAAGACAGAGGCGCGCCCGCCGCTCGCTGGCAAGGCGCGCCGTCGCTGCCGGTCAGTCGATCGCAACCATGACGTCGGAGGCCTTGATGACGGCGTAGGCCTGCTGACCTTTCTGGAGCTTCAATTCGTCGACCGCCTCGTTGGTGATCGATGCGGTGACGATCGTTCCGCTGACATCGAGGCGGACATGCGCGGTCGTCTGGCCCTTCCTCACCTCGACAATCGTTCCCTTGAGCAGATTGCGTGCGCTGAGTTTCATCGACTTCTCCATGGTTTGCTATGCAAGGATCGTGCTTCCCTTCCGCTCAAGGCGGCGGCCGAGTGAGGCAGCGCCTAGTCCTGCCGGATGAGCTTGCCGATGGCGCGGAATTCGCCGCTCGCCGCCGACCGCGCATGCGACTCGATCGCACGGTAGAGATCGACGACGCGTTCGCCGGCGGCGGTGACCACCGCCCCGCCGCCGTGACGGCCGCCGGTCTCGGCGGTGACCGCCGGCTCACACAGTGCATGATTGACCTCTTCGACCAGCAACCATGCGCGGCGATACGACATCCCGAGCGAACGCGCCGCCGCCGAGATCGATCCGGTCGACCGGATCGCCTCCAGCAATGCAATCTTGCCCGGCCCGATACGATCTCCGCTCGCCAGATCGATCCGGATGGAAAGGCGTGTACCGGCCATGGCCGCTGGCTCCGAAAGAGACAACGGGGGAACTCACGCCGATGGACGCCGCATCGTCAAGAGCCATGTTCACGCTTCGTGGCGCGCGCGCATCGCGCTTCGCCCCGCCATTTGAGAACCGCCCGCCCACGTTATATTCCTTCGGATATCGCGGCGATGTAAAGGGGCACTTGCGATGGAGCGGCCGGCCGGCGGATCGAGCTATCACGCAACCGATGGGGCGGCCTACGAGGTGTTTCTCGGTCGCTGGACGCGCCGTCTTGCCGAGCCCTTGCTGGACTTTGCCGAGTTTCCCGGCTCAGGCCGGCTGCTCGACGTGGGCTGCGGTACCGGCAGCCTGGCGCGCGCGATGGCGGTGCGCTGGCCCGCACGACCGGTCGTCGGCATCGATGTCGCGGCGCCCTATATTGCGTTTGCCCGCGCGCAGGCAGGATTGCAAAACCTCGCGTTCGAAGTCGGCGACGCAGCCGAGTTGCCGTATGCCGACGCATCGTTCGATGGCAGCGCAGCCCAGCTCGCGCTCAATTTCGTCGGCGATCCCATCGCCGCGTTACGCGAGATGAAGCGGGTGACCGCGCGCGGCGGTCGCCTGGTCGCCGCGGTATGGGATTTTCGCGGGGGCCTGGTCTATCAGCGCATGTTCTGGGATACCGCCGCCGGCATCGATCGGGGCGCCGCCGCGGCGAGGGACAAGTTGTTCTCCGGGGCGCTCGCTCTTCCCGATGGTCTTGTTCGGCTATTCGAAGCGGTCGATCTCGACCGGATCGAACGAACGTCGATCACGATCCGCATGGATTATGCAGGCTTCAATGACTATTGGCAGCCGCTCGGCGGCGGCCAGGGACCGGTCGGCACCTATCTCGACGGACTTGCTCCAGACGTCAGGACACGCATCGAGGAAGCGGTCGCAATGGCATATCGGTCGGGCTTGCCCGACGGCCCGCGGTCGCTCAACGCCACGGCGTGGGCGGTACGAGGTCAGGTCAGGTGAGCGATCGACGCAAACGCAAGCCCACGCTCGCTCGATTTCACTCATCGCTCCGAGGATGCCACCAGGGATACGGCCTTGATCTGGGCATAGACATCCTGTCCCGGCCCGAAGCCCAACATTTGCCGTGCACGGCGGGTGACGCGAACCAGGAGCTTGGGTCCCGCATCCCGATGGCCGATGGTGACCACCACGTTGATCTGCGCTTCGCCCACCGGCTGGATGTCGTTCACCCGCACCGGCAGGATATTCAGGATTGTCGTCGGTGAAGGGCGATCGACAGCCAGACTGACATCGGTCGCGGCGATGCGGACGCGGTACGAGCCACCCTCTTTGCCGACGCGCCCAGGTACCAGCAAGGTGCCGCCGTCGATGGCGAGCGTCGTCAGGGCGTCGCCCGGATCGAATGCACCGACGCAGGCCTCGAGAACGGTCGAGGCTTCCGCGCTGCGCGCGATCGGCAGCCGGCTGTCGGTGAGCACCTCCCCGAGAGGACCGACGGCGACAACCCGTCCGGCGTCGAGCAGCACCATAGAGTCGGCGAGCCGTTCGACCTCGGAAATATCATGGCTCACGTAGAGCACCGGTATCGAGAGCGAGGCATGGAGCGCCTCGAAGTAGGGAAAGATTTCTTCCTTGGTCATGCGGTCGAGCGCGGACAACGGCTCGTCCATCAAAAGGAGGCGGGGCTGGGCCAGGAGCGCGCGGCCGAGAGCCACGCGCTGCCGTTCGCCGCCCGACAAGGCGCCCGTCGCGCGATCAAGCAGGGGCTTGATTCCGAGCAGGTCGACCACGTCGTCAAGCCGGATCGCCTCCGCGGCGCCGCGCTTGAGGGCGCGGCGGTGCCCGTAGAGCAGGTTTCTGCGCACCGACAGATGCGGAAACAGACTCGACTCCTGGAAGACGTATCCGACCGGACGCTCGTGCGGCTCGCGGAATATGCCGCTGGCATGGTCCTGCCACGTTTCGCCACCGACCACGAGCCGGCCCGGCAATCGACTGAGCCCCGCCACGCAGCGCAGAATGGTGGTCTTGCCGCAGCCCGAGGGTCCGAACAGGGCGGTGATCCCGCGCATCGGCGCTTCGAACGCCACGTCGAGCGCGAAGCTCCCCAGCACGCCGGCGTAGCGGGCGCTGATGGTCGAATCGGAGCGATTCATATCCCCGGTCGCGCGATGCGCTTCTCCAGGACCATCATCGAAAGAATCACCACGAATGAAAACACCAGCATGCCGGCCGCGAGGATGTGAGCCTGCGCCCACTGCAACGACTCCACATAATCATAGATGGCGACCGAAAGCACTTTCGTCCGGCCTGGGATGTTGCCGCCGATCATCAGCACGACGCCAAACTCTCCGACCGTATGGGCAAAGCCCAGCACCGCGCCGGTCAGGAAGCCGGGCCGGGCGAGCGGCACCGCCACCGTCCAGAACGCATTCCACGGCGACGCACGCAGCGTCGCCGCGACTTCGAGCGGCCGGTCGCCGAAAGCCTCAAACGCGATTCGAATCGGCTGCACGACGAACGGCATCGAATAGAGCACCGACCCGATGACCAGCGCCTCGAACGTGAAGGCGAGCGAGCGCAATCCGAAGAAACCGCCGATCCAGCCGCCCGGGCCGTCCGGCCCCAATGCGATGAGGAGATAGAATCCGAGCACCGTCGGCGGAAGAACCAGCGGCAGCGCCACGATCGCGGCGACCGCTTCCTTCCAACGCGCCTTCGAGCGCGCCAGCCACCAGGCGACCGGCGTCCCGACAATGAGGAGAAGGATAGTGGTGAGCGATGCGAGTTCGAGCGTCAGCCGTACCGGTGACCAGAGGTCCTCCGATGCGAGCATCGCGCGATCTCATTCCTTTCCGGTGCCGTAGCCGAACTTTTCGATGACGGCCGTCGCCTCGGGGCCCTGCAGGAATGCGAGGAAGGCCTGCGCGGCAGGGTTGCCGCTTCCGATCTTCAGGAGCACGGCATCCTGGCGGATGGGAGTGTAAAGATTGGCCGTGACGATCCAGCGCGAGCCCCCCGGCCGCTCGATGACCTGCGACAAGGCAACAAAGCCCAGCTCGGCATTGCCGGTTTCGACGAACTGAAAGGTCTGGGTGATGTTGCTGCCTTGCACGATCTTGCTGCTCACGTTCTCGTAAACGCCGAGCGCTTTCATCGTTTCGACCGCTGCCGCACCGTACGGGGCCAAGGTCGGGTTGGCGATCGCGATCTTGTTGAATTTCGCGGCACGCAATGTCTGCCCGTCGGTGACGAGGTCGGCGCTCTTGCTGAAGAGCACGAGCTTGCCGAGCGCATAGGTGAACAGACTACCGTCGACGGCGAGGCCATCCGTCACCAGTTTCTTCGGCGTGCTCTGATCGGCCGAGAGAAAGACCTGGAACGGGGCCGCCTGGGTGATCTGCGTGTAGAACTGCCCGGTTGAACCGAAGCTCAGGATCGCCTTATGGCCGGTCTTGCCTTCGAAGAGCTGGGCGATCTCCTTGGCGGGCTCGGTGAAATTCGCGGCCACGGCCACGTTCGTATCGGCGGCGTGGGCTACGCCGGGTGCGGCTATCGCTATCGCCGCAATGACGGTTGCCGCAACCCTTCGATGCATGCCCGCGAACAGGCGGCCAACGATCCGGATCGACGTCACGGCAACCTCCTTGGCGATATATCTGATCATATATATCGCTTTTTACCGGCCGATGGGGCGGCTCACAAGGGTTATTTTCGACGCGTCATGTCGCGCCATCCGGGTGATGATGCTCTTGGCGAACTGACCACGCCATCTCGCGGTGGGGGAACGCGAAACGAACAGCACCCGAACACGCACCCTCAATATCGCTGATTAGACCAAGACCACCTTGACGCGAAGCACCGTCGCGGTGCGGATGATGGTGGGTAATGAACGGTTCTGACAGCCGTCGCGTTGACGTGACGCTAAGCAGATGAGCATCGAATCGGGACCGCATGATGTGGGGCCGCAAAGCACATGAATGACAGCGAATCCCAGGCACCGGTGTTCGCGCTGCTGGCAGATCCCGCGACCCATGACGGCGCCGCCGTCAGTCGTGTCGACACCCATGCCGCCGTTGTCTTCCTTGCCGGAGAGCGCGCCTTCAAGATCAAGCGCGCCGTTCGTTTTCCATTCCTCGACTACTCGACCCTGGCCAGGCGCAAGGACGCCTGCGAGGCGGAGCTTCGGATCAATCGCACGCTGGCGCCAGAAATCTACCGCCGCGTGGTCGCGATCACGCGCGAGCCGGACGGCCGCCTCATGCTCGATGGCGCCGGCGCGCCGGCGGAATGGGCAGTCGAAATGTGCCGCTTCGACGAGAAGGCTACGCTCGATCGGCTGGCAGAGGACGGCAAGATCGACGCGACGCTCGCCGACGCGCTGGGTCGCGCGGTGGCGGCCGCGCATGCCGCGGCCGGCACAGTCGAGGCCGAACCCTGGATCACCTCGCTCGCCGATTACGTCGAGCAGAACACGGCCGCGTTCCGGGAGATGCCCGACCTTTTTCCGCGCACCGAGGCGGAGGCGCTCACGACTGCAAGCCGCGCCGCCCTTGCGCGCATCCGCCCTCTTCTCGTCGAGCGTGGACGGCTCGGACTCATTCGCCGCCTCCACGGCGACCTTCATCTCGGCAACATCGTGCTGCTCGGTGGTCGGCCGGTCCTGTTCGATGCGATCGAGTTCAATCCATTGGTCGCGGCGGGCGATGTTCTCTACGACCTTGCCTTCCTGCTCATGGACCTGGTCGAACGCGGACTGAGGTCCGCGGCCAACGTCGTGCTCAACCGGTATCTGCTCGAGACCAGGCGGGTCGAGGATCTCGACGCGCTCGCCGGCCTGCCGCTGTTCCTCTCGATGCGCGCCGCAATCCGCGCCAAGGTGACGGCGGCCAGGCTGGAGCACGCGGCATCCGACAAGCGGACCGCGGTCGAGGCAAGCGCACGCGCGTATTTCGAGTGCGCCTGCCGCTTCATCGCGCCGGTGCCGCCTGTCCTGGTCGCAGGCGGCGGTCTCTCCGGCACCGGCAAGACGGCGCTCGCGCGTGCGCTCGCGCCCCAACTCGGGCCGGCGCCGGGGGCGGTCGTGCTGCGCTCCGACGTCGAGCGCAAGAGCCTGTTGGGCAAGGACGCGCACGACAAGCTGCCGGCGGACGCTTATTCGCCGGAAATGTCAGCGCGGGTGTATGCGACGATCGTCGACAAGGCCCGTCGCGCGATCGGTGCCGGTCACGCGGCCGTTGTCGATGCCGTCTTCGCCAAGCCGCACGAGCGCGTGCTGGTGGAACAGTCCGCCGCCGTCCTCGGCGTGGCGTGGCATGGACTGTTCCTCGACGCCGATCTCGCCACCCGCGTCGCGCGGGTGGGCCGACGCGGCCCCGACGCCTCCGACGCCGATGCGGCCGTGGCCCGCAGCCAGGAGAGCTACGATCTCGGCGCGCTTGGATGGTCCCGCGTCGATGCTACCGGCACGCCCGAGCAAACGCTCGCCCGCGCGCGCGCCGCGATCGAACAGGGACGAAACGCGACAACTCCGCGCTAGACTGCGGGCCATGGTCTTCGACGCCCGCACGATCGCAGTCGCCACCGCTGGCTTCTGCACCTTCCTCAATCTCTACTCGCCGCAGGCGCTGTTACCGGCGCTCGCCCGCGAGTTCGGCGTCGGCGCCGCCGGGATCAGCACCATCATGACCGCAAGCGCGCTCGCGATCGCCTTGACTGCGCCGTTCACCGGCGCCATCGCGGATGTGCTCGGGCGCAAGCGCGTCATCACCGCGGCGATGCTGGCGGTGGTCGTGCCCATGGCCGGGGCGGCGCTTGCGCAGGACGTGCAGGCGCTGATCGCCTGGCGGTTCGTCCAGGGCCTGTTGCTGCCGCCGATCTTCGCCGTCACCGTTGCCTATATCGGCGACGAATGGCCGGCGCCAGCAGTGCCGGGCGCCGCCGGCGTCTACATCGCCGGATCGAGCCTCGGCGGCTTCTGCGGCCGCTTCGTTCCCGGCGTGCTGGGCGATCTCGTCGGCTGGCGCGGCGCCTTCCTCGCGCTCGCGGTGCTGTCATTGATCGGCGCGGTCATGGTCGCCGTGTTGCTGCCGCGAGAAAAAGGGTTCGTGCGCTCGGAAGGCCTGCGCGCCTCGGCCCGGCAGATGCTGCGCCATCTGAAGGATCCGCAATTGCTCGCGACCTACGCGATCGGCTTCGGCGTCCTCTTCAACTTCATCGCGGTTTTCACCTATGTGAGCTTTCACCTCGCCGCCCCGCCCTATCGCTTTTCGTCGACCCTGCTCGGCGCAATCTTCGTGACCTATCTGGTCGGCACCGTGGTGGCGCCGATGACCGGCTGGATGGTGGCGAGGCTCGGCCGCCGCCGTTTCATCCTCGTGGTGCTCGCGATATGGGCGTTCGGCGCCGTGCTCATGCTCGCCCCGCCAGTTGCCGTCATCATCGCCGGACTCGTCCTTTGCGCCGCCTGCGGCATGCTGTGCCAGACCATCTCGACCGGCTATGTCACTACAATCGCCAAGGACGGGCGCTCGTCGGCGGTCGGCCTTTACGTCACCTCGTTCTATATCGGCGGCAGCATCGGCGCCTTCCTGCCCGGCCTGGCCTGGGAGTCGGGAGGATGGCCGGCATGCATCGCCATGGTGGTGGCCATGCTGGCCCTCATGGCGGTGATTGCGGCGCTCGCCTATCGTGGCGCGGCGGCCTAGTGTCATCGAGCCGCAGCACGGTCCAAGGGGGAAACGAATGACGCTGCCGAAAAGCCAGCTTGAGTTTCTGCAATCGATCGATACGCCCACGGTTTGCAACCTGGTCGAGATCGTCGCGCCCGAGCGGCGCGGGACCGGCTACACCGTCAGGCATCTGCATTGCCCCTTTCCCGACCTGCCGCCTATCGTCGGTTTCGCCAAGACGGTGACGTTCAAGGCCAAGGACGCGGTCCCGCTCGGCCAGGCCGGCTACATGCAGAAGCGGCTCGACTACCTCGACTACGTCGCGGACGCACCGCAGCCCGGTATCATGATCATGGAGGATCTCGACGGCGAGCACGTGGGCTATGGCGCGTTCTGGGGCGAGGTGCAGTCGAACATACATAAGGCGCTCGGCTGCCTCGGCGTCGTCACCAACGGCTCGATCCGCGACATCCCCATGATCGCGCCGGGCTTTCAGATGCTGGCTGGCTCGATCGTGCCGTCACACGCCTATGTCCACGTCGTCGATTTCGGGATCGACGTGAACGTGCACGGCATGGCGGTCAAGAGCGGCGACCTCGTGCATGCCGACCGTCACGGCGCCATCGTCGTTCCGCCTGACAAGATCGATGCCATGCAAGCGGCCCTCGACGGTCTCAACGCACGCGAAGCGAAGATCATCGCAGCGGCCAAAGCCGGTGGCGGCGTTGCCGCCATCAAGGAGGCAATGAAGGGTTAGGGTGCCGTGGGCAGGCGTACCAACGGACAGAGGGATCGGCATGAAACCAATCCCGCGTTCAGCGCTCGCAGGTTGAAGCTCGGAACCTTCCAGACCAACCTCGACAGCGGCTGCGTGATGTCGGACCTCGACGGCCGGCTCGAGATCACCTGGCCCAACACCATCGCCCTGGCAAAGCTCGCCGAGGACATGGAGTTCGAGGCGCTCGTGCCGGTCGCCCGCTGGCATGGATTCGGCGGCGCCACCAACCCGCAAGGTGCGGGCTTCGAGGCTTACACCTGGGCTGCGGGCATCGCGGCCTGCACCAGCAAGCCCGGCGTCTTCGCCACCTCGCACATTTCGCTCAACCACCCGATCGTCGCCGCCAAGCAGTCGACCGTCATCGATCACATCTCCGGCGGCCGCTACGCGCTCAACATCGTGACCGGATGGAACCAGCCCGAAATCGACATGTTCGGCAGCCCGATGATGGGACATGCCGAACGCTATGCCTGCGCGGAGGAGTGGCTTGCGATCGTCAAACGGCTATGGACGGACGACGACGCGTTCGACCATGTCGGAAAATTTTACAAGATCACCAAGGGCTACCTGCAGCCCAAGCCAATCCAGCGACCCTATCCCGCCGTCATGAGCGCTGGTGCGTCCGAGCGCGGCCGTCACTTTGCAACAAAATATGCCGACCTCGTCTTCACGGTCATCCGGACCGGCGGCCTCGAGGAGTGCCGCGCGCATGTGCAGGCCTACCACCGGCTGGCGCGCGAGGAATATGGCCGCGAGGTCAGGGTCTGGACGGTCGCCAATATCGTTCAGGGCGAGACCGAACAGGAGGCGCGCGATTTCTATCGCTACTACGTGCACCAGAAAGGTGACTGGGAGGCCGCTAAAAACATGATCGATACGTTCTCGCTCGAGATCAATGCCCGGGCGATCCCGCCGGAACAACTCAAGGCCTATCAAGAGGCCTTCATTGCCGGTTGGGGCGGATTTCCTCTGATCGGCACCAAGGAGCAGATCGTCGACGGATTGCAGTCGCTGTCGCGGGCCGGCCTCGATGGAGTCCTGCTCGCGTGGCCGCGCTTCGAGCAGGGAATGCGCGAATTCCGCGAGGTGACCTATCCGCTGGTGCTCCAGGCCGGATTGCGGGGTTTCGCATGATTACAAGCGGGCGGCGCGCCCCCAAGGTTTCGTGCTGCTCAGCCCGCGCATGGAACCTTGTTCCCCGGCGCGCCGTTCGACTGCTGGAGGATACGTCAAGACAGCGACAAGAGGTGCAACATGAACGCTCCCGACGAAGCCAGTCTCTGGCACGCCCTGTATTGCCTCGAAGCGAAATATTGGCATGAGGTTGACTGCAATTGCGGACGCAAGGCCCATGAGTTCTATCTCCCGGACGGGGTGATGGTGGTGGGCCACAATCGCTTCGAAGGGCGCGACAAGATCAAGGAGTTCTACGAGTGGCGCCTGCGCCAGGCCACGACCGCCATCAGCAGCGTGAAGACCACGCGCCATCTCATCAGCAACCTGTTCGTCGAATCGAGTGACGACGGGCAGGCCAGGGTGCTCGGCATTGTCAGCTTCTACGGCGCCGCCGCCCGTGCCCCGGCGTTGCAGTCGAAGCCGCCGATGCTGGTCGCGGACTTCGTCAACGAATGTCTGCGGGACGCGGATAACCGCTGGCAGTTCAAGTCACGCACCCTGCATCCGGTTTTCATGAGCCACGAAACCCCGCCCTCGATCGCCATCGATACGCGCCGGCAGATGTGCGAGCCGCGCAAGGCTTGAGACTCTCACGGCTGGTCTTGGTCCCGGTCCTCGGGATTGCGCGGGCGCCCGAATTCATGATCCCTGCGCTGGCCATGGCGGCGGGCCCGCAACATCTCGTCGCGTCTACTGCTGCTGCTTCTTGAGGAACAGGATCGAGAGATTGCCGTCGGGGGTGTAGTCCGTCTTCCGGAGCTCGACCTGCGTCTCGCTGATCTTCTTGACGTCGTCGCCGCAGAAGCTGACGAGGTTCTCGGCCGCGCCCTTGTCCACGACCAGGCGGAATTCCTTGATCGGTCCCGACCAGTTGGCGCCGGTGTTGAGGATGTAGTCGATGCGCTCCTCCGCGAACGGCGCCCCGAACTTGCTGTTGGCGGCCTTGCGCGCGCGCTCGACCGCCACCAGGAACTCGTGGTTGAAGCAATACCTCTCCTTGTACTCCTCGTACCACGGTTCCTTGGCTTCATCGGGCGAGCCCAGCGAGGTCTGCACCGATGCGCCCACGCTCGGCTGGTAGTGGTGCTCGATCACCGTCTCCGCATTGGGCGCAAAGGTCTGCTGCCAGTAGAAGGTGGTCTGCAGCGTCCAACGCGCGCCGAGATGCTGCCTGGTGCCACGGCCGCTGTCGTATTCCTCGATCTCGGCCAGGCCGAGTCGCAGCAATTCGTCCCACTTGTCGGGCGGCAGCCGATCGAGCGCCTGATTGGTGCTCGCCAGATGCGGGGCCAGCGGAATGCCGAGGCTCCTGAGCAGCTGCGTGCGGTCGAGCCCGACGGCGATGACGCGCTGCTCCACGTCGGTCGTCACCGGAGTGCCGTTCACGGTGGTTTTGAAGGCGAGGAGATTGACCGGATCCTCGGTGGGCACCGCCACGGGTTCATCCGGGCCCTCGACCACGATGTCGGGCATGGGAAAGGCGACGAGGACGGTGATTTCCTTGTCCGCCTTGTTGAAGAAGCGATAGCGCACGCTGACCTCGTTTGACGAGATTGCGAGCTCCTCGGATTGCATCTCGACATCGTCGTTGTGCACGAAAATCAGCCCGCCGGTGGAGAGCTCGGCCGTGGTGTCATTGGCGAGCGCGGGGCCGACCGCAAGGGTCGCGATGGCAAGCGCAATCGCTGTTCTCGGCATGCAGACCTCCCGCTCTACTGGCTGTCGAGGTAAGACACCGGCCTGACGTCGGGGCTGCGGGTGCCCGCCGATTGTAGCACGAAGCCGGAGGCGCGTGCGCTCGCGACTTGCGGGCGCGCGTCCGCCACCAAAGCCGGCTTCTGGTCGTGGCCGTATACGTCGTCGCGGAAATGGATCGTGTTGTCGCGCGTGGCCCAGCCGGTCAGGTAAATCCAGGCGACCGGAACCTTGTAGGCAAGCCGGACGTCGGTACGCTCGCCCTTCGCGATCGCGGCGTCGATGTCGCGGCGGCTCCAGCCGGAATTGTCCGCCAGCAGCCAGGTGGCGAAGGCCCGCGGGTCCTCCACCCGGGCGCAGCCCGAGGATTGAAAGCGGTAATCGGCGCTGAAGAATTCCTTGTGACTGGTGTCGTGCATGTAGACCGAATACGGATTGGGCATGTCGATGCGCACCGCCCCGAGCGCGTTCCAGCTACCGGAATCCTGGCGGATGGTGAAATTGGGCGCACGGTCAGCGGCCCAGTCGATGGATCTCGGGTCGAGCTCGCGGCCCTGCCCGTCGAGCACGCGCATGTGCATGCGTTCGACGTAGCTGGCATCCCGGCGCATCCGCGTGATGATGTCCTTCTTCATGATGGACAGCGGCACGGTCCAGGTCGGATTGAGGTTGACCGCGGTGATGTGGGTCGTCAGCGTCGGCGATGGCCGGTCCGGCTTGCCCACCACGACCACGTAGCGGCGCACTACGGTATCGATCTCGACGGTCTCGGCAAATGCGGCCGGAAGGTTGACCACGACGTAGCGCTGCCCGAAGCTGAAATCCATCGCGGCGAGCCGATCGAGCGAGGCTCCGAGCTGGCGCAGCCGCTTGGAGACCGGAACGTTGAGCGCGGCAAGCGTCTTCTGTCCGACGCTGCCGGTCTCCGCGAGCCCGTGCCGGGCCTGGAAGCGACGCACGCCCGCGGCGAGCGCCTCGTCGTAGACGTCGCCTTCGGCCTCGTTGGCGGGAAGGTCCTCGGTGATGGCGAGGCGCCGGCGCAGCAGAGCCACCTCTGGCCCCTTGGCGCCCGGGACGAGTTTGCTGCTGGCGGGCAATGTGGGCCAGCCACCCTGCACCTCCAGCCCGCTATAGCTGAGCATCGCAGCCGCGATGCGCTGGATGGTGCCCTCGTCGAAGGTCGGTTGCGGCGATTGCGACACGCGCGAGGAAGCGGCCACCGGTTGCCCCGGCACGGGCTTGGGTCCGGCCTGGGCGAACGCCGGACCGGCCATCGAAGCCGCGATCAGCAGCGCGAAAGAAACGAGGCCTATCGTCCTGCTCAAAGGATCCCCCCTGCGGGCATCATCGTCTGCGCCGCAGCATCCCGAGACGCGCGACGATCTCAACGATGTCAGATGTACAATGGGTTGATTGCTCCCAAGCGGGCGAGCGTCGAACTGATCAGGCTCGTTGCCGGCACCTGCGATAGGCGGAAAGTATGGCCGGCTGATGGAGAGCGCGCCGAAATTGCAACGCGCGTTCAAGGCACTGGTGCCAATCACCGCGCGTCGCGGCGCCAAGCGCGGGGGCTTTTACCGCTTGTTTACCGTAACCGGCCGGCCGCACTCGGGTGCCAGAGCGGCCGATAGCCGCCGGCGAGCGCGGTCAGGATCCCGGGCGGCGTGAGAACGTCGACGGCGATGCCCTGCGGGCGCGGGCGCGCCGCGTTGTAGCCTGCGGGCGCCCATTGCAGGAGCGCATTGCCGCGGACCGCAAAAGCTACACCAGGCTCGTCCGGCAACGTCAGCAGCGTGGCTTCGGGCAAGCGGTCGAGCGGAAGCCGATGCTGCCGCTTGCTGCGCCCGGCACGTCGCTCGGCGTCGAGCACTCGGTCGATGTCGTCCGCCCGCGCGGCAATGCCGCGGCCGCGCGAGAAGGCGGCAGCGAAAGCTTGCGCGTCTGCCCGCCGGCATTCGAAGCAGGGCCTGTGACCGGCGGCAAGCGCCGTCGGCTCGTCGAGGAAGAACAGTTCGGTATAACCCGCTCCCCAGACTGTCCGGTGCCGCTCCTTGAAGTCCAAGCGGCAGCAGATCCAGCGCCGCGACACCCACCGCCGGGCCGCAAGCGAGCGGTCGTCGCGATGGAAACGTCCGCCGCGGTTGCCGAACAAAAGCCCGCGGGCGGGATCCGCAAACAGGTTACCGAATGGATCGACGCGGTTGGGAAGCGCCATGGGGCAGCGTGCTACCGAAAACACGTTCTGAATGTGGTTGACGTGCCGGCGGGGACAAGGTCCCCATTTCAAAATCAGATCATACACGGAGGCCAGGTCGCTAAGGGCGAAACGGCGATGCAGTTCGAGGCGATCTTGCTGTGGCCTTGGTGCGAAGGCACGATCCGTTTTGCGTGCCGGCCGGAGGTCCACTAATAGTGCCGCGATGAAAGACACGCGCGGTCTCGACGTCACCACCGATGATGCGGCCGCCGTGGCGGCTGCGGACGATTTCGTCGCGCGGCTGCTGCGTCTTGACCGGGGGGTCGAGGCCATTCTCGAGGCCGTGAAGCGCTGGCCGGACACCCCGATCATCCGCCTCCAAGCCGCAACTTTCTGGCTTTACGGGCAGACCGCCGAAGCCGTTGCGAATGCCGCTGCGCATCTGCAGGCATGCCACGCGCTTGCCATGAACGCACGCGAGCGCGCGCTCCATCGCGCGCTCACGCACTGGCACGCCAACGACAACCTGCGCGCGGTCGAGGCCATGGAGGCCATCACGACGGAGTGGCCGCACGATCTCTGCACCGCGAAGCTGGCGGAGTTCCTCTATTACGTGCTCGGCCAGCAATACATGGGCGCGCGGTTTCGAGCCCATATGGCTCGACTCGAACCCATGCACGCCGGCGATCCGGATTTTCTGGCGATGGCGGCCTTTGCCGCCGAGCTGTGCGGCGACTACGCCGCGGCCGAGACCACCGCAGAACGGGCGCTCGCCATCGTCGAGCGCAACCCGTGGGCGCAGCATGCGCTGTCCCATGTTCTCATCCGCCAGGGGCGCGTGCGCGAAGGGCTGGCGCGCATGGTGGCTTTTCTTCCGCTGCTCGCGACCTGCGGTCGCCCCATTCACTCCCACGATGCGTGGCACCTGGCATTGCTGCATCTCGAGGAGCTCGACGTGCCCGCGACCATGGCGGTCTTTCGTGCGCATATCTGGGGCATCACGCCGGATTTTGTGGTGGAGCAGCTCGACGCCATCGCATTGCTGTGGCGTGTCGAGATGGCCGGCACGCCGATGGACGCGGAGTGGCCGTCGATCGCCGGACACGTGGCTGCGCGCGCGGCCGAGACGTTCATGCCGTTCATGAACGCGCATTATGTCTATGCGCTCGCGCGCGCCGGCCGTTCCGACGCCGTCGAGGCGGCGCTGGCCGCGGTGCGCGGGCGCAGCGAGGGCGGCGACGAGGAAGCAAAGCGGGTTTGGGCCCCGGTCGGCCGCCCCGTCATCGAGGCGGCGGCAGCGTTCGGCGCCGGCGATGGCGCCCGCGCCGCGCAGTGGCTCGATCCCGCGATGCCGTTGATGACTTCGATCGGGGGCAGCGACGCCCAGGATGATCTTTTTCGCCAGACTTATCTGCGCAGCCTGCAGGCCGCGGGACGCCGTGCCGATGCGGCCGCGTATTTCGAATGCATTACCGCCGGCAAGGCAGCGACCCCGCTCGACCGCGCGCTCGCGGGCTGATCGCCCTCACCAACAAAACAATGCCCGCCGGGCGGCGGGCATTGCAATTCGCAAACGTGGAGTGTGAGCCTAGGCCTGCGGCTGCGGCTCGAGACCGCCGGTTTCCGGGCGCGGTCGCGGTTTGCCGGCGGGCGGCACCGCCGAACCGCGCGGGGTGGCGGGCTCGATCACGGATTCCCGCGTCGGCCGCTTGCCGGCCAGCAGATCCTTGATCTCGTCGCCGGTCAGCGTCTCGAACTCGAGCAGGCCCTTGGCGAGCGTCTCGAGATCGGCGCGTCGCTCCTCGAGAATCTGCTGGGCCTCGGCGTAGCCGGCCTCGACCAGACGCCTGATCTCGCCGTCGATCTTCCGGCTCGTCTCCTCGGAGACGTTCTGCTGGCGCGCAACCTGGTAGCCGAGGAATACCTCGTCCTGGTTCTCGCCATAGGCG
Organism: uncultured Alphaproteobacteria bacterium; assembly: GCA_963739385.1. Taxonomy (GTDB): domain Bacteria; phylum Pseudomonadota; class Alphaproteobacteria; order Rhizobiales; family Xanthobacteraceae; genus VAZQ01. Next base: position 31,625 of record CAVUAI010000063.1, read on the forward strand.
ACGGTGCCGAGCGTCTCGGAGAGACCCCAACGCGTCACCATCATCCGCGCGAGCTTGGTCGCCTGCTCGATGTCGGAGGCGGCGCCTGAGGTGACCTTCTCCTTGCCGAAGACAAGCTCCTCGGCCACCCGTCCGCCCATCATGATCGCGAGCCGCGACGTCATCTGCTCGAGAACTCATGGACAGCTTGTCGCGCTCGGGCAATTGCATGACCATGCCGAGCGCGCGGCCGCGCGGGATGATCGTGGCCTTGTGCACGGGGTCGGTGGCCTTGACGTTGAGCGCAACGATGGCGTGGCCGCCTTCGTGATAGGCGGTGAGGAGCTTTTCCTCCTCGGTCATCACCAACGACTTGCGTTCGGCGCCCATCATCACCTTGTCCTTGGCGTCCTCGAACTCGATCTGCGTGACCATCCGCTTGTTGCGTCTCGCCGCCATCAGGGCCGCCTCGTTGACGAGGTTCATGAGGTCGGCGCCGGAAAAGCCGGGCGTGCCGCGCGCGATGGTTTTGAGATTGACGTCGGGGGCGAGTGGAACCTTGCGCACGTGAACCTTGAGGATCTGCTCGCGGCCGACCACGTCGGGATTGGGCACGATCACCTGGCGGTCGAAGCGGCCGGGTCGCAGCAGCGCGGGGTCGAGCACATCCGGCCGATTGGTCGCGGCGATCAGAATGATGCCTTCGTTGGCCTCGAAGCCGTCCATCTCGACCAGCAACTGATTGAGCGTCTGCTCGCGCTCGTCGTTGCCGCCGCCGAGGCCGGCGCCACGGTGGCGGCCGACCGCATCGATCTCGTCGATGAAGATGATGCAGGGCGCATTCTTCTTGGCCTGCTCGAACATGTCGCGCACGCGCGAGGCGCCCACGCCGACGAACATCTCGACGAAGTCCGAGCCCGAAATGGTGAAGAACGGTACGTTGGCCTCGCCCGCGATCGCGCGCGCGAGCAGTGTCTTGCCGGTTCCGGGCGGCCCCACCAGCAGCACGCCGCGCGGAATGCGCCCGCCGAGCCGCTGGAATTTTCCGGGATCGCGCAGGAACTCGACGATCTCCTGCAGATCCTGCTTGGCCTCGTCGACGCCCGCGACGTCCTCGAAGGTGACGCGGCCGTGCGCCTCGGTCAGAAGCTTGGCGCGGCTCTTGCCGAAGCCGAGTGCCTTGCCGCCCGCGCCCTGCATCTGCCGTGACAGGAAGATCCACACGCCGATGAGCGCAATGAACGGAAGCCACGACACCAGAAGCGACACGAACCACGGCACGTCGTTCTGCTGCGGGCGGGCGGTGATCGAGACGCCCTTGCCGTACAACCGCTGAATCAGGCTCGGGTCATTCGGTGCATAGGTCTGAAAGCTGCGGCCGTCGGTGAAAGTGCCGTGAATCTCGGGACCCTGGATCAGGACGTCGCGCACGCGGCCCTGGTCGACCTCGTTCAGGAGCTGCGAAAAGGAAATGTCCTGCGACGTGGTGCGCTGACCCGGGTTCTGGAACAGGGTGAACAGCGCGAGCAGCAGGAGAACGATGATCACCCAAAGGGCGAAGTTGCGCAAATTGGCGTTCATCCCTGGTCCTTTATGACGGTCAATGCCACCGCACTCCGCCGATATGCCCGCATATTGCAGGCTGATTCATGTCCATCCCGGCCACAATCTAAGTGCCGGGGGGGCTCCTGCCAAGGGAACCGGGTCAATTCCTTCATCTAGCGTCAATTCCCTTGTCTACGCCCGGTTTGGGGTCGCGCCGGCTCGATCTCCGGGCGGTCGGCGCCCGGGCATGCTCTCTCATGCGCGCCCTCATGCGCGCCGGTGCGCGCACGACCGTGACTTCCGTCCCGGTCACGGTCACCAGCGCGCCTGCCAGGGTGCGGCGCAACCGGACCATTTCGCCGGCATTTCCGTCCCCAAGGGCGGCGTAAAGCGCCTCGAGCTTGCCAAGCTCGACCGGACCTTCGTCACCGACGCGCGTGAGCGCCCGGCCGAGCAGGCGCAGTGCCACTTCTGCAGGCAGACGGGCGAATTCTGCGGCATTGAAGACGATCGGGCCGCGATCGGACCAAGGCTCGACGGACAGGGTATGCGCCGCCGCGCTCACCGCCGCTTCGAGCGCGGCCTCGGCGCGCCGCAGGCGCTCCGCCAGGCGCGCAAGCCGGCGCGCATCAAGCCCTTCGCGCGACAGCGACGACATCAGGCCGCGCAGTCGTGCGCGGGTGAAGCGCGGATCGCGATTGGACGGATCGCGGGCGAATTCGATCCTGGCACGTTCGAGCGTCGCAATAAGCCGTGCTTTCGGAACGTCGAGCAGCGGCCGCACCAGGACGATGTCGTGCTGCTCGCGCAGCGGAAGCGGAGACTCTCGCGCCATCGCACACAGGCCGGTCAGACCACTGCCGCGACTCATGCGGATCAGAACCGTCTCCGCCTGGTCATCGAGCGTGTGGGCGGTGACGATGGTTCGCGCCTTTGCGCCGCGGGCAGCCGCCGCCAGCAGACGGTAGCGCGCCGCACGCGCCGCCTGCTGCAATCCGGTCGCGGGCTTCTTGCCTCCCCAACGCACCGTGCGGTGGGGCACGCCGAGCCTGCGCGCCAGACGCTTCACCGCGCGCGCTTCCTCGGCCGACTCGCGCCGCAGGCCGTGATCGACGGTGACCGCGAGCAGCTTCGGTCCTCTTGTGCGTGCGTGGCGCCAGCGCGCCGCCAGCATCAGTAGCGCGGTCGAATCCGGGCCGCCGGAGACGGCGAGCACGAGGGCGGCAACGTCGGCCAGCGGATGGAACAGCGCATTCGCCTCGGCGACGGAGATCGGTGCCGGACCCTCAGCAGCGGACACGCTTTTGCTCTCGCTCGACGCCCTGCTTCACGCTCGCGGATGCGCGCGGAAATTTACGCAGGACTTCACCGAGCGACGCGCAGGCCGCCTCCTTCTCGCCGAGCGCGGCAAGCGACTGCCCGAGTCGAAGGAGCGCATCGGGTGCCTTGGCGATGGATTCGTATTTGGTCGAGACGTTGAGAAACGCCTCCGCCGCGTCGCGGTAGCGCTGGCGCTGGAACAGGCTCTCGCCCAGCCAGAAGGTCGCATCGCCGATGAGCCGATCGTCGGGATATTTACTCAGGAAACGGCGGAAGCCGTCTTCGGCGAGCGCATAGTCCTTGCGCAGCACATAGCCGTAGGCGAGGTCGTACTCATCGCGCGGGGTCTGCGACGGCGGCAGCGTAGCGACCACGGCGCCCGCCGCCGGATCGCGACCTGGCTGGCCCGACATCGGCGGCCCCATGGTGGCAAGATCGAGCGGAGCGCCGGCTCCACGCCCGCCGGGCGCGCCGAGCGGCGGCTCGCCGGCATCAGCCGCCATGGGCGGCGCAGCGGATGGCGACATCGGCGGCAGCGCGGATCCCGAGACGGGCGGCTGGCCGCCGGGACTGACCGAACCGAGCGTGTGGGGCGCGCCGGGAGCGTTCGGGTTCTGCGCGGGATCGAACACGTCGCCGCGCCGGCCGGGCGCGGCGGTTGCCGCAGGAACGGAGGACGGCGGCGTGTTCTGCGGCCGCGGCTGCGCTGCAGGGCGCGATCCGCCCTTCGCGCCCAATTCCTGCAGCCGGTATTCGCTGTCCTCCTGCAGGCGGCGGAGTTGACCTTCGAGTTGCTGGTTGCGGAACTGCAGCTGCTCGATCGTTCCCGTGAGCTGTCTGATCTGGGCTTCGAGCCGATCGAGGCGGAGCACCAGGTCGGAACCCGACATCTGGGCGGTGCGGCCCTGCGGCGAGCCGTCCGGCGCAGCGCCACGCTCACCGCCCAAGCGCTCGCTCCCGCCGAAGATGCGGTCCAGCAATCCACCCGGCCGCTCGGTTTCCTGCGCCCACGCCTGCGACTGCGCCGGGCACGACCCAGTGATCGCCGCGAAGGCGAGCACGGATGCCGTCGTCACACGAAGGGCGAAACGTGCCATGGGTATTTCGATGCTGCTGGAGCCCTCAAATACCATACGAATCCCTGCGTCCAAATTGTGACTGGCGGATCGTTAATAAAGTCGCCCGTGCCGCCATAACAAGGGTTGCGGCCCGAGGCGGCCTACTTCGCCGGCGTGCTCGCGACCGTCGGCTTCTTGCGCGCGGCGAGCCATTCCTCGAAGCGCTGCATCATCACGAAGAACGACGGCACGAACAGGACCGCGAGGCAGGTCGATGCGATCATGCCGGTGAACACCGTGATGCCGATCGACATGCGCGCGCTGGCGCCGGCGCCGCTCGCGAACACGAGCGGCGTGACGCCGAGGATGAACGCGAACGAGGTCATCACGATCGGGCGAAAGCGGGCCCGCGCCCCCTCGAGGGCCGCATCCGGGATCGGCCTGCCGTCGGCACGCAGCTCGCGCGCAAGCTCGACGATCAGGATCGCGTTCTTGGCGGACAGCGCCATCAGCAGGACGAGCCCGATCTGGACGTAGAGATTGTTGTTGAGCCCGCTCGTCGTAAGCGCCGAGAGCGCCGCCACCGGTCCGATGAACGAGAGCGGCACCGCCAGGATCACCGAGAGCGGCGCGTACCAGCTCTCGTATTGGCCGGCGAGCACGAGATAGACCAGGAGCAGCGCCAGCGCGAAAACCAGATACATCTGATGTCCGACCAGCTTCTCCTGATACGACATCGAGCTCCACTCGAAGCCGACCCCAGGGGGCAGCGTGCGACGCGCGATTTCCTCCATCAGCGTCATCACTTCCCCGGACGAGAACCCGTCGGCCGGCAGTCCGATGATGGTCGCCGTCGGATAGAGATTGAACAGGCTGATGAGCGAGGGGCCGACCGTCGGCACGATCTTCACCAGCGTGCCCAGCGGGATCATGTTTCCATCCCGGCTGCGGACGAACATGTTCTCGATGTCTTCCTGCCGCAGGCGAGCCTGCGCATCCGCCTGGACGTAAATCTGGAACACGCGGCCGAATTTGTTGAACTGGTCGACATAGCTCGAGCCAAGATAGCTTCCGAGCGCGGCGAACACCTGATCGAGCGAGACCTGCAGCGTCTGCGTCTTCACCCGGTCGACTTCGATCACATATTGCGGGACGCTCGACCGGAACGAGGCCAACACGAGCTGCAGCGCAGACTGGGTTTTTGCATTGGCCACGATCGCATTGGTCACGCTTTGCAGCTTGGCCATGTCGAAGCTGCCATCGCGCAGCTCGATCTGCATGGTGAAGCCGGCATCGTTGCCGACGCCCTGGATGGGCGGCGGGGGCATTACCAGGATGTCCGCCTCCGGAATGGTTGCCATTGACGCGTTGAGGTTCTTGAACAGCGACAGCAGATCCTCGCCTTTGCCGCGCTCCCCCCAGTCCTTAAGGATGACATAGGCAACTCCGGCACTTGACAGCGACGCGCTGTTGTCCATCGCCGACACGCCCGCGATGGTGATGACCTGCGCGACCCCCGGAGTTTTGCGCGTCACTTCGCTGACCTTGTCGAGCACCTTCTGCGTGCGCTCGAGCGAGGCGCCGTCGGGTAACTGCACGAGCGTAATGAGGTAGCCCTGGTCTTCGATCGGCAGGAACCCGGTCGGCACGCGGGAGAAGCCGAATCCGGTGGCGGCGACGATGCCAAGCGCGAGCACGGTCATCAGCGCGCTGTGGCGGACCATGCCGCCCACCACCCAGGCATAGCCGCGCTCGATGCGGTCATAGCCCCAGTTGAAAGCCCGGTACGCGATGTTGCGCCGCTCCGGGGGAACCGACGGGCGCAGCCACAAGGCGCTTTGGGCAGGCTTGAGGCTCACGGCGTTGATGGCGCTGAGCAGCGCGGTAGCCGCAATCACCAGCGCGAACTGGGCGTACATGCGGCCGGTCAGACCGGGCAGGAAGGCCGCCGGCAGGAACACCGACATCAGCACGAGCGTGATGCCGATGATCGGGCCGAACAGTTGACGCATCGCGGCGCTTGCCGCCTCGCGACCAGTCATCCCCTTCTCGAGATTGTGGACGGCGCCCTCGACCACCACGATGGCGTCGTCCACCACGATGCCGATGGCGAGCACGATCGCGAACAGGGTCGAGAAATTGATCGTAAATCCGAGCGCCGCCATCGCCGCGAAGGCGCCGATGATGGTGACGGGAACGGTAGTCGCCGGGATCAGCATCGCGCGCCAGTCCTGTAGGAACACCAGGATCACGATCAGAACCAGCAACGCCGCTTCGTACAGAGTCTTGTAGACCTCGTGGATCAACTCTTCGACGAACTTGGTGGTGTCGAAGGGGATGGCCGAGACCAGACCCTGCGGGAATTCGCGCGCAAGCACCACCATCTTGTTGCGCACCTCGGTGGCTACCTCGAGCGCGTTCGCGCCCGGCGCCTGGAAGATGGCCAGGCCGGCCGCAGGCTTGCCGTCCAGCGTGAACACCTGGCTGTAGGTCTGCGCGCCGAGCTCGACCTGGGCGACGTCGCGCAGTCGCGTGATCTCGCCCGCCTTGCCGGTCTTCACGATCACGTCGGCGAACTCGGAAACGTCGCTGAGCTTGCCGGCCACGTTGAGCGTGTACTGGAAGGTCTGGCCGGACGGCGCCGGCGGCGCGCCCATCTGGCCGGCCGTGACCTGCTCGCTCTGTTGCTGCAGCGCCGAGATCACGTCCTGCGGCACCAGCTCGCGCGCCTGCATCTTGTTGGGGTCGAGCCAGATGCGCATCGAATACTGGCCGGCGCCGAACACCACGACGTTGCCCACGCCCGGCAACCGGGCGATCTCGTCCTTGAGCTTGATGGTGGCGTAATTGGCGAGATAGAGGCTGTCGTAGCGGGAATCGGGCGACGCCAGCGTCACGATCTGCAGGATGGCCGTGGAATTCTTCTGCACGATGACGCCCTGCGCCTGCACGGCCTGCGGCAGTGAGGAGAGCGCGCTCGACACCCGGTTCTGCACCAGGATCTGCGCCACATCGAGGTTGACGCCGATCTTGAACGTCACGGTGAGCGAATAGGTGCCGTCCGCGCCGCTGAAGGACTGCATGTAGATCATGCCTTCGACGCCGTTCACCTGCTGCTCGATTGGCAGGGCCACGGCATCGATCACGGTCCGCGGGCTGGCGCCAGGATAACGGGTCGTGACCTGGACAGTGGGCGGGACCACGTCGGGGTATTGCGCGATTGGAAGCGTGAACACCGCAACGGCGCCTAGCACGATCATCAGGATCGCGAGCACGTTGGCGAGAACGGGCCGGCGGATGAAGAAATCCGAGATCATCGCGTGATCGCTAGTTGGCGCCCGTGGCCGGTGCCGGCGCGGCTGCGATCGACTGGAGCTGCGGGTCGACCTTCTGCCCCGGAATAGCCCGCAGGATACCCGCGACGATCACGCGATCGTCGGGCTTGAGCCCGCTGTCGATGGCGCGCAGGTCTCCGACCTTGGGTCCGGTCGTGACCTTGCGCTGCTCGACGATGTCGTCCTTGTTGACGACGAGGACGTAGCGCCCGCCCTGATCGCTGCCGAGCGCAGCATCCGGCACCAGCAGGGAGGTCTGATCGTCGGCGCCGATCCGCACGCGGACGAAATAGCCCGGCACCAGCACGTGGTCCTCGTTCTTGAGAATGGCGCGCACCGCGAGCGTCCCGGTCGACTGGTTGATGGTGGGCGACACGTAGTCGAGCGAGCCGCGATACGGATAGCCGCTGTCGGTCTGCAGCCCGACTTCAATGGGAATGGCCGCCACCTCCGCCTGGGTGATGCCGAGACGCCGCATCTCGGAACGGATTTTGAGCACTTCCTGCTCGTTGATGGTGAAATTCACGTAGATCGGGGCGGTCTGCACGATGGTGGCGAGCTGGGTCGGGCCATTAGCGCCGACCAGCTCGCCGAGCGACACCAGGCGCGCGGTAACGATGCCGTCGAAGGGAGCCTTGACCTCGGTGTAGCTGAGATTGAGCGCTGCCTGCTGGGTGTCGACCTGCGCCTGCTTGAGCTTGGCATGGGCGGTGTCGCGATTGGCCGTGGCGTTGTCGAGCGCGACCTTCGACGCGACGTTGCGGCTCGCGAGCTCGACCTGCCGCTCGTAGTCCGCCTCGGCCTGCTTCAGCGTGGCCTGCGCGCCCGCCTCGGCCGCCTGCGCCTGCTCGAGCTTCAACTTGTAGGGTTCCGGCTCGATCACGAAGAGGGTCTGTCCCTGCTTCACCTCTTCCCCGGCCTTGTATTTGATTTCCTGGAGAAAGCCCTGCACCCGTGCGACCAGATTGGTGGTGTTGATGGCGGCGGCATTGCCGGTGGCTTCGAGGTAGCGCATGACTGGCCGCTGCAGCGGGACGGCGACCATCACCTTGGGCGGCGGAGGCGCCACGTAGCGATTGTCCTGCCCGCAGGCTGTCAGCGGCCCCGCGAGCCCGACAGCAATGACGCACGCGGCAAACGGCGAATGCGCGTGGGTGAAGCGACCGATCCTCATGGCGCGGGACTGACCCTTGTCAAACCACCGGACTGCGACCAGCCGCTGTGCGCGCGGCGCAACCCTCACGGCGCCGAAGGTACGATCCTACGTTTGGAAGTGGAAGACGCTTTTCGCGGCGCCAAAACACAACCGGCGCCCGAAGGCGCCGGCTGTCCCCTTCCCCCGTGTTCCCCCGCTTACGAGCTGGTATTGAGCACCGTGACCGCGCGGCGGTTCTGCGACCAGCACGAGATGTCGTTGCAGACCGCGACCGGGCGTTCCTTGCCGTACGAGATCGTGCGCATGCGCTGGGCCTGGACGCCGCGGGACGCAAGATAGTCGCGCACGGTTTGCGCGCGCCGGGCGCCCAGCGCGATGTTGTATTCGCGCGTACCGCGCTCGTCGGCATGGCCTTCGACGGTGAACGTGTACTGGTTGTAAATCTGCAACCACTGCGCCTGCTTCTCGAGCGTCGCAATCGATTGCGGAGTAAGCTCGGACGAATCGGATTCGAAGAAGACCCGATCGCCGACATTGACCACGAAATCCTGCTGGCTGCCGGGAGGGGCGCTGCCGGCTCCGGCTGATGGATCGTTGGGTCGGTTCGCGCAGCCGGCCGCGGCAAGCGCCATGGCCAAGACGCCGGCGAGCGTGGCGGCGCGGATGACACGCACAACAAAATCCGTCATCCCCATGCCTCCGTTGTTGCGTCGTTTCCGGACATTCCGCAGGTCTAACAGGGGCGTGGTTAAGCGAAGGTTCTTGCGAACCTTGCCCGGGTGTTGCCCGGATCGCTCAAGACAAAGAAAAAGCGTAAACCCCGTGGCGTGGTTAATGACGGGTGAATGCGGCGCCTTAGGGGCTCCGCGAGTTCCATTCCACGATTGCGATTGAGTGTCGTTTTATTGCAACAGCGGCGACCAGGCTGGATCAGACGCGTAGCTCGGCGTCTTCAACGGCTGCTCGTTGCGGCCGGTCACGTCCACCGTAAAGAGCGACGGACCGGCATTCCCGCCGGGGTCGCGGAAGAACATGATCACGCGCCCGTTCGGCGACCAGGTCGGGCCTTCGTTGTGATAGCCCTCCGTGAGGATGCGCTCGCCCGATCCATCCGCCCGCATGATGCCGATCGCGAACCTGTCCTGCGTCTGCTTGGTGAAGGCGATGTAGTCGCCGCGGGGCGACCAGACGGGCGTCGAATAGGCGCCGTCGCCGAAGCTGATGCGCTGCGCCTGGCCGCCATTCGCGGCCATGATGTAGATCTGCTGCTTGCCGCCGCGATCGGACTCGAAGCTGATGCGCATCCCGTCCGGTGAATAGGACGGCGCGGTGTCGATGACCTGCGTGTCGGTCAGGCGCGTCGTCGCCTTCGAGCGCAGGTCCATGACGAACAGATTGGAATTGCCGCCGCGCTGCAGGCTGAAGATCACGCGCTGGCCGTCGGGCGAGAACCGCGGGCTGAAGCTCATGCCGGGAAAATTGCTGACGATCTCGCGCTGTCCGGTCTCGATGTTCATGAGATAGACCTTGGGATCGCCCTGGCTGTACGACATGTAGGTGATGGTGTCGGGCGTCGACGAGAACCGCGGCGTGAGCACGAGGTCGTCGCCGCGGGTGAGATAGCGCACATTGGCGCCGTCCTGGTCCATCAATGCGAGCCGCTTGATCCGCCGCTCCTTCGGACCGGACTCGTCAACGAAGACGATGCGGCTGTCGAAATAGCCCTTCTCGCCGGTGATCCGCTCGTAGATGGCATCCGAGATGATGTGGGCGATGCGGCGCCAATTGTCGGCCGTGGTGTTGTATTGCTCGCCGCGCAGCTGCTGGCCCGCGAATACATCCCACAGCCGAAACTCCGCCTTGAGCCGGCTATCGGACTGCGTGACACGACCGGTGACCAGCGCCTGGGCATTGATCTGGCGCCAGTCCGCAAAGCGCGGCAGCGTGTCGATGGTCGAGATCTTTTCGAGATAGGCGGCTGGATCGATGGGAACGAACAGGCCGGAGCGCTGCAGATTCGAAGCGATGATCTGGCTCACGTTGCGGCCAGCGGCGGGGTCCTGCAGCCCGACCCCGACGAAATCCGGGATCGCAATCGGCACCGGCTGGACGTTGCCCTGGGTGACGTCGAGCTTGAGCACCGCCCGCGCCGGCCGCGGCGCAAGACCGGCAAGCGCTCCGGCTGCGCCCGCGCCGAGCATGATGACTCCGCGGCGGCTCAGCGACTGCCAGCCTGTCTTCGCAGCGCGCTCAATCATGGCCCGGCCTTCGCGCGTCGAACGATTATCCGCGGATCATGTCGCGCGGATCGAACGTGATCTCGATGTCCTTCCATTGCTCATAGGTTTCAGGCCGAAGCATGTCGAAAGGCTGGCCGCGGAAGAGCGCCCGGATGGCACTGTCGCGGGCGGCGACGAAGAGCGCGCTTTTGCCGCTGGTGAGAACCATGGGCGGACCGGCAAGCATGCCGTCGGGCTTGAGTTTCACCCGGACCTGCACCACCAGCTCCTGCGGGTCCTTGGCGCCGGCGGGGATCGCCCAGAGCTGGGCAAGTCTTTGCCGCAACGCATCAAGCTCGCTCAGTGAGATCTGCGCCGCGCTGCCGCGAGACACGCCGAGCGAGGGCGCATTGTTGAGGGTGGCGCCGGCGGCGGCGAGCCGCTGCGAATCGCGCTTGTCGAGGAGCGCTTCCACCAGCTTGGGGTCGAACTTGGGCGCCGGCGGCGCAGGCTTCTTCGGCGGCGTCGGCGGCTTGGCGTCCGCCTTCTTCGGCTCGGGCTGCTTGGCTTGCTCCTGCGCCGTGTCGGCGATCTTGTCGGGCGGCGTCTCCGTCTCTTTTTTCTCCGACTTGGTCTCGGCCGGCTTGGATTCCGGCGCCGGCGGCGGCTCGCGGGCGGCTTTGACCTCTTTCTTCTCGACCACCTTGGCGGTCGGGTCCTCCACCGGCTTTGCCTCTTCCACCTTTTCGACCAGCGGCTTCGGCGTTTCGGCCTTGGGCGCGCTCTTGCTGCCCGCCGTCATCTGGGTGAACTCGGCCACGCTCACCAGATCGACTGGCAACGCGTCGGCAGGGGGAACGGGAAGGGGCTTGGCCGCCAGCGACCACACGCTCCACAGCAACACGGCGGCATGCCCTACCGCTGAGATGGCGTACGCGGTCCTCACGTCCCCCGTAGACACGCGATATTCCCCCCGTAGTCACGCGATCAGCGCGCCGACCCCTGCTCGATCTCCGTCACCAGCGCCACGCGGCGGTAGCCGGCGGCCGAGATTCGCCCCATCACCTTCATCACCGTTCCGTAGTCGACCTCGCGGTCGGCCCGCACAAAGATGCGCTCGTCCGCCCCCCCACGGGCGTCGGTCACAGCCTTGAGCTTAGGCACCAGTTCTTCCAACGCAATTTCGGTATTTTGGAGGTAGACCTGCCCCTTCGTATTGACGGAGACCGTCAGCGGCTCCTTGTCCTGGTCGAGGGTCTTGGCCTGGGTCTGCGGCAGGTCGAGCGGCACCCCCACCGTCAGGAGGGGCGCCGAAACCATGAAAATAATAAGCAGGACCAGCATGACGTCGACCATCGGCGTCACGTTGATCTCCGCCATGACCGGGCGGCGGCGGTGTCGCCGCCTGCCGGCGACCGCGGCCGCGCCGCCGTTCATCGCCATTCCCGAAACCCCTATCCCCGTTCGTCGATCTGCCGCGACAGGATGGCGGCAAATTCGTCCGCGAAGCCTTCCAGGCGCTGGGCCTGCTTGTTCACGTCGGAGACGAACTTGTTATAGAAAATGGTCGCGGGTATGGCGGCCACGAGGCCGATTGCGGTTGCGAACAAGGCCTCGGCGATGCCGGGGGCGACGACCGCGAGCGACGTGGTCTGCTGACCGGCGATGGCCCGAAAGCTGGTCATGATGCCCCAAACCGTCCCGAACAGCCCGATGAAGGGGCCGGCCGAGCCGACGGTGGCCAGCACCAGGAGATACCGCTCCAGCCGGGCAATTTCGCGCTGGATGGTCACGTCCATGACCTTTTCGATGCGCATCTGCAGGCCGGCAAACGAGCGCGGCTGGCTCTCCACGCTTCGCTTCCATTCCCGCATCGCCGCCACGAACAGCGCCGCCATCGAATGGGTGGGCCGCGAAGCCAGGGAGCGATAGAGCTCGTCCAGGGACTGGCCGGACCAGAACGCCTGCTCGAAGCCGTCCATGGCCCGGGTGGTGCGCGAGTAGAGGATGAATTTGTCGATCGCGATGGCCCAAACCGCGATCGACGCGATCAAAAGCCCGATCATCACGATCTTGACGACCAGGTCCGCGTGCTGGAACAAATCCCAGATCGAGAGCGGTGCGGCGGACGGCATGGCTTCTCCTTCGGGCTCTCGCGTTCTTCCGGCTGTCCAAGTCCCGCGGTCAAGACCGGGGCGGCACATCATCGCCTGGACGAGAACGGCATGCCGGACGGCGTCGCTTGCCTCGCCGAGACCCGAAATTGCGGGAAGATCCGGCCCCCACCGGTGGACGAACCGATTCCCCGTCAAACGTGACCAAACTAGGGCGCCAGCCTCGCAGTTGCACCCCCGACTTAGCTGGCGCGGGCCGGGTTAATCCCAGGTTAGCGGATCCGGCGCGTGCGTGGGTTTTCGTGGCGCCAGAAAGCGCCGGCGCGGCAGGACACCGGGGCGAAGGCGCAGGCGACAGTACAAAAAAAGGCCGTCCACCCGAAGTGGACGGCCCGGCGGTGTCGAACTGGAGGGGTCAGTTTTGGGGCGGCGGGCTCGTGCTCTGGGACGATCCAGCGGTACGCGAGCGCCGCTCGGCCATGAACTGGTCGAACTCGGCCTTGTCCTTGGCCATCCGCAGGCGCCCGAGAAAATCGTGAAACTCGCGCTGCTCGTCTTCAAGCCGACGCAGGGTTTCCTCGCGATATTCGTCGAAGGCCCGGTTACCGCTTGACCGTGACGGCTGCCACCAGGTTCCGGTCGGACGCGCTTGATCGGCTCCGCGCTGCCACGGGCTTACCCCGCCGCCTTTCCAGCAACTCATTCGTCCGCTCCCTATCATGAATGCCAAGGTGGCAAGACCAACCGGCCACCAGATCATGAAGCCCAGGATCGTGAGCGCGATCCAGGCCGGCTTTCCCAACTCATCAAGCTTTGCAACGATCGGCATATGAGCCTCGGCTGTGAATGTTAATCACATTTACATAGCTAAAAGCCTTCCGGCTTTTTGTCAAGCGTGGGTGTTCACTGCGGCGGCTTGCCGGTCGCAGGAGGGGCGCTAACCCCCAGCCCGCGCAGATAAATCAGCACCGCTGCCTCGAGCAGCTCCTCCGGAGTCATCGGCAGCGGCCGCTTGGCCGCGTCGCCGCGCCCAAACAGCGATGCGATGCCGTGCGACATCGCCCAAATGTGCAATGCCATCATCAGGACCGGCGGACGATCCTGCGCCGGCATGGCGGCGACGAGTCGCTCCGCGGCAGCTCGCAACACCGCGAAGGCACGCTCGCCGGCTTCCCGCAGTTGCGGGTTCGTCTCCGGCGGAATGCCGGCTTCGAACATCGCGGAGTAATAGGCCGGCTCGCTCTTTGCGAAATGAAGATAGGCTTTGCCCAGACGGTCGAATGCGGTGAACGCATCCGGGCGGCCGGCGTCCCACGCGCGCGCCAGCACCGTTTCGAATTGTTCGAACCCGCGCCGCGCCACATCCGCCAGCAACTCCTCGCGGTCGCGGAAATGCCGGTAGGGCGCGGCCGGACTGACGCCAGCCCAGCGCGCGGCTTCCGCAAAGGTGAAGCCGGCAGGCCCCTTCTGCGCGATCAGCTCCAGCGCCGCATCGATCAAGGCCTCTTTCAAATTGCCGTGGTGATAGCCGCGGGGGCCCGATCGACCGCCTTGCTTGGACCAGCTCATGTGAAGCCTCTTTACATGACCCGGGGTGAGGCGTCGACCTCCGCCTTTGGCTTCGCCGCGTCAGATGCCGCCGTGGTCGCGATCGGCGCGCATGGCCATGCGCAGGGCCTTGGGGATCGGCCGCGCCCGCCCAGCGCAGACGAAGGCGACCCGCACATGTGCCTCGATGAGGAGCTCGTCCCTCCGCAGGATGCGCTGGTGCAGCGTGATCGAGGCCCCTTTCACCTCCTCCGGCGCGGTCACCACCTCGAGGATGTCATCCATGCGCGCGGGCTTGCGGAACTCGATCTGCATCGAGCGGACGACGAAGGCAAAGCCCGGCGTTTCCTGGCGCACCTCCTCGAACAGGGCGCGATGGTCGGCGCCGAGCAGGCGCAGGTGGTTGCTGCGGCCGCGCTCCAGGAAACGCAGGTAGCTGGCATGGTAGACCACGCCGGAAAAATCCGTGTCCTCGTAGTAGACGCGGACGGACATCACATGGCGCCCGCCGCTGAGGACGCCGTCGAGTGCGCTCATTGCGACCGCGCACGCTTCTGCGCCGCCGCCTCCCAATTCCTGCCGTCAAACGGTGTCGGGGCAACAACGGCGAGATCGATGTCGTCGATGCAGCGCACGTTGACGTCGATCTTGTCGGGATGCGAACGCGGCACGTAGAACGGATGGATGCCGCAGTGCCTGCAGAACGTGTGCTTGGCGACGCCGGTGTTGAACACGTAGGTGGTCAGATCGTCCTTGCCGCTGAGAAGCTCGAACCGCTCCGGCGGCACGATCAGGTGCAGGATCCCTTTTTTGGTGCACATCGAGCAATTGCAATCGATCACCGAGGCGATATCCGCCGTGACGCGGAAGCGCACGCGGCCGCAATGGCAACCACCTTCCATGGTCTTGAGCATGGTGTCGCGACCTTTCGAATTCACCTTTGCGGCCACGGGTCGTGCGGCGGCTCTAGCCTTCCGCCGACCCCTCGCCAAACAATCCGAATTGCGCGGGATCGCGCGCGGGCTCGGCGAGCCCGAGGTGGCGGAAGGCATGGGGGGTCAGGAGCCGCCCGCGCGGCGTGCGCTGGAGAAACCCCTTCTGAATCAGGAACGGCTCGACGATCTCCTCGATGGCGTCGCGCGGTTCCGAGAGCGCCGCCGCGATGGTCTCGATCCCGACCGGCCCGCCGCCGTAGTTTTCCGCAATGGTCGTGAGGTAGCGCCGGTCCATGGCATCGAGCCCCGCGCCATCGACCTCGAGCTCCACCAGGGCGCGGTCGGCGGCGGCGCGCTCGATCGTCGTTGCACCCGCGACCAGCGCGAAGTCCCGCACCCGGCGCAATAGCCGTCCCGCGATGCGCGGCGTGCCACGCGCGCGGCGCGCGATCTCGTTGGCGCCGTCGGCGGTCATCCCGATGCCGAGCACGCGCGCGCCGCGATGAACGATCTCCTCCAGCTCCGACTCGGAATAAAAATTGAGCCGCACCGGGATGCCGAAACGGTCACGCAGCGGATTGGTGAGCAGGCCGGCGCGCGTGGTCGCGCCGATCAGCGTGAATTTGGCAAGGTCGATCTTGACCGAACGGGCGGCCGGTCCCTCGCCGATGATCAAGTCGAGCTGGAAATCCTCCATGGCGGGATAGAGGATTTCCTCCACCGCGGGATTGAGCCGATGGATCTCGTCGATGAAGAGCACGTCGCGCTCCTCGAGATTCGTCAGCAGCGCGGCGAGATCACCGGCTTTGGCGATCACCGGGCCCGAGGTCGCGCGGAAATTCACGCCGAGCTCGCGCGCCACGATTTGCGCGAGCGTGGTCTTGCCCAACCCCGGCGGCCCCACGAACAGCACATGATCGAGTGCCTCCCGCCGCACCCGCGCCGCTTCGATGAACACGGAAAGGTTCGACCGCGCCTGCTGCTGACCGATGAACTCGCTCAGCCGCTGCGGTCGCAGCGAGGCGTCCGCGACATCTTCGTCGCGGCGTTCGCCAGTGACCAGGCGGCGGGGGTTCAGGCTCAAGGCACCGTTCTCACAACGTACGCTCACGACTGTATTTGTTGGGCAGCAATTCGCCGATGCTGGTGATGACCGGACCGTTGCCGCTCGGGACGATCACGCGGGCATTGCGATCGTAATCCCAGATCAGCTCGCGGCAGCTGCCGCACGGCGACACCACCACGATCTCCTGATCCGACTGGCCAGGCTCGGGATGGCGCACCGCCACGATCGTCTCGATGCCGGTCTCGCCGATCTCGGTCACGGCCCGGCCGAGCGCCACTGCCTCTGCGCACACCGCCATGCGGCCGAGATAGGCATCGAGGTTGACGCCGGCATAGATGCGCCCGTCGCGCGTGCGCAGGGCTGCACCCACCTCCTGCCAGTCGTTGCGGTAACGCCGCTTGATGGCGTCACGCGCGGCGACAATCAGTTCCTGGTCGCGCTCGCTCAGCATCGAGTACCATCGGTCGTGGTCATTTCGCGAGTTCCTTCAGTCCGAGCCGGATCAGCCTCGCCGTGTCCGCGCCCTCGCCCGCGCTGCGCGCGGCGGCGGCGATGGCGGCGGCAGCCTGGGGCTGACCATAGCCGAGATTGATCAGGGCGGAGACCGCATCCGCGACCGGCTGTGGCGCGCGCTTGTCGTCGACCGCGCCGGAGAGCCGAATCACCGCGGGATCGACGTCGGCATAGGCCGGCGCCTTGTCTTTGAGCTCGGTGACGATGCGCTCGGCGACCTTCTGCCCGACGCCGGGCGTGCGCGCCACCATGGCCTTGTCGCGCAGCGCAATGGCGGACGCGAGATCGCCCGGCTTGAGGGTGCCGAGCACGGAGAGCGCGACCTTCGCCCCGACGCCCTGCACGGTCTGCAGCAGACGGAACCATTCCCGCTCGAGATCGGTGAGGAAGCCGAACAACCGGATCTGATCTTCGCGCACGTAGGTTTCGATCGATAGCGTCGCGGGTTGGCCGGTTCCGGGCAGTTCCTGCAACGTGCGCGCCGAGCAATGCACGAGATAGCCGACGCCGTTGACGTCGAGGACGATGAAATCCTCGCCGTAACTGTCGATGACACCCGTGAGCTTAGCGATCATGCCGCCGCCTATCTGGTCGCTACGGCAACCGCCGCACCCGCCAGCATGGTGCCGCCGGCGCGGTTGAGCAGACGCATGGCGCGCGGACTGCGAAACAGCGCGCGGGCACGGGCCGCCGCAACGGCATAGGCCCCAAAGACCGTCGTCAAGATGACGACCGCGATGCCGGCGAGCTCGACATAACCGAACAGGCCGACGCCGGGGAGATCGATGAGATTGGGTAACAGGGCTAGATAGAATGCAACCACCTTGGGATTTCCCAATGTCAGCGCGAGACCCGCGAGGAACAGGCGCAGGCGCCCATCGCGGTGCGCGTCGGCCTCGATGTCGCGCGCCGCGACCGGCGCCACCCACATGCGCCAGGCAAGATAAACGAGATAGGCAGCGCCAGCATATTTGATAACGGCAAAAGCCTCATGGAAGGTCTGCGCCACGACGGCGAGACCGAGGATCGCCACCGCGAGCCATACCAGATCGCCGACAATGAGACCGGCGGCAAACGCGCCCGCCCCCGCGAGGCCGCGCCCGATCACCCGCGCCACCAGCGCCGTTACGCCCGGACCCGGCGATGCCGCCGCCACCGCCAAGGTGCCGGCAAAAAGGACAAGCGCTGCAACATCCATGGACGACGCTCCCGACCGATGTGGCCGCAATGTAGTCAACCGAGACCGCCGGCACATCCCCGGAATCGGCCGTCTTGTCCCCCTTGCGCGCATCATCTCGATGCGTCAGCGCGCGGCGAGCCTGAGCGCCGCGCTGCGGCGATGGTGCGCATGGCAAACCGCGATCGCGAGCGCATCGGCGGCATCGTCGGAGCGCGGATCTGCCTTCGGCAACAGCACACCGATCATCATGCGAATCTGCGACTTCTCGCTGTGGCCGGCGCCGACGATCGTCTTCTTCACCAGGTTCGGGGCGTATTCGGCGACCGGCAAGCCGGCAATCGCCGGCACCAGCATGGCGATGCCACGCGCCTGCCCCAGCTTGAGAGTGGCGATGGCGTCTTTGTTGACGAAGGTCGCCTCCACCGCGGCCTCGTGCGGAGCATGTTCGTCGACCACGCGCCGCAAACCATCGTGGATGGCCAGCAGCCGGATCGCCAGTTCCGCCTTGTCGTCGGTGGCAAGCGACCCGCAGGCAAGGAAACTGAGGCAGTTGCCGTCGATCGCCACCACGCCCCAGCCGGTGCGGCGGAGGCCGGGATCAATGCCGAGAATGCGAATCGGCGCGCGCATGATCCTGCGTTGATAAACCCGGCGGCGCGCCGCGCCTAGGCCGATATCATTCGCATCGGATTCAGCCGAGTCGCTGGCTCGGTCGAAGGCGGGCGGTTAGGTTTCGAGACATCAAGGTCCGGGTGATCTCAATGGCAGCCTCGTCCGGCCGGCGCGCCGTCATCATCGGAGGCTCGATGTCGGGCCTGTTCACCGCGGCGTTCCTGCGCCGGATCGGCTGGGACGTCGACGTGTTCGAGCGCTCGCCCGTCGAGCTCGTCGGCCGCGGCGCCGGAATCACCACCCATCCCGAATTGCTGGAAGCGTTGGAACAGAGCGGCGCCGGCACTCGCGATCTCGGCATCGAGGTCGCCAAGCAAATCACCATCGACCGTGAAGGGCGCGTCATCGGCGAACGTCCGTTGCGACAAATCCTCACCTCCTGGGACCGGCTGCAGCGGCTGCTGCGCGCGACCATCGATCCCGCGCATTACCACCTCGGCCACACCTTTCAGCACGTCGAAGCGAAAGGGCGAGGCGTTCGTGTTCGTTTCGCCGAGGGACGCGTCGAGCACGCCGACCTGTTGGTGGGGGGCGACGGCATCCGCTCCGGCTTGCGCGCGCAGGTCGCGCCAGACGTGCAGCCTATCTATTCCGGTTATTACATCTGGCGCGGCGCACCAAACGAGGCCGATCTTGCGCCGGAGACGCTCGCGAACATCTTCCCCTACTTCGTCTTCTTTCTGCCCGAACGCCAGCAAGTGATCGGCTATCCGATCTCGGGATTCAACAACGACCTGCGGCCCGGCCGCCGGCGCTACAATTTCATCTGGTACCGCGTCGGCGACGCGCAGACCCTGAAAGACATGTGCGTCGATGAAAACGGCCATCAGCACGAATACTCGGTGCCGCCCCCGCTCATCCGCAAGGACCTCATCGCACAGATGCGCGCGGATGCCGAAAGGATCATGCCGACTGCCTTCATTGATTGCCTGCGCAACATCGAGCGCCCGTTCTTCACGCCGATCTACGACTTCTCCGCGCCTCGCATCGTGTTTGGACGGGTCGCGCTGGTCGGCGACGCCGCATCGTCCTCGCGCCCGCACATGGGTTTCGGCGTCGCCAAGGCGGGCGGCGACGCGCAGGCGCTCGCGCAAGCGCTGGCCGCTCACGACGACATCGACGCGGCACTTGCCGCCTACAACGCCGAGCGCCAGCCCATCGGCGAGCGCGTCATGCTGCACGGCCGCAAGCTCGGTACCCACCTCGGCGTCGATCTCAAGACCGACGAGGATCGCAGGATGTGGAAGCTTTTGCAGGAAGACGACGCCATGATGGACTGGATCGCGGTTCCCAACTTCCTCGCAGGCTATCGATGAATGTCGAACTGCCAAAACCCGACCACGCGCGCAACATGCGCCTCGTCAGCCATTGCGATCAAGGCGGTCGCCCGGACGGCGTCCAGATCATGGTGCACCGCGGCTACGCCTATATCGGGCACATGTTCTCGAAAGGATTCAGCATCGTCGACGTTCGCGATCCCAAGAATCCGCGCGCGGTCGAGTATCTCGCCGCCCCGCCCGGAACGTGGAACATCCATCTTCAAACCCACGACGATCTGCTGCTGGTCATCCATGCCAAGGACATGTTCGCGGCAGACGAGTTCGCCGACGAGCGTGCTTATTACCGCGGTCAACTCGGAACCGTCGTCGGCACGGCGCAGGCGACAAGCGCGACGCGCAATTGGACCGCCGGACTTGCGATCTACGACATTTCCCAGCCGGCGAGGCCGCGCCGCATCGGCTTCATGCCGGTCGACGGCGGCGGCATTCATCGCATCTGGTACGTCGGCGGACGCTGGGCCTATGTTTCGGCGCTGCTCGACGGCTTCACCGACTATATTTTCATGACCGTCGATATGGCCGACCCGACGAAGCCGCGCGCGGCCGGCCGTTACTGGATTCCCGGAATGAACCTCGCTGCCGGGGAAACGCCGAACTGGCGCGCCAGCAGCCGCTACGGCTTGCACCACGCCATCATCGACGGCGATACCGCGTATGCCGCTTGGCGCGACGCCGGCATGGTCGTGATCGACGTCGCCGACCGCGAAAACCCGAAGCTCGTCGTCCAGCGCAACTGGAGCCCGCCGTTCGGCGGCGGGACGCACAATTGCCTGCCGCTGCCGGATCGCCAATTACTCGTGGTCCTCGACGAGGCCGTGCTCGATCACCAGGAGGATGGGCTCAAGCTGATCTGGATATTCGACAACCGCAATGCAGCTAACCCGGTGAGCATTTCGACCTTTCCGACGCCAGTGGATGGCGACTACGTCACCAAAGGCGGCCATTTTGGGCCGCACAACATTCACGAAAATCGGCCTGGCAGCTTCATCAGCTCCGAACTGATCTTCGCGACCTACCAGAACGCGGGGGTGCGGGTGTTCGACATCCGCGACCAGTACCGTCCGATCGAGATCGCAGCTTGGGTGCCGCCGGCGCCGGCGCGCATGATGGATCATCGGCCGGGCCGCGCCCGCGTCATCCAATCCGCGGACGTGTTCGTGGACGGAAACGGTTTGGTCTACAGCACCGACTACAACGCGGGGCTGTTCATCCTCGAATACGGCGCCTAAGGGCGGGTCACGCCCCCAGCTTCTGCATCAGTGCATCCGAGACGTCGAAATTGGCGTAAACATTCTGCACGTCGTCGTGCTCGTTGAGCGTTTCGATCAGTTTGAACAGCTTCTCGCCGTGCTCGTCGCTGACTGCGACCGTGTTCTGGGGCTTCCACACGAGCGCGGCCTTGCGCGGCTCGCCGAACTTCGCCTCCAGGGCCTTCGCGACGTCGCGCAGCGTATCCTGCGCGGTATAGATTTCGTGCCCGCCTTCTGTGGACACGACGTCTTCGGCGCCGGCTTCGATCGCAGCCTCCAGCATGGCATCGGCGCCCGCGACCTCGGCGTCATACTCGACCAGCCCGACATGGGCGAACATGAAGGAGACCGCGCCGGTCTCGGCGAGATTGCCGCCGGACTTCGCAAACGTGGCCCGTACTTCGCCCGCGGTACGGTTGCGGTTGTCGGTCAGGACCTCGACGATGACGGCGACACCGCCGGGCCCATAGCCTTCGTAGCGGATTTCATCGTAGGTCTCCGCATCGCCGCCGGCGGCTTTCTTGATCGCGCGGTCGATGTTGTCCTTGGGCATGTTCTCCGCGCGCGCGGCGATGATCGCCGCGCGCAGGCGCGGATTCATGGCCGGATCGGGCAGGCCCAGCTTCGCCGACACGGTGATTTCGCGCGCAAGCTTGCCGAACAGCTTGGACTTCACCTTATCCTGCCGCCCCTTGCGGTGCATGATGTTCTTGAATTGGGAATGGCCCGCCATGCCTTGCTCCTCGACGGCCGGCCCCGCGCCAATGGGCGCGCTCGGCGAAGCCGCAGATCGATGGATTGATGTCGGCGCGTTATAGGACGCGTCTTGCGTAAAATCCAGAACCGGCCGCCTGCGCGCGGGCGACCATCCGCGCGCGGAGCACGCTCAGCGTACACCGCCGGTATTGCGAATCGGCCCGACGGCCGTCTCGAACCGCTTGCGCAGATCGGCGAGTTGGCGCTCGTCGGTCACGAAGGTGCGATAGTCGTTGGCGACGTTGTAGGAGAACAGAGGCTTCAGTCCTGCCGGTGGCGGCACGTCTCCTCGCGGCGAGAACGTGCCGATGCGACGTTGCTGCTCGGGCGCGAGCACCCAGGTGAGATAGAGCTTCGCGACATTGGCGTGCGGCGCCTCTTTGAAGATACCAGCCGTCGAATAATAGATCGGAATCGGATCGACCTGCGAGAAGGCGAATTCGATCGGTTGGCCTGCCTTCTTCAGGTTGAGGATGGTCGAGGTCGTCGCATCCAGCGTCACCAGATTCGTGCCCGCCGCCACCGAGCGCGATACGCTCAAATGACCCTGCACCCAGTTGGGCGCGTTCGCCAGGTACTTGTCGATGTAATCGGAGCCGTATTTGCGCTCGAGCGTATGAAACAGATAGAGCGTGGCGTCGTCGTCGTGCGGATAGCAGGCGATCATCTTGCCGCGAAACTCGGGCCTTAGAAAGTCGAGCGCCGATTTCGGAGCAGTTTCCGCCTTCACCTGTTGCGTGTTGTAGGCGTAGGAGAGCGTGCCGACGTACCAGACGATGAACGCGCCTTCGGGATCCTTGAAGGATGCGTCGATGGCGTCGAAGCCTTCCGGCTTGAACGCCAGCATCTTTCCCTGTCCCTTCCAGCGCACGAAGTCCTGCGCGGTCTGGAACAGCACCATGTCAGCCTCGAGTTTCCGGTCCTTGAATTGCTGCTCGATCTTCTGGTTCAGCACGTTGCTGAAGCCGCCCTCGATGGAAACGGTCAGCCCCGGAAACTTGCTCTCGAACTCCCTGGCCAGCGGTTCATAGTTCGATACCGGCCCGCCGGCATAGATCACCAGCGACTTTTCGCTTTTGGCCTTGGCGTAGAGCTCATCGAGCGTTTCCGCCCGCCCGGTGCCGGCAAGCGCGAGCAACATCAGACCCGGCCAACCGATCGCCGCGGTGACACCGACAATGACAGATCCCGTCCGCATGCTGGTCGCTCCCATACGGGCGCAAGCGCTGGCCGCCCGCGGCAAGGCTACCCCAGGCCGGCGGCAAATTCATCGGCCGCGCGGCGCATCCCTTGGCGAAAGCGCGAGGACCTCATTCCCAGAATGACGGCCGCGCCTGTTCCAGCCGGCCGCCCAGGCGAACGGCGGCGACGCGACGCGCGAGGCCGGTGTCGTCATCGGTCTCGACCGCGAGCGCGCACAACGTCGCCGCGCCCATCGCCGGTTCGAAGCGCGCGGTCGGGATCTTGCGCAGGAAGCGGATCAATGGCTCCTCCTTGTCCATCCCGATCACGGAATCGTAGTCGCCGGTCATGCCGACGTCGGAGATGAAGGCTGTGCCGCGCGGCAGGATCTGGTGGTCCGCGGTCGGCGCATGCGTGTGGGTGCCGACAACGAGGCTGGCGCGGCCGTCGCAGAAATGACCCATCGCCTGCTTCTCGCTTGTCGCTTCGCCGTGGATGTCGATAACGATGGCGTCGGCTGCCCGCCGGAGCGGGCAGGCCGCAAGTTCTTGCTCGACCGCGGTGAACGGATCGTCGAGCGGATCCATGAAGATGCGGCCCATGGCGTTGACCACGAGCACGCGCGCGCCGTTCTTCGCTTCGACGAGCGCGACCCCGCGGCCGGGCGTGCCGGCGGGATAGTTGATCGGACGAAGCAGCTTCGGCGCGCGCTCGATGAAGACCAGAGCTTCCTTCTGGTCCCATGAATGATTGCCGCCGGTGACCGCATCGGCGCCGGCGTCGACGAATTCCTGATAGATCGCTTCCGTGATGCCGAAGCCGCCGGCGGCGTTCTCGCCGTTAACCGCGACGAAATCGAGCTTCCAGTCCTGCACGAGGCCGGGCAGACGCGCGAGCAGAACGGCGCGCCCGCTGCGGCCCACGACGTCCCCGATGAAAAGGATGCGCATCCGTCACGCTGCCCGGAAATCGATGACCTCGCGCTCGGTCAGCACGAGATCGAGACGGGCGTCGCGCGTGGTCGTCGGCACATTGGGAATTTCCTGTGCGGCAAAGGCGATGCCGGCGGCGAGGATGGTCTTTTGCGCGCGCAATGCGGAAATCGTCATGTCGTAATAGCCGGCGCCGTAGCCGATGCGATGGCCGCTGCGGTCGAAGGCCAACAGCGGAACGATCACGACGTCGGGCAGCACTTCGGCCGCATCGGGCTTCGGCTCGCGGATGCCCCACACGCCGGAGGCCAGCGGTTCGCCAAAACGGAAAGCGCGCATGGTCAGCGGCTTGCCCCGTCCCGCGATCGCCGGCAACGCGAGTTGCGCGCCCGCGTCTGCAAACCTACGCAACAGCGGAATCGGATTGATCTCGCTCTTCATCGGCATGAAGCCCGCGACGATGGCAGCCGACGGGAGCGCGACCGGAAACGGCCGTGCCGCAATTGCCTGCGCCGCGGCAGCGCGGATGTCGGCGGCCAGCGCATCGCGGCGCGCGAGCGCCTCGCGACGGATCACCGCCTTACGTTCGTCAATCGCGTTGGAGCTCGGCACCGAAACGTTCATACCGCCGAAGCTGTGCTCCGTCATCCCGGGGTGCCCGCCGCCTGGCCGAGTTTCGAAAGACCATGCCCCGACCGTGTCCGTGATCCATCGCGGCCTCACTTCGATCACCGGCTGACGCGAGATTCGTTTCCAACCCAAGCGCGCCGCCGGGATGACCGGACAGACAGAGTGCGGAGCCGCAATGGCCGTTGGAGCGTCGATCCCGGGTTCCCTACGAAAGTAGGTGGGCGCCGTGTGTCCGAGCCCACGAGCCCGGTCAGGGACAGCTCCCTTAAGGATCGATAAGGCCCCGGGGATATGGCTCCTGACGCACCGCGCAGCTCCGCGCGACCAATGTAGTGCGGATGCGCGGGCAGTGCCACCCATGCCCGCCGCTATCCCATCGGGACACCGCCGTCGGTGACGGTCTGGTTGAGTTGCCTGGTGATGCCTTCGATGCGTTCGGCCGCTGCGTTGAGCGCGGCGACGACCGCTGCTTGCGTCGCCTGAGCGTGGCGTGCCGAGACCACACTCGCATCCTGCAGGGTCGCCAGCTCCGGCTCGAGCCGCTGCAACCTCTCCTTGACCTCGGAAAGCTCGTCTGCGAGCGCAAGCGCGGCCATGACGGTGAGCCGCGTATCGCCGATTTCGCCAAAGCGACCACGCAGGCCGGCGATACGTGCATCGAGATCCTCGGCCAGGCGCATGAGGCGCGGCTCTTCGCCGTTCTCGCACGCCATGCGGAACTGGCGACCGTTGATGGTGACACTGACCTGCGGCATGGCATTCCTGCGTGACGTTGAAGCCGCTTAGCGTTCGTTCGCCGTGAGCACGGAACGTATGGTGTCGATAGCGGCTTCGAGCCGCTGAGCGACTTCGCGATTGGTGGTTTCCAGCGCGCGCGCGCGGGCGGTGGCGGCGTCGAGTTCGGAGGCAAGGCGCGAACGATCGCTCCCGAGCGCGTGCAACTGGGCGTCCAGCGTCTGCTCGCTGCGGTCTGCGTTCCCACGGCGCTCGACCGCCGCCGCGAGCGCGTCGAGCGCTAGCGCGAGACGTTTGCTGGCAGTGTCGATGGCGCTTGGCTCCGTCATTCCCGGCAAACCCCCGACTCGGCCAATACCCGCCGGATTCGTCAGCCTTGTGGCCACGAAAATCTTTCGCCTCGGCAAGCGGTTAGACGAAGAACCCTACGTTGCGTGGCGGCTTGCCGTCAACGTCGGAGCCAAAACCAACGCTGTTGCCTGTGCATGACGAGTCGGGTCCGTCCGGCCGTTTCTTTGACTCCCCTCGCCCGCATGCTAGAGCCTCGCCCAGCAACCCCCGTTTGGCCCAGCAATGACCAGCCCGAAATCTCTCCATGCTGTAGCGGCTTCCCCTGCAGCGGCAACGGCGGTTGCGCACCGCGCGCCACCCGCGACGCGCGCCCAGCACGACCGCATGGCGAACGCGATCCGCGCCCTGGCCATGGACGCCGTCGAGCAAGCGAAATCCGGCCATCCGGGCCTGCCCATGGGCGCCGCCGATATCGCGACAGTGCTGTTCACCCGGTTCCTGAAATTCGATCCCGCCGATCCTGCCTGGCCCGACCGCGACCGCTTCGTGCTTTCGGCCGGCCACGGATCGATGCTGATCTACGCGCTGCTCTATCTCCTCGGCTACGGGGAGATGACGATTGAGGAGATCAAGCGCTTCCGCCAGATGGGCTCGCTGACGCCTGGCCATCCCGAGAATTTCATCACGCCCGGCGTCGAGACGACGACTGGACCGCTCGGTCAGGGGCTCGCCAACGCGGTCGGCATGGCGATAGCCGAGCGGCACCTTGCCGCCGTGTTCGGTCCCGAGATCGTGGACCATCATACCTACGTGCTGGTCTCCGACGGCGACCTGATGGAGGGCATCAGCCAGGAGGCGATCGCGCTCGCCGGACACCTCAAGCTCAACCGGCTGATCGTGCTGTTCGACGACAACGGCATCTCGATTGATGGCCCGCTGACGCTCGCCGATTCGGTCGACCAGGTGAAGCGCTTCGAGGCCGCGGGCTGGGCGGCGACGCGCATCGACGGGCATGACCCGGCGGCCATCGCCAAAGCGGTGGAAAACGCGCAAGCTTCCGACCGGCCCTCGCTGATCGCCTGCCGCACAATCATCGGCTTCGGTGCGCCGAGCAAGGCCGGCACCGAGAAATCCCACGGCTCGCCGCTCGGCGCCGACGAAATCAAGGGCGCGCGCGAGCGCCTCGCGTGGTCGGAGCCCGCCTTCGCCATTCCGGCGCAGGTGCGGGCGATGTGGCTTGATGCCGGACGCGCGGGGCAGGCCGCCCGCGCCGCCTGGCGCGAGCGCCTCGATGCGCTCCCACCGGCCCGCCGGGCCGAATTTGAGCGTCGCATTCGTGGCGAGCTTCCGCAGGACAAGCTGGCCGCCGCCGTGCGCACGCTGAAGGAGCAGCTTGCAGCAGCGCCGAAAGAGGTGGCCACACGCGCCGCGTCCGAGACCACGCTCGCAGCGCTGACCGCCGCGGTGCCGGAAATGATCGGCGGCTCGGCTGACCTGACCGGCTCCAACAACACCCGGCCCAAGGGCATGCCGGTCCTTTCCGCCGCCGACTATGCCGGCCGTTTCATCCACTACGGGGTGCGCGAGCACGGCATGGCGTCGGCCATGAACGGCATGGCGCTGCACCGCGGGGTCCTGCCCTATTCCGGCACGTTCCTCGTGTTCTCCGATTATTGCCGGCCGGCGATACGTCTGGCCGCGCTCATGGGCGAGCGCGTGATCCACGTCATGACCCACGACTCCATCGGGCTCGGCGAGGACGGTCCGACCCATCAGCCGGTCGAGCATCTGGCTGCGTTGCGCGCGATCCCCAACCTTCACGTCTTCCGGCCATGCGACATTGTCGAGACCGTCGAATGCTGGCAACTGGCGCTCGAGAATTCACGCGGCCCGAGCGTGCTGGCGCTGACCCGCCAGAACCTGCCGCAGCTGCGGCTCGGGCTCGATGCGACGAACCGCTGCGCGGCCGGCGCTTACGAGCTCATCGCGGCGCACAAAGCCGCCGACGTTTCGCTGTTCGCAACCGGCTCGGAAGTCTCGATCGCGGTCGAGGCTTGTAAGCTCCTGCGCGAGCGCGGCGTTTCGGTGCGGGTGGTCTCGGTGCCCTGCTTCGAGCTGTTGCGGGCCCGGCCGGCGGCGGAGCGGCGAAACGTGGTCGGCAGCGCCAAGGTGAATGTCGCGGTCGAGGCTGCGGTGCGGCAGGGCTGGGACGAGATTATCGGCTGCAATGGCGCCTTCGTCGGCATGACCACATTCGGCGCCAGCGCGCCCTACAAGGAACTCTACAAGCATTTCGGGATTACACCCGAAGGGGTCGCCGAGGCGGCGTTGGGCGGGGTGGGGAAGAATTGACGACGCGAGGTGCGCGCACATATTCATGGTTTCGTGTTTGACACGCCGTCAGCGCGCCGGCGGGAGCCCCGGCTGGCGCGCCGGGTGGCCACTCGACATATCGATGTTTGCTTGATTGCCCGCGTTTGCGGGCGATGACGACCCAGGAGGGAGCCGGGAATGTCAGTTCGTGTCGCCATCAACGGGTTCGGCCGCATCGGGCGCAACGTGCTGCGCGCCATCGCCGAGGCAGGGCGCAATGACATCGAGGTCATCGCCATCAACGATCTCGCCCCTGTGGAGACCAATGCGCATCTCCTGCGCTTCGATTCCGTGCATGGCCGCTTTCCCGGCGAGGTGAAGGTCGCGGGCGACGCCATCAGCGTCGGCAATGGCATGATCAAGGTGACCGCCGTCAAGGACCCGGCGACTTTGCCATGGAAGGAGCTGGGCATCGACATCGCGCTCGAATGCACGGGCATCTTCACCTCGAAGGAGAAGGCTTCCGCCCACCTCGCTGCCGGCGCCAAGCGCGTTATCGTCTCGGCACCGGCCGACGGTGTCGACCTCACCGTGGTGTATGGCGTCAATCACGACAAGCTCACGAAGGATCATAAGGTCGTCTCCAACGCCTCGTGCACCACCAACTGCCTCGCGCCGGTTGCCAAAGTGCTCAACGATGCGGTCGGCATCGACAAGGGCTTCATGACCACGGTGCATTCCTATACCAACGACCAGCCTTCGCTCGATCAGGTGCACAAGGACCTCTACCGGGCGCGCGCCGCCGCGATCAACATGATCCCGACCTCCACCG
Source organism: uncultured Alphaproteobacteria bacterium (assembly GCA_963739385.1). GTDB lineage: Bacteria > Pseudomonadota > Alphaproteobacteria > Rhizobiales > Xanthobacteraceae > VAZQ01. The sequence continues at coordinate 60,526 of CAVUAI010000063.1, forward strand.
GCGCGGCCAAGGCCGTCGGGCTGGTGCTGCCGGAGCTCGCCGGCAAGCTCGACGGGGTGGCCATCCGCGTGCCGACGCCAAACGTATCGGTGGTCGACTTCAAATTCGTGGCCAGGCGGGCGACCAGCAAGGACGAGATCAACGGCGCCGTGAAGCGGGCCTCCGAGCAGCAGCTCAAGGGCATCCTCGGCTACACCGAGGCCCCCAATGTCTCCAGCGATTTCAATCACGACGCCCACTCTTCAGTGTTCGCCATGGATCAGACCAAGGTCCTGGAGGGTACGCTGGTGCGGGTGATGGCGTGGTACGACAACGAATGGGGCTTTTCCAACCGCATGATCGATACCGCGGTTGCGATGGGTAAGCTGATCTGACTTCGCTTGCGATGAGCGACCGTTCGATTCTGTTTGTCCCCGCTGCGCTCTCGAGGCGGGAGCACGTGCGCAACGGCTTGCCGCCGGGCGCGTGCGTTGGCCGATAGCCATGTTCCGCACGCTCGATCAGACCGATGTACGAGGCAAGCGCGTGCTCGTTCGCGTCGATCTCAACGTGCCGGTCGAGAACGGCAAGGTCGCCGACGCGACGCGCATCGAACGCGTCGCTCCGACCATCCGGGAGATTGCCGACAAGGGCGGGAAGGTGATCCTTTTGTCCCATTTCGGACGGCCGAAAGGGCGCGACCCCGCCCAGTCGCTCAAGCCGCTTGCTCCGGCGATTGCAGACATCCTCGCGCGGCCGGTGGGATTTGCCGAGGATTGCGTCGGCGAGCGCGCAGCGGCGGCGGTGAACGCCATGAAGCCGGGCGACATCCTGTGCCTGGAGAACACGCGCTTCCACCAGGGCGAGGAGCACAACGATCCGGCATTCGTCACGCAACTGGCCGCGCTCGGCGACATCTTCGTCAATGACGCCTTCTCGGTGGCGCATCGGGCGCATGCCTCGGTCGAGGGCCTCGGCCGCAAGCTGCCGGCCTTCGCCGGGCGCACCATGCAGGAGGAGCTCGAAGCGCTTGCAAAGGTGTTGCACTCGCCGAGCCGGCCACTGGCTGCGATCGTTGGCGGCGCCAAGATATCGACCAAGCTCGACCTGCTCGCCAATCTGCTCGACAAGGTCGATAGTCTGATCATCGGGGGCGGCATGGCTAACACCTTCCTGGCCGCCCTGGGGCACGCCGTCGGCAAGTCGCTGTGCGAGCACGACCTGCTGCCGACCGCGCGCGAGATCCTGGCACTGGCCAAGACCAAAGGCCGGGACATCGTGCTGCCGGTCGATGCCGTCGTGACGCGGACATTCGCGGCAAACGCACCCTCGCGGGTGACGGCAGTGGACGGCGTGCGCCCCGACGAAATGATCCTCGACATCGGTCCGCGCAGCATCGAGCATGTGTGCTCGCTGCTGGCGCGCGTCAAAACGCTGGTGTGGAACGGGCCGTTCGGAGCATTTGAACTCGAGCCGTTCGATACCGGCACGATCGAAATCGCCGAGGCGGCGGCGGAACTCACAGCCGCCGGCAAGCTTGTTACAGTCGCAGGCGGCGGCGACACGGTTGCAGCGCTCAACGGCGCCGGCGTGACCGACCGCTTTACCTACATTTCGACTGCCGGCGGCGCTTTCCTCGAATGGCTCGAAGGTAAGACGTTGCCGGGAGTAGAGGTGCTCCGGGTAAGGTGATGGTGGCTGGCGGAAGCAAAGCCGCCCGCCTTTGCAATGACACCAAGACACGGCAAAATCTTCGACCAGTTTAAGATAGACGGAGGAAGCTGCGATGAACCTCGCTGAGCTCAACAAGGTCGCCGAGGCCATGGTCGCGCCGGGCCGCGGCATTCTGGCCGCGGACGAGTCCTCGGGTACCATCAAGAAGCGGTTCGACGCGATCGGTACCGAATCGACCCCCGACAGCCGCCGCGACTACCGCGAATTGCTCTTTCGCTCGTCCGACGCGATGTCCAAATTTATTTCCGGCGTCATCCTCTACGACGAGACCATCCGTCAGAACGCCAGGGACGGCACCCCGCTGGTCAAGGTGATCGAGAAGGCGGGCGTGCTGCCCGGGATCAAGGTCGACAAGGGCACGAAACCGCTCCCGTTCTCGCCCGGCGAGGTGATCACCGAGGGTCTGGACGGGCTGCGCGAGCGCTTGGTGGAGTATCGCGGCCTTGGCGCCAAATTCGCCAAGTGGCGCGCGGTGATCGACATCGGTCCCAAGATCCCGAGCTATTGCGCGATCATCACCAACGCGCACGCGCTCGCACGCTATGCCGCGCTCTGCCAGGAGGAAGGCATCGTTCCGATTGTCGAGCCGGAGGTGCTGATGGACGGCGAGCACGACATCGATGCCTGCTACATGGTCACCGAATGGCTGCTCAAGACCGTATTCGAGCAGCTCTACTACCAGAAGGTCGCGCTCGAGGGCATGGTGCTCAAGCCCAACATGGTGATCGCCGGCAAGAAGGCGAAGAACCGCGCCGGCGTCGAAGAGGTCGCGGAGAAGACCATCAGGGTGCTCAAAGCCTGCGTGCCCGCCGCCGTGCCGGGGATTGCATTCCTCTCCGGCGGCCAGTCCGACGAGGAGGCGACCGCTCATCTCGACGCCATGAACCGCATTGGCGGAGTGCCGTGGAAACTGACGTTCAGCTACGGACGGGCCCTGCAGGCGGCGCCGCAGAAGGCTTGGTCCGGCAAGAGCGAAAACGTCGCGGCCGCCCAGCGCGCGTTCTCCCACCGTGCGATGATGAACAGCCTCGCCGCGCTCGGCCAGTGGAAGCAGGACTTGGAACGCAAGGCGGCCTGAAGCGCCCAACCGACGGGCTGGTCGACACCGGGCGCCTACTCGGTCGCGCCGGCGCGGCGTGCCGCTTGGCTCCGCCGGCGCAGCCCACATGAGGCCGCGTCGGCCGGTCTTTACCGTCTCGTAGGGTTGAGGTTGTATAAACGCCCCCAAACCGCCCGATTTGCAGGGGCAATTCGCATTTTCATGCCGTCCCTATCCAAACCGGCCGAACCGCGGCGCGCCGCCCCGCGCCTCTATCTCGTGACCCCGCAGCACCCGGACGGGCTCGCCGATCGTCTGGCGCAGGCGCTCGCCGGTGCCGAGGTCGCCGCCGTGCTGCTTCGCCTGCCCGACACCGATGAGCGCACGCGGATCAACCATGCCAAGGCGCTGGCGCCGACCGTACAGAACACCGGCGCGGCCCTCCTGCTTGACGGCCATCCCGAGCTCGCGGCCCGCGCCGGCGCCGACGGCGCCCATCTCGACGGCATCGAGGCGCTTGGGCCGGCGCTTGCGACGCTCAAGCCCGAGCGCATCGCCGGTTGCGGGCGGCTTCCGACCCGGCACGACGCCATGCTCGCCGCCGAGGCCGGCGCCGATTACGTGATGTTCGGCGAGCCGGACGCGAGCGGTCGCCGGCCGTCCTTTGACGCGATCACCGAGCGCTTGGCGTGGTGGGCGGAAGTCTTCGAAATCCCGTGCGTCGGATACGCCGCCTCGCTGGACGAGATCGAGCCGATCGCGGCGGCCGGCGCCGACTTCATCGCAGTCGGCGATTGCGTCTTCGGTGATGCGCGCGGAGATCGCGCGGCGGTGGCCGATGCGGCACGCCGGCTCGCGGCGGCGGAGACAACGGCATGAGAATCGCCCGATATTCCGCGGTCGGCATTCTGGCGGCGACCCTGTCGACGGGGCTCATTGCCGCGGCTGTGGCGCAGGCGCCCACACCGCCGGCGCCCACACCGCCCGCGCCCAAGGCTGCTCCGAAGCCCGCCCCACGTAAACCGGCCGCGAGCGAGACCGCACCTCCGACCGCCGCGGCTCCAGCTGCGCCTCGGCGCGAACTTGACATGGCCTACGGCGCGTTTCAGCGCGGCTACTACATCACCGCGTTCTCGCTCGCGACCGCGCGCGCCGCCGACCAGAACGACGTGAAGGCCATGGCGCTGCTCGGCGAGCTTTACGCCAATGGCCTCGGTGTCGAGCGCGACGACAAGAAAGCCGCCGAATGGTACGGGCTGGCGGCCGAGCGGGGCGACCGCGAAGCGATGCACGCCTTGGCCATGCTTCATTTCGCCGGCCGCGTCGGCGGCGCCAGCCGCGAGCAGGGGGCGAAGCTGCTGGCCGCGGCGGCCATGCTCGGACACACGCTGGCATCCTACAATCTCGGCCTCCTCTACCTCGAGGGCCAATTGTTCCCACAGGATCTCGCGCGCGCCGCCGAGCTGTTCCGCGTCGCCGCGCAGGCCGGCATTCCGGAGGCGCAGTACGCGCTCGCCACCTTCTACAAGGAGGGCCGCGGCGTCCCGAAGGATATGACGGAGGCGGCGCGGCTCCTCGCCGCGGCGGCGCGCGCCGACCACACCGACGCCCAGGTCGAATATGCAATCGCCCTGTTCAACGGAACCGGCGTCGCCAGAAACGAGCAGCTGGCCGCGATCCTGTTGGCGAGGGCGGCACGCAAGGGCAATCCGATCGCGCAAAACCGATTGGCCAATATCCTTGCGGTCGGGCGGGGGCTGCAGTCCAACGCGGTTGAGGCCGTCAAGTGGCACATCATCGCCAAGGCCGGGGGCGTCAGCGACGTTCCGCTCGACGCCTTCGTGCAGAAGCAGACGCCGGAGGTTCGCGCCGCCGGCGAGAAGGCCGCCAAGCCCTGGATCGATGCGCTCAAGGAGCAGCGCGAGTCGCGCTCTTGACGCGACCGCGCCGGGCGGGCAGACCCCTCGGCTTCACCGTCATGCTCGCGCAAGCGGCATCCAGTGGACCGCGCGCGCCGTCGCTTCGATGAGCGCAACCGGATCGTCCCGTCAGGGACGACTGCAACTCATGCCGCGCGATCTCCATGCTCCGCTCCGCTCTCCTCAACGTGATGATCAAGGCCGCCCATAAGGCCAGCCGCGCGCTCAAGCGCGATTTCGGCGAAATCGAGCACCTGCAGGTCTCCCTCAAGGGGCCGGCGAACTTCGTCACCTCCGCCGACCGGCGGGCGGAGGAGATCCTGCGCGAGGAGCTCGAACATGCGCGTCCCGGCTACGGCTTTCTTGGCGAGGAAGGCGGCGCGCGCGAGGGCAGCGACAAGACCCACCGCTGGATCGTCGATCCCATCGACGGCACGCTGAACTTCCTGCACGGCATCCCGCATTTTGCGATCTCGATCGCGCTCGAGCGGGAAGGCACCATTATTGCAGGGGTCGTCTACAATCCCGCGAACGATGAGCTTTTCACTGCGGAACGCGGCAAGGGCGCGTTCCTCAACGACCAGCGGCTAAGGGTGGCGGCTCGCCGCCGGCTCGCCGACGCGGTGGTTGGCTGCGCGCTCCCGCATCCCAGCCGCGGCGACGTGGAGCTCACGCGCCGCGAGCATCTCGCCGTTCAGGACAAGGTCGCCGGGATGCGGCGGTTCGGCGCGGCGGCGCTCGACCTCGCCTGGGTCGCCGCCGGCCGTCTCGATGCCTATTGGGAACGCGGCCTCTCGCCCTGGGATATGGCGGCGGGCATCGCACTCGTGCGCGAGGCCGGCGGCTTCAGCACCGACCTCGACGGGCGCGACGACATGATGAAATCCGGCGACATCCTTGCGGGCAACGAGGAGGTCCACCGGGAACTGCTGCGCCTGCTCAAGGCCGCACGCACGGTGTGATCGGCCGGACAGGCGCGTTCAGGCCCGCTCGCCGGATTCCGGGCTCAGTCAGCAGGATTTCCGCGCGTCGGCGCCCGCCGACAGGGCCCCGACCGCCGGCGGCGCCCCCCGGCGCGGTCCGACCTCCGGCCCGCCGGCAGCGGACAGGCGGGGTTCTTCCTTCCGCCGCGCCACTGCCTTATTGTCAGGCGAGTCAGGGGCGCTGATCATGGCGCGAGATCTCGATCCATTTAAGCTGTCCTCACCCCGGATTTTTCTTGTCCGGATGGTGGTATTCCTGACGCTGTGCGCGCTGCTCGTGATCGTGCTCTACAAGCAGATCTGGGCCGCCTTTCTCGCCAATCCCGGGCTCAATGCCCTGATCGTCGGGGTGCTCGGTATCGGTATCGCGCTCGCCTTCCGGCAGGTGATGCGGCTGTTCCCCGAGGTCGACTGGGTCAACGGATTCAGACTTGCGGACCCCGGGCTTGCGGTCGAGCGCCCGCCGGTACTGCTCGCGCCCATGGCCGTGCTGCTGCGTGACCGCATCGGCCGCATGACGATCTCCGCGCAGATGATGCGCGGCATTCTCGATTCGATCGCGGCCCGGTTGGACGAAGCGCGCGACGTGTCGCGCTACATGACCGGCCTGCTGGTGTTCCTCGGGCTGCTCGGCACGTTCTGGGGCCTGATCGAGACAGTCGGCTCGGTGGGCAATGTGATCAACAGCCTCAAGCCGGGCGGCGACGCGGCCGCCATTTTCGATTCGCTCAAAGAGGGCTTGGCCGCACCGCTCAGCGGCATGGGAATTTCATTCTCGTCCTCGCTGTTCGGACTGGCCGGGTCGCTGGTGCTCGGCTTTCTCGACCTGCAAACCAGCCAGGCGCAGAACCGGTTCTATACCGAGCTCGAGGACTGGCTCTCCACCACGGTGGGCGATCTCGGCGTCGGTGGCGAGGCGGCGGCGGTGGCGGGGCCGGGGCTGGGGCCGATGTCGGGCGATCTGCGAACGGCCATCGAGCGCCTGCGCGAGGCGATTTCCGACAGCGGATCGAATCGGGCGACGACCACCGCCATGGCCAATCTCGCCGAAGCGATCCAGGGGCTGGTCCACCACATGCGCACCGAGCAGCAGATGATCCGCGACTGGGTCGACTCGCAGGCCCAGCAGCATCGCGACGTTCGTCGGCTGCTCGAGATTCTGGTGCGCGAAGAAGTAAACAAGTAGACCCGATCAGGCCTTAGGTAGGGATCCGATGGCTCTTGCGCGCGCCCGCCGCGACGGCGGCATGAACTACTGGCCGGGATTCGTCGACGCGCTGTCGACCTTGATCCTCGGCATCATCTTCCTGCTGACCGTATTCGCCGTGGTGCAGTTCTACCTGACGCAGGAGGTCGCCGGCAAAGACACGGCGCTCAGCCGGCTCACTGCCCAGATCGCGCAGCTCACCGAGCTGCTGTCGCTGGAGAAGACCGGCAAGCTCAGCCTGGAGGAGCAACTCGCCTCGTTGCAGTCGACGCTGGCCACGACCGAAGGCGAGCGCGACCGCTACAAGGGCCTTTACGACGGCGCGGGCAGCGGCGCGGCCGATGCCCAGAGCAAGGCTTCAGCGCTCAGCAATCAGCTGGACGCAGAAAAGCGACTGACCGCCCGCGCCCTGGCGCAGGTCGAGGTCCTCAACCAGCAGATCGCGGCGCTGCGGCGCCAGCTTTCCGCGCTCGAAGAAGCGCTCGACGCGACCGAGAAGAAGGACAAGGAGTTGCAGGCGCGCATCGCCGATCTCGGCCAGCGGCTGAACGTCGCGCTCGCCCAGCGCGTGCAGGAGCTCTCCCGATACCGTTCCGATTTCTTCGGGCGGCTGCGGACGATTCTCGGAAACCGCCCCGACATCCGCATCGTCGGCGACCGCTTCGTGTTCCAGTCGGAAGTGTTCTTCGACACCGGCAAGGCCAGTCTCGACAAACCGGAGGGCCGCGCCGAGCTCGACGGGCTCGCCAGCGCGCTGCTCGAGCTGGAAAAGAAGATCCCGGCGAGATTCCCTGGGTGCTGCGCGTCGACGGCCACACCGATGTCCGGCCGATCAACAGCCCGCAATTCAAGAACAATTGGGAGCTGTCGGTCGGACGCGCGATCTCGGTGGTGCAATATCTCATCGGCAGGGGCGTATCGCCGCAACGTCTCGTCGCGGCCGGATTCGGCGAATTCCAGCCGATCGACTCCGACAAGACCGAGGAAGCGTTCAATCGCAATCGCCGTATCGAGCTGAAGCTCACGGAGCGGTGAGGTCGATATTGCGCGCGCGGATTCCGTCGCCAGTCGCGAGTGTCGGTTTGCCAGGCAGTCGGCCGTGCACCGGCTGCGTGCAGCTGTCGGCCGCCGAGCATGCGCAGACGACCTAGGCTTGTCTGCGGTGGCCAGCATCCTCACCCCAGGCGCCGCGCCCACGATGACTAGTGCGGCCTTCATTCTCCGGCCCTACGCGCCCGCCGACGAGGACGCCGCGATCGGATTGTGGCTGCGGACTTGGCTGCTTGCCTACCCACAGATCGATTTCACCCAGCGGGTCGACTGGTGGCGCCAGCGCTGGCGCGATGAGCTCGTGCCGGCGGCAACGATCGCGGTCGCCGAAGCGAATAACGAAATCATCGGCTTCGTCACCGTCGATCCGGTCACCTTCGACCTCGATCAGATGGTGGTAGCGCCCGAAGCCTGGGGCAGCGGCGTCGCCGCGGCGCTCATCGCGGAAGCCAAGCGGATCTCTCCCAAGGGCCTCGACCTGCACGTCAACCAGGACAATGTGCGCGCGGTTCGTTTCTACGAAAAGCAGGGCTTCGTGGTTTCCGGCGAAGCGTTCAACTGGCGCTCGGGCGCGCCCGTCCACAAGATGAGCTGGCGCCCGACTTCGGCGTCGTCCTGAAGGGCGGCTTTCCTCGCGATTGGAGCTGCAGGTCTTGCATGCCGGGGCAGGCAACGTGCCACCTGAACTCACGATCAGGGGCGCGTCAGGTCCGGAACTGCAGCCGCGCCAGGCGCGCGTAGAGACCGCCCGCCGCCACCAGCTTTTCGTGGGTGCCCTGCTCGACGATCCGGCCCGCCTCCATCACCAGGATGCGGTCGCAGGACAGCACGGTGGCGAGCCGGTGCGCGATCACGAGCGTGGTCCGATCCTGCATCAGATGCTCGAGCGCATCCTGCACCAGCGTCTCGCTCTCGGCATCGAGCGAGGATGTGGCTTCGTCGAGCAGCAGGAGCGGCGCCGCCCGCAGCACGGCGCGGGCAATGGCGATCCGCTGGCGCTGGCCGCCCGACAGCGTCATCCCGTGTTCGCCGACCGGAGTTTCGAACTTCTGCGGCAGGCGGTGGATGAACTCGACCGCGTGCGCAAGCTCTGCCGCGTGCTCGACCTCGGGGTCGCTCGCGTCGGGCCGGCCGAAACGGATGTTTTCGCGGACGGACGTAGCAAAGATGACCGGTTCCTGCGGCACCAGTGCAATACGCCGGCGCAGTGCCACGGGATCGACATCGACCAGCGGCACCCCGTCGACGGCCACCGCGCCGGACTTGGTGTCGTAGAACCGCAGGATGAGATGAAAGATCGTGCTCTTGCCCGCCCCGGAAGGGCCGACGATCGCAACCTTTTCGCCCCGCCCAACGCGGAACGTCACGCCGTCGAGCACCACGCTCCCCGGCCGCGTCGGATAGGAAAAGCGAACATTCGCGAAGGCGATTTCCCCGCGCGGCGGCTCGGGCAGCGCCGCCGGCCGCGCCGGCGGAACGATCGCCGGCCGCACGTTCAGGATCTCGAACAGCCGCTCGGCGGCGCCGGACGCCTGCGAGACCTCGCCCCAGACTTCCGAAAGCTGGCCAAGTCCGGCGGCGGCGAACACCGCATACAGCACGAATTGCGACAAGCGGCCCGCGCTCATGCGGCCCGCGAGCACGTCCTGTGCGCCGACCCACAGCACCACCACCACGCTCGCGAAGACGAGAAAAATGGCGATCGCGGTGAGGACTGCGCGCGCCTGGATCGACTCGCGCGCGGCGACGAAGGCGCGCTCGACCGCGGCGCCGAAGCGGCTCTTCGCCAGCGCCTCGTTGGTGAAGGCCTGCAGCACGCGCACCGCCCCGATCATCTCGGAGGCATAGGCGGTGGCATCGGCGAGCGTATCCTGCGCCGCGCGCGAGCGCCGGCGCACCGCCCGCCCGAAGCCGTAGAGCGGCAGCACGATCACGGGAATGGCGGCGAGCACGAAGGCCGAAAGCCGGGAACTCGTGACCACCATCATCGCGGCCGCACCGAAAAAAAGCACGAGATTGCGCAGAGCGACTGAAACCGACGCGCCCACCGCGGCCTTGATCTGCGTGGTGTCGGCCGCGAGCCGCGAGACCAGTTCTCCGCTCCTTGCCTCGTCGAAATAGGCGGGCGAGAGCGAAACGAGATGGCCGAACACCGCTTCGCGCAAATCGGCGACGATGCGCTCGCCCAGCGTGGTGACGAGGTAGAACCGAGCGGCGCTGGCCAGCGCCAGCACGGCCACGATTCCGATCATCACCGTGAAATAGCTGTCGATCAGGCTGACGCTTTCGTGCGAGAACCCGAAATCGACCATGCGCCGCACCGCGACCGGCACGATCAGCGTGGTGACGGCGGCGACCAGAAGGGCGACCACCGCTGCTCCCGCGCGCCAGCGATAGCGCGCGACGTAGGGGAGGAGCGACAACAACGGCCGAAGTCGGCGGTTGGGCGCCGCCGCCGCCGCGGGGGCGGCCGCATCCTCGACCGCGGTGCCAGCCGCGCGCGCGGCATCTCGCTCGACGACGTTCATCTCACCCGGCTCTTGCAACTTCGGCTTAGACCAAGCCAAAGCTGCGCGACCATGCCCCGGCGGCCGCCGGGTGGCAATCGGCCGACCGACCGAATATGGGCTCCGGAGGCGTGCCCCACCACGCATCCCGGTGTCGCGGCCGGGAACCAGGCGGCGGCAACGGCAACGCTCGATGCAGGCGCGGCGGCGGGCCGTCGAGCGCCGCCAGGCCCGAGCCGGGCGCGGCTTGTCTCCCCCCGCGGCGTCGGCTATAGAGCCGCAACTTTTCGACTTGCAACCGCGCGCCCACACGCCGCGCAGGATGAACACCATGAAGCCCGGCCTGCATCCAGACTATCACACCGTGAAGGTGGTGATGACCGACGGCACCGAATTCACGACCCGCACCACGTGGGGCAAGGAAGGCGACACGCTGCACCTCGACATCGACCCGAAATCGCATCCGGCGTGGACCGGCGGCCAGCAGCAACTGCTCGATCGCGGCGGTCGGCTGTCGCGGTTCCAGAAGAAGTTCGCCGGCCTCGGCCTCAAGAAGTAGCGCTCCCGCCCCACCGCTGTTCGACCGCTCCCTCGCGCGTGTGGCAGCGTCACGATTGCGTGCTGCCCGCGCAACTCATCGGTCGAAGATGTAGAGCACAATCCCGACAGCGATGCCTTGGCATCGCCGACGCGTTGGAGCGCACCGCACCGCCGGCAGCGCTCACTCCTGCTCGAACGCGGCCTTGAGCAGACCAAGCTGGCGCGCGACGGGATTGCCGCGGTCGACGCCAACGGGCGGCGCATGCATCGTGGTGTCGAGCCGGCGCACCGCGCTTTGCAGCGCCTTCGAACGCTGGATCAATCCCCGTAACCGCTCCGGCAGTAGCTTGATGTTGTGCTCATCGTTGTGCTCGACGACCGAGAGCTTGACCTTGGCCTTTTCCTTGCTGGCCTGCGCAAGCGACATCTCGCCCTCCTTGACGGCGCGATGGAGCAGCAGCCAGGACGCGAGCTGCATCAGCCGCGTGGTCAACCGCATGCTTTCGGTGGCATAGGCGAGCGCGGCGGTACGCGAGAGTTTCTTCAATTCCTGCCGGCCGGGACCGTCGAGATAGGCGGCGGTCTCTTCCACCAGCGCCATCCCGTCACGGAACAGCCCGGCGAAGGCCGCTGAGCCCGCCAGCCTCTCGCCGAATGACACGGCACCGTTGACCGACTTCTCGGACATCGTCGACGCCTCACGCTACGCACACGTTTTTGCTTTTGCGCCAGCCCCTGGCGAGACTGAAACCATTGCGCAGCCGGGTGCCCGCTGTCCAGCACCACCGCAAGAAAGCTCCGGACATAGTTGCCGGGCCGCCACAGCCTCCGAGCGCGCGGGGACAAAGGCGGAACACAGAAAAAAAGCCGCCGTTGCCGGCGGCTCAAAGTCTAAACAGGGAGGCGTCAAACAGAGTGGACAGGAGCCACTCGATGTCCAGAAGATGGACGCTCTAGTAATGATCGCGAAAGCTTAACAAGGGTTTAAGAAATTCGACGATGGCGCGCGATCGTTGCGAAATTGCACCGGCGGCCGCCCGCCCTGCCTCGCCCACCCGGCAAGACCAGAGGACGACTATTTCTTGAAAAACTGGTCGGCGACCGTGCGCGAGCCCTGCTTGCGGGCGACCGCGGCCTGCAGGCGGTCGATCTCCTCCTTGAGCAGCGCGATGCGCTCGGCAAGCTCGCCGATGGAGAGCAGGGCCAGATCCTGCCCGATCTCGTGTATGATCTTTTTCTTCGGGCGGTCGTCTTCGTCCATTGCCGGCATGGGCGCCTCCGCTCGCAACCCCGGCGGAAAATAACCGCGGCCCCTGCCGTTGTCACATCTTCCGCCCTTCACTAAAAAAACGCCACTCGTCGCATCAATCGGGGACGTTCCATGGCGCTGCCCGCCGAGATGACCGTGATTGCGATCCGCGCGCCCGGCGGACCCGACATGCTGGTGCCCGAGCGGCGGGCGCTGCCCCGGCCCGCCGACGGCGAGGTGCTGGTGAAGGTTGCCGCCGCCGGCGTCAACCGGCCGGACGTGATGCAGCGGCAGGGCCGCTATCCGCCGCCCAAGGGCGCAACCGACATTCCGGGCCTGGAGATCGCCGGCGAGGTGGTGGCGTTGGGCGCCGGCGTCACGCGCTGGAAGGTCGGCGACAGCGTCATGGCGCTCGTGATCGGCGGTGGCTACGCCGAATATTGTGTGGCGCACGAGAGCCATGCGCTGCCGGTGCCGCCGGGGCTTACGCCGATCGAAGCCGCCGCTTTCCCCGAGACCTTCTTCACCGTCTGGCACAACACCTTCGAGCGCGGGCGCCTGGTCGCGGGCGAAACCCTGCTCGTCCATGGCGGCGCCTCAGGCATCGGCACCACCGCGATCCAGCTCGCCAAGGCCTTCGGCGCGCGGGTGATCACGACCGCGGGCTCGGCGGAAAAATGCGACGCCTGCCGCAGGCTCGGCGCCGACATCGCGGTTAACTATAAGACCGAAGATTTCGTCGCGGCGACCAAGGCCGCCACCGAAGGCAAGGGCGCCGACGTCGTCCTCGACATGATCGGTGGCGACTATATCGAACGCAACTACGAAGCCGCGGCGGTCGAAGGACGCGTGGTGCAGATCGCCTTTCAGGGCAGCGCGAAGGCGACCGTTGATTTCCATCGCATCATGCTCAAGCGGCTCACGCATACGGGATCGACCTTGCGCGCGCGCTCGATCCCGGACAAGGCCGCGATCGCGCACAACGTGGAGCGGCACGTGCTGCCTCTCGTCACCGCCGGCAAGGTCAGGCCGCTGATCGACAGCACCTTCCCGCTCGCCCACGCCGCCCAGGCGCATGCCCGCATGGATGCGAGCGCCCATATCGGCAAGATCGTGCTGGTGGTCTAGGCGGCCGCGCCGGCGAGGGCGGCACTGCCTCGCGACGCCCGCGGGACGGGTCGCGGCCGAGCCCGCTGCCGGTGCCGAACGACCTCACTAATCGTTTGAATTCCTTGCACTTCTGCCCGCACTTGGCTAGTCAGTCAGGGCCCGGCCGCGGCCGCGTCCGGCTCGCACGGGTCGCGAAATCGACGTAAAGTTGGCTAGCAGTAGCCCGCTCGCGGAATTGCGTCAGTCCGGCGAAGCTCGGCAAAGGGGTCGACAGGGGTGAAGCTGGGAGGACGTCGGTTGTATCTCGTCCGCGCCTGGGTAGCGGCCATGCTGACCGTGGTCGCGGTCGGCCTCGCTCCCGCGCTTGCGGTCGAGGCGATCAACGTGCGCACCGATGCGCCCGCGATCGATCTCACCGACGCCGTCGAACGCCAGCGCACCGACGGCGACCGCCTGCTGGTATCGGCCGCTCCCGGGCCCGACGGGATCGTCCGCCGCATGGACGTGCGCGCACGCGAGGGCAACACCAACTGGGCCGTGTTCGCGCTCGCCAATTCCGGCGACGAGCAGATCGAGCGGCTGATCGTCGTGCCGCACTATCGCATGGTGGGCTCGGGCGTGTTCTGGCCCGATCTTGGCCGCTCCCGCGTCGCCAGCATCACCTCGAGCGGCGAGCGCCCCGAGCGCCAGGACAGCGCCACCGCCGACATCTTCCGCATCACCCTCGATCCCGGCAGCGTCATGACCTACGTCTTGGAGCTGCGCACGGACAAGCTCAACCAGCTCTATCTGTGGGAGCCCGAAGCCTACAAGGACAAGGTCAACAGCATCACGCTGTACCACGGTATCGTCATCGGCATCGCGGGTCTGCTGGCGCTGTTCCTGACCATCCTGTTCGTGGTCAAGGGCAGCATCATGTTTCCCGCCGCCGCCGCGCTGGGCTGGGCGGTGCTGGTCTATATCGGCATCGACTTCGGATTCTGGGGCAAGGTGTTCGCGCTGTCGCCCGATTCAGAGCAGATCTGGCGAGCATCGGGCGAGGCGATCCTGGCGGCAACCTTGGTCGTGTTCCTGTTCGCCTATCTCAACCTCAACCGCTGGCACGTGCGCTACGCCCACATCACGCTCGCGTGGCTCGCGTTCCTGGCCGCGCTGGTTGCGCTCGCCTTGTACGAGCCGCCGATAGCGTCGGGTATCGCACGGGTGTCGCTCGTCGTCGTCGCCGTGCTCGGCTTCGCGCTCGTGGTCTATCTGTCGTTCCACGGCTCCGACCGCGCCGTGCTGCTGATCCCGACCTGGTTCCTGCTCATGGTGTGGGTCATCGCCGCGGCATTGGCGATCACCGCGGTCATTACCAACGACATCGTCGGTCCGGCGCTCCTCGGCGGCCTCGTGCTGATCGTGATGCTGATCGGCTTTACGGTGATGCAGCACGCCTTCGCCGGCGGGGTGACCAGCGGCATCGTCTCCGACGTGGAGCGGCGGGCCCTCGCGCTGACCGGTGCCGGCGACATGATCTGGGACTGGGACGTTTCCGCCGACAAGGTCTTCACCAGCCCGGAGACCGAGGTGCTGCTCGGCGTCAAGCGCGGCTCGCTCGAAGGCTCGGCGGCCCGCTGGCTCGACGTGCTGCATCCGCTCGACCGCGACCGCTTCCGCGCCGTGCTCGACAGCGTGCTGGAGCAACGGCGCGGCCGGCTGAGCCAGGACTTCCGGCTGCGCACCGCCGACGGTCATTATCTGTGGTTCGCGCTCAAGGCGCGACCCGTGGTCGGGTCGGATGGCGAGGTGGTGCGACTGGTGGGCACGCTCACCGACGTCACCGAGTTCAAGAACGCCGAGGAGCGGCTCCTGCACGACGCCGTGCACGACAACCTGACCGGGCTGCCCAATCGCGAGCTGTTCCTCGATCGCCTGGAGAGCGTGCTCGCCTTCGCCAGGGCCGATCCTGCGATCAAGCCGACCGTGATCGTGATCGATCTCGACCGGTTCAAGCAGGTCAACGACTCGGTCGGCATCGCGGTCGGCGACTCGATCCTGCTGACGCTGGCGCGCCGGCTCGGCCGCCTGCTCAAGCCGCAGGACACGCTGGCGCGGCTCGCCGGCGACCAGTTCGCGCTCATCCTGCTGTCGGAACGCGAGCCCGACCACATCGTCACCTTCGCCGAGACGCTGCGCAAGGGATTGCGCGCGCCCATCACCTTCAATGACCGCGAGCTCTTCCTCACCGCCTCCATGGGAATCGCGCTCAGCGACGGAGAGCCGCACCGCGGCGAGGAGGTGCTCAAGGACGCCGAGCTCGCGATGTATCACGCCAAGCGGATCGGCGGGGACCGCATCGAGCTGTTCAAGCCGTCGATGCGGGCGCGCAAGTCCGACCGCGTGACGCTCGAAGCGGAGCTGCGCCGGGCGCTCGAGCGCGACGAGATCACCATCCTCTACCAGCCGATCGTGCGGCTCGAAGATCGCTCGGTCGCCGGATTCGAGGCGATGCCGCGCTGGGATCATCCCAAGATGGGGCGCACCTCGCCGGCCGAGTTCATCGCCACCGCCGAGGAGGTCGGTCTCATCGTCGATCTCGGCATGTTCGTGCTGGAGCGCACCGCGCGCCAGCTCAGCACATGGCAGCGCACGGTGCGCCAGCGCGATCCGGTCTTCGCCAGCGTCAACGTGTCGTCGCGGCAATTGCTGCGGCAGGATCTCATCCACGACTTGCGCACGGTGATTGCGCGCGCCGGCCTGGCGCGCGGCACGCTCAAGCTGGAGCTCACGGAATCGCTGGTGATGGAGAACCCCGAGCACACGGCGCAGATGCTGCAGCGCATCCGCGACCTGGGCGCCGGCCTGGCGCTCGACGACTTCGGCACCGGTCATTCCTCGCTCGCCTACCTGCAACGGTTTCCCTTCGACACGATCAAGATCGATCAGTCGTTCGTACGCGCGAACGGCAAAGGCGTGCGTCCGGTCATCCTGCGCTCGATCATCGCGCTCGCGCACGATCTCGGCATGGAGGTGGTGGCCGAGGGCGCCGAAACCGATTCAGATGCGGTGGAGCTTTATCAGCTCGGCTGCGAATATGCGCAGGGCTATTACTTCGGCGAGCCGATGAGCGCGGACAGCGCCAAAGCGCTGCTGCAGTCCGACAGTCCGATGGAACACAGCGACCCCGCGCCACGCAAGCGGATCGTGCAGTAGACGCCGAGACTGCGGGCCACCCGCATGGCGGAGCCGCGGCCGCCCTGCCTGTCGGCTAGATCTCGAAAAGTTGCAAACTCTTTGCTTTAGGCGTGTCCGGCTTCGCTCGAGAGCATGCCGAGGTCGATCCCGATCTTCTTCAGCGCCTTCTCGTATTTTCCACCGGTGTCCTGGCCGAAAATCAATTCGGGATCGGCCGAGCAGTGCAGCCAGCCGTTGTGCTGGATCTCGTTTTCGAGCTGGCCCGGCGCCCATCCGGCATAGCCGAGCGCGAGAATCGCACTGCGCGGCCCGTCGCCGCGCGCGATCGCCTTCAGGATGTCGAGGGTGGCGGTGAGACAGACGCCTTCGTCGATCGGCAGCGTCGAGTTTTCGATAAAGAAGTCGCTCGAGTGCAGCACGAAACCGCGCTGGGTATCGACCGGACCGCCCTTGAGCACCTTGACGCCTCCGGCGCGCGAGGGAAGCTGGATCAGGTCCGCGGCTGGGATGACGTCGAGTTGCACCAGCAGATCGGGAAAGCTGATATGCGCCGCCGGCTGGTTCACGATGATGCCCATCGCACCCTCGGTCGAATGGGCGCAGACATAGATGACGCTGCGTGCGAAGCGATCATCGCCCATGGACGGCATCGCGATCAGCATCTGGCCGTCGAGATAACCGCGCTTCGAGCTCTTGCGCTGCTGCGGCTTGGATTTGCCCGATTTGCCGGACGCTGCAGGTCCCGACGGCGGCGCGTCGGGATCGGCGCCGGGCAACCCGTTGTCGCCTGCCATGCCGGTCTTACGACTGAATTTCATGTCGAAATGCTACCTGATTGGGTGCCGATTGCAAACGACGCGCCACTGGTCGAAAGTCTATGCATCCGTCGTGCCACAATTCCGAGGCCGCGTGAGGTAAGACGAGGTAAGATATGTGGCGCTTTCATGTATCTTTCCAGGGCTGGGCCCGACCAGCCGGTTTCTCCTCACGATGAATTCAATGGCAGGCGAAAAGTTTCGTCCTAGATCCGCCCGCATGATGACCAGCCTTGATCGGCTGCGGCGCACAGCCGCGTCCTGCGCGCTCGGGGTTTGCGCGATCAGCCTGATCGGCGCGACTGGCATGGCCGCAGCGGATGACGCCTCGCGCTGGGACGGCGATGCGCGCAGCGCCGTGCGGTTGATCGCAGGGTCGATGCCGGCGGACAAGACGGGGCCGCTGCGCGCCGGCGTCGAGATCCGGCTCAAGCCGGGCTGGCACACCTATTGGCGCTATCCCGGCGACGCCGGCGTGCCGCCGCGCTTCGACTTTGCGCGCTCGCAGAACGTTAAGGCGGTTGAGGTGCTGTGGCCGGCACCCCAGCGTATTCCAGAGCAGAATCTGGTCACGATCGGTTATTCCGGCGACGTGATCCTGCCGCTTGCGATCGTCCCGCAGCAACGGGCGAAGCCGGTCACGTTGCGTCTCAAGCTCGACTACGCGATCTGCGAGAAGCTGTGCGTGCCGGTCGAAGGCAAGGCCGAGCTGGTGCTGACCGGCGCGCCGACGTCGTTCGACGCCCCGCTCGCCGCCGCCGAGGCGCGGCTGCCAAAGAAGGTCGCCGTCAGCACAGGCTCGCCGCTCGCCATCCGGTCGGTGCGACGCGAAGGCGGCCCTGGTCGGCCGCGTATCGTCGTCGAGGTCGCGGCGCCGTCCGGAGCCGACGTCGCCCTGTTCGCCGAGGGTCCGACACCGGAATGGGCGCTGCCGGTACCCGTGGCGATCGACGGTGCACCCGCAGGCTTGCGGCGCTTCGCCTTCGAACTCGACGGCGCACCCCCGGGAGCCAAGTACGAGGGCGCACCCATTACCCTCACCGCAGTTGCCGGCAACAGCGCGGTCGAGGTCGTGGCCCATCTCGACTAATTCGCTGGGCGCGCTAATTTGGTCCCGGCGGCCCGCGCCAATGACTTTCCGAACAACGCGCGGGAGGCGCCGAACGACATCGCTGCGGATTCAATTGCGATGTCGCTCTGAGTATTTGTCCGGTCGCGTGATCTCACCGGAACGTCTGCGGGCTATGGGATCATGCTCTAGAAAAGGTTTCCAACCCTAAGCGAGAGGATGACAGTCATGGCCATCAAGGTCGGCGATCGAGTGCCCGAGGCAAAGTTTCGTGTGATGACGTCGGACGGGCCGGCGTGGAGGACCACGGACGAAATCTTCAAGGGCAAGAAGGTCGCGCTGTTTGCGGTGCCCGGCGCTTTCACCGGCACCTGCCACAAGATGCACGTCCCCTCCATCACCCAGAACGCCGACGCCATCAAGGCCAAGGGCGTGGATACGATCGCCGTCACCTCCGTGAACGACGTGTTCGTGATGGACGCCTGGAAGAAGGCGACGGCGGCCGACAAGGTGGATTTCCTGGCCGACGGCAACGGCGAGTTTGCCAAGGCGATCGACCTCACCTTCGACGGCTCGGGCAACGGGCTGGGGACGCGCTCGAAGCGCTATGCCATGCTGGTCGAGGACGGCGTGGTGAAGAAGCTCAATGTCGAGGAGGCGCCGGGCCAGGTCCAGGTCTCCGGCGGTGACGCCCTGCTCAAGCAGCTCTGATCCCGCAAGATTCAGCGGCGCAAGCGCAGATCAAGCCCGGCTCAACCAACTGCCGCGTGGGTGAGCCGCTCCACTTTACGCTGATGCGCGATCGCGGCCCTCGCGCCGTCGGTCTTGGTGAGGAGATCGAGCGTTTCCTCCTCGTCATCCCGGACCGGCGTGAGGGCCTGGTCGGTGTAGCGATGCCGGTCGGGATCACGCTCGATCCGGCGCTTGAGCCGGAACATCCACCAGATCGTGGCGACCAGCCTGAGATTGTTGACCAGCAGGGCCGCCGCGTAGCGCGAATAGAACGTGAGGGCGGAGTCGGCCGGCAATCCGGGCCGGCGTTCGCCGATGTGCTTGAGGCGAAACAGCCCGCTTTGCAGCGGGTGCACCTTCTCGACCTGCATCATGGTCGTGAACTGCACCAGCACCTTCGTGAAGCTCAGCAAGGGAATGTTGGTCACGACCGCACGCCGAAGCAGCGTCTCGATATGCGCGGGCGTATAGTAAAGCCCCCATGCCTCCTGATAGATCGCCTCCAGCTCCTGCCGGGTCATCTTGGGATGATCCGTCACCGCGTGCTCGAGGTCGTATTTGTTGAGATCGGCATCCATGTCGACGCCCTTGCCCCACAGCACTTTATGGTCTTCGGAGCCGGGAAGCGGCGTGAGGATGTTGAACTCGAGCATGTCGAGCGGAAGTTCGCGCTGGATGATGGAGATGTCGCGCCGGATCAATTCCGGTGTGTCGCCGGGGAAGCCCAGGATATAGCCGGCATAGGTGAAGATGCCCTGCGCCTTCCAGGCCAGCAGCATCCTGCGGTACTCGGTGATCTTGTTCTGCTTCTTCTTGGCGGCGGCCAGGTTGTCCGGATTGACGTTCTCGAGCCCGATGAACACGCGCGTGACGCCCGCACGCTTGGACTTCTCCACGAAGTTCGGGATCTTGTGGCACATCGTGTCGACCTGGATCATCAGGCCGAGCGGAATCTTGTCGACCTCGCGCAGCTTGGCGAGGCGGTCGTAGATCGCCTCCCATTCCCGGTTGCGGGCGAAATTGTCGTCGGTGATGAAGAAGCGGGAGATGCCCTGGGCCCAATTGTCCCGCACGATCTTCTCGATATCGTCGGGCGACCGGTAGCGCGACTTGCGCCCCTGCACGTTGATGATGGTACAGAATGAGCACTGGAACGGACAGCCGCGGCCGGCGTCGAAGCTGGTATTGGTGCCGGCGGTGCGCCGGACGAATTGATGCGGCAGGAACGGGATCGGTGTGCCGCCGATCGACGGCAGGTCCTTCATGAAGTTGTAGAGCGGCTGCAGGCGGCCCGCCGCGGCATCGCGCAGGACGATCTCCAGTCGCTCCTCCGCTTCGCCGGCGAAGATGGAAAGGCCGAGATCGCGCGCGAGATCGAGGTCGATGGCCGACCCGTCGAGCATCGACAGGCAGCCGGAGACGTGAAAGCCCCCGATGGCCATCGGAATGCCGGCCGCGCGCAGTGGCCGCGCCAGATCGAGCGCGCGCGGGTACTGATTCGACTGCACCCCCACGAGCGCCAGCAGACCGAACAGATCGTGGCGGCGAAAGCGCTGGATCAGCTTCGGTATGTTGACGCGGGTGTTGGTCTCGTCGATGAGCTCGATGTCGATTTCGACGTCGGGACCGAGCACTTGCCGCTTCGCGCAGTCGAGCGCGAGCCCGTAGACCGAAGCCAGCGAGTTCGATGGAATGAGCGCCCGCCACCAGCGGATGACATACCCGTCATCATGGTAGTGCGACGGTTTGATCAGGACGAGTTGAAAGCGGCGCTTTGCCACCTTGTCCGACCCCCGCAGCGACATTGCCGAATCTGACCCCACGCGAAGGGTGTCCGTGGCCGCAGACGGACTGCAGGTGCTTTATAGCATGGGGTCCGGTCGCACAACATCGCAAAGAGCCGGATTGCGGCAACCGCGTCTATCCAAGGCGGACTAGGCGTCGGCGGCGGGCGCCGACGGCTTGGTGGCGCCACCCGAGCGCGCCTCCTTCAGCCCCTCGCGCGCCAACTCGTCGGCCCGCTCGTTCAGGACATGGCCGGCGTGACCGCGCACCCAGTGCCAGCGCACACGGTGGCGGGTCAGCAGCGCATCAAGGCGCTGCCAGAGATCGACGTTCTTGACCGGTTTCCTGTCCGCGGTGCGCCAGCCGTTGCGTTTCCACTGATTGATCCACGACATGACGCCATTGCGCAGATATTGGCTGTCGGTATGGATATCGACCAGGCACGGCCGCTTGAGAGCTTCGAGCGCCGAGATCGCTGCCATCAGCTCCATGCGGTTGTTGGTGGTGTGCGCCTCGCCGCCCTTCAATTCCTTCTCGCGATCGCCGAAGGCGAGGATGGCGCCCCAGCCGCCCGGACCGGGATTACCCGAGCAGGCCCCGTCGGTGTGTACGACGACGTGCGGTTCGGTCATGCGATGAACAACCCTCGAACAAAGAACAGCGGGTTCGAGCGTTCAAGCTTGGCGAGCTTCGCCTGTGTCCGTGGGAGTTTAGTGCTCCACGATTGCGCAGCTCGGCTTCGCGGCGCCAAATTCATCTTCCCTCGATCCCGTAGTCGCGCACGCTGTTGACCCCCTGATGAAAGCGCAGCTTGCGATAGTATTCGAGCGGATCCTTCGGCCGCACCAGCGCGCCCGGCGGGACGTCGAACCAGTCGACCAGCCGCGTCAGCAGGAAGCGCAAGGCCGCACCGCGCGCAAGCAACGGCAATGCGTCGCGTTCCTGCTCCGACAGCGGCCGCACCTGTCCGTAGGCCTGCAGCAGGCTTTTGCCCTTGGTCACATTGTAGGAATGGTCGGTCTCGAAACACCAGGCATTGAGGCAGATCGCGACGTCATAGGCGAGCGCATCGGTGCAGGCGAAATAGAAGTCGATCAGTCCGGACAGCTTGTTGCCGAGAAAAAACACGTTGTCGGGGAAGAGATCGGCATGAATGACCCCCTCTGGCAGCTTCCGCGGCCACACGGCTTCCAGATGCGAAAGTTCCGCCGCGAGGAAGGGCCGCAACTCGTGCTGCACCTCGTTGGCGCGCGCGCCGCAATGATCGAAGAGCGCCCGCCAGCCGCCGACCGACAAGGCGTTGGCGCGACTGCGCTCGAAATCGAGGCCGGCGAGATGCAACCGCGCCAGCGCGGCGCCGAGCGCGGCACAATGGCCGGGCGATGGCCGACGGATCCACATGCCGTCGAGGAAAGTGATGATCGCCGCCGGGCGACCGGCCACGTGGCCAAGCACCTCGCCCTGCCTGTTCTTCACCGGCTGCGGGCAGGTGATGCCGCGCGCGTGCAGGTGCTCCATCAAGCCGAGAAAGAACGGCAGGTCCTTCGCCGCGACGCGCTTCTCGTAGAGGGTGAGGATGAAATAGCCGCGGCTGGTGTGGACCAGAAAGTTCGAGTTCTCGACCCCTTCCGCGATGCCCTTGTAGGCCAGCAACTCCCCGATGTCGTAGCCGGCAAGAAAGGCCCCGAGGTCCTCCGCCACCACGTCGGTGTAGACGGCCACTGATATCCCTCGCGCGCGTGCCGGCTGCCGGGCGGCGCCAGATCAGCAGACAGTGGTCAGGAACATCATTCCGCCGCCTCGGTGTCGCGCAATACCCGCGGCAGGGGGAAGAACATGTCTTCGTCGGCGGTCGTGATGGTCTCCACGCTCACCCGGTAGCGCTCGGCAAAGGCGCCGATCACCTCCTCGACCAGAACCTCCGGAGCGGAGGCGCCGGCGGTGACGCCGAGGGTCGCGATCGAGCTGAACACCGACCAGTCGATCTCCTTGGCACGTTGCACCAGCGCCGCGCGCGGACAGCCGGAGCGCTCCGCCACCTCCTTGAGGCGCTGCGTATTGGACGAGTTGGGCGACCCAACGACGATCATGGCCTCGACCATCGGCGCCACCTTCTTGACCACCTCCTGGCGGTTGGTGGTGGCGTAGCAGATGTCTTCCTTGTGCGGCCCGTGGATCTGCGGGAAGCGCGCCTTGAGCGCAGCGACGATACCGGCGGTGTCGTCGACCGACAGCGTCGTTTGCGTCACATAGGCGAGACGGCCGGGATCGCGGGGCGTGAAATGCGCGACCTCATCGACCGACTGGACCAGCGTAATGGCGCCGGCCGGAAGCTGCCCCACCGTTCCCACCACCTCGGGATGATCGGCATGGCCGATCAGCACGATCTCGCGTCCGCGCTTGTGGTGGATCTCGGCCTCGCGATGCACCTTGGTAACCAGCGGACAGGTGGCGTCGAGCGCGAAGAAATTGCGCCGTTGGGCCTCGGCCGGGATCGATTTCGGCACCCCGTGGGCGGAGAAGATGACGGGCGCGCCGGTCTCGGGAATCTCGTCGAGCTCCTCGACGAAGACGGCGCCCTTGGCCTTGAGGCTCTCGACCACGTAACGGTTGTGCACGATCTCGTGGCGGACATAGACCGGCGCGCCGTAGCGCGCCAGCGCCCGCTCGACCGTGTCGATGGCGCGAACCACCCCGGCGCAGAAGCCACGCGGCGAGCACAGAAGCACCCTCAGCGCGGGCTTCTCGCCGGTTCCAGGGGCTTGGGACGCGCTCATGCGGGCCTCGGTTCGGGACTGTCGCGGCCCCCGGACATGGCCTTACGCCTTCCGTCTGTCAAGCGAGGGCTGGCGGCACCGGCGGTGCGCGCTGCTGCCGCCGCCGCCCCAGCGACCCATGCCGCGTGGCGGTCCGGTCGCCCGGGCTGGCGCCGTCAGGTCGCCTCAAGCCAGGCGGCATAGCGCGCATACAACTGCGCCGTCTGCGGAGCGCCATCGCCGTAAACCACCGGCGCCAGGCTGCGGCCGGCGGCAACGAGCCGCGCCGCCATGTAGCGGTAGGCTTCCGGATAGACCGACAGGTCGGTCGCCGCGAACAGCTTGTCGAAAGCCGGCGACGGCTCGACCGGGTCGAGGCGATCGCGCTCGTAGATGGCGGCGCGCTCCAGGATTGCCCAGCGCCCGCCGCGCCGTTCAAGCCGGTCGAGGAAGCGCGCATAGGACGTCATGTCCGCCAGCACGTCGGCGATGCGCTGACGCACCAGAATGACGATGTTGGTCTCGGCCAGCGCGCGATCGCCGGCGACGCGCACGACCGACGGGAAGATCTGGTGCTTGGAACGCTGCCCGGCGTCAAAGCTCCGCCGGCAGCGCTCAACGAAGTCGACAAAGCTCCCGCTGAACCAGGAGACGGCGATCTGTCCTTCCGGCACGAAGGTGGCGAGCAGCTCCGGCCACCTCCCCTGGTCGCGATAGAGTCCCCAGCGCTGGATCAACTCGGCACAGGCGTATTTGTCGTTCACGTCCATGGACCGTCACCCCGTTTCGCGGCGGACAACGCGAGACCTTAGGCTGGGGCACGAAGGCGCTGCAATCGACGCGGGCTTCGCGGCTTGCCAAAATCGTCATCGAACGGCAGAGAGTGAACATGATCCGTGCGCTTGCGATCCTGACCGCACTCGTTGCCGCCGGTGGCAGCCCCGCATTCGCCGAAGGCTATCCGGCAAGACCGCTCAAGCTCATCGTCTCGACCTCGGCCGGCGGCGTCACCGATCTCGCCGCCCGCATTCTCGGCGCCCACGTCACTGCCAGGACAGGCCAGCCGGTGGTGATCGACAACCGGCCGGGTGCGAGCGGCAATATCGCCATGGATGCGGTCGCCAAGGCGCCGCCCGACGGTTACACGCTGGGCGTCGCCAATACCGGCAACATCGTCATCAATCCGCATCTCATGCGGCACATGCCGTACGATCCCCTCAACGATCTGGTGCCGGTCGGAGCGATCGGCACCGTGCCGCTCTTTCTCGTCGTGAACAGTCATGTGCCGGCCGCCACGCTGCAGGATTTCATCGCCTATGCCAAAGCCCAGCCGGACAAGGTGAGCTACGCCTCGGCTGGCGTTGGCACGACGCCCGACCTCGCGGCACACGAATTCAATCGTCGCTCCGGACTGAAACTCGTCTTCGTGCCATTCCGCGGCACCGCGCCCGCGGTCGCGGCCGTGCTGGGCGGCGACGTGCAGGTGACATTCGTGTCCATGGGGCCGCATATCGAATTCGTCCGCCAGGGGAAGCTGCGCATCCTCGGCGCCGCCACGCCCGAACGCGCGCCCTATGTGCCGGACGTGCCGACGTTCGCCGAGCAGGGATTTCCCGGCTTCGAGACCTCGACCTGGTTTTCGCTGTTCGCGCCTCACGGCACGCCGAAGGACATCATCGAGCAGCTCAACGGCTATGTGCGCGAGCTTGCCCGGGATGCCGACGCAAAGAAGCGGCTCGCGGCCAACTTCGTCGACCCCGCCGTCATGACGGCGTCGGAGTTCGCCGCCCTCGTCAAGGCCGATGCGCGCAAATGGGAGCGCATCGTGCGCGACGCCGGCGTCAAGATCGATTGATGTGGGGATTCCAGGGGAGCGCATGAAAGCCATCGTCATCCACGAATTTGGCCCGCCCGACGTTCTCAGATACGAGGACGTGCCGGACCCCGAGCCGCGCGCGGGCGAAATCCGCATCCGCGATTCATGCCGCCACCGTCAATCGCGTGCTCGACGTGAGCCTGCGCGCCGGGCGAGAGGCGGCCCGCGGACCCGCGCTTCCACTCATCCCGGGTGTCGATTGCGCGGGGATCGTCGACGCGGTCGGACCCGGCGTCGGGCGCTGGCGGGCGGGAATGCGCGTCGCCGCTGCCGGCGTGATGCCGCTCCAGGTTTGCCCGGAGGATGACGAAGACTACCGCGGTCCGACCGGGATGATGGGGATCAAGCGGCCGGGCGGCTTCGCCGAAATGGTCGCCGTGCCGGCCTGTGCGGCCATCGCGATTCCGGACGGCCTCGACTTCCACCAGGCGGCCGTGATCATGCGCCACGTGCCGACCGCGTGGAATCTCCTTTTCAATGTCGCCGAGCTCAAGGCGGGCGAGACCGTGCTGATCATGGGCGCCGGCGGCAATCTCGGCACCATCGGCATCCAGATCGCCAAGAACGTGATCGGCGCGACCGTGATCGCGGCCGCCGGGTCCGACGAGCGCGTCAAGGCCGGCGTCGAGCTCGGCGCCGATCACGGCGTCAATTACAACACGCACGATCTCAAAGCCGAGGTTCTGCGTCTCACCGGCGGCAAGGGCGTGAACGTGCTCTACGACAATATCGCCAATCCGAAGGTGCTGCCCCTGGCTTTCCAGGCCATCGGTTTCGACGGCCGGCTGGTCACCGCCGGCGCCCACGGCGGGCCCAACGTTACGATCGATTTTTCCCACCTCTACCACAAGCGGATCACCATCAAGGGCAGGCCCGGCTATCATCCGCCCGACGTTCCGCGATGCTTCGCCGCCGCGGCGCAAGGCAAGGTCCGGGCGCAGATCGACCGGATTCTGCCGCTCTCGCGTGCCGCCGAGGCGCACCGGCTGGTGGAATCGGGCGAGCCAGTGGGCAAGATCGTGCTCGATCCGACCTGCGGGTAGCCGCCGCCCCGTTCGGGCCGCCGCGCAATTCGCGCTGTCGCCGACCGAAAAAGCCGGATCCTTGCGGCTCGCCGGCGGCACGACTTCGCTGCCGCGGGCCATTGCGCCGGGCGGTGGGGAGTGCCTATATTCCGGACACTTCCGTCATCGCCGATGACACCAAGCTTCGCCTCCAGGGCGGGTGGAGCGCAGAGGAGATTTATCATGGTGGCAGCACCGCTGATGCCGAAGGCAACCGCCGTGTGGCTGGTGGAGAACACCGCGCTCTCGTTCGACCAGGTCGCGGATTTCTGCAAGCTGCACCCGCTCGAGGTGAAGGCGATCGCCGACGGCGATGCGGCGCAGGGCATCAAGGGCCTCGATCCCGTGCTCACCGGCCAGCTCAGCCGCGAGGAGATCGAGAAGGCGGTTGCCGACCCGAACTACCGGCTCAAGCTGCTGGACCCCAAGGTGCGCCTGCCGGAAGCCAAGAAGAAGAAGGGCCCGCGCTACACGCCGGTGTCGCGCCGCCAGGACCGGCCCAACGCGATCCTGTGGCTGGTGCGCAACCATCCCGAGCTCAAGGACAGCCAGATCATGCGGCTTGTGGGCACCACCAAGTCGACCATCCAGGCGATCCGCGAGCGCACTCACTGGAATGCATCGAACCTGCAGCCGATGGACCCGGTCACGCTCGGTCTGTGCTCGCAGATCGATCTCGATCTCGAGGTGCACCGCGCCGCCAAGGAGAAGCCCGCCAGCGTCGAGGCCGAGAGCGCCACGCTGCTGCCGGCGTCGGAAACCACCATCCGCCGCGAGCCCGAGCCCGAAGAGAAGAAGCCCGCGGACGAGCTTGACGTCGACGCCGTCTTTGCCAAGCTCAAGCAGCTCGGCGGCAAGAACGAGTAGCGCTTCGTCATGCGCGGGCCTGACCCGCGCATCCATCAAAAAGAGTCCATTCAGTGGGATGGATTGCCGGGTCAAGCCCCGGCAATGACGCTGTGGATGGGTCAAACGCCAACCTTCGGCTATAACCACCGCCGCCTCAGGCAGCGCGCCGCCGGGACGACGTAGGCCTCCGCATCATCCCAGCTCGAACGTGGTGATGCCGAACACCCGCTCGAGGCGGAGCGGCCGGATCGGACCGGTATACATCCGGGCGGTCTCGAACACCGGTGCAAGACCATGATCGTGAGCGAGCGCGACCGCGTCGCGATTGACGCTCGGCGCGTCGAGAAAAATCTCGCCGCCACCCACGCCCGTGACCAGCGCAGTGAACACGGCTTCGGCCGCAGCGCGGTCGTCGGCGTTGAGCGGGCCGATCTTGTACCCCGTGCGGCAGGGGCGGATCACGCCCCAGGCGGCGAGCCCGCCGTCGCGCACGAGCGCGCGGCCGACATGGCCGGGGGCAGCGAGCCAGCAGCTCAGGAACGCCGTGCGCGACGCCGGAAAGACCGTCGCATCGTCGGCCTCCACCGCTGCAAACGGCACTTGGCCCAGCGCAACGATATCCCCCGGCGGCGACGAGGACGGACTCACCCTGCCGCCGTAGCGGACATTGGGATAGGCGAGCGCGAAGCCCGATTTCCTGTAGTTCTCCTGTCGCGCCACCACGCCGTCAAGGCCGATGGTGCGCGCGCCCGCGTGCGCAATGGCGGCGTTCCAGATGCGCAGACCGAAACCACGGCCGCGCAGATCGGGCCGCACGATGTAGAAGCCAAGGAAGGAAAACCGCTCGTCGTAATTGACGCAGGAGATGGTCGCAGCCGGCGCGTCGCCGTATTCCGCGATGAAAAAGCCGTCGGGATCCACGGTGGCGAAACACGCCGTGTCCGCAAGACCCGGATTCCAGCCTTCGGCGGCCGCCCAATCCGCGGCAATGGCGATCTCGCCGGGCTTCATCATGCGAATGCGCAATTCATGTGCTGTCGTCACGGTTCCTTCCTTCGTCATAGAGGGGCCGCGCCCGTCAATGGCGAGTACATCTCCGGTTTTGTCAGCACGGACGGGCGGGCCACTGCCATATTGATCGCTGTCAATGACAGCGCGCCCACGCTCGTGCATTTGCTCTTTCGGAGATTTCCGCTTTTGACCCACACCGGGCATTAGGACGTATTCACTTGGTTGGCGAACCTCCATAAGTTAAGTTTTGTGCTGCCCTCCAGGGCACAGACCGCGCGATTAAAACCGTCTCTCCAGCATGGCATGACCCCCGTGGCAGGTCACACGGCAATCCAGGCCCGGCGGCGAGATTTCATTGTGACGCTTGGCGGCGCGGCGGCCGCTTGGCCGCTCACCATCCATGCGCAGCAGCCGGCGATTCCCATGAAAACCCTGAGCATCCTCACCGAAAGACGCGCGACCGGTTTTCCCATTACGGAGCGAAATCGCCCGTAGTTCAAAAGGAGACTACGATGAACCGCCGGACTTTGATCGGGGCTGTCGCGGTTAGCGCCGCCCTTCCCTTGCTCAATCGAGTCGCCAGCGCCCAGACATCGCCGAAGACGAGGAATGTCGTCTTCGTACACGGACTGTTCGCCGACGGCTCCTGCTGGTCGAAGGTCATCGCCCGCCTCCAGCAGAAGGGTGTCAGCTGCACCAGCGTGCAGAACCCTCTGACCTCGCTGCATGAGGCGTCGGACGCCGCGCGGCGGGCGATCGCGGCGCAGCCGGGCCCGACGGTGCTCGTCGGCCACTCCTTCTCCGGAATGATCGTGACCGATGTGGGGGTGGACCCGAAGGTCACCGCCCTCGTCTACGTCGCTGCGCGGGCACCCGATGCCGGCGAGGACTATGCGGCGCTGGCAAGGAACTATCCGACGCCCCCGGCCACGGCGGGCATCGTCTTCAACGACGATTGGGGCCAGTTGTCCGAGGAGGCTTTCCTGCGCGACTTCGCGGGCGACCTGCCGCCGGAGGAGGCGCGCGTCCTCTACGCGGTTCAGCAGCCGTTCAAGAAGTCGCTGACGACGGAAAGGACGACGAATGCCGCCTGGCGCACCAAGCCGACCTTCTATGCCGTGTCCACCCAAGACCGGACGATCAATCCCGACCTCGAGCGCTTCATGGCCAAACGAATGGGTGCGAAGACGATCGAGATCGAGGCGAGCCATCTGGCGCTGATCTCACATCCCGATGCGATCACGAACCTGATCCTGGAGGCACTCGCCGTCTGAGACGGGTTGGACGCACGGCCGCTGGCGGTATCCTTCCGCCGACCAGGTTCAAGCTCGTGGTGAGTTCTCCCAACAGGTGGTTGAACTGCCGAGCTTAGGCGCGGATGACAAGCCGGTGCCGACATCGTAGGTTGCACCGATGCGGCCACTGGCCGGAGCATGACCATGACCACCTTCGTTCTGGTTCACGGCGCATGGCATGGCGGGTGGTGCTACAAGCGGGTGGCCCGGCTGCTGCGCCAAGCCGGGCACGAGGTCTATACGCCCACTTTGACCGGGCTGGGCGAGCGCGCTCACCTGATGAACCGCGCGATCGACCTCGACTCGCACGTTCATGACATCGTCGGGCTCGTCCGCTGCGAGGAATTGTCGGACGTGGTGCTGTGTGGCCACTCCTATGGCGGCATGGTCATCGCCGGCGTCGCGGAGCAGATCGCGGCGAAGATCCGTTCGCTGGTCTATCTCGACGCCTTCGTGCCCGAAAACGGCAAGTCGCTGTTCGATTATCTGCCGGCCGAGCAGTCGGGACAGATGCGTGCCGACGCCGTGCAGAACGGACAGGGTTACAAGGTCACACCGATTCCGGCGGCAAGGTTCGCCGTCAATGCCAAGGACGCCGCCTGGGTCGATGCGATGTGCGTCAAGCACCCGCTGGCGACATTCGAGCAGAAGCTTGCACTCAGTGGCCGGCAGGTGCGGAAGCGCGTGTACATGCTTGCCGCCGGCTGGGAGCCGTCGCCGTTTCAGCAATTTGGCGCGCGCTACAAGGACGATCGGGACTGGCAGTTCGTCAGCTTCGCCTGCGGCCATGACGTGATGGTGGACCAGCCGGATGAACTCGCCGCCGCGCTCATCGCCGCCGCTTAGATTGGCCGCGGCCCCGGCGCGGGCCTCTATTCGGCGGACGCGAAGCTGCCGGTCGCGATCTGAGCCGGGTCAGCCGGAGGATTGACGTCCGCGGGGATCGTACCCGAGACGGTGCGAATCTTTGCGCCAGGGCCGCCTTGAGACTTCACCGCCGAAAGGAAGATGGGGTTCATGCCGCCGTCGATGCCCGTCGTCTCCGGGGCCATGGGCGTGCCGCGGCTGATCAGCTCGGCAGTCTGGATGCTGTCGCGGCGCTGTCTATCGCGGACAGCGGCAGCAATGTCCTCCCGCACATTGTAGGCCGGGCAGCGTTCGGCAGGGCTGAATGGGGCCGTCGACTCGGCGTTGAACACATAGCGCTTCTCACAGACGTCGACCTTGGGTTCGAGATGTGTGACCTCGAAATGGTCGTAGCCCTGCTTGAGCATTGTCCAGAACTCCATGTGCGGCGAATTGCGGTGCCGGGCCATGTTAAGCGGCGTCATCCGGAACGGAAACGCCTCGAGCTGGAACGATTTCTGGCCGCCGAAAAACGATTCCCGGGCGAGGGCGTAGATTTCCGCGATCTGCTCGTCGGTCATGGCATAACATCCACTCGAAGAGCAGTCGCCGTGGACCATGAGGAAGGCGCCGGTGCGTCCGTTCGCCCGATCGTAGGCATTAGGGAACCCGGTATTGATCGCGAGATAGTTGCTGGAGTTCGGATTCATCAGCCCGGGAGTGATGGTGTAGAAGCCCTCCGGGGCCTGGCGGTCGCCTTGCTTGATCTTGGGGCCGAGCTGTCCCGACCAGCGGCATATCGGGTACGTGCGAAGGAGGGCGAACCGTCCGGAGCTGTCCTGTTTCCAAACCTCGAGCTCCGCCTCCTCTTTGAAGATGCGCACCAGGATCGGAGATTTCTTCTCCATGTTCTTGGCTTCGAGCTCCGCCAGCATACGTTCCGACAGGGGTTGCATGTGGCGGTTATTGGTGGCCGGCGTTCCACCGGGGGAGCATCCGGCAAGCGCCATCACCGCTGCCGCCACAGTCGGCGCTACAAGCGCACGCAGCAGAGCTTGTGAATGCAGCGTAAATTGGTAGCGCACGCCCGCCCCGAATCCCCAGATACCCCACAGCCGATCGAGCGCACGCTAGGCCAGGACTTGGGTGAGACCGGGGCAAAGGCCGACCGACCTACAATTTCAAACTCATTTGGGAAACAAAGCCTTACCGGTCTTCCGGCCGTGCCGCCCGTGCGCGCCGATATCGGCCCGTGGCCCCATTCTTTCCATGGCCAA
Source organism: uncultured Alphaproteobacteria bacterium (assembly GCA_963739385.1). GTDB lineage: Bacteria > Pseudomonadota > Alphaproteobacteria > Rhizobiales > Xanthobacteraceae > VAZQ01. The sequence continues at coordinate 92,395 of CAVUAI010000063.1, forward strand.
TCGCATATGGCCAAGGTTGCTGGGAACGGGGTATTCTCTGCCGCACGCGAAGCCTTCGCGACGTCTACGAACTTCGCGCGTCAGGTGCTCGCCGTGACCGATGCGGCTGCCCAATCGACGCTGCCGGTGCTGCGCTACATGCCGCCCGCGAACGCGTATCAGGCGGTTACCGCGCAGGCTGACGATTACGCCTTCAACGGTTTCAAGGCATCGGTGCAGATCTATCCGTTCCGGCCCTTCACCGGGAATATTCAGCAGGCGTTTCAGATGACGCTGCTGCGCGATTGGATCATGCCGCAGTACCAGGAAGAGAACGTCGGCGCGCCGCCCGCCTTCGCGACCGTCGCTGTTCCGGGCGCCGATCTCACGATTGTCGCGAACTTCGTCGAGAACATCGTCGGCGTGCCGCACCCGCATACCCGCATGCTGATCATCGTCGGGAATCAGGCGGCCATCGTCGATGCTTCGGCCGGGACGGGGCAAAGCTGGCAAGCCGCGATGCCATTCCTGACTGCGCTGGGGGACTCCTTGCGCGTGGAAGCGGAAGCGGCGCATGCACCGGCTCCCCTGACCGCGGCGGCGGGCCGCGCGGTCGCCGGGCTTTATATGGGCATGAGGCAGAAATACACGGTGAACACGATCGGCGGCGGTTATTACTACAAAACGGCGCTGCATTATTATCTGCTTTCCGCCGATGGCCGCGTGTATCGCGCTTACGATTTCCTTAACGTCCCGGAGGACATTGCCGACTTCGATTTCGACACGGCGGAACGCAACGATCGGGAAAACTCCGGACGGTATACGGTCGATGGCGGCAAGCTCGTCATTCGCATGGCAGGCCAGCAGCCGGAAACCATCGTCACGGACGCACCAAGGGATGGGCGCGTGACGATCAACGAGGTGTTTTACGAGCGGCAGTAGCAGCGTAAGCGAAGTCCGGGACTCTTATGGTCCGGCAGGATTGTCGCGCGGTTTCGCTCGCGCTCAACGAGGCTACAGTTCTACCTCTGCGTCGTATTGGCACATGGCTGCCGTTCGCGGCACTGCAACATCACGGCAGATGTTGAGGGCACAACGGACACGTCGCGGCCATGCGGAAGAGTCTGACCTGTTGCCTGGAGCCGGCCACACCTCGCACCTAGGGTTTCAGCCACTTCAGAAAATGCCTACCATTCACGTCAGTTCGGCTTCCATCTGGGAGTTGCGCTCAAAGCCACGCCAAGCAATTTTCGGTTCGATGCGGCGGGAAGGGGAACAGGGAGGATAAGGGTATGTTTTTTTCACGCATGACGTCCGTCGCGCTCGGCGCCGCGCTGCTCGCAGCGCCGAGCCTCGCGAGCGCGCAGCACAAGCTGATCGTCGCCATGCCGACGACGCCGCCGAACATCGTTCACATGCCGATGCACATCGCCAACGATCTCGGCCTGTTCAAGAAGTACGGCCTCGAGATCAAGGTCATCGAACTGGCGGGAGGCGTTTTCACTTTCCGCGCGGTGGTGGCGGGCAGCGCAGACGTCGCGTCCGCGTCGGGCCCGTTCTCGGCCGTCGGCCGCGCCAAGGGCTCCGGAACCAAGATGATCCTGGCCAACATGCCGAAGCTCGAGTCGTCCATGGTCGTCAACAAGAACATCAAGACGATGGCCGACCTCAAGGGCAAGCGGATCGGCATCCAGGAGCCGGGCGGCTTCGCCGACGTACTGGCGCGTGGCGTGTTGCGCGCGGCCAACATCGATCCCAAGGACGTCAGTTTCGTCAGCATCGCCACGGAAGACGTGCCTGCGCTGGTCGCCGGCCAGATCGACACCGCGATCCTGCACGTCGAGCAGGAGGTCATCGCACAACAAAAGATTCCAAGCCTGCACGCCATCGCACGGATGTGGGAAATCCAGCCGGAAAATCTCTACAACGTGATGGCCGTCACCGAGAAGCTGATCAAGGACCAGCCCGCCGCGGTCAAGGCGTTCGTGAAAGGCCACATCGAGGCGACCCGGCTGATCTACACCGACCGCGCCAAGGTCATTCCGATCATGGTCAAGTACACCAAGCTGCCGCAGGACGTCGTCGAGAAGTCGCTCGACTTCATGGTGCAGAAGTGCATCTGGGACGCCAACCACGGGCTCACGCCGAAGCGGGTGAACGCCACCGCGGCGCTGATGGAGCGTGTCGGCAACATCCCGAAGGGCCAGACCCCGACGTACGAAGAGATGGTCGATCTTTCGTTCGCAAACGAGGCGATCAAGGAACTCGGCGAATACAAAGGCCCGCTCTGCCCGTCGGAAGAATGATCGGCACGGCGGGCGGCATCGCGCGGACGGCGGGATTGGACCGGCGCGCGGCGCAGGTTTGATCCCAGCCGCACTGAAATACGAGCGGGAGCAATCACGATGACCATTGCCAACGAGGCTCGCGCCGTCGGCATCGCCGAGCGTCCGGCGGCAGCCGTCGCCGCGCACACGCCGTTCTGGCAGCAGCGGGCGTTCTTCCGCTACGGGTTCCTGGCGTTGATCCTGGTGCTTTGGCAAGTGCTCGGTCCGCTGGTCAATCCGATCCTGTTTTCGTATCCCTCGAAGATCGCAGTCGCATTCTACGAACTGACCGTCAGCGGCGAACTGCCTTACTACGCCGCCGAGAGCTTGCAGATTTTGTTCTACGGGCTCGTCATTTCGATCGCGGTGGGCGTTCCGCTGGCGGTCCTGATGGCGCGTGTGAAGCCGGTCGACTGGGCGCTCGAACTGCCGATCAACGCGCTCTATTCGACGCCGATGGTCGCTCTGGTTCCGCTGCTGGTGTTGTGGTTCGGCATCTACACGGAGGCCAAGATCATCGTGGTGTTTCTGTTCGCCGTGTTCCCGATCCTGATCAACACCTATCAGGGCGTTCGCGAATGCGACAAGAACATGCTCGAAGTTGCGCGCTCCTTCCGCTCGTCGGAATGGCAGATGTGGAAGGATGTGCTGCTGCCGTTCGCCGTCCCGTATATCGCGGCGGGCATCCGGCTCGCGATCGGCCGTGGGCTGGTCGGCATGGTGATTGCGGAGTTCTACACGACCATCTCCGGCCTCGGCTTCATGATCACGCGCTACGCCAATGTCTTCGAGACAGACAAAACGTTTGTGCCGGTGATCCTGCTGATGTTCTTGGGAGTCGCGCTGACGGCCTCGCTGAAATGGGTCGAGCGGCGGATCGCGCCCTGGAGCAGGGCGGACCAATGAGCACGGTGGCGCTGCACGAGCCGGCCGGCGCAGCCGCGCAAGCCGCCGCGACCTCGGCCCGCATCTGCGTCCGGGGACTGAGCAAGCGATACGGCGCGCTGGAAGTGTTTCGCGGCATCGATTTCGATCTCGGGGAGCGCGAGATCATCACCATCGTCGGCCCTTCGGGTTGCGGCAAGACCACGCTGCTGCGCTGCATCGACGGCCTGATCCCGGTCGATGCCGGCGAGATATGGTGCGGGCGAGAGCGCGTGACTGAACCGATCGCCGGCATGGCCATGGTGTTTCAGCACTTCGGTCTGTTCCCGTGGAAGACGGTGCGGGAGAATGTCGCCTACGGGCTGCGCATGGCGGGCGCGAGCGCGGGCGAGATTGCCGAGCGCGTGCCGCATTTCATCAAACTGGTGGGGCTGGCCGGCTTCGAGAACGCCTATCCCTACCAGATGTCCGGCGGCATGCAGCAGCGCTGCGGGCTGGCGCGCGCGCTGGCGATCGGGCCAAATGTGCTGCTGATGGACGAACCGTTCGCGGCGGTCGACGCACAGACCCGCGAGATTCTGCAATTCGAACTGCTGCGCATCTGGGAGACGCGGCCGACAAGCATGATCTTCGTGACCCACTCGATCGAGGAGGCGGTGCTGATGGGCGACCGCGTGTTCGTGCTCAAGGGTCGGCCGAGTAACATCCAGAAGATCGTCGAGGTCGACCTGCCGCGTCCGCGCACCCGCGAGACGCTGCAGCAGGCGCGCTTTGCCGAACTGCGCGAGCTAGTGTGGAACACGCTGATGGCCGAGGCACGCGAGGCCGAGTTCCATCTCGAGCGCTGACACCCGACGGGCTTCAAGGCAATTCAGAAATGGTCGCGACAAGATCGGGCAAACGGTCGCCGTCGTCCGCGATATACTTCAACAGGGTTCCTTCAGCGCGCCATCGGAAAATGACATCATGATCAAAGACTTTAATGTTTCCGAAAAAGGGTCATGGTTCGTACTGGCTGCTCGGCATTCTCCGATGGGTGATGGTTCTTATCTTTATTTCGTTCGGTCTACAGAAATTCACGCCCCAGTCCGCAGACAGCATTGCATTGTACATTTCCAACAGTCCGCTCGTTTCGTGGCTGTCTATCTTCGGGATCAGGGGCGAAGCTTATCTGCTCGGCATTATTGAGTTGACGACAGCCGCTCTTCTCGCTGCCGGCGCATTTATCCCAATTCTATCGGCACTCAGCTCATTGATGGGAATTGGTACGTTTGCGATTACGTGGTCGTTTTTCTTCTCGACACCCGGCGTCGTCAAATGGAGCGTGTCCACAGACCCAATAGCGTGGAACCTTACCGGGGAATTCTTGTACAAAGATGTCGTCCTTCTTTGTGTTTGTATCGTGTTGTTTTTGGCATCACTGCCAAATAGAGTCGTCCCGCTTCGGTCGAGTTGATGTCTCGATGTTCGCAAACGAAGTGATCTAATAAGCCTGCACTGTTATTGTTGCGGTGGATGAGTCCGCAGCCGGTACGTCTCGTCCTCGGGAAAGGTCCGACTTGAGTCCGCAAAGTGGGCCGTCACCTGGTAATCCGTCACTGGCAGGAGGTCGCCATGATCCGCGCCGTCCTATCGAGCGTCGCCGCGGCCGCAATGCTCTCGATCACCGCAACCGGCCCCGCCCACAGCCAGAAATCGCGGCCCGGCAGTGCGCACGTCCCGCTTTCGCTTGGCGACGGTTCCACGATTGAAGCGAGGAAAGGCCCCATTCAGAAATCCAAGCCTGGCGGCGCCCATGTTCCGCTGTCGCTTGGCGACGGTTCGACCCCATACGGCACAGTGCGGGGGCGGGTGACAACAGACCGTGTTCGCCAGATGGGACGCTGAGTGAGCGCCATTCGAGGCAATCGCTGCACTGAAAAAGCAAGAACAGCGCCCAAATAAAAAAGGCTGAGTGAAGCAGAGCCCGATCAAATCAGAGCGCGGCTATTCGGGCATGCCCGCCTTGCGCAGTCCTTCATCGAGCCGTTCGCGCTGCTGCCGGTACTCCGGGCTCGTGAGCGCGAGGGGAACCGGCGAATGGCGGCGGAATGTCGATATCCTCGTGTCGGAGCGTCTTTGCAGGTACGTGGCGAGCGCTGCTCGAGCCTCGTCTAAGTCGCCGAGTTGCGCATAGGCTGCTGCCAGGAAAGCGTGGGTGTAATGGTTTCTTGGATTGGCGTCGAGCGCGCCGGTCAACGCGCGGATTGCCTCCTCGTTCCGCCCGAGAAGAATGAGAGCGTGCCCTCGACCGTCCAACCAGGTCCACCGGCCCGGGTCGCGCGGGCCAATACGATCGGCCTTCGCGAACCAATCGAGAGCTTGTTCCGGTCGGCCTAGATACAGGGTCGACAAGCCGATTTCCTTGTAGGCCCACGGCTCGCCGGGATTTTCCATAATGACCGCTTCGGCCGCGGCAATGGCGTCGTATAACTTGCCTTGCGCGCGCCGAAGTGCCGCCTGCGCCTTCAAAGCCATGAGATGACGAGGCTCGAATTGGAGCGCCCGATCGAGCAGCTGCTGCGCCGTGCGCAGCCGTTTGTCACCCTCCGTTTCGTAGTAACCGTTCAGGAATTCGAAAACGAGTGTTGTGGCGACGCCAGCGAGGGCATCGGCGTTGTCCGGCTGCACCTCCAGCGCCTGCTCGAACAAATTGCGTGCGTCAATCATCGTTGCAGGCGACGACGGCCGATTGAGCACCGCTCTGCCACGCATGATGAGGTCAATGAACTCGGCGTTGCTCGGCCTTTCGCGCCAGCTCCGCCGCGCTTCGATGTCGACGACCTTCAAACCGATTGCGCGCGAAACCCGGCTCACAATCTCGTCTTGAACCTGCAGAATACTGTTTCGCTCTGTGTCGAAACGTTCGGACCACAGCTGGCTTCCTTCCTTGGTCTCAACCAGATGAATGTTCACGCGCACCCGCTCCCCCTCGAGCGCAACACTGCCCTCGAGCAGGTACCGTACCCCCAGCTCGCGGCCGATCTGCCGCGCGTCTGCGCCCCCGCCCTTATAGGTGAACGCGGTGTCGCGGGAGACGACGGGGATTCCGGGCAGCGCGCGGGTAAGATCGCCGATGAGACTGTCGGTGATACCGTCGGCGACGTAGTCCTGCTTCGCATCTCCGCTGAGATTGATGAATGGACGAACGAACATGGACGGCACCAGCGGTGTGAGCCGGCCCGCCGGCAATTCGGCCTCTGCTGTCGGCCCAATGGGCTCCTTCACGTGCAGTGTGGGGGACGAGGAAGGTGACGACAGCTGCCACCACAACAATGAGGCAAGGCCGATCAGCGGGACGGCGAACAGCAGGTTGCGTGCGGTCCGCCGCTTCGGCAGCGGTGCTTCGGCAGCGGTGAGATCATCTGCAAGGCGCTCCTGTTCCGGATCGCTGCCTGTGTCTTGAAGCGGCAGAATCGCAATCGAAGGCTTGCCGGGGAGCGGCAGCGGTTCGCCGGTTGGCATGGGGTTCGCAGCACCGTGGGCTGCGCCCTGCCCCGAAGGCACTGTGTCAACCGCCGTAGCAGCCGGCGCACAACTCCCGTCATTGACGTCACCGACGAAGCGAAACCCGCGCTTGTGGACCGTGCGAATAAGTCCCTGGTCGTTGCCGTTATCGCCGAGCGCGCGCCGCGCGGCATTGATGCGGGAGCTGAGCGCCGTCTCCGAGACGATGCGACCCCGCCAAATCACGTCGATCAACTCGTTCTTGCGGACAATCCTGTCTCGGTTCTGAATGAGGTGAACGAGCAGATCGAATACCTGCGGCTCGGTGTGAACAATAGCACCAGCGCGCCGCAACTCCCGCCGCGCGATGTCGACCTCAAAATCGGAGAAGCGGAAGTTCAAAGCGGTTTCGCATGTGAATCGGCCAAATTCTCGCGGCCGAGCGGCCAACTGTCAAATAGCTGGCGGCTATTTAACGGTTGAAAGATACCATATCAAGAATTTCCTCAGAAAATCCCAAAAGAGATTCAACCGGGGCCGAAGGTCGGCCTCAAGCCTTTCATATCATCGGCGGCTAACAACCCGGCTACGCGCTAACGCATACCATTCTACCCTATTCACTGCTCAGCCGGAGGTCTTTCGTGCGCCAGCCCTTGAGCCCCTCTCTGATTGTCGTCGCGGTGTTGTGTTGGGCGGGCTTGGCTACGCCAGCCCTCTCGGAAGGTGTGCTGGGAGCTGGTTCGACGTTTGCGTATCCGGTTTTGGCCAAGTGGGCGGAAGCCTACGAAGCCGTGACAGGGGTGAAGATCGACTACCAAGCCGTCGGATCGGGCGTCGGCATCCGGCAGATAAAAAGCAGGACTGTGGATTTCGGAGCTTCCGATGCTCCACTCCGACCGCAAGACCTGGCTGCCGCGGGCCTCATGCAGTTTCCAATCGTCGTCGGAGGCGTGGTGCCAGTGGTGAACGTCGAAGGTATCGGCCCAGGACAGCTTCGACTGACCGGATCCGTGCTTGCGGACATCTATCTCGGGAAGATTACCAAATGGAACGCTGAGGCGATTAGGGATCTCAATCCGGGGCTCGCACTACCCGATCAGGCCATCATTCCAATCCATCGCGCCGATGGGTCGGGTACCACTTTCGTCCTCGCGGACTATCTGGCGCGGGTCAGCGCCAAGTGGAGAGACGAGATCGGTGTGAACATCGCGGTCGAATTTCCCACCGGAATCGGAGCCAAAGGCAACGACGGAGTTGCCGGCTTCACATCTCGGACTAAAGGCGCCATCGGCTATGTCGAACACTCCTATGCGATCCGGAGCAAGCTTGCCTACGTTTCATTGAAAAACCTGGATGGAGAGTTCGTTATGCCGGGCAGACGGGCGTTTCAGTCTGCCGTCGCAAACGCCGATTGGGCGGCCGCGCCCGCGTTCTATGCGTTGCTTGCTCACCAGCCCGGCAAGCAGACTTGGCCGATCACCGGCGCAACCTTTGCGCTTATCTACAAGCAACAGCAAAGGCGGCTGGCGGCAATCGAGATGCTGAAATTCTTTGACTGGTCATATCGCGCCGGCGCCGAATTGGCAGATGAGCTGCAGTACGTGCCGATGCCCAAGGACGTTGTTCAAATGATCGAGTCGGCGTGGTCTGAAGTAGCGGATGCCCACGGCCAACCGGCATGGACGAAGTCCCCTACAGCCAAGCGTTGACGCCTGGTTGCCGACGCCAAGGCCCAACCACCATCACCGGCGTTTTCGGGGAGCGATGAAACCACGCTCACTGTCGGTCGCAAGCAGGTGTGAGGCATTTCAAGTTTTACCGGTCCTCTGCGAGGTGGTGCCGGTCAAAGACACGATGGAGAGGTGATATGGGAAAGAGTGATACCGCGCGGGCCTACAAGGTCATGTCTCCCGCAGACCAGCGCACATTTGATCGGTGGCTCAAAGCAAACGCCATCTTCGGGCTGATCTTTGCGGTCGCAATTGTCGCCATGGCTCTGGCTGGTTTTAGGTCCGCCGGGAAGGGTGATGCGGCCATCGCTGATGTTGGAAAAGCTGGCGACACTGGCGCGCTCAATCCCGCGGAACCGGCAATTGGGATGTCGTCGACCGATTAGCCCGGATCTGAAAGAACGCATCAGGTTCCGATTGCATCGCTTATGCATCGGGATCGAGCGTAAATAGCTCCTGAGGGTGCGCGACGCCGCGGAGCGCGTATCGTCCCACCGAAATGAGGCGGCGTTTGATGTCTCCGACATCGGCAAATGCCGACGACATCAGAACGGGCTGGTCGACCGAGCGGCACATCGCCGCAATGCGGCTTGCCTCATTCACCGCCGGGCCGATAACGGTAAAGTCCAGCCGCTCGCGGCTTCCGACATTGCCATAGAAAACTTCGCCGACATGCAAGCCGAGATACATATCGGTTATGGGTTTGCCGTCGACTTTGCGGCGCATGTTCAATTCGTCGACGCCCCCGCGCGCGGCGATCGCCGCGGACAATGCGGCGCCGCATGCGTGCGTGCGGTCTTTCGCGGTGAAGATGGCAAGGGTACCGTCGCCGATCAGCTTGAGGACATCGCCGCCATGCTCGTGAATTGCCGAAACGATTGCATCGGAGTAGTCGTTCAGCAATGGGATTGCCTGTTCCGGTGCGGTATCGGTGATACGTGTAAACCCTCGCAGATCACTGAACCAGACAACGGCGTCGATTCGCTCGGCAATTCCGCGCACGATGCGTCCGCCGAGCACGCGCTGGCCGGCGTCGCGACCGAGATACGTTTGCATCAGCGTTCCGGTCATGCGCACCAGCGATACCGATTTGATGGCGAGCGCGAGATCCGGCGCAAGGCGCTGAAGCGCGGCGATCTGGCCGTCGCTGAACCCGTCGGGCGCGGCTGTCGCCCAGGATGAGTACACGCCATCCATCTCACCGATAACGCCTTCAGGGGCAAAGCGGCTGATGATCGCGACGTAGTCGGTCATGCCCGCTGCCAGATCTTCCGACAGCAACGGGAACTCGGCCGCGGCCGCGGGGTTCAGGCGGCGGCGCAGAAACGAGTTGCCGGTTTGGACCATCTTGTAGAGCGGGGTGTTGCGCCAGCGCTCGGCCATTTTCACATCGTGGGGCTCGGAGCCCGACGCAGCGAGCGCGTCCGGGTCGGTGCGGCCATATTCGAGCAGCGGGGACTCGGTGGGACCATAGCCCCAGCGAAACAGGCGGCCCTCGTGGACGGGATGCAGCGTGTCAATGAATACGATAACGCGCGCAAGCGGAAGTCCAGCCGCGACGCAACGATCGCAGAATGCAGACACGATGTCGGTTTCCGACCTGCCGGCCAGGCCGGCCTGCGTCAGCCATGCTGAGAGTTCGGCGAAGAAGGCTTCGTTCACACCGCGATTATACAACCACGACGTTCGGTCATGGGCACAAATGCCAAGTGCCGGCATGGCCCGCCTCATGTCCGCCAGCAGCGGGCAGGGCCAGCCGGTTTTTGTTGCAGACCTGGATCGTTCTGTCGGCTAGCGGGACTTATCCTCGGAAAACATTGCAAGAATGCGCCTACAAACGACGATGGACAGGCATACGAATACGACGGCTAGGAGTCCTTGCGTCCAGTACAACGCGGGGTCGCTCCGCAACCAACCTTCGAAGCCGAGCATGAAGTTCATGCCGGCGACGAAGGTCATGGCGGGGACGATCACCAGGTTGCCGATTAAAACTCGGCGTGGCGGGATGGAGGCCATCAGACATCGTTGCACACTCTCCTGGCCTCAGACAGGGGGCGAGAGCGGGAAGCTGTCAGGGGCCGCAGATGCGGCTCTTCATGTCGCCTGTACTCGCTACATGGCGAAGAAGCGTGGGTACGAGCCCCGAATCGTCAGGCTTGGTGCTTTTCCTGGTCTGATGTCAAATGAACCTGCAAGCCGCAATACAAACGTCTTGACACGCCATGCGCTTTTCCCGGTCATCTGGGGTAGTCTTCGGAAATTTTCTGCAGCAGTCGCTAATGCAAGTCTGGGCCTGTTGCTCGTTTTACATCCGAGGCGCAGCCCAGCGGCGGCTGCTGAGCGGTCGCCTGCGTGATTGTGGTCAACGTGGAAATCACAGCCGCCGCCGCAGCCAGAGCAGCAATTCGTTTCATGGTAAGCTCCCGTTTGCCCCGATGAGCTGGTCGCCCGCCAAGCATAACTCTCGCGGCCCCACAAACCTATACCGGGAATAGCTATGGCCCAGTAATAATAGCTATGGGCCCAGTAATGAGGAGCAAGCGCCGAACCCCTGGGCCGCTTACGACCCGACGCCCCTCCCCTTCAGCGCCGCGCCGATCTCGTCGAGGATCGCGGGGTCGTCGATCGTCGCCGGCAGGGTCCAGGGGTCTCCGTCGGCGATCTTCTTCATGGTGCCGCGGAGAATTTTTCCCGAGCGCGTCTTGGGCAGCCGCGCCACCGTGATGGCGAGCTTGAAGGCGGCGACCGGGCCGATCTTTTCGCGCACGAGGCCGACGCATTCCTGCTCGATGTCGGCAACCGGCCGGTCGACGCCGGCCTTGAGCACCACGAAGCCGCAGGGCACCTCGCCCTTGAGCGCGTCGGCGATGCCGATGACGGCGCATTCTGCCACGTCCTTGTGGCTGCTGAGCACTTCCTCCATGCCGCCGGTCGAGAGCCGGTGCCCGGCGACGTTGATGATGTCGTCGGTGCGCCCCATGATGTAGAGGTAGCCGTCGGCATCCTTGAAGCCGGCATCGGCGGTCTTGTAGTAGCCGGGGAATTCGTCGAGGTAGCTCTCGCGGAAGCGCTCGTCCGCCTGCCACAGCGTCGGCAGGCACGCCGGCGGCAGCGGCAGCTTGATCACGATCGAACCCATGGTGCCGACCGGCACCTCGTTGCATTGCGCGTCCACCACGCGCACGTCGTAGCCGGGCATCGGCACGGTCGGCGAGCCGTATTTCACCGGCAACTGTCCGAGCCCCACCGGATTGCCGGCGATGCACCAGCCGGTCTCGGTCTGCCACCAGTGGTCGATCACCGGCTTGCGCAGGAGCCGCTCCGCCCATTGCAGGGTGTCGGGATCGGCCCGTTCGCCGGCGAGAAACAGCGCCCGAAACTTCGACAGGTCGTGGGACGCCAGCAGCTTGCCCTGCGGATCCTCCTTCTTGATGGCGCGGAATGCGGTCGGCGCGGTGAAGAAGGCGACGGCGCCGTATTCGGAGATCACGCGCCAGAACGCGCCCGCGTCGGGCGTGCCGACCGGCTTGCCCTCGTACATGACGGAGGTCGCGCCGTGCAGCAGCGGCGCGTACACGATATAGCTGTGGCCGACCACCCAGCCGATGTCGGAGCCGCACCACCAGATCTCGCCGGGCTCGACCCCGTAGAGGTTTTGCATCGACCACTTGAGTGCGACCATGTGGCCGCCGTTGTCGCGCACCACGCCCTTGGGCCGCCCGGTCGTGCCCGACGTGTAGAGGATGTAGAGCGGATCGGTCGCCGCCACCGGCACGCAATCGTAGACCGAGCGCGCGAACACGATCGCTTCGTCGCGCACCTTGGCCCAGTCATGGTCGCGGCCGGCAACGAGCGCGGCCTCCTCCTGCGGGCGCTGCAGGATGAGACAGGTATCGGGCTTGTGGCCGGCGAGCCGGATCGCCTCGTCCAGCAGCGGCTTGTACCTGACGATGCGGCCGGGCTCGAGGCCGCAGCTCGCCGACAGGATCAGCTTCGGCTTGGCGTCGTCGATGCGGGTAGCGAGCTCGTTCGCCGCGAAGCCGCCGAACACCACCGAATGCACGGCCCCGATGCGCGCGCAGGCCAGCATGGCGATCACCGCCTCCGGCACCATCGGCATGTAGATGACCACGCGGTCGCCCTTCGCCACGCCGAAATTGCGCAGGATGGCGGCGAGCACCTGGGTCTCGACCTGCAGCCGGTGATACGTGATGGTCCGCTTCTGGCCCGCGAGCGGGGAATCGTAGAGCAGCGCGGGCTGCTCGCCGCGGCCCTGCATCACGTGACGATCGACCGCGTTCCAGCACGTGTTGCAGACGCCGCCGACGAACCAGCGCCCGTAGACGCCGGCGCTCGGGTCGAACACCTGCCTGGGCGGCTCGATCCAGTCGATGTCGCGCGCCGCCTCGCCCCAGAATCCCTGCGGGTCGCGCTGCCAGCGCGCATAGATCTCGTGATAGCGGCTGGTGCGGGCATCCATGGCGCTGCTCCCGTTATTCCCGCGTCGGCCCCGGCATTTTGAGGCAGCGCGGGACGTTTGCAAGCCGCATGGGGCCGACAAATTGCGCTCCCAGAGCAGATCCGCGCATTGTGGCCCCAAAGTGCCTCTGGCTCCGGGCACTGACCTATAGCAACGCCGCGGGGCGCGCACCTACGGAGCTTGCCGGCGTAACCCGAGTTGCAGGCCGCCTGCGCGCGAATAAAGAGATCCAGCAGACTTGTGACGGCGATCACGGCATGCCGTTCACGGCTCAGGCATGGTACCGGCGGGTCGGAGCTTCGCGGCCCACCAAGGGGAGTTGAACCATGCTCAGTCTGCTCGCCGTCGCGGTGCTCGTTGCCACGCTCGCAACACCCATAGTCGTCCCCATCCTGTGGCGGGAGATCGAAGCAAATGAGCTTCGTAGGCAGTTTCGGGCTGTTCAGTGGTGACTCCCTCTTGCCACCCCGGCCTAGTTTTCCAGTCGATGTGTGAACTGCCTCACGCTCGGGCAGCGGCTCAATATGCAAAAGCTATCGTTAAGCGCAACGCGACGAAGGGAGACCCACAATGCGTAAGGTCGTTGTCGTTTTAACCGCCATTGCCGCCGCGACCACGATTGGCGTCTGGTCAGCATCCACGGTTGCGAAGTCGAGGGTTGGAAAGGCGGAGGTGGTTGCCGCGTCGGCTGCAATCGCACCGCATGAGCTTATGATGACGCTGGGCAGGAGCATCCCGGCTGAGTACTGGGCGCATCCGTTCTGAGCGATCGCGGCTTGCGTCCTGCCCGGCTGCTGCCAGTCCGAAGCGCTGAGCGCGACACTACATTTAGGATGGATCAAAAATCCTTGTACGCGGTCGGCCGTTTGCGGCGTAGCATTGTGTACTTCTAGCGACGGTGGCCATGCCTACAGCGGGCGTCCGCGCGTGGAGGGAACCGTCAGAGACACCTCTCACGGCGCGATCCTAGTGGCGGCTCGCTTCCTCTCCGCGGATGCTCTCCGTCATGTTGGCCACTTCTTCTAGAACGAACGAGCACACAGCGGGACGTCTGTCTGGTGGTGCCAGCAAGATGGTGCTCCCGAGCAATTCGCATATATCGCCGAGAACAAGCCGGATGAGCTTATCGTCTTCGTTTGCCATGGCCTTTAGCTATTAGCAAAATCTCACGCCGCTTGATTGTTCTTGCTGCGTTTTTGCCGGACGGTGCAATCCGTGCCGGCAAAGCGCTGGCGTCGGGCCAGGCCGATAGGCACTGGGACAGGCTGGAAACACGATCTCGGTTGTCATGCCCGCGAAGGCGGGCATCCAGTAGTCCGTGCAGGGCGTGATTTGAAACCGGAGCCTTGCCCCAAGCACGGTCCGGTGCTTACTGGATCGTCCGCTTGCGCGGACGATGACACCGAGCTGTTCAGACGCTGGCGTCGGGCCAGGCCGATAGGCACGAGGACAGGCTGGAAACACGATGTCATGCCCGCGAAGGCGGGCATCCAGTAGCCGTGCAGAAGAGATTTAAGACCGGACCGTTGCCCCAAGCACAGTCCGGTGTTTACTGGATCGTCCGCTTGCGCGGACGATGACACCGAGCTGTTCTTGCGTTAAGGCCAATAAGGCCAAGGCCTGCGCTTTGATCGCAATCAACACGGCGGGGCGCACTTGCCGCTCCTCCCGTCCACGAAATTGCCCTGTGATCAACGATCCCTCCTTCTACCTGCTGGCCGCCGTCGCAGTGATCCTGCTCGGCCTCTCGAAGGGCGGCTTCTTCGGGCTGGGGGTGATGGCGCTGCCGCTGATGTCGCTCCTGGTGCCGCCGCTGCAGGCGGCCGCCATCATCCTGCCCACCGTGCTGGCGCAGGACGCGCTCACGCTGTGGGCCTATCGCGGAGAGTGGAGCGCCTGGAACCTGAAGATCATGATTCCCAGCATGGCCGCGGGCATCGCCCTGGCGGCGCTGTTCGCGGCGTCGCTGTCCGCCGCCCATGTCCGGCTGGCGATCGGGATCATTGCCGGCGCCTTCGTGTTGCGGCACTGGCTCGGCAATCGCTTCGATCGCCTGAGTCCGAAGCCCGGCGTCGCCACCGGCATCACCTTCGGCATGATCGGGGGCTTCACCACCATGCTGGCCAATGCCGGCGGACCGGCCTGGCAGATGCACCTCCTGCCGCAGCGGCTCGACAAGCTCACCTATGTGGGCACGTTCACGATCCTGTTTGCCGCCAGCAACCTGATGAAGGTTCCGGCCTACGGTGCGCTGGGACAGCTGACGGCGGAAAATCTCACCATCGGCGCAATGCTGCTGCCGCTGGCCGTGATCGCGAACTACGCCGGCATCTGGCTGGTGCGGCGAACGCCGACCGAGCTGTTCTTCCGCATCGCCTATGTGCTGATGTTCCTGATATCGGTCGAGCTGATCCGCAGCGCACTGTCCGAGATGTGGGGGGCCTGAGACGCGACGCCGCCGCCAGGCTCGAGGTGCCCTGCCGTAGAGCGCTTTGTCGCTTTGCACCCGAAAGCGGACTCGTTACTCACTTTCGCTGAGTCGCTCATCACCGTCGGTGAAACAGATCGTGGAACAAGTACCGAAGCATAGCACACTTGGGTCGATGGAGACCCAAGTCAGGATCTGGCACCAAGCCGGCCTCGCGACACGTCTGCTCTGATGTCCGCTTATAGAGGGTAGAGCGGCTTATGCTCGCGCGGAGTTTTTCCGGGCTGACCAGACTCCGACATCGGCCAGAAGCGGGTTTCAGCCCCTATCAAGTCACTCGCTTGAACTGATACGCTACCGGCTGCTGAGTTTTAAGGACGGCATGCGGCGGACGCTGCCGCCGCATCAGTGACCGACACTGATCACGCCGGGAGCGGGAGCCAAACGCTCGCCGATCTCTCCCGAGATCCAAGCCTGGATAGTGGCGCACACGCAGTACAAGCCGTTCAGGCAATGAAAGGCGCGGCACAATGAGAATTTCGCGACGCGAGTTCGTCAAGTCGGTCACGGCGAGCGGCATTGCTCTCAGCGTGTCGCGCCTGGCAATCGCCGAGGAGCCCGGATTTGCCGCGCGCGAGACGCTGCCGGGACGGCAAGGCTGGAACCCGGCCGCCACCGGCGCCGGTCGCATCGACGGCGTCCCGAAGGTGACCGGAGCCAAGCTCTACGCGTCCGATTTTCGTGGGGCCGATCTCCCGAACTGGCCGCCGGCCACGTCGCACGCCATGCTCGTCCGGGCTCCGGACGCGACGCACGTTTACGCCGGCATCGATCTTTCGCGCCTGAGCGGTGCGTTGAAGCCTTCGGTGGTCGTTACCGCTGCCGACCTCGCGCGAATCGGCACACGTGTACCCGGATTCTATGCCGGCGATCTCCTCTGCCCGGTCGGCAAAACGCCGCTCTATCTGGGTCAGCCCGTGGCGTTGCTGATCTTCGAGGATTTCGACGCCTTCGATCAGGCGCGGCTCGCCCTGCGCGACGAAGCTGTCCTGAAATTCGGTAAAGAAACCGGCCCCGTCACGATGCCCAACTACGGCGCGTTTCGTTTCACGCGCGTGGGTGGTCCGACCCCTGAGGCGCCCGATGTCTACTCGCCGGTCAAGAACGGCTGGGTTAGTCCGGGGCGTTTCGAGAACACGGGACGCCCGATATGGGCGCGACTCCCGATCCCGACCGGACAAGACTATGCCGAAGCCGCGAGCTATGGCCAAAAGATCCGCGCGGAACTCACAGCGAACAATCCGGCACTTTTGGTGCTGGAGCGCGAATTCGAGACGCAGTCGATCGACCCGATGTTTCTCGAGCCGGAAGGCGGCCTTGCCTGGTATGACGCCGGTCGCAAGAACCTCGAGCTCGTTGTCGGCGTGCAGTCGCCTTACGAGGCCGCGGAATCGGTCGCCTATCTGCTCGGCAACGCGCGCGTTCCGTTCAAGCCGGCACACATCAACACCAATTCCGCCTATATGGGCGGCGGATTCGGCGGACGCGACCACACCCCCTTCCCGCTCTATGTCGCGCTGGCAGCGATGTTCTTCCCAAATCGTTCAGTCCGGCTCGCGAACAACCGCTTCGAGCAGTTTCAATCGGGGATCAAGCGGCACGCCTTCAAGATCCGCACGCGAATAGGGGTCGATCGGGCGACCGGCAAGATTGTCGGATTCGCCGCTGACCATGCGTTGGATGGCGGAGGCCTCGCCAATTTTTCGGTCAATGTGGCGACCGTCGGCGCCAACGCCGCGATCGGCATTTACTATGTCCCGAAAGTCGATGTGACGACGTACGCGTTCCACTCGCGCGGGGTGACCGCGGGTTCGATGCGCGGTTACGGAACCCTGCAGACGATGACCGCGCTCGAAGTGATGGTCGATGAGATTTGCACGGCACTGCCGCTCGATCCAATCGAGTTCCGGCGCCGCAATGCGCTGGCGACCGGCGGCCGGACCATGGCGGGAAACCCCTACATCGTGTCGGTCCGCACCCCGGAGATCCTCGATAAGTTGGAGAAGCATCCGATTTGGAAGCAGCGCGCCGAGGAGAAGGCGCGCGGACAGCAGGCCGAAATTCTTGTCGGTACCGGCGTCGCGTGCGCCACCAAGGACTACGGCACCGGAGGGGACGGTTGCGTGGCATCCGTCGAAATCGCTCCCGATGGCCGGATCACGATCCGTTGTGACGCCGCCGAAATGGGCACCGGCATTGGGACAGCGGCGGCCAACCGGGTCGCAGCGCATCTGGGTGCCGTCGCGGACGAAATCGCGCTCGCGCAAGTCGACACATTCGGCCCGCTGGCGCTCGTGACCTCCGGCAACTCCTACACCATCAATCAGAAGACGCAGGACGCGGCGGCGCGCAATCCGCGCTGGGTGCCTGCGATCAGTACAGCGACCACCGCCTCGATCGGCGCGCATGTCGGAACACATCCGGCAGCCGAAGCCGCGCGCGTCGTGTTCCGCTTCGGTCTCTGGCCTGCAGCGCTCGAATTGTGGGGCCTCGCGCCGAGCGATCCCAAGGCCAACGAATGGAAGACGGCGAGGTGGAAAGACGGGCAACTGGTCATGCCGGGACTGGCGCCACTGCCCTTGCCGGCGGTCGCGGCAAGAGCGCATGCGCGCAAAGGCGTGACCGGGGCGATGGCGCATGGCTTCAATCGCTGGGCATGGTCGCAAGCGACCTTCGTCGTGGCCGGACAGGCGTGGACGGCCGACATCGATGCCCTGGCCGTGCGCCGTGGCGCGGGCAAATTTGTTCGCATCGATCGTTCCAACGTGAAGTTTCCGCCGACCGACTTCAACCGCATCGGAACCAGCTATACGTCGATGTGCGGCACGGTGGTCCGCATCGAGATCGATCGCGGAACCGGCGCGCTGCGAATCGCAAAAGCATACAGCGTGCTGGAATGCGGTCAGGCGTTGGTCCCGGAGGTCGTGATCGGACAGGCGCAGGGCGGCTTCGCAATGGGCGTTGGCTATACGTTGATCGAGACGCTGCCGCTTTACGAGGACGGACCCGGCAACGGCAAATGGAACCTCGGTCAATACCTCGTTGCGCGCGGCTCCGACCTGCCGCTCAACGGGCTCGAGGTTGAGATATTGCCACCCGTTGATCCCGACGAGCGGCCGAAGGGCATGGCCGAAGTCGTGATGATTCCCGTGGTCCCGGCGCTGCTCAACGCCATTTACGATGCCACCGGTCACCGCTTCCAATCGTTGCCGGTGACCCAGGCCATGATCAAGGGAGCACTCAAGTGACGAAGCTGTCCGTCACGATCAATGGTCGCGCTTACGGCCCGAGGGACGTGCGCGACGAATTGTCGATGAATGATTTCCTGCGCGAGTATCTCGGGATGACCGGCACCAAGTTCGGCTGCGGCGCCGCGCAGTGCCTGAGTTGCGCGGTCATCGTCGATGATCCAGACGGGACCAGCTACACCAGCCCCACCTGCGTGGTTCCGGCGGCAAGCTTTGACGGCAAGTCGATCCGCACGGTGGAAGGCCATGCGAAGAACGGCGAGCTTTCCGTTCTGCAGAAGGCGTTCATCACGCATTTTGCATTCCAATGCGGCTACTGTACTGCCGGTTTCCTGAACGAGAGCCAGGTTCTGCTCGAACGTCTGGCGAAGAAGCCGGTAGCGCGGGCCGATCTTGAGAAGACCATTGCCGAGGCGCTCGACGGCCACCTGTGCCGCTGCACCGGTTACATCAAATACCACGAGGCCGTACGCGACGTGATCCTGGCGGATCCGGGACGCTATCTGTCTTAGTCTTTGCAGCTTGCACCGATCGTGCGCGGCGATCGCGTCTCGCAGCGCCGGAGTCGAGAGGACGCTGAGCTCAGGAGGCAGCCGGGAATGCAATTCGACTTACGGGTTCAGCTCTTCGCTGCGGTCGTGGCTTTGCCGGCGAGCGTGCTGGCGGCGTACGCCGTTTCCGACGGCCCGTCGGATCGTCTCGCGAGCGTCGAAAGCTTTTCATCCATCGGCGACACGGCGGCCCGGTCGGCGGCAATATTCACAGAACTGGGCAAGGTGCTGACGCATCCGCGCTGTCTGAACTGTCATCCCGCCGGGGATCGTCCGCGTCAGGGTGACGTGAGCCGGCCCCACCAGCCGCCGGTCGAGCGTGGAGCCGATGGATTTGGGCTCCCGGCCCTACGCTGTCCAATCTGCCATCAGGGCGCCAACTTCGACCCCGCCGGCGTGCCGGGCAACCCGATCTGGCATCTGGCACCGCGAGAGATGGCGTGGGAAGGCAAGACGCTCGGTGAGATCTGCGCTCAGATCAAGGACCCCGCGCGCAACGGAAACCGATCTGTCGACGCGCTCGTTGAGCATATCGGCGAAGACCATCTGGTCGGCTGGGCCTGGGCGCCCGGATACGGCCGGCGACCCGCCCCCGGCACGCAGAAGGAAGCGGGCGCGCTCGTCGAGGCGTGGGTGAAAACCGGGGCGGTATGTCCGAACTAGAAGCGAGCACTAAGGCATGATCCCGAAAAGTTGCAGACTTTTCGGATCAGATCATGCGACCGAACAAATACTTGGAGCGAAATCACGATTCAACCTGAAACGATTTCGCTGCCGAAAATTTTGACGAGGCCACATAGGCGTCGGCATGACGGCGAGCAGTCGGTCGACGACAACGTTACGCGGAGACAGCAATGCTGAGGGACGACAGCGGTAATGGAGCCGGTCGGCCGAACACACCGCGTAACGTGCTCGGTGACCGGCTTGAACTCTGCTCGATAAACCCCATGACGGGCTTCTTTCGAGACGGCTGCTGCGACACTGGACGAGAGGACGTCGGTAGCCACACGATCTGCGCCGTCATGACCGCCGGGTTTCTCGAGTTTTCCAAATCCAGCGGCAACGACCTTTCGACACCGGTGCCAGAATTCGGCTTTCGCGGCCTGAAACCCGGCGACCGTTGGTGCCTCTGTGCACCGCGTTGGCAAGAAGCACTTGAGGCCGGCCAAGCTCCCCGCGTGGTCTTGCGCGCCACTCACGAAGGCGCTCTCGACCATTGCTCGCTCGCAGATCTCAAACGATTCGCGGTGGACTTATCCTGACTTCCGTTGCCGTGTCCCATGTCGGCTTCTGATGCTGTGGACGGCTCCTCCACCGGCACGTGAGTTCCACGGATGTGGGCGCTGTTAAGGCTCCCACGATTCGGAGGAGCCAGTTATGCAAACGGTCACGACAATCGATCTCGACATCGCCAAGTCTGTCTTTCAAGTGCACGGCGTTGATGCTGCCGGGCAAGTGGTCGTCCGCCGTCAGTTGAAGCGTCGCTATGTCCTGGCGTTCTTCGAGAAGCTGCCACCCTGCCTAATCGGCATCGAGGCTTGCGCCTCATCGCATCATTGGTCGCGCGAGCTGCAGGCGCTCGGGCACAAGGTGCGCCTGATGCCTGCGGCCTACGTGAGGCCCTACGTCAAGCGCCAGAAGAATGATGCCGCTGACGCCGAGGCCATTTGCGAAGCAGTCACCAGGGCAAACATGCGGTTTGTCGAGACCAAGACGCCCGAGCAGCAGAGCTGCCTGATGCTCCATCGCACGCGCCATCTATTCATCCGCCAGCAGACCGCGGTGATCAATGCGATCCGTGCCCATCTTGCCGAGTTCGGGATCGTCGCGCCGGTCGGTCGCAATGGTGTTGAGGAACTACTCGGGGTCGTTGCTGACGCAAGTGACAAGCGGTTGCCGGAAATTGCGCGCGCCTGCCTCGCCGCGCTCGGCGCCCAGCTGCGGATGCTCAAGGCGCAGATCCTGGAGTTCGACCGCATGATCAACGCCTGGCACCGATCCAACGAGACGAGCAAGCGGCTCGATGAGATTCCTGGTGTCGGTCCGGCGCTGGCCACGGCTCTGGTCGCCAGCGTTGCTGATCCGAGGGCGTTCCGATCAGGAAGAGACTTCTCGGCCTGGATCGGGCTTGTGCCGAAGCAACACTCGAGCGGCGGCAAGGACAAGCTCGGCGGTATCAGCAAGCAAGGCGATCGATACCTGCGTAGTCTGTTCACCGCCGGCGCGCTGGCCGTGATCCGTTACGCCAAAATCCACGGCGCCAAGCACCGGCCCTGGCTCACGGCATTGTTAGCGCGGCGGCCGACGAAGGTCGCTGCCGTCGCGCTTGCCAACAAGATCGCCAGAATGGCTTGGGCCCTGATGGCCAGGGGCGAGCGATACAAGGAACCCGTCGCACTCGCGGCGTAATAGAGATCGCGCTGGGAATCATCCGGCGTGATGTGAAGGTTGGGAGGGCGAACAGCACGTAATGCAGAGCCGGTCGATCCGGCGATCAGGACAACCCACATGTGCCAGTGCATTGTCGAATGCGGGCTTTTGACCGGGACCTGATCCGCGGAGGGCATTATGGCCAGCGGTCATGTGAACCGCACTAACAGGCCGAACACATGGCTGCACCGACTAGCGACGCGCCGTGAAGATTTCCTTGCCAACTCGGAGCCGTCCACACATGGCACCAAGCCGGCCTCGCGACACGTCTGCGCTGATGTCCGCTCATAGAGGGTAGAGCGGAAATCTTATGCTCGCGCGGAGTTCTTCCGGGTCTGACCCACAACGGACCTCGGGTCTGAGGGCGGCTGACCTGAGTTCGGAGATGCCGGCAGCAGCTCGATTCAGAACATTTCAGGACTGCCCCAAGGATTTTCCGCACCAAACGTCGGCATGCTCGATCGCGACTTGCTCACAGTCCAATGACGGCTCCTGGTCGTCATTTCTCGACGCCGGGCCAAGCGGAGGAAGGTCCGATGCCGTTTTGCATTTCGTACCCACCCGCCACACGCGCTCGGCGGACGTGCGTGATGGGCGCATCCATATTGGCGCTCGCGATCTCCATCCCGCGTCCGGACATCGCCCTTGCACATAGCGATTGGCCCGATGGACCGCATAAGCACTGGTTTGAAACGCTCCAGCGTCCCGACAACCATTTGCAACCTTCTCGACAGCTCGATCCGAAATCGCTGTTCTGCTGCGGCGCCGCCGACGTTGTCAAAACGAAGTTCAAGGTCGAAAATGGCGGCGGTCGACATCCGGAGGATGTCTGGTATGCTTGGCTGAACGGCGAGTGGACCAGGGTTCCTCCCGAGAAGATCGTTCAAGACCACGCTCCGGACGGCGAGGCTCACCTGTTCGTGCTGGCCGGCACCATCCAGTGCTTCGTGCGCCCGAAGGGCGGCATGTAATCGCATCGCGTCCGAGCGTGCAGCGCCTCTCTCATGAGAGTGGGCCGCGTGATTGGGATGAAGCGTCGAAAGTTCATGACCCTGCTGAGCGGCACGGTTTCGTGGCCTCTCACTGCGCAGGCTCAACTCCTGCCGAAGCTGCCGACCATCGGAATCCTGGGCCCGACTAATGCCGCGGTCGCGGAGCCGTGGACCGCCGCGCTTGTGCAACGACTGCGCGAGCTCGGCTGGATCGAAGGCCGCACCGTTGCGATCGAGTACCGTTGGGCGGAAGGGCGCACTGAACGTGCCGCGGAGATCGCAAATGAGTTCGTTCGGCTTAAGGTCGATGTTATCGTCACGTCGGGAACGCTGAATGTCCTCGCGGCAAAACAGGCGACCTTGGCTACGCCGATCGTATTCGTGGCAGCGGGAGACCCGATTGGCAACGGCCTCGTTGCAAGCCTTGCTCGTCCCGGCGGCAATGCCACCGGCCTGTCAAGGCAGTCGACCGATCTTGCCGCCAAGCGAATCGAGCTCTTGCACGAAGCGATACCCAACTTGCGCCGGATGGCAGTCATGATCAATCCAGCCTATGCGGGCGCTAAATTCGAGATGGCCGAAATTCAGGCCGCGGCCGGAACGCTCGGCGTCGAGCTCATCACCCGCGAAATCCGGCGGACGGAGGACATCGCGCCCGCCTTCGAGATGATCATGGGGCGCGTTGAGGCGGTCAATGTCGTAAGCGACCGGCTCACATTCGACAGCCGTGTTCTGCTCAACGCTTCGGCGTTGGCTGCAGGTTTGCCGACAATGCATCCTTTTCGGGCGCAGGTCGCAGCCGGAGGCCTGATGTCCTATGGACCCAGTTTCCAGGATCTATCCCGACGCGCCGCCGACTATGTCGATAAGATTTTGCGCGGGTCGAAGCCCGCGGACCTGCCGGTTCAACAACCTACGAAGTTCGACCTGTTTATTAATCAGAAGACGGCAAAGGCGCTTGGCGTCAATCTTCCGGCCGCGTTGCTCGCCCGCGCCGACGAGGTAATCGAATGAGGCGGCGCGAGTTCATTACGCTGCTCGGTGGTGCGGCTGCGGCATGGCCGCTCGCGGTAAGGGGGCAGCCTGGCTGAGCCTTGGCGCGTCCGGCCCTCACCATGGAAGGCCGCAGAGATCGAGCACGCCGGTTCGCGGCGCGATTTTGAGAGCCAAGACGTAAGGATCGGTGACGTGGAAGCGCACGCGGCCGCGCGGCAGCGAAACGAACACGTCGCCTTCGAACGCGCGCCAGCCGAGCTTTTCATAGATCGGCGCATGCCGTGGCTCGCAGAACAGCAGTCCAAATTCGACGTCATGCGCGTCGTGTATCTCTTGCACCGCCCGTCGCATCGCCGCGCGGGCCACACCTTGCCGTCGATAGTCTTTTCTTGTGGCAACGCCGCCAATGCCCCCAACTCGCACTGTGCGGCCATCCCATGTGGCGTCGCGCAGGATAATTGCGGCGTGGCCAATAACCTCGCCCTCGGCATCGAACACGAGCACGCGTTGATCGGGAGATGCCCAAGTCACGTCCCGCCACGGGAGGTTTGCGACGACCTCTGGCGGCCAGACCGCTTCAAGTAACGGGGCGGCCAGGTGCCATCCGGCAGTGCCGGTCTTGATCTCGATGCGGTCAATCATGCTTGGCGGGGACAGCGTTACCGGACCGAGCAGAGAGTCCGTCCGATATTATCCCTTGATCTCCGCCATGTCGCCGCTGTGAGTTTTGTCGTTCATGACCCGAAGCCGACAGTCTGACACACGCCATCGTTCTTACTTTTCAAACACCAAATTCCCGTCATCGATTCCGGTCACACGCCATCCCGCCTTGCGATAGAATCGTTCGGCCCGTGTCCCTGGCCATGTCGTTAGCCACATACGAGGGCAGCCAGCATCTATCAGGACGTTGCAGGCGCGTTCGAACAGAACTCTGCCGATGCCGCGCCCCTCGTAAGCCTCATCCACAAATAACGCAAAAATACTGCCATTGCGTTGGTCGGCGGCAGAAAATCCGACAATCCCGCCATCCTCTTCCCAGACAAAAATGCCGGGATTGTCGATGAACCAATAAACATCTTCGACGGTAACGCGTGAAGGATCGCGGAGTTTATTCTCGCGCACCGCAGCGCGGATTTCCATGATGCGAGGAACATCAACTCTCGTTGCCTTGCGGATCAAAAGGACCTTCCTACGCTCATCTGCGCCCTCATGCTGGCGAAGCAATTCAAAAGATATCGATTGTCGGAAACTGTGGCTCGGCGGTCAGGCAGTCCCACAGATAGACGGCGAGGCCAATATCGCCGGTCCATAATGAGTAACGGCCTCGCCCAAGCTGGTCACGTGCCTCACGATATTGAGCGATCGCGGTCATCGCGAAGGACCGGGCGCGCTCAAGCCACATCAAATCGTTGGTTCGACGATAAAGTTTGAGGAACGCATAGCCATTGCCGCCCGTGCCGTGGCAGAGGTTGGAGCCTTTGGCGAGCGGTCCAGCAGCCCAGGTGAATTTGCCGCCTTCGCGCAGCAGGTCTTCTAGCTCAACCGACGTGAACGGCGCATCCGCGAATGCCGTCACCATCCCTGGAGCTCCGTGACAGTGCTGGCAAAGCCGCGCGCGGGCGTTGGCGTAGTTGTCGCCGTCCGCGGCAGGTTTGTCGCGATCGGCCACAACGCCACGCCACGATGCACCGAGCTCGGAACGCAACGCGTTTGCCGTCAGGGTCCGCGGAACGGCCTCCGCGATCCGCGCGCGCTGATCGTCCGTCAGCCATTCCCAGCCACGCATCAACGCGATCATGTTGCCGGCATAACCATGCACCGGTCCGAGGTAGCGCAAGTGGCGGCCATAGAGGTCTTGCGTCCACAACGGACCATCGTCGGTCTCTTCCAAGTCCCGGAGCAGACGCGCGGCCTGAATCGCGAACAGCGCTCGCCAACGCGGTTCCGCTGTCATGGCGGCCATATGGCAGCAGGCGATCATGGAGCCCGGCATGCCCCACATCAGCTCACGCACCGGCAGGGTCGTGTTTGCGTCCGCACGCGCATAGATCTGGTCGGCGATCGCGGGAATCGGGTCGACTCGCATGACCAGCAGGGCCACGCCGAGATCCCCGAACAGCAACGACCCGCGCGACCGCTTGATTTCCGCCTGGTTCGCTTCCATCAGCCGCGGGAGGACGGGGCGGAAGTCGAACCGTGCCTTGGTCGCGCCAACTCGGCCAAGGTGGTCGATACCCCAAATCACGCCGGTGGCACCAATATAGAAGCTGGTGTTGCCGTCGCGAATTCCTTCATCGAGCGGGTGCGCGGGCCAGAATCGCTCGGCATCGAAATGTTCAAGCCCATCCGCAACGATGTCCTCGATTGCGGCGGTGGCGTGGCTCTCGCTCCAGCGGATGGGCCGTAGCGGCACGTGACGAGCATGCTCGATCATGAGCCGAGCATAGCCCGACGTCTGAGGTGCGTCCCACGATCAACTCGCGTCGTGGCGGACCCAGTGCATGATCATTCCTGCCATGGCAGCTTCTGGCCCCCGGTCGCGAATGACCCGACGCCGGCATCGAAGGCAGGTCCCAGGGCTCAAATCTACCTTCCTGTTGCGCGACGCATTTTTTCCGGTGTGCAGTCCAGCCTTGCTCGAGGGGAAGAACCCATTGCGAGGCCCGGAGGATCTAAGGAACCACACTCTCATTCACGATCGCTCAATGGCGTTTGAAAGCGCATTTCCGACGTGGCGCACATGGCTGCAAGCCGCAGGTTTTCCGGACATGCGAACTTGCCTATTACCTCATCCACCGACCCAAAACGGACAGCGATCCCGGAATTGCGGCGTTCAAGAACTGGATTTGCACTGAAGCGCAATCGGATGTGTCGCACGTCGGTTGGCGGCATACCCCGGGCCTCTCGCGACATCCGCTTTTGGGCCGCTATTGAGGGATAAGCGGACATCAAGCGCGCCTGACCCGGCCGCCACGATTTCTGAGCACACGGCCTGGTGTCCCGATTCCGAAGTTCGCGTCATTGTGAGGCACGTTCGTATGCGAACTTCGGAATCGAAGGACACCAGCAACTTATTGACCTAGTGTGGCTTTGGTTCAGAAGTCCGCATTTCGGACTTGCCGCGGAAATGATGCGGACTTCTGAACCGCCACACTAGCGCGGCGGAAGCTTCTCCGCTTTCATCCAGCCCCCTGTCCGCCCCTCATCTCCATCCGGCATGACGATCGTCGACGACCCGCTGTTCTATCTGCTCGCCCTCCCCGCCATCGTGGCGCTCGGTCTCGGCAAGGGCGGCTTCGCCGGCGTCGGCATGATCTCGACGCCGCTGCTCGCGCTCGCCGTGCCGCCGCTGCAAGCGGCGGCGATCCTGTTGCCGATCATCCTGTGCCAGGACGCCATCTCGGTCTGGGCTTACCGTCGCGAGTGGAGCGCCTGGAATCTCAAGGTGCTGCTTCCCGGCTCGGTGGTCGGCGTCGGCGTCGCCTGGCTGTTCGCCGCCTACGTGCCCAACGCCTATGTGGAGATTGCGGTCGGCGTGACCGGCGTGTGCTTTGCGTTCTACACCTGGTTCGGCAAGGTGCCGGCGCGCCCTTCGCGCCCGAGCGTGCCGGCCGGGCTGTTCTGGGGCTCGCTCGCAGGCTTCACCTCGACCATCATCCAGGTCGGCGCCCCGCCCTTCCAGGTCCACATCCTCCCGCAGCGGCTCGACAAGTTCACCCTCATCGGCACGACCATCGTGTTCTTCGCGCTGGTGAACGTGATGAAGCTCGTACCCTATTTCGCGCTCGGACAGTTCTCGACGCGGACCCTGGCAACCTCGGCGGTGCTGCTGCCGCTCGCCGTCGTCACCAACTTCATCGGTCTGTGGCTCGCGCGCCGGACGCCGACCGAGCTGTTCTACAAGATCACCTATGTGCTGATGTTCCTGATCTCGCTTGCGTTGATCTGGCAAGGCGTCGCCGCCCTGCGTTCCGGCTAGTGTGGCGGTTCAGAAGGCCGCTCATTTGCGCGCGTCCATTGCGGCCCGGCGACCATCAACCCGGTCTCGATCAGCCGGCCCGCACGCGCATGCCGTGGGGTCCTCGACCTTGCTTCAGCCGGGACGGCCGCGAGATGATCACGGAAATGGTGATCACCTGATCGTTCGGGATACTTCCCGCAGTTATGTTCTTGCGCGGCTCGCCCGCGATGGCCGGATGGATTTGGCGGCGCTAGTCGAATCCAAAGCCTTGTCCGCGCGTGCCGCACTGCGCCAGCTTCGATGGCCTGGAGAAGCTTGAGCGCTCCACGAACGCCTCAAGCCCTAGGATTCAGAACAATTCAGGTCTGCCCCAAGGACCGGCTGACCCTGCACAGGCAGGCTCCTGATGCGTCAGACCGCCTGCGCCCGGCGGATCCCTAGGTGGTATGATCGGCGGCGGCACCCCGTGGGAGGGGCCCCATGTTCGGCATGAGGCGGCGCGACTTCGTCAGCCTTCTCGGGGGCGCGGCGGTGGCGTGGCCGGCTACGGGGCGCGCGCAGCAGGCGAAGGTTGCGCGTATCGGCTTTTTGGGTCTTGTCTCGGCGCCAAGTCACGCCCCTCGTGTGGCGGCATTGCGCACAGGCCTTCGCGACCTAGGCTGGATCGAAGGCAGAAATATCCTCATCGAGTTCCGCTGGGCTGAAGGAAACTACGATCGGCTGCCGGAGCTGGCGGCCGAATTGGTTCGGCTCAACGTCGATGTGCTCGTTACCCACGGTTCGTCGGGGGCGCTCGCGGCGAGGAAGGCCACGTCGACTGTCCCCATCGTCATCACGGCGGTTGCCGACATGCTTGGCTTGGGTCTGGTAGAAAGCCTCTCGCGGCCGGGAGGCAACATCACCGGACTGTCATTCTTCAATGCGGAGCTTGCGGCTAAACGCCTCGAGCTGTTGAAGGAAGCGATACCGGCTTTGACCAAAGCGGCCGTTCTCCTCAATCCAAACAACGCCTCGAACCCACTCATTCTCGGAGAAATCGAAGCGACCGCGAAGGCATTAAATGTCGTCGTGCAGCCATTCGAGGCGCGCCAACCTGGTGATTTCGAGCGCACGTTCGCCGCAATGGCCGACCAGCAAATCGGGGCAGTTGTGATCCACGAAGATACCATGTTGAACGCAAAAGCGACCGCGCTTGCAATTCATGCCGCGGTGAGACGACTGCCGTCGTGCGGGTTTCCGGAATTCGTGCGGGCAGGAGGGCTCATCGCATATGGCATCAACTTTCCTGACACGGACTACCGTGCGGCGGTGTTTATTGACAAAATTTTGAAAGGCGCGAAGCCGGCCGACCTGCCGATTGAGCGTTGGACCAAGTTCAACGTGATTGTCAATCTCCAAACCGCCAAGGCACTTGGTGTAA
Organism: uncultured Alphaproteobacteria bacterium; assembly: GCA_963739385.1. Taxonomy (GTDB): domain Bacteria; phylum Pseudomonadota; class Alphaproteobacteria; order Rhizobiales; family Xanthobacteraceae; genus VAZQ01. The sequence goes on from CAVUAI010000063.1 coordinate 121,368, forward strand.
CCTTGCCGACCTCCATCCTCCTGCGGGCCGACGAGGTGATCGAATGAAGCGCCGCGAGTTCATGGCGCTGCTCGGCGGTGCGGCGCTTTCGGGTGCGCTCCCGGCTGGTGCGCAGAAGAGAACGGCGCTCATCGGTTTGCTCGGCAGCGGTTCCGCGCAATCCAGCGGCGTTTTCGTGGACAGTCTCAAAGAGGGGCTTTCGGACAGCAGCCTGCGTGAGGGTCGCGACTATGTACTGGACCTGCGTTGGGCCGAGGGGGACTACGAACGCTTTCCGGCCTTCGCCCGCGAACTGGTCGACCGCAACGCCGACGTCATCTTAGCGACCACCATCGCCGCCGTCCGGGCAGCGCAGCGCGCCACGTCGGTGATTCCGATCGTCATGACATCGATCACCAACGCTGTCGGCGCCGGTCTGGTCGCAAGTCTGGCGCGCCCCGGCGGTAACACGACCGGGATATCGAACCTGAACGAAGACCTGACACCCAAGCTCTTGGACCACTTTCGCGAGATCATGCCGCGGGCGCGCGTGATCGCTACCCTCGGCAATCCAGCCAATCCGTCGACCAGCGGGCTGGTCGAGGTCATGCGTGGCCAAACGGCGGCTTTCGGGGCGACGGTCAACCCGTTCGAAGCCAAGACGACGGGCGAGCTCGACGCCACATTCGATGGCATCGCCAAGAGCAATTCGGATGCCTTGCTTATCGTGCCCGATGCCTTGCTGATCGATCTGCGCGAGCCAATCGCGTCGCTGGCCCTCAAACATCGCATCCCAACGCTGTCGACCATCCCGGAGCTCACCGACGTGGGCGGCCTCCTCGGCTATGGTGCGCCGCGGCGGGACCTTTATCGCCGCTCCGGCTATTTCGTGAAAAGGATTTTGGACGGCGCCAATCCGGGCGACATGCCGGTCGAGCAGCCCACACGCGTTCAACTCTCCGTTAACGCCAAGACCGCGGCCGTGCTCGGAATCAGCATTCCGGATGCGCTGCTCGGACGCGCCGACAAGGTGATCGAATGAGGCGGCGCGAGTTCATGGCGCTGCTCGGCGGCGCGGCGGTCGCATGGCCGCTGGCGGCGCGCGCGCAACAGGCGGCGATGCCGGTGATTGGGTTTCTTCGCAGCGCGGCGGCTGCCAGTTCGGCGCACTTTGTCAGCGCGTTCCAGCGGGGCCTGGGTGAGGCTGGATTCCTTGAGGGCCAGAACGTCGCCATCGACTATCGCTGGGCGGAAGATCAGCCCGATCGGCTGCCGGCAATCGCGGCCGAACTCGTCCAGCGCCGGGTGGCCGTGATCGTTGCAACCGGCATTGCGGTGCCGGCCCTCAAAGCGGCGACGGCGGCAATCCCAATCATCTTCGTGACTGGCTACGATCCGGTCAGAACCGGCTTTGTCACGAGCCTCAGCCGGCCCGGCGGAAACGTCACGGGCGTGGTTTTTACCATTACTGATCTGGTGGCCAAGCGGCTGGGGCTGCTGCACGAGCTGGTTCCCAAGGCTGCCATCATTGCCGTTTTGTTGGACCCGAACCAACTGGACGTCGAAGTCGAATTGCGAGAGGCGGAGGCAGCAGGTCGCGCTCTCGGGCGGCAAATCCTGATTGTGAAAGCTACAAGTGACCACGAATTCAAAGCTGCCTTCGCGACGATCATGCAAGCAGGCGCGAGCGCGCTGCTGGTCGGCGGCGGTCCGGTCTTCATCAACCGACGTCGGCAGCTCGTCGCGCTGGCAGTCCGCCACGCGCTGCCCGCGAGCTTTCCGACGAGAGACTACCCGGAGGCCGGCGGCCTAATGAGCTACGGAGCAAGCATCTCCGACGCATATCGCCGCGCCGGCACCTATGCCGGTCGGATTCTCAAGGGTGAGAAACCAGGCGACCTGCCGGTCGAGCTGGCGAGCAAGTTCGATCTGATCATTAACCTCGCGACGGCCAAAGCGATCGACTTTGAGATTCCGCCGTCGCTGCTCGCCCGCGCCGACGAGGTGATCGAATGAGACGACGCGAGTTCATCATGCTGCTCGGCGGCGCGGCGGCCGCTTGGCCGATCACTACGCACGCGCAGCAGCCGGCAATGCCGGTGATTGGATTCCTCTATAGCCAATCGCCTGAGGCGCTGTCTGAGGTGTTGCGGGGATTTCGCCAGGGCCTGAAAGAGACGGGCTTTGTCGAAGGCAACAACGTGACGATCGAATACCGCTGGGCCGGGAACCAGACTGATCGTCTACCAGCGCTAGCGGTCGATCTGGTCCGTCGACAGGTCGCGGTCATCGTCGCGATGGATACTCCTTCGGCACTGGTGGCCAAGGCCGCAACCGCGACGATCACCATCATCTTTAGCACCGGCAGTGACCCCGTAAGGGATGGCCTCGTCGCGAGCCTTGCTCGGCCAGGTGGCAACCTGACGGGCGTTAATTTTTTCGCCGCCGATCTGGCGGCAAAGCGGCTCGGACTTCTGCGTGAGTTGGTCCCTGGGGCTGCGCGGATTGCCGTGCTGGTCAATCCGGCCCATGCATCGATTACGGAGGCCACTTTGAGAGATGTTGAGGTGGCCGCTCGCGCCCTGGGGGTGCACGTTCAGGTCCTCAACGCCAGTACCGGCCAAGAGATTGGTGAAGCCTTTGCTACGCTCGTGCGCGACCGCCCTGACGCTCTTCTCGTCGGCAGCGGCCCGTTCATCAATGCCCGGCGTGTCCAACTGGCATTGCTCGCAGGGCGCTATGGAATTCCCGCGATATATACGGGGCGGACATATGTCGAAGCCGGAGGACTGATCAGCTACGGCGCAAGCCTACCGGACGCCTGGCACCAGGTCGGCGTCTATACCGGCCGCATCCTCAAAGGCGCCAAGCCATCGGACCTGCCGGTATTGCAGGCAAGCAAATTCGAGCTGGTCATCAACGCCGAAACCGCTCGTATGCTCGGCCTCGAGGTGCCGCCCTCGCTGCTCGCCCGCGCTGACGAGGTGATCGAATGAGGCGGCGCGAGTTCATGGCGCTGGTAGGTGGGGCGGCGGCCGGATGGCCGCTCATAGCGCACGGCCAGCAAGCCAGAATGCCGCAAATCGGTCTCATCCAGCCGGGCTCCCGGCTCCCGGAGAACTATCGGGCCTTTCGCGATGGATTGCGTGATCTCGGCTATGTCGAGGGTCAGAACATAGCTCTCGACATGCGCATCGCCGAAGGCCCCGGTGATCTGCCCAAACTCGTGGAGGAAGTGGTCGGGCGGCCGGCTGACATTATTGTAACCGTGAGTGCCCGCGTTACGCTTGCAGCTCGTGCTGCCACCTCATCGATTCCCATTGTCATGATCGGCGCCGGCGACCCGGTCGGCACGGGTCTGGTGGCGAGCCTGGCGCGGCCTGGCGGCAATGTCACCGGGTTGAGTCTGCTGGTTCCCGAGCTTAGCGGAAAGCGCCTTGCCTTGCTCAAAGAACTGATACCGCAGGCCGCTCGGATCGCCGTACTTGCGAACCCGGCAAACCCGGTCACTGTCCAGCAATGGAAGGAGACGCAGGAGGCGGCACAGCGGATGGGGATTGCACTGCGCCTGATCGAGGTGCGCGAGCGCAATGATCTTGACGGGGCACTTTCGGCTGCGGCGCAGGCAAACGTTGATGCGGTGGACGTGCTCGGCGACCCGGTTTTTGTTGAAAACTCCAAGCAGCTCGCTGAGCTCACACTCAAGCATCGGTTGCCGGCAATCGCGTGGCAGCGCGAGTTCGCCGATGCCGGCGGTCTTACGTCGTACGGCCCGAGCCTCCGCGACCTGTGGCGGCGCGCCGCTAGTTACGTTGACAAAATCCTGAAGGGAGCAACACCGGCAAATCTTCCCGTGGAACAGCCGACGAGATTCGAGTTTGTCGTCAATTTGAAAACCGCGAAGACCCTGGGCCTCGAAATTTCGCCGACTCTGCTCGCGCGCGCCGACGAGGTGATCGAATGAGACGGCGCGAGTTCATCACGCTGCTCGGCGGTGCGGCTGCCGCGTGGCCTCTCGCGGCGCTGGCGCAGCAGCCAGCGATGCCGCTAGTCGGATATGTCAGTAGCGCCTCGGTGGACGCTTCCTACATGGCCGCGTTCCGGCAGGGCTTGGCTGGTTTGGGTTATTCCGAGGGCCGCAACGTAGCAATCGAATTCCGCTGGGCCGACGGCAAATTCGAGCGCCTGCCGGAGCTGCTCGCGGACTTGATGCAGCGCCGCGCCGCTGTGATTGCCGTCGGCGGGATTACCTCGGGGCTTGCGGCCAAGGCGGCAACGACGACGATTCCGATCGTCTTTCTCGCGGCCGATGATCCGGTGAAATTCGGGTTGGTCACGAGTCTCAATCGGCCGGGTGGCAACGCCACGGGGTTGAACCTTTTGACCTCCGAGCTGACCACAAAGCGGCTTGAGCTGATCCGCGATGTCGTACCCACCGCTTCGGGGGTCGCCGTCCTCGTCAATCCGCGCAGTCCTGAATCCGAGCCGCAAACAAGAGACATCGAGCGGGTCGCGGGCGTGGTCGGGCAACAGATTCGAATTCTCAATGCCAGCAGCGATCGGGACATCGATGCTGTCTTTGCCACGCTCGTCAAACCGCGCGACGCCGCGCTCCTGGTGACGAACGATGCGTTATTCAGCAGCAGCCGTGATCAAATTGTCGCGCTGGCGGCGAACCGTGGCATTCCCGCGATCTACGACCGGCGGGCCTATGCCGACGCTGGGGGACTCATGAGCTATGGCACTCACTATCTCGATGGCCATCGCCGCCTCGGCATCTATACGGCAAGGATTCTCAACGGGGCAAAGCCTGCGGATTTGCCGGTGGAACAATCGACCAAGTTCGAGCTGGTGATCAACAGCAAAACCGCGAAGTCGCTTGACCTCGACATTCCGCCAAAACTGCTCGCAATTGCTGACGAGGTGATCGAATGAGGCGGCGCGAGTTCATCACGCTGCTCGGCGGAGCGGCGGCAGCATGGCCGCTTGCGGCGCGCGCGCAGCCGCCGATAATGCCCGTGATTGGATATCTCGACGCTGGTTCGCCCGAGCCCAGCGTCAATCTCGTTGCCGCATTTCGTAGGGGATTGAGTGAAATAGGCTACATCGAAGGCCAGAACATTGCGATCCAATACCGCTGGGCCGAGGGCCAAAATGACCGATTGCCGGAATTGGCCGCCGATCTCACCAATAGCAATGTTGCAGCCATCGCCGCACCAGGGTCCTCAGCACCGGCACTTGCCTTGAAAAGATTGACCGCGACCATTCCGATCATCTTCAGCACGGGTGCGGATCCGGTTCGGATCGGCCTCATAGCCAGCCTGAATCGGCCGGGCGGCAACATCACGGGCATCGCCTCGATGAGCGTCGAGGTCGGCGAAAAACGGCTTGAATTCCTGTGCCAACTCGTGCCCCGAGCCGTGCGGTTGGCGCTGCTGACCAATCCCACAGTTGCTCTTTCTCGGTCCTATTCCGCGGAATTTCATGCGGCGGGCGCGGCTCTTGGTCGGCAAACGGAGGTCTTTACCGCCACCACGAATGGTGAAATCGACAGCGCCTTTGTGAACCTTGTCAAATACCGTGCCGACGGACTCGCGGTTATTCCCGACGCGTTGTTTAACAATCGGCGGTTTCAGCTTGCCGGACTGGCGATGCGGCATGCCATCCCTGCGATTTTTCCATTCCGCCAGTACGCCGAAGCAGGTGGACTCATGAGTTATGGATCAGACATCAGGGCTTCGTACCGACACGTCGGCATCTATACTGGTCGCATTCTCAAAGGCGATAAACCGGCCGACTTGCCAGTTATACGACACAGCAAGTTCGAGCTGCTTATCAACATGCAAACCGCGAGAACGCTCGGTCTTGAAGTCCCGTCGTCCCTGCTCGCGCTTGCCGACGAGGTCATCGAGTGAATGGACTTGATGTCGCCTCTTGGCATTTCTCGGTCTTCGGGAAATGTCCGACTTGAGTTGCCAAAGGCGCGTGTGGGGATGCGAAGCCCCTTCGTCGCGCCTTCATTCGATCCGATTGTCGTCGACAGGCTCCGCGGCTACCGAATGCTCTGCGCGCTAGGACCGGTGGTCGCAATATCGTCCGCGGCCTCGCCACCTGTTTCCGGGGGCGGGTCCACGATGATGATCCTAGAAGCGATTGTATCCGGCTGCTCGTTGGCAGGCTCGTCGTCGGTTGAAACTGCGTCTTCGTTCCGGGGCCGAATCGAACCGACCGGCATATCGTCTAGGTCGTCTAGGTCGTCTAGGTAGAAGGCTATTATTTCGTCATCGGTACGCTCGGTGATGATAATCCCATACTTCGCCAAGATCGCCTCAATCGTGAGGACTTCGCCAGCAGAGAGGGCACCACACTGGCCATCCGCGTCCTCGTAGTAGTCGTCAGTGCACTGTGCCGACGGCAATGGCAGGTCGACCGACTGTGCCGATGTGGCCACGGGAGCGGCTACAAAGGAGACTGCAAACGCGATGGCGCAAATAAGCTTCACAGGAGCCCTCCGTTCGTTGCTGTAGAGGAAGGCTCGCTCACGCAAGTTAAGACGATTTTACGATTGAGTTCGAAGGCTCGGTATTCTTGCGTCTGGTTAATTCCAAGAGCCATCCTGCTTGGTTCCGCGCACGGGGAGACCAGTTGAGGTCGGCGTCGGGGCTTGGGGGGTCAAGCTAGGGTGAGAGCTTCGATTCAGAACGTTTCAGGTCTGCCCCAAGGACGTGGGACCGGTCCATGGGCACAGTCCAGCCTGTCTAGTTGGCTGCGTTCAAACCTTGCGCTGAAAGCCACGGAGAGCAGGTCATGGCTGCCAATGATAAGCCTCTTAGCCGCTCTGAGATGTCCGCGAGTATCTCACTATGCGGGCTCTTGTTCATCCTAGCCTTCAGTGAACTCGGCCATCTTGCATGGGCTGTTCCGGCGATGATCCTGTTCTCCCTTGCCGGACTAGGTCTTCTATCCGTGCTGCTTTCCGGATGTGACGACGCTACCGCACCGGTTGTCCCTTAAAGACCGAGCCGGACATTCTAGGGCGGCGGCCGTCCGACTTGACCGGGTGACAAACCCTTCGATTCAGAACGATTTAGGTCTGCCCCAAGGACCGGCTCACCCTTCCCCCGGCAAGCTCCTGATGCGTCAAGCCGCCTGCGTCCGGCGGTCCCGAGCTGGTATGATGGGCGGTGGCATTTTGGGAGGGACTCCCATGCCCGGCATGAGGCGGCGCGAGTTCGTCACGCTTCTCGGCGGCGCGGCGGCGTGGCCGCTCACGGCGCGAGCGCAACAACCCGCACTAAAGATACCACGCATCGGCATCATCGATGAGGGGCCCGCCTGGGATCACTTCCGATTTGGTCTACGCGATCTGGGCTACATCGAGGGCCGAAACATTGTCACGGAATACCGATCCGCGGAGGGCAACGTCGCTCGGTTGACCCGGGCCGCGCTCGAGCTTGCTGCCCTGCCGGTGAACGTTATCGTCGCCTATGGTTCAACTGCGACGCGTGCTGCCCGGCAAGCCACCTCAACGATTCCCATTGTGATGATTGCCATTGGCGATCCGGTGAGAGCAGGCTTCGTGACGAACCTTGCCCGGCCTGGCGGAAACATGACCGGCAATTCGATCCTCGGGCCCGAGCTAATCGGCAAGCGACTGGAGATTTTGAAAGAGTGCATTCCCGGATTAGCTCGCGTGGCCTTCCTCTGGAATCCGGACAACGACTTAAATCTTGCCTTCCTTGAGGAGCTAATCATCGCTGTTCCGGCGCTGGGCCTACAGTTAATTTCCGTTCCGATGCGAACGAGTGAAGAGTTCGAACCCGCATTTGCAGCAATGATGCAGAGACGGCCGAACGCATTCGTCACGACCAACGATGGTCTAATCCAGCGGCACATTGGACAGGTTATCGACTTCGTGACAAAGCACCGCCTGCCGGCAATGTACCAAACGAAGGAGAATGTAGAGGCCGGTGGCCTCATGGCGTACGGCGCAACCCTGTCGGACTTGTTCAGACGCAGCGCTTGGTATGTGCACCGTATTCTTCAAGGCGCGAAGCCGGGGGAACTGCCGATCGAGCAGCCGACAAAGTTTGAACTGACCATCAATCTCAAGGCCGCGAAGGCAATCGGCCTCGAAATTCCGCCGACGGTGCGTGCGCGCGCCAACGAGCTGATCGAATGAAACGGCGCGAGTTCATCACGTTGCTCGGCGGCGCGGCGATATATTGGCCGGCCGCGGCACAGGGCCAACAGCCTGAACGGATGCCGCTGATCGGAGTTCTGTCGGGGACTACTGAAAATGATCCAGAGGCGCGGCGCCGTGTCGCCTCCTTTACACGGGCGCTGCGAGAATTGGGATGGAATGAGAGCAGGAATATCAAGCTGGAAAAGCGGTATTCCGCGGGCAGGCCTGAACGACTCCCCGCGCTTGCAATCGAGTTGGTCGATGCAAACAGTGCCGTGATCGTCGCTGAAGCCGCGCAGGCCGTTGATGCTGCGCGCGCCGCCACCCGAACGATTCCGATCGTGATGGTCTATGTCGGCGACGCCCTCGGCCCGGGTTACGTGGCGTCCCTGGCGCGCCCGGGCGGGAATATCACTGGACAGACCCTCGTTGCGACCGATCAGGCCGCCAAACGGCTGGAACTGATGAGGAAGCTTTCGCCGGACATCAGGAATATCGCAGTGCTTTCGAACCTGAATGCTTCCGGCCACGTCCTGCAAAGGAAGGAAATGAGTTTGGTCGCTCCGACATTGGACATCCTCCTGCAACAGCTTCCGATGCAGTCCAGAAACGAGCTCGATGCAAGTCTCCGAGCGGCTGTCGACGGTAAGGCTCAGGCAATCATCACGATGGAAGACCCGATGGTCGAATCTGCCCGGGCGGAAATCACCGCGTTCGCCTTGAAGCATCGCCTGCCAGTGATGGGTGAATTCAAGCCGATGACGGAGGCCGGGGGCCTAATGAGTTATGGCCCAAACCAGATAGCTATGTGGGGGCGCTCTGCCTTCTATGTCGACAAAATATTGCGAGGCGCTAATCCTGCCAACCTGCCGGTGGAACAGCCGGCCAAGTTCGAGCTCACGATCAACCTCAGAACTGCGAAGATTGCTGACCCCGTTGGCCAACGCTTCGTTGCGACCTTGGCGCAGCCGGGCGCCAACATAAGTGGATTTGGCGCCTTCGAATTTTCGATAGCCGGGAAATGGGTGGAGGCAATCAAGGAGATTGTTCCGTCTACGACACAGATTGCGGTGATTTTCAATCCAGAAACTGCCCCATTTTACGGATTGTTCTTGCCTTTCATTGAAACCGCGGCTCGCCGTGCTGGAATTAAGACCAACGTCACACCGATTTATGATCCCGACGATATTGCAGGTACGATTGATAAGCTGGCTAAAGAATTGAACGGGCTAATTGTCCTCCCCGGCGCTCGGTTTACCGCCACCAGAAGGGTAATTATTACAATCGCCGCGCAGCTACGCCTGCCAGCCGTTTACCCGTATAGCTACTATGCGAGAAGTGGTGGGCTTATATCCTACGGGTTCGACGCCAGTGACATGTACCGGCGCGCGGCCTCGTACGTAGATCGAATCCTCAGGGGCGCCAAACCGGCCGACCTACCGGTCCAGCAACCAACGAAATACGAGCTGGTCATCAACCTTAAGACCGCCAAGGCGCTTGGCATCGATATTCCATCGACGCTGCTTGCCCGCGCCGACGAGGTGATCGAATGAGACGCCGCGAGTTCATCACGATGCTGGGCGGTGCGGAGATGCGATTTACGCTGTTGTTATTCGCGGTGATACTTAGCGGAGCAACGCGCTTGTCGGCTCAAGAAAGCGTAGACGTACGCGGCATCGGCTCCACCATGAAACTTGAAGAGGTTATCTACGGCCACCTGCAAGAGCTCAACGGTAAGTTCAAATTGCGAGCCACCGAAGTTACGTTCGCCCCCGGGGGTTATCTCGGAGTGCATCACCATGCTGGCCCCGGGATTCGCTATGTGCTGTCCGGCGAGGTCGCCTTCACTGAAGGAGGGCAGACCACGATATACAAAGCTGGCGACTATTTTTTTGAAACAGGGAACCTCGCGCACACAGCTGAGAATAGGACGGACCTGCCGCTTCGCATATTGTTTGTGGAGATTCTTCCGAAAGATTGGGGAGGGGCGACAGTGATTCCGCCGAAGCCATAGTGAGTCCGTGGTTGCATCATCCTACCCTGCCGTGTCAACGAGGTGATCGAATGAGGCGGCGCGAGTTCATGGCGCTGCTCGGCGGCGCGGCGGCCGCGTGGCCGCTCGCGGCGCGTGCGCAGAGATCCACTCGATTGCGCCTGATCGGTGTGCTGATGCCTTTGCCCGGGAGCGATCGGGAAGGACAGCGCCGCATAGCCGCTCTCGCAGAAGGTCTCCAAAAGATGGGTTGGTCTGAAGGACACAACATTGCGTTTGAAGTGCGATATGCCGAAGGTAGGCCTGAACGGCTGACCACACTTGCCAAGGAGTTGGTTGACGCAAATGTTGATCTGATCATTACGCAAGCAGCGCAGCCTGTTGAAGCTGCTAGAAAAGCGACCGATACAATTCCCATCGTAATGGCAGCTCATGGCGACGCGCTGGGGTCGGGCGTTATCGCCAGCTTGGGGCGTCCGGGAGGCAACGTTACCGGGCAAACACTTGTCGCAACTGAGCAGGCCAGTAAGCGGCTGGACTTGATCAAAAAAATGTATCCGCGCCTGCTTCGTGCCGCGATCCTTTGGAACGGCAACGCTGCGGGCCATCGCCTGCAAATGGAGGCAATGGAGGCAGCATCTCCAGTTTTGGGCATAACTCTGCAATCTCGCCCAATACACAATTCCACTGAAATCGATGCGGCCTTGCAAGCCGCGACGGACGCGAAAGCTCAGGTCATTGTCACAATGGATGATCCAATGATCCAATCGAATCGGACACGCATCGTCGCGTATGCAATGCAACAGCGCCTGCCCGTAGTCGGCGAGTTCAGGCCTTTTGCCGAAGCTGGCGCCCTAATGTCCTACGCTCCCGACCAGATTGAGTTGTGGCGTAGTGCTGCGGTCTACATCGACAAGATTTTGAGGGGCGCCAAACCTGGGGACCTACCGGTGGCCCAGCCGACGAAGTTTGAACTGCTGATCAATATGAGGACTGCCAAGGCAATTGGCTTCGAAGTGCCAGCGTCGGTGCTCGCCATCGCCGACGAGGTGATCGAATGAGGCGGCGCGAGTTCATCACGATGCTCGGGGGGGCGGCGGCGTGGCCGCTCCCGGCGCGCGCGCAACAGCCTGCAAAACTTGCGCACATCGGCTTTCTTGACCTCGGGCCTGCCTCCGCTCGGGCGAGCCGAGTGGAGGCGCTACGGGGCGGCTTGCGCCAGCTTGGTTACATCGAAGGCAGAGACCTCGTCTTCGTGTTCCGCTGGGCCGACAGCATCGAACGGGTGCCCGCGCTAGCGGCCGAACTGGTGCGCATAAATGTCGACATCATCGTCGGTACATCTTCGACCATGGTCGAGGCCGCCCGGCAGGCCACCCAGTCGATTCCGATTGTGTTCTTCGCGCATGCCGATCCCGTTGGCATCGGGCACGTGGCGAGCCTGGCGCGGCCTGGCGGCAATATAACCGGGCTCTCGATGCTCCTTACGGAAATGGTCACCAAGGAGCTGGAGATTCTCAAGGAGCTTGTGCCCGACGCCACTCGCCTCGGTGTTCTATGGAATCCTACTACGCCCTCCCATGCGGTTGCTATCAAAGCGGTGGAAGCCGCTGGTCAAAGACTAGGAGTTCAGCTTCGCTTGGTACCGTTGGTAAGTGTTGAAGACATAGACGGAGCGTTCGCGTCGCTGACGGGCGAAAAAGTCGGCGGTTTTCTCGACGTGATATCGCCGCTCACCTTTTCGCAGCGAGTACGTCTGGCCGAGGCTGCGCTCAAGCACCGGCTGCCCGGGATGTACGGTTCCAAGGAGAATGTGGCTGCGGGCGGTCTCGTCAGCTACGGCGCAGACGTTGCCGATCTGGCGCGCCGCGCTGCTGTCTACATCGACAAGATTCTCAGAGGTGCCAAGCCAGCGGACTTGCCGGTGGAACAGGCCTCCAAGTACCAGCTCTTCATCAACCTGAACACCGCGAAGGCAATAGGCCTGGAAGTACCCGCGAGCCTGCTCGCCCGCGCCGACGAGGTGATCGAATGAGGCGGCGCGAGTTCATCACGCTGCTCGGCGGTGCGGCGGCGGCGTGGCCACTTGCGGCGCGCGCGCAGCAGCCCACAGTACCCGTAATTGGGGTTGTGCGAAGCACGTCGGCAACCGATTCGGTGCACATCGTGGCGGCATTTCGCCAGGGGTTGAAGCAAGCCGGCTTCGTCGAGGGTCAGGACTGCACGATCGAATACCGCTGGGCCGATAATCGACTTGATCGACTGCCGGCGCTGGTGGCCGATTTGCTGCGCCAGCGGGTGGACGTGATCGTCGCGAACACCCCTGCGGCACTTGCGGCCAAGGCTGCGACCACAACGGTCCCGATCGTGTTCGCCGGCGGCGGCGATCCGGTCAGGGAGGGCCTGGTCGGCAGTTTGAGTCGGCCGGGTGGCAACGTAACGGGCGTGCACTTTTTCTTTAGCGAGCTGGGCGCGAAGCGGCTGGACCTGTTACGCCAGATCGCGCCGAAGGCGACCACGATTGCTGTGCTGGTGAACCCGAATCATGGTGATACCGAAGCGGAGCGGACCGACGTCCTGGCAACCGGACAAGCGATCGGGCAGCAACTCTTCGTACTCGATGTGAACAGCGACCAGGATATCGAGGCGGCGTTTGCGATCGCCGTCCAGCATGCCGCTGGTGCCGTGTACGTTGGCACTGGTGCCTTCACGAACTCCCATCGGGAACGGCTCGTTGCACTGGCGGCTCGCCACGCACTTCCGGCGAGCTATAGCCAGCAGGAGGCCGTCGTCGCCGGTGGCCTCATGAGCTACGGGCCCAGCATTACGGACGCCTATCGCCAGACGGGCATTTATGCCGGGCGCATTCTCAAGGGCGAAAGGCCGGCCGAGCTGCCGGTCATGCGCTCCACGACATTCGAGCTCAGGCTCAACCTCAAGACCGCAAAGACGCTCGGTCTTCAAATCTCCGACAAACTACTCGCGCTTGCCGACGAGGTGATCGAATGAGACGGCGCGAGTTCATCACGCTGCTCGGCGGCGCGGCGGCGGCGTGGCCACTTGCGGCGCGCGCGCAGCAAAAGCCGATTCCGCGACTCTGTTTTCTGACGTTCGATCCGGGTACCTTGCGGACGCGATCGCCACGATTTGATGGGTTCTTCCAAGGTCTTCAGGACCTCGGGTACGTGAACGCACGCAACATCGAAATCAGTTATCTTTCCGCAGATAATAACGGCGATCGTTTTCCCGCGTTGATTGACGAATGCTTAAGTCTCAGGCCGGACGTTATCGCTGTCACGACCACGCCAGCGGCGCACCTTTTGAAGAAAGTAACCCGCGACATCCCCATTGTCATGGTAGCTCTGGGAGACCCTCTCGGGACCGGGCTAGTCGATAGCCTTTCAAGACCTTCGGAAAACATCACCGGGATGTCGCTGATGGTGCCTGAGATGGCGGTCAAGCGACTTGAGCTGCTTAAGGAACTCGTGCCCGGGATCTCCCGGGTGCTCGTGCTGTCTTTCCTCGCCGATCCAATTGCACCGATACAGGTGAAAGCGCTGGAGGGAGCAGCCCCTTCGCTGGGTGTGACCCTGCTAGTACAGGATATTCGGACGGCCGATGACATACCTGCCGCATTCGAGGCTGCAAGCCGAGCGCGTGCCGAAGGAGCTCTCATAACTGAGGAGAGCATGTTCATTGTTCATCGCGCCCGGGTTACAGAACTCGCGGCTCGGCACAAGTTGCCCGCCGTGTATCCCTTCCTACTGCCTGTTACCGATGCCGATGGCCTGATGGCTTACACGGTGAAGGCTCCTGCACTTCATCGAAACGCCGCCGCATACGTCGACCGGGTTTTGAAGGGGGCCAAGGTTGCCGATCTTCCTGTTCAGCAGCCGACGCAATTCGAGCTTGTGATCAACCTCAAGACCGCCAAGGCGCTCGGCCTCGACGTACCACCGACTTTGCTCGCCCGCGCCGACGAGGTGATCGAATGAGGCGCCGCGAGTTCATCACGCTGCTCGGCGGCGCGGCGGCGGCGTGGCCCATCGCGCCGCGCGCGCAGCAGGCGGGGATGCCAGTGATCGGGTTGCTCCATCCCACATCACTTGAGGCGTTCTTTGACCGTCTGCGCGGATTCCGTCAGGGCCTCAAAGACATCGGCTATGTCGAGGGCGAGAACGTGACGATCGAATACCGCTGGGCGGAGGGGCAATACGATAGACTGCCGGAGCTGGCGGCCGAATTAGTGCGCCGACGGGTTGCGGTGATCGTCGCGACCGGAGGCCCCCCGGCGGCGTTCGCGGCCAAGGCGGCAACCACGACGATCCCCATCGTCTTTCTGGTGGGCGACGACCCGGTCAAGCTTGGTCTCGTTGCTAGCCTCGCCCGGCCGGGCGGCAACGTGACGGGGATCAATTTTTTCGCGGTCGAGTTGGCGGCAAAGCGGCTGGAACTCCTACGCGAGCTGGTGCCCGGGGTCACCCGTATTGCCGTGCTCGTCAATCCGGCCAGTGCCGAGGTCACCGAGTCTACGTTGAGAGACGTTGAGACGGCTGCTCGCGCCATCGCGCCACAAATGCAAATTTTCAACGTCACCAGCAGCCGCGAGATCGATGCGGCCTTCGCAACCCTGGTGCGCGAGCGGGTCGATACGGTTTTCGTGAGCTCCGGTTCCTTCTTCACCGATCGGCGTGTCCAGTTAGTCCTCTTGGCCACGCGGCATGCGATCCCAGCGATATATCCGTTTCGTGACTTTGCCGAAGCCGGCGGGCTTATGAGCTACGGTGCGAGCCTGACAGATGCCTATCGTCAGGTCGGTGTCTACGTCGGCCGCATCCTCAAAGGCGCTAAGCCAGCGGACCTACCGGTCGCGCAGTCGACGAAGTTCGAGTTGGTCATCAACGCCCAGGCGGCCAGGGTGCTTGGTCTCACCATCCCGCCGACCCTGCTCGCCCGCGCCGACGAGGTGATTGAATGAGGCGACGCGACTTCATCGCGCTGCTCAGCGGCGCGGCGGCGTGGCCGCTCGCGGCAAGGGCGCAGCAGCCGCCGACGCCAATAGTCGGGTTTCTGAGTGCCAGATCGTCCGCCGACTCTGCGGGCCTCTTGATCGCCTTCCACAAGGGTCTCAAAGAGGCGGGTTATGTCGAGGGTCAGAACGTCGTCATCGACTACCGCTTTGCGGAGGGTCAATACGATCGGCTGCCAGTGCTGGCGGCGGACCTGGTTAATCGACAGGTGGCGGTGATCGCCGCAATCAGCGGTACGCCTGCGGCACTCGCAGCAAAGGCTGCGACTACGATTATCCCGATCGTGTTTGCGAATGGGGCGGACCCGGTCGCATCCGGCCTAGTACCGAACCTGAACCGGCCAAGCGGCAATATTTCGGGCGTAACCTTTCTCGCCTCGGAAACGATACCGAAGCGACTGGAGGTGCTCCACGAGCTCGTGCGCAACGCTCATATCGTCGGATATCTTGTGAATCCGATCAATCCGATTACCGAAGGCGAAATTAAAGACACCGCGGCCGCCGCGCACGCGCGGGGGCTTCAACTCTTGGTACATAGCGCCAGCACCAAAGACGCAATTGATGAGGGGTTCGCGACGTTCGTGCAGCGGCGCATCAGTGCGCTAATAATCGGCAACGATACGTTCCTCTCCGGCCGCAAAGAACAAATCTTCACACTCGCCGCGCAGCATGCAATTCCCACGATCTACTATGAGCGTGAGTTCGCAGCAGCCGGGGGCTTGCTATCCTATGGAACCGACTTTGCTGATTCCTATCGTCAGGCTGGCATCTATGTAGGTCGAATCCTCAACGGCGCAAAACCAGCAGACTTACCGGTACAGCAGCCAACGAAGTTCGAACTCGTGATCAATCTCAAGACCGCAATGGCGATGGGTCTCGCAGTTCCGCCGACTTTGCTTGCCCGCGCCGACGAGGTGATCGAATGAGGCGGCGCGAGTTCATCACGCTGCTCGGCGGCGCGGCGCAGCGTGGCCGCTGGCGGCAAGGGCACAGCAGCCCGAGCGGATGCGGCGGATCGGCGTGCTCATGACCACGGACGATGCCGAAGGGCAGGCCCGCATGGGAGCGTTCCTGCAAGGCTTGCAGCACTTGGGCTGGGTCGATGGCCGCAACGTGCGGATCGAGGCGCGCTGGACCGTCGGCAAGGCCGACAACGTCCGCAGATACGTGGCTGAATTGGCCGCGCTCGCGCCGGATGTCATCGTGGCCACTGGCAGCGCATCCGTGGGGCCGTTGCTACAGACGACCCACGCCATCCCGATTGTGTTCGCGCAAGTCGTCGATCCGGTCGGCGCTGGGTTCGTCGAGAGCTTGGCGCGGCCGGGTGGGAATGCGACCGGATTTACCCAATACGAGTATGGCATCAGCGCAAAATGGCTTGAGCTACTCAAGGAGATCGCGCCCAGTGTGACCCGCGCGGCAATCCTTCGTGATCCCGGCATTACGGCCGGCATCGGCCAGTGGGCCGCCATCCAGACGGTGGCGCCGGCGCTCGGGGTGGAGTTGCGCCCGGTCGACGTGCGCGATCCCGGCGAGTTTGAGCGCGCGGTCGCGGCCTTCGCGCGCGCCTCGAACGGCGGCCTGATCGTAACCGGGAGTGGATCGGCGACGGTTCATCGTCAAAGGATCATAATGCTGGCGGCGCGGCACAAGCTGCCCGCGGTCTACCCCTTCCGCACTTTCGCCGACGACGGCGGCCTGATTTCCTATGGGCCTGATACCATCGACCAGTTCCGGCGCGCCGCCGGCTACGTCGACCGCATCCTCAAAGGCGAGAAGCCGGGCGACCTGCCGGTGCAGGCGCCGACCAAGTACGAACTCGTGATCAATCTCAAGACCGCGAGGGCGCTCGGCCTTGATGTGCCGCCTGCGCTGCTCTCGCGCGCGGACGAGGTGATCGAGTGAGGCGGCGCGAGTTCATCACGCTGCTCGGTGGTGCGGCCGTCACGTGGCCGCTCGCGGCACGCGCGCAGCAGCCGTCCGAACGGATGCGACGCATCGGCATCATCGACGACGCGCCGATGTGGAACGCCTTCCGCCAGGGGTTGCGCGACCACGGCTACCTGGAAGGTCAGAACATCGCCTTTGACTACAAATACGCCGACGGAGTGCCCGAGCGGCTTGCCGAGGCGGCGGCTGAGCTCGTTCGCCGCCCGGTCGACGTCATCGCGACGTACGGCACGCCACCGAGCCGGGCAGCCAAGGAGGCGACGGCGACCATCCCGATTGTCATGATCGCAATCGGCGATCCGGTGCGAGCTGACCTCGTGGCAAGCATTGCCCGGCCAGGTGGAAATGTCACCGGGAACACCATCCTTGGCCCGGAGGTAGGCGCCAAGCGGTTGCAACTCTTCAAGGAGGCCGTTCCCACCATCTCACGCATGGCCTTTCTCGTGAATCCGGCCAATGCCTCCAACCTTGCTTACCTGGAAGAATTACAGATTGCGGCTCCGGCGTTGGGCGTGAAGCTAATCTCCGCGGAGGTGCGCAGTGTCAGCGACTTCGACAGCGCCTTCGCCGCAATGATGCGGGAGCGCCCCGATGCGTTCATGATGACTGCAGACCCACTTCTCATGCTTCACATCAGGCGGGTTATCGACTTCCTGACGGACAACCGGCTGCCGAGCATTTTCCAGAATCGGGACAATGTAGTTGCCGGCGGCCTCATGTCCTACGGAGCGAGCCTGTCCGATCTGTTCCGGCGCGGCGCGGGATACGTACACAAAATATTACAAGGGACCAAACCCGCAGACCTCCCAGTAGAGCAGCCGACCAAGTTCGAGCTGGTCATCAACCTCAAGACGGCCAGGGCGCTCGGGCTGACCGTGCCGCTAGCGATGCTCGGGCTCGCCGACGAGGTGATCGAATGAAGCGGCGCGAGTTCATCACGCTGGTCGGCGGCGCGGCGGCTGCGTGGCCGTTTGGCGCGCGGGCGCAGCAGCCGGAACGGATGCGGCGCGTCGGCGTGCTCACCAATCTCACCCAAAACGATTCGGAGGGCCGCGCCCGCGACGAGGCGTTCGTGCAGGGGCTACTGCAATTGGGTTGGACCGAGGGCGGCAACTTGCGGATCGACCGTCGCTGGACAGAAGGTGACGCCGAGCGCGGTCGCCAATATGCGGCGGAGTTGGTGGCGCTTGCGCCCGACGTTATCCTGACCACCGGCAGCGCCGGGCTCATCCCCTTGTTGCAGGTAACCCGCACTATCCCAATCGTGTTCACTATCGTTCCCGACCCGGTCGGAGCTGGCTTCGTCGACAGCCTGGCCCGGCCGGGCGGCAACTCCACCGGGTTCGTCCAATTCGAATTTGGATTGAGCGGAAAATGGCTGGAGTTGCTTAAAGAGGTCGCGCCCGGCGTCACGCGCGTAGCCGTGCTGCGGGAGCCGGGCCTGACCGCGGCGATTGCCCAATTCGCCGCGCTGCAGGCGGTGGCACCGTCCCTGCGAGTCGACCTCGTGCCGCTCAACTTCCGCGACCCAGCCGATATCGAGCGGACGGTCGCCGCGTTCGTGCGCTCTTCGAACGACGGAATGATCGTGACCTCCGGGCCATTGGCGGCTGTCCATCGAGAGGTGATCGTCGCAACGGCGGCCCGCCACAAGCTGCCCACGATCTATGTCTCGCGCTTCACGGCCCTCGACGGCGGGCTGATCTCCTACGGGCCCGACTTCCGCGACCAATACCGGCGTGCCGCGGGCTACGTCGACCGCATCCTCAAGGGCGAGAAGCCGGGAGACCTTCCGGTGCAGGCACCCACGAAGTACGAGTTGGTCATCAACCTCAAGACCGCAAAGGGACTTGGCATAGAATTCCCGCCGTCGCTGCTCGCCCGCGCCGACGAGGTGATCGAATGAGGCGTCGGGAGTTCATCACGCTGCTCGGCGGCGCGGCGGCTGCTTTGCCACGTGCGGCGCGAGCGCAGCAGCCGGCGATGCCGGTGATCGGGTTTCTCAACCCTGCATCGCCTGACGGGTTCGTCGACCGTCTGCGCGGATTTCGCCAAGGTCTGAAAGACACCGGCTATGTCGACGGCGAGAACGTGACGATCGAGTACCGCTGGGCCGAGAATGACATCGAGCGACTTCCGTTGCTGGCGGCCGATTTGGTTCGTCGTCAGGTGAACGTGATCGCCGCTTTCGCCGGTGATATCCCTGCACTCGCGGCCAAGGCGGCGACCACGACGATTCCTATCGTGTTCTTGAACGGTGCCGATCCGGTCAAATCAGGTCTCGTTGCGAGCCTGAATTGGCCGGGAGGTAACGTGACAGGTATAAGCTTGCTCGCAGGCACTGTGAACGCAAAGCGACTGGATTTGATCCGTGAGTTGGTGCCGCGCGTTGCATTAGTGGCCGTGCTCAATAATCCAATCGTTACGGAAGCCGAGACCCGATTGAGAGATCTCCAGGGGGCGGCGCGTACACTGGGGCTACGCCTCCTGTTCCAGACCGTCGGGAGCGAGCGCGAATTGGACGCGGCCTTCGCGACTATCGCCGACCAGAAAGCAGGTGCGCTTTTCGTCGATGGGAATCCGTTCTTTGTCAGCAGACGCGATCAACTCATCGGGCTCGCTGCACGCCAAATGCTGCCTACGATGTACTTTGAACGCGAATTCGCTGCGGCTGGCGGTCTGATGAGCTACGGAACCAACTTTGCCGATGCGTATCGCCAAGCCGGCATTTACATCGGCCGGATTCTCAAGGGCACCAAACCGGCCGATCTACCCATCCTGCAACCTACCAAGTTCGATTTTGTCATCAACCTCCAGACCGCCAAGGCGCTCGGGATCGAAGTGCCGGATAAACTGCTCGCGCTGGCCGACGAGGTGATCGAATGAAGCGCCGCGAATTCATCACGCTGCTCGGCGGCGCTGCGGCGGCGTGGCCAGTGGTTGGGCGGGCGCAGCGGTCGACGTCCGTGATTGGCGTTCTGAGCGGCTCGTCTCCGGTCGGACTGGAGAATAGAATGGCTAACTTCCGCCGTGGCCTGGCGGAAACCGGCTACGTCGAGGGGCGCAATCTGAGCATCGAGTCTCGCTGGGCGGAAGAACAGTACGACCGTCTCCCGATGCTTGCGAAGGAACTGGTTGATCGCCGGGTAGACGTTATCTTCGCGGTAGGCGCAGTTCGCTCTGTGCTCGCGGCAAAGGCCGCAACGTCAGCCATCCCGATCGTGTTCGAGGTTGGGAGCGATCCGCTCGAATTTGGTCTGGTGCAAAGCCTCAATCGGCCGGGCGGGAACGTTACCGGCGTGAGCACCTTCGGCAGGGAGCTTCTGGCAAAGCGAACCGAAGTGCTGCGCGAACTCATTCCAAAGAACGGCGCCATTGGCCTTCTGGTCAACCCCCAAAATCCCAACACCAGACCCAGTTTGAGCGAAATGCAAACGCTCGCAAATGCTGGCGGCTGGCCGCTGCTGGTTGGTGAGGTCAACACCGTGTCCGACCTGGGGCGAGCCTTTGCGAAGCTGGCAGAGCAACGCGCACGCGGAATTGTGCATGCCACCGATGTGATCTTCAGCAGCCTGCGCAAGCAAATGGTCGCGCTCGCGGCCCAGCATGCTATTCCCGTCATCTTCACGGACCGCGAGACGGTCCAGATCGGCGGGCTGATGAGCTACGGAGGGGATATCGCGGAGGCGCATCGGGATGCTGGCGTGATGGTCGGCCGAATTCTGCACGGCGCTAAACCTGCCGATCTTCCAGTGATGCTATCAACAAAAGTGCAGCTGGTGATCAACCTCAGCACCGCGCGGGCGCTCGGCCTCGAGGTGCCGCCGACCTTGCTCGCGCGCGCCGACGAAGTGATCGAATGAGGCGGCGCGAGTTCATCACGCTGCTCGGCGGTGCGGCGGCGGCGTGGCCGGTCGCGGGGCGCGCGCAGCAGTCGGCGTTGCCGGTGATCGGGTTCATGAATACCGCATCGCCCGGACCGTTCGCTAACCTAGTGGCCGCATTCCGTCAGGGGTTGGAGGAAACCGGCTATGTCGAGGGGCGGAACGTCTCGATCGAATATCGCTGGGCAGAGGGCAGGTACGATCGGTTGCCTTCATTTGCAGCAGAGTTGGTTGGTCGTCCAGTGACTGTGCTTGTGGCGACGGGCGGTGAGCCGGCGATTCTCGCGGCAAAAACGGCAACGACCAGCATTCCGATCGTGTTTGCCACCGGTGCCGATCCGGTCGCCCGCGGCTTCGTCGCCAGCTTCAGCCGGCCGGGCGGCAATATTACCGGAGCAACCCAACTGACCACTGCACTTTCGGCGAAACGGATAGGGCTTCTGAGGGAGCTTGTTCCGAATGCCGACCCGATCGGAGTGCTCGTTAATCCATCTTTCCCGGCGTCCGCCGACGTCGTCAAAGATGCGCAGGAGGCCGCGTCGCAACTCGGCGTTCGGCTGGTGCTCCTGAATGCGCCGACGGAAAGCGAATTCGAGCCTGCCTTCGTTACTTTCGTTCGAGAGAGAACGCGCGCGCTGATGGTCGGGGCCGATCCATTCTTCAACAGCCGGCGCGATCAGCTGGTTGCGCTGGCAGCGCGTTACGCCATGCCGGCGATCTATGAATGGCGCGAATTCGCCGCCGCCGGTGGTCTCATGAGCTACGGCACGCGCCTGTCCGACGCCTATCACCAGATCGGCATTTATTCCGGCCGAATTCTCAAAGGCGAGAAACCGGGCGACTTGCCAGTTGTTCAGGCGAGCCGGTTCGAGTTCGTCCTTAATCTCAAAACAGCGAAGGTACTTGGCCTCGAAGTACCTCCGACTCTGCCCGTTCACGCCGATGAGGTGATCGAATGAGACGGCGCGAATTCATCACGCTTCTCGCCGGCGGGCAGCAGCGCGGGAAGGCGTAGGCGATGCCCGATATACGGGCCATGTGCGCCGTCGGTCGGCGCGGTCAGCTCGGCTTGAACGGGCGCATGCCGTGGGAAGGCGCGAAGGGTGCTGAATACACCGCAGATGTCCAGCGTTTCTTCGAACTGACGCGCGGCCACGTCATCTTGCTCGGCCCCCGGACCTATCGCTCCGTCCCCGCTTTTGCCCACAAGGACCGCACCGTCGTCGCGATACGCTCCACTGAGCAGCCGGCAGACGTGATTGCCCGCTATCCCGACCGCGTGATCTACATCGGTGGAGGACCGCCGGTCTGGACCGCCTATGCCCCATTCATCCGCCATTGGGACATCAGGCGGCTGCCCTATGATGGGGAGGCGGACCGGTGGTTCGATCCGGCGTGGATAGTCGCCGGTTGAGGGGATCGATTTCAGATCAGCCAGTCGGTGGCTTGCCAGTGAAAACCGCCAATTGATCGTCGAAAGCACGCTTGTAGGCGGGCCGCGCTTCGCCACGGGCGATATAGGCGGAGAGGTTCGGATATTTTTCCAGTAGACCCGATCCGTTCAACCTGCGCAGCACCGTCACCATCAGTAGGTCAGCGGCGCTGAACGCATCGTCGAGCCAGTCGGCATCTCCAAGCCGACTGGAAAGTTCGCTCAGCCGTACACGGACGCGATCCTCGAGGATAGGCAGGCGGTCCTCATACCAGGTCTTATCGTGCTCCACGAGCATGGCGATTTCGCGATCAAGGATCGGCGGCTCCACCGTGTTAAGCGCGGAAAACATCCATGTGATCGCGCGCGCCCGGGCATTCGCATCGTCTGGCAGCAGCCCCGCATGGCGCTCCGCGATATGGAATACGATCGCCCCCGACTCGAAGAGGGCCAGATCGCCTTCTTCATAGGTCGGAATCTGCCCGAAAGGATGAAGCATACGATGCGCGGATTCCTTCATCTCACTGAACGAAAGAAGACGAACGTCGTAAGGCTGGCCCACTTCTTCAAGCGCCCAGCGAACGCGCATGTCACGCGCCAGTCCCTTGCCGCGATCGGGCGACCGTTCAAAAGCGGTGATGATGGGGGTCATTGGAACGCTCCTGGTGATCGCATAACGCCATCGTGCGTCACGTAGTTGATTGCGAAGGCTTTCTCATGGTGATTTCTCCTTTCGGCTCAATTTTCTCTTCAGGCTGGCAGGAGAACCGATTATTTTTGGCTCAGAGAAGCCCAGTTCCAACGCATCAAACCCTATTTTCCGCTGTCGCATGGCGTGCCGCGTGTTGACGATCGGCGCGTTGTCAGCGGAATTATCCATGTGATCCGCAACGGCTTGCGATGGCGGGAAAAGTTGCAGACTTTTCGGATAAGATCATGCGACCGAGCAAATAATTGGCGCGATTCAACCTGAAACGATTTCATTCAGGGCGTCACAGCAGCTTCTCACAACGGTCCTACGCTGCGCTCTTGCGGCCCCTCAACCGAGGCGTCACCATGGGCAGCATCATCGGAGCGGCAATCGTGGCCAGCGGCCTCCTCGCAGCCAGCAACGCCATGGCGTTCGACCTGCAAGGCCACCGCGGCGCGCGCGGCCTGGCGCCGGAAAACACGCTCGAAGCCTTCCGCACCGCGCTCGCAATCGGCGTCTCGACGCTCGAGCTGGATCTCGCCATGACCAGGGACGGGATCCTCGTCGTCAGCCATGACAGCGTGCTCAATCCCGAACACACGCGCGGCCCGGACGGCAAGTTTCTCGCGGCGGCGGGGCCCGCCATCCGCTCGCTCACCCTGGACGAGGTCAAGCGCTACGACGTGGGGCGGCTGAAACCGGGGACCTCCTACGCCGCACGGTTTCCGCAGCAGCAGGGGATGGACGGCGTTCGCATCCCGGCCTTGTCGGAAGTCTTCGACCTCGTGCGGCAGGCGAAGGCCGACCACGTCCGTTTCAACATCGAGACCAAGCTGACGCCGACGTCGGGTGCCGACACGCCGGATCCCGACAGCTTCGCCGCCGCGCTGGCGACGGCGGTGCGCGAGGCCGGTCTCGCGCGGCGCGTGAGCCTGCAATCCTTCGACTGGCGCACCCTTGTGGCCATGCGCCGGATCGCACCGCAGATCGAGCGCGTCTGCCTGACGGTCGAGGACGGCAGCGAGGATACCATCCGGCGCGGGCGGCCCGGCGCCTCGCCCTGGACGGCTGGCCTCGACATCGACGATGTCGGCGGCTCGGTGCCGCGGCTGGTGGCGGCGGCGGATTGCGCGGTCTGGTCGCCCTACTTCGGCAACGTGACCGCGGAAGCCATGGCGGAGGCGAGCTCGCTCGGACTGCGGGTCATTCCCTGGACCGTGAACGAGCAACCCGACATGGAGCGCATGATCAAGCTCGGCGTTGCCGGGATCATCACGGATTATCCCGACCGCCTGCGCGCCGTGATGGCGGCAAAGGAGATGCCGCTGCCGCCACAGGTGCCGGCGCGCTGACGCGCGTTCCTCGGCACGGATTGATCGCACCGCGGGTCGTTCGTAAGCTGACACCGGAAGGCCGGTGGCGGACATGACGGCTTACGACATCGATCTCGACCGGAATCCGGCGAACTTCCAGCCGCTCACGCCGCTGTCGTTCCTGGAGCGGTCGGCCGCGGTATTTCCCGATCACACGGCGATCATTCATGGGCCGCTGCGAAGGAGCTATGCCGAATTCTACGCCCGCGCGCGCCGCCTCGCCGGCGCCCTGGCGAAGCACGGCATCGCGCGCGGCGACACCGTCTCGGCGGTGCTCGCCAACACCCCCGCCATGCTCGAATGCCACTACGGCGTGCCGATGGCCGGGGCCGTGCTCAACACCATCAACACCCGGCTCGATGCCGCCGTCATCGCCTTCCAGCTCGACCACGCCGAAGCAAAGGTCCTGATCGTCGACCGCGAATTCTCCAGGACTGGCGAGCGACGCGCTCGCGCTTGCCAAGGTCAGGCCGCTGGTGATCGGCTACGACGATCCCGAGTTCACCGGTGCGGGCGAGCGGCTGGGCACCGACTACGAAGCGTTCATCGCGACCGGCGAGCCCGATTTCGCCTGGGTTATGCCCGGCGACGAGTGGGATGCGATCACGCTCAACTACACCTCGGGCACCACCGGCGATCCCAAGGGCGTGGTCTATCACCATCGCGGCGCCTATCTGCTTGCGGTCGGCAACGTGCTCACCGGCAGCCTCGGCAAGCACTGCGTCTATCTCTGGACCTTGCCGATGTTCCACTGCAACGGCTGGTGCTTTCCCTGGACGCTGTCGGTGGTGGCCGGCACCCATGTGTGCCTGCGTCAGGTGCGCGCGCCGGCGATGTACGACGCCATCGCCAGTCACAAGGTGACGCATCTGTGCGGTGCGCCGATCGTGATGGCGACCCTGCTCAACGCGCCGCCGGCCGAGAAGAAACCGCTGCCGCATGTGGTGGAGTTCTTCACGGCCGCGGCGCCGCCGCCCGAGGCCGTGCTGGCGGCGATGAAGGCGGCGGGCTTCAACGTCACGCATCTCTATGGCCTGACCGAGACCTACGGCCCCGCCACCGTCAACGAATGGCGGCGCGACTGGGACGCGTTGCCGCCGGCCGAGCAGGCGGCCAAGAAGGCGCGGCAGGGCGTGCGCTATGTGCCGCTCGACGCGCTCGACGTGCGCGATCCCGACACGCTGGCGCCGGTGCCGTGGGACGGCGAGAGCATCGGCGAGGTGATGTTCCGCGGCAACGTGGTGATGAAGGGATATCTCAAGAACCGGGCGGCGAGCGAGCAGGCGTTCGCCGGCGGCTGGTTTCATTCCGGCGACCTCGGGGTGATCCATCCCGACGGCTATATCCAGCTCAAGGACCGCTCCAAGGACATCATCATCTCCGGCGGCGAGAACATCTCCTCGATCGAGGTGGAGGACGCGCTCTACAAGCATCCCGCGGTGCAGGCCGCCGCCGTGGTGGCGAAGCCCGACGACAAGTGGGGCGAGACGCCCTGCGCCTTCGTCGAGCTCAAGCCCGGCGAGACCGCCACCACCGAGGATCTCATCGCCTGGTGCCGCAAGAACCTCGCCGGCTACAAATGTCCGCGCCACGTCGTGTTCGCCGACCTGCCGAAGACCTCGACCGGCAAGGTGCAGAAATTCAAGCTGCGCGAGATGGCGAAGGACGTGTGAGCCCGGTGAATGCCGCCCGGCCGGCGGCCGGGTCGGTGCCAATCCTGGGCCGAAGCCGGGTCATCGCCTGGCTTCGGGGTAAAGGGGCAGCACGGGGCTCCTCCCGAGGCAAATTTTCTGACTACGTTTCAACTACGCCTATTGACTACATTTCGCATTGATGCTAGTAAGGCAAAATCCCGCTCATCGAGGGGCGTCTCCGGAGACGATCCTGCAGGCGGAGCGGGTGTGGCGTCGACCGCGGCTCGTAACCGCGGATACGAGACGCCCGGGGCCGCGGCCGGGCAGGAATCGCCCGGCGGCGTGGAGCCTTCGCACCGCATCCGGCGGCAATGCCGGAGACGGAAGCGGACCCTGGGCCGACAGCGCCACGGTGGAGCGCCGAGAGGCGGCGTCCCGGTTGCGCGGGACGGCCCATGCCTCGCAAGCGTGGCGTCGCGCCCTACGAGCGCGACCAGTTCAAGGCTGCGCCTCCCGGCGCTCCGCCACTGTATCGCTTAAGCCTATGAATTCTCAATATAATTTATGCTAATAGGCTGCTATCCCGGGTTTCTTCCCGGTCCGCTGGCCGGTCACGCTGGTTCAAGCCTATTTGCACACTGCGGACGGCAAAGAGGCTGGGCCTCGACCGCTCTCGGAACTGACGTCTGCCCAGTCGGTGGGCTAACTGGGTTTCGGCAGGCTTTACCGCCCCCGATACACCGGATGATTTGGATCGAGCGGCCAGCCATCGAGGCCAATATCGGGTCTGAACCCGTGGACCTCAACGAATCGCTTCGTGCTGTCGGGGCAGTGCTTGCAGAGGCTCATGAACGGGCCGAGCCAGAATTTGTTGGCGTCGCTGCGATGTGGCTCGACGTGATCACAAATCTCTGCGGGCATGAATCACGGTAGTTCCAAAACGGGTGTTCGCGTAGCTGGTGCCTTCGGATGCGAGCCCAGCGACTCGTCGAATACCACTTGTCCCACTTTGTCGGTTGGCCGCAGGGTGCTAATGTTCGGATGCGCCTGTTTGCGCTCGGTGGCGTCGGCGTTGCGATGACACGATCTGTTGCCCTTTTCTCTAATTCCATCGCTCTTCTGCTTGTGCTGTCGCTCACCAGCAGCGCTTCGGCGCAGGGCACGACGTCGCCGGTTGAGATGGTCTACCAGACGATCCTTGCAAATCCCAAGGTGACCAAAGCTCTCGACGACATCAAAGCGGATGATGCGCGCACCTTCGAGGAGCAGAAGCACATAACCGAAATACCGGCACCGCCCTTCAAGGAAAAGGCGCGGGCCGACTACTATCTAAAGCGATTTCAGGACCTCGGTTTTAAAGATGCTTCGATCGACGCCGAGGGCAATGTCATCGCGCTGCGGAAGGGGAGTGCCGGCAAGCCGAAGCTCGTCATCTCCGCACACCTCGACACCGTATTCCCTGACGGCACAGACGTAACGGTCAAAGAGAAGAATGGCGTGGTTCGCGCGCCCGGGATCGGTGATGACGCCCGCGGCCTCGCGGCGCTGCTATCCGTGCTGCAGGCGCTCAACGCGAACGACATCAAGACGGTAGGCGACCTCATGTTCGTCGGTACGGTCGGCGAGGAGGAACTCGGCAATCTGCGCGGCGTGAAAGCGCTGTTCCGCGATCACAAGGACATCGATGGTTTCATCTCGGTTGATGGGCTCCAGATTACCCGCATTGTCAATCAGGCCACCGGCAGCCATCGCTACGAGATCGTCTTCAAAGGGCCGGGCGGCCACAGTTTCCAGGAGTTCGGCTTGCCGAGCGCGATCCACGCCATGGGGCGAGCGATCGCCAAGATCTCGAACCTGCAAACGCCATCCGATCCGAAAACGACCTTCACGGTCGGAACGGTACGCGGGGGCACCTCCGTGAATGCCATTGCCGGTGAAGCTCGCATGGCCGTCGACATGCGCTCGAACTCCACCGAGGAGCTGTTGAAGGTCGAAGCCCGGCTGCTCGACTTGGTTCGGGAAGCAGCCGAGGAAGAGAACAAGCGGTGGAATTCCGACAAGATCACCGTGGAGATCAACCTGATCGGCGATCGGCCGGCCGGAATCATTGCCGAGGACTCTCCGATTATTGCAGCTACACGACGCGCAATCACCGCAGTCACGCGTGCGCCGTTCGTCACGTTTGCCGGCTCAAGCACCGATTCCAACGTGGCAATGTCGCTCGGCGTGCCGGCGGTCACGCTCGGCGGCGGCGGCGAAGGTGGAAATTGGCATTCGCTAAACGAATGGTACAAACCAACGGAGGCCTATCTGGGGCCGCAAAACGTGCTGCTCACCATGTTGGCACTCTCCGGTTTGGAGGATGTGACCCAGCCGGCGCTCCAGACGCGCCAGCCGAGACGATGATGAAGAGGCTTCCAGTCGTTCTGCTTCTTGCCCTGCTGAGCGATGCGGCGCGCGGCGAATTCAACGTCGTCGAGGCCAGCATCATGGACATGCAGCAGGCTATGGCGAACGGGAGCGTCACCTCGCGTGAGCTCGTTCAGCAGTACCTGACCAGGATCGCGCTGCACGACAAGAAGCTGAACGCGGTGATGACGGTCAATCCAAACGCGTTGCGCGAGGCCGAGGAGCGCGACCGCGAGCGCGCGCAGGGAAGGCTTCGCGGTCCGCTACACGGCATTCCGATCGCATTGAAAGACAACATCCACACCACGGACATGCCGACCACCGGAGGCGCGCTGGCTTTCGAGGGGTTCGTGCCGCCATACGAGGCGACCGTGGTGAAAAGCCTGCGCAATGCGGGCGCCGTTATCATCGCCAAGACCGGCATGACCGAGCTCGCCAATTGGATGGCAGGGCCGCCGACGCCGATGCCATCGGGCTACAACCCGATCAGCGGCTTCGGCATGAATCCCTACGACCCGCGGCGCGATCCGCGCGAGGGGAGCTTCGACGGCCGTCCCGTGCTGCTGCCGGGCGGCTCGAGCTCCGGCATCGGCACCGCCGCGAATTTCTGGGCGGCGAATGTCGGCACCGAGACATCCGGCTCGCTTCTCAACCCCGCCAATCTGACCATGTTGGTCGCGATCAAGCCGACGGTCGGGCGCATCAGCCGGCACGGCATCATTCCGCTCACCGCCGACCAGGATACCGCGGGCCCTATGGCGCGGACGGTAGCCGATGCTGCCGTTCTGCTCGGGGTGCTGGAGGATGCGCAGCCGGACCCGCAGGATCCGGTCAAGGCTTGTCTGCCGCCGGCGGACCGCGACTACACTCGCTTTCTCAATCGCGATGCGCTGGCGGGGGCACGCATCGGCATTCCACGCGCGTTCTACTATGAGCGCATCAAGCCCCCTGGCTTGCAGGAGGCGCGCGGCGGGCTCAACGCGGAGCAGGCGAAGACGATGACCGAGGCCATCGCGGCGCTGAAGGAGCGGGGTGCCGTTATCGTCGACCCTGCCGACATTCCGAGCGTGGTCGATCACGACGTCAGTCGGAATTTCCTGCGCTGGGAGGTCTGCAGGGGCACCGATGGGCCGAAGGGCATGGATGCGGGGTGCTCGGTTGTCTTCAAGTACGGCATGAAGCGCGATTTCAACAAATGGCTGGCGAGCCTCGGGCCCACCGCGCCGGTGAAGTCGTTGACCGAGCTGCGTCACTGGAACCTCGCGCACGTGAAGGCGGGCGCGCTCAAATACGGGCAATCGCAACTCGACATTTCCGACGAGATGGACATCGAAGCCGATCGAATCCGATATGAGATCGACCGCGCCAAAGATGTCGCGCTGTCGGGCGCGCATGGCATCGACGAGATCATGCAGGCGGAAAAACTCGACGCGATCCTGTTCCCTGCCGGGTCAGGCGCCATTCTGTCCGCGAGACCAGGATATCCTACCGTCATCGTTCCATTCGCCATGGTGGCGAATGCGCAGACCCCGCCCATTTCCCAGGTTTTCGATGCGAAGCTTTCGCCCTTCGGCGTCAGCTTCGCGGGGACGGCTTGCAGCGAGCCGCGGCTAATCGCGCTCGCCTACGCGTTCGAGCAAGCGACGAAACGACGCCTTCCACCCGCCAGCGCTCCGTAGTCATCTCGCCGACACGACCCCGCATTCCTTCCACGGCGAGCGCAGGCGCCACGGCCTGGAAAATTACAGCAGTCGGTGCTGAGCGCGCTGCTGTCACAGTTGCCGGCACACACCGTCCGATATACCTGGCGACCTAAGGACGGCATTGCTCCGTGGCGCCCCGAAACGACCGCTGTTGGCACGGAGCTGCCGTGCCGGCGGCGCCGACCAATGTCCGAAGTTGGGGGGGACGGACTCAACGCGCACATGCGGCCACGGCCGGGTCGTGGCAATTAAACGTTCGCTATTTGTCGTGAGAGAGGTGCATACTTGCGCATCACCGACAGGGCTTCCCTGGGGCGTTGGTGACTGAGAGACCGGTTGCGCTCCCGCCTGTACGGCTAGAGGAGGGCACCATGACCACGACCGACGAATACCGCCAGTTTGCCAATGACTGCATCGTGTGGGCGCGCATCGCGACCTCTGCCGATCAGCGCGAGCAATTTCTCGAACTCGCCAAAAAGTGGATGAGCGACGCGGAGAGCATTGATCAGGGCATAGAGCTGCGACCTGCCAAAGCATCAGAAATGGCGGGTGAGGAAATAGATCGTCTGGGTGACCCGTTAGCAACCGACGAGGAACGGCAACTCCGCAAGCAGAGGCTTATCAAGGGACCGCAAGAGTTCCGAGATATTCGCAGCAATCGCGCGAAGATTAAACCGGGATTCCCCGAATGACTCCCGAACTGGAGTGAGTGCTCGCGTTCTTCTGGGCTTCCTGCAAGACAGACTCGAGGCAGCCGCGTTCACTTGATCGCGCCTGACCTCCCTTCAGATAAATCGCTATGTTCTTCATTATGTCGCTCAGCCAGACGGAATATTACCGCCTGATAGGCCGCGTCGACGAGGTGATCGAATGAAGCGCCGCGAGTTCATCACGCTGCTCGGCGGCGCTGCGGCGGCTTGGCCGCTGACGGCGCGCGCGCAGCAGGGCAGAACCGGCGGTCCGACGCCCTCACCTGAAGGTGCCGGGGTCTATTTCGTGGGGCTCAGTGACGGCGCGAGGCTCCCGACAAAGGCCACCATCCGCTTCGGCCTGCACAGCATGGGAGTAGCGCCCGCCGGCTTAGATCGTGCAAATTCGGGTCATCACCACTTGCTGATTGATACCGCGCTGCCACCGCTCGATCAGCCCATTCCCAACGACTTCAATCATCTGCATTTCGGTGGCGGCCAGACCGAGGCGGAAATTACCCTCAAGCCAGGATCGCACACTCTGCAGCTACTGTTTGGCGATAAGGATCACATTCCGCATAATCCGCCACTGATGTCGCCACGCATTCGAATCGTTGTTATGCCG
The DNA here is from genome assembly GCA_963739385.1 of uncultured Alphaproteobacteria bacterium. Lineage (GTDB taxonomy): Bacteria > Pseudomonadota > Alphaproteobacteria > Rhizobiales > Xanthobacteraceae > VAZQ01. Next base: position 152,944 of record CAVUAI010000063.1, read on the forward strand.
CCCGGAGGAGTGGAAACAACGGCGCTGCCAGTGCGCAAAAAACGCACGAAGAGAACAACTCGCTGAGGCCAGCTGTAAAGAAAGCCCTTAACCCGGCACTGCGGGACGCTCAAATTCAGCCGAGCTTGCATCGGAGATGCAACGGACGCCAGTACCTCCAAATCAAAAAAACAGCGACTGCTGTTTCGGTGCGTACGGCTTTACTGCGCACGGTCGTCACTTGATGGCGGTCGGATGTAGCGGCGGCCGGCGCGAATCAGCGCTACGGGAAAAAAGCCGCGCTGCGCGCTGATCTTGAATCGGCTAACAGTCCTAACCGCCAAATCGGGGGATAGCTGAGTACGGAGTTGGTCCGCCACAGGTAAACGTCTTTCTCGATCCACGCTCGCAAAACTTCCCGCGTGCGTGGATCAAGGAATCGTTGAATCGATTGGAAGATCTCAATTGCCCCGTGCTCGTATCCGCGTCGAAATGACATTTCCGGGTCTTCCTGCACGATACCTTGCATGTCCGCCTCCTACCCCGAAGTTCTCCCGCAGGTGCGTTGCGACAAGTCCCCGGCGGCGCCTTCAACCGTCGTCGTGGCGCTCACGATGCGAGCGAATCGAGCAGCGCGTCAACAACAGCGAATGTACGCGAAACTCGCGCCCGGCACACCGATAGAGGTGTGGTTCCAGGACGAAATGCGGGTCGGCCAGAAGAACAAACTCACCTATCGCTGGGCCAGGAAAGGTTCACGACCTCGCGCCATTCCCCATCAACGCACCCAGTCGAGCTATCCGTTCGGTGCGGTCTGCCGGGAACGCGGGGCCGGCGCCACCCGAGGTCCCCTGCTCTTGCGCGCCGGGAACGCTCAACACTCCGCGCTGCAACCGGGGCAGACTGTGCGGCGTGCTGACAGCGAAGGGCGTCGATGTCGCCAAGACCATGATCGCTGCTGTGCATGCGCGGGCGTATCACTGCAATGCATCGCGCTGCCCGAGGCGGCAAGGATGGTGCTGATCAGCCGAACATTGGCGCTTGGTAATGTCCCGGCGTGATGTTTGTACACTCTGACGAACTCACAACCATGCGGTGGGGCGGCTGGCCCGCAGACCATACCGGAGCGCGCTAATGTCCCGCTCGCTCCGGCGGTGAGCACGTGGGGGCGTCACGCCGCGGCGGGCCGCCGCCTCCTGCGCGTCCCCCGCCTCGGACTCAGCCGGTAGCAGTACCGCCCGTTTGGCCGCACGCTTCAATGTACCGATAAGCGCTCCAAGTAAAATCGCGTTTCAAGCATTCGTCGCAAACGAAAAGGGTCGCACCCGAGTCCAAGCAGATTTGATGCACCGCTGGAAGCGAGATTTTCTGTTCCTTCCTCTTTACTGCGGCGATACAGGCCATGCATTTCTGCTGACTAACTATCATTCCTGCGTTGGTCATTCATCGCACCACTTGTTAGGGCTCGACCCGCAAGGTCGAGATGGCCGGTCCACCGCTCGCCGATACCCCGTGCATTGGCGGTCCTGCTTCTTAGTCGCTTCGGCCCGCGTCTAAGACTTGTCTTTTTGCGCCAAACATTTGTTCCTCGCTGCCATGCATCGCGGCTGGCTAGGTGGAGCCGCCCAAGTTCAAGCCATGCACATCGGCGATCAAATAGTTGTTGCAACTCAGGAGCGGGCTGCTTCAAGACAGTCAGGTAGAGCGTTAAGGATGATTATGACAAGTTCCGCTTGCCGACAGGCTCCAGTTTTCGCGAAGATCGTCTTAAGTGAAGTGCGCGCCGTTTCATAACTGATGCTGAGTTTGGCCGCAGCTGACCGAAGTGTTTCTCCTGTCACGAGATGAATTGCTAATCTGGCCTCCGCTGGCGTCAAGCCAAAGTGGCACCGCAGCCGATCAATGGCCTCGCTCATGATAAGGTCCGCGACGGTTTAAAGCGGCACAGAAGCGCGTCAACGCTCTGTCGATATCCGTTCATTCTTAGTCGCTTCGCCCCCACGCGGGATTTGTTATTACTCTGCGCCAAACATTTGCTCGTCACTGCCAAAACTGTGTGGCCCGCGATGTGGTCATCAATCATGTCAGGCATTGCAGGTCTCTCATCGTGCTACCACGGCGACGGCAAAAGCCGCACGCCCGCCAGCGCAGGCACGATCAGTGCGAAGATGATCAGGACCCAGATGATGACGGCGGTCTGCGGTGGCATTGTTCTTAGTGCTTCGAGGGTGTCGTTGGGGTTAGCGGTCTTAGGCGCGCTGACACTTATGCTGCCAGTTGCGATGAAGCGTGTTGAATAACGCTGCGAGGGCGCCGGTGCCGGCCGGGCCGCTGAGGTCAGCTGCAGGGATGCAGCTTGCCAGCGCGTGGCTCTTGACCTCCGGGAGTGACATCACACTTGCCTCGCCGCGAGGATCTCGATGGCCTCGACATACGGGTCCTTGCGCCAGCGGTTGGCATTGTGTTCGGCCAGCGCACGGCTTCCCGCCCATTCGGCATGGCTGCAGGCCGCGACGCCCTTGGGCCAGAACTTGCTCAGCAGGTGCGCGGTTAAGTGGATCACGACGCAGTGCGAGTAGACGTGGCTCATGCTGCTGCGCTTGTGCACCTTGCCGGTGGCATCGGTGGCCTCGAACTTGATGCGCATGCCTGCTCAATCATGAAGTTAGCCGGCAGCGCTGGCCGTTGGCTAACTTGGCCAGCGCACGAAATTGCGCCGCGCTTCCGGTATGGCTTCTCTGCTTCTTGATCGCATAGCCATCCGTGCCGGACTTGTTCATCTGCGCCAAACATTTGCTCTTCGCTGCCATGGTGGGCAATTTTGCCCCTGCCGGGTCGCGACCTGAACAAGAATTCGTAGGGAATATTGTCGTCGTTAGCGCGACTTAGCTGCCGGCATAGCAGGACCGTCTTTCGAAATCGAAGACGCCATCATGCAACGAAAGTCGAATGACGCGACGCTGAACCCACACGCCAGTTCGAGTGACGAACGGGCAATTGCTGACACCTAATTGGAGCCGGCCGGGACCGATAAAACTGTGTCCTGGCTGACCATTAGGGGTGTCCGCGCGACCCACAGGAATGTGGCACGACCGAATTGGCCCGGAGACACAATGACCAAGACTAACATGTGGGCGGACTGGCCGCCCCGCCAGCCGATGACCCTTACGGACCTAATCGCCGAGGCCCGCGCCGTCGATTGGAATTTTGCTACTTGGTGTTACGCGAGCGGCCATGACGCCAGCGATCCGGATGCCCGTCACATGTTTGAATGCTTGCTGGCTTACGCCATGCGCGAGGGCCGCGCCGGCTTGAATTGACCGGCACTTCGTCGAAAACTAGTCGGAGGATTCCTTGCGGTGTCTGTCCGGCGAACGATCGAGCCGGACATTTCTTCCGGACATTTCATTTCTTTAGAAATGTCCGGCGCCGATCAGGGCGGCGTAGAGGCCCCGGCCTGTAGCCTCATTGCGCGCAGGCGCTTCGCCCACCATCGATCGATCGCCTTCTCGGCCGCGAGAATTGCGTCTCGCTTGGCACCTCCGATCGAGCCCTTCTGAGGTTTAGGCGGCGTGTGAGCTATCCAAGTCCATTGGCTCCGGCCAATGGCGACTTTGATCTCGTACCGGACGCCGCGGTGCTCCACGAACTTGGTGCTCCCCTCGGCTCGATCTCACCATGTGCCGCGCCGATCGCGCAAGCGGGTCAGGGTTCGGCGACTGCCTTGTTTTACGGCAGGGCACGCAGATTCAGAACAATTCAGGTCTGCCCCAAGGACCGGCTGACCCTTCCACCGGCAGGCTCCTGATGCGTCAGACCGCCTGCGCGCGGCGGGTCGCTAGCTGGTATGATCGGCGGCGGCGGCCTCCTGGGAGGGCTTCTCCCATGCCCGGCATGAGGCGACGGGACTTCGTAGCGCTGCTCGGCGGCGCGGCAGCCGCGTGGCCGCTCGCGGCGCGGGCGCAGCAGCCGGAGCGGATGCGGAGCATCGGCTTGCTGGCATCGGAGCCCCTGCCGCCGGTGCAGCGCTTCTCCCGTAAGCTGCAGGAGCACGGCTATATTGAGGGACGCAACGTCCGGGTCGAAACCCGATTCGCAGAGGGTCTCGACGAGCGCTACCCTCTACTGGCGGCGGAGCTGGTGGCCCTCCCCGTCGACCTCATTGTCACGTGGGGAACCCCAGCCGCGGTGGCGGCGAAGGGAGCAACGTCGACAACTCCGATCGTCATGGGTGCCATCGGTGACCCAGTGAGCGTTGGTCTCGTCTCGAATCTCGCGCGTCCGGAAGGGAACATCACTGGCTTTGCCACCCAGAACGTGGAGCTGGAAGGAAAGCGCCTCGAACTCCTCAGGGACCTGCTTCCGAATGTTTCGCGCGTAGGTGTCCTCGGCAATGCCTCAAATCCCTTCCTCGCAGTTTTGTGGGGGAAGCTGCGGCCGATGGCCGAGCGCTTGAATGTAGCGCTCGAACTGTTCGAGGTCCGCAACAGTGCGGAAATCACCGATGCGCTTCTTCGGCTCGAGCGGGCGCGCCCTGACGGAGTGCTGGTCTCGCCCGACACGCTTCTGCTGACCAAGCGATCTGAGATTTGCGCCTCATTAAACAGGAGCAGACTGCCCGCTGTTTACCCATTCCGGGAATATGCGCCCGCTGGTGGCTTGATCGTCCATGCGGCCGATGTCGGAGTTCTATTCGAACGATCGGTCAGTTACGTCGACCGCATTCTCAAGGGAACGAAGCCCGGCGATCTCCCGGTGCAACTGGCAACCGAATTCGAGCTAATCATCAATCTTAAGACAGCGAGAGAGCTGGGCCTCACCGTGTCGCCGACATTGCTTGCCCGCGCCGACGAGGTGATTGAATGAAACGGCGCGAGTTCATCACGGTGCTTGGCGGCGCGGCGGCGGCGTGGCCGCTTGCGGCGCGCGCGCAGCAGGCCGGCAAATTGCCGACAATAGGCTTCATGGGCGTGAGTGCACCGTCCCCCCAAAACCACTTCACCTCCGAGTTCGTCGGCGGGACTGCGGGACCTCGGCTGGCGCGAGGGTCACAATGTCATCATCGAATATCGTTGGGCGGAAGGTCGCGCTGAGCGGTTCGCCGAGATAGCCGCCGAGTTTGTCAGCGCTGAAGGTCGATGTTATCTTCGTTGCCACGACCGCGCCCGCCGTTGCGGCAATGCGGGGCGACCTCGGTTATTCCCATTGTTTTTGTCGCCGCGGGGGACCCGGTCGGCGCCGGACTGTCGCGAGTTTGGCGCGTCCCGGTGGCAACGTGACTGGAATTATCAAGTCAAAAATTCCGAACTGTTTGGCAAACATCTCGTGATCTCATGCGTGAGGCGGTTCCTGGTCTGCGCCGGATTGCGCACATGGCGAATATCGAAAGGCCGGGCACTCTCGCGGAGACCGATCAGTTCGAGGCGGCGGCCCACAAGATGGGGCATTGAGACCATTAGGCTGCAAATCAGGGCGAAAGAGGATATCGCACCTGCCCTGAATTCGGTCGACGGCCGCGTCGACGCACTCTGGGTTTTTCCCGAACCGCTCGCATTTACCAACTGTGTTCGCATCAATACGTTGGCAGTCGGGGCACGACTGCCGGCCATGCACGGGACCCGCGAATACGTGGAATCTGGAGGACTGATGTCGTATGGCGCGAATATCGGCGCGGTTTTTCGCCAGTCGGCTAAACACGTCGACAAGATTTTGCACGGAGCGAAACCCGGCGAGCTTCCCGTCGAGCAGCCGACCAAATTCGAACTCGTCATCAACCTAACACCGCCAGGGCCATTCGGCCTCAACGTACCTGCGACGCTGCTCGCCCGCGCCGACGAGGTGATCGAATGAAGCGGCGCGAGTTCATCACGCTGCTCGGCGGCGCGGCGGCGTGGCCGCTCGCGGCGCATGCGCAGCAGGGCGACCGCATGCGGCGCATCGGGGTGCTCCTGCCCGTAGCCACGGACGATGCGGAATTTCAGACCCGCGTCGGGGCGTTCCTGCAGGCGCTGCAGCAATTGGGTTGGACCATCGGGCGCAATGTGGAGATCGACATCCGGTGGGCAACGGCCAATGCCGACGCCATTCGCAGACACGCGGCGGAATTAGCCGCGCTCGCGCCGGACGTCATTCTTGCCCATGGCGCCCCGACCCTGGGGCCGTTGCTGCAGGTTACCCGCACGGTGCCGATCGTGTTCCCGGTCGCCTCCGATCCGGTCGCCGCCGGCTTCGTTGAGAGTTTGGCGCGGCCGGGCGGGAACGCCACCGGTTTCATGGATTGGGAATACGGCATGGCCGTGAAATGGCCGGAACTGCTTAAACAAATCGCGCCAAGCGTGACGCGAGTGGCGGTCCTTCGGGATCCTACCATACCCACCGGCCCCGCCCAGTTCGGCGTAATCCAGGCCGTGGCGCCGTCGCTCGGGATGGATGTAGTCCCGATTAACGTCCGCGACGTGCCCGAGATCGAGCGCGCCCTCGCGGCATTCGCGCGCTCGTCGAATGGCAGTCTGATCGTGACGCCGAGCGGGTTTGCGAGCGTTAATCGCGATCTGATCATCACGCTTGCGGCTCGGCACAGACTGCCCGCCGTCTACTTCGGACGCTACTTTGTCACCAGCGGGGGCCTGATCTCCTATGGGAATGATATTGTCGACCAGTACCGCCGCGCCGCCGGCTACGTCGATCGCATTCTCAGAGGTGAGAAGCCAGCCGATCTACCGGTTCAAGCCCCAACCAAGTACGAGCTGGTCATCAACCTCAAGACCGCCAAGGCGCTCGGCCTCGACGGTGCCGCCGACGCTGCTCGCCCGCGCCGACGAGGTGATCGAATGAGGCGGCGCGAGTTCATCACGCTGCTCGGCGGCGCGGCGGCAGCGTGGCCGCTCGCGGCGCGGGCGCAGCAGGCGACCCTGCCGGTGGTCGGCTTCCTTAGGAATTCATTGCCTGTTGGTTCAGGACACCTGCTGTCAGCGTTGCGCCAAGGACTGAATGATGGAGGGTATATAGAAGGCCGGAATGCGCTTATTGAGTACCGCTGGTCAGAGGATAGAGATCAACTAACGGCGCTAGCGGCCGATCTGGTTCGTCGTCACTGCACCGTGATTATAGCCGGCGGAAACGCGGCAGCAGCAGCGGCCAAGACGGCGACTGCGACGATACCCATCGTGTTTGCGACCGGTGACGACCCGATCCATGTTGGTCTCGTGCCAAGCCTCAACCAGCCGGGAGGCAACATCACGGGCGTTTACTTCTACTCGGGCGCCGACCTGCAATCAAAGCAACTGGGGCTGTTGCGCGAGCTAGTACCGCGTGCTGTCCTGATAGGTGTACTTATCAATCCGAGGAGCCCGCAGGGCGAGTCCCAGGCAAGGAACGCGCAAGTGGCGGCGCGAATCCTAGGTGCATCGACTGTCACCTTGAACGTTAGCAGCCAAGATGATTTCGATATGGCCTTCGCAACTCTTGCTCAGCAGGGGGTAGGCGCGCTCCTCATCGCAGGCGATGCATTGTTCACTGGCCACGTCGATCGGCTCGTCGCGTTGACCATCCGGCAAAGGATTCCCGCGCTCCACGGCCTCCGAGAGTTTGCCGCTGCAGGCCTTCTGATGACGTACGGTGCGAACATTGCCAATGCCTATCGGCAGGTTGGGGTCTACACCAGCAAAATCCTGAGGGGAGCTAAACCGGCCGAACTGCCCATCATCCAACCGACCATGTTCGAGTTAGTGATCAATCTCAAGACAGCCAAGACGCTCGGCCTCGACGTGCCCGCGTCACTCCTCGCCCGCGCCGACGAGGTGATCGAATGAAGCGCCGCGAGTTCATCACGCTGCTCGGCGGCGCGGCGGCGGCGTGGCCGGTCGCGGCGCACGCGCAGCAGGCAGCGATGCCGGTGATCGGTTTCCTCGAAACCGTGTCACCAAGTTTTGGGACACTGATATTAGCTCCATTTCGGCAAGGCCTCGGTGACGCCGGCTACGTGGAGGGCCAAAACGTAGCGATCGAATACCGCTGGGCGGAAGGCCGCTATGATCGATTGCCGGAGCTGGCGGCCGATCTGGTACGCCGCCAGGTGAACGTGATTGTGACAACCAGCACTCCGGCGTCGCTCGCGGCCAAGGCGGCGACCACGGAGCTACCGCTCGTCTTCGGTGTTGGAGATGATCCCGTCAAGCTGGGTCTGGTCGCTAGCCTCAACCGGCCTGGTGGCAACGCAACTGGTGTCAATTTTTTCCTCGGCGAGTTGGCGGCAAAGCGGCTGGGGCTGCTGCGCGAGCTGGCCCCCGCGGCCACTCGTATCGCCGTGCTGGTCAATCCAACCGATGCCGTGCGCACCGAGTCCAACTTGAAAGAAGTGGATACGGCGGCGCGCGCGATCGGGCTGCAAGTCCATATCGTCAATGCCAGCACCATTGCCGAGATCGACGCAGCCTTCGCTACCCTGGTGCGCGAGCGGTTGGATGCCATCTTCGTAGTCCCCAACTCGTTCTTCAACAGCCGGCGGGTGCAACTCGCTAACTTGGCGGCGCGGTTTGCGCTTCCCTCGGCATTCGGGCAGCGTGAATATTGCGAAGTCGGCGGGTTGATGAGCTACGGGACTAACCTCGCCGATGCACGCCGCCAAATCGGCAGCTATGCCGGCCGCATCCTCAAGGGCGCCAGGGCGGCCGATCTGCCGGTCGTGCAGGCGACTAACTTCGAGCTGGTCGTCAACCTCACGACTGCCAGGATGCTCGGTCTCACCGTGCCGGACAAACTGCTCGCTACCGCCGACGAGGTGATCGAATGAGGCGGCGCGAGTTCATCACGCTGCTCGGCGGCCGGCGGCGGCGTGGCCGCTCGCGGCGCGCGCGCAGCAGGGCGAGCGGATGCGACGCATCGGCGTGCTGATGGCCGCCACCGCGGACGATCCGGAATATCAGCCCCGCATGCGGGCGTTCCAGCAGGGGCTGGCGCTGTTGGGGTGGACCGAGGGCCGCAACGTGCGGGTCGACACCCGCTGGGCGGGGACCAATGCCGATGACATCCGCAAGCACGCGGTGGAATTGGCCGCACTCGCGCCGGACGCAATCCTGGCTGGTTCTGGCACTACGACCGTGGCGCCGTTGCTACAGGCGACCCGCACCGTGCCGATCGTATTCGTGGTTGTCATCGACCCGGTCGGGGCCGGTTTCGTTGCGAGCTTGGCGCGCCCGGGCGGCAACACCACCGGCTTCCTCATGTTCGAATACGGCCAGAGCGGGAAATGGCTGGAGGTGCTCAAGCAGATCGCGCCGGGGGTCAAACGAGTGGCCGTCCTTCGCGATCCCACCATAGCCTCCGGGATTGGCCAGCTCGGCGCCATTCAGTCCGCGGCGCCCTCACTCGGGATGGAAGCGAGTCCGGTCAACGTACGCGACGTCGGCGAGATCGAGCGCAACATCGCCGCCTTAGCGCATTCCTCGAATGGCGGCGTGGTCGTGACGGCGAGCCCCGAGGCGTCGCGTCATCGTGATCTGATCGTCACGCTCACGGCCCGGCACCGATTGCCCGCGGTCTACCCCTACCGCTCCTTCGTCATCGACGGTGGCCTGATCTCCTACGGGCCTGATATGGTTGATCAGTACCGGCGCGCAGCCGGCTACGTCGGTCGCATTCTCAAGGGCGAGAAGCCTGCGGACCTACCTGTGCAGGCGCCAACCAAGTTCGAGTTGGTCATCAACCTCAAGACCGCCAAGGCGCTCGGGCTCGACGTGTCGCCACAACTCCTAGCTCGCGTCGACGAGGTGATCGAATGAGACGGCGCGAGTTCATCACGCTGCTCGGCGGTGCGGCGGCGGCGTGGCCGTTGGCGGCGCGCGCGCAGCAGCCGGCGATGCCGGTGGTCGGGTTCCTCAATCTCGCTCCCCCGGCCCATTGGCGCACCTCGTGGCCGCGTTCCGGCAGGGCCTGAACGACGAAGGCTTTGTTGAGGGCAAGAACGTCGTCATCGAACCTCGTTTCGCCGAGAACCAATCGGATCGCCTGCCGGCGCTGGCAGCGGAACTCATCGGACGGCGGTAACGGTACTAGCTGCGACCGGCGGCACGGCCTCGGGGCTTGCTGCCAAGGCAATGACCACGACAGTACCTGTCGTGTTCACCACAGGCGACGACCCGGTCAAGGTCGGACTGGTGTCGAATCTGAGCCGGCCAGACGGCAACCTCACCGGCATCAGTGTTTACAACGCAAGGCTTCGGCACAAAGCGGCTCGGCTTGCTGCACGAACTGCTTCCCGCTGCCACCACGATTGCCTTCGTTGTCAATCCGAATAATCCCGAAACCGAAGACGAAGCCGACGACGTGCGCGAGGCCGCACGCATGCTCGGCATTCAAATCCTCACCGCCAACGCCAGCACCGAAAGCGACTTCGATTCCGCCTTTGCGACATTCGTCCGACAGCGAGTCGCTGCGGTGATCATGGCATCCGATACCTACTTCGACACGGTCCGCCGCAACCAAGTTGCCAAATTAGCGGTGCGCCATTCGCTGCCCTCGATCCACACCTCGCGCGCGCAGGCCGAGGCCGGCGGTGTGATCAGCTATGGAGCCAGCATCCCCGGCCTTTATCGTCAAGCCGGCAGCTATGTCGGGCAAATCCTCAAGGGTGCCAAGCCTTCCGACCTGCCGGTGCAACTCCCTACCAAGTTCGAGCTAATCATCAACCTCAAGACCGCGAAGGCTCTTAAACTTGACATCCCGGCGAAGCTGCTCGCCCGCGCCGACGAGGTGATCGAATGAAGCGGCGCGAGTTCATCACGCTGCTCGGTGGCGCGGCGGCGGCGTGGCCGCTCTCGGCGCGCGCGCAGCAGCCGCCGATGCCGGTGATCGGGTTGCTCCGCGCGGGACAAATGGACGAGAAAGGCTTGACGGCGTTCCGACGGGTTTGAGCGAACTGGGCTATGTGGAAGGCCGCAACGTCGCCGTCGAATTGCACGCGACCGAGCAGTATAATCGCCTGCCGCCCCTCGCCTCCGAGCTGGTTCGGCGGCAGGTGGCTGTGATTTATGCAAGCACCCTGCCTGCGGCCCTCGCGGCCAAGACCGCAACCGGGACAATTCCCATTGTCTTCTCAATCGGCGGCGACCCCATCGAGGCGGGCCTCATTACCAGCATGAGCCGACCAACCGGCAACCTCACGGGAGCAACCATTTTCCTCGGCGAACTGCTGCCGAAACGGCTGGGGCTGCTGCGCGAGCTGGTGCCCTCCGCCAAGCGCATCGGCGTGCTCCTCAACCCGAACAATCCGAATTCGGAGGCACGGTCGAGAGACGTGCGGGAGGCGGCACGCACGTCGGTCAACGGATCCTCGTTGTCCAGGCCGGCAGCGAGCGCGATTTCGTTTCAGCGTTCGCAATGCTTGTTCAGCAGCGTGCGGGTGCACTCGTCGTCAGCGACGATCCGTTCTTCAGTGTCTACAGCGAGCAAATCGTGGCGCTGGCCGCGCGCCATAGACTTCCCGCGATCTACTTCTTCCGCTTAGACACCGTGAACGGTGGTCTGATGAGCTACGGAGTTAGCATTGACGACCAGTATCGTCAGGCCGGCACCTACGTCGGCCGCATCCTCAAGGGCGAGAAACCGGCCGACCTGCCGGTACTGCAGCCGACAAAGTTCGAGTTCGTGATCAACCTCAAAACCGCCAAGGCGCTCGGCCCGAGTCCCGCCGACGCTGCTCGCCCGTGTCGACAAGGTCATCGAATGAGGAGGCGCGAGTTCATCACGCTGCTCGGCGGCGCGGCGGCGTGGCCGGTGGCGGCGCGGGCGCAGCAGGGCGAGCGGATGCGGCGCATTGACGTGCTGATGGCATTCTCGGAGAGCAATCCGCAATTCCGCTCCCTGATCGAGACATTCATGCAGGGCCTAACGCGATCGGGCTGGGTAGACGGTCGCAATGTACAAATCGATGTTCGTTGGGCCGGTGGCGATGTGGGCCGGATGCGGGCCTTCGCGAAACAGCTGGCCGAACTTCAGCCCGATGTGATCCTGGCAGGCACACTTGCTACTGAGGAGGCTGGAAAAGGAAACACGTCCGATGCGGTGGGTGTTGGTGATTGTTACTGATGCGGGTGGTGCGGCGCTAGTATGAAGGCGGTCTGGCACGGGGGCGGGTAAAGCGCGGCGTTAATCGATGTGGAAGCGCCGATGGGTGGTAAGTGGTTGGAGTTGCTCAAGGAGATAGCGCTACGCGTCGAACGGGCGGTAATCATGTTCAATACTGATAAGGCGCACGGTGGCGGGATATATTTACTGGGTTTATTCGAAAACGCCGCACGATCACTGGCGATATTGCCGATCACCGCTCGTGTCCGCAGCGATGCCGAAATCGAGGCGACGCTGGCCTCGCTTGGCCGCGAGCAAGCTGGCCTCGTAATCATGACTGACTAATTTAATGGCGATCCATCAGGCAACGATCATTTCGGCGACAGCCCGCAATAATGTCCCGGCCGTTGGCGCCGACCTCCCGACTTTTGCCAAGGACGGCGGTCTGCTCGCATATGGAGCGAGTTTCCCGGATATTTTTCGTCGTGCGGCCGCCTACGTCGACCGCATCCTCAAGGGCGACCGGCCAGCGGAGCTGCCGGTACAGGTGCCGACCAAGTACGAGCTCGCCATCAACCTCAAGACGGCCAATGCACTCGGCCTGGACATCCCGTCGTCGCTTCTCGCCCGCGCCGACAAGGTGATCGAGTGAGGCGGCGCGAGTTCATCACGCTGCTCGGCGGTGCGGCTGCCGTCTGGCCGGTCGCGGCGCGGGCGCAGCAGCCGACGACGCCGGTGATCGGCTTCCTACACAGCGAATTGCCAGCCACATATGCGGGACCGCTGGCTGCATTTCGCCGCGGTCTTACCGAAACTGGCTATGTCGAGGGTCGGAACTTTGCGATGGAGTATCGCTGGGCCGAGGGTCAGTCTCAGCGACTCCCGGCGCTGGCGGCCGATTTAGTCAGGCAGCAGGTCGCCGTCATCGCGACGCCTGGCAGCAACGTTGCGACGCTCGCGGCCAAGGCGGCGACGTCAACGATCCCGATCGTTTTTTTGATCGCCAACAACCCGGTTGAGGTTGGACTTGTCGCCAGCTTGAACAAGCCGGGTAGCAATCTCACGGGTGTGACCTCGTTGAACGTCGAGGTAGCAGCGAAGCAGCTGGAGCTGCTGCACGAATTGGTTCCCCTCGCCACGAGCGTCGCGTTGCTGGTCAATCCGAGCGGTCCGCTCGCCGAGCCTGCCACGAGAACCGTGCAGTCGGCGGCCCGCATCCTCGGGCTGAGAGTGCAAGTCCTTCATGCCAGCACCGAACGCGACTTTGATAGTGTTTTTGAAACCTTGGTAAAGCTGCAAGCGGGCGCGCTCGTGATTGTACCCGATTCCCTCTTCACGAATTGGCGCTAACAACTGGGTCTACTGGCCGTCCGGCACGCGGTGCCAGCAGCCCCCGTACCGCGACTTCGCCGCGGCGGGTGGCTTGATGAGCTACGGAAGCAACAATGCCAAAGCTTATCGTCTGTCTGGCGTTGTCACCGGCCGGGTTCTGAAGGAGAAAGGCCAGCCGAGCTCCCGGTGATGCAGTCCACCAAAGTCGAACTGATCATCAACCTCAAGACAGCCAAGACCCTCGGCCTAACTGTTCCGCCGTCGTTGCTCGCCCGCGCCGACGAGGTGATCGAATGAGGCGGAGGGAGTTCATCACGCTGCTTGGCGGCGGGGCGATGGTCTTGCCGAGTGTCGGATTAGCACAGCCGATCGAAAAGGTGCGGCGCGTCGGGGTGCTAATGACGTACCCCGACTACATCCGGAAGGGCAGATCCGCGCGCAGGCGTTTCAGCGAGGACCCGAAAAGCTAGGTTGGACGGTCGGACGTAATCTTGAGATAAATTATCATTGGGGCGTCGGCGATGTTGATTGACGTGATCCGCCGCCGCGGAACTGTTGAAACTGGCACCAGACGCGGTCCTGGCCAATGGCGGGCAGGCGGCGCGGGTGTTGCAGCAGGCGACCGGAACAATCCCCATCGTATTCATCGGCGGTGGCGGCGATCCGGTTGCCGAGGGCTTCGTGCAAAGCCTGGCGCGGCCCGGCGGCAACGTCACCGGTTTCACCGTCCTTGAGCCAAGTCTAGGAGCGAAACTGCTGGAACTGCTCGTGGAGATCGCACCCCGCCTCGCGCGCGTCGTCGTGATGGTCAACCAGGACAATCCCAGCCCCGTGCGACTTGCCGCTTCGGCAGCATCCGCAGCCCAAAAATTCGGGGTGGAAGTGATCACGGCCTCGTTTCGAGGAGCCGCGGAGATCGAAGCGGCGATGATGGCAGGGGCACGTGAGCCGGCATTTGGTTTGATAATTCCTGCGGATCCCACCACAAACGCGCATCGCAAACTGATCGTCGAGTTGCGGCTCGGTATCGGCTACCGGCGATCCATGCATTGCGGGCCGCGACCGTCGAGGGCGGGCTGATGTCCTACGGCGTCGATCTTCCCGATCTGTTCCGGCAGTCGGCGGCTTATGTCGACCGCATCCTAAGCGCGCGAAGGCCGGACGATCTGCCGGTTCAGCTGCCGACGAAATTCGAGTTCGTCATCAACCTCAAGCCCGCCAAAGCGCTCGGACTCGAAGTTTCGCCCATGCTGCTCGCGCGCGCTGACGAGGTGATCGAATGATGTGAAGCGAGAGGGAGGTGTAAAATGAAACTTCCCCGCCGTACATTCTTGCATATGGCCGCGGGCGCTGCTGCGCTTCCGGCCATGTCACGGATCGCGGGCGCGCAAGCCTATCCGACGCGGCCGGTGCGCATAATTGTCGGGCAGGCTGCCGGAAGCGGATCGGACACAGTCGCCCGTCTAATCGGTCAATTTCTATCGGAGCGTCTCGGTCAGCCATTCGTCGTCGAGAACCGACCAGGCGCGGGCGGAAACATCGCCACCGAAGCGGTCGTGCGTTCGCCGCCAGACGGCTATACGCTTCTCTTGGTCAATTCATCGAACACCATCAACACAACTCTTTACGACAAACTGAATTTCGATTTCATCCGCGACATCGCGCCGATCAGCGAAATCGCCCGCTTCTCCTTCGTCATGGAGGTTAATCCATCGGTTCCGACCAAGACCCTCCCAGAGTTCATCGCCTACGCCAAAGCCAATCCGGGCAAGATCAACATGGCATCGGCCGGCAGCGGGTCTACGCACCACGTTGCCGGCGAGTTGTTCAAAATGATGGCCGGTGTCGAAATGGTCCATGTGCCATATCGCGGTTCGCCGCCCGCGCTTACCGATCTCTTGGCTGGCCAAGTGCAGGTAATGTTCGATGCTACGCCCTCATCGCTTCCGCACATTAAAACCGGCAAGTTGCGCCCGCTTGCGGTGACCACGGCGACGCGCTTGGAAGTACTGCCCGATGTTCCGACAGTAGGAGACTTTGTTCCGGGCTACGAAGCGAGTTCATGGCTTGGTTTTGGTGCGCCGAAAAATACGCCCGCTGCGGTCGTTGATCGGCTCAACAAGGAGATCAATTTGGCGATTTCCGACGCCGCCATCAAAGCGCGCCTCGTCGATCTTGGGGGATTGGTGCTACCTCCGAGTTCCCCCGCTGAGTTTGGAAAGTTTCTGGCCAGCGACACCGAAAAGTGGGCGAGGGTCATTCGGACGGCAAACATCAAACCAGAGTAGAGCGCGCCCGCTGACATTCCATAGCGTTTCATTCCGCGAATGGCGGGCGCTCGCGACCGCACCGGCGAGATGACCGAATGATCGGGACGTGATTTCGCTGATTGGGGCAATTCCCGGAAGTGCCCGCCCCGCCCATCTATGTCGGCTTTCGGGGGGTAGACCGGCCGACATCAGCTCAGCGAGAGTTCTTCGCATTTTCATCCACCCTGCCGAGCGGCACGCGCACCGTGCTGGGCTCCCCCCAATCGGGGGTTTGGACGTGGTGGCAGTAGCCACCCTTATTCAGAACAATTCAGGTCCGCCCGTAAGACTTGCCGGCCACTCTATGGCAGGTTGAGCGTGCAGTAGACCGACTTTAAAAGGGGAGGTCCGACATGAGACGGCGCGACTTCATCACGCTGTTCGGCGGCGCGGCGGCCGCGTGGCCACTGGCGGCGCGGGCGCAGCAGCCGGCGATGCCGGTGATCGGGTTCCTCAACAGCGCATCGGGGGACCTATTCACACAGTTCGTGCGCGCCTTCCACCAGGGCCTAAGTGAAATCGGCTATGTCGAGGATCGAAACGTTGTCGTCGAGTATCGCTGGGCAGAAGGACAATACGAACGTCTGCCGGCGCTCGCGGCCGAACTGGTTCGTCGTCAGGTGAAGGTGATCGTAGCGACTGGCGGAAATCCTTCTGCTCTGGCGGCAAAGGCGGCAACCACGACGATCCCCATCGTGTTCAACATGGGCGACGATCCGGTAAAGGCTGGCGTCGTCGCAAGTCTGAACCGACCCGGCGGCAATCTCACGGGCGTTAGCATGTTGAATACGGAACTCCAGCAGAAGCAGCTGGAGGTGCTGCACGAGTTGATCCCTTCGGCAACCAATGTCGGACTACTCATCAATCCTACGGGTCCGAATACCGAGTCCGTCTCAACGCTCGCGCAGGCGGCGGCCCGGGCGCTCGGACTACAGCTGCATATTGTTCGTGCGAGCATCGAGCCTGACTTCGATGCCGTATTCGCGCGCTTGGACCAATTGCGGGCCGGCGCCCTTCTGATCGGCCCTGATCCATTTTTCACAAGCCGGCTTCAACAGCTCGCCGCCTTGTCAATTCGTCATTCGATGCCGGCGATCTATAGCAATCGTGAATTTCCCGTCGTTGGCGGTTTGATGAATTACGGAATCAGCATTACGGACGTCTATCGTCTGGTTGGTGTCTACACCGGCCGGATTCTCAAGGGCGAGAAGCCCGCCGATCTCCCGGTGCAGCAGGTTACCAAAGTCGAACTGATCATCAATCTTAAGACCGCGAAGGCGCTCGGCCTCGAAGTGCCACCGCCATCCTTGCCCGCGCCGACGAGGTGATCGAATGATGGCGGCGCGAGTTCATCACGCTGCTCGGCGGCGCGGCGGCGTGGCCGCTCGCAGTGCGGGCGCAGCAGGGCGAGCGGATGCGGCGCATCGGCGCGCTGATGAATACGACGGCCAATACCGAGCAACAGCAAAGTCTGGTGGCGTTCCAGCAGGCGCTGCAGCGACTGGGCTGGACAGAGGGCCGCAACGTGCAGATGGATATCAGGTGGGCCGGCGGCGATGCTCGGGAAATTCGCAGGCACGCTGGCGAGCTGGTCGCACTGGCGCCCGACGTCATCGTGGCGACCGGCAACGCCGGGATGGTGCCGTTGCTGCAGGCGACGCGCATCATACCGATCGTTTTCAACAACGTCGCCGACCCGGTCGGCGGCGGCTTCGTCAAGAGCATGGCGCGGCCCGGGGGCAACGCCACCGGCTTCATTCAGTTCGAGTACAGTTTGAGCGCCAAATGGCTGGAAACGCTCAAGGAGATCATGCCGAGCCTGACGCGCGTGGCGGTGCTGCGGGACGCCGCCTTAGCGTCCGGGATCGGCCAGTTCGCCGTGATCCAGTCGGTCGCGTCGTCGCTCAGGGTGGAGACGAGCGCGATCGACGTGCGCGACACCGGCGAAATCGAGTCCGACATCGCGGACTTTGCGCGCACCGGCACTGGTGGGTTGATCTTAACATCAAGCGCGCTGGCGGTGGTTCACCGCAGCCTGATCATCACGCTGGCCGCCCGGCACAGGCTGCCGGCGATCTTCTATCGGCGCGCCTTCGTCGACGCCGGCGGCCTGATCTCCTACGGCTACGATGTCGTCGATCAGTACAGGCGCTCGGGCGGCTACGTCGATCGCATTCTAAAGGTGAGAAGCCTGCCGACCTGCCGGTGCAGGCGCCGACCAAATACGAACTGGTAATCAATGTGAAGACCGCAAGGCGCTCGGCATCGACGTGCCTGCCGACGGTGCTCGCCCGCGCCGACGAGGTGATCGAATGAAGAAGTAGGAGGGTTCAAATGAAATTTCCCCGCCGCAGTTTCTTGCACTCGGGCTGCCGGCGCTGCCGCGCTGCTGGCCATCTTGCGCATCGCATGGGCGCAAACTTATCCGACGCGGCTGGGTCACGATCGTTGTTCCATTCGCCCCCGGCGGCACAACCGATGTTAGCGCCCGCATCGTGGCCGAGCACATGTCACGCACGCTGGGCCAGCAGTTCATCATCGAGAACGTGCCGGGGGCCGGCGGCACCACCGGGTCAGCGCGCGCCATGCGCGCCGTTGCGGACGGTTACACGATCATGATGGGGCAGGTCGGAACGCACGCGTTCTCGGTCGCGCTCTATCCCAATTTGGCCCTACAGGCCGGACGTCGATTTTGCGCCGATCGGGCTGGTGCTCGACTCCCCTCTTCTTATCGTTGCTAGAAAAGATTTTCTGCCAAAGGACCTCAGAGACTTTGCAGCTTACATTAGGGCGAACGGCGACAAGCTCAATGTCGCGAATGCCGGCGTGGGCTCGATCACCTATACGTTTGCGCTCTACCTGAACTCGGTCTTGGGTGTGAAGCCGACGATGGTACCATTCAATGGCGCTGCGCCCGCGGCGAACGCGCTTATCGCCGGCCACGTCGATTACATGTGCAACTTGATCGCGGAAATCGGCCAGCAGGTGCAGGCCGGGACAGTCAAGGCCTATGGGACTAGCGGCGCGCGGCGTCACCCGATGCTGCCGGAAGTGCTCGAGCGCCGAGGAGGCCGGCATGCCCGAATTCCAGGCCACCGCCTGGTTTGCGCTGTTTGCGCCCAAGGGCGTGCCGCAGGGCGTTCTCGATCGGCTCAGCGACGCGCTCGACCGCGCCCTGGACGACAACAATGTCCGCCGCCGCCTGCGCGACATCGGCGGCGACGACCTGCCCAAGGTAAAGCGCGGGCAGCAGCCGCTCGCCGCGCTGATAAAGAGTGAGATTGCCCGCTGGACGCCGATCATCAAGTCCGCGAACGTCAGGCCGGAGTGAGGCCGACATTCCATAAATCGCGTTCCGCGAAAACCGCGGTCGGCGTGCCTGGCGGTACAGCACAGCGACTTGCGCGCTCGAGGAGATGGCCGCGCGCGCGTAGCATTGCCGGCGGGGCCGCTCGGCGGGCGGCCCCTGTATTTCTTGGATCTCACTTGTTGGAGCCCTGTGGTCCGTGACACTTTAAACGATGTCCGAGAGCGCGCAGGATCTGCGAGCCCAAGCGGAGCGTTGCATCCGGCTGGCGATAGAGGTGCGCTACGCCCTCCGTATCGGAAAGCCTCATGGCCCTGGCGGCCGATCATTTTGAGCGCGCTGCCAAGAACTCGGAGAGAGACCCGCCGCAGTGCAACAGCAGCAGCAAAACCAGCCGAAGAAGGAATAGCTCAAGCCGCGGAAGCCCCCCGCTTACGGGGCCTCCCGATTCGGCGCCCCCTGAGGAGGGACAAATCAAGTCTCGCTATGCGTCTCGGTTGAGCGTACCCCTGTCCTCATCACCGGCAGCGCCCACTGCGGCAGGCGTCGGTGGCTGAGAGCGTTGTGCTCCCGCCTGTACAGTCAGGGAGCATCAAAATGGCTTTGTCCCGCACGCTCCATGGTTCAGCGTTCACGCCGGAAGACATCCGTGTACTGACAACGGCGTATGAGCAGGCCTTGCAAGCCCTTCGGCTGATCAATCGCGCCGACCCTGACAACAGAGTTCGTCGCCAAAAAAATCATCGAACATGCCGCCCGCGGAGAGCGCGACCCCATACGATTGCGGGCATTCGTTGTTCAGGCTTTATCGATTGAGCCTCCGCGCCCACGCCCGAAAAATCAGGGAGCCACTCGTCATGCCACCGCTATTCCAACCACCGCCGCCGCCGTGCGCTAGGTGCGGCATCACGACCGTCTTAGCCCCCGCATCCGAGAGGGGCCAACGGGTTTTCGTGGTTCGGTGCCCCGCGTGCGGGCATCCTGGCACGTACTCACTCGATTATGACGCGCTACGCGCGTGGTGAGCGATGGTCATCAGCGCCCCCCTGTGACGTGGCGACTTGCCCCGCGCGTCTTTTTTTTGGAGATAGAGAGTCGACCAAGGACAGGCCCAAGAAACCGCGCGAGGATGATTTCCGGGAGACGCCGGCGTGGCATCGGGCCCGAGCGCAAGGCTTGCGGAAGAGCGGCTTCGCGAAGATGGCCCAAGAGCACGAACAGATCGCGCAGATGATCGAAAGCCGGCGGAAGCAGCAGGCGAAATAGCGGCGCTCGCCACACGCTGCATCCGATAGTGACGAAGCGCCAACTGAGGCGGTTTACTCGGATGCTTTGCCGCTCTGCGCTTTGACTGGCTTCTATTCGTCTCAATTGGCTAGCGAAGCAAAAGCCAAGCCTGAGCGGCAGTAACGAGGCGCCGGCGATGCTGGTGGTCGCTTTCTGCCTGCGCCAGCTTCGCTTCGGCCTTCGACCGGCATTCGGCAGATCTGAGCATTGGATTCTCGGCCATCTCGCACAGAGACTAACGAATGGCCGGGTCGCGGGTCT
>CAVUAI010000064.1:0-213896 GCA_963739385.1 uncultured Alphaproteobacteria bacterium
CCGTCCTTTCTGATCGCCAGTTCGTCCCTTTTGATCGCACCTGCGGCCGGCCGGATACTCGTCTTGGAATGCCGATCGACGCAGCGGTTCTCGGTATGGCTCGACCGGCCTCGGGCTGGTGGGGACATCAGGCACGTGCTGTCTACGAATAACGGGACCTGGGCGGCGATGGCGGATTGTGCGGCACCGCAAACGCGGCCAAAATCGTCCGGGGCGAAACGGATCGAGATGGAGGACGGGTACGCATTGGCCAATAAATACGGCGGCGCAATGTCCAGAGGCCGGGGACTTTGGTGCATGCTGTTCCCGGCGCTGCTGGCTCTCACCCTGTTTGTGCCGTCGTGGCCAGTGCCCAGCAGGTCAAGCAGATCAAGCTCACCGCGAAGCAGTTCGAGTTTCATCGCCGCCGACAAGGACATGAGCAAGCTCCGCGAGGGCCCGATCCGGATAAACCCGATCTGAAGAGGTAGGCGCAAGCCGCGGCGGTCGCCAAGAAGAACGGATTGCGAGCCTCGACGAATACGACAATGTGTCGACGAACATCTCGCTGGTGTTTTACGGCATCGACCCGCAGACAAGCAGTTCACCGAGCCGCCCGAGCGCATCAAGAAGGAAATTGAGGAGCTCAAGGCCGACAAATCGGTCTCAGAGGCGGAAAAGAAGGAGGATCTGGCGGACTGGCGGCGGCGCTCAAGACCGCGAAGCCCATTCAGTTCAAAGACAACATCGCGCTGGTGCTGAAGTACTTCGACAGGCTTGCGCCGCTCATGCAGGACCCTGGCCCCGGCTGATGCGTCGCCAAAGCGACGCGGACACGTCGTCGCCAACCAGCTCCACCAGTCAGCTCAGGGACGCTTCATGCCGCTCTCATTCCGCACGATCGTCGACATCAGCCTCGAGCTCGACCCGAACAGCTACTCGATGCGGACGCCGGCGGGATTCAAAAAAGACATGCAGTTCGAGATGGAGGTCCTCAAGGAGCACGACGCGCCGGGCGGCGCGGGCCAGATCGTGCGCGGGTGCACATGCGCCTGCACGCCGGCAGTCACGTCGACGCTCCCGAGCACAACGTGCGCGGCGGTACGAATCCACCAGCTGCCGCTTGAGCTGTTCATGGGCGACGCCGTCATCGCCGACCTGCGCGACAAACTCCCGGCGCAGGCCATCACCGCGAAAGACCTGAGAAGAGGCTCGACAATTGCATCCGCAAGGGTGACCGGCTGTTGCTGCGGACCGACCACAACAACAATTACGACGGCGGTTCGGAGACGTGGATGAAGGAATCGCCCTACCTCACCATCGGCGCGACCATGTGGTGCATCGACAAAGGGGTCGTCATCGTCGGCTACGATTTCTATCATGGCAACGACGAGCCGAATGCGCCGCGCGTGTTCCACAACTCGCGGACGCTGAGCGAGCACGGCATCATCACCATGCCGTACCTGAAAAATCTCGACCGCATCGAGGCCGACCGCTTTACGCTGATCGGCCTGCCGCTAAGATGATCGGCGCCGAGGCGTCGCCGGTGCGCGCGGTCGCGGTGTATTGAAAAGAAGCGATTGGAGCGAGGGCGCTCCGGAGGATCACGTCATGACCGTTGCAAACTGGCCGCGCTCGCGCTGGCCACGCTGGCCTGCCTGGGCGGACAGGCCCGCGCCCAGGAACAATATCCCAACAGGCTGATTACGATCATCGCCCCGATCACGGCGGGCACCGCCATCGACATCATGGCGCGGCTCTATGCGGACAAGCTGTCGAAGAAATTCGGACAGCAGGTGGTGGTCGCGAACCGGGCCGGCGCCGCCGGCCTCCTCGGCGCGCAGGCCGTCGCGACCGCCGTGCCGGACGGATACACCGTGCTGTTCGCCAATTCCGGCCACGCGATACTTGGTGCGCTGAACAAAAATCTCGCCTTCGATCCCATCGGCGATTTCGCTGGCGTCATGCTGGCCGGCGAGGCTCCCGGAATCGTCGTCGTGTCGCCATCCCTCGGCGTGGCGAATCTCAAGGAATTCGTCGAGTTGGCGAAGTCGAAGCCGGGGACGGTCAATTATGGCTCCGCCGGCATCGGCACCTCGACTGATCTCGCCGGCGCCTACTTCGCGCTGAAGTCCGGCATCGACATCGTCCATGTGCCTTACACTGTCAGCGCGACCATCATTGCCGATCTGCTCGGCGGGCGAATCCAGGCTTCGTTCGTGCCGCTCGCCTTCGTGTTGCCACTGCTTCAGGACGGCCGCCTGAAGGCGCTCGCTGTCGGCGCAAAGGAACCGGTGACCAATCCGCTCGCGATCCCGACGGCCTTGTCGCAGGGCGTCGACTACGAGTACGGCACCTGGTACGGCCTGCTCGCGCCGGGCAAGACGCCGAAGCCGGTCCTGGCCACGCTCAACCAGGCGATGGCGGAGGTCGGCAAGGATCCCGGTTTGGAAAAGGTGCGTGCCCAAGGCATCGAGCCGAGGGACATCGTGCTGGAGCGGTTCGATGCCCACATCCGCGCCGAGATGACGCGCCTTGATCCGGTTCTCAAGACGATCGCCGGCAAGAACTGACGGCTGAGGCGAGACGATGACGTTCAAGCCGCCGGCTGGCGCCCGGTTGATGCCGGTCGCACGCTCGCACCCGCGGGGCAATCCGGCAGCAGGCCCGGCATGGCGCAGGCCATCATGATCGCCTCTATTCCTATCCCGGGCTGTTCGGCGTCGCCGACAACAACGGCTACGGCCTCAAGGTGTTCGCATTTCTCAAGCTGACCGGCCTGCCGTTCACGCACCAGCACATCTTCGATGCCTCGGCCGCACCGCGCGGTCAACTTCCCTACATCGTCGACGACGGCGAGACGATCGGCGACAGCGACACCATCATCGAGCACCTCACCCGCAAGTATCGCCTGACGATCGACGACGGGCTGACACGCTGGACGGCGCATAAGGCCCGCCGCCGCTTAGGATCGAACCACCGAATTTAGCGGCGCGTCGCGTCGACCGACCCGACTCATCCGGGATCAAGGCCTTTCGCCTTATAGGCAGCCGCCGCTGCCGGCGCGGAGATGAATTTGACGAAGGCCTGGGCGGCCGCATTGTCCTTGGCCTTGGAGTCGAGCGCGGCCGAAAACACGGTGATGACCTGAAGGTCGCCAGGGAGCGGGCCAAGCACCTCCACGCCCGGCACGGCCGCAAGCTCCGGAATCTGCTGCACGCCGATCTCGGCTTCGCCTTTGGCGATCAGTTCGCCGACCGCACCGGCCGTGTCCTTGTGCTTGGCCTTGACCTCGGCCGCGATGCCGAGCCTTTCGATCACGGTGACGAAATAGATGCCGGACGCGCCCTGCGTCGAATAGCCGACCGATTTGGCGGCAAGCAGCGTGCGCTTGAGCGCCTCGGGCGAGCTGATATCGGGCTTGGGCGCGCCGGCCTTGATTCCGAGGCCCATGCCGGAGCGGGCGAGATCGACGCGGCCGCCGACCTTTCCGGCCTTGGCGAGGTCATCGATCGCCGCGGCGGTGAGAATCGCGACGTCCGCCCGCTCGCCCTCGAGGTAACGGGTCTTGAGCGTCGAGGCATTGCCCCAGTCGATCACCACCTTGTGGCCGGTGGCGCGTTCGAATTCGGCAACCACCCCGGGCAGCGCAGGCTTCACGCCGATCGTGCAGAGTACCTTGATTTCATCCGCCTGGACCGCCGCGCCGGTTCCGAACGCGGTCACGATGGCAAGCCCCGCCGCCAGGGCGGTCAGTCTATTCCTCATGGCGTCCTCCTCGAGCGGTTTCTGTTGGAGTTGACGCGGACAGTGCCGCTCCGCCGCTCGCTTACTTATTTCAGCGAAATCCGCGTCTCAAGGCAACGGCGACGTCAACGCCGCCCGTCACTCGATCACCTCGTCGGCACGCGCGAGCAGCACCGACGGCACGTCGAGGCCGAGCGCCTTGGCGGCTCTGAGATTGATGACCAGCTCGAACTTGGTCGGCTGCTGAACGGGCAGATCGTTCGGCTTGGTCCCCTTGAGAATCGGCCCGACATACTGGAGGGCTGCCTGGCGAAGGATGCCGCGCCCGGCACTGTAGCTCATCAGGCCACCTTCGAAGACGAACGCCGCACTCGGATACATGGCCGGTATCTTGTGGCGAGCGGCCAGCGCCAAAATCCTGTCGCGACGGTCGAAGAACCATGGAAAGGCGCCGACGGAGAGCGCGCCGGCCCCGCGCCGGACCAGAGTCTCAAAGGCCGCCTCCAACTCGGAATCGCTGCGAACGGCGATGACAGTGACGTCACGTCCGAGCGACCGCGCTGCCTCGGATATTTCGCTCGTTTCTTCTTCGAACATCAATGAACGTGAAGGGCCCGAGAGGTAGGCAATTGTCGCAGCTTGCGGAGCCATCTGGCTCAGGAGCTCGAGCCGCTTGCCCCCAAGCTCGGTCGTGAGAAGGCTCAATCCCGTCACATTGCCGCCCGGCCGGTTGAAGCTTGCGACGAGGCCGAGCTTGATCGGATCGACGCCTACCACCAGAACGATCGGGATCGTCGCGGTGGCGTTCTTTGCGGCAAGCGGTGAGGAGACTGCGCCGCCAGCAACGATCACCGCAGGCCGCAAGGCGACGAGATCGGCCGCGAGCGCCGGCAGCTGACTCAATTGATTATCCGCCCAGCGGAATTCGATCGCGACGTTGCGGCCCTCGACGAAGCCGGCGTCGGCGAGGCCCTGACGGAACCCCGCCACGTTGTACCTGTTCATGGCGAGCGATCCCGGATGGAGAAACCCGACCACCGGGATCGCCGGCTGCTGCGCCCACGCCGCGCAGGGCCGCGCGAGGGCCATGCCGCCCAGCAATGTGATGACATCGCGCCGTCTCAGGTCGGACATGGCCGCCCTCGTCACGCGCTTTACGCCGACAGGATACCACCAAGCGACCGCCGTGGCAGCCGGTTTGCGCAGCCTCAGCTTGTCACGCCGGGTTACGCGGGCAGCAGTCCTGCCGGGTTCAGATCACGTGGCGGTATGCTCACCGCCAACGCGAACCCGGTCGCCTGCGGCGGTGAGTGTGGCGCCGAGCGCCTTGCTCCGGGCCGCAAGATCGGCAAGGACCTCGCTCTCGTCCGCCGGCCGGCAGAACACGGTTTCATAGTCGTCGTTGTGGCGCACGAAGCGGAAGTTGTCGGCCGTGCATTTTCCGCCCTCGAACGTCACTTCGGCGACCATTCCGATCCAGTTGGCGTGCTTGCGACCGCCATGACCGGTCTTGAAGCAGAGGTTGCCGAGCCCATAGTAGATCGGCCGACCCTTGTAGAGCTCGACCGGCAGCGAATAGTGCGGCCCGTGGCCCATGACGACGTCGGCGCCGGCGTCGATGGCCGCATGGCCGATCTCGGTCATGTATTGCAGGGGCTCGCGTCCAAGGCCCCAGTGGCAGGACGCAACGAGGACATCGACCTGTGGGCGCAGTGCGGCGATGTCATTGCAGAAGTCTGCGAGATAGACGGGATCCGCCCAGGTGATAATCGCAGGCGGGATGCCGGGCCGGTTGGGCGGCGGAATTCCCGCATGCGCCCGGCCCATTGGCACATGATAGGCAGTGTGACCGCGCAGAACCGCGATGCCGGGCGCATCGTCACGCGCTTCATGGTCGGTCGGCCAGTAGACCGAGCTGCGCTGCAACACGCCGACGCGCAGCCCGTTGCGCTTAACGATTGCAGGGGCTCGCGCGGCGGGGAGATTAGGCCCCGCGCCGGTGTGGAGGACGCCAACCTCGTCAAGCCGCGCGATCGAGGCTGCGATATAGGACGAGCCATAATTCACGTTGTTGGCGATCCCGACCGCATGGATGCCGGCGAGCTTTAGCGCCTCGCAACCGATCGCAGGATCAGCGAAGAAGCCCTCGTTCTCCCGCGAGTGGCATGACGGCGGCAGATGCAGGCAACATTCCAGATTGCCGAAAACGACGTCTGCCGCTCGGAGCTCGTCGATTATTTTCCGGAACGGCTCCGAGGGATCGGCAACGTTCATCAGGTTGACGTCGCCAGTCAAAATCAGCTTTTTCGCCAAAAACTCCCCTCCCCGGCAAGATCCCGCAGGTGGCGCGGCCGTCCGCTCTCGCAGAGTTATTGCACCACGATTTCATGCAGATTTGAACCGGGGCGAAAGACATTAGCTTCCACGCATTGTGGGCCCACTGAGTCATTCGTGGCCATTCCACCCTGCATGGGACGAGACCAGCCCATCCCGATGAGACATTCGCGGCCGTCATGCCCGCGCAAGCGGGCATCCAGTAAGCACCTGCCTGTCGGTCGCCCACCGGAGTTTGCAGTCATGCGGACGATCGGCAGATCTGCCCGGCGTCGCGTCCGGCGTTTACTGGATTCCGGCGCTCGCGCGCTGCGCTTGCTCGGCCGGAATGACAACCGATCGCGGCGCTGGAGATGGACGCGGCGGCACATCTGATTCGGGGTGGGGAGGAACGCCACGCTACTTGTCGCCGTCGGCACATGCTCACGTTGTCGAGGCGCTTTCGATGACACCGCCGACCTTGTATTCTTCACACGCCGACAGGTGAATTGGTCCAGGAGCTGCACTGCCAGCGGGACGTACCGAAGTCACCGCCGGGTGGGTGGGCGGTAAAGCTGCTATCGGAAAGCGAGCCTGCAAGGTCAATCGTCTTCTGCTCTGGCGAGCGCGATCAGCCGTCGTATCGACGGCATCTTGAGAGAGACGAGATGAAGCTGCTTGCCCGTAGACAGTTTCTGCGTCTGACCGCGGGCGGCGCCGCGTTGCCGGTCGATTTGCGCATCGCATGGGCGCAAACTTATCCGTCACGACCGGTGCGCTGGATTGTCGGGTTTCCCCCCGCGGGAGGAAACGACATCGTCGCACGCCTGATGGGTCAATGGCTGTCGGAGCGTCTTGGCCAGCCATTCGTCATCGAGAATCGGCCGGGTGCGGCCACGAACATCGCCACCCAGGCCGTCGCGACCGCGCCTCCCGATGGCTATACGCTTCTTCTGGCTGGTCTTCCCAACGCGAGCAACGCAGCGCTGTTCGGAAATCTCAACTTCAATTTCATCCGCGACATCACGCCGATTGCGGGCATGATACGCATACCCAATGTCATGGTGGTCAATCCATCCGTTCCGGCAAAAACGGTCGCCGAGTTCATCGCTTACGCCAAAGCCCATCCGGGCAAGGTCAACATGGCCTCGGCCGGAACCGGGAGCGCAGGCCATCTCGCCGGCGAACTGTTCAAGATGATGGCTGGCGTCGATCTGGTCCACGTTCCTTATGGCGGCAACGGACCCGCACTTACGGCCCTGCTGGGTGGACAGGTGGATGTCCTGTTCGCGTCGCTTCCCTCGTCGATCGAGTACGTCAGAACCGACAGGCTGCGCGGACTCGCGGTAACCGGCGCAATGCGCTCGGAGGCATTACCGGACGTTCCGACCATAGGCGAGATTGTCACCGGTTATGAGATGAGCGCGTGGTTCGGCGCGGCCGCGCCGAAGGGCACGCCTGCCGAGGTCATCGACAAGATCAACCAGGAGATTAACGCGGGCGTTGCCGATCCGAAGATGAAGGCGCGGTTCACCGACCTGGGCGGCATTGCGATTACGGGCTCTCCCGGCGATTTTGGCAAGCTCATCGTTGAGGAAACCAAAAAGTGGGGCAAGGTGATCCACGCGGCCAACATCAAACCGCAATAGAGCCGATCGACATCTTGGATCAGCATGAAGAACGACTGGAAGCGGATCTTTGCGTTGGAGTAGCAGTTCTTCAGCCCGGGTCCGGCTGGCGCTTCTGGCGTCGACCGGGTAGCAGGAGGCGCACACCGGGCGTCAGCCAGGGGAGTCGATCATGTGTCCTCTGCGGCTTCATCATGCGTCCCTTGCCCTTGCCCTCGCCGCCCTCCTGCTTGCCGTGGCGCTCGACAGCGCGCGCGCCGCCTCGCCGATGGCGGACGCCGCGCAGGGTGACTTCGCGGGCCTGGTCGACATTGGGGGTGGCCGCCGGCTTTACCTGGAGTGCCGGGGCACGGGCAGTCCGGTGGTCGTTCTGGAAGCCGGCTACCGCGGCTCAGCCAGGTTATGGAGCGAGGACCTCCAGCAGTCGGGGGCACCGCGACCGATGGTTCTGGCGGGCGTATCCGCTTTCAGCCGCGTCTGCGCCTATGATCGACCGGGGACCGTTGCGTCCCTCAACGACAACGTCAGGGAGAGTCGCAGCGACCCGGTCCTCATGCCGCGGACCGCCGTTGACGTCGTGGCCGACTTCCACGCACTGCTCCGCGCCGCAGGCGTTCCCGGTCCATACGTCCTGGCAGGCCACTCGCTGGGCGGCTTCTTCGCCCGGCTTTACGCCAGCACCTATCCCCGTGACGTCGCCGGGCTCATCCTGGTCGATGCTTATTCCGAGGCGCTCGAAACGCTGTTGACGCCCGATCGCTGGGCGGCCCTCGTGCGGCTCAACGTGCGGTCGGGCAGCGACACGGTAAAGCCCATCCCGGGCTACGGCGATCTCGAGACGATCGGATACGGCAAAGACAACGTCACGATGCGCCGGGCGGCGGCGACTGCGCCGCTCAGCCCGATGCCACTGGCGGTTCTCGCCCATGCGCGCCCGTTCGACCTGCCGAAGGAGGCGGAGGGGTTCTCGTCCGACGCCCTGGAGAAGGTCCTGCGTGCGGCGAACGAGAAGCTGGCGACGCTGGTCCCGAACGCACGCTTTTTCGTAGCGAATGACAGCGGCCACGACATCCACCAGGATCAACCGGAGCTGGTGATCGAAGCAATCCGGCAGGTCGTCGTGGGCGTTCGACATCCCGCCACATGGTATGACCTGACGTCGTGTTGCGCGAAATAGCCGCGTCACCCAGCTCAGGTTGCGGACGGGAGAGATCAGGAAGCGAGTGCTCAGTACCGGCCGGCGAAAGCGCCGAAGCGGACGTTAAGACCGGCGCGCACGACGCTCTTGGTCTCCTTGATGTCGACGAATGCCGGACCGAGCCCCGCAACTTGCGGCGTGAAGGCAATCTGGTGCGTGCCGAAATCGTAGTAATTGTATTCGACGAAGCCGGACAGGACGCTGGTGAAGGCATATTCACCGCCGACACCGATGGTCCACCCCGAGTGCGTCTCGCGCGCCCTGTAGGCGGTGCCGAGTATGATCGTGGTCGCCCAGTAATCGTCGCGCTCCCAGGCGCCGCCGCCCCGGACGTAGCCGAGGAAGCGGTCCCAGGCGTAGCCGACACGGCCGGTGACGGAGGCCAGCGACCTGACATTGCCGTGGTAGGCAACGCCGATCTCGCGCGCGCTGTCGTGACGGCCTTCGGCATCCGCCCAGGCGTAATCGCCCTGGATGCCGATCACGAAGCCGCCGGCAAACTGATAGTCGCAACCGGCCTGCGCGCCGCCAAGCCAGCCATTCGCATCATGCCCGCCGAGCGACTGGCCAAAAAAAGCGCCGCCGGGGGTGCGGACGATCCAGTCGTCCTGCTTGGCCCACAGGCCGCCCGCATGGCCACCGGCGTAGCAGCCGGTCCAGCTCCACACCGGTACGGATGGTGGCGGCGCCTTATAGACCGGCGCCCGCATGTCGGCCGCGCTCGCTGGATTGGCGAGCGCGATCAGAGCAGCCGTTCCGAGGAGGAGTTTCCGCACGACGGTGCCTCTGCATGACGATCGGAGCCAGTATGCAACGAGGCTGCGTGCAGCGCTGTAGCTGATCAGCCACACCCGCGTGGATTTGCCAACAGGTCCGCCCAACCTGCTCCGGCGCACCACTCGCCTCGGGCCGGGCTCCCTTGCGTCCGGCACACTCTCCTCACGGTGCTGACAGCATTTGGCATCAGCCGCATCTCCCTCGACCGCTACCCTCAACCTTCGGGCGGCACGGGACGGGCCTTGCGATCGTCGCCGACGGCCACGTAGGTAAAGATGCCTTCGGTCACCTCGATCTGCTCGTCGCCAATTCCGCGCCGCGCCCAGCTTTCGATCTTCACCGTGATCGAGGTCTTCCCGACCTTCAGAATGCGGGCGTAACAGGTCACCTCGTCGCCGATGAAGACCGGCCGATGAAAGGTCATCGCCGTGATCGCCACCGTGACGGTGCGGCCCTTGGCGCGGCGCGTGGCGACCATCGTTCCGGCGAGATCCATCTGCGAGAGCAGCCAGCCGCCGAAGATATCGCCGTGGGGATTGGCATCGGCGGGCATCGCAACGGCGCGCAGCGCCGGCTCCTCGCGGGGCGGCGCCTCGGACGTGTCGGTGGCGTGCATGGAAGTCTTTCTGCCAATTCTTGGTGTGGCGAGCGCAATCGCTGCTATCGTAGCAGCGGGGGTACAATGACGAAACGCATGTCCAGCGCGGGAATAGGCCAACCCGTCATCCGCAAGGAGGATGCCCGGCTGGTGGCCGGGCAAGGCCAATTCAGCGATGACGTCAACCTTGCCGGCCAGGCTTATGCCGTCATGGTGCGCTCGCCGCACGCCCATGCGCGCATACGCGCAATCGATGCCGCCGGCGCCATGGCGCTGCCCGGGGTGATCGCTGTGCTCACGGGCGCGGATGCCATCGCGGACGGGCTCAACCCGATCCCACACCGGCCGATCATAGGGCCCCCCGATATCGCGCTCGGCAAACGCGACGCGTCCGACAAATTCCTTTCGCCTCACCGCGTGCTCCCTCATGACAAGGCCCGATTCGCCGGCGAAGCCGTCGCCATGGTGGTTGCCGACACCTTCGGCGCCGCGAAGGACGCCGCCGAACGCGTGCAAGTCGATTTCGCGCCGCTGTCCGCCGTCACCGATACGGTCGAAGCTGCCGCGGCGGACGCCCCGCGGCTGTGGGACGAGGCGCCTTCGAATGTCTGCATCGACGCCGAGGTCGGGGACGCCGCCGCGACCGCATCGGCCTTCCAGCGGGCGGCCCACGTGGTGAGATTGGAAACCTGGGTGCAGCGTGTCACCGGCGTCCCGCTCGAGCCGCGCGCCGCCGTCGGCAGCTACGACGCGGCGGCCGGCCGCACCACGCTTTATGCCGGCAGCGGCGGCGTGGTGCGGCAAAAGCACGAGCTCGCCGGCATTCTCGGCGTCCCGATGGACCGCGTTCGCGTCGTCTCCGGCGACGTCGGCGGCAATTTCGGAACGCGCAACGCGTTCTATCCGGAATTTGCGCTCGTCGCCTGGGCGGCGCGGCGCATCGGCCGACCGGTCAAATGGACGTGCGATCGGCAGGAAGCCTTTCTCAGCGATTATCAGGGCCGCGACCTCTTCGTTCAGGCCGAGCTGGCGCTCGATGGCTCCGGGGATTTTCTGGCGTTGCGTGGCTCCGTCATCAGCAATGTCGGGGCGCATACCGTCTCGTTCGTGCCGATCATCAAGGCGGTGTCCGTGATGTCGAGCGTCTACCGCCTGCCGGCCGCAAGCGTGCGGGCGCGCGCGGTGATGAGCAACACGCCGCCCACGAACCCCTATCGCAGCGCCGGCCGGCCCGAGGCGATGTTTGTGATGGAGCGTCTGATCGATCTCGCCGCGACGACCCATGGGTTCGACCGGGTCGAGTTGCGGCGGCGCAACCTGATCCGTGCCGATGCCATGCCCTACGCCAATCCGCTCGGGCTCACCTATGACAGCGGTCACTACCAGCAGACCATGAGCTCGGCGCTCGCGCTCGGAAACTGGGACGGCTTTCCGCAACGTCGCGCCGCTGCCGCACGCTGCGGCAAAAGCCGGGGCATCGGCATCGCCAATTACGTCGAGTTCACCACCGGAGCGCCGCGCGAATGGACGAAAGTGACCGTGCTGCCCGAGGGCCGGCTCGACGTCGCGATCGGAACCCTGTCAAGCGGACAAGGCCATGAAACCAGCTTCGGCCAACTCGTCACGGACTGGCTCGGCGTGCCCTTCGATTGCGTGAACCTCATCCAGGGCGATACCGATATCATCCCGGTGGGCGGCGGATCTCATTCGGGTCGCTCGATGCGCCTCGCCGGCATTGTCATCGGCAAGGCATCGGACGCGATCATTGCCAGGGGCAAGAAAATCGCCGCCCACGTGCTCGAGGCCGCCGAGCACGACATCGAATTTTTTGGTGGCACCTTCACCGTGAAAGGCACCGATCGTTCCATCGGTCTCTTCGAGGTCGCGCGCGAGGCGCTGCAACGCAACGACTTGCCCGACGAATTGAGGGGGCCGCTGGCGGCCGAAAGCGACGAGACCGTGCAGGTCGGCGGATGCCCCTATGGCAGCCATGTCTGCGAGGTCGAGATCGATCCTGAATTGGGGACCGTCGAGATCGTCGGTTATGCCGCCGTCGATGACGTCGGCCGGGCTGTCAATCCTCGCATCCTGCATGGCCAGTCCCATGGCGCCATTGCGCAAGGCGTGGGCCAGGTCCTGCTCGAGCGCTGCGTGTACGACCGAGATACCGGGCAGCTGCTATCGGGCTCGTTCATGGACTACGCCATCCCGCGCGCGGGCGATCTCCTTGCATTCAGCACCGCGATCAGCGAGGTGCTGTCGCCGACCAATCCGCTGGGCGTCCGCGCCGGCGGAGAGGGCGGCACCACGCCGGCTCTCGCGGTGGTGGTCAATGCCATCGTCGATGCGCTCAAGGAATTCGGCGTCACCCACATGGACATGCCGGTCACCCCGGAGCGGGTCTGGCGCCAGACCGCCAGGGGGCGGACGGTGCTGCAAGCCGGGATCAGCCCGCGTTCCGCTGGCATCGGAAATCGCTCTGACTTATTGAGTTGACCGTTTTCGGCGGCGAACCGCGTCCGGTTCGCTGGAAAACGTTTTGGGAGGGAAATGCATGTCCAACGAAATTCTCACCGCCCGCAAAGGTCCGGTGCTGGAAATCACGCTGAACCGGCCGGAGATTGGAAACGCCGCCTCCGACGCCATGGCGGTCGAATTGACCAAGCTCCTGCTCAGCGCCGGAGAGACTTCCGAAATCGTGGTCCTGCGCGGCGCGGGCGAGGATTTCTGCGTGGGCCGCGAAACCATGGGCAAACGCGGCCCCGGCGCGCCGCCGGAAGCGTTCGAACTGCGCCGGCGCAACGACGTGGTGTTCAATTGCTACGGCGCCTTCCGGCGCTGCGAAATTCCGGTCATCGGCGTGGTGCGTGGGCGCGCCTTCGGCTTCGGCTGCGCCATTGCCGCCGTCTGCGACATCACGCTGGCCGCCGACACCGCCAAGTTTCAGGTGCCCGAAATGGCGCACAACATCATGCCGACCATGGTGATGTCGGCGCTGGTCGACCGCGTGCCGCGCAAGGCCATGACCTATCTGGTCTGGTCCACGGCCGTGGTCAGTCCGGCGCGGGCGCGCGAAGCCGGTATTGTGAGCGAGGTTTTCCCCGCCGCCGAGCTCGACGCCGCGGTCGACGCGCTGTGCGCGCAGATCATGCAGGCGCCGCGGCCGGCGCGGGTCGGCTGCAAGGACTATGCGCGCGCCGCCTTGGACATGGACGTGGCGGGGGCGATCGAGTTCGCCCGCAGCATCCACGCGGTGATCAATTCATCGAGCGAGATGCTTCCGAAAGGACACAAATGAATGGAGGGACAGGAGCGATGTCGGCCCGCAACGTCGATCTCGACAAGTTCCGGCTGCGGTCCTTCGTGGAGAAACTGATCGCGATCGGGGAAATGGAAGTGCACGAGGAGGCGATTTCGCTCGCCGACCTCAGCGCGGTGATCGGGTCCTCGCCAAAGGCCAAGTACTTCAAGCGGGTCGGCACCGAGCAGTACGAGATGGTGGCCGCGGTCTCCGGCAGCCGCCGGCGGCTCGCCGCCGCGTTCGGCACCGACGAGCGGAACGTGATCCACGAATACATGCGGCGGATGAGCGATCCGCAGCCGGTCGTCGAAGTGCCGTCCTCGGAGGCGCCGGTGCACCAAGTCGTTCTCACCGGTGACGAGATCGATCTGACCAAGCTGCCGTTCCACCTCCAGCACGAACTCGACGGCGCGCCCTATATCTCGTCGGGCATCGATTACACCGCCGATCCGGCCACCGGCCGCACGAATGTCGGCTGCCGCCGCTTGATGTTCCGCGACCGACGCACCATGCGCGCGAACCTGTCGCAACCGTCCGACCTCAAGAACTGCTATATCGCCTGCGTCGAGCGCGGTCAGACTTTGCCCGCGAGCTTCGCCGTCGGTTCACATCCGCTCGACTATCTGGCCGCCGGCTTGCGGCTCCCCGGCGACGAGCTCGCCCTGGTCGCAACCTTGCGCGGCGAACCGGTGCCGATGGTGCGCGGGCTGACCAACGGGCTCCTTGCGCCGGCCGACGCCGAGATGATCATCGAAGGCTATTTCGACGAGCTCGGCTATCGCGAGCAGGAAGGCCCGTACGGCGAATTCTACGGCTTCTACGGGCCCGTCCACATGGATCCGGTCTTCCACGTTACCGCCATCACGATGCGAAAGGACATCCTTCATCAGACCGTGTTTCACAGCGGCGACCATCTGAGCTGGACCGACTCCGGAAATCTCGGCGGGCTCAATGCCGAGTTGCATATCTGGAAGGTGTTGCGGGCGGCCGGCATCGAGCCCGCCGCCGTCTTTGGCGTGCCCGCGACGAACGGGCGCCAGCACGTGCGCCTTGCATTGCGCCGGGGACAGCGCGGCCAGGCGCGCCACGCGATCTCGGCGCTCCACGCCATCCCCAGGGTGAAGCACGTCTTCATCGTTGATGATGATGTCGACGTGTTTTCCGATGAGCAGATGGAATGGGCCATGTCGACCCGGTTCCGCGCGGCGAGCGATATCGTGATCGCGACCGGATATCCCGGGTTCTACATGGACCCGACCAGGGACGCACAGGGCCTGGTGGACAAAGCGGGCTTCGATCTCACCGCCCCCTATGGCGCTCCCGACACCATTGAAACCCGCCGGCCGCGCGCGCCACGATTCAACGGAGAACGGCGGTACGACAGCGCGCGCGACGCGCTTCGATCCGGGCCGATGTTCTTTTCCCAGATCATGGAGGCGCTCGGCAGCAAGGACGGGCGCGAGGTTGCGCTCGAACTGCACGCCTTGCATGAGCAAGGTGTTCTAACGCGGCTGCCCGACGGCGAATGGGCGCTGAAGGACCAGCAGCCGTAGGGTCAACGAGACATGTCCAAGCCGCGGCTTCGACTGCTGCTCCTCGCGTTCGCCTTGCTGCCATTCGCCGTGCAGGCGCAGGACTATCCGTCGCGTCCCATCCGCATCATCGTGCCGAACCCTCCCGGCGGGGCGGGCGACATCAGCGCGCGGCTGATCGGGCAGAAACTGAGCGAAAGTCTGCGCCAGCCCGTCGTCGTCGAAAATCAGGCTGGCGCGTCGGGCTCGATCGGCATGGCCATGCTCAAGCGCGCAGCGCCCGACGGCACTACCATCGGCGTTGTCATCTCGCTCGCGCAAACCATCGATCTCATCCAGAACAGGAAGGCGTCCTTCGACATCGTCAAGGATTTCACGCCGATCACGGCGATCGCCAACAATCCGGCGGGCCTGATGGTCAATTTTCAAATCGCCGCGCCTTCGCTCACCGCCTTCATCGATCTGGTGCGCCGGCGCCCGGGCGAGATCTCCTATGCCAGTGCCGGCATCGGCACCGCACATCATCTCTACGGGCAGGTCCTCAACAAGACCGCCGGCATCGAGATGCTCTACGTCCCCTACAAGGGAGTGACTCCTGCGCTCAACGACCTCCTGGGCGGCCACGTGCCCGCCGCGATCGGTAGCCTGGCGGCGGCATTGCCGCATATCCAAAGCGGTCGGCTCCGCCTTTTGACGGTGTTCGACACCAAGCGTTATTCGAAACTGCCCGATGTGCCGATCGTTGCAGAGGAGGTGCCGAGCTTCGAGCCCGGACGCGCGTGGATCGGCCTTGTGGGGCCACGCGACATGCCCGGCCCGGTCACCGCACGCCTGCATCATGAGATCGAGCGTATCCTCAACCTCCCCGAGGTGCGGCAAGTCCTCGCCGACAATGGGCTCGAAACCATCGCGAACACGCCGGCGGAATTCGCCGGCATGATCAGGCAGGACGCCAAGATCTGGGACGCGGCGGCCGTGAGCGCCGGCCTGATTCCAAATACCGAGCCGTGATCGCTGCCCGTCGGGTGGCCTCCGACGCTGCAGTTCACCGCATGCCGGCGGCGATGAATTTTTCGAGGCTCATGGGGTCGCCCTTTTTCGCCGGCTCGCGCGGCTCGACGCCCGCAAACGGGCTTGCCTCGAGGAACCATTGCCGCCGCGCCGGAAGCTGCCAGCGCCGCTTCATGGCGTGGCTGGCATCCCAGCGCACCGGCTCGTTCTCGATGTCCATCACCTGGTAGTGGGTGTTGAACAGCTCGATGCGATGTCCGTCCGGGTCGCGCATGTAGACGAAGAGGGCGTGGCCGGGACCGTGGCGGCCGGGACCGAATTCGATGTTGGCGGCAAATCCCATCTCGGCCGCAAGGTCGCAGACATAGAAGAAGTGATAGGACTCCGGGATACCGAAGGCGGCGTGATGCAGCCGCGGTCCTGCCCCGGGCGCGAACACGATGTCGTGGGGGTTGCCCTTGCGCTGCAGGAACACGAACAGCAGGTCCTCGGTCCCGTCGGGAGAGATGTATTCGGAGAGCCGGAAACCCATGCTCATCCAGAATTCGCACGCCTTCTGCACGTCGGGCACCAGCAGTTGGAAGTGATCGAGCCGCTGCGGCACGGCGCCGCGATGATGCTCGAACGCCACCACCAGGCGCGGCTTTAATTCCATGGTCGCGCAGAATTCGATCGGCGCGCCGCTGGCGTCGGTGACGTGCAAGGTGCGGCCCTGGTGCGGCACCTCCACCCATTGCGCCGGCAGGCCGGCTTTTTCGAAGAACGCCTTGGCCTTTTCCAGGTCCTCCTCGGTGAAGACCCGCATGCCGACCCGCTCGGCCTGCGGCTCGCCGCTGGCGCGCTTGAGCACGAGGCTGTGGTGGCACGCCTCGGCGACGCCGCGCAGATAGATGGTGTCCTTGTCCTCGTCGCTGACGATGAAGCCGATAAGGTCGACGTAGAAATTCCGGCTCACCGACAAATCCTTCACCGTCAGCACCGAATGGCTGGCGCGCGTGACGTTGAACGGCGGATCGTAGACGGTCTTGGGGATGCTCATGGCGCACGCTCCGGCGGTGAGGCTGTGGTGATTTAGCGAGGGATTACGAACTCGCAACGCGCGGCGAGTATGCGGGCGAATCCCGTGTTCGGGACTCTAAGGCACAATCCGTCGCGCTCAATCCACGGCGTGCATGTACTGCATGCGCCGAGAAACGGCTTTGGCCGTTCAGCGCGGCTTGGGAGCAGCCGCAGGCTGCGTTGCGGCGGCGCTGGGCGCGAGCGCCGGCTTTGAAGCGACCGCCGGCGGACGCGCGATGCGCTCCGGCGGAAGCGGCCGCCGGACGGCGCAGAACACCTCGACGGCGTCGGTGACGGCAGCGCTCACCAGCGCCTGGCGCTCGGGGGAGCCCATCACCAGCTCCTCCTGCCGGTTGATGATCGAGCCGGCTTCCAGCAGGACGGCGGGCATGTTCGTGTTTTTGAGCACGATGAGCTGGTCGTAGCGATAGACGCCCGCCTCGGCATCGACCAACACGCGTTGCCGGTGGCCCATGAATTTTTGCGTGTAGTGCGGCGTGTATTGCAGCCCGCGGGCCTTGAGCTGCATGCCGAGCATCTGGCCGAACAGCAGGCTGCCGGGGGGATCGCCATTGTCAGCGGAGATGAAGAGCGAGTGGCCGTTGAACCGGTCGCTGTAACCGTGCCTTTGGCCTTCATACTCCCAGAACTGCAGGAAGGAGTCCGGCACCGAGTCGTGGTGGATCGAGAAGAACAGGTCGGGAGACAGGCTGTTGGCGCGTGTCACGCGCTCCGCCAGTCCCTTTCGGGTCTTACCCTCCGTAATCAGCAGGACCGTCCTGTCGAATCCGGCGTCGCGCAGGCTCTTGACCACCGATTTCGCCAGCCGAAGGTTGAAATCGTATTCGCCGAAGCCGCGCGCGCTCATGGCGCCGGGTGATTCGGCGGTATGGCCGACATCCACGACGACCCGGAACGCCGCCCGGTCGCAGACCGGGGCCGGGGGTTTCTTCGCCGTGCCGCCGGGGGACTGCGCCCAGGCGCCCGGCAGCGCGCTGCCGCCCAGAGCTGCGGCGAGCAGGAATGGCAGGAATGCCCTGCCCCGGACCTTAGCCATCGAATGTGCCCCGATCACGTAACCCCCCACGCGGCCAGCGTATTTCAGCCTGTCTTGACCCGCCTCGGCAGTCCGGACCTGACCCCGCAATCCATCCTCACCGCAAAACCTTTTGCGAAGGTTGATGGACCCACCGGGTCAAGCCCGCGGGCAACGCTGAACCATGCCAACCGGAAAGCGCCCCTAATAGGATTTCGGCAGCCCCAGGACCTTCTCTGCGATGAAATTAAGGATCATGTGGGGCGTAATTGGCGCAATTCGTGGGATCAGGGCCTCGCGCAGATAGCGTTCGACGTGAAATTCGCGGGAATAGCCCATCCCGCCGTGGGTAAGGACGGCGGTGTCGCAGGCGTGGAAGGCGGCCTCGGCCGCCAAGTACTTGGCGGCATTGGCCTCGGCGCCACAATCGAGATTGCGGTCGTAGAGGCTTGCCGCCTTCATCACCATCAGGTTCGCCGCTTCCAGGTTCATCCAGCACTGCGCCAGCGGGTGCGCG
Organism: uncultured Alphaproteobacteria bacterium; assembly: GCA_963739385.1. Classification (GTDB taxonomy): domain Bacteria; phylum Pseudomonadota; class Alphaproteobacteria; order Rhizobiales; family Xanthobacteraceae; genus VAZQ01. The sequence continues at coordinate 18,697 of CAVUAI010000064.1, forward strand.
ATTCCCTGGTTCTGACCGATCGGGCGCCGAAACACCACCCGCTCGCGGGCGTAACGGGCGGCCTTCTGCAAGGCGATGCGACCGATGCCGACCGCCTCTGCGGCGATCAGAATGCGCTCCGGATTCATGCCGTGCAGGATCGAGCGAAACCCCGCCCCCTCCGCACCGATGCGGTCAGCCACCGGGACGGCCATGCCGTCGAAGAACATCTCGTTCGAGTCGACGGCATGGCGGCCCATCTTGTCGATGACGCGGACCGCGACATGCGCACGATCAAGATCGGTGTAGAACAGGCTCAGCCCTTCGGTCCTGCGCTTGACCTCCGCGAGCGGCGTCGTGCGCGCCAGGATGAGGATCTTGTTCGCGACCTGCGCGGTGGAGATCCAGAATCTTCTGGCCGGACAGAACGTAGTGGTCGCCGCGGCGCTCAGCCCTCACCTTGATGGCGGTGGTGTCGAGGCCGGCATCGGGCTCGGTCACGGCGAAACAGGCCTTGTCCCGGCCGGCGATCAGCGGCGGGAGCATGCGGCGCTTCTGTTCGTCGGAGCCGAACACGACCACCGGCTGCAGCCCGAAGATGTTCATGTGAACGGCCGAGGCCCCCGACATGGCCGCCCCGGATTCGGCAATGGCCTGCATCATGATCGCGGCCTCGGTGATGCCGAGACCGGCGCCGCCAAACTCCTCCGGCATCGCGATGCCGAGCCAGCCGCCGGCGGCCAAGGCCGCATGAAGCTCATGCGGGAATTCGCCGCTGCGGTCCTTCTCCAGCCAGTAGGCGTCGTCGAATTGGGCGCAAAGCTTGCCGATCTCGTCCCGGACCTGCTGCTGCTCCGCGCTCAGGGAAAAATCCATCGCTGCAACCCCGCTTCGTGCCCGCATCCCGATTGTAGCGGATTCTTGACACCGCAGCGCCGCTCGTGTCCGGCTTCCGAAGTTCGGCAAGGCCCTCGGCATGCTGAGAGCTTCCGCCGTTGATGGGAGTCACGAAGTCGCTCGGCGGGCGCACCATCGACGACGGCATCCGCGTCGCCGGCCTCAGATCCTCGCGAGATAGGGCTCGAGCGCGGCAAGGCTTTCGAGGTTGTGGGCGGGAGCGAACAGATCGATGTGGGGCAGTGCGGCCTGCATGCCGCGCGCATCCGGGCTGAAACTTTTCCATCCGATCAAGGGATTGAGCCAGACGATGCGCCGGCATCGCCGCCGCAGGCGCCGCATCTGCGCACCCAGCAGCTCGGGATCGCCGGTATCGTAGCCGTCGGATACGATCATGACGGCCGTGCGCGAATTGATCACGCGGCGCGCATGCCAGCGATTGAACGTCGCCAGACTCTCGCCGATACGCGTGCCGCCGCCGATGCCCTGCGCCATCAATCCCAGCCGGTCGACCGCGCGCGCGACGTTGCGATCCCGCAGCGATGGCGACACCTGCGCGAGCCGCGTGTGGAACACGAACGCCTCGGCTTCGCGGAATGAATCGACGACACCGTGCAGGAAGCGCACGAAGAACGCGGTGTAGAGATTCATCGAGCCGGAGGTGTCGAGCAGGACGACGAGCCGCAGGGGCTTCACCTTGCGGCGGCGCCAAACGAGATCGACCGGCGTTCCCCCTTTCGAGACGTTGCGATGAATCGTGCGGCGAATGTCGAGCCGCTGTCCGCGCCGGCGCGTCTGCTCGCGGCGAACGAGGCGCGCGCGCATGGCGCGCGCGAGGCGGGCCGCCAGGAGATGCACCTTGGTCACCTCTTCCGGATCGACGATGTGGCGGATGTCGGTCGCCGCCAGATTCTCCGCGCGCGAAGCGCCGCCCCGCCGTCCGCCGGAACCGGCATCGGCGTCGGTCCCGGCGCGGCGATCGACCTGATCGGGAATGAGTTCGGCGGGCGGCTGCACGACCGCCGGGCCGAGACGCCGCACGGGAGAGGCGCCGCCGGCCGCCGACGTGGCGCTCGACACCGCGACGCGGCGCATGCCGCGGCCGCTCCAATAGGCGTCGAAAATCTCGTCGAAGCGCTCCCAGTCGGAACGCGTGGCCGCAAACAGCGCGCGCAGCGCCGGCTTGAGCGCGGAGCGCCGCACCGCGACCGGCGACAGCAACACTGCCAGGGCGTCGCGCGTCTCCGCCAGACCGACCTTGAAGCCGTTCTCGCGCAGCGTGCGCGCGAAATCCCGCCAGCCGCCGGCGCGTGCCGGCACTGACGCCGTCGACCCCGGTGCTGACCGCAGCGGCGGACATCGCAATGCTCCCTCAGGCGACCCTGCTCAGAAGCCGATCCGTCACCTCGCGCGTAAGACGCGCGCGGTCTTCATGGGTCTTGATCAGGCAGATCATGGTCTCGTGCACCAACTCCGGCTCCTGCCGCAGGTCGTGGATCTCGAGGCCGCCGAGCGTGGCCGCCCAGTCGAGCGTCTCCGCAACCCCGGGGACCTTGCGCAGATCTTCCTTGCGCACGGCGGCCACCATGCGCGCGATCTGCAGCGCCAGCGCCGCATCCACGTCCGGCAGACGCGCGAGGATGATTTTCGCTTCGCGGTCGATGTCGGGAAAGTCCACATAGTGATAGAGACAGCGCCGGCGCAGCGCGTCCGAGAGCTCGCGGGTGCCGTTCGAGGTGAGCACGACGCGCGGGATCGAGACCGCCTTGACCGTGCCGAGCTCGGGAACGCTGACCTGGAAATCGGAAAGCAGCTCGAGCAAGAACGCCTCGAACTCCTCGTCGGCGCGATCGACTTCATCGACCAGCAGCACGGGCGGCGAGGCCCGCCGGATCGCCGCCAGCAGCGGACGCTCGAGCAGAAATTTTTCCGAGAAGATGTGGTCTTCGATGGCGTCGGCACTCTCGCCCGACGCCTCGCGCGCTTTGATGGCGAGCAGCTGCCGCTGATAGTTCCACTCGTAAAGTGCGGCGTTCTGATCGAGCCCCTCGTAACACTGGAGGCGGATCAATTCCGCGCCGTGCACCGCGGCGAGCGCCTTGGCGACCTCGGTCTTGCCGACGCCGGCTTCGCCCTCGAGCAGCAGCGGCCTCTTTAGATATTCCGTCAGCCACAGCGCTGTCGCGATATCGCGATCGGCGACATAGCCGACGGCGGCAAGGCGGTCGGAAATCTGCTCGCGGCTCAACGTCATGGCGGGTGATGTAGGCACGCCGCGCGGAAAATCCATTATCGCTCGTCCGTCACCCGTGCAGTCCCAGCTTGTCAGCCGCCATCCAGGTCCGCCAGTGGTCGTGCGGCATCGGAATATGCGTCGAGCCGAGGAACTTGAAGGCGTCGTTGACGGCGTTGGCAAAGCACGGCACGCCGCCGACATTCGGGCTCTCGCCCACGCCCTTGGCGCCGATCGGATGGTGCGGCGAGGGCGTCGTGGTCCAGTCGGTCTCCCATTTCGGCGTCTCGACCGCCGTCGGCATGAAGTAGTCCATGAACGAAGCGGTCAAGACATTGCCGGTGTCGTCGTAGCGAATCTCCTGGCCCATGGCGATGCCGAACGCCTCGGTCAGGCCGCCATGGATCTGGCCCTCGATGATCATCGGATTGATGCGGGTGCCGCAGTCGTCGAGGGCATAGAAACGGCGGACCTTGGTCACGCCGGTGTCGATGTCCACGTCGACGACGCAGATATAGGCGCCGAACGGATAGGTCATGTTGGGCGGATCGTAATAGTTCACCGCCTCGAGCCCCGGCTCCATGCCCGGCGGCACGCCGTGATAGGCCGCCCAGGCGAGCTCGGTCATGGTCTTGAACCGTTCGGGGCTGCCTTTCACGCGGAACCGGTCGACGTCCCATTCGAGATCATCGTCGTGCACCTCGAGCAGATGGGCGGCGATCATCTGCGCCTTGGCCTTGATCTTGCGGCAGGCCATGGCGGTGGCGGCGCCCGACACCGGCGTCGAGCGCGAACCGTAGGTGCCGAGCCCGTAAGGCGCGGTGTCGGTGTTGCCCTCTTCGACCGTGATGTTGTCGGCGGGCAGACCGATCTCGCTGGCGATGATCTGGGCATAGGTGGTCTCGTGGCCCTGCCCTTGCGATTTGGTGCCGAGTCGCGCGATCGCGGCGCCGGTCGGGTGGATGCGAATCTCGCAGGAGTCGAACATCGCGATGCCGAGGATGTCGCAGTTGCGAGACGGCCCGGCGCCCACGATCTCGGTGAAGAAGATGACGCCGATGCCCATAAGCTCGCGCGTCTCGCCACGGCGGAAGGCCTCCTGCTTCGCCTTTTGCTCGTCGCGCAGCGTCTTGTAGCCGACCGTGTCCATCGCCTTCTGCAGGGCGGTGTGATAATCGCCGGAATCGTATTCCCAGCCCAGCGCGGAGGTGTAGGGAAACTGCTCGCGCCGGATCAGGTTCTTCATGCGGAATTCGGCCGGGTCCATGCCGAGCTTCTGCGCCATGATGTCCATGGCGCGCTCGATGCAATAGGCCGCCTCGGTCACGCGGAACGAGCAGCGATAGGCCACGCCGCCCGGCGCCTTGTTGGAATAGACGCCGTCAACGGTGACGTGCGCGACCGGAAAGTCGTACGAGCCGGTCACGATGTTGAAGAAGCCGGCCGGCCATTTGGTGGGATCGGCGCAGGCGTCGAAGGCGCCGTGATCGGCGAGCGTATGGACGCGCAGGCCCGTGACCTTGCCGTCCTTGGTCGCCGCGATCTCGGTGGTCATGTGGTAGTCGCGCGCGAACGCCGTGGTCGACAGGTTCTCGATGCGGTCCTCGACCCATTTGACCGGCCGCCCGGTCACGATGGAGGCGACGATGGCGCAGATATAGCCGGAATAGGCGCCGACCTTGTTGCCGAACCCGCCGCCGATGTCGGGAGCGATGACGTGGATCTTGTGCTCGGGGATCTTGGAAATGAGCGAGGCGACCGTGCGGATGACGTGGGGTGCCTGAAACGTGCCCCAGACCGTGAGCTCGCCCTTGATCTTGTCGAAAGACGCGACGCATTGGCATGTTTCGAGCGGGCACGGATGCACGCGCTGATAGGAAATCAGCTCCTTGATGGCGACATCCGCTTTGCGGAAGGCGGCGTCGGTGCCGTCCTTGTCGCCCATCTGCCAGGTGAAGACGTGGTTGGGGTGCTTGCGCGCACCGTGCGCCCCTTCGGTTTTGTCCTTGATATCCTCGCGCAGCACGGGAGCATCCGGCGCCATCGATTTGAAGGGATCGACGATCACCGGCAGTCCCTCGTACTCGACCTCGACCAGCTCGGCCGCGTCGGCGGCCACATAGCGCTCTTCGGCGATGACGAAGGCGACCTCCTGGTTCTGGAACAGCACCTTGTGCTCAGCCAGCACCGCCTGCACATCGCCGGCAAGCGTCGGCATGTAGTGCAGGTTGAGCGGCTTGAGGTCGGCCGCGGTCAAAACCGCAAGCACGCCCGGAACCGCCTTGGCCTTGGAGGTGTCGATGCCCGTGATGCGGGCGTGGCCATAGGGCGAACGGGCGAAGTCGCCGTACAGCATGCCGGGCAGCTTGAGGTCGTCGACATAGTTGCCCCTGCCCTGCACGAAGCGGATGTCCTCGACCCGCTTTCGCTTGCAGCCCACGCCCTGCAGACGTTCGCTGCGCTGCTCGCTGGTCATCTCGCTCATTCTGCGGCCTCCTGGAAAGCCACGCCGTTGAGCTTGGCGGCGGCATATTGAATGGCCTTGACGATGTTCTGGTAGCCCGTGCAACGACAGAGATTGCCCGAAATGCCGAAGCGGATTTCGTCCTCGCTCGGACTGCCGTTCTCCTGCAGCAGCCGATAGGCCCGCATGATCATGCCCGGCGTGCAGAAGCCGCATTGCAGGCCGTGCATTTCGCGGAAGCCCTCCTGCAGCGCGTGCAGCGTTCCGTCGGCCGCCGCCATGCCCTCGATGGTGCGGATGTCGGAATGATCGGCTTGCACCGCGAACATGGTGCAGGACTTCACCGACTTGCCGTCGAGATCCACTGTGCAGGCGCCGCAATGGGTGGTGTCGCAGCCGATGTGGGAGCCGGTGAGGTTGAGCTGCTCGCGCAGGAAATGGATCAGCAGCATGCGCGGCTCGACCAGCGCATCGACCGCCTTGCCGTTCACCGTCACAGAAATCCGGGTCTTTGGCATCGTGTCCCTCCGCAAGCTCAGGCGTTGCGCGCGCGCTGGTGCGCGCGGGCAAGCGCGCGCGCGAGCATCACGCCGGCCATCTTGGTGCGATACTCGATCGGGCCGCGCGTGTCGGCGGCGGGCGAGGTGATCGCCTCGGCGGCGGCGACGGCCCGCTTCACCGTCGCGGGGTCGAGCGACGATCCGACGAGAAGGCTCGCCGCCGTTTCGGCCCACAGCGGCGTTTCGGCGACATTGGTCAGGCCGATCGAGCAGGTCGCGACGTTGCCGCCGCGCAGGGTGAGAACCACGGCGGCGGCAGCGGTTGCGTAGTCGCCGATTTTCCGTTTGAGCTTCTCGTAGGCGGCGCCGTGGCCGGACGGGGGGACCGGAATGCGGACCGCGGTGAGAATTTCGCCGGGCTCGAGCGCGGTGAAGTAGGCGCCCCGATAGAACTGCCGAGCCGGGATGCGGCGCTCTCCCCCCTTGCCGACGACGTGATACGTGGCGTCGAGGCAGAGCATGACGGCCGGCAGGTCGTTGCCGGGATCGCCGTTGGCGACATTGCCGCCGAGCGTGCCGACATAGCGCACCTGAGGGTCGGCAATCAGCAGCGCGGTTTCCCGCAGGATGGGAAGTTGGGCGGCGAGCAGGTCGGAGCCGACGATCTCATGCTGCGTCGTCATCGCGCCGATGACGACGTCGCCGCCGTCGGAACGGATGCCTTTGAGGTCGCCGATGCCGGCGAGGTCGATGAGATGTTGCGGCGCGGCCAGGCGCAGCTTCATCATCGGTATGAGACTGTGGCCGCCGCCAAGCGGCCGCGCGTCCTCGCCAAGATCGGCGAGCAGGGCGACTGCCTCGGGCAGGGAATTGGGGCGATGATATTCGAAGGGACCAGGGATCACGGCGCGTCCTCCCGGCGCCGGCTGGACGGTCATCTGTCGCGGCCGGCGCAATCCGCGAATTGTTCTAATTCGAGACCGCTGCCAGCGTTTGTACCACGTGCTTCTCGTCTAGGCGACGCCCGGCGACACCGCGCTTTCGACCGCGGCCGCGATGGACAGCAGGCGGCGGTCATCGCTGTGCTCGCCGATCAGCATAAGACCGACCGGCGCTTCGCCGGCACGGTGACACGGGACCGTGATCGCGCAGCGATCGAGCACGTTGGCAATCGATGGATTGCGCAGAACCAGCAGGTTGACGTGGCGGTAGGCGTCATCCGATGCGAGATCGGCGACCCGCGGCGCGGTGACCGGAACGGTCGGCATCACCAGGGCGTCATAGGGAGCCGTGGCCGCAGCGACACGGCGGATGAAATCCGCCCGCGCCTTGAGGATGTCGATGTAGTCGGCGGCGTCCTGCTCCTTGCCGCGCAGGATGCGGCTGAGCACGCGCGGATCGTACATCTTCTCGGCCCTGGCGATCAGCGCGCGGTGGAGCGCGTAGGACTCCGCCGCAGCCAGGCCGCCCTTAGCGTTGATCTGCCGCAGCTCCAGCAGCTCACGCAGCGCAATATCGACGATCCGGGTACCCGCCTTGCGCAAGGCCGCGAGCGCGGCTTCGAATGCGCGAGCCACCGCGGGCTCGACCTCGTCCAGCACCGTGGTCTGCGGCACCGCCATGCGCAGCGCCTCGAGCGGAAAGGCCGGGAGCTCCGCCACCGGCTGGTCCGCGAGCACGGCGTCGAGCACCGCGCAGCAGGCGACCGTCGGCGCCAGCGGGCCGACCGAATCGAGCGAGGTCGAGAGCGGAAAGGCTCCTGCCGTGGGAACGCGGTACGCGGTCGGCTTGAATCCGACGATGCCGCACAACGCTGCCGGAATGCGGCATGAGCCGCCGGTATCGGTGCCGAGGGCACCGAACGCCATGCCGTCGGTCACCGAAACTGCGGCACCGGAGGACGAGCCGCCGGGGATGCGCGCGGCCGGGCGGTCAAAGGGATTGAGCGGCGTGCCGTAGTGAGGATTGATCCCGAGGCCGGAGAAGGCGAACTCGGTCATGTTGCTGCGCCCGATCGGAATGAAGCCCGCCGCCCGCAGGCGCGCCACGGCCGGTGCATCCTGCGCCGCGGGGCGTTGATCCCGCAGCGCGATCGAGCCGGCGGTGGTCACGTCGCCGGCAATGTCGAACAGATCCTTGATCGAGACCGGAATGCCGGCGAACGGCGGGGCGCCACCGGCGGCGCGCAGGCCGTCATAGAAGTCGGCGGCCGCAAGCGCGTGCTCGGCGTGGACCTTGAAGAAGGTCCGGCTGCCTTCGCCGGCAGGCTCGGCAATCCTTGCCAGACATTGCTCGACCAGCGCACGGCCTGCGCCGCGCCGGGCGAGCTGCGCTCGAAGCTGCGACAGAGATAGCATTGCCCGCGACGGCGAACGGGGAGCTAGAGTTTCTGCTCGGCCAGCCAGGCGCTGACCGTGTCCGCCAGCGGCTGCTGGTTGTCGACGAAATAGTGCGCGGCCGTGCTCGGTCCCTTTGCGTTCGGCAGCACCACCAGCTTGGCGCTCGGCACCAGCGATCCGGGCGACGTGGCCGCCGACAGCAGCATGTTGGGCTCGAACGCGTGCACGAGGGCGTCGCTGGCGTCACGCACCATGAGGATCGGATGTGGCACGCGCCTGATCCAATAGGTACCGTCGGCGGTGCTGGTGGCCTCGTGGCGATAGGTCAGGAAATGCTGGCCAGTGAGCGGTACCTCCTGGCCCGTGATCCAGAACATGCGCACCGGCAGCACGTCGGTGCTCCTGCCCTCGCGCAGCGATTTGAATGCGGCCTCGGTCAGTCGGCGATAGTTGTCCTCGTTCTGCACTATCATGTTGCGCGACTTCCACGGCAGGTTGCCGAACATGCCGGTCATCACCACGGCCTTGATGTCAGGCTCCCAGTTGTTGGCGGCGTAATACTGCACCTGGATGTTGCCCAGGCTGTGCCCGTAGAGCACGAGAGTGCGATACCCGAGCGCACGTGCGGTATAGACCGCCGCCTCGATGTCACGGCGAACTTCCATGAAATTGTCGGTGTTCACGCGCTCGCCGTTCTGGCGGGTATTGATCGCGAGCACGCCGTAGCCTTTGGCGGCGAGCTCGCGGCCCATGAATCCCATCGGCGGCTTGACGAAGTTGTCGCCGCTGCCGTGGACGCCGACGACGAGCGTCGTCGCGCCCGCGGTCTTGCCGTCCGGTTGCCAGAGTGCGGCGTCGACCCGGAAGCCATCGATTGCCTTGATCGCGAGAAAGCGCAGGTTGACGCCGCCCGGTGCGCTGAATTCGGCCGGCACGCCCGCCGGCCGCTCGACCACGCTATACTCGATGCTCGCCGCGGTTTCGGCTTTGGGCTGGGGAGCGACCATAACGGTGGTCATGATCGTCATCGCCACGCGTAACGTCCAGGCTGATGTCATCGGAGCCTCCCGGCAGGTTTCGTTTCGATTTCATGGAGTTGAAATGGCGATGTCAATGACATATCAAACTTGCGAGAGCGCCTTCATCTCCGGCCGTCGCTGCGCCCGTCCTCATGGTGCTCTCCCGAATCCCTTGTCCGCACCCAAAACATCGGACCTGTCGTGTCGCCGCGCACTCTCTCCCTGACGTTGCAAGACCAGTCCGACACACGGACCGGCGAGGTCGCCATCGCCGAAGCCGTGGTCGCCGGCTGGACCGGACGCGATCCGGCCGCGGTCGAGAAGCACATCAAGGAGCTCGAGGCCCTCGGGGTGAAGCGGCCGGCGACCACGCCGATCTTCTATCGCGTCTCGGCTGCCCGGCTCACCACCGACGACACGATCGAAGCCGTCGGTGAGAGCTCGGGCGGCGAGGTCGAATTCGTGCTGCTGCAGCACCAGGGCAGGCTGTGGGTCGGCACCGGCTCCGACCACACCGACCGGGAGGTGGAGAAGTACGGCGTGACGGTCTCCAAGCAAATGTGCGACAAGCCGATTGCGCGGGAGTTCTGGGCCTATGACAACGTCGCCCCGCACTGGGACCGCCTGCTGCTGCGCGCACATGTGGTCGAGGGCGGCAGGCGCGCGCTCTACCAGGAAGGCCCGGTGGCAGCCATGATGGATCCCCGTGCGCTCATCGCCCGGCATATGGGCAATGGCCGCCTGCCGGAGGGCACGCTCATGTTCTGCGGTACGCTCGCCGCGCATGGCGGGGTGCGCGCGACGAGCGAATTCGCGTTCGAGATCGAGGACCCGGTGCTCGGCCGCAGGATCGCCCATGCCTACCGCGTGCGAACGCTTCCCATCCTCGGATAGAGGCACAAATCTCGGAGAACGCCCATGCCGATGAACAAGCCCCATCTCGAATTCACCCGCGTCGACATGAGCGCAGGCTGGGCCACGCCGCCCGGCTATCCCGCCGGCATCAAGCAGAAGATTCTGGCGAGCGACCTCGACGAGACCCGCAAGATGGGGAGCCGCACCCGGCTCCTGCGTTTCGATCCCGGCGTCTACACCACCGCGCCGTTCGTGCACGACCACTGGGAAGAAGTGTACCTGGTTTCGGGCGATCTCGTCGTCGGCAATGACCCGGAGGGCAAGGGCGGCGAATCCTTCGATGCTCCGACCTATGCCTGCCGGCCGCCGGGCGTCCATCACGGACCATTCAGGTCGGATCGCGGCTGCCTGCTTTACGAGATCCACTACTACGACGAAAGTAAGAAGTAATGTGGCGTCCCGGGTTCATTCTTGTAGCCCGGTTCGTGTCCCGGATGCGGTGCAGCGCGAAGCGATGCGCCGCTGATCGGGGACCGCTACAACGAACGGACTTTGAGACGGTCTCGGGTCTGCAGCCACCACTCCGCCATAGCCCGCGAAGACGGGCGTAAACGCCCTTACGGCTTCGTGCTGCGCCGCGCCCGTGACTCACGTTGAACCTGAGGAGAGACGAGACATGCTGGCGCCGGACGAGAAACTGAAATTCTCGGCGAAACCCTATTTGTCGGCGACGCCCCGTTTCGCCGATGGCGCCGACACGCCGCGCGACTTCCTCGAGCGCTGCCTAGCCGATCTTGCCTCGCTCGAGCCGAAGATCGGCGCCTTCGTCAATCTCAATCTCGAGCATGCGCGCGCGGTTGCCGACCAATCGACCGCGCGCTGGCGCGCCGGCCGGCCGATTTCGCCGATCGACGGGATGCCGGTCGGCATCAAGGACATTATCGAAACCATCGACATGCCGACCGAGAACGGCTCGCCGCTGTTCGCGGGCTTTCGCTCCGAACGCGATGCCGCCAGCGTGGCCGCCCTGCGCGAAGCCGGCGCGGTCATCGTGGGAAAGACCGTCACCACCGAATTTGCCGCGACCGAGCCGCGCGGCACGCGCAACCCGCATGATCTGCGCCGCACGCCCGGGGGATCGAGCAGCGGCTCGGCCGCGGGTGTCGCGGCCGGCATGCTGAGCACCGCGCTCGGCACGCAGGTGATCGGCTCGACCATTCGCCCGGCGAGCTATTGCGGCTGCGTCGGTTTCAAGGCGACGGTGGGCGCGCTCAATCGCGGCGGCAGCTACGACGGCCTGAGCCAGAGCGCGACCGGCGTGCTGGCCGCGACCTTGGAAGACGCCTGGCAGGTCGCCTACGAGATCGCGGTGCGCGCCGGCGGCGATCCCGGCTATCCCGGCCTGTTCGGCCCGACGCGCGCGCCGGCAGCGAAGAAGCCAGCGCCGCCTGGCCTTCGTGGAAAGCGCGGGCTGGTCCAGCGCCTCGCCCGGCGCCAAACAGGCGATGGCCGATGCCATCGCGCGCATCAAGGCCGGCGGCATCGAGGTCGTGACGCGGCAATCCCACGCCCGGCTCGCCGCCCTCGAGGAAGGCATTGCCGGGGCGCGGCCCCTGTCGATGCGCATCAACGCATGGGAAGGCCGCTGGCCGCTCAACACCTACCGCGAGCGGGACGCCGGCAAGCTCAGCAAGGTCAGTCTCGCGCGGCTCGCCGAAGCCGAAGCGATGACGCTCGAGAGCTATCGCGACGACCTGGCGCAGCGGGTCAAGGCGCGCGCGCTCTACGCCGAGCTGGCCGCGGATTGCGACGCCTGCATCGGCCTGTCCGCCCCGGCCGCCGCCCCGCTCGGCCTCGGATCGACCGGCGATCCGAACTGCACCGTGCACGTGTCTCTGCTCGGAATTCCGGCAATCTCGCTCCCGGTGCTCCAGGACGAAGGCCTCCCGCTCGGTCTGCAGGTCACCGGATTCATCGATGGCGATGCCGAGGTGTTCGCGACGGCTGCTTCGATCAGGGCTTTGTTCTAGAGTGCGCGGCAACCTTGCTGCTGGCAGAGCTGCCGATGGATGATCGAGCTGCGGCACGCACGTTGAGTGTGCTCGAACGCTACCGCGACGGGCCGCCGCAGCATCCGCGCAGCTATCCCGATCTGCACGAGCATGTGCTTGCGCTTGCGCGCGAAGGACTGCTGTTCGTCGTCGACGAGCCGATCAACAAAGACACCGAGATGCATCCGCTGGTGCGCTGGCAGTACCGCGGCGGCATCGCGGAACCGGAACGCAAGGCATTCCTGTTCACCCAGCCGACGGACTCCAAGGGCCGCCGCTTCGACATCGCCGTGCTGGTTGCGGGCCTGGCGGCCAACCGCGACGTCTATCGCATCGGTTTCGGCAAACGGCTCGACGAGATCGGTCAAACCTGGATCAGGGCCATCGCCAATCCGGTGACGCCTCGCATCGTCACCGATGCGCCGTGCCAGGAGGTCGTCATCGCCGGGCCCGGTCTCGACCGCGACGGCGGCGGACTCGACGGCCTGCCTGTCCCGATCTCGACCCCGGGCTGGGACAACGCGCCCTATCTCTCGGCCGGCCACTACATCACCAAGGATCCCGAGACCGGCATCCAGAACGTCGGCAACTATCGCGGTCAGCTCAAGGCACCGCGGCGGCTGGGGATGAATCCATCGGTCGAGCTGCGCGCCGGCATCTTCGCCCATTGGGAGAAATGCAAGGCACGGCACGAGCCCCTCCCCTGCGCGGTCGTCGTCGGATGCCCGCCGGTCATCTCCTACGCCTCGGTGCAGAAGATGCCCGCGGACCTCGACGAGATCGCCGTCGCGGGCGCGCTCGCCGGCGGCCCGATCAACGTCGTGCGCGCCAAGACCGTGGACCTCCTCGTGCCGGCGGAGGCGGAGATTGTCATCGAAGGCCTGATCGATACCGAACGGCTGGAGCCGGAGGCGCCATTCGGGGAGTCGCACGGCTACGTCAACCTGCAGGAATACAATGCCTTCATGGAGGTGACCGCGATCACGCGCCGCCGCCATCCGATCCTGACCTCCTTCATCAGCCAGGTCACGCCGAGCGAATCGAGCGTGATCCGCCGTGTCGCGATGGAGCCGGTCTACCTCGACCACCTGCAATCGGTGCTGGCCATCAAGGGCGTCAAGCGCGTGGCCATGCACGAGCCGCTCACCAGCCTCTATGCGGTGATCGCGATCCAGTGCGCGCACGGCATGCCCGAAAGCGAAATCTGGCGCGCGCTCTACGGCGCCTCCTCGCTGCACCGCTTCGCCGGCAAATGGATCGTCGCCGTCGACGAGGACATCGAGCCCGACAACGCCGACGCGCTGTTCTGGGCCATGTCCTACCGGTGTCAACCGCAGCACGATCTCAAGGTGGTGCCGCACAAGGATCCCGGCCACGGTCCGCGCGGCCCGCGTGATGACGGCGAGAGCGCGGCCGTGCTCATCAACGCGACGCTCAAGGGAACCTTTGCGCCGGTCGCCTTGCCCAAGCGCGAATTCATGGAGCGCGCCAGGGAGATTTGGGAGCGGCTCGGGCTGCCGCCGCTGACGCCGCAGCCGCCATGGCATGGCTACGATCTCGGCCACTGGCCGCCGGAGCTCGCGCGCCAGGCCGAGATGGCGACGCGCAGCGACTACTTCGAGCTTGGCAAGAACCTTGCAAATGAGCGGCGCAGCGACGTCGCGATGAATACCCCGGTCATCCGCGATTAGGCGCTGTCAGCGCCGCCGCTGCGACGATTTTTCGGAACAGGAGCAAAATACCATGCGCGACACCCGCCCGATATCCTGGCTCGCCCGCGCACCCGCGCTTGCCTTGATGGCCGCCGCCCTCGCCGGTCCGGCCGCCGCCCAGCAGCCGGGGGCGCAATTGGCCCCCTGGCGTCACGGCGTGCTTGAGGCCAAGAGCGATGCCGGCTTCGTATTCATGCCGAGCAAGGGCGGCTTCGCCGAGAAGCAGGGCCTCAAGGTCGACATGATGCAGTTCAAGGGTGATGCGCTGGCGCTCAAGGCGTTGATCGCCGGCGAGCTCGACACGTACGAGGGCTCGCCCGGCGGCCCGATGCTGGCGGCATCGAACGGCGCCGACATCAAGCTCGTCGGCTGCTATTGGCCGATCCTCACCTACGGCATTTTCTCCAAGGCAAGTATTTCCGACCCGCGCGACCTCAAGGGCAAGGTGCTGGCGATTTCGTCGCCCGGCGCGTTGCCCGATCTGCTGGCGCGGGCGGTACTGGAAAAGAACGACATTCCCTCCTCCGACGTGCGCTTCACCGTCATGGGAAGCGACGCTGACCGCTTCAGGGCGGTGCTCGCGGGCGTGGTCGATGCCGCCGCCGCCTCTACCGAGTTCGTCCCGATGGCGCAATCCGGCGTCAAGCTGCTCGTCCATGCCCATGACGCCGTGCCCAACTACGTCCGGCTCTGCCTCTACGCGAGCGGCAAGACCATCACACAGCGGCGCGACCTCCTCACCCGCTTCCTGGCTGCGCAGATCGCTGGCGTGCGGCACGCGCTTGCGAACCGCGACGAGGCGATCAGACTGGCAAAGGAGGTGACCGAGGCGAAGGTCGACGATCCGCGCGCGGCATACATCTACGACGAGGTCGTCCGCTACTCGGCGGTCACCCCGGACATTCCGATCCCGACGGACAAGCTCGCCTGGATGCGGGAGCTGCTGACCAAGACCGGCAATCTCACCAAGCCGCTCGATCTTGCCCGGTTCACCGACGACAGCCTGCGCGCCAAAGCCCTGGAATTGGCGGGGAAGTGACAGCGTGTTCCGCAATCACCGACCCCTGGAGGATAGATAATGAAACTCGCCGTGCCGGACATGATCTCGAACTCGTATTTCCCCGCGATCGCGGCGATCGAGCTGGGCTGTTTCAAGCAGGAAGGCATCGATGTCGAGCTGGAGATGATCTACCCCGTCGACAAATGCTATGCGGCATTGCGCGACGGCACCGTGGATTTCGTCGGCGGATCCGCGCATTCCGCGCTTTCGGCATTTCCGCAATGGCAGGGTGCCAAGCTCCTCTGCGCGCAGGCGCAAGGCATGTACTGGTTCCTGGTCATGCACAAGGATCTGGGCGGCCGGCGCGGCGACCTGAGCGTGGTCAAAGGGCGCAGCATCGGCGCGGCGCCCTGGGTCGACATGGGGCTGCGCCGCCTTCTGATCGAAGCGGGCGTCGACCTCGCCCGCGACGGCGTCAGGATCGCGCCGGTGCCCGGCGCGCAAGGCGCCGGCGTGAATTTCGGCGTGACCGCGGCGAAGGCGCTGGAGGAGCGCAAGATCGACGGCTTCTGGGCCAACGGCATGGGCACCGAGGTGGCGGTGCGGCGCGGGGTCGGCACCGTCGTGCTCGACGTGCGGCGCGGCGACGGACCCAAGCCATGCTTCAACTACACCATGGCATCAATCGCGACGAGCGAGCGCTTGATCGAGCGCTCGCCGCAGACCGCCGCCGCCGCTGTGCGCGCCATGGTCAAGGTGCAGGCGGCGTTGAAGGAGAACGTGGCGCGCGCGACCGAGGTCGGGCGCAAGCTGTTTCCCCCGTCCGAGGCCGAACTGATCGCCGAGCTCATCCGCCGGGACCTGCCCTATTACGATCCGTCGATTTCAACGAGCTTCGTCGCCGGCATGAACCAGTTCTCGCGCGACGTCGGCATCCTGAAAGGCGACGTGCCATACGAAAGTGTCGTCGCCACGCAGTTTGCGCCGTTGTGGAAGCAGCCGTAGGGCTGCGCAAAGCGACACGCCGCCGGGCCAATGTTCGCCGAGATGAAATGAGCGCGGCTGGCCGGCGCGGCACTGTTCTTCCTCACGCCAAGGGAAATCGCCCTGACAAGCTGTTGTCGCGGCCTCACGACCGCGCGCCGCCGCCCGCGATAAGCTCGACCAGCTTCTGCGGCGTGATCGGGGTCTGCGCAATGCGGACGCCGAACGGCTGCAGCGCATCCTCGATGGCGGAGATCACCGCGGCGGCAGTGGGAATGGTGCTGACTTCGCCGGCACCCTTGGCGCCGAGCGGATTGAGCGGCGACGGCGTTTCCTTGTAGAGCGTCTCGATCGGCGGCACTTCCATGGCGCCCGGCAGCAGATAGTCCGCGAAGGTCGTGGTGAGGGGCTGGCCGCTCTCGTCAAATGCCATCCATTCGAGCACGGCATTGCCGATGCCGTGCGCCACGCCGCCGCGCACCTGGCCATCGACCAGCATGGGGTTGATCAAGGTCCCGGAATCCTGCAGCGCCACATAGTTGAGAACCGTGACGCCACCGGTGTCGGGATCGACCTCGACCTCGGCGACGTGGCAGGCATTGGCGTAGGCGAGCGCATCGGTCCGCCAGTTGACGTTGGCGTCGAGGCCGGGATCGATGTCGGCCGGAAAACCGTAGCCGGGGGCGCCCTTGAGAATGCGCGCGAGCTCACCGAGCCCGACCGAGAGCTGCGGCGCGCCCACCACGCGCACCTCGCCGTCGGCGATCTCGAGGTCGTGCTCCGCCGCCTCGAGCACGTGGCTCGCGAGCTTCTTCGCCTTGTCCGCCACCGCGCGCGTGGCCAGCAGCACGGACGAGCCGGCGGTCACGGTCTGGCGGCTGGCGAAGGCGCCGAGCCCGAGCGATACGCCGCCGGTATCACCGGGGACGACGGTAATGTCCTCGGCCCGCAGGCCAAGCTCACCGGCGCAAATCTGCGCGAGCACGGTGCGCAGGCCCTGTCCGATCGCCGCCGCGCCGGTGAAGACCGACACCCGTCCCGTGTTCGATACCCGCACCAGGCCCGACTCGAACGGACCGCGCCCGGTGCCTTTGATGCCGTGCGCCAGTCCGATGCCGATATAACGGCCCGTGGCTCGCGCGCTCGCCTGACGCTGCGGAAAGTCCGCCCAGCGGGCGGCGTGGAGCACCTGCGCCTGGCAGGAGGGATAGTCGCCGCTGTCGTACTGCATGCTGGCGCCGGAGCGCGCCTTCAGCGGCTTGGTGTAGGGCATCTTCTCCGGCGGGATGAGATTGCGCCGGCGCAGCTCCGCCCGCTCCAGGCGCAATTCGCGCGCCACGCGGTCCATCATGCGCTCCATCGCGAACGCCGCCTGGGGATAGCCGGCGCCGCGCACCGACGATACCGGCGTCTTGTTGGTGGCGGCGACGACGACCTCGATCGACAAGGCGGGAAGCAGGTAGGGGCCGCTCATCATCGATGCGGAGTTGTAGGGAATGTTGACGTCCTGCAGCGCGTAGGCGCCGAGATCGTGGATCAGCCGGCCGCGAATGCCCAGAAGCCTGGCGTCCGCACTGACGGCGACGTCGACCGACCAATATTGATCGCGCTCCTGGGCGGCGTTGGTGAAATGCTCGCGGCGGTCCTCGATCCACTTGACCGAGCGCCGCAGGAGCTTGGCGGCGGCCACCACCGCGATGTCCTCGGGGTAGACGCACAGCTTGGGGCCGAAGCCGCCGCCGACATCGGGCGTGGCCACCCGCAGCCGGCTCTCGTCGAAATCGAGCAGCGCGGTCAACGACTGGAACAGATCATGCGCCTTCTGGGTCGACGCCCAGACCGTCATGCCGTCGTCGCGCCATTCCGCGAGGATGCCGCGGCCTTCGATCGGGTGGGCGGCCCCGCGATGCTGCCAGAGATCCTCGTGAAAGACGTGCGCGGCCTTGGCGAAGGCGGCGTCGGAATCGCCGTAGGCGACCTTGTAGCTGGCCGCGATGTTGGTGTTCAACTCGCGACGAACGGCCGGCGCGGCCGGCTCAATCGCGCGGCGACAGTCCGAGACCGCGGGGAGCACGTCGTAGTCGACGGCGACCAGAGCGGCGGCATCCTCCGCGACATAGCGGTCGTCGGCAAGCACGATCGCCATCGCCTCGCCGACATAGGACACCTCCCCGTCGGCGAGTGCGAACGACCAGTAGCGGTCGAGCGGCGTTCCGGAATTGGAATGGCGCAACATCCGCCGCTTGGCGAGGATCGGCGCGAGGTCTTCGAGCGTGAGCACCGCGTGAACCCCGGCCAGCGCGCGCGCGTCCTGCGCATCGATCCGCCGGATTGCGGCGTGGGGGTGGGCGCTGCGCACGAACGCCGCGTGCAGCACGCCGGTATGCGCGATGTCGTCGATGAAGCGACCCTTGCCGACGAGCAGCGCGCCGTCCTCGAGGCGAGGAATGCGCGCTCCGATCAATCCACTCATGCCTTTGACCGCGCCTGCGTCCGTCTTGCAGGATCTGTGATCAACAATCCCGGCTCTCGTTCAGTCCGTCATCGCCTTGGCGGCCTTGGCGATGACGTCCTTGGGCGTGGCATAGGCCTCCGCCAGCAGCGCATCGAGCCTGTCCGCGGGGACGGGGTTCACGTCGAAATTGAGCCGCTGCGCCTCCGCGAGAAACTCCGCATCCCGAGTCGTACGGTCGAAGGCCGCGATCAAGGCCGCCTTGCGATCGGCCGGAATGCCGGGCGGAGCCGCGAACGGCCGCGCCATCGCCTGTCCGATCAGCATCAGTTTCAGGATTTGAATTTGGTCCGGCTGCCTCGCGACCTCGGTCGCGGAGGGAACATCGGACAGATCCGCCTGTTTCTTGATTCCGGCCTGGATGAGGATGTTGGCTTTTTTGTCCTTGAGCCAATGCGGATAGCGTCCCTTGAGCGTGCTCCATGACAGCCCGCAAAGGCCGTCGACCTCGCCCCGCTCGGTCGCGAGCTGGATCTCGTTGGTGCCGGGATAGCCGGTGACGATCTTGATCTTGGCGCCGAACACGTTGCGATAAAGCAATGCGAAGATGTTGGGATCGGAGCCGGCGCCCTCGCCACCGAACGTCGCGGGTGTGACCAGAAGCTCGTTGAAGGTCTTCACCGGCGCGTCGTGCCGCGTCACGCACAGGCTGACCTCGTCGGTGACGCTTCCGAGCCAGGTGAACTTGGTGCTGTCGAACTCGGCCTTGTCGAGCAGCGGCGCAATGCCCTGACTGCGCGAAAACGTGCCGATGACGGTGCCGTCCTTGGGCGCCACCGAATAAAGATAGTTGGCCGCCTTCAGACTGCCGGCTCCGGTCATGTTCTGCGGCACCACGCTCGGACCGCCGGGAATGTGCTTGCCGAGGTGCCGCGCCAGCAGCCGCCCATAGGCGTCGTAGCCGCCGCCGACGCTGTAGCCGATGACGAGCGAAACCGTCTTGCCCTTGTAGAAATCCTCGACCCCGGCCGCGCGCGACGGCTGCGCCGCGAGATCGCCGGCAAGCATGGTCGCGATGCCCAATGCGGCGAATGTCAACGTGCCACGGATCATGAGCTTCCCTCGGATCTCGCTATTGCGGTCAGCGCTTCCGGAACAATTGCGGAAATTTCGACCGCAACCGTTTGCGCAGGTCGGCGCTGACGTCGACCGTGACCGGGAAGGTTCCTTTGAGCTTCTTGTCATAGGGGATGCAAGCATCGATGAGAACGCGGTTGTTGAAATTGCCAGGAAGAAACAGCGGATCGCGTTTGGAGGCCCAGGCCTTCTGGATCGTGTCGATATCGGTGAGCGGATCGAAGCGTGTGCACATCGCCCACAGCACCTGGTCGAGATCGCCGGCATCGATGTCCTCGTCGACCACCACCGTCCACTTGCCGGCATAGGCGCCGCCCTGGCACGACGACGCGATGTGCAGCGCCTGCCGCGCGTGGCCCGGGTAGCGTTGCCGGATCTGGACCGCGGTGAAGCGGGTCGCCGGACCGGCCTCGTGATTCCACACGCCGAGCACCTCCGGCACCCCGCAGGCCTCAAGCGCCCGCCAGATCTGCGCCGCTCCCGCAATCCCCTTGAGCAGGCCGGTCTCGTCCACCGGCTTGTGCTGCGGCGCGCAGGTGAGGATCGGATCGTTGCGGTGGAGGATCGTCTTCACGTTGACGTAGGGGCGCTCCTGGGTGTCGTCGGAGTAGTAGCCCATCCATTCGCCGAATGGTCCTTCCGGCTTGACCTGGCCCGGCACGGTTTCGCCTTCGATCGCGATCTCGCAGTCGGCCGGAATCGGAAATCCGGTATAGGGTCCACGCACCACATCGATCGGCTCGCCGCGCAGACCGCCGGCGATATCCATCTCGCCGATCTCGGGCAGCGGACTCGAGGACAGCATGAACAAGAGCGGGTCCTGTCCGCACAGGATCACGACCTTCATCGGCTCTCCGCGCTCGAAATACTTGTCGCGATGGATGCGGCCATGCTTGCCCTCGGTGATCTGGCACCCGACCGTCCTGCCGTCGTAGACCTGGCTGCGATAGGCGCCGAGATTGAACCAGCCGGTGTCGGGATCCTGCGTCATCACGCAGTCGGCGGTGCCGATGAAGCGGGCAGTGTCGAGCTCGTGATGCCGCGGCACGGGAAATTTCAGCACGTCGATATCGTCCCCTTCGAGGACATTCTCGAAGATGGGGCCGTCGTTGACGAAGCGCGGCGGCAGCGGTTTGAGATCCTGCATGCGCGCGTGATAGCGCTGGACGACATCGACCTTGCGCTCGTATTCGAGCGGCAGCCCCAGCGTCAACGCGATCCGACGCACCGAAGAAAGCTGGCCGTAGAGCGTGCGAAAACCCTTGGGATAGCCGGGCACGTCGTCGAACAGGATCGCCGGTGCCGCGCCGCGGCTCTTTTCCGTGAGCATGTGGGTGACGGCACCCATCTCGACATCCCAGTGGGCGCCGTCGACCTGCCGCAACTCACCCATCGCGTCGACCTGCTCGAGCCAGCCACGCAACCCGCGGTACCGCATGCGTTGGTTCGACGCGACGTCCCCCTCGGTGCGGGCCATGCTTGTCTCCCAGTCGTCCGGATACGAGCGATTGTATACACTCGTATACTGCTGTAAAGGATCAGGCAGAGAGCCGATCCTGATGGCATCGCAGTTCACGAGCAAGGTCACGCCGCTGCGGGGGCGCAGATTGGCGGCAGTCACCTCCGACGCGCTGCGCCACGTGTCGCGCGGCGAGTTCGTGTTCGCCAGCCTGCGCGATGCCATCTGGGAGGGTCGCTTCGCGCCCGGCGAGCGGATCCCGGAGGAGGAAATTGCGCGCTCGCTCGGAGTAAGCCGGACGCCGGTACGGGAGGCGCTGCGGCGGCTGCAAGAGCGCGGCCTGCTGGTCATCGGGGCCGGACGCAGTCTCGTCGTTGCCGAGCTGACCAGGCAGCAGGTGCTCGAGCTCTATGCCATGCGGGAAATCCTCGAAGGCTCGGCGGCTCGCTTTGCGGCACAACACGCCGATCAGGCCGAAATCGACATGTTGCATCGGCTGCTCGACGAGTTCGACAAGCATCCCAACAATGCGCGTACCCTCATCGCGCTCAACCGACGTTTTCACGCCGCCGTATGCGAGGCCGCACACAACCGTTATCTGATCGCCACTCTCGCAGGAATGCATGACGCGATGGCCCTTCTGCACAGCAATACGTTCCGGATGCCGAACCGCAGAAGCGAATCGGACGCGGAGCACCGGCGCATCGTGACGGCGATCGAGCGTCGCGACCCCGACCAGGCGGAGACGGCGGCGCGCCAGCACGTCCGCCAGGCGCAGCGCACGCGATTTGCGACGCTGGCTTGATCCGCGTGCGCTTGCGACCGACAGCCGTGCCGTCCGGACGGTGCGTTACCGCGTGGTCGGCGGCTCGCCGACGTTGCCTTCCGGCTTCGCCTCGGCCGTCTTGATCCCGCGGCCCGCGCTCCGGCCGTTTCTCGATCTTGGCGGCTCTTTCGGCTTCGGGGTATCGACCACGGGATTCGGCTTCGGGGTATCGACCGCGGGAGTGTCGCTACCCTCCTCCAGCGCTGCCCGTTCGGGCGCGAATCCGCGCTGCAGCCGGGCAAAGTCCCTGCGGGTCGTGTCCAGCGCGCCCTGCGCGACCGCGAGCTCGGCGCGCCCACGCTGAACGCTGTTGTGCAGATCCTCGATGCGCTTCTCGGCCTTGGCACGATACGCCCCGGCGTCGAGCTCAAGCTGCTCGAAGCGGTCGGTGAGCGACTTTATCTTTTGCTCGGCATTGGCGAGTGCGCTGTCGCGCGCCTTCAGGGTTTCCGACAGGCCGTTGCCGCGTTCCCGCAGCGTCGCCCGTGCCTGATCGAGTTCACTCACCTTGGCATCGAGGGCATCGCGGGCCGCGGTAAGCCGCTCAATCGTCTTGTCGGTGGCGTTGCGCGCAATCGAGGCTTCCACCAGCTTGCGCTCCGACGCCCTGATCTCCTCGGTGCGCGCGACCAGGCTCTGCCGCACTTCCGCAAGCAGCTTCTCCGCCGTACTGGCACGCGAACGCAGCGCCTCCAGCCGCAGGTTGAGCGCGTAGCATTCGGATTGATGGCGCTCGTTGTCCTCGTCGCGCGCAGCGGAGAGGGCAGCGCGTTCCTTCTCGGCCGCGGCCAGGCTGATTTCCATCTGTTCGAGCCGTGCGCGCGCAGCGGTCAAGGCGCTCTCGCTCTCGGTCAGGCGACGCGACAGGCGTGAGTTCTCGGCCAGGGTCTGGTCGAGTGCCGACTGCAGGGAATGTTTGTCGTTTTCCAGCAGCAGGAGATTTTCCCGAGCGAGCGAACAGTCGCCCTGCAATTCCACAATCCGCCGGTCGGCGTTGCTGCCGTGATCCGCGAGGATCTGGTTCGCCTCGCCCAACGCCCGGCCATTGGCCGTCTCTTGCGCCAACTGACTGTCGAGTTTGGCTATCTCCGAACGCGCAGCCAACAGCTCGCTGGCGAGCTCGGCCCTCTCGGTCTCGAGGTCCTTGGTGGCCTGCTGAGCCAACGCCAATTCCCGCCGGAGGGACGCGTTATCGTTCGCCAGCTCCCCCACCTGTCTTTCGAAGGTGTGCGATTCCTTGCGCACGGTGTCGTGGCTGGTGCGCAGCTCCGCCAGCGCATTGCGCAAGGTCACGTTGTCGGTTTTTTCCTGCTCCAGTGAGCGCAACGCGGCCCCGATGGGCTCCACGAGACTGCGAAAGGTCACTTTGAGCTCGTCGAGCGACGTGAGCCGCCGGTCCGTGTCCAGCAGCAGATTACGCAATGTCTCGTTGTCTTCGCCGATGCGCGTGCCGAGGTCGGCGAAGGTCACTTCGCCCCGGCCTTCAATGCCGTTGGTCCCTTGCTGGGCGGGCGCGGCTACCGGAACTACTGCGGCTGCCACGCCCTTGCGCCCGAGAAAGTGTGAAATCGTACGCATCGGCAATAGACCCCACGCCTAACAGCACCGGTATGTCTATACAGTCTTTCCCATTACCCCACAATCTCGACGGGTGTTGCGGGCAGCCCCGCGTGCGGCAAAGCCCGGCCTAGAGGACCAAATGCCTATGGACCGCCGAACGCGAAGCAGCCGCTCCGTACGCCGCCCGGCGCATTCATTGGGGTGCGTGGGCACGGGCAACAGCGAGCCGACTTTGTCGCATGCTGATGCGGCCTGGTTGCACATCCTTCACGCCACGCCCTAATCTTTCGTCTCTCCGTGGGAAGGATCATGCGCGCCGGTCTCGCCTCGGGCCTCATCGCCCTTGTTCTCGCGCTTGCAGCAAACGCGCGCGCCGATGCGGTTGCCGACTTCTACCGCGGCCGCAGCATCACGCTGACGGTCGGCTACAGCGCGGGCGGCGGCTACGACGCCTACGGCCGCGTGCTCGCACGCCATCTGAGCAAGCACATCCCCGGCCGACCTTCGGTGATCGTGCAGAACATGCCCGGCGCCGGCAGCCTGCGGGCCGCCAACTTTCTCTACAACGTGGCGCCCAAGGACGGCACCGCCATCGGTCATTTCTCGCGCGGGATGGCGATGGAGCCGCTGATCGGGACGAGCGCGACCCAGTTCGACGCGCGCCGGTTCGCCTGGCTCGGCAGCGGCACCGACGAGGTCAGCATCTGTACGACCTGGCATACGTCTGCGGTGAAGACCTGGAACGACATGCTTACGATCCCGTTCACGGTCGGCGGCGAGGGTTCGGGGTCCGACCCCGATATTTTCTCGGCGGTGATGCGCAATGCGTTCGGGGTCAAGCTCAAGCTCGTCTCCGGCTATCCCGGAAGTGCCGAAGTCGCGCTGGCGATCGAGCGCGGCGAGGTCGACGGCCGCTGCGGCTGGTCGTGGTCGAGTCTCAAGCTGCTCAAGCCGGAGTGGATCGCGAACCGGCAGATCAACATCATCACGCAGCTCGCGCTGAAGAAAAGCCCGGAGCTGCCGGATGTGCCGCTGATCTTCGAGTTCGCCACGACGGACCGGCAGCGGCAGATCCTCAAATTGGTCCTCAGCCGGCAATCGATGGCGCGGCCGTTCGTGGCGCCGCCCGACCTGCCCGCCGATCGCAAGGCCGCCCTCCGGACCGCCTTCGACCAGGCCCTTGCCGATCCGGAATTTCTGGCCGAGGCGCGGCAGCGCGGGCTCGAGGTCAATCCCGTGAGCGGCGCGGAGATCGACCGGCTGGTCGACGAGCTCTACCGGACGGCGCCCGACATCGTCGCGGAAGTGCGCGCCATCATCAGCGAGGGAGCGCGCTAGCGAAGGAGCGCACGCGATCCGCCTGCGCGGGTTCAACCCCGCGGCAGCACGTCCGCCCACTTGGCGCGAATCCTCGCGTCGAGCTCCTTGCTCGAACGCGCCACGATCGGGAAGCTGTCGCGCCGCGACCACGGCTTGCAGGCGTCGACCACGATGCGCGCGTTGCGCGGATCGTTGCTGGCATAGGCCATGGGGTCGAGCACCGTGCTCCAGCAACCGCGCAGGATTTCAAGGCCTTCGCGCGGATCGAACCGCGTGCACATCGCCCACACCACCTGGTCCATGTCGGCGGGGTCGATGTCGTCGTCGACCACGACGACGACCCGGTTGGCATAGGCGCCCGCATGGCATTGCGAGGCGATCAACCCGGCCTGTTTTGCGTGCCCGCCATATTGCTGCTTGATCGCGACCGTGAGCCAGAGACGGCTGCCGCCGGCGGCATGCGCCCACACACCCTTCACCTCCGGCACGCCGGCGGCTTCGAGCTGGTTCCACACGGCGCCGGAGCGATAGGTGCCGCGATAGAACGAATCGTCGTCGGGCGGCACTCCCGGGATTGCCCCCAGCAGGATCGGATCATTGCGATGCATGAAGGTTTCGATGCGGATCGCCGGCTCCTTTTTCTGGCCGCCGGCGTAGTAGCCGGTCCATTCGCCGAGCGGGCCCTCCTCGACCAGATCGTCGGGATGCACGAAACCCTCGAACGCGATCTCCGCATGCGCGGGAATAGGCAGCCCGGTCACGGGGCCCTTGATCACCTCGACCGGCTCGCCGATCAGGCCGCCGGCGACGTCGTACTCGTTCTTCCCGTATGGAATTTCGAGCCCTGCCACCATGAATAGAGCCGGGTGCATGCCGACCACGACCGCGACCGGACACGGCTCGCCGCGCTCGTGGTAGCGGCGCTTGATCAGGTCGCCGTGCTTGCCCTTGGAGCACATGACCGTCGCCAGGGCCGGGCCGTGGGACTGCACGCGATAGGCGCCGTAGTTGATCCAGCCGGTGTCGGGATCCCGCATGACCACCATGCATCCGGTGCCGATATAGTAGCCGCCGTCGTGCTCGTGCCAGCGCGGCGTCGGGATGCTCTGAATGTTCACGTCCTTGCCGCGGGTGACGTTCTCCAGCAGCGGCCCCGATTTGACCGTGACCGGGGCGATGCTCTTCGCCTCCTTCATGTAGTTGCGCCAATACGAGACGAGCTCGATGGCGGACCCGTCGATCGGCATGCCGACCGTGAGATTGATACGGCGCACCGAGGTGAGGATGTTCGCGAGAATGCGATGGCCGCGGGGATAGCCGGGGATGTCGTCGAACAGGACCGCGCGGTTGCCCATCTTGCGCATGTAGAGGTCGACGATGCCGCCGATTTCCGCCTCGCGCTCGGCGCCGCGGATCTCCTGCAGCTCGTCGGCCGCGCGCAGTGCATCGAGCCAGCTGCGCAGGTCCTGTCGCGGTTTGGCGGGCGCCTTTCCGGCCGGCGCGCGCGTCGCGCCCTGGATATCGGCAACGCTCATCTGGCAACTCCTCGCTTCCGGCCCCATTGCACCCCGGCGCGTCGGGCACTTTAGCGCGTAACGCGAACGAAGCGCAGCGCTAGCGCCGGCCGTTCAAGATCTGCTTCAGCCGCTGCGGGGTCACCGGCAGCTGCGTCACCGCACCCGGCATGCCGATCGCATCGTCGATGGCGGACGCGATCGCGGCGCCGACCCCGGTGATGCCGCTCTCGCCCGCGCCCTTGATGCCGAGCGGATTGAGCGGACTGGTGTAGTCCTCGCGCAGCATGACGTCGACCCTGGGCGTTTCACGCACCGTCGGCATCAGGTAGTCCGCGAACGTGGTCGCCAGCGGGTCGCCACGTTCATTGTAGGTGAATTCCTCGAGCAGCGCGCCGCCCAGGCCCTGCGCGAAACCGCCCACGATCTGGCCCCTGACCAGCGCAGGATTGATCGCCCGCCCGATATCGTAGGCGATGACGTAGCGCTCGACCTCAACGCCGCCGGTCTCGCGATCGACCTTCACCACCGCGAAGTGAATGCCGTAGGGGTAGACTTGGTGCTCCACCCGGAACCAGCCTTCGGCCGACAGGCCCGGCTCGCGGTCGCCGATGGTCTTGGAGGTCGGCTCGAGCTGCCTCGCGATCTCGCCCAGGCTCATCGACGCCCCGGACGGCTGGTCCCTGCGCACCACCTTGCCGTCGACGATGTCGAGCGCGTCGGCCGGCGCCTGCATCAGCTCGGCCGCCACCTCGATGGCCTTGGCCCGCAGCTTCAGCGCGCCGTTGTGGGTGGCGGAGGCCGTCATCACGGTCGCGCGCGAGGCATGCGCGCCGATGCCGAAGGCGATGCGGTCGGTCTGGCCATGGGTGACGCGCACGTGGCGATAGTCGACGCCGAGGATCTCGGCGCACACCTGCGCCATCACGGTCTCGAAGCCCTGCCCGAGCGAGGCGCCGCCGGTAATGAGCTCGATCATCCCCGACGTGTCGACCTCGATGCGCACGCCGTCGGCCGGGACCGAGCCCGCTCTTCTCGACGAACATCGCAAATCCGGCCCCGACCGCTTCGCCAGCGGCGCGGCGGCGCGCGAGCTCGGCCTTCAGGCGGTCCCACTCCAGCGCAGCCAGCAGCTTGTCGAGGAGCCCGACATAGTCGCCGGAATCGTGCTCGATCTCCTCGCCCAGGGCCTCGAGCGGACGATGATAAGGCATCTCGTCCGCCCGGATGGCATTGCGCCGCCGCACGTCATTGGGATCGATGCCGAGCCTGGTCGCGATCGCGTCCACCAGCCGCTCGCGCACGAAGGTGGTCTCGAAGCGGCCGGGCGCGCGGTAGGTCGCCGCCGGCGTCTTGTTGGTCAGGCGAAAGTGCCCGACCGCGCGATAGGCCGGCACCCGATAGGGCCCGGGAAGGATGCCCGCCGTCATGTGCACGACGCGCGCGGCATGGGTGCGCACATAGGCGCCCTGGTCGTGAAAGTAGAGATCGTCGATCGCAAGGATGCGGCCCTCGCCGTCGACCGCCGCCCGAATGCGGTGGAGCTGCTGGCGCGAATGATTGGCCGCGATCAGGTGCTCGCGCCGGTCCTCGATCCATTTCACCGGCCGGCCAAGCCGCATGGCCGCGACGCAGACCAATACGTCCTCTGGGTAGAGCTCGCCGCGGATGCCGAAGCCGCCGCCGACATGGGATTCGTGCACGTGGATCGCCGAAGGCGGCAGCCCGAGCATGCGCGAGAGCAGCTCGCGATTGCGGTGCGGCACCTTGGCGGCGCCGTGCAGCTCGAGGATCGCGCGCGCGGCGTCGTAGCGGCCGATGGCGCCGCGGGCCTCCAGCGGAACGCCGGAATGGCGGCCGATCGCCAGTTCAAGCTCCACCACCATGGGTGCGGAGCGGATCGCGGCGTCGACGTCGCCGTAGCCCTGCCGGATGATCGCCACCTCGGTGTTGCGGCCGGCCGAGAACTCGCCCGGCTCGGCTTCGGCGGCAAGCAGCGTCGGCAGCTCCTCGACCTCCATGGCGACGAGATCGGCTGCATCCTCGGCGACGTAGAGATCGTCGGCGAACACCGCAGCCACCGGTTCCCCGACATAGCGCACGCGGTCGGTCGCCAGCACCGGCTGGCGGTAGGGTTCGAGCGCGGGAATGCGGCCCTCGCGGAAATCGATCGGCGGCACGTCGGCGATGTCGGCCGCGGTCCAGACCGCGACCACGCCCGGCAGGGCGCGCGCGGCCGAGGCATCGATCGCCACGATCCGGCCGTGGGCATGGTTGGCGCGAACGATGCGCATATGAAGCTGGTGCGGAAAGGAGATGTCGCCGGCGAAACGTCCGGACCCTCGGACCAGCGGCGGGTCCTCCAGCCGCTCGACCGACCGCCCGATCCATTTCCCGTTGCCGGTCGTCATCGGCCCGCACTCATCCTGGCGGCCGCCGCCCGCACCGCCTTCACGATGTTCTCGTATCCGGTGCAGCGGCAGAGATTGGACGACAATGCGTCGACGAGGTCCTCATCGCTGATATCCGGCTCGCGCTCGAGCACCCCCGTCGCCAGCATGAGAAAGCCCGGCGTGCAGAAGCCGCACTGCAGCCCGTGGTTCTCGATGAAGGCCTGCTGCAGCGGATGCAGGTCGTTGCCGTTCGCGAGCCCTTCGACGGTGCGAACCTGACGCCCTTCGGCCTGCACCGCGAACATCAGGCACGAGCGCACGGGCTCGCCGTCGAGCAGGACCGTGCAGGCGCCGCAGACGCCGTGCTCACAGCCGACATGCGTCCCGGTCTGTCCGCAATCGTCGCGGATGGCATCGACGAGGGTTCGGCGCGGATCGACGCGGACATCGTAGCGCCGCCCATTGATCGTTAGCGCGATCTCACGCTTTTCGGTCATGCCGCGGCCCGTTCGAGGGCGCGCCGCGTGACGGTGCAGGCGAGGTCACGGCGATAATGCGCGCTGGTGGCGGCGTCGTCGAGCGGATCGACCGCCGCCGCCAGCGCCGTCGCCGCCGCTTCGAATGTCGCGCCGGCCGCGGGACGCCCGGCGAGTGCCTGCTCCGCCGGCGCGATGCGGCGCGGTTGCGCCTCGACCCCGCCGACCGCCACCCGCGGCTCGCTGATCACGCCGTCGCGCATGCGATAGGTGACGAGCGCCATCGCCAGGGCAAAGTCGCCGGCACGGCGATTGAACTCGTAGAAGCCGAAACGGGTGTCGGCGGGAAGGATCGGCAGCCGCACCTCGGTCAGCAGCTCGTTCTCCGCGAGCGCCGTGGTCATGATCCCCTGAAAGAACTCGCGCGCCGCGATCGTACGCATGGCGTCCGCACTTCTCGCCACCATCTCGGCACCGAGCGCCGCGGCAACCAGGCACCATTCCGAGGCCGGGTCGGCGTGCGCGATGCTGCCGCAGAACGTGCCGCGGGTACGGATCGGATAATGGGCGATGTGGCGTACCACTGTTGCGAGGAGCCGCCCCAGCGGCCCGTCCACGACAGGTTTGTGGAACGCAGCATGGCGCACGCAGGCGCCGATGGACAGCCAATCGCCGTCGACTGCCAGGCGGCGGAGCGCTTCGACGCCGTTGATGTCGACGAGATGGCGCGGACGCGCCAGCCGGAACGCCATGATCGGCACCAAACTCTGGCCGCCGGCAAGCACGCGGCCATCATCGCTCGCAACCTCGGCGAGGGTCTCGACGGCCTCGGCGACTGTCTTTGGCGCGTGATAGCGAAACGGCGCGGGCTTCATCGTTCCTCACCGCGGCTACGGTGGACGTTGAAGCAGGAAAAAACGATCACCGCCGATTGTCCCATATTTGGGAATTTGAGTTTTTTTTGGATTGATGCACAGTTGCTGGTGTATGTAAAGAACTGCACCCCATCGGGTATCCAACAGACATGAAGCCGCCGCCCTTCCGCTATCACGATCCCAAAACGGTGAGCGAAGCCGTCGGGCTGCTCGGCAGCCTCGAGAACGCCAAGCTCCTTGCGGGCGGCCAGTCACTGATGCCGATGCTCAATTTCCGCTTCGTGCAGCCCGACCACATCATCGATCTCAACCGGGTCGAAGGGCTGTCCTATATCCGCGAGGCCAACGGCGCGCTCGAAATCGGCGCCATGACGCGCCAGCGCGATCTCGAATTCTCCGACACGGTGCGCGCGCGCTGGCCCATCATGCACGAGGCGCTGCTGCAGGTCGGCCACCGCCAGACCCGCAACCGCGGCACCATCGGCGGCTCGCTCTGCCATCTCGATCCGGCCGCCGAGCTCGTCTCGCTCGCCACCGGCTACGACGCGACGGTGACCGTGGCCGGTCCGAACGGCCAGCGCGATCTGCCGTTCGCGCAATTTCCGGTCGCATACATGACACCGGCGATCGAGCTCAACGAGATGGTGGTCGGCGTGCGTTTCCCGCAATGGTCGGCCGATCACAGCCATGCCTTCGTCGAGTTCTCGCGCCGGCACGGCGATTTCGCCATCACCTCGGCGGCCGTCCTCATCGAGAGCGACGCCGCCGGCAAGATCTCGCGCGCCTCCGTCACCATCGGCGGCATGGGCACGGCGCCGAGCCGCGCCCGCGAGGTCGAAGCGGCGATCACCGGACAGACGCCCACGGCGCAACTGTTTCGCGACGCCTGCGAAAGCTGCCGCAAACTCGAGGCGATCGACGACGTGCACGCGCCGGCATCCTATCGCCAGCATCTGGCCGCGGTGCTGTCGCGCCGGGCGCTGGAAAAGGCGCATGCCCGCCTGCTCGAGCGTCACGCCGGCCGGCCGCACTAGGAGCAATCATGGGTGAGACGCGGAAAATTGCGCTGACCGTCAACGGCAAGCGCTATGAGGAGGAGGTCGAGGTCCGCGTGACGCTCGCGGATTTCATCCGACATCAGCTCGGCCTCACCGGCACCCATCTCGGTTGCGAGCACGGCGTGTGCGGCGCGTGCACGATCCTGCTCGACGGGCGCTCGGCGCGCTCCTGCCTCATGCTCGCGGTGCAATCGGACGGCCACGACATCCTTACCGTCGAGGGGATCGCGCCGTCCGCCGACAAGCTGCATCCGCTGCAGCAGGCATTCCACGAGAACCACGGCCTGCAATGCGGCTTCTGCACGCCCGGCATCCTCACCACCCTGATCGAGTTCCTGCGCGACAACCCCGACCCGACCGAGCAGGAGGTCCGCATCGCCATTTCCGGCAATCTGTGCCGCTGTACCGGCTATCAGAACATTGTCATCGCCACGCTCGATGCCGCAAAGCGGCTGCGGGGCGAGGCGGCACAATCGGCCTGAACGTTCCCGGCATGCGGATCCGGCCGCATGCACGGCGAGTCGAAGGGCGTTTCAGCGCGTCATGGCCATTCGCTTCGATGATATCGGCAACCGCCTGAAAGCGTTTCGCCTCGGCTCCGGGCTCAGCGCCGACGAGATCGCCAACCGTCTCGGCATCTCGCGCACGGCGCTCTATCGCTTCGAGAAGGGCGAGCTGGCGAAGATCGAGACGCTGGAAAAGCTCGCCGAGCTGCTGTCGGTATCGGTGCCCACGCTGCTCGGCGTCGGTGTCGAATACGTCGCCTCCGCGGTGAGCTATTTCGAGCGCATGCGGCAGATCGAGGAGACCTCCGAGCACATCATCGTGCTCGCCGGCCCGATCTCCTACCTGCTCGCCTCCGATGCCTTCGATCATGCGCTCGGCGACATTTTGCGGGAAAGCATTCCCGAGGCGTTGCCTGGCCGCAAGCGTGCGCTCGATCAGGTCGAGGAGATCACCGCGGTGCTGCGCCAGCGCAAGGACGCCTACCGCCGCCGCCAGCCCGGCATCGTGAATCTCATTTCCGCGATCGAGATGGAGCATTTCCTGGAGAACGGCCTGGTCGGCCGGCTGGGTCTGCCCGAGAGCATCCGGCGCCAGCGGCGCGCGCTGGCGCGCGCGGAGGCCGAGCATTTCGTCGCCCTGATGGAGGACGAGCCGATCGGTGTGCAGATCGGAATCGTGCCCGACACGCTGCCGCATGCGAGCTTCCAGCTGTTTCGCCAGCCCGACCGGCAGGTGCTGGCGTTAAGTCCGTTCCGACTCGGGGAGCAGCCCAATATCCGCGTCGGCGTCGCGATGATCACGTCGGCGCCGGAAGCGCTGGCGCTGCACGAGAAGATGGCCAAGGACCTCTGGCAGCGCGCGCTCAAGGGTGGCGCCGCGGTACGGCTGATGCGGTCGCTGATCGAGAAGCAATAGACGGTACTATAGTATGGAAATCGGGCCTTTTGTTCACAATTTGGAGAAAATCTTGATTTTGGTACACCGCCCGGGATAGGTCAGGGCGTCTGTTCAGCGGGATTACGCATGGCGCACCGGCCCTTTGCATCGGCACCCTACGTCGTGGGCACGAGCACGCCGGCGTCGACCGAGCCGCACATTCCGGCTGAAGAGTCGCTCTCCCCGGTGGTCTCGCATGAGTGGGTCAACGCCGAGTACAAGCACCTCGTCGTCGACGCCTCGCCCAAGGCATTGGCGGTCAATCCCGGCCAGTTCTTCAACCTGCTCTGCCCGTCGCCCGACGAGGGCGAATTGTGGCTGCGTCGGCCGCAGAGCGTCTACCGCATCGACCGGGCGAAAGGCCGCATCGAGTTCCTTTACAAATGCGTCGGCCGCGGCACCAACGGGCTCGCGCGGCTCAAGCGCGGCGACGATCTCAACATGGTCGGCCCGCTCGGCGTCGGCTTCACCGTCGATCGCGCCTGGAAGCATATCGTCGTGCTCGGCCGCGGGGTCGGGCTTGCCACCCTGGCGCCGATCTCGCAGCTTGCCGGCGAGCACGGCATCGGCGTGACCGCCATTCTCAGCGCCCGCAGTCCGGAGTTCGTGATGGCGGGCGACCTGTTCGCGAAGGCCGGCGACGTCATCGGCGTGCTCGATACCGACGGCACCAGCGCGGTGGAGAATGTCGAGGCGATCCTGCAGCGCTTGGTCACGCAAGGCAAAGCCGACGCGTTCTTCACCTGCGGCTCGAACCGGCTGTTGCAACTGATGAAGCGCATCGGCAAGGCGTACGGTATTCCCGGCCAGGTCGCGATGGAGCAGGTCATGGCCTGCGGCCTTGGGCCTTGCTACGTCTGCGTG
This sequence comes from uncultured Alphaproteobacteria bacterium, assembly GCA_963739385.1. Lineage (GTDB taxonomy): Bacteria > Pseudomonadota > Alphaproteobacteria > Rhizobiales > Xanthobacteraceae > VAZQ01. Next base: position 52,107 of record CAVUAI010000064.1, read on the forward strand.
CGCACCTTCGAGGTCGACGGCAAGCAGGAGCTTCGCCGCGTCTGCATCGAAGGCCCGGTGTTCGACCTGCAGGAGGCCGTCGGATGGTAGACATGAGCGTGAAGATCGGGAACGTGACGCTCCAGAACCCGATCATGCCGGCGTCGGGCTGCTTCTCGACCGATCTCGCGCAGGTGATCGACCTCAACCGACTGGGCGCGCTGGTCGCCAAGACCGTGTCGCGCGAGTTCCGCGCCGGCAACCCGCCACCGCGCGTGTCCGAGGTCGAAGGCGGCATGATCAATTCGATCGGGCTGCCGACCAAAGGGCATCGACTATTTCCTCGAGCATCAGGTGCCGGACTACAAGCGCTTCACCCCGCCGCTGGTCGGCTCGATCTCGGCGACGACGATCGAGGATTTCGAAGCCATGGCGCGCGATGTCGCGCGCTCCGCCATCGACGTGCTCGAGGTCAACATCTCCTGCCCGACGCGCGATCCGAAAGGCGGTAACTTCGCGCTGCATGAGGAACACACCTTCAACGTGATGAGCCTCATCCGCCGGACCACCGACAAGCCGATCTGGTGCAAGCTCTCGCCCAATGCCGGCGATGTGGTCGCCATCGCCAAGGCAGCGGAGGCCGCCGGCGCTGACGCGCTAGTGGTGTCGAACACAATTCTCGGCCTCAAGATCGACCTCAACACCTTTCGCCCGGCGATCGGCAACAAGTTCGGCGGCCTCTCCGGGCCCGGCATCAAGCCGATCATCGTGCGAATGGTCTATCAGTGCGCCAAGGCGGTGAAGATTCCGGTCATCGGCTGCGGCGGCATCGTCAAGGTCGAGGACGTGGTCGAATACATGCTGGCCGGCGCCAGCGCGGTCATGATCGGCTATCTCATCTTCCGCAATCCGTCGGGACTGATCGCGATCATCGAGGGACTCGAGCAGTGGTGCGCCAAGCGCGGTTTCGCCCGCGTCGCCGATCTCACCGGTGCGATGATCGATGAGGCGCCGCGGGAGACCTACGCCGCGGCCGCAGCCCCGATCGGTTAGGTGTCGTGCCAAAGATTCATGTGTCATCGTCCGCGCAAGCGGACGACCCAGTAAACACCGAGCTGGATGTGAGCACGGCTGTGCACCCTAACCAGAGCCGTGATTACTGGATGCCCGCTTTCGCGGGCATGACGGGCGGGATGCTGGGCGACACCCAGACAGGTTGACGCACCACCGTATGACCACGCGCATCACCATCCGCAAACCCGACGACTGGCACCTGCACGTGCGCGACGGCGCCATGCTCAAGGCGGTGATGCCGTTCACCGCCCGGCACTTCGGCCGCGCCATCCTGATGCCCAACCTCGTTCCGCCCGTCGCCACCACCAGGGATGCCATCGCCTATCGCGAGCGCGTCATGGCGGCGCTGCCGAAAAACTCGACCTTCAAGCCGCTGCTGACCTGCTACCTCACCGACGACACCGATCCCGACGACGTCGAGCATGGCTTCAAGCAGGGCGTGTTCACCGGGGTGAAGCTCTATCCCGCCAACGCCACCACCAACTCCGCCGCCGGGGTCACCGACTATCGCAAAGTCATGCCGGTGCTGGAGCGGATGGAAAAGATCGGCATGCCGTTCCTGATGCACGGCGAGGACGTCGACCCGGAAATCGACATCTTCGATCGCGAGGCGATGTTTATCGAGCGCTACCTCTCCAAATGGACGCGGCAGTTTCCCGGCCTCCGTTTCATCCTGGAGCATCTGTCGTCGAAGGACGGCGTCGATTTCGTCCGCAGCGCAGCGCCGCAGGTCGGCGGCACGATCACGCCCTATCATCTCGTTCTGACCCGCACCGACTGGCTCGGCTGGGGGCTCAAGCCCTATATGTACTGCATGCCGGTGATCAAGACCGCGAAGGACCGCGCCGCGTTGCGCCAGGCCGCGGCCTCGGGCGAGACCTGCTATTTCCTCGGCACCGATTCCGCCCCCCATCCGGTGGCGAAGAAAGTCTCGGTCAACGGTATCCCCGGCCTGTTCAACGCGCCGGTCGCGATCGAGACCTATGCCAGGGTATTCGAGGAGGAAGGCGCCCTCGACAAGCTCGAGGCCTTTGCGTCCCTCAATGGACCGAAGCACTATCGCCTGCCGCCCAACGAGGAGCGGATCACGCTCGAAAAGTCGCCTTGGACCGCGCCGGAGGAGGTCAAGGTCGAGGGACCGGACGAGAAGGCGCTGATCTATCGCGGCGGCGAAACGATCGAGTGGAAGGTTGTGACCAATTGAAATCTCCGCTTGTCAGGGCGAGCGAAAGCGGGGCATCCAGAACCCGCACGGGGCATAGCGGCGAGATCGGATCATGACGGCAGGCGTGGGCTTTCCCGACAAGAAGGTGATGGCCGAGCTCACGGCAAAAATGCTGCTCGAGGTCGACGCGATCCGTTTCATGGAGGACAAGCCGTTCATCTTCACCTCCGGTTGGGCGAGTCCGGTCTACACCGACTGCCGGCGGCTGATCTCATTTCCGCGCGTGCGCCGCACGCTGATTGATTTCGGCGCGGCGACCATCATGCGCGAGGCCGGCTTCGAGCAGTTCGACGCGGTGGTCGGCGGCGAGACCGCCGGCATACCGTTCGCGGCCTGGATGGCCGACCGGCTCGATCTGCCGATGCTGTACGTTCGCAAGAAGCCCAAGGGTTTCGGCCGCAACGCCCAGATCGAAGGTCATCTGGATGAAGGCCAGCGCGTGCTGCTGGTCGAGGACCTGACCACCGACGGACGCAGCAAGGTCAATTTCTGCAAAGCCCTGCGCGCGGCCGGCGCAACGGTTGATCACGTGCTGGTCTTCTTCTTCTACGACATCTACCCGGAGGCGCGGACGATCCTGCGCGATCTCAACGTGACGCTGCATTCGCTTGCCACCTGGTGGGACGTGCTGGCGGTCGCCAAGGCGAGCGGCAAGTTCGAGGCCGCGAAGCTGGCCGAAGTCGAGAAATTCATGCACGACCCGGCGGGCTGGTCGCAGGCTCACGGCGGCGTGGCCACAGCCGCCGAGTGACCTCGGCGCCCTCGAGTTCCCACCCCGGATCCGGGCCTGCATCGACGAGCCGCCGGCGGCAGACCGCTGCCGCGCCTGCCGATTGACCCCCAGCGCGTCGGCGAGCGACGCGGTCGCGAATCCGGCGACGGCCCGGCCATCCATATCGGCATGCCTGGGTGCTCGCCCGGGCAATCTTGAGTGCGGCAAAGAGACGTGCGATGCGTTGCATTCGGACGCTCGTTCGCAAAATCAAAGAGGAATGGTGATGGTGGAGACGGCCGCGGATGTCATCGTGGTGGGCGGCGGCAACGCTGCCTTTTGCGCCGCGCTGGCCGCACAGGAACAGGGCGCGTCGGTGCTGATGCTGGAGGCGGCACCTGAGGACGAGTCCGGCGGCAACAGCCGCTTCACCGCGGGATCGGTGCGCGTCGTCTACAACAGCGTCGACGACATCAAGGCGCTGGTGCCCGACCTGACCGAGCAGGAAGTCGCCACCACCGATTTCGGCACCTACACCCAGGAGCAATTCTTCGACGATATGGCGCGCGTGACGCAGAACCGTGCCGATCCCGACCTGGTCGAGCTGCTGGTGACCCGCAGCTTCGACACCTTCTGCTGGATGCGCGACAAGGGCGTGCGCTTCATCCCGATCTACGGCCGCCAGGCCTTCAAGATCGACGGCAAGTTCAAGTTCTGGGGCGGCCTCACGGTCGAAGCGGTTGGCGGCGGCCCCGGCCTGATCAAGATGCTCACCGATGCCGCCACCAAGCGTGGCATCGAGATCCGCTACCAGACCCGCGCGCTGAGCCTCCTCTATGACGGCGTCCGGGTCGGGGGCGTGCGGGTCCGGCACGACGGGGTGGAGAGCGATCTGCACAGCCAATCGGTCGTGCTTGCCTGCGGCGGCTTCGAGTCCAACTCCGAATGGCGCACGCGCTATCTCGGGCCGGGCTGGGATCTCGCCAAGGTGCGCGGCACCCGCTTCAACACCGGCGACGGCATCCGCATGGCGATGGACATCGGCGCCAGCCCCTGTGGCAACTGGTCGGGCTGCCACGCCGTGCAATGGGAGATGAACGCACCCGAGTTCGGCGACCTCGCAGTCGGCGACCAGTTTCAGAAGCACTCCTATCCCTTCGCCGTCCTGGTCAATGCCACCGGCAAGCGCTTCGTCGACGAGGGCGCCGACTTCCGCAACTACACCTATGCCAAATACGGCCGCGTGGTGCTCGAGCAACCCGGCCAGTTCGCCTGGCAGATCTTCGACCGCAAGGTGAAGCACCTGCAGCGCGACGAGTACAAGATCCGGCAGATCACCAAGGTGGTCGCCGACACCATCGAGGAGTTTGCGCACAAGCTCGAAGGGGTGAACGCGGAGCAGTTCCTCAAGACCATCGCCGAGTACAACAAGGCCGTGCGCGCCGACATCCCGTTCAATCCGAACGTCAAGGATGGCCGGCACACCGAAGGGCTCGCCGTCAACAAGAGCAACTGGGCCAACACCATCGACCAGCCGCCGTTCGAGGGTTACGCCGTGACCTGTGGCCTGACCTTCACCTTCGGCGGGGTGCGCATCACCACCGACGGCGAGGTGCTCAACACGGATTATCAGCCGATCCGTGGACTCTATGCCGCCGGCGAGCTGGTCGGCGGGCTGTTCTATTTCAACTATCCCGGCGGCTCCGGCCTGACCTCGGGCGCGGTGTTCGGGCGCATCGCCGGCACCACGGCTGCCCGCGCCGGCAGGAATTAACGGGGGCGCCGTGAGCGGCTCGACGCAGACCAAGACGCGCGCGCGCGACACGCGACCGCTCAACAGCCTGACGGCGACCGAGATCGTGCGCGCCATTGCCGCCGGCGCTGTCACCTGCGAGGCGGTGGTGCGGGCCTGTCTGGACCGTATAGAGGCGCGCGAAGATACCATTCACGCCTGGGCCAGCCTCGATCCCGAGCTGGCGCTGCGCCAGGCCCGCGGGCTCGACCGCGCTTCCGCGCGCGGGCCGCTGCACGGCGTTCCGATCGGCGTCAAGGACATCATCGATACGGCGGACCTTCCCACCGAGATGGGCTCGCCGATCTATCGCGGCCACCGGCCGAGGAGCGACGCCGCCTGCGTTGCGCTCACGCGCGCAGCCGGCGCCGATCATGCTGGGCAAGACCGTCACCTGCGAGTTCGCCGGCATGACGCCCGGGCCGACCGCCAATCCGCACGATATCGCCCACACGCCCGGCGGGTCGTCGAGCGGATCGGGCGCCGCCGTCGCCGATCTCATGGTCCCGGCGGCATTCGGCACGCAGACCGGCGGCTCGGTGCTGCGCCCCGCCGCCTATTGCGGCGTGTTCGGCTTCAAGCCGACCTTCGGCGCCTTCAACCGCCGAGGCGTCTATCCGGCGGCGGAAAGCCTCGACACGATCGGGCTTCTTGCCCGCTCCATCGACGACATCGAGCTGCTCAGCGAGGTGTTGCAATTGCGCAAGCCTTCGGCGCCTCTTGTGCTCGATCGTGCCCCGCGCGTCGGGCTCTGCCGCACGCGCCTGTGGAACACCGCGCAGCCCGAAACCGTTGTCGCGGTCGAGGACGCAGCCGCGCGGCTGGGAAAGGCCGGGGCAAAGGTGCGGGAGGTCACGCTGCCCGCGGAATTCGCAGGCCTGCGCAACGCTGCGCGCGAGACCATCAACAACTACGAACGCGCGGCCGCGATGGCCTACGAATGGAGCAACCACCGCGAGGCGATCAGCGAGCGGCTGCGCAAGCGCATCGCAATCGGGCGCGCCATGCCGCACGCTGATTATGTCGCGGCTGTGCGTCTCGGCGAGGACTGCCGCGCGCGGCTTGCCGCCGTGTTCGAGGAATTCGACGTGCTGTTGGCGCCGTGCGCCAATGGCGAAGCGCCGCGCGGGCACGGCGATACCGGCGATCCCGGATTCCAGGCGATCTGGACCATTCTGCACACGCCAGCGCTCGCCCTGCCGACCCATCGCGGTCCGAATGGATTGCCGGTCGCCGTTCAGCTCGTGGCCGCGCGCCATGCCGACCGCACGCTGTTCGCCTGCGCACGCTGGGCCTGGCAGGTGCTTGGCTCGCCCGACACGATCGGAACGCGCGGATAGTCGAAGCGACGCAAAAGAACGAGCAGGGCAAGCATCATGGAGTTCGACAATTCATTCGAAGTGCCGCTGCCGCCGGAGGAGGCCTGGAAGGTGCTGCTCGACATCGAGCGCATCGCACCCTGCATGCCGGGAGCGGAGCTCACCGAGGTGGTCGGCAAGGACACCTACAAGGGCAGGATCGGAGTGCGGCTCGGACCGGTCGCCTTGACCTTCGCGGGCATCGTCAAGTTCGAGGACATCAACGAGGCCACTCACACCGCGCGCGTGACCGCACAAGGCACCGACGCGAAGGGCCGGGGCGGCGCCAACGCCGCATCTCTCTTCCGGCTCGAGCCGGCGGGAACCGGGTCGAAGGTGCTGGTGCATACCAATCTGACGCTGTCGGGCTCGGTGGCGCAGTACGGACGCGGAGTCGGCATCATCCAGGCGACCGCCGCCCAGCTCATGAATCAATTCGCCAGGGGCCTGCGGGAACAGCTCGCGCAGGACTCGCCGGCGCCTGTTTCGGCGCCGCCGCCGGAAGTGCGCTCGGCGCCGTCCATCGTGCCCGGATCGCCGCCGGCCGCGGCGCCAGCGCCGGCGCGGGCGGCTAAACCGATCGGGGGCTTTGCCTTGATGGCCAAGGTGATCTGGAACTCGATCGTCGGGCTGTTCAAGCGGTCGTAGCGCGGAGCGCTCACAACGACGCACTATTCCTTCAACGCCTCCTCGCGCCTGACGCGGATCGCGGGCGCGGCAATCACGACCAGAAGTCCCGTCGCCACCAGCAGGAAGGCCAGGCTGATCGGTTCCTCGACGAACACCATGGGATCGCCGCGAGAGATCAGCAGTGCGCGGCGCAGATTCTCCTCCATCATCGGACCGAGCACGAAGCCCAGAATGAGCGGCGCCGGCTCGCAGTCGAGCTTGAGCGCGACGTAGCCAAAGATGGCGAAGAACGCCATCACGAAGGCGTCGAACGGCTTGCCGTTCACGGCGTAAACGCCGATGCAGCAGAACGCGATGATCGCGGGATAGAGCAACCGGTACGGCACCCGCAGCAGCCGCACCCACACCCCCACCATCGGCAGGTTCAGGATCACCAGCATGAAATTGCCGAGCCACATGCTGGCGATGAGCCCCCAGAACAGCCCCGGACGATCGGTCATCACCCGCGGCCCGGGCGCGATGCCGTGGATCATCAGCGCCCCGATCATCATCGCCATGGTCGGGTTGCCGGGGATCCCCAGGGTCAGCATCGGGATGAACGACGTCTGCGCGCCGCTGTTGTTCGCCGATTCCGGTGCGGCGACTCCGCGGATGTCGCCATCGCCGAAACGGCGCGGCGGGCGGGCGATATTCTTCTCGAGCGTATAGGCGGCGAACGCCGCCAGCAGCGCCCCTCCCCCCGGCAACACGCCGAGCAGCGCGCCAAGGCCGGTCCCGCGCAGGATCGAGCCGGCGCAGTACCTGATATCTGCGAAGCTCGGCCAGACCCGGCCGAGCGCGTCCGACACGACGCGCGTCTCCTGCTTCTTCTCGAGGTTGTAGACCACCTCGGCGATGCCGTAGATCGCCATCGAGAGCGCAACGAACTCGATGCCGTCGGCCAGCCCGGTCATGCCGAAGTTGAAGCGGCGCGCGCCCGAGTTCACGTCGGTGCCGACGAGCCCGAGCAGCAGGCCGAGCACCACCATGGCGATGGCCTTGACCAGCGATCCGCGCGCGAGCACCACCGCCGCGATCAACCCGCACACCATCAGCGAGAAATATTCGGCCGGACCGAACTGCAGCGCGATGGCCGCGAGCGGCGGTGCGGCCAGTGCGATCAGCAGGGTCGAGACGCAACCGGCGAAGAACGAGGCCAGGGCGGCAATGCCGAGCGCGGGGCCGGCGCGCCCTTGCAATGCCATCTGGTGGCCGTCGATGGTGGTCACCACGGACGACGCCTCGCCCGGAATATTGACCAGGATGGCGGTGGTCGACCCGCCGTACTGTGCGCCGTAATAGATCCCGGCCAGCAGGATCAACGCCAACTCCGGCTGCAGCGTGAATGAGATCGGCAGCAGCATCGCGACAGTCGTGACCGGACCGATCCCGGGCAGCACGCCGATGATGGTGCCGAGCAGGACGCCGGCGAAGCAGTAGGCAACGTTCTGGACGCTCAGCGCGACGGCAAACCCGAGCCCCAGGTTGGAGATCACGTCCATCGCGGGGCTACTGACTCAACCAGTGACTGGGCCAGATATCGAACGGAAGGCCGAGCCCGTAGACGAACACCGCGACGGAAAAGAGGATGAGCCCCGCCGTCAGCGCGACCGTTTCGGTCAGGCGAAACTGCGGGCCGGCCCAGGCCGACAGCACGATCGACACGGCAAGCGCGACAACGAGCCCGAGCGGTTCGATCAGCAGGCCGAACAGGCAAACTGCCGCCGCGATAACGGCCAGCGGGAAAAGGTGCAGACGCGACACCGGCTCGCCGTCGAGAACCACCGACCGGCCGATCAGGATGGCACCGAGCCCGCCGAGCACACCGGCGAGCAGCAGGGGAAAATAGCCCGGCCCCATCTTGCCGGCGCTGCCGAGGGAATATCCGCGCGCGGCGAGGATGGCGGTCGCCGCAAAGCCGCAGAACATCACGCCCGACCAGAAATCCTTCGGCGCGCGGATCCTCATGCTGCTCTCACGCCGAATGCGCCGCAATCGGACGGCGGCGGTTCGCCTACTCAGTTCTCCTTGATCTTACCGTCGGTGATCACCTGCTTCCACTTGTCGAACTCCGCGCGCAGGAAGGCGGCTCCCGCCTCGGCACTGGTGCCGCGCGGCTCAACGCCCACCTTGGCGAGCGCCGCCTTGAGGTCGGGCGCTTCCAGCGCTTTTTGCAACTCGCCGTTCAGGCGCGCGAGCGCAGGACCAGGCAGACCGGCGGGGGCGAACACGCCCAGCCACAAATCCACCTCGAAGCCGGGAAGGCCTGCCTCGGCGACAGTCGGGAGGTCGGGGTAGACGCTGCTTCGTTTCGTCCCCGTCGTCGCGATCGCCTTCACCCGATTGTCCGCCGTGAACGGCAGCGCGCCGGCGATGCTGGAGAATGCCATCTGCACCTTTCCGCTCATCATGTCGGTGTAGGACGCACCGATGCCTTTGTACGGCACATGCGTCGCGTCGATGCCGGTGCGCAGCTTGAACATCTCGCCCGCCAGGTGCGGCGTGGTGCCGATCCCCGCCGAGGCGAAGTTGAGCTTGCCGGGATTGGCCTTGCCGTAGGCGACGAGCTCGGAAAACGTTTTCACGGGAAGGGTGGGACTGACGACCAGCACCTCCGGCGACGAGCTCACGATCGAAACGGTCTGCAGGTTCTTGAACAGGTCGTAGGGAACGTCGGCCTGCAGCGTCGGATTGATGACGATCGCCGGATCCATCAACACCAGCGTGTAGCCATCGGGCGCGGAACGTGCGACCGAATCCGTTCCCACGATCCCGCCCGCGCCGGGCCGGTTCTCGGCGAGCACGGGCTGGCCCAGATTCTCGGTCAGCTTCTGCGCCAGCGTGCGCCCGACATAATCGATGATGCCGCCCGGCGCATACGGCAGGACCAGACGAACGGGCTTGCTCGGATATGTCTGCGCCTGGGCTGCCGCGGCCAGCGCCCACACGCTCAAGGGCGCGGCGAAGAACAAACGCAACCACGATCGACGACTTGTCATGTCCAACTCCTTCGATCCCGGCGCATGACGCGCAGCTAGCCCGCCGCGTGTAACAAAATCAAGATTATTTCCACTTTCTGTATGGATCGCGCGAAAGCCATCATCTAAATTCGCGACGCGTCGCGGATGGAATGGTGCAGGTGACAAAGTCGCTCGGATTCATCGCAAGACACGGCCTCTGGACCGACGAGCAGCGACGGCAAGCCCAGGACCTCAAGCGCAGGATCGAGAAGGACAAACTGCATCTCGTGCGTCTGGCCTGGGCGGACCCGCACGGCGCCGCGCGCGCCAAGGCGGTGACGGTGCCGGCCTTCCTCGCCGCGCTCGATGCCGGCTACAACATCAACGTCGCGACCACGACGCTCAATTCCGCCAATGCCCGCACCTTCGCCTCGTTCACGCGCGGCGGCGGGATGGGGCTCGACGAGATGACGGGCTCGCCCAATCTCACCATCGTTCCCGACCCTGCGACCTTTCGCGTGCTGCCCTGGGCGCCCGGGGTCGGCTGGGTGTTGTGCGATGAATACTTCAACACCGGCGTTCCGTTTCACTTCTCGCCCCGGCAGTTGCTGCGCAAGCATCTCAAGCGGCTCGCCGACAAGGGCATGGCCTGCGTCGTGGGGCTGGAGATCGAATGGTACCTGCTCTGCGTCGCCGATCAGCGCCTGACCGATCAACATACCGGCATTCCCGGCATCCGCGGCCGGCCGGTCGAGACCGCGCCGGTGGAGCCGGGCTTTTCCTATCACTCCGAATCCAACATGGACCTGATGCAGCCGGTGCTGTCCGCGCTGGCCGAGACCTTCGAAAAGATCGGGCTGCCGCTGCGCTCGATCGAAAACGAGTGGGGACCGGGTCAGCTCGAATGCACCTTCGCGGCGCGGCCCGCGCTGGAAGCAGCCGATCACGCGCTGCTGTTTCGGACCGCCACCCGACAGCTCTGCCGCCGGATGGGCTATTTCGCGACCTTCATGTGCCGGCCGGCACTCAAGGGCTACTATTCCAGCGGCTGGCATCTGCACCAGTCGCTGGTCGACGCCGGGAGCGGCCGCAATCTGTTCATGCCGGAAGACAAGGGCGAGTGCCTGTCGCAGCTCGGGCGCGCCTATCTCGGCGGGCTGATGAAATACGCCATCCCCTCCACCGCCTTCGCGACCCCGACCGTCAACGGCTATCGCCGGTTCCGGCCGAACTCGCTCGCGCCCGACCGTACGACCTGGTGCTACGACCATCGCGGCGTGATGATTCGCGTGCTTGGCGCTGCCGGCGACCCCGCGACGCGGATGGAGAACCGCATCGGCGAGCCTGCGGCCAACCCCTATCTCTATATCCTGTCGCAGGTCGTCGCCGGCCTCGACGGCATCGAGCATAAGCTCGATCCGGGCCGGCCGGACGACGATCCCTACAACGCGGAGCGGCCGATGCTGCCGGCAAGCCTGCCGTCCGCCCTCGACGCGCTCGAGCGCGAGCCGTTGTTCCGGGCGCAGATCGGCGCGGTGTTCATCGACTATTTCCTCAAGCTCAAGCGCAACGAGGCCGGCCGCTTTGCGCAATGGCTCAAGGACAGCGGCGCGCAGCCCGGCGACGAGCCGACCGCCTGGGAGCAGAACGAGTATTTCGATTTTTTCTAGGCGGATGCATTATAAGCCTCATGCCGACAACCACGCGCTGGGCCGCCAAGGATTGAACCCATGCTGGAGAAGCTCACCGCATCGCGGATCGAAAGCGCTGCCGACCTCTACGACTGGGACGAGCTCGTCCAGGAGGACCGCGTTCATCGGCTGATCTACACCGATCCCGCCATCTTCGCCGCGGAGATGACCAACATCTTCGGCGCGGTCTGGGTCTATCTCGGCCACGAGAGCCAGATTCCGAAGAACGACGACTACATCACGGTGCGGCTCGGGCTGCGCCCCCTCATCCTGCTGCGCGACTCGCAGGGCAAGATTCGCGCGCTGTTCAACCGCTGCACCCACCGCGGCACCACGTTGTGCCGCAAGGACAAGGGCTCGGCGCGCATTTTCACCTGTCCGTATCACGGCTGGAGCTATCTCAACACCGGCAAGCTGCGGGCGGTGCCGTGGCCCGACGGCTACGCCTGCGACTTCAAGGATGCGAAGTTCAACGTCGCCCAGGTTCCGCGCGTCGACAGCTATCGCGGCTTCATCTTCGCCACGCTCAATCCCGATGCGCCCGCGCTCATCGACTATCTCGGCGCCATCACCAGGCCGATCGACGAGTGGCTCGACCGGCAGCCCAAGGGCAAGATCGCGGTCTGCGAGGCCAACCGCCTCAAATACAAGGGCAACTGGAAGCTCGCCTACGACAATTCCGGCGACGGCTATCACGTCGTGTTCTCGCACCGCTCGCTGCTGGAGATGGAGAACCGCCAGGCCGACGTCGCCAACAAAGGGATGTCGTACTACAAGGGCTCGCCCGATACGGCGCCGATGTACATGGCCTATATGGGCCACGGCCACCATTTCAAGGACAAGCGGCCGGCCATCGAAAAGCGTGCCGGTGGACTGTGGGCGGTGGAAGGTCCCGCGCCCGGCAGCGAGCACTACGCCGACGAGCTGCGCCGCCGCTTCGGCGCGCGCGCCGAGGAGATCCTCGATCTCGCCTCTTCGGAGCCGGTCAACATCAACGTGTTTCCGAACTTCTCGCTGCTCGGCAACCACATCCAGGTGTTCGAGCCGGTCTCGGTCGACGAGACCAATGTCACCTGGTACGGCACTGCGGTGGTCGACGACGAAGGCGTACTGGGCGGGGCGGTGGACGAGGTCAATGCGCTGCGCATGCGTACGCAGGAGCAGTTCCCCAATTTTGGCGAGGTCGACGACCTCGCCAACTTCGAGGAGATCCAGCGCGGGCTCGCCTGCCAGGAGGACGAGTGGGTCTACATGCATCGCGGCCTCGGGATTCCCGGGCGCGTGAAGACCGACGAGCACGGCATCATCACCGCGCCCGCCACCGACGAGGCGTTCATGCGCGAATACATCAAGGAATGGAAACGGCTGATGAAGGCGACGCCCACGCTCGCAATTCAGCGCGAGCCCTGAGCGGCAAGCATGCAAGCCCTGCGCGATCCCTCCGTCAGCTCGTACTACGTCAACGAGCAGCTCTATCAGAGTCTGGTGGAGAGCTTCACCGACTGGCAGCGTGACGACCTCGCGATCGTACAGCCCGACGTACGCGACCATTTCCGCATGCTGATCGAACGCGAGGCGCGACTGCTCGATCAGCTCCGCTTCGACGAATGGCTCGCGATGTACGCGCCCGAATGCATCTACTGGGTGCCGGGAACGCCGGAGGCGGGCGATCCGCGGCGCGAGATCGCGATCTCGTTCGACGACCGCCGGCGCATGGAGGATCGGATCTACCGCCTGCGCACCGGCTATGCCTGGTCGCAGGCGCCGAAATCGCGCACCGTGCGCATGATCTCCAACGTCGAGGTGTTCGCCACGGCCGAGAGCACCGCACGCATGGTGCGCTCGAATTTCCTGATCAGCGAGTTCCGCGTCGACGGGACGCGCTACCTGTCGGGCTGGTGCGGCCACCGCTTCACGCAGGCCGCCGGCGGCTGGGAAATCCAGGTGCGGCAGGTCAACCTGATCGACTGCGACCAGAACCTGCGCAATCCCAGCATCGTGCTCTGACGCGATGTCCGCCATCGCGCGCGCATGTCGAGAGACCCGCGCTGCGCAAACCTCACTGACATTGGAGATCAAGGCATGACTGCAACCGCGCTCAACTCGGTGATCTTCCGCGACATCTTCAGCACCGCGGAGATGCGCCACGTCTTCTCCGATGAGGCGCGCACCGGCTATTATCTCGAGATCGAGGCCGCTCTCGCCCGCGCGCAGGCCCGGCTCGGCATCATCCCTGACAAGGCGGCGCAGGAGATCGTGCGCCAGTGCAAGATCGGGAACATCGACCTCGCCAGGCTCAAGCAGCAGACCGAGCGCATCGGCTATCCGATCCTGGGCGTGGTGCAGCAGATCGTCGACCTCTGCGCCGACGGCCTGGGCGAATGGTGCCACTGGGGCGCCACCACGCAGGACATCACCGACACCGCGGCGGTCCTGCAAATCCGCGCCGCGCTCGACCTGGTCGAGAAGGACATGGAGGCGATCGCCGCGGCGCTCGCCGATCTGTCGCGGCGTTATCGCGACACGCCGATGGCCGGCCGCAGCAACCTGCAGCAGGCTGTGCCGCTCACCTTCGGCTTCAAGATGGCGGCGCTGCTCGCCGCCATGCAGCGCCACCGCGAGCGGCTGGCGCAGCTACGCCCGCGCGTCCTGGTCGGCGAGTTCGGCGGCGCGGTCGGGACCCTGGCGTCGCTCGGCGCCGACGGCCTCAAGGTGCAAGCAGAGCTGATGAAGGAGCTTGGCCTCGCCCAGCCGGAGATCGCCTGGCACACCGTGCGCGACCGCATCGGCGAGGTCGGCTGCTTTCTTGGTCTGGTCACCGGCACGCTCGGCAAGATTTCCATGGATGTGAAGCTTTTGATGCAGACGGAGGTGGCCGAGGTCTACGAGCCGTTCCACGAGGGGCGCGGCTCGTCGAGCACCATGCCGCAGAAGCGCAACCCCATTTCGTGCCTGTACATCCATTCGACCGTCGCGCTGGTGCGCCAGCATGTGGCCGCGCTGCTCGAAGCCGCGGTCGCCGACCACGAGCGCTCGACCGGCCCGTGGGAGATCGAATGGATCTCGCTGCCGGAAATTTTTCTCCTCACCTCCGGCGCGCTGGCGCAGACGAGGCTCCTCGTTTCCGGGCTCGAGGTCGATGCCGAGCGCATGCGCGCCAATCTCGACCTCACGCGCGGCACGATCGTCTCCGAGGCGGTGATGATGGGGCTCGGCCCGCATCTCGGGCGGCAGCGGGCGCACGACCTGGTCTACGACATCTGCCGCAAGGTGGCGGCGACCGGCGAGCCGCTGGTCGACCTGCTGGCGAAAGACCCCGAGATCTCCCGCAATCTCAAGCGGGCGGAACTCGAGGCGATGTGCGACCCCGGACGCTATCTCGGCCTTGCCGGCGAGATGGTCGACCGGGTGCTCGCACGCGAAAAGCGCTCTTCCCGCTAGAACTGCGGCGTTTTCCACCCGGTTCCAAATTGTCGCGCTGACGGCGAGGGCTGGTGACAGCGCGCGCGACTTTCCGCATGATCCGTGCTCGCGTCCTCGTGACCGCAAGAAACCATCAGGGTGGAACGCATGAAGGTCTTATCCCGCACTCACGCACCCGTGCGCCCAAGCCGGCGTGCAATTGTCACTCTCGCGCTGCTGGCGCCGCTCGTTCCCTGGACGAGGGCGGCGCGCGCGCAGCAGGCCTGGCCGCAGCGGCCGGTCAAGTTCGTGCTGCCGCTCGGTCCCGGCTCCGGCGTCGATATCGGCGCGCGGCTGCTGGCGGACCGGCTGACCGCGCGGTGGGGCCAGCCGGTGGTGGTCGAGAACCGCCCGGGCGGCGATGCCATCCTCGCGATCAGCACGTTCGTCGGCGCCAAGGACGATCACGTCCTGCTGGGCTCCCCCACGTCGTCGTTCACGGCGCATCCGTTCCTGCACGAGAACCTGCCGTACAAGCCGAGCGATCTGCAACCGATCGCGCGGGTGTCCAATACCCTCATCACTCTCGCCGTGCCCGCGTCATTGAACGTCGGCTCGATCGCGGAGCTGGTCGCGATGGCGCGCGCGCAGCCGGGCAAGCTCAACTGGGCCGGCGTGACCGGTGCGCTCGACTTTCTGTTTGCCGGTTTTCTCAAGGACACCGGCCTGACCATGACCAAGGTCCCCTATCGCAACCCGGTCGAGGCCGCCAACGATCTCGCCGAAGGACGCGTACAGGTCTACATTTCGGCACTGGCGATCGTGCGCCCGCAGATCGAGGCCGGCAAGATCAAGCCGCTGGCGGTGACCAACAGCGTGCGCGCGCCGACGCTCCCGGACATCCCGACCGTCAAGGAAGCCGGCTATCCCACGCTGACGCTCGACGGGCTGGTAGGCTTTTTCGGACCGGCGGACATGCCCGCCGCGTTGCGCGATCGCATTGCCGCCGACATTAGCGCCGTCGGCGCCGATCCGACGATCGCGGAACGGCTCGCCGCCACCGGACAAATCCTCAATCTCGGCGGCCCGGCCGAGTTCGGCGCCGCGACCGACGAGCAGCGCGCCAAGCTCGCCGCGATCGCGAAAGAGCTCGGCATCAAGCCCACGCAGTGACGCGAACACCGCGGGCTCCAAGGCCTGGCCGTCGCTGAGCGGATCGCCGGCCTCTTGACAGGTCCGGCCGCGCGGAGCCGCATGGCGCGCGCCATCACCGCCGCGCGCCATCCCGGGAGAACAGCATGAATGTCGACGGCAAGGTCATCATCATTACCGGCGCGGCGCGCGGGATCGGGCAGGAATATGCGCGCTATTTCGGCGGGCTCGGCGCCCGCATCGTGGTCGCCGACATCAACGATTGCGCGCAGACGCTCGACCTGGTGAAAGCGGAGAAGGGCACCGCTGTCGCCGCCAAGCTCGATGTCGCGAGCGCCGCGTCCGCGAGGGAGACGGCCGAGCGCGCCGTCGATGCATTCGGACGCATCGACGCGCTCATCAACAATGCCGCGCTCTACGGCGCCCTCAAGGGCGGCCGCTTCGATGCCATCAGCGAAGGCGACTGGGACGCCGCGATGGCCGTCAACGTCAAGGGCATCTGGAACTGCTGCAAGGCCGCGGTGCCGGCCATTCGCCGCGCCGGCGGCGGCAGCGTCGTCAACATCGCGTCGCTGGCGGCGACCTACGGCATGCCCTACGGCCTGCACTACACCACGTCGAAAGCCGCGGTGATCGGGCTCACCCGCGGCCTTGCGCGCGAGCTCGGCCGCGACGGCATCCGCGTGAACGCGGTCGCGCCGAGCGCGGTCCTGACCGAGGGCACACGCGAATTCTTCGCGGAGAAAGCGGACAAGGCCCTCGATACCATCAAGGCCAATCAGGCGATCGCGCGCAACCTGGTGTCGTCGGACCTCGTCGGCGTCGTGCACTGGCTCGTATCCGACGCCAGCCAGCTGGTCACCGGACAGACCATCGCCGTCGACGGCGGCACTGTCATGCTTTGACCGGCGCTTGGCGCAGTTCCAGTTGGCTTGACGCAGCTGTTAGAGGCTCTGAAAGATGCTCGCGGTCATTCCGGGCCGCGGCGGCTCCCGCCTCGACGCCCAACTCCTTTCCGAGCGCGCCCGGCTCCGACTGCTTATCTAACTACCGCCGCCCCCTCACGCCGTGAATTGGCCCGGTGACCGGATCATCGGAATGGCGGGCCGCGGCCATTGAACCAGTCTGCGGGCTGGCGCGACTAATGGACTGGTCGAACTGGGGACGGCAGATGTATTTGCGCGGGAATTCGTTTGGGGTGGGCGGCTCGCGATATGAGGATTGCCGCTTGGCCGCGGCGGGCGGAATTGTCCTCGGAGGGTACGCGGCATTTTTCCTCGCTATCTATTGGTTGATGCAGCCAACCATCACTGCGAATTCCGGGCTAGCCGGATACCAGCCGCCACCCAAGACCGTCGTGAGATACGCAGATTCGCCGTGGGTGCCTCCCAGCCCGTCAGAAGCGTTTCCGATTCGGGCCGCGGATGAGCCGGCAACCCAGATCGCAAAGAGCAGCGCGACGGAGGAGCCCAAGAAAGAGACGAAGAAGCAAGAGGCCCGGACAACGCCTCGACGGGCGCGCCCCGTCAGAGAGCAACCAAATCCGTTCTGGGGCTTTGCCTCATCCCGGACATCCGGTTCTCGCCCCTGGTTCTGATTGCCGAGCGGCAGAAATTTGGCGCATTGCTGAAATTCCTTCGCGCGAGCTCGCGGGCGCATCTCGCGCAACAGCTACGACCTCTTCCCCAGTGCTTCTCCAGCCCGGCCGCGGGCTTGCTCGCTTTCGGCAATTTTGAGAGCGACCAAATCCCGGCAGGCCGGGGTTTGGTTGGAGGGGGAGACCGAGTTTGCCGCTCGCCCTGATTCCATTTCAGCCAAATAGCCTCTAAGCCTTGGCGGTTTTGATCCGGCGCTCCGCCGCGAGCGCCGGCTGAAGGAGGACGTCGATGGACCTGGGACTGAAAGGGAAGCGCGCGCTCGTCACCGGCGCCAGCAAAGGCATCGGCTTTGCGGTGGCCCGGTCGCTTGCGGCCGAGGGCTGCCACCTCGAGCTCGCCTCCCGTGGCAAGACCGATCTCGAGCAGGCGCGTGACACGCTGCGCAAATCCGCCCCCGACATCGACATCCGCATCCACGGCGCCGATCTCTCCCGCGTCGAGGACCAGGAACGTCTCGCGGCGGCCTGCGCCGGCGTGGACATTCTCGTGAACAACGCCGGCTCGAATCCGGGCGGCGATCTCGACGACACCAGCGACACGATCTGGCGCAACGCCTGGGACCTCAAGGTGTTCGGCTACATCAATCTGTCGCGCTCGATCTGCCGCGCCATGAAAGGCAGGCGCGACGGCGTGATCGTCAACATCATCGGCTATGCCGGCGAGCGGCCGTTCGCGCGCTACATCATCGGCTCGACCGGCAATGCCGCACTGATGGCGTTCAGCCGCTCGCTCGGCAGCCAGTCGCCGGACTTCGGCGTGCGCGTCGTCGGCGTCAATCCCGGCTACACCTCGACCGCCCGGGCCGAAACCGTGCTGCGCAAGATCGCAGAGAGCAAGTTCGGCACCGCCGAGCGCTGGCGCGACGTCGAGCGCGAGCTCGACCTTCCGTTCGGGCGCATGGGGACGCCCGAAGAGGTGGCTGACGTGGTTGCATTCCTGGCCTCGCCGCGGGCGTCCTATGTCAGCGGCACGATCGTCACCGTCGACGGCGGGGCGACGAACCGGAACGGGTGAGTTTGAGGACCAGTTTTCTCCCGCTGGCTTCGGACTATTCCATCCTCGTTCCGGGCTTGCAGTCCACCAGTCACGCACCACCCTCGCGGAAAAATTTCGGCGCGCGGCGTTCGCGCAAGGCGGCGGTGCCCTCCGGCACCTCGGGGCCGCCGAAGCCGAGGAATTCCATGCCGAGCGACGCGTCGAAGATGGGGCCGGCGGCGCGCAGCCAGTTGTTGAGAGCGTATTTGGTCCAGCGGATCGCGCGCGGCGCGCCCTCCGCCAGCCGTACCGCGACCGCCATGGCGCGCGACTGGACCTCGTCGTCGGGCACCGCCAGCGAGACGAGGCCGATGCGCTCGGCTTCCTCCCCGCTCACCGGCTCGCACAGCAGCAGATGGTACTTGGCCTTGGCCATGCCGCACAGCAGCGGCCAGATGATGGCGGCGTGATCGCCGGCGGCAACGCCGAGCTTGGTGTGGCCGTCGATCAGGCGCGCGGATTTGGCGGCGATCGAAATGTCGGCAAGGATCGCCAGCACCAAACCCGCGCCCACCGCCGCGCCGTTGATGGCCGAGACCACCGGCTTGTCGCAGTTGATCAGGTTGTAGACCATGTCGCGCGCTTCCTTCCAGACGCGCATGCGGGTGTCGAAATCGGAGATCATCTTGTCGACCAGGTCGAGATCGCCGCCGGCCGAGAATGCCTTGCCGGCGCCGGTCAGCAGCACGGCGTTCACGCTCGCATCGGCGTCGATCACGCGCCAGATCTCGGTCAGATCGGCGTGCATCTCCGCGTCGGCGGCGTTGAGCTTGTCAGGCCGGTTCATGACCACGCGCAACAGACCCGGATGCGGGCGGTCGATCAGCAGCCGCGAAAAGCGCGCGTAGCGGTCATCCATCTCTCATACTCCGGATTCGTTGCGGATCAGGGGCGGCCGAGATCCGCGCCATGACCTCGCGGACGAGCATGTGGCGCTGGATCTTGCCGGTGGGAGTGAAGGGAAACTGCATGAATAGCTCGAGCCTTTCGGGGAGCTTGTAGGTGGCGACGCTGTCACCGAGAAAGACGACGAAATCTTCGAGCGCCGGCACGGTACCGGGGCGCGGCACCAGGCACAGGCAATTGCGCTCGCCCAGGCGCGCATCGGGAATTCCCACGATCGCGGCATAGAGCACCTGCGGATGGGTATAGAGAATCTCCTCGATCTCGCGCGGGAAGAACTTCTTGCCGCCGCGGTTGATCATCTCCTTCAATCGCCCGACGATGCGCAGGCGTCCGTCCGGACCGATCACGCCGAGATCGCCGCTGCGAAACCAGCCGTCCGGCAGGAACGCTTCCGCGTTGGCGGCCGGATTGTTGTGATAGCCGAGATGCACGGAGGGACCGTCGCAGCAGATGTCGCCCTCCTCGCCGGGCGCGACCTCACGGCCTTGGGCGTCGACCAGCCGCAATCCCATATGGCTCGCGGGCACACCCACCGAGCCGGCGACGGCTTCGGGATCGTCGCCCGGTCGGGTATAGGCCTGGTATCCCGTCTCCAGCATGCCCAGCAGCTCGAGCAGTGCCCCCGGCGCGACCCGCCGCCATGCGCGGATGGTCTCGACCGGCGCCGAGGCGCCGCCGCTCACCACGATGCGCAGGCTGGAGAGGTCGCAGCGATCGAGGCCGGGCTGCTGCAGGATGGCGGTCAGCGACGCCGGCGCGGTCGGTATGTAGGTGACGCGCTCGCGCTCGATCAGGTCGAGCGCCGCCACCGGCGCGAAGCGGTCGAGCAGGACCGCCTTGGCACCGGCGACCACCGCCTGGACGAGCGTGAGATAGCCCCAGTTCAAACCGAGCGGCAGCCACACCATCATGACGTCGTCGGCCGCAAGCCCGATATCCCCATTGAGGATGCGGGCGGCGGCAAGCGTGGTGTTGTGGCTGTGCATCACGCCCTTCGGGTTGCCGGTCGTCCCCGACGTGAAGGCCATCCGCATCACCGTGTCGGCATCCATCGGCGCGGGCACGAACCCCGCCGGCGCGCCGCGCGCCGCGACCACGTCGTCAAGGCTCGTCATATCGCCACGTGGTTCGCCGCGCACGATGCCGATGGCGGCAAGCGCGGGCAGCCGCGGCTTGAGCTCGGCTGCCATGGCGGCATGATCGAAGTCGCGAAAGCGCCCGCAGCAGATAAACATCCTGCTGTCGGAGAACCGCATGATGTATTCGAGCTCGCGGCTGCGGAAGTCGACGCTCGCCGTCACCGCCACCGCAGCAAGCCGCTCGAGCGCGAAGAACACCAGCGCAAACTCGATCCAGTTCGGCAGCTGGATCGTGACGACATCGCCCGCGCCGATCCCGAGGGCGCGCAACCGCGCCGCCATGCGGTCGATGCCATCCGCGAGCTCGCGATAGCTCATGCGACGCGTCCCGTCGGTCAACGCCTCGCGGTCGGGCGTGGCGCGGACCCGCTGCGCCAGCACGGTCGCGAATGTTTCGTCGCTCCACAGGCCGGCCCCGCGCCAGCGCGCGGACATCGCCGGTGTCAGCCGCGTTTCGAATGCCATAAGACGGTCCCTGCCGAGGCGACGGATGGCATCCCGAGCTGCCACGCACTCGGTGCGCTCCCCTCCCCCTTGTGGGGAGGGGTTGGGGGTGGGGGTGGGGATGGTGGACGCAGCTCGCACACAACTACGACCCCCCTCCCCAGCCCTCCCCCACAAGGGGGGAGGGAGCAAACCGAGTTTGCGGCTCGCGCTGAGCCAATTTCATTGAGAGAGCCTTTAACACGAGACCCTAATGCCGGGCGGCGCCTTCACGCCGCGATGATCTGGCCACCGTCGACTTGCAGCACCTTGCCGGTGATGTAGGCGCCATCAGGCCCGGCCAGAAAACAGACGACGCGCGCGACCTCCTCGGGCGTGCCGATGCGCCGCAGCGGGATGCCGCGCACCACCCGCTCGGTGGTCTCCGGCCCCCACTCGGCGAATGCCACGCGGCCCATCTCGGTATCGGTCAGGCCGACGGCCACCGCATTGGCGCGGATGCCGCGCCGGCCTTCCTCGCGCGCCACCACGCGCACGATGGCTTCCAGCCCGGCCTTGGCGGCGGCTCCTTGAATATTGCGTGCCTGGCACATCTGCGCCGCGATCGACGAGATCGCCACGATCGCCCCGCCGCCGGCCTTGCGCAGGTGAGGCAACGCGGCACGGATGACGTAGAACGCGCCGGACAGGTCGACCGCGAGGTAGCGGTCCCACTCGGCGATCGAAAGCTCGGCCGCCTCCTGCCACACGCCCATGGCGCCGGCGGCCTGCACCAGGACGTCGAGCCGTCCGAATTCCGCCGCAGCGCGGTCGACGGCGGCGCCGACGGCGCCGGCATCGGCGAGATCGGCCTTGAGCGCGAGCGCATGGCGACCGAGCGCGCGCAGGCGCGCGGCCGTTGCGTCGGCCTCGGCATCGCGGCTGCGGTAGATGAAGGCCACGTCGGCGCCGCGCTCCGCCAGTTCCAGGCACACGGCATGCCCGATGCCCCGGCTGCCGCCGGTGACGAGAGCCTTCCTGCCCACAAAGTCGTTCCTGGCGTCGCTCATCGCTTTGTCACGGCCTTCCCCCGCACTCGATGCCACCGTCGCGCACGCTGCTACAGCGTCAGGTACCTGGCCTTGACCTCCTCGCGTTCGGCCTGAAAGCGCGCGAGCGGCGCATGATAGACCATCTGACCCTTCACCATGACGTAGACCACGTCCGCCACTGCTTCAGCGAGATTGAGGTTCTGCTCGACCAGCAGCAGGCTCACGCCTTCGTCCCGCAGCCGCGCGATCAGGCGGGTCAATTCCTCCACCACCAGCGGCGCGAGTCCCTGCGACGGCTCGTCGAGCAGGATGATGCGCGGATCGGTCACCAGGGCGCGGGCGACGGCGAGCATCTGCTGCTCGCCGCCCGAGAGCTGCGAACCCTTGCTGCGCCGCCGCTCGGCGAGCGCGGGGAACAGCGCGAACAAACGCTCCAAGGTCCAGCGCCGCGCCGGAACGCGCTGGGCCACCTGGATATTCTCGACCACGGTGAGGTCGGGAAAGATCATGCGGCCTTCCGGGACGTAGCCGACGCCCACCCGCACGATGCGATGCGGGGCCCAGCCGGCAACATCCTGGCCGGCGAGCAGGACGCGGCCACTGCGCGGCGGGGTCAGGCCCACGATCGAGCGTAACGTCGTGGTCTTGCCGACACCGTTGCGGCCGAGCACCGCGGCGATGCGCCCGGGCGGTACGTCGAGAGTCACACCCTGCAGGACGTGACCTTGACCATAATAAGTGTGGAGGTCCTCGACGCGCAGCATCACCCGGCTCCCCCGAGATAGGCGCTGCGCACCTCGGCGTTGGCGCGGACGGCGTCGGGCGGTCCATCGGCGATCACGCGACCGCGGTGAAGCACGGTGATGGCGTCGGCGAGCTTGAACACCACTTCCATGTCGTGCTCGACCAGGAGCACGCTCAGGTCTCCCGCCGCCAGCATGTCCTTGAGGATCTGCACGGCGCGGCCGGTCTCTTCGATCGAGAGTCCCTGGGTCGGCTCGTCCAGCATCAGCAACCGCGGCTTCTGCGCGATGGCCATGGCGACTTCGAGCAGACGCTGGTCGCCGTGCGAGAGCATGGCCGCGCTGGTGCCGGCGAAACGGTTGAGGCGCAGGCGCTCGATCGCCTCGTCGGCCACCGCGGTGGAACGAGCTCAGCACGCCGCCGCCGCCGAGAAACCGCCAGCGCTGCCGGTCGCGGGCCTGCGCCGCGATGCGGACGTTCTCGCGCACGGTCAGGGCGGGAAAGACGTGGCAGAGCTGGAAGGTGCGTGCGATTCCCTTCTGCGCCACATCGTAGACCGGCATCCCGGTGATGTTCTCGCCGGCGAAGACGACCTCACCCGCGCTGGGCCTGAGCACGCTGGTGATCAGGTTGAAGAAGGTCGATTTGCCGGCGCCATTGGGACCGATGACGGCTCTGATCTCGCCGGGCTCCACCGTCATGTCGACATTGTCGACGGCGATGAGCGCGCCGAAACGGCGGACGAGCCCCCGGCATTCAAGTAGCGGCACCGGACGCCTCCTTGCCGCTGTCCGCACTCGCAGGCTCGCGGCGAAACCGCAATCGTGTGGTCAAGATGCCCCAGATGCCTTGCGGGAAGAACATCACGAAGACGATGAAGATGGTGCCGAAAATGAGCGGCCAGAGATCGGTCACCTGCGAGAGGTGATGCTCGAGAAAGACGAACGACACGCCGCCGAGGATCGGGCCGATCAGCGTACCCGCCCCGCCCACGATCACCATGATGAGGACGCGGCCGGAGGTGAGCCAGAAGAACAGCTCGGGCGATGCGAAGCCGGCAAAGGCGGCATAGAGCGCGCCGGCAAGCCCGCCAAACCCGTAGGCCAGCACCACCGTTGCGATCTTGTACGCGCGCGTGTTGTAGCCGAGCGCGATGGTCTTGGGCTCGTTCTCGCGGATGCCGGCGAGCACCGCACCGAATGGCGAACGCACGATGGCGCGGCAAAGCAGATAGGAGCCAAGCAGGCAGCCGAGCACGAGATAGTAGTAGCCGATCTTGCCCTGGAACCAGTCAAGACCGAACGGCCCGGGATTGCGCGGGATGCCGACCAGGCCGTCGGAGCCCCCGGTCACGTCCCGGAAGCGGAACAGCATGGCATAGCCGAGCTGCGCGAAGGCCAGCGTGAGCATGGCGAAGGAGACGCCGGTCGAGCGCGTGCAGATCCAGGCGATCGGCACCGCGACGAGACAGGTGACGGCGACCGCAAGCAGGATGCCCGCCGGCAGCGGCAGCGGCACGTGGGTCAGCAGCAGCGCGTAGGAATAGGCGCCCAGACCATAGGCAGCGGCGTGCCCGAACGAGTAGAGCCGGCAATAGCCCACCAATAGATCGAGGCTCATCGCGAACAGTCCGAAGATCAGCGCCTCGATCAGGATCGTCAGCGAGTGCGCCGGCACGACGAACGGCAGAATTGCGCAGGCCAGCGCGGTGACGGCGAAATAGAGCCTCCAGTTCACTCAGTCTTCCTTTCCGAGAAGGCCGCCCGGTCGAATGATCAGCACCAGCAACATGAGCAGATACATGAAGGCCAGCGCGAGATCCTGGAAGTAATAGGCGCCCATCACCTGCACGAAGGCGACCAGCACGCTGCCGATGATCGAGCCGAGGAACGAGCCCATGCCGCCGATGATGACGATGACGAAGGCGTCGATGACGACGCTCGTTCCCATGCCGAGGAAGGCGGTGACCAGCGGCGCGGCGAGCACGCCGCCGAGCGCGGCCAGCGCGCAGCCGAAGCCGAACACGCCGGTGCGCACCAGGTCGACGTCGGTACCGAGCGCGTGAACCATCTCTGAGTTCTGCGACACCGCGCGGATCAGCAGACCGGGACGCGCGCGCTCGAGAAAGAGCCAGATGGCGACTGCGGCGGCGACCCCGAGTCCGATCAGGAACAGCCGGTAGAGCGGAAACGGCTGGTCGAAAATGATGACGATGCCGCGCAGGAAATCGGGAATGCCGGTGCCGAGCGGCTGCACGCCCCAGATCAGCCTGATCACCTCGCTCAGGACCACGGCGAGCCCGAAGGTGAGCAGCAGATAGGCGCCGCCATCGCGGCGACCGTAAAGATGACGCAGCAGCGTTCGCTCGAACGCCATTCCCACCAGCCCGACGACGACCGGCGCGACCACAAGCGAGACCAGGAAGCTGCCGGTGACGACGTTCGCGGTGTAGCCGACATAGGCTCCCAGCATGAAGATCACGCCGTGAGCAAAATTCACGATGCGCATGATGCCGAAGATCAGCGTCAGCCCGCAGGCGATGAAAAACAGGATCGACGCCTGCGAGAGCGCGTTGAGGCACTGCGCCAGAATGAAGCCGAACCAGTTCATCTGGTGTCTTGGAAGAGCCGAGCCGGCAGCCGCGGGCGGCCCGGCCTGACGCGGGCCGCCCGCACGGCCGAGGTCACCGGGCGCGGAAGCTGGCGCTTCGGCAGTCCGGCGTCGTCATCTCGCGCGGATAGATCTTGATGATCTCGCCGACCGGATCGGCGAATTTTTCGTTCTTGGCGACCTTCACCACGAAGCCCTGGTTTTCGCCCTGGTGGTCGCACTTGCGCATGAGCACCGGTCCCTTGACGCTGGTGACGTCGAGGCCCTCCATCGCCTCGACGATCTTCATCGGCTCGGCGGAGCCCGCCTTCTCGATGGCGGCGAACAGGATCATCAGCGCCTGGTACATCTCGCCGTCGGTCCAATCCGGGATCTCGTTCTTGTACTCGGCCTGGAAGGCGGAGAGGAACGCCCGGTTCTCCGGAATGTCGTAGGTGACGGCATAGCGCGAGGAGCCGACCAGCCCGATCGAGTCCTTGCCGAGCACCTTGATGTCGGCCTGCGCCACGATTTCGGTGAAGAACTGCACCCGTTGCGCCAGGCCGTATTGGGCCGCCTGCGAGTAGAACGCGCGCGCTTCGTCGCCTTGCAGCGCGACGTAACAGCCCTGCGCACCGGACTGCAGGATCTTGGTGATGTAAGTGGAATAGTCCTTGTTGGCGACGGGGGCGTAGATCTTGTCCACGAGATCCTTGCCGACGCCCTTGATCTGCTCCTCGAAGGCG
This sequence comes from uncultured Alphaproteobacteria bacterium, assembly GCA_963739385.1. Taxonomy (GTDB): domain Bacteria; phylum Pseudomonadota; class Alphaproteobacteria; order Rhizobiales; family Xanthobacteraceae; genus VAZQ01. The sequence goes on from CAVUAI010000064.1 coordinate 78,413, forward strand.
GCATTGCTCGACCGGCCCCAGGCCGCATCGGAAGCGATCGCGATGAACTTTTTCTCTGGCGCATCCTTGAGATAGAGCGCGAGCGTGCGCGCGCCCATCGGGGCCGACGTATTGGCGCGGAAGAATCGCGGCACGAACAGCTCGGCCGTAAGCCGGCCGTCGCCGTTGCCGTGCGAGAGAAATACCGCGTTCCACTCTTCGAGTTTCGGCAGCATGGCGGCGGCCTCGGACGACACGATGACGCCGGTGAGGATCCGGCAGTTGTCGCGCTCGACCAGCTCCTGCGACTTGCGCACGCACATCGCCGGGTCGCCTTGCGTGTCCTGGAACAGGAATTCGAGCGGACGCCCGATCACACCGCCCTTTGCGTCGGTCATCTTCTTGACCAGCCGGCAGGTGCGCATCACCTGGCTGCCGAGAATGGCGTAGCCGCCGGTGATCACGGTCGGGATGCCGATCTTGATCGGGGTTTCCGCGTCGGCATGACGCAGGAACGCCGGCGCGGCCACCAGCGCCGAGCCTGCGAGCGCTGTCTCGAGCACGCGCCGGCGCGTGACCGCTCTCACCCTGAACGTCTCTGTCGTCGTCATGTTGTCCTCCCTATTTCGTTATCTGATGGCGGCGCTTCGTCGCTTCGGCTCGAAGGATTTCCCGAGGCGCGAAGCGAGTTGGCCTAGCCGGAATGCCTTATTGCAGCTCAACCGTCTCGAACTCCGCCGGCAGGATGATCTCGAGCAGCTCGCAGTCGTCGGAATAGTCGAGCACCGTGTGCTTGATCCGCGGCGGCTGCAGCCAGGCAGCACCCTGGCGCATCGTGACCTCGCCTTGTCCCTCGAATTCCGATCGAATCCAGCCCTTCAACACGTAGATCATCTGCACATCGACGTCATGGAAGTGGCGCTTCGACACCACGGCCGGATCGCAGGGCGGGATCAGCCTGATGACATGCGCCTGCAGCAGGCCGTTGGTAGCCTTGCTCATGCCGAGGTCGCGGTACTGCGCGTAGCTGCGCAGGCCGTCGGCGCGGAAATCCTCCGCGCGGAAGTGGTTGACGTTGAACCTCTGCTTCGGCTGCGCCTTGGCCTTCAGTTTGGCGCGCGAGGCAGCGGCAGTGCTCTTCTGGCCGGACCGCTTGCTGGTTCGCGGCTGCATCTTGGGCATGGTCTTCTTGGTCGCGCGCGACTGCAGCTTTGCCATTGTCTTTGCCATGGCCGGGTTCCTCCTTGTGGTCTTGCTGACGCGGCTCCGCGTTAGGCAGCTCCCTGGGGCCGCAACTCGATCAAATCCGGGCAGCAGTTCGCCGAAGCGCTCGCTGCAAATACGACGGCTTCTGCCACCTCAGCCGAGGTCAGGGCCTCGAACTTTCGCACTTTGAGTGCCTCCTGTACGCGCGGATGGTTGCTGGTGGCGCGGATGCCGGTATCGACCATCCCGGGGGCGATTTCCGTGACCTTGATGCCGTGGCCCTGCAATTCGAGCCGCAGCCCCCGGGCGATCGCCGAGAGCGCATGCTTGGTCGCGCAGTAGATGACGCCGAGCGAATAGACCTCGCGGGCGGCGATCGAGGTCATGACGATGATGTGGCCGCGCCGGCGCTCCATCATCGACTTCGCCACCGCATGAGCGACCCGGAATGCCGCGAGCACATTGATGCGGAACATGGCATCGACCTCCTCGTCGGTCATTTCCATCAACGGAGCGTATTTCAGGATCCCTGCATTGTTGACCAGGATGTCGACATCGCGGGCCCTGCGCGCGAGCTCGTCGACGAACCGCGCGTCGTTGAGATCACCCGCGATGGTTTCCACCGTGCCTGCGCTGCACTGGCTTGCAAGCGCGTCGAGCTCCGTTCGGCGGCGGCCGGTGGCGATGACCTTCGCGCCGGCTTGCGCCAGCGCGATCGCGCTCGCCCTGCCGATGCCCGCGCTTGCCCCCGTGACGAGGACTGCCTTGCCGGACAGCGGCGCGCTCATTCGCTCTCCCCGTGTTCTTGCTGATTATTTATCAACGATAACTATACACGACATGGCAACGGCGCATAGCGCGGGACGCGAGTATGCGGCAACCTGCCGTCGCGTCGGGTCAACGACCGCCGAGGATCGAGCCGACGAGCGCGCGCGGGTCGCGCGTGGGCCAGGCGCCGATGTCCACAGCATGGAAGAAGTCGGCGAGATGCCGGTTGAAGGCGTCGGGCTCTTCGAGATTGATGAGGTGGCCGGCATTCGCCATCACGACGAGCCCGGCCGTCGGGATTGTCCGCTTCATCAGCAGCGCAGGCTCCAGGCAGGACCAGTCTTCGTCGCCGGTCATGATCAAGGTCGGCGCGGCGATCGTGCGCATTTTCTCCACCAGGTCGAACAGCGAGGGCCGGCGCTTCTGCACGCCGCGCATGGTCAGCGCCGCCCCTTCGGAAGAATGCTCCGCCAGTTGCTCGGCGAACTCCTTCCACCCCCGCGGGTCCTTGTTCTGGAATTGCACCCGCGTGGGCCCGATCGCATAGGTCTCGCTCGCCTTGGCCATGCCGAGCCTCTCGAATTGACTGGCGGATCGCTCGGCCTCCTCCGCGAATTTCTGCCGTTCGGCGGGGGCGGCGCCGTAGCCGCAGCCTGCAATGACCAGCGACCGTGCCCGCTCCGGATAGGTGAAGCCGAAGTGCAGCGTGGCGAACCCGCCCATCGACAGCCCGACAATGTGGGCCTTGTCGACCTTGAGTGCGTCGAGCACCGAGCGGATGTCGTCGCGCGCCCGATCCTGCGAATAGCGCTCGCCATCGTTCGGCACATCCGAGGGCGGATAACCGCGGGCATTGTAGGTTATGCAGCGATAGCGGCGGCCGAAGCAGCGCACCTGGGGCTCCCAGGAGCGATGATCCCCGGCGAATTCATGCACGAAGACGACCGGGATTCCGCTCCCGGTCTCCTCGCAGAACAGGTTTACGCCATCGTCGGTCTTGAGATGCGGCATGCGGTTTTTCCCGGGGAGAGCCGGAGGGTCATTGCGTCGCACGGCTCGTGCGACCCCGACCGGGGCGTGCGACTGTCTCATCTTGCTTGGCAGCCCGGGGCCCCTCAACACCCATTATCCTGGCTCAAGGCTTGGAGGTCCGGGCCGGCGTCGCACCGCCTCACCGCAAGGCCTGGCTCGATTGACGGCCTTCGGCCGTTGCGAATACTGTCGGCGCCGTCGCATTGGCGCACAGGCGCGGGGTCATGCCCTTCATTTCACAAGCGAATTTTTGCAGGACGGGAGCGCTATGGGCGGTCCTTCTGATAGCCCTTCCCGCTGCCAGCGGGCGGGAGTACCGCGTCGCCGATACCCAGTCGGAAGACTATCCCACCGTGCAGGCGCTGCAGTTCATGTCGCGGCTGGTGGAGGAACGCACTGGGGGGCGCCACCGCATCCGGGTGTTCCACTCGCGCCAGCTGGGCGAGGAGAAGGACACGATCGAACAGACCCGGGTGGGCGCCATCGATCTCAACCGCACCAATGTGGCGCCGATCGGCTCCTTGATACCCGCCGCCAACGTGCTCGCGCTGCCCTTCCTCTTCCGCTCGTTCGACCACCTTCACAAGGTGCTTGATCAGGCCATCGGCGACGAGATTCTGGCCGGCAGCCAGCGTCACGGTTTTGTCGGCTTGACCTTCTACGACTCGGGGTCGCGGTCGATCTACAACAGCCTGAGGCCCGTCCGCACGCTGGCGGACATGAAGGGATTGCGCATAAGGGTGCAGCAATCCGAGCTGATGTTCGACATGATCAAGGCGCTCGGCGCCGAACCGGTCGAGCTCCCCTACGGCCAGGTCTTGACCGGGCTCTCGACCAAGTTGATCGACGGGGCGGAGAACAATTGGCCGTCCTATGTGACGACCGGCCACTACAAGCTCGCCCCCTACTACACCTTGACGGAACACACGATGGGGCCCGAGGTACTTGTCATGTCGCTGCGCGCGTGGGAAAGCCTCTCCGCCGAGGACAAGGATATTTTTCGGGACGCGGCGCGGAAGTCGAGCCTCTTCATGCGCGACATTTGGAGCGGATTGGAGGAGCAGTCCCGCCAGCAGGCGCGGACAACCGGCAGCACGATCGTTGCGGATTTCGACCGCAAGCCGTTCGAGAACGCCATGAGCACAATCTACGCAAAGACCGTGACGGATCCTGACTTGCGCCAGTTGATCGACCGTATTCGCCAGGTTCAATGACTTTCGATCTGGTCGCCCTCAAGGATGAGCAATCCGCCGCGCGCAATGCGCGGCCGCGGCGCAGTCTTGACCTGGAGACGGAGAGCTTCGTCCGGGTGCTGCCGATCAGGTGGCGCCTGCTTTCGATCGCCGCCCTCAATGCCACGGTCGCCGTCATTCTCGCCGCGCTGATCTGGAACGGCGCCAACGTTCTCAGCCGCGCCTGGGAGGACGTGCGCAAGGTCCGCGAGTCCGACAAGCTTCTGGTCCTGCTGGAGAGCGAGGCCAGCCGGCTGCAGAATCTGATCCATCGCTACATCAACCAGCCGAGCCAGGAGGTCCTGACGGAAATACTGGGACTGCATGGCGAAGTTTTGAGCACGCTGCGCAACCGCGGCGCCGTCGATCCCGTGCTGTCCGGTTCCGCCGACGAGCTGCGCGCGGTGACCGAGCGGTTTCTGCAGGGCTTCGGCGAGGTCCGCGCAGTGCAGACCACGATCTCGCACACCTACGAGAACGATGTGCTCAAGCCGGCGCGGGAGATGGCGGGGCTTTATGCCATCATCGAGGGCGCGATCGGCCGGCGCGAAGCCCTGCTGCTGCCTGCGCTCGGAAAATCCCGCGAGGCGTTCACCGCGAGTCTGGTCGCCGCCAACGCCTTCTATCTGTCGCTGGCCTCGGATGCCGCCGACGAAGCGCGCAGGAACATCACGACGGTCGAGCAGACGATTCCGGTCATGATCGATCTGGCGGAAAACAATCTGCAGCGCACGGCGCTGACCGCCCTGGCCCAGCGCGCCGCCGCGTTCCGCGACGGATTGAAGACGCTGGCTGAGCAATTCGTGATGCGCACCAACCTGCTCAAGACGGCGATCGACGACAACCAGGCCGCCATGATCGCGGTCATCAACAAGCTGTCCGCGCAGATGACGCTGCGCGAGCTGCAGGCGCAGGGAAGCTTCGATCATACGCTGGCCGACATCTATCAGAACGTGGCGCTGGTCGCGGTGATCTTCCTCACCGTCATCGTCGGCATCGGCGTGCTGATCGCGCGCAGCATCATCCTGCCGCTCAAGGAGATCATGGCGGCGATGCATGCCGTGGTCTCGGAACGATACGACCAGGCCATTCCGGGCACGCACGCGCGCGACGAAATCGGCGAAATGGCGCGCGCGGTCGCGGTGTTCCGCGAGAATGCCATCGCCAAGCGCAAGGCCGAGCACGAATTGCGGACCTCGAAGGAACGCGCCGAGAGCGCGCTCGACGATCTGCGGGAAGCGCAGCAGAGCCTCATTGCCGCGGAAAAGCTCGCCGCGCTGGGGGGTCTCGTGGCGGGCGTGGCGCACGAGGTGAACAACCCGATCGGCATCAGCCTCACGGTGGCATCGAGCTTCGCGCGCAGATGCGATGAATTCGCGAAGGAGGTCCAGTCAGGCCCGCTGCGGCGCTCGCGGCTCGACGAATTCCTAGACGGCGGCCGGGACGCCGCCAATCAGCTGGTGTCCAATCTCCAGCGCGCGGGCGAGCTGGTGCAATCGTTCAAGCAGGTCGCCGTCGACCGCAGCCACGCCGACCGGCGTCCGTTCGATCTGCGTGAATCGACCGATCAGATCATCGCCAGCCTCCGCCCCGCGCTCAAGAAATCGCAGATCACGCTCACGGTGGACGTGCCGGCCGGCATCATCATGGACAGCTATCCCGGATCCTACGGGCAGGTGCTGACCAACCTGTTTCTCAACAGCGTCATCCACGCGTTTCCCGACGGCCGGGCCGGCAGTGTCATCGTCGAGGCGCGGGAAGTCCGCGATGATGTGGACATCTTCGTGTCCGACGACGGCGTGGGCATGAGCGCCGAGATCCAGCGCCGCGCGCTCGACCCGTTCTTCACCACCCGTCGTAACGAGGGCGGCACCGGGCTCGGGCTTCACATCATCTTCAATCTCGTGACCCAGCAGCTCGGCGGCCGATTGACCTTCGAATCCAAGCCGGGCTGGGGCACACGCTTTCGCATAAGCATCCCGCGCGTGGCCCCGAGCGACGCCCCACCGGCGCGAGCCGCCGAATGATGGACAGAGCGCATGGCTGACGACGATATCGTCCATCTGATCGACGACCCGGGCGACGAACCCGCCGAGCAGGGTCCGCGCTGGAAGATCGCGGTGATCGACGACGAGCCGGCCGTGCACGACGGCACGCGTTTCGCGCTCAGCGACTACCGCCTGAACGGTCAGGGCCTCGAAATCCTCTCGGCCTATTCGGCGGCCGAGGGCCGCGAGCTGATGCGCAAGCATACCGATGTGGCGGTCGTGCTGCTCGACGTCATCATGGAGACCGACACCGCCGGGCTCAACCTGGTGGAATTCATCCGCAAGGACCTCAAGAACGAGACCGTTCGCATCATCCTGCGCACCGGCCAGCCGGGGCAGGCGCCGGAGCGGCGCGTCATCGTCGACTACGACATCAACGACTACAAGGCCAAGACCGAGCTCACCGCCGACAAGCTGTTCACAGCCCTGACCGCGGCGCTGCGCAGCCACCAGCAGCTCCAGCGCATGGTCGAGACGCGGCGCGGGCTCGAAATCATCATCGAGGCGGCGTCGACCCTGTTCGACTTCAAATCGATGCAGCGGCTGGCCGAGGGCGTTCTGACCCAGATCGCATCCCTGCTCAACGTCGACTGCGCCGGCATCCTGGTTGTGCGCGAGCCGCAAAACGCCCATGAGACGTTTTCGGTCCTCGCCGGGTCGGGCTGCTATAGCCGCCTCATCGGCTCCGACGTCTCGGAGATCATCGATTACGACTTGAAGCATCTGGTCGAGGAGGCGTTCGCACGCCGGCATCACGAGTTCTCGCCCCGCCGCTCGGTGCTCTACATCAAGACGCTGAGCGGCCGCGAAGTCGTGGTCGTGCTGGAGGCGGCGCGGCATCTGTCGAGCACCGACCGCGCGCTGGTCGAGATTTTCTGCAGCCGCCTGTCGATCGCATTCGACAACGTCATTTTGTACGAGCAGTTGCAGCGGGCGAACACCCGCCTCGAGGAACGCGTCGCCGCGCGCACGCAGGACCTGACCACCGCCAATCGCCGCCTGGCCGCGCAATGGGCGCGGCTGCGGCAGGCCAACTCGTTCAAGAGCGAGATCCTCGGCACCGTCGCGCACGACTTGAAGAACCCGTTGGGGGTGATTCTCGGCCGCACCGAAATATTGAAAGAGATGACCGCCGGAGCGGGCGCCTTGGCAGAGAACGTCGGCGCGCAGATCGCCTATATCCGAGACGCGGCGAATAGGCTCACGCAAATGGTCGACGATCTCGTCGCCGACGCGATGGCCGACGCTCTCGACATCACCATCCGGCGCGAGCCCGTCGATATCGCGGTGCTGGTGCAGGAAGTGGCGGAGGCCAACCGGCCGCTGGCCACGCGCAAGGAGCAGACCATCACCGTCGCGGCGCCTCCCAACCATGCTGCCATGTGCGATGCCGACCGCATCCGCGAGGCGATCGACAACCTCGTGAGCAACGCCGTCAAGTACAGCCCGATCGGTGGGACCATCGACCTCTTGGTGACGCAGGACACCGGCGGTATAGTCGTTCAGGTGAAGGACCAGGGGGCGGGTCTTTCGCCGGAAGACATTTCTCGGCTATTCGGCCGCTTCCAGCGGCTTTCGGCGAAGCCGACCGCGGGCGAGACCTCGACCGGTCTCGGCCTTTCGATCGTCAAGCGCATCGTCGATCTGCACGGCGGGGGGGTCGCGGTCGAAAGCGCGGGGCCGGGACGAGGCGCAACGTTTAAAATGACGTTGCCGGTGACATGAGCCAGGCGCAGCACATCGTAGTGGTGGACGACGAGCAGCCCGCGCGCGAGATGGTCGGCGACTACCTGCGCATGCACGGCTTCAGCGTCAGCCTGTGCGACGGCGGCGCTAGCCTGCGCAAGGCCATCGCCCAGCAGGTTCCGGACCTGATCGTGCTCGACCTCAACATGCCCGAGGAAGACGGCCTTTCGATCATCCGTGACCTCAAACAGCGTACCAGCGTGCCGATCATCATGCTCACCGCTACCGCGAGCGCGATCGATCGCGTGGTCGGCCTCGAGCTCGGCGCCGACGACTATCTCGCCAAGCCGTGTGAGCTGCGCGAGCTCCTGGCGCGCATCCGCTCTGTCCTGCGCAGGAGCAGCAGCGCCGGTCCGCAGCCGGCGACGCCGTCCCCGGCCAGCGCCCCGCCCGCAGCCGACAAGGCGCGGGTGCGGTTTGGAACGAAATGGCTCGACCACGACGCCCAGGCGCTGCGCGACGACCAGGGCAACGAACACCCCCTCACCGCGTCCGAATACGGGCTGCTCAAGGTTTTTGCCGCCAATCCCAAGCGCGTGCTGTCCCGCGACCGGCTGCTGGAACTGGCTAATGCCCGCGATGCCGAGGCCTTCGACCGGGCCATTGACCTGCGGATCATGCGGATTCGGCGGAAAATCGAGCCTGACCCTGCCCGACCCTCCGTCATCCGTACCGTCCGCGGCGGGGGCTACCTGTTTTCCCCGACCGGCGAAACATCTGCGCTGGACTGAAGCAAAATTGCCTCACCGGACGAAACAATTCGCCGTACCATGATACCTTGTGTTTCGTCGCCCGCCGGCCCACGAAACAATTCGCCCCGCCGACGAAACCATTTTCCCCTCCCCACGTAACATCGCAGCAACAGGGGTTTGTTAGTCAGTTTGCTTAAGGGCTGACTAAAGGGGATCGTCATGCAAAATCAGTATGTGCTGCGCGATGTCGCGTCGCCGCACTTCCGGGCGCCTGTCCAGGACACGTCGGACGAGGCGCTGATCGAGCTCATCGCCGACGGCGACAAGCGCGCGATGCAGGTGCTGTACGCTCGGCACAACGTGCGGGTGTATCGCTTCATCGTCCGGCTGACCGGCAACCAGTCGCTGGCCGAGGACCTCGTGAGCGAGGTGTTCCTCGACGTCTGGCGGCAGGCCGATGCCTTCGAATCCAAGTCCCAGGTTTCCACGTGGCTGCTCGCCATCGCCCGCTACAAGGCGCTTTCGGCGCTGCGTCGTCGGACCGACGAGCACCTCGACGACCAGATGGCGGCGACCATCGAGGACAGCGCCGACGATCCGGAAACCGTGGTGAGCTCCAAGGACCGCAGCAACATCGTCCAGAAGTGCCTCACCCAGCTTTCCCCGGCGCACCGCGAAGTGATCGACCTCGTCTACTATCACGAGAAGTCGGTCGACGAGGTCGCGCGCATCGTGGGCGTGCCCCCGGCCACGGTGAAGACCCGGATGTTCTATGCCCGCAGCAAGATGGCGGACCTGCTGAAGCAGTCCGGCGTCAGCGCCTTCTGATTGCAAATCGCCCGATCCCCTCGGGCGATCTGCCCCTAAGCGTCTCATCTCAACGACCATGATAAGGCTGGCGGGCCGGTACCTCAGGTACCGGCCCGCCAATAATTTGGGGCGAGCGCCGGCGAAAAGGGCCGGCCTCTCCAAAACGCAGCGTCGACAGCGATTTCGAGCAGCCACGAGCAGTCGCGCTTTCACCGGTCGCGCAAGATCGCCCGCAGCAGGGTGACAACGATGGCGATGGCCAGCAGCGCCCCGGCCAGGGGTATCAGGATGACGAACGCGCCCAGAACCACGAACAGCGCCACGGCAGCAATCAATGCGGCTACGAGCGCCACCACGGCAAAGCCAAAGGGACCGAGCCGCGCAACATAGATGCGCTGGGTGGTGCGGCCATCGAAATGCGGGCCATTCCTGCGCAGACGCGGGTCCGCGTCGCCCGGCGCGATGATTTCCGGCTCGGTGCGGGGCTGCTCGGCCCCGGGAACGGGTCGCTGGCTCATGGCCTGCTCGCGCTGGAACCTGTTGAAATCCGAATGTAGGGACGATGAGAGACCGCCACAACGGGAGAGCTCGCAGGAGCCTGACATGACCGACGCTTTGCGCGAAAAGCTCATCGATGCGGGCCGGGTGCTCGTCGGCGAGGACCAGGGCGACTACGTCGCCGGGCACGTGACCGTGCGTCTGCCCGACGGCGCCGGGCGCTTCCTGATGAAGCCCGCGGGCATCGGTCTCGAGGAAATGACACCCGGCAACATCATTACCGTCGATCTCGAGGGCGAGCGGGTGGGCGGAACCATGCCGCGTCACAATGAGGTCTTCATCCATTCCGAGATCCTGCGCGCCCGGCTCGGACATCGCGGCGGTCGTCCACACCCACCCGGCGCACGCCGTGGCGTTTTCCTCGCTCGGCCGGCCGCTGCTGCCGGTTGGCAATGACGGCTCCATTTTCAGCGCGGGCGTGCCGGTGTTCGCGGAGACCACGGACCTCATCATCGACCAGGCGCGCGGGCGGGCGGTCGCCCGCTGCCTCGCCGATCACCAGGTGCTGATTCTGCGCAATCACGGCATCGTCACCGCCGGTCGCAGCATCGAGGAAGCGGTGTGGCTCGCCCTGAAGCTGGAGCGGGCCTGCCGGGTGCAGCTCCTGGCGGAAGCGGCCGGCGGCCCCAAGCTGCTCGCCGACGGCGAAGACCTCACGAACAAGAGCAGACGCGCCAACCGCGCCGACCTCCACACCAACGTGTTCAATTATCTGGTCCGACGCTGGCAATGCCGGCATGGCGGGAGCGCGGCCGGCCACTAGGATACGACCGGCGGCCACAAGGTGCGCGCATAGGCGATCAGCGCGGCGCTGACCGCCTCGGGTTGCTCGGCGACCACGGCGTGGCTGGAGCGCTCGATGACGACAACCGTGACGCGCTCGCCAAAGTGCTGCTTGTAAGCCCTCGCGTCTTCCATATGGGCAAGCGGATCGTGGTCGGGCTGCAGATAAAGAATTGGCGCCTGCCCGGCCGCGAAATCCTCCTCCCGCGAGGTGCGATCGCCGGCCATTCGTTGCGCCGCCAGGACTTCCGGATACCACCCCGCGAGCCAGCCGCGCGGGTCATTGCCGGGAGCGAAGAAGGCAAATTGCAAGGCGGCGATTCGCTCCGCGTCCGGCAGCAAGGGATTGGCGCTGTTGCGAATGGCCGCGCGCACCTGCGGCGGGCTCGGCGCCTTGCCGATATTGGCGGCGACAAGTGCCACCGCCCGCACCAAAGCCGGACTGTCGGTCGCCAGCATGCGGGCCACCCGGTTGCCGAAGGCGTGTCCCACCACGAAAGCCGCCCCCCGATTTTCGTGCTCGATCACGGCAGCCACATCGGCAGCGCAGTCGTGCAGGTCGATCCCGTCCAGCGGGCCGCGGCTTCGCCCGATGCCGCGCGGCTGCGGCCGCAACACCCGATAGCCCGCGTCCGCGAGGCGCTGCGCGATCGGATCGAAATCGGCCGCGCCGCGGCCAAGCGAAGGCAGCAGAACAACGACGGGCCCGCTTCCTTGCGCCAGGACCTCGATGCTGACGTCATCCCGCTCGATGACGATTGGACGCAATGCAGCCATCGATTCCCGCATACCGTCATCCACCTCGCGATGCCGTTCGCGCCGCCCGCGACCGACCAACCTAGCCGCCGCGCTGCGCGACGCAATGCGATCGCGCCCGTCATTCGCCATAGCGCTGCGCGCTTCGGGCGCGGCCAGAGCCGGTAGGCAAAGGCGCCCAAATTGCGCTATCCTTTCCAATGGGCTGGGGCGAACTTTTGATTTTCTCCAGGTTTCTTCCGCCCCGGCATCGCAAGAACAAGACGTTTCGCGTCGACGGCAACCCGCGAGAGGAAACTCATGGCAAAGCTCAACATCAACGGAAGTGTGCGCGACGTGGAGGTCGAGGCGGACACCCCGCTTCTCTGGGTGCTTCGCGAGCAGGTCGGCCTCACCGGCACGAAATACGGCTGCGGCGTTGCTCAGTGCGGCGCCTGCTCCGTGCACATCAATGACGAGGTGCAACGCTCCTGCTCCATTCGCGTCGGCGACGTGCGCGACACCGACAGGATCGTCACCATCGAGGGCCTCTCGCCGAACAGCTCGCACCCCGTGCAGAAGGCCTGGGCGGCGGTCGACGTTCCGCAATGCGGATACTGCCAGTCGGGACAGATCATGGCGGCCGCCGCGCTGCTTAAGCGCACCCCCAAGCCCTCCGACCGGGACATCGACGAAGCGATGACCAATATCTGTCGCTGCGGCACCTATCAGCGTATCCGAGCCGCCGTGCACATGGCGGCGAACGACACGTCCAGGACGTAGGGAGGCCGCCATGACACATAAGATCCGCGGCAAGGCCGCAAAACTTTCACGCCGCACGTTCATCGTAGCCTCCGCCGCCACCGGTGGCGGGCTCGCACTCGGGTTCGCTGCGCCGTTCGGCATCGGTCCGGCGCTCGCGCAAACCGCCGCCAGCGATGGCGCCGAGGTCAATGTCTGGGTCGCCATCAAGCCCGACGATACCTGCGTGATCCGCATCGCCCGCTCGGAGATGGGCCAGGGAACGCTCACCGGCCTCGCCCAGCTCGTCGCCGAGGAGCTCGAATGCGATTGGAACAAGGTCACCACCGAACAGATCACCCCCGGTACCAACCTTGCCCGCAAGCGCATCTGGGGCGACATGTCGACCGGCGGCAGCCGCGGCATCCGCACCTCGCAGGACTATGTCCGCCGCGGCGGCGCCGCCGCCCGCATCATGCTGCTGCAGGCTGCGGCCGACGAGTGGAAGGTGCCGGCCGGCGAGCTTACGGTGTCCGACGGCGTCATCCGCCACGCGGCCTCCAACCGCTCGACCAGCTATGGCAAGGTCGCCGGCGCTGCCGCCAAGCTCGAGCCGCCGGATCCCAAGGGCATCAAGCTCAAGGATCCGAAGGACTGGAAGATCGCCGGCAAGCCGCTCAAGCGGCTCGACACCGCCGACAAGCTCGACGGCAGCAAGGTCTACGCCATCGACGTCAAGCTGCCGGGCATGCTGTGCGCGGCGATCAAGGACTGCCCGGTGTTCGGCGGTAAGGTGAAGAGCTTCGACGAGGCGAAGGTCGCCGGCATGCCCGGCGTTCGCAAGGTCGTGAAGGTGAAGGACACCGGCGTCGCCGTTGTCGCCGACACCTGGTGGCGGGCCAAGACCGCGCTCGACGCTCTGCCGGTCGTGTGGGACGAAGGGCCCGGCGCATCGCAGTCGAGCGCCACCATCGCCGAGCATCTCAAAGAGGGGCTCACCGCTGCGACGACCAACGGCGATCGCCGCAACGGCGACGCGGCAAAGGCGATCGAAACCGCAGCGAAGAAAGTCGAGGCGGTCTACGGCACTCCGTTCCTGTCGCATGCGTGCATGGAGACCATGAACGCCACGGTGAAGCTCTCGGCCGACAAGGCCGAGGTGTGGGTCGCGACGCAGAACGCGGAGGCGTCGCTGGCGGCGCTCTCGGAAGCATCGGGCGTGCCGCTCGCCAAATGCGAAGTCCACCGGCACGACCTCGGCGGCGGGTTTGGCCGCCGCGGCGGTACGCAGGACTACGTGCACCAGGCGGTCGCCATCGCCAAGGAGTTCCCCGGCGTCCCGATCAAGCTGATCTGGAGCCGCGAGGAGGATCAGGCGCACGACTTCTACCGCCCGATCTCGCAGTGCCGGCTGTCGGCCGGCCTCGACGCCAACGGCAATCTGGTCGGGCTGCACGTGCGCGTGTCGGGCCAGTCGATCAACGCCACGCTCAATCCGGCGGGCATCGTCAACGGCCAGGACCAGCGACAGCTGCAGGGCTACTGGGAGCAAGCCGGCGATGCGCAGCTCGGCTACAGCGTGCCGAACCTGTTGATCGAATATGTCATGCGCAACACCCACGTGCCGGTCGGCCCGTGGCGCGGCGTCAACACCAACCAGAACGGCGTCTACATGGAGTGCTTCATCGACGAGGTGGCGCGGGCGGCCGGCAAGGATCCGCTCGAGTTTCGCCGCGCGCTGATGAGCCGGCATCCCAAGCATCTCGCCGTGCTCAATGCCGCCGCTGACAAAGGCGACTGGGGCAAGCCGCTTCCTGCCGGCGTCCATCGCGGCATCGCGCAGTTCATGGGCTACGGCAGCTACTCCGCCGCCGTCGCCGAGGTTTCGGTGAGTGATCGCGGGAAGGTCAAGGTTCACCGCATGGTGCTGGCGCTCGATTGCGGCCATGCGGTCAATCCGGGCCAGATTGCCGCCCAGGTCGAAGGCTCGGTGGCCTATGGGCTCTCCGCGACGTTCTACGGGGAGTGCAAGGTCAAGGACGGGCGCATGGTGGATCTCAACTTTGACACCTACGAGATCATGCGGCTTGCCGAAATGCCGAAGGTGGAAACGGTGATCGTGCCGACCCACGATTTCTGGGGCGGCGTCGGTGAACCGACGATCTGCGTGGTGGCGCCCGCCGTGCTCAACGCCATCCATGCCGCGACCGGCAAGCCGGTGCGCAACCTGCCGCTGAAGAACGTCAAGCTGGTCTAGCCCCGCCGCGCGGCACCGTTCAGGCATCGCCCCCGGCCTCGGCCGGGGGCGATCGGCTTTCATCGCAGCCGCAGGCGGACCGACACCGCCGTGCTTCGTTGGCGCGGTGGAACGGAGCATCACCGGCCGTCCACCCGCGAGCGCACGTAAGCCCATATCTGGTCGATTTCCTCCGGGCTCAGCGTGCCCTGCCATGCCGGCATCTGCCCCCGGCCCTCGGCCACGAACTTGTCGAACCGTGCGCGATCGCCCGGGCGCAATTCCTTCAGATCCGGCATCGCGCCGGTGCTCCTGAGCCTGTCGCCATGGCACGACGCACAATTGTCGGCGTAGACCTGCTCGCCGGCTTCGATCGCGGCCTGGTCTTGGGCGTGCGCGGCCGCGCAAATGCCAAGCAGCGCGCCAACGACCACACCGGCAACCTCCACCATCGAAATCTTCCTTCGACGTCGCCTCACCATTACTCCCTTCCACTGCTCCGCCGCCGCCGCGCCGGCACCGGAATGTGCGGCCGCACAGCCCGCGGCCAGCTTGTCAGCGCGATGCGCCTTTGATCTAGTTTCATCCCAGGGCTGGCTGTCTCCACTGGGCTGACCGGTCCACACAAAATCAAAGGGAGGGACTTATGATCAGGGCTTCGTCCTCGATCGTGGCGGCGGCTATTTGCGTATTTGCAACGCAGGCGGCCGCGCAAACCAACGGCTTTGAGCCGGTGACGCGCGACATGCTGGTCAATCCGCCCGCGGGCGACTGGCTGATGCTCAATCGAACCTACGACGAGCAGCGATTCAGCCCGCTCAACCAGGTCGATCGCGGCAATGTCGGCCAGCTCAAGATGGCATGGACGCGCGGACTCGGGGCCGGCACCTCGGAAACGACGCCGATCGTCGCCCAGGGCGTCATGTACGTGGTGAGCCCGGGCGCCGGCGTGCTGGCGATCAACGCCACCAACGGCGATCTCCTCTGGGAGTACTGGCGCGAGATCCCGAAGGAGGCGGCCGACATCATCGGCGGGCCGCAGCGGGCGAGAACGAAAGGCATCGCGATCTTCGAGGACCTGGTCTTCTACGACGCGCACGACGGCTTCCTCGTGGCGCTCGACGCAAAGACCGGCAAGGTGCGCTGGGAAACCAAGGTCCACGACTACAAGGACGAGACCCAGTCCACGTCGGCGCCGATCGTCGCCGACGGCAAGGTGATCACCGGCCGCACCTGCGAGACGCGCGCGGGCTGCTTCATCGCCGCCCATGATGCCAGGACCGGCAAGGAGATGTGGAAATTCTACAACACGCCGGCGCCGGGCGAGCCCGGCGGCGATTCCTGGGGCAATGCGCCGCTCGAGCGACGGATCGCGAGCAGCTGGGGGCTGCCTGGTTCGTATGACCCGGCGCGCAAGGTGCTCTACTGGGCGATCTCCAATCCCAAGCCGTGGACGCGCTGGAAGCGCCACGGCAACATCGATGCCGTTCCGCGCGCCGCACCTTCCGAGCTCTACAGCAACTCGACCGTCGCCATCGATGTCGAGACCGGCAAGCTCGTGTGGTACTACCAGCATCTGCCGGGCGACGATTGGGATCTCGATCATATCCACGAGCGCACCCTCCTCCGCACCGTCATCAATCCCGATCCCGCGGCGGTGAAGTGGATCAATCCCAACATTCCTCGCGGGCAGGAGCGCGACGTCGTCGTCGAGGTCGGAGAGGCCGGCGGAATCTGGATGCTCGACCGTACGACCGGGCAGTTCATCTGGGCCACGCCCTTCCCGCTCGACGTTCCGGACTTTCACATCTCCCACATCGATGTGGATACCGGGCGCACCCACATGAACTGGGACAAGGTCAAGAAGAAGGACGGTGACAGGGTCCTGGTCTGCTTCCACAACACCAGGAGCTTCTGGTCGACCGCCTACCATCCCGGCAAGAACGCCCTCTACATCCCGTACCACGACGCCTGTCTCGACATGACCGAGAACTACAGCAATCCGGCGGGCTTCGGGCCGCGCCGGCAGGTCATGCGTCCGGGCTCCGATCCCAAGACCTTCGCGTCGATTGCCAAGGTCGACCTGGCGACCGGCAAGGTCGAGCGAATTCATTCGCAGCCGATTCCGGGCAACGGGTCGGCGTTGGTGACCGCCGGCGACCTGGTGTTCTGGGGTGACATGGATCGCCGCTTCCGCGCCTTCGATGCGGACACCGGCAAGATCCTGTGGGAGACCGTGCTCGGCGGCATCATTTCGACCAGCACGATCACCTACACCGTGAACGGCCGACAGTATGTCGCCGTGATGACCGGCGACGCGCAGTCGGGCACCGCCGGCCTTCTCGGAGTCGTGCGGACCTTCAAGCCGGTGCGCGGCCACAACGCCATCTATGTGTTCGCCTTGCCGGAAACGCGGTAACGCGATCGACCCATCGCCGCACGTCGCGGTCGTCCCTCTCCTCGCAGACGCGGGGAGAGGGATTTGTGTTCGCCGCTCCGCGCAGGCCTGCGCGGCGTGGCATCGCTGGCCGCCGTCGATGCAGACGATGGCGGCCTGACGACTTGTGTTCGAGGTCCCACCCGCCCAAGATGGGCCAACGCAACGAATGAACGGCTCGGCCGCGAAGCCTCGAGTTCGATAGGGCGGCGACGTCATGCCCAGGACCCTGTTCGAAAAGATCTGGGATGCCCATCTGGTCGCGCGCCGCGCCGATGGCCGCGAGCTCATCTATATCGACCGCCACGTGCTGCACGAATTGCACGCGCCCCACGCCTTCGAGCAACTGGAGAAGCAGAACCGGCCGGTGCGCCGGCCCGACCTGACCTTCTCGATGCAGGACCACACCGTCGCCACCAAGCCCGGCCGCGACGACACCACCAATCCGTCGGGGGCGGCCTTTCTCAAGGCGATGCGCGACGGCAGCCGCCGCAACGGCATCACCTTGTTCGATATCGACGACCCCGAGCAGGGCATCTCGCACGTGGTCGCGCCCGAACTCGGCATGGTGCTGCCGGGCGCGACCCACGCGGTGCCCGACAGTCACGCCAGCACCGTCGGCGGCCTCGGCGCGCTCGCCTTCGGCTGCGGCACGACCGAGCTTGCCCACATCCTCGCCACCCAGGTGATGGCGCTGAAACGGCCGAAGCGCATGCGGGTCACGCTCGACGGCAGGCTCGCGCCGCATGTTACCGCCAAGGACGTAGCACTGCGCATCATCGCCGAGCTCGGCGTCGCGGGAGCGCGCGGCCACGTGGTGGAATATGCCGGCGCCGCCGTGCGCGCGATGCCGATCGAAAGTCGCATGACGCTGTGCAATCTCAATATCGAGATGGGCGGCCGCTCGGGCTTCGTCGCGCCCGACGACGATGCGTTCACATGGATCGCCGGACGTCCCTATGCGCCCAAGGGTCCGCTGTGGGATCGCGCGCTCGCGCATTGGCGCACGCTCGCGAGCGACGATGGCGCCACCTTCGATCGCGAGCACATGCTCGACTGCAGCACGCTCGAGCCGCAGATCACCTGGGGCACGGATCCGAGCCAGGTGCTCGATATCTCCGGCCGCGTGCCCGATCCTGCCGCCCTCGATCATGGCCGGCGCCCCGCGGCCGAAAGCGCGCTCGCATATATGGGCCTTGCGCCCGGCACGCCGCTCGTCGGCCTGCCCGTCGACCGCGTCTTTATCGGGTCGTGCACCAACAGCCGGCTGCCGGACCTCAAGGCCGCGGCCGATGTCGTGCGCGGGCGGCACGTCGCCGCCGGCGTGATCGCGATGGTCGTGCCGGGCTCGAGCACGGTGAAACGCGAAGCGGAAGCTGCCGGCCTCGACCGGGTTTTCCGCGATGCCGGTTTCTTCTGGGGTGAGTCCGGCTGCTCGATGTGCGCCGGCGGCAACGGCGATCGCGGCGCGCCGGGCGAGCGCTGCGTCTCCACCACCAACCGCAACTTTGAGCACCGCCAGGGTCCGAAGGTGCGCACGCATCTCGTGAGCCCCGAGACCGCCGCGGCGACAGCGATCGCGGGGCGGATCGCGGACGTGCGCCGACTCAGATCGGGGCAGGCCTGATGCAGCCGTTCATCCGCCATACCGGCATCGCGGTCCCGCTCCTCAAGGACGACATCAACACCGATCAGATCGCGCCGGTGCAGGCCATGCGCGCGCTCAAGCCCGATTACAGGACATTGCTGTTCATGCGCGCACGCCGGCGCGACGACGGCAGCGAGGACCCCGATTTCGTGCTCAACCGGCCGCAGTTCCGCGAGCCCGGCATTCTGGTGACCGGGCACAATTTCGGCGCCGGCTCCTCGCGCGAGGCCGCGGTGTGGGGAATGCTGGCGAACAATATCCGCGTCATCGTGGCGCGCAGCTTTGCCGACATCTATCGCGAGAACTGCCTGCAGAACGGGTTGCTCCCGATTGTGCTCGAGCCCAAGCAGGCGGACGAATTCCAGGCCCGTGTGCTCGCCGTCGACGGCGCCGCGCCGTTCACCGTCGATCTCGAGGCCCAGCGCATCAACGGGCCCGATACCGACATCACATTCGATCTCCCGGCCGCCGACCGCATGCGCCTGATCGAAGGCCTCGACGATATCGGGCTCACCCTCAAGCATCACGACGACATCGCGGGCTGGGAACGGCGCATGGCCGCCGACCAGCCGTGGCTGCAGGCCGCAACCGACAGCCGGCGCTGACGACGGCAATCGAATCCATGGAGTAACCGAATGACCGCGCGCAAGAAGCTCAGGGCGATCATGGCGGGCAAGCGCCTGGTGCTGATGCCCGGCGCCTACGACGCGTTGTCCGCCCGTATCATCGAGGCCGAGGGCTTCGAGGCGCTGGCGGCGGGCGGTTACGCCGCCATCGGCAGCATGCTGGCGCAGGCCGACATGGGCCAATCCAACATGCGCGACTATGCCGACCACTACGCGCGCATCTGCGCCGCAGTCGAGGTGCCGGTCTATGTCGACGCCGATACCGGCTTCGGCGGCGTCAACAACGTGCGGCAGATGGTGCGCGCGTTCGAAGCGGCCGGCGTCGCCGGGCTGTTCATCAGCGACCAGGTGTTTCCCAACCGCTGCGGCTATCTCCCGGGCAAGCAGATCGTTCCGGTCGAGCAGATGCTCGCCAAGCTCAAGGCCGCGCTCGACGCACGCGGCGACGGCGACCTGTTCATCGCGGCGCGCACCGACGCCGCCGGCGTCGAGGGCCTCGACTCCGCGATCGCGCGCTGCCAGCTCTTCATGGCAGCCGGCGCCGACATGGCCAAGCCCATGGGCGTCGACACCATTCCCGACATCAAGCGGGTGCTGCGCGAGGTCGGCGGGCCGCACATGGCGACGCTGTCGCAGGCGGCCGGCCCGAAGGCCCGCAGCCTGCAGGAGCTGGAGGCGGCCGGGGTCTGCTCCGCGACCTTCCCCTCGGTCGCGCTGTTTGCAGCCGCACAGGGCGTGCGCAACGTGCTGCGCCTGCTCAAGCGCGACAATTCCCTCGCGCCCTGCCAGGACCACCTCATCCCGCTCGACGACTACTACGAGCTCGTTGGCCTCAAGCCGCTGCTCGCGCGCGAGGAGAGTTACGACAATGCGGCGGCGGCCCTGGCGCGCAGGCACGCAGCGGAATAAGGCAAACCGCGCCCCATGACGCCGTTGACCTCGCTCGCCACAGTCGCGCTTGCCGCCGGCATGGCCGGCACCGCCCTCGCGCCGGCCTGGGCGCAGGCGGCGCAGGATTTCTACCGCAACAAGCAGATCCGCATGATCGTCGGACACAGCGCCGGCAACGACTACGATCTCGCTGGCCGGTTCCTCGCCCGCTACCTCGCCAAGCACATCCCGGGCGAGCCGACCATCATCGTCCAGAACATGCCGGCGGCGGCGAGCATCGCCGCGGCCAACTTCCTCTATGCCCAGGCGCCCCGCGACGGCACGGTGTTCGGCTCGTTCTCGCGCAACGTGCCGAGCCAGGCGCTGATGGGCCAGATGAACGTCGAGGTCGACCCGCGCCGCTTCAACTGGCTCGGCGCGACCTCGCTGCCGTCCCGCGTCTGTGTGCGCTGGTTCAACGCCCCGGTGCGGACGCCGGCGGACCTCTTCACGCAGGAGTTCATCGTGGGCGGCGCCGGCGCCGGTTCGTCGCTGAGCATCCTGCCGACCGTGTTCAACCACGTGCTCGGCACCCGCTTCCGCATCGTCCAGGGCTACAAGGGCACGACCGATACCGTCCTCGCCATCGAGCGCGGTGAGATCCAGGGCGCTTGCGCGTCCTATCTGCAGTTCCGCATCTACGAGCAGCTCATCCGCGAGGGCAAACTGGTGTTTCTCCTGCGCGCGGAGGAATCGCCGATCCCGGAGATTCCCGACGTGCCGTCGATCTTCGACTACGCCCGCACCGGCGAGCAGCGCCAGCTCATGCAATTCGTCTTCGCCAGCACCGAGTTCGGCCGGCCCTACGTCTTTCCACCCGACGTGCCCAAGGAGCGCGTTGAGCTGATGCGCAAGGCGTTCGCGGAAACCCTCAAGGACCCGGCGCTGGTGGCCGAGGCGGCGAAGATCAAGCTCGACATGACCTTCCGCCCGCCGGACCACCTCGAGACGCTCGTCGCCCGGCTCTACGAGACGCCGCCGGAGCTGATCGAGACCGTCAAGAAGCTCGTCCCCAACCTGCAGTAGGCGACCGGGCCGGAATGCGATATCGAGCGTTGCCGGCGCAAGACGCGGCGCAAGCGCGGGACGCCGGCCACATGAGCTGATCAACCCGGATTCGGTATGACGCATCCCGATCGCTTCCTCCTGGCCGGCGTGATGGGCGACCCGGTGATGCATTCGCGCTCGCCGCGGCTGCACAATTACTGGCTCGCGCAGCACGGCCTTGCCGGCACCTATCTGCCGCTCGCGGTCAAGGCGCCCGGCCTGCGCGCGGCCCTGCGCGCGCTGCCGGCGCTCGGCTTCTCCGGCTGCAATCTCACCATCCCGCACAAGGAGGCGGCGCTCGCCATCGTCGATCGCGTCGACCCGCTCGCGCGTCGCATCGGCGCGATGAATTGCGTGGTGGTCGCCGCCGACGGCTCGCTCACCGGACAAAATCACGATGCCTTCGGCTTCATCGAAAGCGTGCGCGAGGCGCAGCCCGGCTGGCGGGCCGATGCCGGGCCCATCGTCGTGATCGGCGCGGGCGGCGGCGCGCGTGCGGTGCTGGTGGGCCTGATCGACCAGGGCGCGAACGAGATCCGGCTGATCAACCGGACGCGCGCGCGCGGCGAGGCGCTGCAGCGCGACCTCGGCGGCCCGATCACCCCGCTCGCCTGGAGCGATCGCGCCGCCGCGCTCGAGGGCGCGGCGATGCTGGTCAACACCACCAGCCAGGGGATGATGGGCGAGCCACCGCTCGACCTTGCGCTCGATCGCCTGCCGGCCCGCGCGCTGGTGTCCGACATCATCTACATTCCGCGCGAGACGCCGCTGCTGGCGGCCGCCCGCCAGCGCGGCAATCCCACCGTCAACGGACTCGGCATGCTTCTGCATCAGGCGCGCCCCGCCTTCCACGCCTGGTTCGGGGTCATGCCGCAGGTCACGCCCGAGTTGCGCGCGATGATCGAGGCGACCACTTGAGTGTCGATTTACAATCCCGGCGATCCAGACCAAGATTGCACATATCCCGCAAGCATTTCGAGAGTGGACATGAATCGACGTGACGTGTTGACCGCCGGATTGGCCTCGCTGTCCGCCGCAATGCTGACGCGCAGCGCGCTCGCCTATCCCGAGCGCACGATCCGGCTCGTCGTTCCGTTCTCGCCCGGCGGCGCCACCGACGTCGTCGGCCGCCTGTGGGCGGAGAAGATGAAGCCGCTGCTCGGCACCGTGGTGACGGAAAACCGTGGCGGCGGCGGCGGCGTAACCGGCGCTGCCGAGGTCGCACGCGCGCAACCGGACGGCCACACCTTCCTGTTCGGCAACACCAGCACGCAGGTGCTGATTCCCGCGATCATGAACAATCCGCCCTACGATGCGCTCAAGGATTTCGTGGGCATCTATATCGTCTGCAACTCGCCGACCTCCATCGTGATCCACGAGTCCGTCCCCGCGCGCAACCTGCAGGAGCTCATCGCCTATGCCCGGGCCAATCCGGGCAAGCTCTCCTACGGCTCGGCCGGCGCCGGCACGCTGACCAATCTCGCCGGCGAGCTGTTCAAGCAGCTCATCGGGGCGCCCGACATCGTGCACATTCCCTACAAGGGCTCGGCGCCCGGCGTCGCCGACCTCGCCAGCGGGCACATCCCGATGATGACGCCCAACGTCGGCGGGCCGCTGCTCGATTTCCATCGCGCCGGCAGGGTGCGCATCCTCGCGGTCAACGCCACAACCCGCATCAAGGCCGCGCCCGACATTCCGACCGCGGTCGAAGCCGGCCTCGCCGGAATGATCGCCGGCAATCTCAACGGGCTGTTCGCTCCCGCCGGCATTCCCGCCGCGATCGTCGATCGGATCACCGAGGCCACCCGCAAGGTCATGGCGGACGCGGAATTCCAGCGCATCCTCGTAACCTCGGGCTTCGAGCCGATCCTCGATTCCGGCCCCGAAGCCACCCGGCAGTTCATCAGCGAGGAGACCGCGCGCTGGGTTCCGGTCATGAAGGCCGCCAACTTCAAGATGGAGTGACGCTCGCACCGGCGCGTTACCCGAAGATCGACCGCACGTACAAGGCACCCCATGGCACGCGTTCCCCTGATTGAAGAGCAGGACCACCCCGAGCTCGCCGAGGCAATCGAGAGGTATCGCTCCGGCCGGCGCGGCCAGCTGACGAACATCTACCGCATGCTGCTCAACGCCCCGCCGCTCGCCGAGACCTGGTTCAACCATTCCAATACGGTGCGCTGGAAGACGAGCCTGGACGGCCGCCTGCGCGAGATCATCATCATCCGCATCGGCCATCTGACCGGCGCGCAATACGTGCTGCGCCAGCACGTACCGTCGCTGGCGCTGGCCGACGGCCTCTCGCTGAAGGATTGCAACGCGCTCGCCGACTGGCAGGGCTCGAACCTGTTCAGCGACCGCGAGCGCGCCGCGCTCGCCTACGCCGACACCATGACGCGCGAGATCCTGGTCTCCGACGAGGTCTTCGCCGACGTCGAGCATCACTTCAACGCCCGCGAGATCGTGGAATTGACGGTGCTGATCGGCACCTACAACATGAACGCGCGGGTGTTGCAGGCGCTTCGCCTCGACCTCGAGCCGCTCGCGCCCTGAGTCGGTCCGGAGTTTGCGGTACCGCCAAGTCCAGCCCTGGTGGTCGAGGACGACCGTTTCCCGCGCGTGCCCGGCGTCGCGCCCGATCCCGATACATCCGCTGGCGAAGGAGCTCGGACCGTGAGCAAGGCCTTTCGTTTCCACGCCCATGGCGGCCCTGACGTGCTGCGACTCGAGGAGGTCGAGGTCGGCGCGCCCGGGCGCGGCGAGGTCCGCATCCGCAACACGGCGGTCGCGGTGAATTATCGCGACGTGCTGATGCGGCAGGGGGTGCATGCGGTCAAAGCGCTGCCCTCCGGCATCGGGCTCGAAAGCGCGGGCGTGATCGACGCGGTGGGGCCCGAGGTCGAGGGCTTTGCGGTGGGTGACCGCGTCGCCTATGCCGGCATGCCGGAAGGCTCCTACGCCGAGCTGCGCATCGTGCCGGCGGCCCGCCTCATCCCCCTGCCCGCGGATATCGACGAGCGCACCGCCGCCTCGATGATGATCCGCGGCATGACCGCGCGCTCGCTGCTCTGCGAAACCTACCGGGTGCAGCCCGGCGATACGATCCTGCTCCATGCCGCCGCGGGCGGGGTCGGCCTGATCATGTGCCAGTGGGCGAAGCAACTCGGCGCGACCGTGATCGGCACCGTGAGCAGCGAGGAGAAGGCCGCTGTCGCGCGCGCACACGGCTGCGACCACGCCATCGTCTATACCCGGGAGGATTTCGCCGCGCGCGTGCGCGACATCACCGGCGGCGAAGGGGTGCCGGTGGTCTACGACTCCGTCGGCAAGGCGACCTTCGAGGGTTCGCTGCAATGCCTGCGCCGGCGCGGCGTGATGGCGTCGTTCGGGGAAGCCTCCGGCGATCCCGATCCGGTGCCGCCGCGGCGGCTCGGCGCGCTCGGCTCGATCTATCTGACCCATCCGAGCGTCTCCAACTACACCGTCACGCGCGCCGAACTGCTCAAAGCGGCGGGCGACCTGTTCGCCATGGTGGCGGACGGCAAGATCAGGATCGAGATCAGCCGCAGCTATCCGCTGCGCGACGCGGCGCGCGCCCATGCCGACATGGAATCGCGCCGGACCACCGGCTCGATCGTCCTGGTGGTGTGACCGCAGCCGCGTCACCGCGCTGCGGCCTCCCCGTGTCACGCTGTCGAACACCTCGTCTCCATGGGCCGGATTTGCGCGGGCGCCGGCGATGCCCCGTTAAACAGCACCTCTCGTTGCCGCGGAGCGTCAGCGCCGCGGTCTGGTTTTCCTTTCGCAGCCGCCCCGCAAGCGAGGGGCCGCGGAGCGCCGACAAGGCGCACCCGACTGAAACGTCGCGCTCGCACAGCGCGACAGCCACGTTCGCGAGGCGCGGCGCGCACCTTGCGATCGGTGCGCGCGCCTCTCGGCGCTCCGCATGGCGGTTTTTGGCGCGGGCCCGCTTTGCATCGCCGGCGTTGCCGCCGGATCCGTCGCGCGCACTGCGCGCGGCCGGGAGTCGCACCCGGCGAGCGGGGTCCCGAGCCTCCCGAGCCTGCGGTCTCTGCCGCCGCCCCGGACGCCACTCCCGCCCTGTCGTCAGGATCGTCTCCGGAGACGCCCCTCATCGAGCGGGATGGACGAGGTTATAGTATGTCTCCATTACGTAGTCAATATCTATCTTCGATTTATAGTCAAAAAAATAGGCGCTTTGGGGTGCCGACTCGTCGCGCTTGCCGACCCCCGGCGTATTTGCGCTGTCGGGCAAGCCGATGTCCCGCGAGGCGACATCAGCGGTGCGCGAGACGACGATTTGCGCCCTGCTCTCAGACCAGCCGCTGGATATCCCGCTACACATTGCCGCTCTCGCGTCGTTACCAATTGGCTGAGACTGCGCCTCTGGGGAAGACTGCGCTTGCCGGCCGGTTGGGGGAGACATGCGAATGAACAATGATCGGGAAGCCCGCAAGGCCCAGACCCGGATGCAGTTCAACAAGGCGGCCGCTGACTATGACGCCGGACCGGGATGCTTCGCGCATTTTGGCCGGCGCCTCGCAACCGTCGCAAATGTCGCGCCCGGCCAGCGCGTGCTCGACGTCGCGAGCGGCCGCGGAGCGGTGCTCTTTCCGTCCGCCGAATCAGTGGGCCCGACGGGCGAGGTCGCCGGCATCGATCTGGCGGACGAGATGGTCGGCGCCACGAACGAGGAGGCGGGGCGACGTGGGCTCTCGGCGCGGGTCCGCGTCATGGATGCCGAGCATCTCGACTTTCCCGATGCGCTGTTCGATCGCGTGTTGTGCGGATTCGGCATCATGTTTTTTCCGGACCAGCCCCGCGCGCTGGGCGAATTCCGACGGGTCCTGAAACCCGGCGGACGGCTCGGTTTGTCGAGCTGGCACGTCAGCCAATGCAGCGTACTGGAAGCGGTCCTGACGGATCTTTCCCTCAGTCCGCCGCGACAGCCGGGCTGGATTACCGAACCCGAGGAACTGTCCCTTCTCCTGACGCGTGGGGGCTTCAGCAATGTGCGGGTGGATGCGGACTGGCAGACGTTTTGCTACCTGGACGCCGACGAGTACTGGCAACAGGCCCGGGGTACGGGAATGCGGCGTACCCTGGATGCGCTCGATGCGACGCAAGCCGAGCGTGCGCGCGCGGCGCTCGCCGACCGGCTGCGCCACCATCAGCGCGCGGACGGTCTCCAGGTCGCGGCGAGTGCGCTATTGGCGGTAGCGGATCGCTAGCTCCAAGGTCAACGCTCGCCGGCGAACTTGAAGAACCCCTTCGACCCCGTCCCAGTCGGTTCAGAAGCCGGCCGCCGGCGCAGCCTGGTGGTAGCCGCCCTATGCGAGAGTGAGCGGCGCTCCGCCCAGATCCTCCGCGCGCTCGACCTTGATCAGCACGCCGAAGCCGCGCTTCTCCGGGTCGCTCTTCTTCTCCGGCTCGATCAGCTTGTTCCAGATGTCCTCGTAGATCGGTCCCGACTTGTAGATGGTGGCGGTGCCGTAGAAGCGCGCGATGCCGCCGCGCGGCAACAGCCCCGCCTCGCGCAGCGGCGGCTTGCGGAAGAAGATCGTGACCTTGCTGCCGTCGGCGAGATTGCCGGTGGTCGATCCCCTGCCCCGCTCCCACAGCGCGAAATGCTCGTCGTCGTAAACCATCGTGCTGCCGCGCGGCGTGATCTGGGCATAGCCGTTGGGCAGCGCCGTGCCGACGAGGCAGACATGCGCGGGGTAGGCGGTGTTGATATGCTCCTGCAAAGCCTTCGGAATGAGCGCCACGGCATCCTCCTCCCGTTTATTGTCGATCGCGCCACGGCATTGATAGGGCAACTCGGCCGGCGCGCACAACGGCCCGAGCCCGTATCGACCGGGCGCGGGCCGGCGTTTGCAAAACACCGACGCCGGCGCATGCTGGATGCCGGCGCGCGGGACGCAGGGAGGCACCGTGAAGCAGCAGCAATTGTTCGACATCGACGGCCACGTCGCCTTCGTCACCGGCGCCGCGAGCGGGCTCGGCCTCGCCTTCGCGGAGGTGATGGCGGAGAACGGCGCACGCGTCGTGCTCACCGATGTGGACGCGTTCGCGCTCGAACGCGCCACGTCGCGGCTGCGATCGGCGGGGTGCGCGGTGGAGCATGCCGTGGTCGACATCGGCGACAGCGAGACCTTGCGCGCCGCGATCGACCGTACCGTGGAGCGGCATGGCCGGCTCGACGCGATGTTCGCCAATGCCGGCATCAGCTCCGGGCCGGGCTTCGCGCTCTCACCCGGCGGCAGCATCGACACCATGGACCTGACGCTGTTCGAGCGCGCCGTCGCATTGAACCTGAACGCGACCTTCATGACCATTCGTTTTGCCGCCACCCACATGAAGCGTCAGCGGAGCGGCAGCATCATCGCCACCACGTCGATCGCCGGCACGCGCTCGGAGCCGCTGGTCGGCTACGGCTATGTCGCGGCCAAGGCCGCGGTCGGCAACATCATGCGCCACGCCGCCGTCGACCTCGCGCCGTACAACGTGCGGGTGAACGCCATCGCGCCGGGTCCGTTCCTCACCAACATCGCCGGCGGGCGGATGCACCGTGAGCCGGAGATCGCCGAGAGATTCGCCGCCCTGGTGCCGATGGGACGCCTCGGCCAACCCGACGAAATCAAGGGGCTCGCGCTGCTGCTGGCGTCGCCGGCCGGCAGCTTCATCACCGGCACGGTGATTCCGATCGACGGCGGCACGACGGCGAAGTAGCGCCCTGCGCTTCGCGTTGATGCGCTGACGACCGCCGCAAACTCGGTCCGCTCCCTCCTCCGCGCCGCCGTCTCGCTACCGCTTTTCCGCCCAAATCGTGGACAGAATGGCGTCCGTCAAGGCGAGCGCGTGACACGCGCTGGGGGCGAAGCGATTCGCCGGGGACAGTGGGGGATTACGCCGATGACGCGACGTTACCAGTCAGCACTCATTGCCGCGCTCGCATGTGTGAGCATGCTCGCCGTAAGCCTGGCGACCGAGGCGAACGGCGCGCAGCGGAGCCAGAAGCTCGTCTGCCGCGACCGCCAAAGCCGCGGGCAAGGCCGCAAAGCACTCCGCAAGGAAGGTGGCAACGGGCAAGTCCAAGGACAGCAAATCGCGCGAAAGCGCGGTGCCGCAGATACCGCTGGCACAGGGGTCGTCGCCCGAGACGCCCGAGTCCGAAATCGCGCTGGTGCGGAACACCCTCGACACGCTGCGCAAGGGCGGTGCCAGCAAAGCGACGGAGGTCGCAACCGCCATCACGGACCCGGCGGCGCGCAAGCTGGCCGAATGGCTTATCCTGCGCAGCGACCACAACGGCGCCAACAGCAAGCGCTTCCTCGCCTTCATCGCCGCCAATCCGAACTGGCCGAGCCTCGGGATGTTCCGCCGGCGCGCCGAGGCGATGCTCTGGGTCGAGAATATCAAGCCGGAGCAGGCTCTGAGCTTCTTCAAGGACTCGCCGCCGCAGTCGGGTATGGGCCGCCTGGTGCTGGCGCGCGCACTGCTGGCGCAGGGCGACAGCGAAGGCGCCGGCGCGCTGGTGCGCGAGGCGTGGCGCAATCATACTTTGTCCACCGATGCCGAGAAGCAGGTGCTCGAGCGCTATTCCGAGTTCCTGAGCCGCGCCGACCACAAGGCGCGCGTAGAGAAGCGACTGTTCGCCGGCGACAAGGAGGCGGCGATCAGGGCCGCGCGCCGGCTGGGCGCCGCCGACGTCGCGATCGCGCAGGCGCGCATCGCGCTCATGGGCAAGGGCGGCAATGGCAAGAAGCTGCTCGAGGCCGTGCCGGCGGACGCACGCAACGAGCCCGGCTATATCTTCGCGCGCGTGCACCTTCTGCGCCACGACGACAAGATCGCCGAAGCCGCGCAGACGTTGCTGGCCGCACCGCGCGACCTCGCGCAGGTCCACGACGGGGAGGAATGGTGGGTCGAGAGCCGGATCATGGCGCGCAAGCTGCTTGATCTCGGCGATGCCCGTTCCGCCTATCGGGCGGTGGCGGAGGCGGCCGAGCCGACCAAGGAAAATTCCCGGGTTGAGCGTCACTTCATGTCGGGCTGGATCGCCCTGCGCTATCTCGATGACCCTGAGACGGCGGCGACGCACTTCGCCCGCATCCAGGAGGTGAGCAGGCATCCGACCTCGCTGGCGCGATCGCATTACTGGCTCGGGCGCGTGGCGGAAGCTTTGCAGCAGCCGGATCAGGCGCGCGCCGCGTACCAGGCGGCGGCCGGTGCTTCGGCCTCCTATTACGGGCAGCTCGCCCGCGCCAAGCTCGGGCTCGCAGCGCTGGCACTTGCGCCGCCGCCGCCGAAGCCCGACAAGCAGGCCGAGCGCGATCGGCTGGAGCTCGTGCACGCGGCCGAGATCCTCTACGCGCTCAACGAACGTCCTCTGGTCATCGCGCTGATGGCCGGCATCGGCGAGTCGATCGACGATCTCGGTACGCTCTCCGCGCTCGGCGAGCTGGCGGAGCAGCGCGAGGATGCGCGCGGCATGCTGAATCTCGGCAAGGCCGCGCTGGCGCGCGGCTTGCCGCTCGACTACTACGCGTTTCCGACCGTCGGCGTGCCGCGCTATTCGCCGATCGGCCCCGGCATCGACAGCGCCATGCTGTTCGCCATCATTCGCCAGGAGAGCGCGTTCAATCCGGCCGACTGGTCGCACGCCCAGGCGATGGGCCTGATGCAGGTGACGCCGGAAGCCGGACGGGATACCTGCAAGCGCTTCAGCTGCAGCTACGACGTCAAGCGCCTCAAGAACGATACGCCCTATAACCTGCAGGTCGGCGCGGCCGAGCTCGGCGGGGTGATGCAGGAGTATCGCGGCAACTACATGATGGCGTTCGCCGCCTACAATGCCGGGCGCGGGCGCGTGCAGGAATGGATCGCGCGCTTCGGCGATCCGCGCAATCCGAAGGTCGACCCGGTCGACTGGGTCGAACGCATCCCGTTCATGGAAACCCGCAACTACGTGCAGCGCGTGATGGAGAACATGCAGGTCTATCGCACGCGCTTCGGCGATAACGCGCCGCTCACCATCGAAACCGACCTGCGGCGCGGCGCGGTCGAGGCGACGGCGAGATAGCGCCGCGCCATTCGGGTTCGATTCGCGCAGCTCGGATACCGGCCGCCTGCTTCTCCGTTGGGGAGACAGGCGGCCGCGTCCGATTCTGGAGCGACATGGCCTCAGGCTGAGATTTCGCTACACAGCAATTGTGGAAATCCTTGAGCACCTGACCGCCCACGTCGACGAGCCCGTTAAGGGCTGTTGGTGCCGGAGGTTCCCACGTCGCTCGCACGGCCCGCACCTTGGCTGCCACGCTGCGCACCCGTGATGGCCATCAACAGTTCGCGTGCCACCTCCGTCAATGCCCCCGAAGAAACTGCTTCTGTAGATCGCTCGGTTCTGGCGACCTGCCACCCGTAATCAGATTTGAGTTCTGACGCCTTCTCCTCTGTGGAGGCGTTAGCCAACTTGGCCCGGAGCTTGAGTCCTCCGTGGACCTGCTCCTTATGCATCTCCGAAAAAGCCTTCGTCTGCGTTCCCCATCGCCATCCCCGCGCAAAATGCGTGCGGTCTTTCAAGTCGATCTATGTCACATGGGATCACCTGTAGCCATGTGCGCCATTTCTTCACCGCTGGCGCCGTCGGGTTTTTGTGATGGCCGTCACAAGATGTGCGTTTACGCCGATTTGACCGATGTGCTGCTGAACTCGACGGACCGTTTGCCTGACTGACAGTCATGGCCCTGCGTCTCAACCTCGGCGCTGAGCCCAACTCCGGCCCCGCCCCCATCCAGGCGGGGCTTTTCCCTCTCTGCCCCTGCCCCAATCCTCCTCGGCCTCACGCTCTTCACCGCTGGCCCTCTGCGAACATCCGGGCGCATGTGAGCGTCCGCAAAGGGGCCATTAGGTCCATGAACCTGTCTAGCCCCGGGCGCGACACATCGTTGGAGGGGCCGATCACGGAACGGACGCTCCTATGGTTGACTACGGCACCGGCACTTTCATCCTCGCCAATGTCGCGAATCCCGCAACAATCGACGCGAACCCCGTCTTTAACTCGACTGGCGGAGGCGGCCGTTCGACAGTGCTGCTACCATACATAGAGCAGCATGGAGGAGAGGCCGACGACGGCGGCTTCGTCGTCAACTGGACCAGCGGAGACGGCTCGAAGGGATGGGATTCGGTCGGCGTAATAGCAATCATCACCCCCGCGGAACACGAGGGCCGCAGCGTGCTCGAGTTCAGCGTCGAAAACTTTCCAAACAACTCCCCCAGCCCCACACCAGTCGCGGGCTTCGGTATCGACCACGGACATATGGGGCGCAGCTTCGATCTAGTATTTCCAACACAGACCGCATTCCCGGAAGTCTCAGGTTTGAAAATTGAACAGGATGTCATCGAATTCTCACCGGACCAGGCCGTGAGCGTAATAGCAATCATCGCCCCCGCGGAGCTCAACGAAGTCGAGGTTGGGCACGCTGACTTGCTGTTTTCTGAGAGCGCTCCGGGCGGCGCTGGCTGCAGCGTCTACATCTGCGGCGAAAACTCCCCGCAAGCCAGCCCCCAACCAGTCACCTATACCGGGTGGGGCCACTTCGAGTTAGTATTAGACGGTCACGGTGCATCGCATCACTCTCTCTACGACCCACTCGTGTGATCTCTCGGCCTAGCGTCTGACCTCTGCGCTGAGCGCAACTGCGCCCCGATCTTGCCTGTACGTCACCAAGGTAGTGAGAGCGGTTGCGGAGGATGGCGACGCGCCAGGACCGCAGCTTGGCAGCGGAACGCGTGGTGGTGCAGGAGCGGGGTTTGTCGATGTCTCACCCCTGTACCTGGAACGAATCGTTTCGATGGGGCGTTCTCATTCCGCAGGGGAGTGAGAGTGAGAACCCCCATGCCGCGCGCCACACTGAAAATCGGGCCCGACAGCCCCTATGTTCGTCGGCCGAACGACCGGCGCCAACTTGCTATTCGCCGGCTCTACCGGCTCAATCGAGAGTTCGCGACCGATGTTGCGGAGTTAAACGGAAAGCGTCGCTTTCTCGAAAACGGTCTGATAGCCGTTGCCGCTCTGGGCCTTGTCGTGATGGGTGGATTGGTGCAGATGGCTCCTAGCTGCACTGATGCGACCTCTACCCATCCTACCATCTTGATCGGTGGGGCGATCAAGGTGGCCGGATGCTAAGACTAGGCTGGAGGTATGAGGCGCGCTTAGAACGTGGCGTGCGGATGCACCGTGACTCCCACATTGTTCGCCCGTGCCCACGAGTGTGATGGGATAATTGCTGCGCTGCATGAGTTCCGCTCTTTTTGGCACAACGCCACCCACCGGCACTCATTGCCCCTTTTTTAGGAAGGGTGATACAAATGTGCTTGCGGATAGGGCGTTTGGTCGACCGCGCCGAACGGAGGGCGTTTAGGCCGAAGTTTTTCTGGTGCTGGCTGGCGCGGAGATACGACCGGAAATATGCCTCAGCCCTCGCGGCGACGAGTGCATGCAGATGAGAGCTCTGCTGCGATCGCGCATGCTAACCTTGCAGCGACTTCACGCCGATGTCGTGAGGCTGCGGAAACATTTCGACGACGCGTGCGCCGACCTCAATGCTGTAGGCGCCGCATGCGACGATCTGCGGATTGAGCTTGAGCGGTTGCGGTTGCCGCGCTTCACCGTGGTGCAAATGCGTCCCGACAAGGACGGTCTCTGGATCCGCTTCAAGAGTGCGGAGGAGCGCGCCGCGGCGATGCGACTGTTTCAAATAGACCGGTCAGCGGAGTAGTGGGAGGGAAACCACAAGTGTCGGAACCGGATCCGCAGCCATTCAATTTCGGCAAGCTATCAATCATGGTTTTGTCGGGATAGCGCTGGGCTCAATCGCTCGCGTCTTTGCTGTGTTCCTTCCAGTCCGGCTCGAGATTCTGTCCCAGCGTATCCGCAGGCAATTGGGATTCAAGGAGGAAGGTGCGTGATGCGAGTCAAAGGTATTGCCACTGCGGTCGCTGTTTGCATTTGGGTAGCAGGTTGTGGCGAGGGCCCGAGCGGCCCTAAGGGAGATCCTGGCCCGGTCGGGCCAGCAGGCCAACCGGGTGATCCCGGTCCTGCCGGCCCCGCAGGACCGCCCGGACCTCAGGGAGCCGAAGGTCCTCCTGGGCCGCCTGGCATTGCGGCGTCCCCAGCCCCCGACAGCGCTATCCGCGTTACGCGTTCCAACTGCGAGGCGGCCGCCTGCAGAGCGGAGTGCAACCAAAATGAGGTGCTTGTTATCGCATACTGCGGCCCGCGCAGAAGTCCCGTGACCCTGATTAACGAGCGAACCGTCACCTGCGCGAGGGGTGCGCCGAATAGTCCGCTCGTGATGGTTTGCGCGAAGGTGTCACCGTAGGCGCGCTGGCGCCGCCGGAGGGCGGGTTTGCCTGACTTCACCGCACCGCTGGCCCTGTGGGGCTCAACCAGCAGCGTCCTCACTTATCTTCATCTCTCGCGCTCAGCGGATACGTTAACAAGCTCCTCCCGATCCGCCTTGTGGCGGCTGCGCAACAGCGATCCCGAAGACGGCTAACGCGACTCAGAAAGCATTTGTGTAAACAACCAAACGGAGCACAGGCATTTCCAACGCCTCCCACGAAGCGATCGCCCCTGCACCCTGCCACACCGTGGCAACGAGCAGCTAGTTCGTCTTGCCTTTCGGCACTCGCCCTCGAACGGCCAACGACAGGGCATTGTCAAGCGCCCTGCGAAGATTGAGAGCAGCCTGGACGCTGCATCTCAGATGCGCGACAACAAGCATTTCGCTCATCACTTCACCATTCGGCCGAACCTGAGTGTTGCAATTTGCACCGAGTGTTACACTGACGATGCCATTTGCGCATCCAGACGCAGGAGCCCATTCGAAAAAGACAATCGGAGCATGTGGAGTGTCGCGAACCGAAACCACTGAGCGGTTTGTTGCGCGAGTGTCGGGTTCAGCCTTGAGGAGCCTATCCCTCCGGTGGGCAAGGTCGTCAGACATGGGTGCCACCCTTCTCTATCCACCACCCGGCAATCTCTAAATTCGGTGCAACGCTACCCGTTCCCACGCGACCTTCGAGAACACCATGGCACCATCAAGGAATAATCGCAGCTTCGCCCGGTGGCCGAATGCAGCAATTACGCTGCGGCAGGGCAGCAGGATCGTTCACGACAGCCGCCGGCCGCGACTGGCGAAACAGGGTCGGCCCGATTGAAGGAGCGCGCAAATGCAGACGTGGTGGGGCCAGACCTGCTTGCGGTCTATTTCTGGGATACGGGTATTATTTCGTAGCCTCTATGATTTCGGCGTGACCCAGTCTCAGGTGGATTGACATCCCCGTCTTCGGCTTCATTCAGGTGTGGTGGTCGGTCGTATGGCCCATTCGGTTTGCCAGCCGCCACTGAGAAGAATTCAGAACAACTATGATAGTGATCAGAAGTGTCGTGGTGTGCATGCTGCCTCCTGACGAGGCCGCCAACTAAGGCGGTTTTCAGGAAAGGACGCCGTTATCGTGACAACAGTGCCCACAACCATGGCTCCTTGGCGCTGACGCCAACGAGAGCGACCATAATAATTGCGGTGCTAGCGGCAACCAAAAAAGCCCGCCGCGCCCACAGTTGCCGTTGCTCGCGAGGAAT
Source organism: uncultured Alphaproteobacteria bacterium (assembly GCA_963739385.1). GTDB lineage: Bacteria > Pseudomonadota > Alphaproteobacteria > Rhizobiales > Xanthobacteraceae > VAZQ01. The sequence goes on from CAVUAI010000064.1 coordinate 113,339, forward strand.
CCCGAAGGGTCCGCGATCGCGGTCGGGGTATAGGGGGCCAAGTTGCATGTCGTTGACGGTAGCACAGTAGGCAACTCATGTCGCCCGCGTAGTCAGGATGCGGCGGTCGAATACTGAGCAGATGTGGCTTTTGCGTCACCACTACGGTGCAACAACAGAGTAATAATTATCGTCTCCCTTCAGAGAGGAGATCCTGCGATGCAACAGCCAAAGCTCAGCACGGTCGCCCTTTTTGCATTTGCTTTTGCTGGAACGGCGAGCGCTGCCGATCTGCGCAGGCCGGTGATGCCCCCGGCTCCCGCCGTCTTCAATTGGACGGGCTGCTATATCGGCGGTTACGTCGGCGGTGCGTGGAATGAACGGGACGCCATCTTCACGGATCTGGGCAACTCCACTTTCCGCTCCTATTCCGGCGGCATCGTCGGAGGGAGGGTCGAAAATAGTCACGCCTGGAATATCGGCCTAGACAACAGCTTCATCGGCGGCGGCACCCTGGGCTGCAACTGGCAGCCGGTCGGCTCGGCCTTCGTGCTCGGGATCGAAGGCGAAGCTGGATACATGAAGCTCGAAGGCTCGGCTTTCGATCCCCTTCGCAGTCCAACGCTGCCAGCAATCACGCCGGATGCATTGGGCAGCGCCAAGGTCGGCGACTGGTATGGTATGATCACGGGCCGTCTGGGCTACGCCTGGGGTCGCACCTTGATCTATGTCAAGGGTGGCGCCGCCTTTGTTCCAGTCCGGGCTTCGGTGTTCGATCAATGCAATACGCCTGCGACCGGGTGCGGCAACTGGCTTATTTCGACCTCCGCAGGCACGGATACCGTCACCACAGCCACACTTGGCGGGGGTGTGGAATGGGCATTTGCCGACAACTGGAGCATCAAGGGCGAATACATGTTTATAGGAATCGGCGACAATCACTCGCTCTCGTCGTGCGGTTCTGCGATAGCTCCAGCCGGGAATATCGTAGGTGGCGGGCCATTTTGCTTTAACCACGAGTTCAGCGGTATTCACACCGCCAAGATCGGCTTGAATTACCGCTTCGGCAGTCGAGGCGCTCCGTACTGATACCGGCCGCTCTGTCCTCGCTGCACACCCGCTCCGCGAGGAGAAGGCGGACGGGAGCGTGTCGTCCCATGCGGAAAACGTTATGCCAGCTCGCTTCTTGATGCGGGCTAACCGCAGGTCGAACACTTGAACGCCGGCACCGCCTCACCTGCTTCTACCAGCACCGAGTTGAAGCGACCGCAGTCCTTGCACTGCCTACTGATTTTCATCGGCAACTTCGTGATCGGAGTAGTCATCTGCGCCAGTGCCTGAACACCTTGCGCCCTGAGCTCTGCTTTACTCATGGCGGGTTGCGGCGACTTCCGTTTGAAGGGTGCCATACGTTCCTCTGCCTGACAGTCAGTTCGGCGCTCGCCGGCCCCGGCCACCGGGTCTCCAAATCACCGCCTACGCCGCTTGCGTATCTCTTCCAGCTCTACAGAGAGAATGCCAGCGCCAACTCCTAAGAGGAGGACGACGCCGAGTCCCACCAGGATGTCATTCCAATCAATGTCCGCCATCCGATCCTTCACCGCCACCGTGCGGAGCGCAGCACTTATTTTTCCTTCTCAACCTTTTTAGGCTGGATTTGCTGTTGCTGCTGAGCCGGGGCCGACCGGGCTGGGGGGCTACGGCGGTCGCGGTTCCCAAATGTGCCTCGCTCTTCCTCCTGCGCCAGGTGGTGCCAGAGTTGGGCCAGTTCAACCAAATTCGTCCGCCGCTCTCCGGCTGGAAGCTTGCGGGCTTCATCTAAGTATTTTCTGGCGCGCTGCCGGTACGCTCGCGTCTTCGTCATGACCTAGGCCCTACTGGCACTACTACTCAAATTAACCAACGATGTGACGGGTGAACTGTTCCGATCAGTGGGGGCTTCAGGCCCTAATCGATGAGGTGGTCTAAGCCCGACTGTGAGGAAGATCACACTTGGGCGCCTCGCCTGCCCCCATCATTACTCCCTCCAATGGCCTGGAGGCGACATGCAAGAGACCGGCGCGCGCACGATCTTGTCAGAGTTCTTGGCGGTAGCGATCTCTCTTGCGTTTTCGACGACAGGTTTCGGCCAAGCCAGTTTGGACAGTTGGCCGGACGATTCGTTTCTCGAAAACAGCACGAAGCGCGAGTGGCCGGACGGCCCAAACAAGGAATTTCTGAAAAACCTGATGCGGCCCGACAATCACAAGTTTCTTTACCGCGACAGACATTCGCTCTCTTGCTGCGACGCTGGCGACACGGTCAAAACCAAATTCAAAGTCGAAGGCGACGGAAAGCATCCAGAGGATCGCTGGTATGCTTGGCTTGACGATAATTGGGTGATCGTGCCGCCGGACAAGATCGTTCCCGATTACGCTCCCGACGGACAAGCCTATCTTTTCATGCTCGCCGGCACGATTCAGTGCTTCATGCGCCCGAAGGGCGGGCTGTGAGAGCCCTGCCCCCAGCCGAGGGAGGAACCGGCCAAGGGTTTAATCTGCATTCCTCACGCCGCGCCGTATGGGGGGAACACGATTGGCCCACTACGCCGGTCCGGCCGATCATCGCCCTCAGACAGAGTGCAAGTCTTCTCACGGCCGTCCTCGAACCGAACCGTCAACTCGCGCCCGCATAGGCTCCACCACCCCAACAACCAGTCCCGTGACTTGGATGGTCATCTTTTACCGGCTGCAGACGGAGGCACGAACGAAGCACTACTTCCCACAGCTACCGGCGGAGTCTCCGCAGAAACTGCCTCTTCTTCGATCGTCAAACGTGATGAAACGCCAATACTGCCGAATCTAACTCTCGATATACACGATGGCGCTCCGGCTACCGTTGGATGCGACTGATCTTGGAGCCTTCGAGTGTCAGATTGTACATCAGCCCCTTCTGATCGAAGATGAACCCGACCACCGGACTACGGATGCTGTTGGTGTCGATCTGCCCGCCGGCCCCAACCGCGATAATGGCGATCGATCCGTCGACGCCGACCTTCCAGCCGTCGGTGCGCTGGAAATTGGCGAGTGCCGTCTCGGTCATGAACATGATGATCACGGATCGCGCCTGCGCACCGAACTGAAACCCGATCGATGCCGAAATGATGTTGTAATAGCCGGCGGTGCGGCCGCGAATGTGCAGCGCGCCTTCGCCATATTCGCCGCCGATCCCGAAGCCCGCCTTGACGATTGTCGGGAAGACCAGGATTGCCACCGCCTGGTTGGCAAGGTCCCGTCCCGACCAGACCTCCCGGAAGAAGTCTTCGAGCGTCGCGCTCACGCTCGCGTCGATCTCCGGGGCCGATGCGGCCTGGTCCCGTGGGGCCAGGCAGAGTGCTGCAAGCAGCGCCACCACGGCAATCGTTGGTCTGTTGATTCTGCTGTGCATCAGTTCCCCCTTTGTCGCGCTCGGGGCGCCACCGTAGCAATGGGCGCGCCGCCTAACTAACCTCAAGCTCATGACGGTACGCGACCTGAAATTCCATCCTATGCCGCGGCGATTCGTACGGCAAAGGATGGATCGGCAGCTATGCCGCGCACGCACGTGCTAGCGCCAGCGCGTGCTCGCTTGGGAACGATCCATCCATTGACTTAACTTCGAGCCGCGTCTGTCTGCCCCCATCTTCGTTGACGAACGAGAGCTCCCATAGTGTTTCTGAGCCGTTAGTACGAGCTATTCTGATAACGTACTGCTCCCTATCCATCAGCGCCAATCGCTCGTGCCGCCGAGCAAGTTGCTCAAATGTGCAGGACGCAAGGCTCACATAGTTGCCCTCAAGATGATCAATAGCCATTGGGGTTCCAAAAAACTGAGCCGAACCGGCACAGCTGACGAGGATGATTGCGGATATCAGCAATGCTAAAAGTGACACCTGAATGGCTCTCTATGCCGGTTGGCCGTAGCTTGTCAGTTGTGCCTATTCCACCGCACACGGTGCGACACCAAGGGACTTCGCTTGCGGGACTCGGGAGAGCGCTGGAAAAAGGGACCATTGCGCCACCCGAACAGCGACCAGCCCGCGCGACACCGCATTTTCTGAGACTTGCGCAATCGAAGCGCTGACGCGTTCCGCCCCTCGCTGCCACTCGTCCCGGCTACTCATGGGTCGATCGATGTGCACAAAAAGAAACTCTCTTGTCTCTTGCGCGCATCGTCTTCCAGTGCATTCAACGCGCAATAGTGATATTTCTCGCCGCAGCTGGCTCCTTTGGCATGTGCCAACCGTGCCGCAATATGGTTGACGGACGGTTAATCCCCGACACCCGGCATTTCGAGCGCGACAGGCTCCGCCATTGCGCGAATAGAGTTCATCATTTCGGGTGGAAGAAACGAGACAGGATTTTTGGAGGCGCTTGGCACGTGTAGGGCGCAGTTCTCCAGCTCGGGTTACGCGCGGTGGCAAAGCGTGCGTCGCCTTCCGACGAGCGACTTGGGGGGCAGGGCAGCACAATCAATTCTCAGCAGCTCTCCGCGCGGGCGACAGAAGTCGGAGACAATCTTGATCTGGTTGGCGCCAATCAGGGGCGGCGCGTGACCGTGAGCAGCGGACCGGGCAAAGGCTCAGAGTTTACGGCGCGCCTGCCGGGCGGAGCGGAACGATGAGCAAATCCGGCAGTTGGGTCATTCGCGTCGATCGGGCGTCTTTCACGAGTCCGCTTGTCCTCGCATTTCGGGCATTCAGGCCGCTGTCACATTCGTCGCGATGTGCCAAGAACCGACATCCCGATCCCAGGAAACCCAGGCGCCTTGCGTCGCTGGGGAGCCAGGAGAGCTCGAACCGTCAGAGAACGAACCAGCTCGCATCGACTGCCTGCGCGCCGACCCGGATCACTCCATCGGCTTCGGCGTCGGCGTCGGTGTTGAGCTGGATGAAAGTAACGGTGCCAACATGGGCAACGCTGACCTGCCCGGCCGCCGTGAACGGATTGCTGGCGTCGCCGATGAACGTGAAGGCGGTGTCGCCATTCCCGGCGTTGCCGTCGGCGTCGATCAGACTGAGTACGATCAGGTCGCCGTCCGCCGCGTTGAAATCCCTGACGGTATCCGAGTTGGCGTCGAGCGTGGAGCCCATCTCGGTGATCGAATGCCAGACGAAGACGTCCCAACCATCGCCGCCGAACATGGTATCGAGGCCCGCGCCGCCAACGATGACATTGTTGCCGGCGTTGCCGATGATGATGTTGGCGTATTCGTTGCCGCCCAGACTGATCGCCGTCGCCGCGGTCGGATCGGTGGTCTCGAGGATCTCGACCTCCGAGCCGGGCGCGAGGCTGTAGCTCGTGCTGGTCCGGACCCGGTCGGCGCCCTGGCCGGCGACCTCGATGATGTCGTCGGCCCCATTGTCGACGTAGTACGTGTCGTCGCCGGTGCCGCCCTGCATCGTATCGGCGCCGGCGCCGCCATCGAGCGTGTCGTTGCCGTCCATGCCGCGGAGCGTGTCATTGCCATTTCCGCCATGGAGGCTGTCGGCGCCGCCGTAGCCCTTGAGCGTGTCGTTGCCGTCCATGCCCATGAGCTCGTTGATGCCGTCGTCTCCCCACAGGGTGTCGGCGTAGATCGAGCCGGTGAGGTTTTCGATGCCAATGAAGGTGTCGCCTTCGGCGTCGCCGCCCGCTCCAACAAGGCCAAGCACGGCAAACACGCCCTCGGGCGACTCATAGTATGAGGCCGTATCGATCCCCACGGAACCCTGGAGGTCGTCGGCACCGCCTCCGCCTTTGAGCGTGTCGTTGCCCGATCCACCACTCATGAAGTCGTCACCGCCTTTGCCGTCGAGGAAGTCGTTACCGTCCAATCCATACAGCGAGTTGGAACTATTGTTGCCGACGAGCGCGTCCGCGTAATCGCTGCCGGTAAGGTTCTCGATGTTGGTGTAGGTATCGCCTTCGGCGTCGCCGCCGACGCCCGCTCCCGCGGTCAGGCTCGCAATGATGCCAGCGGTGGAGGTGACGTAGCTCGCCGTGTCGGAGCCTCCTCCACCGTTGATCGCATCGGCGCCGGTGCCGCCGACGATACGGTCGTCGCCGGTTTGGCCGAAGATCGAGTCATTGCCGCCGTAGCCGTAGATCAGGTCATCGCCGAAGGTGACACCATCGAACAGATTGATGGTTTCGGAGCCGTTCGTTCCTTCCACGAAAGCCATGTCTCGTTCCTTTCGTCGTCAGAGCCAAGTTCCATAATGGGTCGATCACCGCTGCATCGATTTGTCCGATGGAGGGCACGCGTCGCCGTTTGGTCGCCTGAGGTGTTGTGCGACGAAGTCGTTGACGCGCAGTCGCGCCGGCCGGACGCTGCCGTCCTTGTAGAAGCGCTTGAAATAGACCGTGTCCTTGCCTGCGATGACCTTGCGCGCCTCGCCGAGCAGGAAGCGGTTCACCTTGCCCGTGTTCGCTGCCCACGCGTTGAAGACCACGCAATCGCCGTCCAGGCTGTCCGCGAAGGACAATGCCCCGCGGCCTTCCACCCAGGCCTCGGCATTTTCCTTCGAGGTCAGGGCCCAGCCCATGAATCCCTGGATCTGGTTCTTGCTGTCGACCGCGAAGCAGTAATGCTTGCGATTGATCTGGCCGACCAGGATGCGCGACCAATCGCCGAAGCGCAGATTGGCGAAGGCCGGCTTCGTCATCAGGTGGTTCACGGCGAGCCCAAGGGCGACGAACGGGCTTTGGGGCCGGAACACCTTCAGGTCCGGGGGCGGAGCGAGCGGAATGACGCTGATGTTGCCGGGGACGGGGGCCATTGCGGCGTTCTCCGTGAGCAATGGCTCCGCCGCGGTGCGGCTTGGCCTTGCTCAGGTTTGTCCCATCCACCGGGTTGGACGCGGCCGACGCTGCAAAGGTTCAAAGTTCCATGAAGCCCGCTCGCGTCGATCAGGTGATCAATAGCGATTTCCCGATGTCCGGTCCGGGTCAATCGCGCCGCTTCGAACATGGAGCAGCAATGTCTGCTTCACCCCCAAGAACAGACCTTCGCAACGCTGCTGAGCACTTCTGAAAAGTGCCAATATCACCTCGTCGCCGCGCGGGCGAGCAGCGTGGGCGGCACCACGAGGCTGAGCGCGCGGGCGGTTTGCAGATCAATCACTAGTCGGACTTGGTCGGCTGCAAGCTGCACCCCCGAGCGGAGAACAACGGATCGGGGCGTTACGAGCAATCCATCGGTGCGCTTCTTCACCAGCTCTTCGAAGATCGTCTCGATGTAACGAGGGCGGCGCTCGCGGCGAGAACATCGATATCCCTCACGCTGGAAAGCCGCCGAGCGCACGCTTCCTAATTGCGGCCTCGGTGGGCATGGGATAACCGGGATTGACCAGCAGCCCGAGCGCGCGGCAAGCGGCCACAGTTCAAGCAGCAGTTCCACCCGCTTTGCGCTCAGGTTGGTGACCATGAAGCTGATGCCGGTGGCGTTACTGCTCGGCCGATTGAGACTTGCAACGACCCGTCGTTACCGCATCGGTGCCGGCTGAGAACACGACCGGAATGGTCGCGGTTGCGGCTTATCCGCAAAAGTCGCTATCGTAAGTTTCCGGGCAGGCCCCGCGTGGGAGGGACATATGTGGCTGGTACGGTCTTGGTTGATTGGACTCGTTGCAGCAATTTCACTTCTGGCGCAGGGCGCATCGAAGGCTGAGCCGGTCAAGATCCGCGTATCCTGGATCGCGCCGCTTTCGAACTGGGCGTCGTTGCTCATGGAGAAAAAGGAGATCGCCCGGCACATGGGGCGGACCTACATATTCGAGCCTGTCCGCCACGCCGGAACGCCACAAATGATCACAGCGCTCGCAAACAACGAGCTTGAAATTGCAAACCTTGCCTTCTCGACATTGCCAATAGCGATTCACAACGCGGGCCTCTCCGACCTGCGGGTCATCGCTGATGAATTCCAGGACGGCGTGCAGGACTACTACTCGCAAGAATACATGGTGCTCGCCGACGGGCCGGTGAAGCGCCTTGAAGACATGAAGGGTCGCGTGGCTGCGATCAATGCCGGCGGCTCGGCCGTCGATGTCGCGATGCGCAAGATGCTGCTCAAGGTAGGGCTCGAGCAGAAGCGCGACTATGTCATGATCGAGGCGCCATTGCCGACAATGCGTGCCATGCTCGCCGAGAAGAAAGCCGATCTGGTTCCCCTTGTTGTGCCATTCTCGTTCGATCCAGAGCTGCGCCGCATTGCCAAGCCTCTGTTCTACAACCGCGATGTCATGGGTCTGACGCAGCTCCTGTTCTGGTGCGCGCGGCAGTCCTTCATCGATAAGAACCGCGCCGCGATGGTGGATTTCATGGAAGACACGCTGCGCATCACCTACTGGTTTCTCGATCCGGCGAACCACGCCGAAGTCGTGGCGATTGCTTCGCGCCTGACCAAGCAGCCCCCCGAGCGTCTCGGCTGGGTCTTCACCAAGCAGGATTACTATCACGTGCCGGGAATGCGTCCGGACCTCGACGCGCTACAGCGCAACGTCGCACTCATCAAAGAACTCGGACTGATCAGCGCCGATACTGATGTGAAAAAGTATTCTGACCTGACCGTTTTAGACGATGCAGCAAAGCGCCTTAAATAGCGAAGCCGCTTCCCGGTATCTGACGTCCCAGATCGCTGCTGGTTTCCGGTCCTCAACGCCTTTGCGACAATGCGAACGTTTGGACCGAAGAGCGAATCCGTCCATCGCATGGCCGCCGTCCGTCGGGACCGCCCGTTGAAAATTCCAAAGGAGGGCAAATTGGACGCAACGAAGAGATACCGCATCTGGGCGCAGGGCGCCACTGATCAGGTTGGCCACCGCAACTACCTGGCGCAGCTGTTGCCGCACATGAAGGCCTGCACGGATCCCGACTTCGAGCTCGATTTCAAGACCATGACGCCCTCGGTGACCACGGTGCATGCGTTGTCGGAATTCCGCTTCTCGCGCGCGGTGATACGCGGCGCCATTCAGGCCGAGCGGGAGGATTATGACGTTTTTTTCATGAACCACTTTCAGGACGTCGGCCTGTACGAGGCGAGAGCGGCGGTGAAAATACCAGTGCTTGGCCTGGGTGAAGCGACCTTGCTCCATGCCTGCATCATGGGCCGCAAGCTCGGCCTGATAGCGATCAACCCCGCCTTTATACCGACCCATAACGAGCAGATTTGTCGCTATGGGCTGCAACACCGGATCGCTGGAATCCGCGCGATGGAAGCCAATATCAGCGATTACATGGAAGCTTTCACATCGCCCGCGAAAAAATTGGAACTGCAGGCCATCTTCGAACGCGAGGCACGTCGCCTCATCGATGGCGGCGCTGATGTCATCGTGCCGACTGGGGGCATTCCGATGATGTTGTTCGGCAAAGAACCGGACGTCAATGTGGATGGCGCTCCGATCGTCAACGGAGTCACGGTGGTGATCAAAACCGCCGAAATGGCGGTCAAGCTCAAGCGTCTCGGCATATCGGTCGCGAGCCGCATCCCGCAGTCAGGCTTTGCGCTGCCATCTGCCCAGACGCTCGATGAGTTTCTGCGCCATGGCTGAAGACATCGTTTCTTCGTTAACCGACCAGGCTCGGTTCCTCCGCAGAACCCGGCACCCATCGCTGCTGCGCCAGCGACAACGTGGCCCGCGGCCTGGCTCGTCGCCAGTTCAACTCAATGTCCGACCTGGGTCAAAACCGGCAAATCTCGAAGTGATGTTTTGGCGAGCTCACGCTGAGCGCGTCGTTCCGCTGCAAAGCGGCCGAATTCGATCAGGCGGGTCTTTTAAGGATAGAGTGACAGAGAGAACTACTCGAACGTTTACGCATGTAGTAACAGAAACGAAGGGAGTCAGCCTCATGCTGAAAGAAAACGATGAAGTCGTAGGCGTAGCGCAAGATGATCATGTAGCTAGTGGCTTGCGCAGTCTACAGCGATAGGCACATAGGTAGAGCGCGTAGTGCAGGTAGATATAGGCAAGTAGCGGAGAGATCACGCGCCTGAGAGGTAACACTTGCACTGACGCTCACGACACATCTTACAGCACGCGAGCCTTAAGCGATTTCTGGACTGGCGGATGATGAGCTTGTCGCGATACTGTGTTCCAAGAACGGATGAGCACTCCTGACGACGGTGTAGAAGAACGACTGGATGTCGGCATACAAGATGAAGTTCACCTTCGGCTTTTGAGCGCGACACGAGCGCATCGAGCGCGTAGTGCGCACGCGGCGGGCGGAACGCGTAGCTGAACGAGAGGAAGTCCTCTCATAGATGGCATTCAGCACAGCAGCGGTAGCCTCTGAACGATCTTGTCCTCAAGAGCTGCGACGCGAGCGGACGCTGCGCGAGTCGGCTTGGGAATATATACTCGCGTGACGGCAGTGCCGGTACGCTCCTCGATGGACACGAGCATGCAGGTCCTCAAGATTGCGCTCAAGGTTTTGCTCGTAATCCCGCCACGTCAACGCGTCCACGCCGGCAGCGGCATTCTCTTTGAGTTCGTAGAACGCCTCGTCGAGCAGGTCGTTGCTGATATGGTGGAAGAGCGCGATGAACCTCTCCTTCTTCCTTTCCTTTGCGACTTTCCGTATGCGCTCCAGCGCCTGTGACACGGTTGCCCGGTTCTGTGCCCGGTCCGTGCTTTGCTGGTTCGCGTTCCCCTTGGCCCCCGCCCTTCGCTCCACCGGCTCCGCTGCGGTCGCAATTGTTTTCCGATTTGCCCCCGGAAGCGGACCTAACAGCGGACATCGTGGACGTCTCACAAGCGCCAAGAAGCGATAACCTCCCGATTTCATTCGGGAGGGCACATCGTCACTCTAAGGCTTGTGTTCGTGCACTAGGGCCAGAGCTGTCTGCTTGCCAGCTTGGCACCTTCAGACAATGCTTCGAGCTTGGCCCAGGCGATCTGCGGATGGACGCGTCCACCGAGGCCACAGTCAGTCCCAGCAATCACGTTCTCGCGGCCGACAGTCTGAGCAAAGCGCACGATGCGGTCGGCAACGAGTTCAGGGTGCTCGAGAACATTGGTTGCGTGGCTGACGACGCCTGGAATGAGAAGCTTGCTTTGGGGCAGCTTCGTCGTTTTCCAGACCTTCCATTCGTGCTCGTGCCGCACATTGGCCGCCTCGATAACGTAGGCCTGCGCCTTCACCTTGATCAGCAAATCGGCCATGTCCTTGAGCGGTACATCGCCCTTATGAGGCCCGTGCCAACTGCCCCAGCAAATATGGAAACGGACGCGATCCTCGGGAATGCCTTCCAGGGCATGATTGACCGCCTCCACCTGAAACTCCGCCCATTTGCGATAGCCCGCAACATCGTCGTTGAGAGAAAACCACCAGTCGTAGATGTCGACGAGCGCTGGATCATCGATTTGCAGGACGAACCCGGCATCTACGATCGCCTTGTATTCTTCGCGAATGGCCTCCGCCAGAGCCCACGTATAATCCTCGCGGTTTTTATAGAATGCGTTCGGCAGGATCTGAAGCGTTGCGGGCGATACAGCGGTCATAAAGGCCTCCTCGACCCGCGCGCCGCCTACCGCTGATGCTAAATTTTGGATGTCCCGCTGAATGGCCGCGTGGCCGGTATATTTGACTGGACTCGTGCAAGTAAGTCCGTACAGCCGGCTGGTGCTGGTGGCAGCCTGAGCTGTAGTGGCTTGGTTGCTGCTGCTGCTTTGACCGGCGCTTGCTTCCTCGGAGTAAAACTCGGCGAATTCCTTTCGTTCCTTACTCCCGAATGTCCATGCTGCGCGGCCTTTTTTCGCTTCCTCCTGCCTTAGCTCGAAGCCCGCAAGCCGGTCATAAATGTAGGACCACCACGCTCCAAAATCGACGGAGCGACGCATGGCTTTGCCTAATTCACCATCGTTAACGACATCAATCCCATACCGCGCTTGCTGCTGAACCACGTCTACAATTGCCGACCGCAAGCGAGGTAACAGCGTCTGGTCCGGGGCGTTGTCTCTGTAAAGCTCGACCAAATCGTCAGGTCGCGGCAGGCTGCCGACATGCGTCGTCAAGATTCGGTCAATACTTCGTTTCATTTTCCGCCTCCTGCAGGGCGGTTATCCCCACAGTTCCTTGGTCGCGAGCCTGGCGCCTTCGGACAGCGCTTGCAGCTTCGCCCAAGCGATCTGCGGATGGATGCGGCCTCCGAGGCCGCAATCGGTGCCGGCGATAACGTTTTCGCGGCCGACGATCTTCGCGTAGCGCACGATGCGGTCGGCGACGACTTGCGGATGCTCGACGATATTGGTGGCATGACTGACGACGCCGGGAATGAGCAGCTTTCCGTCCGGCAGCTTGACGTCCTGCCACACGCGCCATTCGTGCTCGTGGCGGACGTTACCCGCTTCGACCGAATAGGCGCCGGCATTGACGCCAAGCACCAGGTCGACGATGTCGTTGAGCGGAATGTCGGTGGTGTGCGGACCGTGCCAGCTGCCCCAGCAGATGTGGAAGCGGATGCTGTCCGCCGGCAAGCCACGCAGCGCGTGATTGAGCGCCTCGATGCGCACCGCCTCGAATTTCTTGAACTCCTTAAGCGGCGGCTCCGGATTGATCATGTCCCAGTTGTCGGGAAGGCTCGGATCGTCGATCTGCAGGATGATGCCTGCATCGACAATCGCCTTGTATTCCTCGTGCATCGCGTCGGCGGAGGCGAACAGGAATTCCTCCTCGGTCTTGTAATAAAGATCGACCCCGCGGGCGAAGCTGCCGGGCCCGATCGAGCACATGAAGCCTTCTTCGGCGCCGGTCGCGGCCAGTGCCTTCTTGAGGTTGTCGATGTCGGCTTGCAGCGCCGCATGGCCAGTATATGTGATCGGCCCGGTGCAAGCCGGCCGGCCGACCGGCCGCCGCGCCGCGCTGCCCATGAGGCTACCGCTCGATTCCGGATCGAGATAGAACTCGCCGAATTTCTGCCAGTCGCGGCGATTGGCGAACGACGTCAGCGCCAGGTCGGCAACGCCTGACTTCTTATGCTGGGTTTCGTGTGCCGCAGCGGCCGGGCTTCCGGCTGGCGAAAATCCTGACATCCGCGCGAAGGCATAGTTCCACCACGCGCCGTAATCGTATGAGCCGGCTACCGGCTTGCCGAACTCGCCGTCGTCCGGAATGTCGACGCCGAGCTCACGCTGCTTCTTCACCACGTCGGCGACCGACGCGGCAAGAACTTGCGCGTATGCGGGGTCGTTGCCCTTGGCTTCGCCGACAGCGATTGACTTGCTCAACGCGATGAGATTGGCCGGCCGCGACAGGCTCCCGGCATGCGTGGTCAGAATTCTATCTTTGCTGGATAGCATCCCGCCGCCTCCCCAAAATTTCCCGGGCTCGAAGCCGGTATGAGTGATCGAATGCGATAACGTTGACCAATGTGGTTTGGTCGATCCCCGGATTCATTTCAAGCCAGAAATGGAAAATACTGAACGGGAGTTATGTTAAACCGTTCTGTCTCTTTCATGAAAATTGCGACCACTATCTGTTGTAGCCGACGTATCAGATGGCCTGGCCTGCTATAGATTGGAGGACCGCCTTTGCCCATTAAGCTGCCCAGTGTGGCCCAGCAAGCCTGATCGTGGGCACGCTACCTTCGCCCACGAGACGCTTGTTTGCCTCGCCGGTTTGCAACGGTGCAGCGTGTGCGGCAGTATCTCGGCCGTCCGTCAAGCAAGCCGCTGCAGGTCTTTCGCTCAGACAGGACCGCTCAATGGCACCAGCTGCTGGAACTGGCTCGATCGCGGCGATCGCGATGCTGCTTGCGTTCGCGGCCGGCGCCCCTGCGCGTGCGCAGGACCTTGTTGGGAAGGCTGCATTTTGCGATGCCTGTCACGGCGAGAATGGGGTACCGCCCGACACCACGATGCCGGTGATCTGGGGTCAGCATCAAGCGTACCTCTATCGTCAGATCAGCCAATTCAAAGCCGGCAATCGCCAGAACGATCCGATGCTCTCGCTCATCCGCAACATGCCGGAGGAGGAGATGGCGGCACTCGCCGAGCATTTCTCGCAGAAGCCCTGGCCCAAGCTGAACCAGTCACGTGCCTCGGAGGCCGAGACCAAGCGCGCCCAGGCGGCCATCGTCACCGGACAGTGCGTCGCCTGCCACGGCATCCTCGGCATGGGCGACGGCACCAATCCGCGCATCGCCGGCCAAAGTCGCGGCTATATGCTGAAGACGTTGCAGGAGTTCCAGAGCAAGGTGCGCGGCAACAATCCCTGGATGTCGGACATCCTCGGCCCGCTTCACCCGGATGATCTCGTTGCGCTCGCCGCGTTCATGGCAGGCCGCTGATAGCGGGCGGGCCTTGTCCGGTTAGGGTACCATCAGAACAAAGCATCGGACCAGGGAGGTGAACCATGCAACGGAATATTTCTCGTCGCGACTTCGGCAAACGGCTCGCGGGTGGTGCGGCACTCCTCGTGCTGCAACCGGCGAGCAATTATCCGGCCGCCGCGCAGTCGCTGCGCAACGACCTGAAGGATCTCAAAGGGGAGTTGTACTTCGATGATGCCGTACTGCAGTCGTCGGCCGACGACTTTGGACACGTTGTGCACAAGAAGCCAGTCGCCATGCTCCGGCCCGGCGATGCGCAGGACATCGCGAAGCTCGTGCAGCTCGCCAACCGCCAGGGACTCAAGGTCGCGATGCGCGGCCAGGGGCATTCGTTTTTCGGCCAGACCCAGGTCGAGGGCGGAGTAGTCATCAACTCCAGCAGCCTGAATGCCGTCCGCATCGTCAAATCCGGCACCGGCGGGACCGCCGAGATCGGCCCCGGTTCGAAGTGGCACCCCGTCCTCATGGCCGCGAATGCCCAGAAACTGACCGTGCCGGTGATCGCCGACACGTTCCTGTCGGTCGGCGGAACGATCAGTACCGGCGGATTCGGTGTAACCACCTACAACCTTGGTCTTCAGGTCGACCATGTGCAGGAGCTCGAGGTCGTGACCGGCGACGGCCAGATCGCAACCTGCTCCGACGAGCGCAATAGCGATCTCTTCAACGCCATGCTCGGGGGTCTCGGTCAATGCGGCATCATCACGAAAGTCGTGATGCGGCTGATGGCTGCGCCCACCAATGTGCTGTTCATAAAAATGGACTACGATGACTTCCAGAGCGCGTCCGCCGATCTCGCGCTGCTGGCCAAGGACGGCCGCTTCCATCACCTCGACGGCCGCGGCGCCGGCAGGCCGGCCGGCGGCGTCGGGTACTACGTCGAAGGCGGCGCCTTCTATGACGCGCCGAATGCGCCGGACGAGGCGAAACTGACGGCCGGACTCAAGTTCGCGAAAAAGACCGCCACCGTGATGAGCTACGAGCAGTATTTCCGCCGCGAGGAAGTGTGCGGGGCCTGCACGACGCCGCTGCAGAAGCCGTTCGTCTATCTCTGCTTGCCGGCATCGCGCTACGTCGAGTACACGTCTGGTATCCTTTCATCGCCGACGGAGTCCGCGTTTCTTGTTCCGCGCATGTCGGCGTGGCGCCGAAACGCCATCAAGCGCCCGCTTACCCGCATGCCGGACGAAGAGATCATCTACCGGTTCCAGCTTTCGCGCACACTGCCGGCGGGCACCGACACTGCGTCCATGATCGCGCTCAATCGCTTGCTTTACGAACGGGCGCGCGACATGGGCGGCTACCGCATGACGTCGAGCGCGGTTCCGATGTCGCAAGACGATTGGAAGCGGCACTACGGACCCACCTGGCAGTCCGTCCAGGCAGCGAAGACGAAGTTCGACCCGAAGAACGTGCTGACACCGGGTCACGGGATGTTTCCCGGCTGAAGATTGAAATTATGGTGGCTTACCCGGAAGGGAGTTGGTTGAGGTGACCACGCGAGCAAAAAGTAATGACCCTTCGAATCGAAGACTATGCGCTGATAGGCGACTGCAAGACGGCTGCTTTGGTCGGCCGCGACGGCTCGATCGATTGGCTGTGCTGGCCCCGCTTCAATTCGGCTGCGTGCTTCGCCGCCCTGCTCGGGAACGCCAACAACGGGCGCTGGCTGATTGCTCCAACGGATTCAGCGCTCAGCGCGAGACGGCGCTATCGTCCCGGTACACTGGTCCTCGAGACCGAATTCCAAACCGAGACCGGCTCCGCGGCGGTGATCGATTTCATGCCTCCGGGAGACGGCGCCAATGTTGTTCGGATCGTGGTCGGTCTATCGGGGCGAGTGACTTTTCAGACTGAGCTTGTGGTGCGTTTCAACTACGGGTCCACCGTGCCATGGGTCAACCGGCTCGAGGACGGCTCGATCAACGCGATCGCCGGCCCAGAGCGTCTTCTCCTGCGAACCCCGGTCGCGCTGTACGGCGAGGATCTCAGAACGGTCGGCGAATTCGCGGTCGAAGTCGGCCAGTCAATTCCCTTTGTCCTCTCATATGGCGCCTCATTTCAAAATCCGCCGCCAGCGATCGATGGTTTCGACGCGCTGGCGCGCACGGAAGCGTTCTGGCGCCAATGGAGCGATCGCTGTCCCGACGTTGGGCCTTGGGCGGAAGCGGTCAAGCGCTCGCTCATCACGTTGAAGGCCTTAACATACGCTCCGACCGGGGGGATCGTCGCCGCAGCCACAACGTCACTTCCCGAGCGTCTCGGCGGTGTGAGGAACTGGGATTATCGGTATTGCTGGCTGCGAGATGCTACGTTCACGATCCTGGCCCTCATGAATCTCGGCTACCATGACGAGGCGCGGGCATGGCGCGATTGGCTTATTCGGGCAGTCGCCGGCAGTGCGAGCCAGGTCCAGATCATGTACGGGGTGGGCGGAGAGCGATGGTTGCCGGAGCTGATCGTCCCATGGCTGCCCGGATACGAGAACTCCGCGCCGGTGCGGATCGGTAATGGCGCCTCCGAGCAACTGCAGCTCGACGTCTTCGGTGAGATCGCCGACGCGATGTTTCAGGCGCTGAAAGCAGGCATGGCGCCATCGGAACGCGGCCAAGCATTGCGGCCGGTTGTGTTGGACTATCTGACAACGGCGTGGCGGCAACCGGACGAAGGCATCTGGGAGGTGCGCGGCGGCCGGCAGCACTTCGTTCATTCGAAGGTCATGGCTTGGGTCGCGTTCGATCGCGCGGCGGATGAGCTGGAAGCTCAAGCATTGCACGAGTCAGAGCGACGATGGCGCGAGATTGCCGACGAAATCCATGCCGAGGTCTGTGAGCGCGGTTTCGACCGCGACCTTAACAGCTTTGTGCAGGCCTACGGCTCCAAGCAGCTCGATGCCAGCCTGCTGCTGATCCCATTGGTCGGCTTTCTTCCTCCCGAGGACCCGCGGGTCCGCGGAACGCTTCGTGCCATCGAGGATAGACTTTTGATCGACGGCGAATTCCTTTTCCGCTACGAGACCGAGCACGCCGGCGACGGCCTACCCGCAGGTGAAGGAGCTTTCCTGGCATGCAGCTTTTGGCTCGTCGACAATTACATATTGCAGGGCCGCGACGCCGAGGCTCGCAAACTCTTCGCCCGTTTACTCGCTCGCTGCAATGACGTGGGCTTACTCGCAGAAGAACTTGATCCGCTGACTGGACGGATGCTAGGCAATTTTCCGCAAGCCTACAGTCACGTCGGTCTGATCAACTGCGCACTCAGCTTGAGTCGGCAGAAGGGCCCGGCGGAAGAGCGTGCCCAATCCTAAGGGGCACTCACTTCGCCCCGAAAGCTCCCGCAGGTCGACGCGTCTGGGCGTGGGACGAATTCCGTCGTAGCAATCCCGTGCGGTCGTCGACACGAGGCATCGCACCTGTCAGGGCGAAGCGGACACCATGCGCGCCTGATTCGAGAACGGTGATTTAACAGAACACGGCCTAGTCCAGCGGCTCGACCCTCACCACCGAGGCGCCTAGATTGTTTCCAATCCACACCGTTACCGGGTTTGCGCGCTCATCCACGAACACCCGCCGGAAGTTGCTGCTGCGCGGCATCAGATAGTTGGTGATCTCGGCTGTCCGCGGATCGAGCCGGCCAATTCTGTCGGACGTTTCGTTCACCTCCCATACGTCGCCGTTGCGATCGGAAACGACGTCGTAGGGCGCTTCCCACTGGAACGGATTGCGGTATTCGGTGATCGTCTCAGTCGCGGGATCGAACATTCCGATGGCATTGCCGCCGAACTCCGCAAACCAGAGCCGATTCTGCGCATCGACGCGCCCTCGACGGGCGCGGGCGAAGGGTGTCGGCGTCGGATGAAAGGCAAACTTGCCCGTCTTTGCGTCGATCTTGCCGATGCCACCCGCCCCGAATTCGAGGAGGTAGCAGTTGTTTTGCTGGTCGGCGTAGATGCCATAAATGCCGAGTGGGCGCTCAGTCTTGGGATTGTGGAATGTGCCGAGGTTCTCGTATTCGCCGGTCGCAATATCAAGCCGCATTATCTGCGAGCGGTCTGAGTTTTTCACCCAGACCTTGCCATCGACCTTCGACCCCGCCACTGAGAAGTGCGATTGCTGTGTTGCATCGCGCTGCCATTCCTTGGGCAGTGGATACATTTTGAAGGTATCAGTCTTTCGGTCGAACCGGGCGACTCCGGTCTGGTACATGAGGCCGATCCAGAGGTTGCCGTCCTGATCGACTTCGAGATCAAGCGTGCCCTTTGGATGATCCGGCTTTTGCACCGGGATCGGATAGTCAGTGGTCTTGCCGGTTTTCGGATCCATCTTCGAGAGGAACTGCTCGCCGAAATGGGAGAACCACACCATCCCGTCGGGGTCGACGACGACGTCATGCGGCTGGATTTCCCGGCGGGGGAGGTCGTATTCGGTGATAATGACCCTGGTCGAGCGTCCCTTTGGTCTATCCAGCACCTTGATCTCGAACGGAGGTTCCGAGCGTCCGTTGAGATTGATGCTGGCGAGATATTCCGCAAACTTCTGCTGCATCGCGGCCGGCACGGGCGGACGCCGGTGCTCGCCCGCAAGCCGCTGCGGCTGCATGTCGGAGGCACCGGGGTAATAGCCTCCCATCCGCTCGAACACCTTCAGGAAGTCCGCCTCGTTGTGTCGGGATTGAAAAACCCGCTGCAGCGTGTGGCAGTCCGTGCAATTGAGCATCAGCCGTTTGATCTCGTCGCCGCCGGG
The DNA here is from genome assembly GCA_963739385.1 of uncultured Alphaproteobacteria bacterium. GTDB lineage: Bacteria > Pseudomonadota > Alphaproteobacteria > Rhizobiales > Xanthobacteraceae > VAZQ01. Next base: position 132,385 of record CAVUAI010000064.1, read on the forward strand.
CGCGCTGATCAGCCATTCGGCGTTGGAGATTTGGTCGGGACGCGGTTTCTCCGGCTTGAGCTTGAGGTCTGCCACCGCCGTATTGTCCGGGACGAGGCTGACGTTTGGCGCACTCTCGAGCGCGTAGCCGGCAGCACGCGTGCTCAATGTGTATTGACCCGGCTCCAGGCGAGAGGCGGGGAAGCTGTACTCACCCCGGGCATTGGTCACGACGGTGGTGGTGATGGTCGAGCCGTCTCTCTTGGCGCTGACCAGGACACCTTCCATCAGGCCCTCCCGGTCGGACATGACCTTGCCGACAAGCGCGGCGCTTTGCGCCAATGCCGGTTTCGGGAGCATCAGCAGCGACAGGAGAACCGCCGCCAGTTGGATCCTGACAAGCAACACGCTCATGCGCCCCTCGCATCAAAGTGGCGGACGCGGCGACCTCAGCACGGTCGCGCGGCCGCACCGACCACAGTCAATTAAGTAGCCTTTACGTGTCGTGCACCAGAGAGTTCAGCGCCCGGGACATCACCGTGTTCGCCGGCGGGCGACTCGCACCTTCTGTGCAACAAGTGCAGGAGTCGCCCCTACTCGATCATGCGACCAGCCAACGAACATCGCAGGCAGCATACCAAGCGCGTTTGTCGCGGTCAGCGCCGACGGACGCCGTCACGTCCACTTGAGGCGCTGCATGATCGCGCGACCCATTACCCAGTCCTTGTCCTCCTCGCTCAGGAAGCTGAGCTCTTCCGTGAAATGCGAGATCCGCTGGCGATAGCTCGCCTTCGCGTATGAGTTCGTGAGATCGGTGCCCCAGTAGCTGCGTTGCGGGCCGTATGCGTCGAATACGCGCTTGAGATGAACGGCGACGTCGCGAAACGGATAGGGCTCCCGCGAGATACCCGGGGAGGCCGAGACCTTGACACTGACGTTGGGATATTTCGCAAGCGCGACCGTCTGCCCGACTGCTTCCTCAACCTTGTTGTCCTTGAGCATCGCGGCCGTCAGGCCCATGTGGTCGAGGATCAATGTGAGCCGGGGATGCCGCTCGGCGATCGGACCTAGCAAGGAGGTTCGCCCCGGCGCAAAGCACATGACGGGAAGGTCGGCGTTTTCTGCCGCCGCCCAGAACCAGTTCGCCGTGCCGTCCGTCAGCCACGGTATGTTCTGGGCGTTGTTGAAGGTCACGCGCACGCCCACCATCCCCTGCTGGTCCTTCCATTTCGGAAGCAGATCAGCCGACTTGGGGTCTTGCAGCGGTATGCGTCCCATCACGCGGAAGCGGTTGGGATAGCGCTTCACCGCCTCGAGCGCGTAGTCGTTGCGGTCGCCCGGCCAGGACGGAGGCACAATCACCGCTCGGTCGACCCCAGCTTCGTCCATCATCGGCACGAGGCGCTCGATCGTGAAGGGCTCCGGCAATTGCGGCGGAAGGCCCGGAACCCACTTCCAGTCGGGGGATTCCGCTTTCCACAAGTGGACCTGGGCGTCGACAATCTGGCGTCGGTTGGCCTGGGCGCCAGCGTTACGCGAGCCGTCCGTTGCAAGAACGGCGGCGGCACCAAGAGTACCGGCGACAAAGGTGCGTCGGCTCTGCATCACTTCATCCTCCCTGAATCTCGTTGCGGCAGCGTTCGTTCAGCGACGCTCCGTGGGGGATTGTGCGACCTTCCAAGCGCCGTCTGCAACAGCAGAGTGCGGCGCGGCGCGGTCGAGGCGACGATCAGGTAGCAGCTACGTCCTTCGAGCTCGATACGCGCAGGTCGCTGAGAAACCGCCGCTCAGTTCCCGCGGCGCGACCTGGTCACGTAGACCCTGATCGGCTTCGACATGACCGGGGGATTGTGCGGCACATGATTTTCGTCGCCGAGCAGAAGTTGAATCGTATGCCTTCCCGGTGGGAGGGTCACAGTCGCTTCTGTCTGTCCGGCACCGAAGTGCATGTGGTTGAAGTCATTGGGTATGGGCTGGTCCAGCGGCGGCAGCTTGGTGTCAACCAAAAGATGATGGTGGCCGGTATTAGGCTTGTCGATACCTGCCGGTGCCACGCCCATATTGGCGAGGCCGAAGCGAATGGTGGATTTCTGGGAAATCACCGACCCGTCCTCCAAGCCAACGAAGTATACCCGGGCGTCAGCCGGCGCCGCCTTGCGCAGCGAAGGATCGACGACACGGACCCTGATGCGGGGAGACATGACCGGCGGCGTGTGCGGGATGTGGTCCTTGTCGCCCATGAGCAGCTGGAGCGTATGCTCCCCGTGCTTGAGGGTGACCTCCGCCTCGCTCTGTCCGCCGCCGAAGTGAAGATGGTTGAAATCGTTGGGGATCGGCCGGTCCAGCGGCGGCAGATCGGTATCGATCAGCAGATGATGATGGCCGGAATTCTCGCGATCCGAGCCGGCGGGCGCGACGCCCATGTTCCGCAAACCGAAATAGATCGTGATCTTGGGAGCAATAACCGCTCCATCCTTGAGATCAGCGAAATAGACCTCGGCTCCAGTAGGCGATCGGGTGGGCCCCCCGGTCAGCGCGGCGGCGGGTGCAGCCTCCGTGACGCGAACACGAATGCGCGGCGACATGACCGGCGGCGTGTGCGGGACGTGGTCCTTGTCGCCCATGAGCAGTTGCAACGTGTGCTCGCCTTGCCTGAGCGTAATCTCAGCCTCGGTCTGCCCGGCGCCGAAGTGCAGATGGTTGAAGTCATTGGGAATCGGCTGATCGAGTGCAGGCAGCCCGGTATCGATCAGCAGATGATGATGGCCCGAGTTCTCGCGGTCGGACCCGGCGGGTGCGACGCCCATGTTCCGCAAACCAAAATAAAGCTTGAGCTTCGCCGGAACGGTCGCTCCGTCCTTGAGGTCGACGAAATAAACCTCGGCACCCGGACCTGACCTGGTGGGGCCTCCGGTCCGCGGAGACTGTGCATACACAGCGGAGCCCGCGATGGCGAGAAATAGCGTCGCGACGATCAGACCCGGGATCCTGCCGGGTTTGGCTGCGGCCTTCTTGAGCACGTGCATGGCTACATCCTCCGCGCTCCAACTCTCACTTCGGAACACCATCGACCGACCTGCTCACAGCTAATCTAGGGGAGCCCTGCGGTACTGGGAAGCGCGCTTTCTTCGCGGCTCGCGCCCGACGGGAAAAGCAACCACAACCCTCTCGCGTCAGAACGCACCGGTAAACGGGGCTGCCGCACCGCGTTTTCAACCGTTTGGTCATCACGTCCCGCGCAACCAGGCAGTGTGCAGAACGGTATTCCCTTATGCATCACCGGCCCCTGTTGTCCGCACGCAACATTCCGTCTACAATTTTGGTATTGCTTGAAAAAGGCCGATCGGGCGACACAGGAGGTCTTGAAAGGCACGGGATGAACATGCGGCTGCTGTTTTGGCTGTGCGCGTCTGTGGTGTACGCAATGCTGATCTCTTCGGCGTTGCCTCAGCAAAGGGCAGCACGCGTGGCACTCGTTGTCGGGAACAACAGCTACCCGGATGCCAGTACGCCACTATCCTCCACGATCAGAGACGCTCGCACCCTGGCCGAAGAGCTGCGTCGCAGCGAATTCGACGTGGACCTCAAGGAGAACGTCGGCAAGGACGAGCTTCAGCGCGCGATCAACTCCTTTACAGGCAAGATCCGCAACGGCACGGCCGCGCTCGTGTACTTCGGTGGTTACGGCGTTCAAGTCGCGCGACAGACATATCTCCTTCCGGTCAATGCCCAGGTTTGGACTGAAGCCGACGTCCGACGCGACGGCGTCAGTGTGGATGCCCTGTTGGCCGAGATGCACCGCAAAGGTGCCAAGGTAAAGATCATCATTCTGGACGCTGCCTACAGAAACCCGTTCGAGCGGCGGTTCCGCGCTTCTGCGGCGGGGCTTGCCGCGCCCGATTCACCCGACGGCACGCTCGCCCTCTACTCCGTTGCGCCGGGAAAGCTGATCAACGACAGCACCCTTGCCAACAGCCTGTTCGTCAGCGAGCTGATCAAGGAGCTGCGCTCCCCCAATCTGACCGCCGAAGAGGTCCTGAACCGCGCGCGCATCGGCGTAGCCCGCGCATCCAACAATGAGCAGGTGCCGTGGGTGGCTTCGTCTCTTGTCGAGGAGTTCTATTTCGGGACGCCGCGCGCAGCCGCGGCGGCGCCCGCTCCCGCTCCGACGCCTGCCCCCGGAGCCAGCACTGCCCCTGCAGCCCGTCCGGCGCCGCCCGACCCCAGCCCGGCGCCGCCGCCGGCGCCCAGCCCCGCGCCGCTGGCCTCGACCGCGCCCGCGACCGAACCCGCCGGCACCGACCTCAAGCCGGGCGACACTTTTCGCGACTGTGCCGATTGCCCCGAGCTCGTGGTCGTGCCTGCCGGCGCTTTCGACATGGGCTCCGCGTCCGAATACGAGAACCCCGTGCACCGCGTGACAATCGCCAAGGCCTTCGCCATCGGTCGTCATGAAGTAACGTTCAGGGAATGGGACAAATGCGTCGAAGATGGCGGGTGCAAGTTTCGTCCCGATGATCGCGACTGGGGCCGCGGCGATCGTCCTGTCATCAACGTCAGCTGGCTCGATGCCAAGGCGTTCGTGACCTGGCTGTCGCAAAAGACCGCGAAGAGCTATCGGCTTCCGTCCGAAGCTGAATGGGAATACGCCGCCCGGGCTGGAACAAATACCGCGTATTGGTGGGGGCGGGACATCGGTTCCCGGCAAGCCAACTGCCGCGAGTGCAATACCGGCGAGCCTCAAAAAACGACGCCGGTCGGGTCATACAAGCAGAACGGGTTCGGCCTTCACGACACTGCAGGCAATGCAGCGGAGTGGATGGAAGATTGCTGGAATGACAGTTATCGCGGTGCGCCGAGTAACGGCGCGGCATGGCTGAATGGTCAATGTCGGCTGCGTGTATTGCGCGGTGGCGCCTTCGATAGTCAAGCAAAGTATCTGCGCTCGATGTCGCGCTTCAGATACGACGTAGACGTACAATTCATCGCGAACGGATTGCGGGTGGTACGGGAGTTGCCGTAGCTCCGTCGACTGCGGCGGGGCCGAGAGCCGTTCCGCCAAAGCATAACGTGGACCGGAATATCGGGTACCGGTCATGGAAGATTTGGTTCTGCTGATGATCGACGCAGCAAGCGACAAAGACGTCATCGAGACGCGGCTGCCTCGTGCCGGAGTTCACCCGCATACCGGCTCTGAAGGCTCCCGAGTGCGGCATAGTCGCAGCCAAGGCAGGCGGCTCTCTGCGCGATCATGACACGTTCAGGCCCATTCTCGCCGACTTCTCTCGAATGGGGCACTGCCGACTCGGGCAAACTCCGATGAAGGAAGCGCCACGCAGAAGCTGGTGGAGGGGGCTGTTCGGAAAGTACGTCCTCTCGCTGGTCGGACTGGTCGTGATCCTGCTGGTCTTGAACGGCGGGCTCGAGACCTGGTTCATGTACCGTGAGACCACCGACTTGCTGACGACGACCCAGTCGGAAAAGGCAAAGTCGACGGCCCGGCGCATCGAACAGTTCGTGTCCGAGATCGAACGTCAGATCAGCTGGGCGACGCGCGCGAGCTCGACCACCGCCGAGCAGCGTCGCGCAGACTATGCATTGCTGCTTCAACAGGTGCCGGCCATCGACAGGGTGATTCATCTCGACGGGTCCGGCAGGGAGCAGCTGAGATTGACGCGCAAGGAGTTCGTCCAGGGCAGTGAGATCGACTACTCCAGCAATCCGAGATTCACCCAGACGCAAGGTCGATCCGTCTGGCTGTCGCCGGTCTATTTCGACGGACTTGATCCGTTCATGGCCATCGCGATGCCGCACTCCGGCTGGAACGCCGGTTCGACCGTAGCCGAGGTCAATCTCAAGTTTCTGTCGACTTTCATCGATCCGGATCAGATCGGCAAAGGCAACGAGGCGTTTGTCGTGGGGCCGGGCGGCCGGTTGCTCGCGCATTCAAACTCCGAGCGCCGCTTGGGCACGGACCTCGTCGACCTTCCGCAGGTCGCGGCCATGATCAAGCCAGACGGCCAACCCTTGGAATTCGGAAACGACCCGGACGGACGCTCGGTCTTGTCTGCGGCTGCACCGATACAGCGGATGCACTGGTACGTGTTCTTCGAGCAGCCGTTGAGCACGGCGCTGCAGCCGGTTTACAGCCTGTTGTTGCGAACCGCCTGGCTGCTGGCCTTGGGCGTGCTCCTTGCGATCCTGGCCGGTGTGCTGATGGCGCGCCACATGGTCGTTCCAATTCGCGCGTTGCAGGTGGGTGCAAAACAGCTGGAAGCGACCGAGTTCGGTCATCGCATCGACGTCCGGACCGGAGACGAAATCGAGGACCTGGCGAACCATTTCAACCGAATGGCGGACCAGCTGCAGGGCTCGTACAGCCGCCTGGAGCAACAGGTGGCGGTGCGCACACGCGATCTCGCGCGTTCCGTCAGCGAGTTGAAGGCGCTCGAGGAGATCGGCCGTGCCGTGACCTCATCGCTCGAAATCAAGTCCGTGCTCGCTACGATCGTGACCCGGGCCGTGGAACTCACCCACGCGGATGCCGGTGCGATCTACAGCTATGACGCGGCGCATGACGCCTTCGAGCTGGCCGGAACCAATGGGCTCGATCCGGCATTTCAGGATGCCGTCCGCGGCACCAAGATCAAACTCAACGAAAGCGCCTTGGGTCTTTCAGCCAAGCAACGCGAGCCCCTCTGTTTGCCGGATCTCTCGAATGCGCCGAACTATCCGCTGAAGGAATTGACGCTCTCGGCTGGATTTCATTCCCTGCTCGTCGTACCGCTGCTGGCGCAGGACGAAATTCTTGGAGCTTTGGTTTTGTTCCGCCGTGCAGCCGGCGATTTTCCCGCCAGCACGGTCGGCCTCATGCGGACCTTTGCCGATCAGTCAGTTCTCGCGATGAGCAATGCGCGGCTGTTTCGCGAGGTCGAGCAAAAGGGACGCGAGCTTGCCATCGCCAATGAACACAAGAGCCAGTTCTTCGCCAATATGAGCCACGAGTTGCGGACGCCCTTGAATGGCATACTCGGCTTTGCCGAGCTGCTCGTAGACGGGCTGTATGGCACTTTGCCGGAGAAGGCGCTGGAGATCCTGGGGCGTATCCAGAAAGACGGAAAACATCTACTCGGATTGATCAACGATGTGCTCGATATTTCCAAGATCGAAGCTGGCCAGCTGACCTTGGCGCTCGACGACTACTCTTTGCAGGGAGTCGTGGAAACAGTTGTTGCGTCGACGGACGCGCTGGCGCGAGCCAAGGGCATCGAAGTCAGAGCCACCCTCGACCCTGATCTCCCGGTCGGTCACGGAGACGAGCGGCGTTTGACCCAGGTACTGCTGAACATCGTCGGGAATGCGATCAAGTTCACCGACGCCGGCTCGGTGGAGGTGCACGCCAAGGCATCAGACGACCATTTCATCATCGCAGTGCAGGATACTGGTCCAGGCGTTCCCCCTGCAGATCGAGCCCGCATTTTCGAAGACTTCCAACAAATCGACAACAGCATTACGCGACAGAAAGGCGGCACCGGGCTGGGGCTGTCGATCGCTCGCCGTCTGGTCGACGTGCACGGTGGTCATATCGACTTGCAGTCGACGCTGGGCGTGGGTTCCGTCTTCACTATCTTCTTGCCGATTCGCGCGACCGATCGGAGGCAGGCGGCATGAGCAAACGCATACTTGTCATCGAGGATACCGAGAACAATCGGCGGATTCTTAATGATCTGCTCACCAACGCCGGTTTCGAAGTTTGGGAAGCTGTCGATGGAGAAAAAGGCGTTGCGCTGGCAGCGGAACTCCGACCTGACCTCATTCTGATGGATATTCAGCTGCCGATTGTCGACGGCTATGAAGCGACCCGACGGATAAAGGCAAATCCGGAGCTGCGGCACATTCCGATCATCGCTGTAACCTCCTATGCCCTGTCCGGTGACGATGCGAAGGCGATGGCGGCGGGATGCGACGGCTATTTCGCCAAACCCTTCAGCCCGCGCGTCATTCTCGCCAAAGTCCGCGAATTCCTGATGTGACGCCGAGGGCTGTCGTTTGCGAACTCCGCCTCGAATCCTGGTGGTCGATGACAATCCCACAAATCTGGAAGTGCTGCAGGTTCGGCTCAGCGCGCAGGGTTACGAGGTAGTCACCGCAGTCGACGGCGAGGATGCGCTCAGGCGCACGCGCGAACTCGAGCCAGATCTCGTGCTGCTCGACGTCATGATGCCGAAGCTCGATGGCATCTCGGTTCTCAAGGAACTCAAGGCCGATACCACGCTGCGCTTCATACCCGTCATTCTGGTGACGGCCAAATCCGACACGCGCGATATAGTCGATGGCCTTGAGGCAGGTGGCGACGACTATCTCACCAAGCCGTTCGAGCAAGCCGCATTGGTAGCACGCGTTCGCTCGTTGCTTCGCATCAAGGAGCTTCACGATACCGTGCAACTGCAGGCGATGAAGTTGAAGGAGCAAACCGAGGAACTTATGAGCTTGAACCGATCGCTTCAGGAGCGGGTGGAAAAGCAAGTCGCGGAAATCGGTCGGATCAGCCGGTTGCGACGATTTCTCGCCCCACAGGTGGCGCAGATGATTGCGTCCTCGGATTCGCCGGACTCGATGCTGGCCAGCCACCGGCGGGAGGTTACGGTGTTGTTCTGCGATCTACGCGGCTTCACCGCCTTCACCGAAACGTCGGAGCCTGAAGAGGTCATGGCTGTCCTGTCCGAATATCACGAAAGCATGGGAGAGCTCATCTTCAAGTACGAGGGCACATTGGAACGTTTCCTCGGAGACGGCATCATGATCATCTTCAACGATCCAATTCCGTATCCCGATCATACCGAGCGCGCCGTCCGGCTCGCGCTCGATATGCGAGCGAAGGTGGCGGATTTGGCAAAGGGATGGGCGCGAAAGGGGCACGTTCTCGGAATGGGGATCGGAATAGCCTCTGGATACGCAACGCTCGGCCAGGTCGGCTTTGAGCATCGACGCGAATACACTGCGAACGGCAGCGTCATAAATCTCGCCTCTCGACTCTGCAACGAAGCGAGGCCGGGTCAAATCGTGATCAGTCAAGGAGCGTTCGCGGCGATCGAACAATGGGTAGAAGCCTCACACCTTGGGCACCTGAGTTTGAAGGGATTCAACCGGCCGATCGATGCTTACGAGGTGGTAAGCTGGATCCCAGGACGGGGAGCATAAGGAGGATCGAGCATTCACCCCTCGCGCGATCGGCGCCAGGCAAGCCATGCGCCGCGGCGGACGGCGCCTTCTACTCGATCACCTCGTCGGCGAGCGAACGCAGCGAGGCCGGCACGGTGACGCCGATCAACCGGGCGGTCAACGCATTGATGATCAACTCGTACTTGCTCGACTGGATGACCGGCAGGTCGGCCGGCTTCGTGCCCTTGAGCAGGCGGCCGGCATAGGCGCCGGCCTGACGATAGGCATCTTTCAGGCTCGGCCCGTAGCTCATCAGCCCGCCGGCCTCGACGAAGTCGCGCCACGGATAGGCCGCAGGGATCTTGTGGAGCACGCCCAGGAGAGCCATCTGGACGCGCCGGTCGGTCGCGAACGGCCCGACCAGGAGCGCGTCCGGCCGCTCGTTCACAAAGCCTGCGAACGCCGCGTCGATCTCGCGGGCGGTGCTGACGTAGATGACCCTGAGCTTCAGTCCGCTGACGCGCGCAGCGGCAGCCTGCACGTCCCGCAATGTCGACGCAGTATCCGAGGCATTGGCCGGATCGAGAAACAGGGCAATCTGTTTGGCGGTGGGCATCAGCTCGCGCAGAAGTCCCAGCCGCCGTACCGTCAACTCGGGGGGGAGAAAAACTCCCGTCAAGTTTGCTCCGGGCCTGGAGAGGCTGGTGACGAGGCCGAGCTTGACCGGATCCTGGGCGGAGGTGAAGACGATGGGGATCGTGCTGGTTTCCGCCTTGACGGCCGACGCGGGCGTTGAGCCTCCGATCGCCACGATTACCGCTACCTGGCGGCGAACCAACCCCGCCGCCAGCGAGGACAGCCGCTCGACTCTGCCCTCGGCCCAACGGTACTCGATCGCCACGTTTTCGCCCTCGACGAAACCGGCATCTGCCAGGCCCTGGCGGAAGGCCGTCAGGCGATCGGCGGTCGCCGCGTCGGGCGATGCGGGGTCGAGAAAGCCGATCACCGGCATCGCCCGCTGCTGCGCGCGGGCGGCGAGCGGCCAGGCGAGCGCGGCGCCGGCGAGCATGATGAAATTGCGCCGTCTCAATCGTGCAAGTTGCATTTGATCTTCCACCAGAGGGGATCGCGCATCGGAGGATACAGAACCGGCGCAGGACAGTCAGGGGGGACGAGAGCCATTTGACGGCCTGCCGGCCGGAGAACATCGCTCGAGACTGATTTCGCGATTTCGCTCCAAGGATGTGTTCGCGTGCCGCGCCAACCTTGATGCACTCGCTGCAGGCTGTTGACGCCCTCCCTCTTCCCAGGCGTCACCCGCGGGCTTGACCCGCGGTCCATCGCAAGACTTTTGCCAAGGTGATGGATTGCACCGCAACTCGGGCTTGCCCGAGTGCGCATCGTCAAGCGCCAGAAGTCGGGTAAACCCGACTTCTGGTGTCAAGCCCGGCAATGACGACGTGAAACGCTTCCGATCAATGTCCCGTGGCGAGCGCCGCCAACGCGTCCGGCGCGCGCGGCGGCTCATTGCCGCGCCACACCACGTGCATGTCGGGCCGCAGCAAAAGGAGATCGCAGCCGTAGACGTCGCGCGGGCGCGCGCCGGCAAGATCGAGAATCTGCAGCGGCGCGCCGTGCGCGGCGAAGGCCTGCTGCAGCGGGCGGGGATCGGCCTGCGTGCCGCCGAGGCGGAGCAGCGTGTAGCCGTGCCCGTAGCCGATGCGGTCCTGCACCGCGCTCCCCTCCTCGAGCCAGACGTGCGGCAGCCGCGCGCCCGGCCAGGTGGTAGGAACATAGGCCATGAAGTTGGGCTCGGGCCCCTCCCCCGGCTCCGGCGCGATCAGCGGTGAGCCGACATAGCGATAGCCGAGCTCGGCGCCGATCATTTCCGTCGCCTTGTGCTGCTCGACGTCGGCGACGCGGGCGAGCGCCTCGCGCAAGTCCGCGCCGGCGGCCGTGCGCGCGCGGATATCGGGGTGATAGAGCTTGCGCCAGGTCCGGCGCCCGCGCGTGGCAAATCCCGAGGCCGCGACGTTGCGCTCGCCGACCTGGCGGCGCTCGATCTCGTAGGAGCCGAGCAGACCGGGTCCGCCCCAGCCTTGCAGCGTCGCCGCGAGCTTCCATGACAGGTCGATGGCGTCCCCCACGCCCGTATTCATGCCGAGCCCGCCGGTTGGAATGACGAGGTGCACGGCGTCGCCGGCCAGGAACACCCGCCCTTCGCCATAGCGGTCGGCGAGCAGCAGGTTCATCTTCCACTGCCCGACATAGAGCATGTCGTATTTGACCGGCATGGCGACGACCCGCTCGAACATATCGGCCATGTCCTCGTCCTTCTCGACCACGGAATGCAGCGTGAAGTGCCGGGTCGAATCCTGGACGATGAGGAAGCTCCCTTCGGCGTCGGCGACGTGATAGTGACGCCCCTTGCCGATCGGGATGCGCTCGTACAGGTCCTCGCAGTAGTACAAGGCCTGCCGCAGCTGCTGGATATTGGCCTCGCCGTTGAGGGCGATGCCGAGCTGCCGGCGCACCAGGCTGCCGCCGCCGTCGCAGCCCACCATATAGTCCGCGCGGACCGCCGAGGTGCCGGCGGCGGTCCTGACCTGCGCGGTCACCGAGCTTTCATCCTGCGCGAAGGACACGAACTCGCAGCCGTAACGCAAGGTGACGCTGGGCAGCGTTTCCGCGATCGATTTCAGCAACGGCTCGAGCGTGTACTGCGAGATGAGCTGGTAGGGCTCGAGCGGCTCGGCTCCGTCCTCGGACTTGGCGATCCTCGCCTTCGCTTCGGCGACGGAGGGATGCACGTGATGCACCAGCGGCGGCTCGACCAGCGACAGCACGACGAAGATGTCCATCGGGCAATGCGCGGGCAGGCCGGCGGCACGCACCTGGTCGGCGATGCCCATGCGCCGGTAGATCTCCATGGTGCGGGCGTTGCAGCGCTCCATCTTGGGAAGGAACTGGGGCGCCTCCTTCTGCTCGACCACCATGCAGCGCACGCCGCGCAGCCCGAGGTCGATCGCCAAGGTCAGGCCGGTGGGACCGGCGCCGATAATGAGAACCTGTGTGTCCATGTGCCTTTCATCTGCTTTTAAATCACGCTTTTGCCGAGAACTCGGTCGGCTCCCCTGCCCTTTCAGGGGAAGGGAGCACACCGCGGGTGAGGCTCGCGCACAAATACACCAATCGACATCATTGGGCTTTAGTCGGCGGCCGGCTCGAAATCGGCGAGCTCGGTGCCTTCCTGGACGAAGTCGCCGGCCGCGCATTTGAGCGCCTTCAGTGTGCCGTCGGCCGGCGCGCGCAAGGTGTGCTCCATCTTCATGGCCTCGAGCACGAGGAGCGGCGCGCCGCGCTGCAAGCTTTGCACCTGGCTCGGCGAGAATGCGCGTCACCGTGCCCGGCATCGGGGCGACGACGCGGCTCGCGGCGGCGGCCTCGGTCACGTCGGCGACGAACGGATCGATCCAGTGCAGCGCGAGACGGCCGCGCGGCGTGGTCAGATCGAGGTCGCGGCCGGACCACATCGCCGATGCGCGCTCGGGCGCGTCGCCGAGGCAGAGGTCGAACAGCGCGCCGTCGCGCGCAACGAACTGCAGGCGGGCATTGCCACCGTCCCAATCCATCGTCAGCCCGTCGCGGCCGTACCAGAGCGTGGCGTCGGAACGATCCGCGCCGTGGCGAAAGGCCAGGCGGCGGCTGCGGCGGCCGCCGATGGTCCAGCCGTCGGTGCGATCCCAGGGCGAGCGATGCTCCGACGCCGGCTGCTCCCGCTCCTCATGCAGGAGAACCGCCGCGCAAGCAGCGGCGAGATCGAGCGAGGCGATCGCCGGCTTGGGCTTGGTCAGCGCGGACAGCTCCCGCTCGATGAAGCCGGTGTCGATCTCGCCGGCGATCACCTGCGGATGGCCGAGCAGTGCCTTGAGAAATGCGAGATTGGTCGTCACTCCTGCGATCTCGAAGGCGCCGAGGGCCTCGACCAGGCGGGCGAGCGCCTGCGGCCGATCAGCGCCCCAGGCAATCACCTTGGCGAGAAGCGCGTCGTAATAGGGCGTGACCGCGTCGCCGGCGCGAAAGCCGGTGTCGACCCGGATGCCCTCCTCTGACGGCTCATGCCAGGCCTTGATCGTGCCGATCGCCGGCAGGAAGCCCTTGCCGGGATCCTCGGCGTAGATGCGCGCCTCGATCGCGTGCCCTTCGGCCGTGACGTGGTCCTGCCGCCGCGGCAGCGGGTCACCGGACGCCACGCGCAATTGCCACTCCACAAGATCGAGGCCGGTGATCATCTCGGTCACGGGGTGCTCGACCTGCAACCGCGTGTTCATCTCGATGAAATAGAAGCCGTCGGCATCGGCGATGAACTCCACCGTTCCGGCGCCGACATAGTCGGTGGCCTGAGCAGCGGCCCGCGCCGCCGCAGACATCTGCGCACGCCGCTCGGCGGTCAGCGCGATGGACGGCGCTTCCTCCACCACCTTCTGGTGGCGGCGCTGCAGCGTGCATTCGCGCTCGAACAGCGAGACCACGTTGCCGTGGGTGTCGCCGAACACCTGCACCTCGATGTGGCGCGGGCGCGCGACATATTTCTCGATCAGCACCCGGTCGTTTCCGAACGCCGCCGCCGATTCGCGCTTGGCGCCCGCGACCGCTTCGGCGAGCTCATTCGCGCTCGCGACCACGCGCATGCCGCGGCCACCGCCGCCAGCCGACGCCTTGACCAGGACCGGAAAGCCGATGCCGTGCGCGGCCGCCGCCAGCGTGGCGACATCTTGATCCTCGCCGTGATAGCCCGGCACCACCGGGACGCCGGAGGATTCCATCAGGGTCTTGGCGGCCGATTTCGAGCCCATCAGGCGGATGGTGGCGGCCGACGGCCCGACGAAGATGAGGCCCGCGTCGGCACAGGCCTGCGCGAAATCGGCGTTCTCCGAGAGAAAGCCATAGCCGGGATGCACAGCCTCGGCGCCGGTCTCGCGCATGGCGTCGAGGATGGCATCGATGCGCAGATAGCTGTCCTTCGCGGGGGCCGGGCCGATCAGCACGGCCTCGTCGGCGAGCACGGCATGCATCGCGTCGCGATCGGCCTCGGAGAACACGGCGACCGTGCGCAGCCCCATGCGCTTGGCCGTGCGGATGACGCGGCATGCGATCTCGCCGCGATTGGCGATCAGCAGCTTGTCGAAGCGCCGGGCGAGCGACACCGTCACATCCTGAAGATGCCGAAGCGCGTGGGCCTGGGCGGCGGCGCGTTGAGCCCCGCCGCGAGCGCGAGCCCGAGCACGGTACGGGTGTCCGCGGGATCGATGATGCCGTCGTCCCACAGCCGCGCGGTGGCGTAGTACGGATGGCCCTGCTGCTCGTACTGATCGCGGATCGGCGCCTTGAACGCGTCGTCCTCGGCGGCGCTCCAGGTCCCACCCCTGGCCTCGACCGCCTCCTGGCGCAGCAGCCCGAGCACCGACGCCGCCTGCTCGCCGCCCATCACCGAGATGCGGGCATTCGGCCACATCCAGAGCAGGCGCGGACCGTAGGCGCGCCCGCACATGGCGTAATTGCCGGCGCCGTAGCTGCCGCCGATGATCACAGTGTATTTCGGCACGTTGGTGGTGGCGACCGCGGTCACCATCTTGGCGCCGTCCTTGGCGATGCCGCCGGCTTCGTATTTGCGCCCGACCATGAAGCCGGTGATGTTCTGCAGGAACAGCAGCGGGATGTTGCGCTGGCTCGCGAGCTCGATGAAGTGGGCGCCCTTGAGGGCGCTCTCGCTGAACAGAATGCCGTTGTTGGCCAGGATGCCGATGGGGAAGCCGTGGATGTGGGCGAAACCGCAGACCAGCGTCTGGCCGTAGAGCGCCTTGAACTCCTCGAACTCGGAGCCGTCGACGATGCGCGCGATGATGTCGCGGACGTCGTAGGGGGTGCGCGGATCCGCCGGCACGATGCCGTAGAGGTCGTCGGCCGGGTAGAGCGGCTCGCGCGGCTTGCGCAGTTCGAGATACGACTGCTTCACGCGGTTGAGATTTGAGATGATGCTGCGCGCGATGCCGATGGCGTGATTGTCGTTGGAGGCGTAGTAGTCGGTCACGCCGGACTGGCGGCTGTGGACGTCCGCGCCGCCGAGGTCTTCCGCGCTCACCTCCTCGCCGGTCGCCGCCTTCACCAGCGGCGGCCCGCCGAGGAAGATGGTGCCCTGGTGGCGCACGATGATGCTCTGGTCCGACATCGCCGGCACATAGGCGCCGCCGGCGGTGCAGGAGCCCATCACGATCGCGACCTGCGGGATGCGCAGCGCCGACATGCGCGCCTGGTTGTAGAAGATGCGGCCGAAGTGGCGCTCGTCCGGAAAGATCTCGTCCTGCAGCGGCAGGAACGCGCCGCCGGAATCGACCATATAGATGCAGGGCAGGTGGTTCTCGCGCGCGATCTCCTGGGCGCGCAGGTGCTTCTTCACCGTCATCGGATAGTAGGTGCCGCCCTTGATGGTGGCGTCGTTGGCCACGATCACGCATTCGCGGCCGCTGACGCGACCGATGCCGGTGACGAGGCTCGCGGAGTGCACGTCGCCGCCGTACATGCCGTAGGCCGCGAGCGGCGAGAGCTCGAGGAACGGCGTTCCGGGATCGAGCAGGAGATCGATGCGCGCGCGCGCCAAGAGCTTCCCGCGCCCGGTGTGCCGCGCCCGCGCCTCCTCGCTGCCGCCCTGCATGGCGGCGTCGAGCTTGCTCCGCAGGTCGGCGACCAGCCCCTTCATCGCCGCGGTATTGGTGGCGAATTCGGCCGAGTCGGGATCGAGGGTGGACTGGATGCTGGTCATGCCGCTCGCTCTTCCGTCATCCTGAGGAGCGAGCGAAGCGAGCCTCGAAGGATGGCGGTCCTCAGTCGCAGCAAGACATCGGCCGGCGCGCTTCGAGGCCCGCCCACGCAGTCACGCCTGTGCCGGCCGCGCAACTTCCCCGGCGTGGGCGAGCACCTCAGGGTGACGGAACAAACGATCCTGCCGTGCGATCGCATCAGCGCGTCTTCTCGAACAGCTGCCGGCCGATCAGCATGCGCCGGATCTCGCTGGTGCCGGCGCCGATCTCGTAGAGCTTGGCGTCGCGCAGATAGCGCCCGGTCGGATAGTCGTTGATGTAGCCGTTGCCGCCGAGGAGCTGGACCGCATCGAGCGCGATCTTGGTGGCATTCTCGGCGGCGTAGAGGATGGCGCCGGCGGCGTCCTCGCGCGTGGTCTCGCCGCGGTCGCAGGCCTTCGCCACCGAATAGACATAGGCCTTGCAGGCGTTCATCCCGACATACATGTCGGCAACCTTGCCCTGCACCAGCTGGAACTCGCCGATCGGCTGGCCGAACTGGCGGCGCTCGTGGACATAGGGCAGCACCGTGTCGAGGCACGCCTGCATAATGCCGAGCGGGCCGGCGGCGAGCACCACGCGCTCGTAGTCGAGGCCGGACATCAGGATGGTGACGCCGCCGCCGACGTCGCCGAGCACGTTCTCCTCGGGCACCTCGCAGTCCTCGAACACCAGCTCGCTGGTGTCGGATCCGCGCATGCCAAGCTTGTCGAGCTTCTGCGCGGTGGAGAAGCCCTTGAAGCCCTTCTCGATCAGGAATGCGGTGATGCCGCGCGGCCCGACCGCGGGATCGGTCTTGGCATAGACCACCAGCGTCTCGGCCTGCGGGCCGTTGGTGATCCACATCTTGCTGCCGTTGAGGATGTAGCGATCGCCCTTCTTCTCCGCCCGCGTCTTCATCGACACGACGTCGGAGCCCGCGCCCGGCTCGGACATGGCGAGCCCGCCCACATGCTCGCCGGAAATGAGCTTGGCGAGATAGCGACGCTTCTGCGCTTCGCTGCCGTTGCGGCGGATCTGATTGACGCAGAGGTTCGAATGCGCGCCGTAGGAGAGCCCGACCGAGGCCGAGGCGCGCGAGATCTCCTCCATGGCGACGCAATGCTCGAGATAGCCGAGCCCGGCCCCGCCCCATTCCTCCTCGACGGTGATGCCGTGCACGCCGAGCTTGCCCAGCTCCGGCCAGAGGTCGCGCGGGAAGACGTTGCTGCGGTCGATCTCATCGGCGCGCGGCGCGATCTTGTCGGCGGCGAAATCGCGCACGCTGTCGCGCAGCATGTCGGCGGTCTCGCCGAGGCCGAAATCGAAGCTGCGGGTATCGTTGACGCGCATGGGCACCGGTTGCGACGGAAGCCGGCCGCCGCGGGCTGCAATCGACGGTCGTCGCCTGGATTAATGCACGTCCTTGATCGCGCACGCAATAATGCGGGGGGTCGCGGCGCGAGGGTCCACAGAACGGTACGAATGTGCGATATCAGCATCGCCGTCATCCGGAGCGGGTTCGTGGATCTGATCATCGTCGGCGGAGGTATCGGCGGACTGACCCTGGCGCTGGCGGCCCATGCCGCCAAGGCCGACGCGCGCATTCGCGTGTTCGAGGCGGCGCCCGACATCCGGCCGCTCGGCGTCGGCATCAATCTCGGGCCGCATGCGGTGAAGGAGCTCAGCGCGCTCGGGCTCGAAGACGCGCTCGCGGCGGTGGCCTGCCAGCCGCAGGACTATGCCTTCTTCACCCGCCACGGCCAGCTCGTCTATCGCGAGCCGTGGGGCCGCGCGGCCGGGCATCAATGGCCGCACTTCTCGATTCATCGCGCCGACCTGCATCGGGTGCTGCTCGAGGCGGTGCGCGCGCGGCTCGGCCCGGACGCTTTCGTCACCGGCCATCGCTGCACCGGCGTCGCGCAGGACGACGCCGGCGTCACGGCGCGATTCGAGAGCGCTGACGGCAGGCCGCTCGCGGCGCAGCGGGCCGACGCGCTGGTCGCGTGCGACGGCATCCACTCGGCCGTGCGCGCGCAGTTCTATCCGCAGGAGGGTCCGTTCGCCTATCGCGGCATCAACCTGTGGCGCGGCGTCACAAGAATGAAACCGTATCTCACCGGCGCCAGCATCGCCCGCATCGGGGCGCGGCATTCGACGCTCATCATCTATCCGATCCGCAATCCCGTCGACGGCGCAGGACGCCAGCTCGTCAACTGGGTGGCGGAGATCGAGCGCGACGTCGCCGTGCCGGTCGACTGGAACAAGCCGGGGCGGCTCGAAGACTTCTATCCGGTCTATCGCGACTGGACCTTCGACTGGCTCGACGCCGCCGCCATGATCCGCGACGCCGACGCGATCTTTTCCTACCCGATGGTCGACCGCGATCCGCTCGCGCGCTGGAGCTTCGGGCGCGTCACACTCCTGGGCGACGCCGCGCATCCGATGTATCCGCAGGGCGGCAACGGCGGTGCGCAGGCGATCATCGATGCCGCCACCCTGGCGCGGCTGCTCGCGAGCGAGGCCGAGCCGGCCGCGGCGTTCAAGGCCTATGAAGCGGCGCGGCTGCCGCCCACCAGCCGCATCGTGCTGCAGAACCGCTCGGCACCGCCCAACGTGATCGTCGACACGGTCGAGCAGCGCACCGGCGGCAAGCGCTTCGACAAGCTCGACGACGTCATCAGCCAGGACGAGCTGCGCGCGATCTTCGAGCGCTACCAGAAGGTCGCGGGCTATCATGTGCAACAGGTCGGACGGCCACAGGGGTGAATCCATGGCAGATACGGTTGCGTCGCTGAAGCTTACCTTGGACGGCGCGATGAAGCTCATCGACGCCGCCATCGCAAAAGCAAAAGCGATGGGCGTGCCGGAATGCATTTCCGTCGTCGACCCCGGCGGCCACCTCCTTGCCTTCGCGCGCATGGACGGAGCCTTCTCGCAATCGATCGACACCTCGCTGATGAAGGCGATGACGGCGGCGTCCTACGGCATCCCGACCGGCGACATCGCTGCGGGCATCGACCTCAAGCTGGCGATCGCCACCCAGGGCAAGCGCATCAACCTGCCGGGCGGACTTCCGATCATCATCGACGGCCACGTCGTCGGTGGCATCGGGGTCGGCTCGGGCACCGGCGAGCAGGACCGCCAGGTCGCGAACGCGGCGCTCGCCGCGCTCCCGGGCGCACGCACGTTCGGGTAGCGCGGCATCGACGATAGGTGACGCGCCAGCACGCGCACGCTGACGTCCTCGCTTTGCTGCACTTGTCCTGCCGGGGCGGAGGCGCAATTTCCGACCCGCGTTAACCACGCCAACAAGCGCCGTGCGCACGCCGGGCACACGACAAGTCTTCCCGAAGGAGAGCGCAGCGCGGCGGAGCGCCTCTGCTCAGCCTGCGCAGGTCCCGGCAATCTGCCCCGGGACGCTTTGAACCAATCCCCCCGTCAGCGCGACTAACCACCTGAGAGCCTTTGCCGGGGAATCGAATTGGCAAAGGACGGGTCCACTGGGTGGGGGGCATCATGCACGCAAAACGTGTGCTTTCGCTCGACTACGATCTCGGCTCGCTGACGGCGCTCCTGATCGGGATTATCGGCATTAGCGCCGTCTCTTTCCTGGCATCCAGCGGCTTTTGACGCCTCCAGCTCGCCTGTGTCGCGAGCGGGGACGGCTCTTCCGCGGGCCAGCGTGAAACCAGACCTCCTTGGGGAGAATATCCATGCACAACCCACGATATAACCGCGTCATCCTGGCGAGCACCGCGCTCGCCCTGATCATGGCCATCCCGCTTGTCGGCATGGCAAAGAACGACAGCCAGATCGCCACTGCACCCATGGCCGCCACGCCTGCCGAGCAGGCAGCACCGCAAGCTGCCCCGGCGACGGCAACCCCGGCGAGCGAGCCGGCGGCGATCTCCAACGGCACGGCCTCCGAGCCGGCGGCTGCCGCAGAGCAGGCGCCCGCAGAGCAGACCGCCGCCCAGCCGACGGTCGCGCCGGATCCGCTGGCCTCGCTCGATCCCGCCGACCGCGCGGTGGCAGAAAAGATCCGCGACCTCCTGGCCTCCAAGCCGGACAAGTTCTTTGCCGGCAAGAAAGAGCGCGCGGCGATCGAGGCGTTCTACCAGAACCGCAATCTCGCGCCGCTCTGGCTCGAGAAGGGCGTCGAGAATGCACGCGCCGGACTGGTCGTCGCCCGCCTGAAGAACGCCGATGCCGACGGCCTCGACCCCAGCGAATACAAGACGCCGGATTTTGCCGGCCTGGGGCCCGATGCACTGGCCGAGGCCGAGCTCAAGCTCACGCGCGCCGTGCTCACCTATGCACGCCACGTGCAGGCGGGACGTTTTGCCTATACCCGGGTGAGCCGCAACATCGAGCTGCCGCAGGCGGCGCCCGAGCCCACGGACATCCTGAGCAGCGTCGCCGATGCCGCCGATGCGGGCAAGGCGCTCGAGCTCTTCAGCCCGCAGCACGAGCCCTATCGCAAGCTCAAGGCGGCGCTGGCGGAGCTGCGCGCCAAGCCGGGCGCGGCGAAGAACGAGGCCAAACAGATCGAGACCATCATCGTCAACATGGAGCGCTGGCGCTGGTATCAACGCGACCTCGGCAACGCCTATGCGATGGTCAACCAGCCGGACTTCACGCTCAAGGTGATGCACAACGGCAACCAAGTGTGGACCACGCGCGTCGTGATCGGCAAGCCCAGCATGGCGACGCCGCTGCTGAGCGAGACGATGAAGCACATCACCGTCAATCCGACCTGGACCGTCCCGCAGTCGATCGTGCGCAACGAATACCTGCCGGCACTGGCGCAGGATCCGACGGTGCTCGAGCGGATGGGCCTGCGCGTGAGCTACAGTGGCGGCGGCGTGACGATCACGCAGCCGCCGGGTGCCGGCAATGCGCTCGGCCGCGTCCGGTTCAACTTCAACAACCGCTTCTCGGTCTTCCAGCACGACACGCCGGACAAGTACTACTTCGCGCACGAGGTCCGCGCCTACAGCCACGGCTGCATGCGCGTGCAGGATCCGGCGAAGTACGCCGAGGTTCTCCTCAACATCGCGCGGCCGGGCGAGCACTGGACGGCGGAACGGATCACCCGCATGTACGGCGGCTCCGAGCAGAACCTGCAGATCCAGCCGACGACGGTCTGGGTGCACCTGACCTATCAGACCGCCTTCGTCGACAACGCCGGCAAGCTGCAAATGCGGCGTGACATCTACGGGCTCGACAGCCGTACGCTGGCGGCGATCAAGAGCGAGCGCGGCAACCTCGACCGTGAGCCGGAGAGCAAGCGCGAGGAGATCGCCGGATCGAGCCCGCGCAAGGCGGCCAATCCCGCGCGCACCGGCGCTCTCGTGCAGCCGACATACAGCACGCCGGGCTACGCCAGACCGTTCCAGCCGCAGCCGATCTATCGCTGAGGAATTCCATCCCCCATCCGGACTCCGGGCGAGCCCCGGGTCCGGAAACTCCCCCGAGCGGCCGAAGTCGGACACCCCGGCTTCGGCCGCATCGTCATGTCAAACTCGAAAGATTGCCGCCGCCCGCCGCGCGCCGCGACGGTTCGCCGTCAGACCACCGTCAGAGCGGGTGGCTCAGCCGCAGGCTAGCCCTGCTTTCCGATCGAAATCACCGCCTCGTCGGTGCGCTGGCCGTCGATGTCCCAGAATTTCTGGAAGTCCGGGCCGTCGAGGTAAGCGAGCTCCTGCCCGGCATTGGCGAGCGTGGCCAGGAATTCCGGTGATTGCACCGCCTTCCCGATGGCGGCGCGCAACGTCGTCACGATCTCCGGCGGCGTACCCCTCGGCGCGAATATCCCGACCCAGAGATAGTATTCGACGTCGAAGCCGAGCTCCTTGAGCGTCGGCACATCGGGCAACGACTTCGAGCGGGTTGCGCTGAAGATGGCGAGCGGGCGCAGCTTGCCGGCGCGGATGTGCGGCAAGGTGGCCGACACCGTTTGCGTGGTGACCTGGGCATTGTTGCCGAGGATGGCGACGATGGCCGGGCCGCCGCCATTGGTGGGAAGATGACGCAGCCGCAACGGCCCGGTCGCCTTCTCCAGATACGCCAGCGGCAGATGGCTCGCACCGTAAAGCCCGCCCGAGCTGAAGACGAGCGTGTCCGGCTGCGCCTTGGCGCCGTCGATGAACTCCTTGAGCGTCTTGGAAGGTTGCTGCTCATTGACGAGGAGCAGAACCGGATCCGCAACTACGCGCGCAAGCGGAATGAAGTGGGCGCGGGTGGTCTTGGGCGGACGCCCGAACAGCTTGTCGACCTCGGCGTAGCCGGAGATCCCGGTATTGTGGGACAGCAACGTATATCCGTCGGGCTTGGCGGAGGCTACGACCTGCGCCCCGACCTGCCCGGCGGCGCCGGGCTTCGCCTCGACCACGACCGGCTGCTTGAGGATCGGCTCCATGGCCGCGGCCAGCGGCCGCGTGACGATGTCGTTGACGCCGCCGGGCGGAAACGCGTTGATGATGGTGATCGCGTGCGTGGGAAAAGCCTCCTGCGCGAAGGCCGGCCCGGCCGCGAGCGCGGTCGCGGCGGTCCCGATGACGAAACGACGGCGATCCATGTGCTGGCTCCTTGAACGGGATTCCCCGATGACTCCCTAGATCACGGGAGTATTCGCGCATGTACGGTTTTACCGCAAGACGGACGCCCGCCGCGGGAGGGTGGCAAAGGCGCGCACGCAACTTCAACTCTCGCCACGAGCCGGGCCAGCGCCGCCCTTGGCAAGCGCGCCGGAACGGGTCCAGCTGACAAGTGCGGAGTGCGGGTCGCGGTGCGTGCCGCTGCTCATCGTGCGCGATCGCGCCACGCGTCGGCGCGCATCGCTTCCGGCGCCGCAGGTACGCCGGTATTGCGAACGTAACGTGAGGATAAACGCTGCGTTAAAAAGACATCACCTTGCAGCCAAAATGCCGACATCGCTGGTAATTCATTTGCCATGTGATCGAAAGATCACAAACTCGCGCACCGGATTGAGAGTAGGAGAGTCGCGTGAAGCGGGGCGATAGAGGAGTAAATTGAAATAGGGGATGTACGTATCATGTACAAATTTTCACTCCCGAGTGCTGCACGCATCACGCTTGCCGCCGCCACGCTCGCCGCGCTTGCAAGCTCCGCGACCGCCGCGGACCTGAGCGCGCGACCGGCGCCCTACCAGCCGCCACCGCCGCCTCCGGTCTTTTCCTGGACCGGCTGCTACATCGGCGGCAACATCGGCGGCGGCTGGGCTTCGAAGAGCTCGAACGACGTCGCCGGTGCGGTCACCGGCGTGATCGGCGCCGATCTCGGCTCGCACACCGCGAGCGGCTTCATCGGCGGCGGCCAGGTCGGCTGCGACTATCAGGCCGGGGTGTGGGTGTTCGGCGTCCAGGGCATGTTCGAAGGCTCCGCCATGGAGGGGAACAACACCGACCCCACCGGCCTGTTCGCCATCAACTCCAAGATCCCGTGGTTCGCCACGGTGACGGGGCGCGTCGGCTTCACCGCGGCTCCCGCGGTGCTGGTCTACGCCAAAGGCGGCGCCGCCTGGGTGCGCGACGACTACACCCTCAGCGCGGTCGTACTTGGCCCCGTTGCAACGGCAAGCCCAACCACATCGGGGTGGACCGTCGGTGGCGGCGTCGAGTGGCAGTTCGCAGGCAACTGGACGGCGTTCGCCGAATACAACTACCTCGACTTCGGTACGCCGGGCGTGACCTTCACCTCGAACCTGGGCGGACCGACGATCCCGATCAACATCCAGCAGAACATCAACACCTTCATGGTCGGCATCAACTATCGCTTCGGCGCCTCGGGTTACTGATCGTTGCCTGCGCGCATCGGCATCGAGCCAAGCGGTTGCAAAGGGGCGGCTCCGGATTGACGGGGCCGCCTCTGCCGTCGAGCGGGTGAGCTGACGTGATCGAGCCATCCACGCGATTTCGTCCGTGACGAACCTGGCGACGCACCCCAGGCACCGCTCCGACCAACAGATGTCGCCTTGACGGCGGGCACCGTGGCGTCCAACCATCGCGGCGTGACACAAGGTACCGATCGCTGCCCACCTGACCCTCTCCCTCGGGGGAACCGCGCTCTACGCCTTCACGGTCGCCGCGACCGGCTTCCTGCCGGGCACGCTCGCCATTTCCACGGGCCATTCCGGGTTGCCCGCGATTCCCGTCATCGTCATCATGCAACTTCCGTCCCGCGGCACTCCGGCCAGCGATGCGACTGAGGGTTTTTGAGAGTCTTCGGCCTTTCAGCCGCAGCGGGGCGGTGCACGACGTCCTGGCGGGAGTGACGCTCGCGTCGATGAACATCCCGCAGGTGCTCGGCTATACCCGCATCGCCGGCACGCCGGTCGTCACCGGGCTATACACGGTGCTGCTGCCGCTTGTTGCATTCGCGGCTTTTGGTTCCTCCCGCCATCTGGTCGTAGCCGCCAACTCCGCCACGGCGGCCATCTTCTCCAGCTCGTTGTCCGAGATGGCCGCGCCCGCCAGCGAGAAGTACATGGCGCTCGTCGGCATGGTGGCACTGCTGACCGCCGCATTTCTACTGCTGGCGCGGATCCTGAAGCTTGGATTCCTCGCCGATTTCCTCTCTCGCACGGTATTGATCGGGTTCCTCACGGGTGTCGGGTTTCAGGTCGGCATCGCAATGCTCGGCGACATGCTGGGCGTGGTCGTGCAGTCGCACCGCACGCTCGTTCAGGCATGGGAGGTCCTGCAGGGACTGCCGCGGTTCAATACTCCGACATTGGTGCTGTCCGCGCTGGTGGCGGGATGCATCCTGCTTGGCAATCATGTGGCGCCTCGCTTGCCGGTTTCGCTGATCGCGGTGGTGGGGACGATCGCGGCCAGCGCTGCGTTCGGCTTCGCCGAGCGGGGCATAGCAATCATCGGTCCGGTCCCCGGCGGGCTACCGGCCCTCGCATTCCCTGAGGTCACGTGGAGCGAAGTGCTGGCGCTGCTGCCGGTTGCCGCGTCATGCTTCGTGGTGATCATCGCGCAAAGCGCCGCGACGGCGCGCGTATTCGCCTTGCGCTACCGGGAGCGGGTCGACGAGGACGCGGACATCCTCGGGCTGTCGGCGGCGAACGCCGCCGCCGCCGTGAGCGGCGCGTTCGTGGTCAACGGCAGCCCCACGCAAACCGCCATGGCGGATCGCGCAGGCGCGCGCAGCCAGCTCGCGCAGCTGGTATTTGCCGGCATCGTCCTGCTGGTGCTGTTCGCCCTGACCGGCCCGCTGCAGTACCTGCCACGCAGCGTGCTGGCTGCCATCGTGTTCACCATCGCAGTCGGGATGATCGATATAGCCGGCCTGCGCGATATCCGCCGCGAAAGCCCGGGCGAGTTCTATCTTGCCGTCGTCACCGCCGCGGTGGTCGTCGCGATCGGCGTCGAGCAAGGCATCGTGCTGGCAGTCGTCTTGTCGCTTCTCAGGCACGTGCGCCACAGCTATCGCCCGCACACCATGGTGCTTGCGCCCGACGCCGCCGGCCGGTTGACGCCGGTGCCGGCGACGCCTGGAGCACAGACCGAGCCAGGCCTCGTCATCTACCGTTTCGGCGCCGATCTGTTTTATGCCAACGACCATCGCTTCACCGATGAAGTGCTCGCTCTCGTGGAGCACGCCCCAACCCCGGTCCGCTGGTTCATCGTCGAAGCGGATGCGATCACGGACCTCGACTTCTCCGCCGCGCGCTCCATGCGCGAGCTGTTCGACGATCTGGCGCGCCGAAAGGTGGGCATAATCTTCGCACGCGTCAGTCCTTACCTGCGGTCCGACATGGACCGCCACGGCATCACGGCCGCGATCGGCGAGGCACGCATTTTCGCGACACTGCACGAAGCCATCGCTGTAGCGCGCAGCGGCACGCTGGGGACGGGTCCAAGGCAATAGCTGTGCTTCCGGCTATCGCTCGCGGGCAAGTGCCGCACGCGGGGCGGCGGGCTCCTTCTTCTTCGCGCCGTCGACTTTCGGGAAGCTGACGCCGAGATCCTCTCGGCATCCACGATCGCCGCGCTACCCGGCGCCTTTCAGCGCCCGTTCGACCTGCGCCAGCAGATGCGAAACGTCGTGGTCGAGATAGTAAGAGGCGCCGACGCGCACGGGATCGCCGGCATAGTAGCGCTCGTATTGCAGCATGCGCTGGCCGAACTGCGTGCCGGTGACGTCCCAGGCGAGCTTGAACAGGTGGATGCGCTCCTGCGCAGCCACGCCCGCGCCGCGGTAGTAGCGGTCGATGTCCGGGCCGATCTCGGAGCGCAGGTCGGCCTCCATGGGATTGATCAGCAGACCGCCGGCGCCGAGCACCTGCGTGACCTGCACCATGCGCTCGTACATGCGCGGCAGGTGATATCGCAACGCCTGCAGCGGTGCATAGGCGGGGCGCAGCGCGCCGCGCCCGGTCGGCTCGGCGTTGCGCTCGGCCATCAGGATTGCGGCTTCGATCAGCTGCAGATAGCCCAGGAGCTCACCGAGCTGCTCCTGCACGTGCAGGAAGGCGTCGCTCTTGACCGCGCGCGTCATCGCAATCGCGACGCCGGTCACCAACTGGCATTTGGCGAGGCCACGGATGGCGGTCTGGTGGCCG
Source organism: uncultured Alphaproteobacteria bacterium (assembly GCA_963739385.1). Lineage (GTDB taxonomy): Bacteria > Pseudomonadota > Alphaproteobacteria > Rhizobiales > Xanthobacteraceae > VAZQ01. Next base: position 158,959 of record CAVUAI010000064.1, read on the forward strand.
GTGTGGTTGCGGATACTGGCCTGTGCGAACAGGGCGTTGCCCATCTTCACATCGTTGTAGAGAAAGACGCGCTCCCATGGGACCAGAACGTCGTCGAACACGCAGACCGCGTCGGGCTCCTCGAAGCGCGCCCCGAGCGGATGATCCCACTCCGACTGCTCGCCGGTATCGAACGGCTCGCGGCAGATGAAACGCAGTCCCGGCGTCGAGGTCGGGATGCCGAAGGCGAGCACGTAACGCTCCTCGCCCTCGCGCAGGCCGGGCAGCGGGTAGATCAACAGCTCGTCGGCCGTGGGGCCATGGGTGGCCAGCATCTTGGCGCCACGCACGATCAGGCCGTCTTTGGTCTCATCGACGATGCCGAGATGAGCAAATGCGCTGTCCTGCTGGTGCGACCCCTTCGAGCGATCGCTCTGCGGATTGACGATGGCATGAGTCAGGAACAGGTCGCGGTCGCGGCAATGCTCGTAATAGCCCCTCACGTTGCGCGCGAACTGTTCGCCGCGCTGCCCGAAGAAGTCGGCGCCCTCGGCCCAGGTCATCAGCACGGTGTTGAGGTAATCGGGCGAGCGACCGACCATGCCGAAGGTGGCGTCGGCCCAGATCTTCATCGCTTCGCGGCGCTTGACGATGTCGGCGGGGCTGCGCGGGATCATGAACGACGTACCGGCAACTCCGCCGTCGCTGACATAGGTCATGACCTCGCGGTGTTCCGGCCGCGCCTGCAGGTCGTACAGCGCCGCGATGGATTGGACTGGGCGGCGAAACACCGGGTCGGTGGTGACGTCGTCGATGCGTCGGCCCGCGACCCAGACCTCGCGCGGATGTCGCCGCAACCCCTCGATGAACTCGCCTCCGCTGCGCGCCGGCATTCAAGGCCCCCTATGATCTGGAGACGCTCCTACGCGTCCTTGCCCATCCTCGCAACACGGCATCCGGCGGTTGCAAGGTCGGCATCGACTGCACAGGCGGCCATCCAGTCGTGACCGACCATGCGGCCAACGGCGATTTCACACGATAGTCTGGGAGATGCTGGATACGCGCTTTCGTGGGCATGACAACCGAGAAAGCTCGCCGTCACGACAAAGGATACATATTGCGCCGGGCGGGACAGGTGCCGCGGCAGGCCCTTGTACAAAGGGACCCGCGAGACAAGAATGCGGCGGCGCCGATGCGGCCGCAGCGCCGCGGAGACACGCATGAAGCTTGGCTATTTCACGATGCCGGTGCATCCCCCGGCCAGAAGCTATGTCGAGACGCTGAAGGAGGATCGCGAAGCCTTCATTCTCGCGGACCGGCTCGGATACAGCGAAGGCTATTGCGGCGAGCATCTCACCGACACGGCCGAGAACATTCCCAACAGCATGATGTTCATCGCCACCCTGCTCGGCGTGACGTCGCAGATGAAGGTCGGAACCGCGGTCGTCAATCTGCCGCACAGCCATCCCGTGGTGGTGGCCTCGAACGCGGCGATGCTCGACAACCTGTTCGAAGGCCGGTTCATCCTCGGCATCGGCGCGGGCGTGCTTCGCTCCGACGCCGAAGCGCTCGGGCTGCTCGATGCCGACCGCAACGCCATGTTCGCGGAAGCGATCGACCATGTCCTCGCGCTGTGGGCGGGTACTGCCCCGATCGACCGCAAGGGACGATACTGGACCATCTCCACGGTCAAGACACTGTGGCCCGAGATCGGGATCGGCGACATCGTGAAGCCGTACCAGAAGCCGCATCCGCCGATTGCCGGCACTGCGACCGACCCCGACTCCAAGGGCCTGATTGCGCTCGGCCGCCGCGGCTGGTGGCCGATCTCGTCGCATTTCCTGCACCCCAACTGTCTCACCAGCCAATGGGCCAATTACGCCAAGGGCTGCGCCGAAGGCGGCCACAAGGCCGACCGCGCGAACTGGCGGGTGGCGCGCTCGATCTTCGTCGCCGAGGACGACAAGGTGGCGCGCGCCTACGGCGGCGACGATCCCGCCAGCCCCTACCGGTTCTATATGAGCCAGCTCACAGCGAAGCTCACGAAGGCGAGGCGCATGATCGCGTTCAAGCATCGTGCCGACATGCCGGATGAGGACATCACCCCCGACTACATCTTCGAGAACATCGTGATCCGCGGCAGCGTCAACCGCGTCGTCGACCGCATTCTGGAGCTGCATGAGAAGATCGGCGATTTCGGCACGCTGCTCTATTGCGGAAAGGACTGGGCGGATCCGAAACTCGGCCGCAAGTCGATGGAGCTGATGGCCGAGAAGGTCATGCCCGCGGTCAATGCCGCGCTCGGAAGGCCGCTGGCCGCGGAATAGCGCTGTCGCTCCATAGAAACCAAATGCAAGGGAGGATTTCCGTGTCGCCCCGATCCCAGGACATCAAGCGCGCCGGCCTGTGCGGTTTCCTGGCGCAGCCCGACGCAGCCACAAAAGCCGGAGTCGTCATCCTGCCGACGATCTTCGGCGTCAATGCCTTCGTGCGCGGTTACGCCGAGACGCTCGCCCGCGCCGGGCTCGCGGCCGCAGTCTGGGACATCTACGACGGCATGCCGTTGACGACGGACTACGAGGAGTCGAAGGCGCGCGCACGCAAGCTCAGCGACGGCGGAACGCAGCGCATCGTCAAGACCTGGGTCGATTACATGGAGAGTGAACTGCAGCTCGCCTCCGTCGGCGTGGTGGGCTTCTGCCTCGGCGGCCGCTACGCGCTGATGACTGCCGCCTGGGACGCCCGCATCAAGGCCTGCGGCGCGGTCTACCCGTCGATCGAGAACCCGCGGCTTCCGAGCCAGGAGCAGGATGCCGTCGCCCTCGCCGCCGATATCCGCTGCCCGGTTGCTGTCATCCAGCCCGGCCATGACCACGTCGCCAGCCCGGAAACCTATGCGGCTCTTAAGGCGACGCTGCTCAAGCGCCCCGCGCCCACGATGTGGCAATACTATCCCGACGCCGAACACGGCTTCATGCATCGCAAGGAGCCTGCTGCCAATCCGGCGGCGACGGTGATCGCCTCGCCGCAGCTCGTCGCCTTCCTGCAGGCCTGCCTGTCGTGACGGGAAAGCCGGTCGACGTACCGGTCCTGACTGCCGACGAGCCGTCCGCCTTCCGCTTCAAGCTGAGCGACGAGCAGCGGCGCATCGTCGCCACCGTGCGCGAACTCACGCAAACCGAGTTCAAGCCGCGCGGCCTGCAATACATGGACGGCACGTTCCCGTGGGAGAACATCCGAAGCCTCGCGCAACTCGGCATTCTCGGCATGGCGGTGCCTGAGGCTTACGGCGGCTCCGCGTCACCGGTCTTCGACACGGCGCTGGTGCTCGAGGAAATCGCCAAGGGCTGCTACGTCACCGCCATGGCGGTGCTGGGCGAAGCCGGCGTGCAGACCCGCATCATCGCCGCTTTTGCGCCGGAAAGCATCAAGCAAAGGCTGCTTCCGGGCGTGTGCACGGGCGACTGCATTCTCGCGATCTGCATGACCGAGCCGCAGGCCGGCACCGACGTCGCCCGCTACACCACCAATGCGACGGTGCGCGGGGCGAGCTTGCGGCTCAAGGGCGTGAAGACGCTGATCAGCCGCGCCGAGGAGGCGCGCGCCTTCGTTGTGTTCACCCGCGTGAACGGCCGGCCGGGACGGGACGGCATCGGTTGCGTGCTGGTCGAACGGGGAACGCCTGGCCTCGTGCTCGCCGGCAAGTACCACACCATGGGCGGCGAATACCTGCAGGAGGTGCGGTTCGAGGACTGCGAATTGCCGGCGGAGAATCTCCTGCTCGGTGAGGGCGGCTTCAAACGGCTCCTGTCCGCCTTCAACACCCAGCGCTGCCTCAACCCGTCGATCTCGCTCGGGCTTGCCGAGGGCGCGTTCGACGAGGCACTGCGCTACGCTCGCGAGCGCGAAGCCTTCGGCCAACCGATCGGCGAATTCCAGGGCATGCGCTGGAAGCTTGCCACCATGTATCACGAGATCGAAGCCGGCCGCGGGCTGCTCTATCGCGCCTGCGCCAGCGCCGACCCGTTCCCGGACGCGCTGCTGGCGGCAACCGCCAAGGTCCATTGCAACGAGATGGCGATCCGCGTGACCAGCGACGCCCTGCAGGTGTTCGGCGGCTACGGCTTCACCGACGAATACCTGGTGTCCCGGCTGTATCGCGGCGCGCGCTACGGCAGCTTGGGCGGCGGCACGTCGGAGACGTTGCGCGACCTGATCGGCAAACGTTTGATGGATGCCGACCTCACCGACGGAATTTTCGGGCTGTCGGATTTCTGATTGGCTCTGCCGCAGCCGCACGGAAGGAACGCAACGTTCATGGACGACGAAACGACCTTGCGCCGCAAGACCGCCACGCTGACGCGGATGCTCAATCACCAGGGCACGATCGGCCTGTTCGGGCATGTATCGGTGCGCGTCCCGGGCACCAACCGCGTGCTGCTCAGTCCCGGCGCCGGCACCGACAAGGCCACCGTGCAGCCGGACGACATCTTCGTGTTCGATATCGACGGCAACATCCTGCATCACCCCGGCGGCCTCATTCCGCTGGAATGGCGCATCCATACCCGCATTCATCGCGACCGCCCGGACTGCATGTGCATCGCCCATCTGCATGCGCGGCATGCGACCGCGCTCGGCATCGCCGGCCACGAGGTCGTGCCGGTGTTCCTGCACGGCTCTTTCCTCCATGGCGGCGTGCCGACCTGGAACAACCCTCGGCTTGTGGTCAACGACGATCAGGCCGCCGACCTCTCGCGCGCGCTCGGCGACAAGATCGCGGTGCAGATGCGCGGCCATGGCAGCGTGGTGGTCGGCGACAGTGCGGAGGCGGCCCTTTTCGGTTGCACGTTTCTTGAAGAGAACGCCTGCAAGCAACTCGAGGCCGAGATCATGGGCGGCGCGATTGCGCTCTCCGCCGACGAGGCGCGGGACTGCTCCGAGAGCACCTACAATCCCCGCCTCTTTCAACTGCTATGGTCGTACTACGAACAGAAGGTCGCGCTGCCCGGTGACGCACACGCTGGCGGCGCGACGCGGGAGAAATAACCACAAGCCGGGTTCGAGCTTGCCCGGCCTGCAACGACAGGCCAAACGCCGAGGAGACCTGTGATGGACGTTTGTCACGCCGCCATTGCGCTCGTCGTGGGATTGGCTGCTGCGCTCGCGATCGCGACTGCGCCGGCTGCGGCGCAGACCGTGCCGCTCAATCCGCGGGTGCCGCTCAAGGTCGGCGCCATCGGCGCGGTGTCCGACGCCGGCATCTTCGTTGCCCAGGACAAGGGCTACTTCAAGGACGAGGGACTCGACGTCGAGCTCGTCAGCTTCAAGGCCGCACCACAGATACTCCCGGCAATCGCCACCGGCGAGGTGCAGGCGAGCGGTTCCGCCGTCACGCCCGCGCTGTTCAACGCGTTTGCCCGCGGCATCACGATGAAACTCGTGGCCGACAAGGGTCAGGTCGCCAAGGGATTCGGCTTCGCCGCGATCGTCATTCGCAGCGACCTCGCGGACACGATCAAGGACTTCAAGGATCTCAAGGGCCGCAAGTTCGCCGTCATGGGCAAGGGCGTCTCCAGCACCACGCAGCTCGGAAAGGCGCTCGAGCTCGGCGGGATCGAGCCGAACGAGGTGGAGCTGATCGAGCTCGGACTGCCTGAGATGGTCGCCGCTCTCGGCAACAAGGCGATCGACGGCGCGACCTTGCTGGAACCGTTCATCACGCTTGCAAGCGCGCGCAACGTCGCCGTCCGCTGGAAGGGGATGGAAGACTTTCTTCCCTTCACCGGACAGAACGGCGTGATCATCTACTCGCAGGCATTCGCGCGGGAGCAGCCGGAGGCCGCGAAGCGCTGGATGGTGGCGTATCTCAAGGGCGTCCGTGCCTATCTCGATGCCGTGACCAGCGGCACCGACCGCGACGGCGTCAATGCAATTCTCGCCAAACACACCGCGGTCAAGGACCTCTCCCTGCTCGCCAGGATCGCAGCAACTGGCTTCGATCCAAACGGGCGGATGGAGATCAGGAGCCTCGAGGCCGACCAGGACTGGTTCCTCAAGCTCGGGCTGCAGCAGGCTCGTGCCGACCTCGGCAAGGTCATCGACTATCAATACGCCGACTATGCGGTCGCGCGGCTGGGCAAGCGCTGAGCGGGCGCCGAACCCCACGCCTGCGGAACGGTCAGGCGCGCGTGCCGTCCCGCGCCGCCAGGGCATCGGCCAGCAGGCCGAGGGCGGCCGCCGCGAAGGCTTGCATGTTCCCCACGCGATCGCCGCTGCCGGTCTCGAGCGTGATCGCCCGCTCGTCCACGCCGGCAACCGCGATGCAGCTGTGGCCGGCGGCATCGCCGTAGCGATTGCCGGTCGGGCCCGCGGCGCCGCTTTCAGCCACCGCCCAGCTCGCCCCGAAGCGCTGCCGCGCGGTCTGTGCCAGCAGCAGCGCGTAAGCTTCCGTCGATGCCCGCATCCCGCGGGCCGAGATATCCGGCAGATCGAGCAGCGCGGTTCGCGCCACCGCGGTATAGACGACGGCGCCGCCCAGGAAGTATGCCGACGCGCCAGGGAGGGCCAGCAGCGCCGCCGAGATCAGACCGCCGGTTGACGATTCCGCCACCACGACCGTCTCGCCGCGCTTGCGCAGGAGCGGAGCGATCATCTCGGCACGTTCGATCAGATCCCGCATTGCGTCATCTCCCGCCGTCACTCTTGCCCATGGCCGGCCCGTCGCAAACTTGCTCGCAGCAACGCGCCGCGCCTATGATGCCACGAAGCGGGAGGGAGCAAGAGCACCGAATGCGAGCCGGCGCAGGCCTGGTGTGGGGCTCGCCTCCATGCGCAGGTACGCTTGGCCGCATCTGTCCGGATCGCCGTCGGCTGCGCCGATCTCGGCTGAAGGCGCTCGCAACCGCAACGGCATCGCAACCACAGGACGGTGAGACGATATGGCAAAAAAGCCCGCGGCGAAGAAACGCAGCAAGGCTGCGCGTCCTTATGGCGACATCCTGTACGAGGTGAAGGACCAGGTCGCGTGGGTCACCATCAACCGGCCACGGGTGCTCAACGCGTTCCGCGAGCAGACCCTCGACGAACTCATCGAGGCGCTGAAATCGACCCGCGAAGACCCCTCCATCGCCTGCGCCGTCGTGACCGGCGCGGGCGACAAGTCCTTCTCCGCGGGCGGCGACTTCTACGCCATGAAGCGCCTTACCTTCGTCAACGGCGCGATGTGGAACGACCGCATGCTGGGTCTCGCAATGACCATCCGCGGCCTGCCGATCCCGGTCATCGCCATGGTCAACGGCTGGTGCATGGGCGGCGGCCACGAGCTTGCCCTGTGGTGCGACCTGGTGATCGCGTCCGAGAACGCGGTGCTCGGCCAGACCGGCGCGCGCGTCGGCGCCTGCCCGACCGTCGGCGCGACGCAATATCTGCCGCGCATCATCGGCGAGCGGCTTGCGCGCGAAATGATCTTCTGCGCGCGGCGCTTCACCGCGAAAGAAGCAGTCGCGATCGGCCTCATCAACAAATGCGTGCCGCAGGCCGAGCTGCGCAAGGAGACGCTGGCCTGGTGCGAGACCATCAAGGGCCATAGCGCCCAGACGCTGCGGATGACCAAGAAGAGTCTCAACTTCGAATCGGATCTGCTCTACGCCTCATGGCAGCACGGCATGGAGCTGCTCGCCCATGTCTGGGGATCCGAGGAGAGCCTCGAGGGCATGGACGCCTTCCTCGCCGGGCGCAAACCCGATTTTCAGAAATTCCGCATGCGCAACAAGCGCGAGCTCGAGGCCTACCTCGACGGCTGCGAAAGGGATCTCAACGCGCCGCCGTCGATGCGCCGGACGTGATCAACGACAACACCGGGACGTAAGCGATGAGTGATGCCGCCAATGGCCCGCTCGCCGGGATTCGCGTGGTCGATCTGACCCGCATCCTGGCGGGCCCCCTCTGCACCATGATGCTCGGCGACATGGGCGCCGACGTGATCAAGATCGAGCCGCCCGACCGGGGCGACGACACCCGCGGCTGGGGGCCGCCGTTCGTCGCCGGTGAATCCGCCTATTTTCTCGGCATCAACCGCAACAAGCGATCGCTGACGCTCAACATGGCGGTGCCGGCGGGGCAGCAGGTGCTGTCTGCCCTGGTGGCGAAAGCCGACGTGCTGATCGACAATTTCAGGATCGGCACGCTGGAGAAATGGGGCTTCACCGACGCCTGGTTCGCGCAACACGCTCCGCGGCTCGTGCGCTGCTCCATCACCGGTTACGGATCGAGCGGACCCAAGGCGGCGCTTCCCGGCTACGACTTCATCCTGCAGGCGGAATCCGGGCTGATGAGCATCTGCGGCGAGCCCGACGGCGAGCCCACCAAATACGGCGTCGCCATCGTCGACGTCTGCACCGGCATGCTCGCCTGCAGTTCCATCGTCGCGGCGCTCAATGCCCGCCATCGCACCGGCACAGGCCAGAAGGTCGAGCTGTCGCTGTACGAGACCTCGCTCGCGATGCTCATCAACGTCGCCTCGAACTACCTCACCGCCGGCCGCAACGCCGCCCGCTTCGGCAACGGCCATCCCAGCATCGTCCCCTACACGACCTATCGCGCCGCCGATGCGATGATCGCCATCGGGATCGGGAACGAGCGCCAGTTCGCGCGCACCGCCGAGGTGCTCGGCCATCCGGAATGGGCGACCGACGACCGCTTCACCAGCAACCGGGCGCGGGTCGAGAACCGCGGCGCCATCGATGGCTTAATCAACGAGGCGCTGTCCCACGACGACGCCGATGTCTGGCTCGCCAAGCTCAAGGCGGTGGGCGTGCCATGCGGGAAGATCAACTCGGTCGCCGAGGCACTCGACGATCCGCACACGGCGGCGCGCGACATGATCGCGACGGTCGAGCATTCCACCATCGGCGCCTTGAAGATGCTGGGGGTGCCGTTCAAGTTTTCCGAAACCGCCTGCTCGGTGCGCCGCCCGCCGCCGACGCTCGGTCAGCACAACGACGAAATCCTCGCGGGCGAGCTGGGTCTGGATGAAAAGGCCATCGCCGGGCTGCGGCAGGCGAAGATCATCTCGTGAAGCAGCCACCGGCCGACGCTACGCCCGGACGCGCTGCTCCACATTGGCACTGCGCACCGGCACCCCGAACTCGCGGCGGCAGACTTCCGCCAGCACGGCCACGCCTTCGCGGATCGCCTGCCGCGAGGGACTGGCAAAACACAGCCGTAACCGGCTCCTGCCATGGGCTTTGTCGGTCGACCATTCGGGCCCGGGGTTGATGGCCACGCCGCTCGCCAGCGCCGCCTGCGCGAGCTTGAGGGTATCGACGGCATCGGGCAGCTTCACCCAAAGGAAGATGCCGCCCCTGGGATCCTCGAATTCGGCCGACGTGCCGAAATGCTCGGCGAGCGATTCCATCAAGGTCTCGGCCTTCATCCGCAGGCCGCGCGTGAGCTTCGGCACGTGCACGCCGAAGTGCTGCGCGCAAAACTCAGCCAGAACCATCTGCTCGAGCGCGCCGGAACCGGCGTCGGTCTTGAGCGGCAGGATGCGCGACAGGACATGCCACGGCGCCACGATGTAGCCGACCCGCAGCGCCGGCGCGATCGACTTGGAAAACGAGCCGATGTGGATGACGCCGCCATGCTCGCTCATGGCATACAGCGCCGGCGGGCGGCGGCCGTCCCAGGTGAGATCGGCGTAGCAGTCGTCCTCGAAGATCGGCACAGCGTAGCGCTCCGACAGCCGCAGCAGCTCGCGGCGGCGCGGTTCGGGCATGATGGTGCCGGTCGGGTTCTGCACGGTCGGGATGGTATAGATGTATTTGGCGCGGATGCCGCGGCGCGCGAGGTCCTCAAGCGCGGCTTCCACCGCGTCGATGCGCAGGCCTTCGCCGTCGAGCGGGACGCCCACCATCTTCACTCCAAGCCGCACCAGCCGGTTCAGCGACCCCTGGTAGCTGTCTTGCTCAATGAGCACGGTATCGCCCGGCGCAAGCAGCAGGCCGTTGACGAGATCAAGTGCCTGCAACGAGCCGGATGTGATCAGGATCTCGTCTGGCGTGCAGGAAATGCCTGCCGTGCGCGCAAGCTTGGCGGCGAGAAATTCGCGCAGCGGGCGGTAGCCAAGCGGCCCGCTCTCGAGGCCGTAGTTCGCCAAGGTCACTCCCTCGCGCCTGAGCACGGCGTTGGCGGCGGCGAGAAGACCATCGACCGGAACGTGATCGGGATCGTTGTTGCCCCCGATGAAGTTGTACTTGGGAAGTCCCGCCCACTTCACGGCGGGGGCCGGCAACCCGGCGCGTAACAGGGGCGCGAAGTCGAACGCGTGGGCCGCCATGATATGTTCCTGTTGCTAGGTGCTGGCACCGTCCCGAGATCCTGCAATGCTAGGCTCTACGGACGTAAGAGGATAGCCCGTCCGATCTTCACCCACGCGACCTCGTGCAGCCTGCCGGAGAGATAGAGACGATGGATACACGTGAGCTCTACGATCAAGGCCTGAAGCTTCGCCAGGACATGTTCGGCCATGACGCCGTGGCCCAGCGCATGAACGCCTTCGGCGCATTCGGCGAGCCGTTGCAGACCATCATCAACGCCTACGCCTACGGCGACGTATGGAGCCGGCCAGGGCTGCCGCTGGCGACGAAATCACTGGCAATGGTCGCCATGATGGCGGGAGCCGGACGCAACAATGAGCTGCGCGTTCACGTCAAGGGCGCCCTCGCGAATGGCTGCAGCGCGGAGCAGATCCAGGACATCCTGCTGCTCGTCGCGATGTATTGCGGGATCCCGGCGGCGAACGAGGCGCACCGCGTCGCCGTCGAAGTATTGCGCGAGACGGACGCGCCGCAAGGCGACGCGGGCGGCGGGTAGTACTACTGCTGCGGGATGCCGGCCGCCTCGCGCACCGCATTCCAGCGGACCAACTCGCTGGCCATGAACTTGCCGAACGCATCGGCGGTCGATCCGCGCACCACGACCCCGGCCTTGGTCAAACGCTCCTGCACGACCTGCTCGGTCAGGATGTCGTTGATCGTCGTGTTCAGCCTGGCAACGATCTCGGGCGGGGTGCCGCTGGGCACGAAGAACCCGTACCAGGTCGTCACGTCGTAGCCGGGGAGCATTCCGGATTCGATCGCCGCGGGCACGTCGGGCACCGCCGGGAACCGGTCCTTGCCGGTGACCGCCAGCGCCTTGAGCTGGCCGGACTGCACTTGGCCGAGCACCGCCGAGATGGTGTCGAACAGCACGTCGACCTGCCGGCCGAGCAGCGCCGAGATCGCCTCCGGCGAGGTGCGGAAGGGCACGTGCAAGATATTGATTCCCGCCGTCTGCCTGAACAGCTCCCCGGTCAAATGCTGGGTGGCGCCGAAGCCCGGGCTGGCGAATGAAAGCTTGCCGGGATTGGCCTTTGCCGCGGCGATCAGGTCCTTCACATTGTCGGCCGGGAAGTCCGGACGGGTCACGATGATCAGGCCCGCGGTGGCGACCAGCGAGACCGGATCGAACGCCGTGAGCGTGTCGTAGCGCAGCGATTTGCTCGTGACCGCGGCGATGATCTGTCCAGCGGTCATGATGCCCATGGTGTAGCCGTCCTTATCGGCGCGCGCGACCGCCTCGTTGCCCAGCGTGCCGGCAGCGCCGGGCCGGTTCTCGATCACGACAGGCTGGCCGAGCCTTTCCTGCATGGACTGCGCGATGATGCGGCTGACGATGTCAGAGCCGCCGCCCGGTCCGAACGCGACCACGATGCGGATCGGGCGCTGCGGCCACTGTTGCGCCGGCGCATCCGTCGCTCCGGTCAACAATGCGGCAGTGGAGGCAGCAAGCAGGCCGCGTCGCGTGAACATTCCGTTCCCTCCCTCGGCCGAGGCGTACGCACCCGGACAACCGGCCATCGCCGGGGCGTGGCCGAATTTCTGTTTCTTCGATTGCTTATACAGGCATATTGCCGGGAGGGCTACGCGCCGGCACGTTTCAGCTGGCGAGCGCGCCGGCGGTGTAGACGGCGTCCAGGAGCTTGCGCGCCCCGCTCTCGGGTTCGCCGACATTGTCGATGACAACGTCGGGCCGGAGCTCTTCGCGCGCGATGTTGACGCGCTTCATTCGATCCGTCACCGCGCCGTCGCTCGGCCGGTCACGCCCGGCAAGGCGCGCAGCGAGAACGTCGGCAGGCGCGGTGACGAGCACGGCGACGACATTGGCGTAGCGCTCGCGCACGGCGGCGACCACGGTGCGTGATACGTTGCAGACGACCGTCCGGCCGGCCTCGATGTCGAAGTCGACAGCCAGCGGAATGCCATACAGATGGCCGTGCGCGCGCCACCAGAATGCAAAGGCGCCGCTCGCCGCCGCCTGCTCGAAGGCGGTTTGCGGCATGAATTCATTATCCTCGAACAGCGACGGCGGCCGTGTCACGATGCGCCGCGGGAACACCACAGCCGCGTCACCCCGGCAGGCGGCCCGCGCCCGCCCGATCAGGGTATCCTTGCCGGCGCCGCTCGGCCCGACCACCAGCACCAGACGTCCTGGTCCGATCAATCTGGGCGGAGCCGTCCACCAGCGCAAAGCTGTCGCGATCCAGCTCATGCCACCCGGCGACCGCCGCGCCAGACGCTGCGGACCGCGGGCACATCGCCCACGACCCGCACGCGGATGAGATCGGCGCGCTTGCCGACCGCGATTTCACCGCGGTCTCGCAAGCCGACCGCCTCGGCGGGGGTCTTGCTCACGGTGCGGACCGCCGCCGCCAGCGCAATGCCGGGAACGGCCTTGGGCAGGTACAGCGCCGCCATCAGCAGGCTCGCCGGCACGTAGTCGGACGAGAGCACATCGAGGGCTCCGGCGCGCGCCAGATCCGCCGTCGCCACGTTGCCGGCGTGCGAGCCGCCGCGCACCAGATTGGGAGCTCCCATCAACACACGAATGCCGGCCGCATGTAATGCCTGCGCGGCGTCCACCGTGGTGGGAAACTCGGCGATCGCCACGCCATCGCGGACCGCCTCGGCCACGTGCTCGGGCGTGGTGTCGTCGTGGCTGGCCAACGGCGTGTTGGTGCTGCGCGCCAGCGCGACGATTTCGCGGTGGTTGATTTCGGCGTGTGCCGCCTGGCTGGCAATGCGCCTGGCAAACAGCACGTCGAGCTCGGCATCGCTCATGCCTCCGGTCTTGCCGCGGTAATAGTCACGCAGCTTCGCCTCGTCCCGGAACTGCCTCTGCCCGGGCGTGTGATCCATGAGCGACAGCAGCCGGACGTCCGGCCGCCGGATCAGCTCCAAGGTTTCCGCGACCACTCCCGGCATCGGCAGCTCGCACCGCAAATGCAAATAGTGCTCGATGCGCAGCAGATCGGCCTCTCGCGCGGTCGCGATGGCGGCGGCGAGAATCCCGGCTTGTCCGTCGACGTCCTCCGCGCCTTCTTCGCGCCAGACGCGCAGCGAATCGAGCACAGTGGTGATGCCGCAGGTGGCAAGCTGCCCGTCGTAGGACACGACGGCTGCGACCGGGTCCCAGTGCACTTTTGGCCGCGGCACGTAGTGCGCTTCGAGATGATCGGTGTGGAGCTCGACCAGGCCCGGAAGGAGAAGATCGCCGCCGAAATCCTCCGCACCGCCGGCGAACGTTCCGTCGCCGGCATCGCCCTCGCCGATCTCGACGATGCGCCCGTCGTCGACGGCGACCCAGCCGGTCGCGATCACCCGGTCGGCGAGAACGACGCGGGCATTGGTCAGGATGAAACCGCGGGCGCCCATGACCGCCTCAAGTCCTCACCGCGAAGCAGGCGACGTCGATGACCGTGTCGGCGATCGCGCTGCGGACATCGTCGTCGTGCGCGATGGCAACGATGGCCGTCCCGCGCCGCTTCTTCTCGCGCACGAGATCGACGACGACGGCACGGTTGTCGGCGTCGAGCGAGGCGGTGGGCTCATCCAACAGGAGAATCGGCTGATCTGATACGAAGCCGCGCGCAATGTTGACGCGCTGCTGCTCTCCGCCCGAGAACGTGGCCGGCGGCAGCAGCCACAGCCGCTCGGGAATGTTGAGCCGGCGAAGCAGATCCGCAGCCTTGTGTTGCGCGCTCGAGCGCGCGGCCCCCGCCATCACCAGCGGCTCGGCGACCACGTCGAGCGCCGCGACGCGTGGAACGGCGCGGAGAAACTGACTGACATAACCCAGCACGTCGCGGCGCAGCGCCAGGATGCGGCGCGGCTCGGCAATGGCGACGTCGGTCGCGCTGCCGCCGTGACGGACCAGGATACTGCCCGCGTCGCAGCGGTAGCTCCCGAAGATCATCTTGAGGATCGAGCTCTTGCCGGCACCAGAGGGGCCGGCCAGCACGACGCATTCTCCGGCGCGGACCGCGAACGCGACGCCGGCCACGACCGGCAGGCGCAAGCCCCCGCGCAGGTGCATGGTGAACGTCTTCGATACAGCGGTGAGCTCGAGCGCGGGCGACATGAGCGACCTCATGGCGGCAGGATCGATGACACCAGCAGCTGGGTATAGGCTTCGCGCGGATCTTCCAGCACCTGGTCGGTCAGTCCGATCTCGACCACCTCGCCGTCCTTCATGACCATAGTGCGATGAGATAACAAGCGTGCGACGGCAAGGTCGTGCGTGACGATCACCGCCGCGAGCGAGAGCTCGGCGACCAGCCCGCGCAGCAGGTCGAGCAGGCGCGCCTGCACCGAGACATCGAGTCCTCCGGTGGGCTCGTCCATGAAGACCAGGCGTGGCCGCGTGACCAGGTTACGGGCAATCTGCAGCCGCTGACGCATGCCGCCCGAATACGTCGACGGTGCATCGTCGATGCGCGACTGATCGATTTCGACGCGGCCGAGCCAATCCGTTGCCGATTCGCGGATGCGGCCGTAGTGACGCCACCCGAGCGCCATGAGCCGCTCCCCGACATTCGCCCCGGCGGACACCGCCATGCGCAAACCCAAGGCCGGATCCTGGTGGACATAACCCCAGTCGGTGCGGAAGAGGAAACGACGCTCCGCCTCGCCGAGCGAGGCAAGATCGCGCGTCACGCCATCGCGCATGCAGTAGAGCACGCGACCGGCGGACGGCGCGAGTTGCGAGGCGAGCAGCTGCAGCAGCGTGGACTTGCCGGAGCCGGATTCCCCGACGACGGCGATCACTTCTCCGGGGTAGAGCGCGAACGAGACGTCGCGGCAGCCCAGCTGCCTCCCATACCATTTGCTCAAGCCCTGAGCGACGAGAAGCGGCCGATCGGCGTCCTGCTGCTGCGTCATCGGACGGCAGTATCCCTGGCGGCCCGGCCGCCGACATCCACGCGGAAGCTGAAGCCATGGCGTTCGAATCCAATCGATTCATAGAACGCGTGGGCGCCCTCGCGCTTGGCATTGGACGACAGCACCAGCTTGTAGCAGCCCTTGTCGCGGCAGACATCGAGCGCGAATTGCATCATGGCCTTGCCGATGCCCTCCCCGTGCAGCGCCGGTGCTACCGCAACATCCTCCACGATCGCCGACGGTGCGCCGAGATGCGCGAGCTTGTGCATCACCAGAAGCGCGAAGGTGCCGACGATCTCGCCGCCGCGTTCGGCGACGTAGAGCGTGTAGTCGGGATAATCGGCGAAGCGTTCCAGCAACCGCTGTGCGGTCTCGAGCGGAAGCACCTTGCCGGCGTCGAATTCGGGTTGCGCATAGAGCTCGAGCACCTTGCGAAGGTCCTCCGCCGCGGCCGGCCGCACCAATATCTTGGCCTGATCAAGCATGTCGGCTCTCCGCCTGCCCGGCGTCCTGCGCGCGCCCGCGACGGACTTCGCAATAGTCAGTATCGGAACACATGAACATCCGACCACCCTGATCGTCGGTCACGACCTCGTCGAGAAAGCTCTCGGTCGAGCCGCACAGCGCGCAGGTGCCATCGAAGCGATAGCGCTCGAAAGGATGGTCTTCGAAGTCGAGCGACACCACCGAAGTATAGGGCGGGATGGCGTAGATGCGTTTTTCGCGGCCGGCCCCGAACAGCTGCAGCGCCGCACACTCGTTCATCTTGGGATTGTCGAATTTCGGCGTGGGCGAGGGGTCCGTCACATATCTGCCGTCCACCTTGACCGGATAGGCGTAGGTGGTCGCGATGTGCCCGTGGCGCGCGATATCCTCGTACAACTTGACGTGCATCACGCCGTAATCCGCCAGCGCGTGCATTTGGCGGGTTTCAGTCTCGCGCGGCTCGAGGAACCGCAACGGCTCGGGAATCGGAACCTGGTAAACGAGCACTTGATGCGCGGCGAGCGTCGTTTCCGGGATGCGATGGCGGGTCTGGATGATCGTCGCCTCCGCCGTGCGTGTCGTCGTGCGCACCGCGGCGGTCTTGGCAAAGAACTTGCGGATCGATACCGCGTTGGTCGTGTCGTCGGATCCCTGGTCGATCACCTTCAACACGTCGTCGGGTCCCAGGATCGCGGCGGTTACCTGCACGCCGCCGGTCCCCCAGCCATACGGCATCGGCATTTCCCGGCTTGCAAACGGCACCTGGTAACCGGGGATCGCGATCGCCTTGAGGATCGCGCGGCGGATCATGCGCTTGGTCTGCTCGTCGAGATAAGCGAAATTGTAGGCTGGCGCGCTCATTCGGCGGCATCCTGCAGGACGCCGCCGCCCTCGCGGGAAGCCGCCGCGAACTCCTCGCGCATTTGCCGCACCAGACCGAGCTCGGCCTGGAAATCCACGTAGTGCGGCAACTTCAAATGCTCGACGAAGCCGGTCGCCTGGACGTTGTCGGAATGCGACAGGACGAATTCCTCGTCCTGCGCCGGCGCCCGCGATGCTTCGCCCAGTTCGCGGGCACGCAAGGCGCGATCGACGAGCGCCATGGACATCGCCTTGCGTTCGCTTTGCCCGAACGCCAGTCCATAGCCGCGCGTGAAACGCGGCGGCTGCGTGGTCGAGCCCTTGAACTGGTTGATCATCTGACACTCGGTTACCGCGATTCTTCCAAGCGGAACGGCAAAGCCGACCTCCTCCGCGAAAAATTCGACCTCGACCTCGCCGAAGCGGATCTCGCCGGCGAATGGATGAGTGCGCCCGTAGCCGCGTTGCGTCGAGTAGCCCAGCGCCAGCAGAAAGCCCTCGTCGCCACGGGCCAGATTCTGCAATCGCAGGTCCCGCTCGGCCGGAAACGACAGCGGGTCGCGGGTCAGATCGCCGACCTCGCCGTCATCGGATGGCTGCGGCGACCGCTCGATGAGGTCATCGCGCACGAGCATGTCGGTGATCGGACGGACCGGTGCATCGTCATGCGCGGCCGTCTCGGGCTCCGGCACCTTCGCCTCGCCGGCAAGCGCCGGATCGAGCAGGCGATGGGTATAGTCGAAGGTCGGCCCGAGCACCTGACCGCCGGGCAAGTCCTTGAAGATGGCAGAGATGCGACGCCGGACATCCATGCTCGCGGTCTCGAACGGCGCGGACGCGCCAAAGCGCGGACACGTGGTGCGAAAGGCGCGAACCAGGAAGATCGCCTCGATCAGATCTCCACGCGCCTGCTTGATGGCGAGCGCGGCGAGCTCGCGGTCATAGAGCGAGCCCTCACTCATGACCCGGTCGACCGCAAGCGCGAGTTGCTCCGAAATCTGGTCGAGGGAAATCTCCACGACCGAACGGTCGCCGCGCCTCGTATCGGCAAGCAGCGCGTGGGCGTTCTCGATGGCGCGCTCGCCGCCTTTGACCGCGACATACATCGTCAGCCTCCCGTCGACGCGACGACCGAGCGCGGCAGCGCCGCCACGGACTTCGCGGAAAGCATGATAACATCGACACCGCGCGGAAAAAGCGCGTGATTGGCGGCAAGGCGGTCAAGAAAATCGGGCGGCAGGGGCTGTGCGGAAAAGCTCACGCTGTCGGCGATGCCGGGGCCGTACAACGCCAGCGGCTGTCCGCTCCCGAACTGCTCCACCTGCAGCACAATCGTGGTCGAACGGTCCGGATATTCAGGCGTGCCGAGCGCGAACAAATCGAAGGCAGGCGCACGCGCGGGATCGGCGATGAAGGCGAAAGCCGCTTGCCGCGGATCTGCGGTGACACGCGCCCCGGTATGAAAGCGGATCCAGCGGGTCACGTCGGGCGTCTCCGACAGCGCAGCATCGAGCCACAACGGCGTCTCGTAATCCAGGAGCGCCGTAGCAAGTGCCGCGGCGGTCGCGCTCAGCGGCGCCGGCGCGGTGAGCGCGTGCGGCAGGGGCCTGATCTCGCCCGGCCGCGCGAGCGCGTCCATCACAGCGCGGAATACGGCTTGGCTTGCGAGTGCCGACTCTGGGAAGGCGGCCGCCAGCACCCGGTTCAATCCTCGCCGCGGACCAGAGTCAGAAAATCCACCCGTGTCGCCGCGGTCTGGCGGCGCTGGCGGGTGCGCTCCGCCTCGAGCCGCGCCCGAATCGGAGCGAGCACGCACCGCTCCACCAAGTCGCGGTACCGCTTGCTTTGCCACAGCGCGTCGCAGACAGCGCACAAGCGCGCCTTCCGCTGGTCGCGGCCGAGGATATAGGCAAAACCCACTTCGCCCGAGCGGATCTGCACCGCTGCGCGCGTCACCGTCGCCTCGCCGAGATTGAACGGAGCGCCGTCTCCTCCGATTCGCCCGCGCAACATGACAAGCCCGGTTTCCGCCGCGCGCAGCTCCACGTAATCGACAGGCTCGGCCACCCCCCGGAGGGCCTGTTCGATATCCTCCGTCTGTGCGTCGACCAGCACCGCCAAAGCGGCACGGCGATCGGCATCCTGACGGCTTTCGCGCGTCTGTGAGGCCTGCGGGATTTGCTCGGTTGTCGACAAGGTCGGCTCGGACACGATATCAACCGTCTGTTGGGCTGATAAAGCCGCCCACCATGACAGTTAAATGACAATGAGGTGGCGACAGCCGCGGATGCCCGCAGACCGGGGGATAAGCCGGCGTTGCACAGCGAATGAGGTCGATGACCCTACCTTGAAGAGGGGCGCGATCACCGAACCACACCTCATTCAATGAAGTTCATCGATTCGTCATCGCCCTGTCATATAGGTCGCAGACGCAGTGTTCGGCTAGCCAGAGGGGCAATCCGTCATCATGGCAACGATGACACTTTCAACCAGACCGCTGGTTGATCCGACGGCCGATGTGCGCGACAGCAAGCTTGGCGCCTATACCCAGGTCGGCGCGCGCACCAAGCTGCTCGAGGTCACGCTTGACGACTATTCGTACGTGGTCAACGACAGCGACATCGCATACACGACGTTCGGCAAGTTCTGCTCGATCGCCGCCATGACAAGGATCAATCCCGGCAATCACCCGATGCACCGGGCGACCCAGTCGCATGTCACCTACCGGGCAAGCGCCTATTTCCCGGGCGAGCAGGATGAAGCGCAGTTTTTCGCATGGCGGCGCGCGCATCCGGTCGTTGTCGGCCATGACGTCTGGGTGGGCCACGGCGCGATCATCCTTCCGGGCCGCACCATCGGCACCGGCGCGGTGGTGGGAGCCGGCGCCGTGGCAACCAGGGATGTCGCTCCCTACGCCATCGTCGCCGGCAATCCGGCCCGCGTCATCCGGCCACGATTTCCCGTTGACACTGCGGACCGGCTGCAACGGCTGGCGTGGTGGAACTGGGACCACGCGCGGCTGCGCGCGGCCCTGCCGGACTTCCGGCGGCTGTCGATCGAGCGCTTCCTTGACAAATATGAACTTGCCCTCGCCCAGGCGTGAAGCGATGACGCAGGGCCTGACCATAACCAAACGCCGCGCGGTCCGGTCGAACACGCGCGCAACGGCCGGCCGCCAGGACGGCTGGCAATCGGCCCGACCGTAACGGAATCAGTCATGCAAATCCGCATCGAAGGCGGTCGTACCCTCATCGAAGGCCGGCTCGAAGACGCGAGCATTCACTTCGACTCCGATACCGGAATCATCACCGCCATCGGCGCCGCCCGGCTTGCAGAACGAACGATCGACGCCTCTCGCCTCGTGGTTCTTCCCGGCATCGTGGACGTGCACGGCGACGCGTTCGAGCGACAGATGATGCCGCGGCCGGGCGTCGGCTTTCCGATCGACGTTGCGCTCCTGGAAAGCGACCGGCAGGCGGTCGCCAACGGCATCACCACGGTCTTCCACGGCGTGACCTGGTCGTGGGAAGGCGGACTGCGAGGAGCGGAGAACGCCCGCGCCATCCTCGATGGCATCGAGCGGCTGCGGTCCCGGCTCGGGGCCGATACCCGCTACCACCTTCGCCACGAGACCTACAATCTCGACGCCGAGGCCGAGATCATCGGATGGCTTTCGAGCCGCCGGATCGACGCCATCGCATTCAACGATCATATGACCGGCACGCTCGAAGCATCGAAACGCGCGCGCAGGGCAGTGGCACAAATGGCGGAGCGCTCCGGACGCACGCCGGAGGATTTTCTCGCGGTCATCGAGCACACGAAATGCCGCGCCGATGAAGTTCCTGCCTCGATCCGGCGGCTCGCCGCCGCTGCCAATGCGAGCGGGGTGCCGCTGCTGTCGCACGACGATACCAGCCCCGCGCAACGTCGATGGTTTCGCGCGCTCGGCTGCCGCCTGGCGGAGTTTCCGACCACGGTCGAGACCGCAGAGGACGCCGCGGCGCAGGGCGACGACATCGTGCTCGGCGCTCCGAACGTCGTACGCGGCGGCAGCCACACCGGATGGATCGATGCGACCGAGATGATCACGCGCGGATTTTGCTCGGTGCTCGCCTCCGACTACTATTACCCGGCGCCGCTGCTCGCGGCGTTCGCGCTGGCCGGCCGCGGCGTGCTTCCGCTCGCGCGGGCATGGACGCTGGTGTCCGCGACGCCTGCCGCGGCGGTGGGGCTTTCGGACCGGGGGACCATCGCCACCGGCCGGCGGGCCGACTTGATCCTCGTGGACTCGTCGAGCGGACAGCCGCATGTTGTCGCCACCATCGTGGCCGGCCGGATCGTGCATCTCGCGCAAGCCGATCTCATCGCCGCCACGCGCTGAGCGCGGTCGGCGTTCCGCGATCGGGATGTGAAGCGGATGGACGAGCCGAGATACGCAATCTATTTCGTGCCGCCGGCTGGTTCCGATCTCTATCGCTTCGGCGCCCGCTTCCTCGGCTATGACTGCTATACCGGCGCGGATCTCGGATATCCAGCCGATGCGGAGCTTGACCCGGCCGCCTGGTCGGAGCTTACGCGCGAGCCGCGCTCGTACGGTTTTCACGCGACGCTGAAAGCGCCTTTCCATCTCCCGCCTCGATTCACCGAGAGCGACCTGGTCGAGGAGCTCAGGCGGTTTGCCGCCATCCCCCGCGCGCTGCCGACGATCGAGCCGACCGTTCAAGGACTGGGACGATTCGTTGCCATCGTCGCGCGGGTACCAAGCGCAGCGGTGGATCGGCTGGCGGCGGATTGCGTGATGGCGTTCGACCGCTTTCGCCTCCCGCTGACCGCGGCCGAGAAACACCGACGCATCGGCGCCGGCCTGAGCGAACGCCAGATCGAGAACCTCCATCGATGGGGCTATCCTTATGTCTTCGACGACTTTCGATTTCACATGACCCTGACCGGACCGATCGACGCCGACCGTCGCACGGCGATCCTCACGCTGCTGCGGGCGCGCTTTGCCGCGATCAGCAGCGGGCCGCTCCCGATCGCGCAACTCGTGCTGCTGCGCCAGGATCCTCAGTCAGGTCGGTTTCGCGCGCTGGACCAGGCTGAGCTGACGGCGGCGGGGTCGGCTCCCTAGCGTGCCGGTGCCGCCAATCGGGGCTTCGCCTCGGGATCGGTTTCAATCCGCCGACGGTATCTCCTTATAGAAGATGCCTCCGCGGCTGCCTTGCTGATAGGTAAACGCGCATCCGCAACTATGCGCATAGCTCTGCGCGCGCTCGAGCGCACGGCCGTCCATGCGGCCGTTCGTGGGCCCCGGCGGGAACCAGATCGCAAGAACGTGATCGGGCACGTTGAGGGTCACCTGCGACGGAAGGCGATCGAGAATCTCTTCGATCTCCGGGGGAATGGAGAATGTCTTTGGCTCAATCATCGCTTTTCGACTCAGTTCTGACGAAAATGTTTGGGTAATTCTTTCCAGTTAGCCTGGATGGCGTGAAGGTTCGATGACGGGGGCCACGTTCGGTTCCCGCAACAGCCGCTACGGGCAGCCGGCGGGGTCTTTTTGTTGCCAAATCGCAATGCGTACCTCGGCCTGCCCCACGGCTGTTGTCAAATTTCTGCAAAGGGCCGCCTGTACCGCAGGCGCCACGCATCCGAATCGAGGATCGCCTCATGTTCCAGATCGTTCGCTTGGCGCTCGATGACAACGGCGAGGTCAATGCGCGCCGCGCACTCCAGCCATACTACGAGCTTTGGGAAGACGCGATGGCGATGGCGGAATTCGACGCGTCGCGACTTTGGGGCGAGTACGGCTGCGACGAGGAGCGGAATTGCTGGTGGGCGACCGACTCCCGGGGGCGGAACTACCGCTTTGTCGTCGAGCAGGTGGCGTCTGCCGATCTGGCGGCGTGACACCTGCTGCGCGGAAGCTCCACGCAAACGTTTGCAGGCCGCCGGATCGCCTGGTTCGCGCGCTTGCTCTGGTCCACCATTCCTTCCGATCGTCAACATGGCCTCCGCTCGGCCTGCCGATGGCGCCACGCGAACAAGCGCGTTTTTGAATCCCGGCTGTGGCCATCTCCGCGCGATTCCGCGAGGTAGCCGCCCTTGCACACACCGGCATGGCTGGGAACAATCGGTGCGGGTCGGCTGTATTCCGCACGAGGTCACTCCGTTTCTCTGCCTGAAGGGCGGTTGTCACGGCGGAGGCCGGCCGCGCGAACGAAGCGGCGACAGGAGAACGCGGTGGACAAGACGTTCCTCGAGGATCTCGCTCCCGGGCAGGTGTTCACATCGGACGCTCGCGCGGTTGTCGATGCGGCCTCGATCAAGAGATTTGCCGGCGAATACGACCGACAGCCATTCCATCTGGACGAGGTGGCCGCGCGGCCGACCTTCTTCAGGGAGCTCGTCGCCAGCGGATGGCACACGACGGCAATGACGATGCAGCTCATCATCGAGACGCTGCCGCTGTCGCATGGAATCATCGGAAGCGGCGTCGATGAATTGCGCTGGCCGCGTCCAGTGCGGCCGGGAGACACGTTACGGCTGCATTGCGAGATCATCGACGTGCAGCCGTCGAAGCTGCGTCCATCACGCGGCACGGTACGCGTGCGGATGACAACGCTCAATCAGAACGACGAACCGGTTCAAACCATGGTCGCCAATCTGATGGCATTTCGCAGATCCGAGCAGACCGACTGAGACCCACTCGCCAGCCCGCCCATCGACGTCTCGCATGACGCATAAAAGCGCGATATGGTCGTCGCAAAAGCGCTCGCATTCGGGGCGCACGGCGATCAAGAGACGCGGGAGGATGCGATGGGTTTTGCAGTGCACAGGCTGATCGCCGCAGCAGCCGTGGCCGGGCTCGTTGGCGCGGCCGAGGCCGCCGGCGCCGACACCCTGCAGGACCTCGCCGCCGCTGCCACCAAGAAAGGGCCGGTGATCTGGTACGAGAGTTCGCCGCCCGAGGCTGCCCTCAAGATCGCCGCCGCCTTCAACAAGCGCTACCCCGACATCAAGATCCAATACGTTCGCAACACCGGCGGCGGCGGCATCGCCGCGCGCGTCATCCAGGAGTCCGAGGCCGGCGCGGCCACCGCAAGCTTCTTCATTGGAGATGTGGCACAACTGATCCCGCTCAACCAGCGCAAGCTGCTGCTGTCGACCGAGTGGAAAGGCCTTGGCGTAGACCCGGCGCTCATCACCACACCCTATGCGGTCGCCGCGACTGCGGCGCTCGGCGTGCTGGTGTGGAACAAGCAGCGGGTGACGGACGCCGATTTGCCGAACAGCTGGGACGGCATGCTGGCGGAACGGTGGCGCGGCAAGATAGGCCAATGGGTGCGCGCCGCAACGCTGGGCACGCTCGCCAAGGCTTATGGCGAGCAGCACATGCGCGATTACACGCGCAGGCTGATCGAGCTCAAAGCGATGATCTATCCTTCGACCTTCCAGCTGGCACAACAGGTGGCCGCCGGCGAGGTGGACATCGGGATGGGCCTCTATCACTCGGCCCAGCCGGTGATCGCGGCGGGCGCGCCCCTGGGGCTGCGCTTCCTCGACCCGACGCCGATGAACACGCTCTACGGGTCGGTCGTCGCGAAGGGCGGCAATCCCGAGGGCGCCCAGGTCCTGCTCGCGTGGCTATCCACGCTCGAGGGCGCCAAGGCATACGAGGGTGCCGTCGGGCGCGGCAATCCGCTGATCAAGGGGACGGAAACCGCCGAGCGCGTCGGCACCCACAAGCTGGTGGAGTATTCATTCGAGGACGCGGCCACCATCGAGAAGCTCGACGCCGAGCTGACCCAGATGCTGATGGCCGCCGACAAGACGCGCTGAGAACCTGCGCAACTCGCCCGAGACACCCTTGGCCGCGACCACTTCCCTGCCCTTGACTCCGGCGGCGGTGCGACGGGCGCCGCGGGCCGGGCCGTGGCGCGTGTTGCCGGTCGTCCTGACCGGCGCATTTCTCTGCTGGCTCGTGCTGGTGCCGCTCGCAGTGCTGGTCGTGAGCGCATTCAAGCCGAGCGGGCTGCTGCGCGATCCGGGCTTCACGCTCGCGCATGTGATTGGGACCTATTCGAGCCCGCTGTTCTGGAGACTGGTCGCTGACACCCTGCAATTCGCGGTCGGCTCGACAGCGGTCGCGCTGGTGCTCGGCGGCACGCTGGCCTGGCTGGTCGAGCGCACCGACCTCCCCGCCCCGGCGCTGGTGCGCGCCCTGGTGATCCTGCCGATGGCGACGCCGCCGTTCCTGCTCGCCATCAGCTGGATCATCCTGCTCAGCCCGCGCACCGGCGTGATCAACGCCCTGCTCGTGAACGCATTCGGGCTCGCGGCGCCGCCGTTCAACATCTACTCGCTGGGCGGCATGGTGTTCGTCGAAGGTCTCGCGTTGGTGCCGTCGGCCTTCCTCATCCTGGCGCCGGCGGCGCGCAATCTGGACCCGAATCTCGAGGAGAGCGCGCTCGTCTCCGGCGCCGGCACCATGCAGCTGGTTTTTCGCATCGTGCTTCCGCTGCTGCTGCCGGCACTCGCCGGCGCCGCGATCTTTCTCATGATCGTAAGCTTCGTGGTCTTCGACGTGCCGGGCACCATCGGCATGCCAGCGCGGATCTTCGTGCTGTCGAGCCAGATCTACAGTCTCATTGCCGACAGCCCGCGCGGCATCCCGGACTACGGCAAGGTGAGCGCGATGGCGCTGATGTTCACCCTCGGCCTGCTCGCGCTCACGCTCGCCTATCACCGGCTCATGCGACATGCCGGCCGGTTCGCCACCGTGACCGGCAAGGGCTACCGGCCCCGGCCATTCAGGCTCGGCCGGCTGCGCTGGCTCGCCGTGGCCGCGGTCGTGCTCTATTTTCTGTGCGCCGTTCTCGCGCCGCTTCTGATCCTCATCTGGACCAGCCTGATGCCATTTCAGGCGCCGGTCTCGGTCGCCGCCGCCCGGATGGCGACGCTCGCCAACCATCGCGAATTCTTCGCCAATCCGTTCATCGTGGCGGCGACCTTCAACTCCATCACCGTCGCGCTCGTCGCGTCGACCGCGGTGGCGGCGCTCTCGCTGGTGACTGCATGGGTGAGCATCAGGAGCCACGCGCCGGGACGGCGTGCGATCGACGCGCTCGCCTTCCTGCCGCTTGCCATGCCGGGCGTGCTGATCGCGACCGCCCTCATCTACGTGTACCTTGCGGTCAGGATCATCCCGATCTACGGCACGATCTGGATCATCGCGGTCGCCTATCTCACCATCTATCTGAGCTTCGGTTCGCGCGCGATGAACGGCGTCGTGCTGCAGCTACACCCCGAGCTCGACGAGGCGGCACGCATGAGCGGCGCTGGCCTTCTCGCCACCGTGCGCCGCGTCATCTTGCCCCTCACCGCCCCAGGGCTCGCGGCGGTCTGGATTTGGGTCTTTGCCCATTGCCTGCGCGAGCTCACCGCCGCGCTGCTGCTGCAGGGCGCCGACAATGCCACGCTGCCAACGCTGCTCTACAGCTACTGGTCGGGCGGCGAGACCAACAAGGCGGCCGCGGTCGGCGTCTGGCTGGTGCTCGGTTTGCTCGCCGTGGTCGTCGTCTGGCAGTTGCTGGCACGACTGACCGCCGGCAGCCTCTCACCGGTAGAGCCGGTCAAACCAACCTGAACGCGGATCGGGAGTGCAAGATGCAGGATCACACCGCCACGGCCCTCGCTGCGGCCGCGGAAATGACGGTCGAGAAGAACGTCCGCATTCCGATGCGCGATGGCGTGCATCTTGCCGCCGACATCTATCGCCCGCGGGCCGACGCCAAAGTGCCGGCGCTGCTGGCGCTCAGTCCCTACGGCAAGGAGCTGCAGGCGCTTGCGCTCACGCTGCCGCCGCAGGCGCGGCCGAGTCCGCTCTGGGACGGCGGCATCGAGGCCGGCGACATCCGCGCGGTGGTCGGGCGCGGCTATGGCCACGTGATCGCCGACGTGCGCGGCACCGGCGGCTCCGAGGGCGAGCTCGTCGGCAACTACGATCTCGGCGGCCACGGCGAGGGCAAGGACGTCTATGACCTCGTGGAATGGATGGCGCGGCAGCCGTGGTGCGACGGCAATATCGGCATGATCGGTATCTCCTATTTCGCCACCGTGCAGGTGATGGGCGCCGCCGAGGCACCGCCGCATCTCAAGGCCATTTTCGTCAACGGCGGCCATTTCGACCTCTACGAGCTCTGCTATCACGGCGGCATCATGTGGCTGATGCCGCGCGCCTCGCGCGAGGGCCGCGGCGGCGACAGCGGCGTTGCCGTGCACAAGGTCTCCGGCAAGAGCCGGAAGGTCTATTCGCCGCAGGAATACGAGGCCCGCGTCCGGGCGCGGCTCGCCGATCCCGACATCAGGCACTGGCCGAACATGGTCCATGTGCTCAACTACCCGGAGACGCACGACCTGTGGATGGATTTCATCCTCAATCCGCACGACGGCCCGTTCTGGCAGGATGGCCAGGCCATCACCAGCGCGCATCGGATCACGATCCCGGCCTATTTCCAGGTCAAATGGGGACGCGGCTGGACCGTCGACGGGACCATCGACTGCTTCGAGAAGGTGCAGGGCATCAAACGCCTCGACCTGCAGCCGTTGCCGCCGATGCAGGAACGGCCGTTCCACGAATCCCACGACGAGATGTTCCGCTGGTACGACTACTGGCTCAAGGGCATCGACACCGGGATCCTGAGCGAGGCCGGGCCGATCCGCGTCTTCGTCGAAGGGGCCGGGCGCTGGCGCGCGGAGAAGGAATGGCCGCTCGCGCGCACCGATTGGCGCAAGTATTTCCTGCGCCCGCGCCACCGGCTCGCCACCACGCCGGAGCCGCTCGCCGCCAACTCCGCGCCGCCGGACGGATTCTACCAGGCGCCCTTCACCGTTACGCCCGATGTTCAATCGTTGAAGTGGACGACCGCGCCGCTCACGGCCGACACCGAGATAACCGGTCCGGCCGCCCTCTACGTGCATGTGGCGATCGACACCGACGACACCAACCTGATCGCCAAACTCTACGATGTCGACCCGCAGGGAAGCCGCCGGCTCGTGAGCTCAGGCTATCTCAAGGCCTCCCATCGCGAGCTCGACGCGGCGCAGTCGAAGCCGTGGCGGCCGCACCACCCGCACACCCGCTCGGTGCCGGTGCCGGCCGGCGACGTGATCGAATATGCCATCCGCATCTATTCGTTCTCCAATCTGTTCAAGGCCGGGCATCGCATCCAACTGGAGCTGATGTGCAACGAGCCGTTCGCCGACGCTTTTTCGCAGCTGCTGCCGCCCGACAGCTATCATCTGCCAAGCGGACGGGCGACGACCCATAAGGTGTTCCGGGACGCCCTGCATCCGTCGCACCTGCTGCTGCCGGTTATTCCGGCGGAGCCGGAAGGCACCTGAGGCGGACTTGCTCCTTTCGGCGCCGTGGGCAACCATGGTGCGCAATTGCATAGCCGGGCTTGCGCGCGCGAGCTGCTCCTCGCGAAAGCCCGCGCTGGGCTGCACCAGAGGGAAGACCCATGATCCGCACCAGAACTCTGCCCGCCATTGCCCTGACCGCCGCCATGGCGGCATTGTCCTGGCCCGCCGTGGCCAAGGACAAGGTCAAGGTCGCATTCATCGGCCCGCTCACCGGCGGCACGGCGGCGAACGGCATCGGCGGCCGCAACTCCGCCGAGCTCGCCGTCAAGCTGCGCAACGCCGATCCCAAGGCCAAGTACGAATACGAGCTCGTCGTGCTCGACGACGAATGCAAGCCCAACGTCGCCGTGCAGGTGGCGACCAAGGCGGCAGCCGACCGGTCGGTGATCGCGTCGGTTTCGCATTACTGCTCGGTCGCCGCGATCGCCGCCGTCGAAACCTATAACCGGCTGGGTCTGCCGATGGTGGTGTGGGGCGCGGTGCTGCCCGACATCACCTATCGCAACAAGTTTCCGGAGGTGCACCGCATCAACGGCACCATGATCAATCAGAACGAGGTCGCGGCCAAGCTGATGACCGGCCTCGGCTTCAAGCGCTGGGTCAGCATTCACGACACCACCGACTACGGCAAAGCGCACAACCAGTATTTCTCGCAATACGTCAAAGCCAACGGCGGCGACATCGTTGGCACCTACGGGGTCACCGCCGACCAGCAGGACTTCACCGCCGAGCTCACCCAGGCCAAGGGGCTCAATCCCGAGGTCATCTATTTCGGCGGCCTCACGCCTATCGGCATCCGACTGCGCTCGCAGATGGACAAGCTCGGCCTCAATGCGGCCTTCCAGGGCACGTCTGGCATCAAGTCGGACGCTTATATCCAGGGACTTGGACCGCTGGCGGAGGGTTCGCTGAGCTTCATCGAAGGCGCGCCGATCGAGAAGCTGCCGGGTGGCAAATTCTTCCAGGCGGAATACGACAAGGCCGGCTACAAGGAGCCGCCGGAGGCCTATGGCGCCTTCGGCTTTGCCGCCATGACGCTCGTGCTCGACAAGATCGAGGAGGTGGGGCCGGACCGCAAGAAGGTGACCGCCGCGTTGGGCAATGTCGCGAATTACAACTCCATTGTCGGGCCGGTCACGTTCGACGATCACGGGCAGAACACCGTGCCGCTCATTTCAAAGTACGTCGCCCAGGATGGCAAATGGGTGATCTGGGAGGACAGCGAGTACGCTTCCGGCAAGCGCAAGCTGAAGAGGTGACGGCGCGGAATTCCGGAATCGTAATGGCCGTGCTTGTCACGGCCATCCGCGTCTTCCTTTGCCAAGAACCAAGTCGTGGATGGCCGGAACAAGTCCGGCCATGACGACCACGAACGGAATTGCGGCGTGGACCTCGCACTTCAATACCTGATCAACGGGCTGATGCTCGGGGTGATGTACGCCCTGGTCGCAGTCGGCTTTACCCTGTTCTTCGGCGTGCTCGACGTCATCAAGTTCTCCCACGGCGACGTGCTCACGGTCGGGGTATTCACCGGCCTGGCGGCTTTCATCGCCTTGAAGGCGGTGCAGGTGAGCTCTCCGCTGCTGCAACTGATCGCAATCTCCATCGTCGCGATGGCGGCGATGGCGCTGCTCGGTGCGGTGATTGCCCGCACCCTGGTGTTGCCGCTGCGCTCCGCGCCGGCGCTCAACACCCTGCTTATTACGCTGATGCTCGGAACCGTGCTGCGCGAGGGCGTGCGGCTCGTCTTCCCCGACGGCTCCAATCCAAAGCCGTTCCCGGCGTTGCTCCCCACCAACGCCTTCAGCTGGGGCCATTTCACGCTGCGGCTCGACAGCGTGATCCTCCTGGCCGCGGGCCTGGCGATGATCGTCGCGGTGCATCTTCTGATCAACCGCACCAAGCTTGGGCTTGCGATCCGCGCGGTCGCCCAGGACGGCGAGACCGCGCGCAGTATGGGGATCAACTTCACCTTTGTGGTGCTCACCACCTTTGCGCTCGGATCCGCGGTCGCCGCCTTTGCCGGCGTGATGAACGGGCTCTATTACAACGAGATTAATTTCAGCATGGGCCTTCTCCTCGGCGTGTTCGGTTTCAGCGCCGCCGTGGTCGGGGGACTCGGCAATATCTATGGCGCCATTCTCGGCGGGTTCCTGTTCGCCGGGCTGCAGACCATCGGCGCGGTCGCACTGCCGTTCGCCAGCGCCTACAAGGACGTGTTCGCGCTCGCCGTGATCATCACCATCATGGCCTGGCGTCCGACCGGCCTGATCGCGGAGAAATCGAGCGAGCGGGTGTGACGGCATGGCGCCCGCGCCACGGACGCCCTTCTTCGCACTCGCCTTCGCGGCCGTCGCCACGCTTTACGGCATCGTTTTCCTCGGCGCCGAAAGCGAGCGCGCGGTCGGCTCACTGCTGGCGCTGGCGGTGCTCGCCGTGGTCGTCGGCGCGCGCCTCGGCGTCGCCGACAAGATCAGAGCCAGCATCGGCGCAAACGAACGTGCCTTCGATTTCGCGGCTATCGCCGGCGTGCTGGCCGCCGCCTTCTGGTTCCACGAGGAGCATTTCGTCATCCTGATGATGACGACGGCGCTTCTGCTCATGGTCGCGGCGCTCGGCCTGACCATCCAGTTCGCCTATGCCGGGGTCGTCAACTTCGCCGGCGCCGCCTTTCTCGGCATCGGCTGCTACACTGCCGGTGTCGTCACCAAATATACCGCGCTGCCCTCGGTCATCACGCTCCCGCTCGGCGGAGTGATGGCGGCGCTGATCGGATCCATTCTGATTCTGCCGGTGCTGCGCACACGGGGTCACTACGCCGCGCTGGTCACCATCGCGTTCGGCATCCTGTTCAAGGTGTTTCTCGAGGTCAACGACACGCTCGGCGGACCGCAGGGCATCCAGGTCAAACCGCTGGTGCTGTTCGGCTGGAACTTCAACAGCCCGATCGGCGTCGGGGATTTCACCGCCTCCTTCTACTTTTCCTACCTGCTGTTGGCCCTCGCGCTGCTGGTGCTGAGCTTCGCCTTCGTGCGACGGCTCGAGCGCTCATGGATCGGGCTGAGCATGGACGCGGTCCGCCTCGATGAAGTCGCCTCGGCCTGCTACGGCCTCAATCTCGCACGCTGGAAGGTGCTGGCGTTCACCCTCGGCAACTTCCTGGCCGGGACCGCGGGCGCGGCCTACGGCCACGTGCTCGGCTTCATCGCGCCAAACAATTTCACCTTCGCCAATTCGCTGATCCTGGTGTCCATCATTCTTCTTGGCGGGATCGGCAATCTCTGGGGCGTCGCGGTAGCCGCCGCCTTCGTGGTGATCCTCCCGGAGAAATTCCAGGTCATCCAGGAATATCGCTTTATGCTTTATGCCGTCCTGGTGATCCTCATCCTGCTGTTTCGTCCGCAAGGCCTGCTGCCGCGGGGCCTGCGCGAACATGTCCCGGGCCGCAAGCTGCCGAGCTTTGACCCTGCTGCCGGGACGGCACCTGCTTCAGGTAAAGGAAGTGCGCCGTGAGCGACGCCCTGCTGGCCTGCGCGAGGTTGACCTGCCGCTTCGGCGGGCTGATTGCGCTTGACGGCGTCGACCTCGACGTCAACGAGGGCGAGATCCTCGGCCTCATTGGACCGAATGGCTCGGGCAAAACCACACTGTTCAACGTCGTGACCGGGATCTACGCCGCCGACGCCGGCGCGATCACCTTCGCCGGCAGCGACATCACCGCCGCCACACCGCAGGCGGTCTATCGCGCCGGCATCACCCGCACCTTCCAGCGCTCGCGCATGTGCCTGCCGCTCTCGGTGTTCGACAACATCATGGTCGGAAACCACAAGCGACTGAACCACGGCCTCGTGTTCAACCTGCTGCGGCGCGACGGACTGGCCGCCGAGTTCGCGCGCAGTTGGAACGAGGCGCGATCGCTGGTCACGGTGTTCAACCCGCAGCTTGCCGACCGCATCGACGAGCCGGCTGCCGGTCTGCCGATGATCGACCGCCGGCGGGTCGAGATTTGCCGCGCGCTGATCAGCCGGCCGCGGCTCGTTCTGCTCGACGAGCCGTCCGCCGGGATGACTCACGAGGAAACGCGCCGGCTCATGGCCGACATTCTCACCGTGCGCGAGCGCATGCCGGGCCTCACCATCGTGATCATCGAGCATGAGATGGGCGTGATCGAACGCATCACCGACCGCTGCGTGGTGCTCAACTATGGCCGCAAGATCAAGGAGGGAACGTTTGCCGAGGTCGCCGGCGATCGGCGCGTCCAGGAAGCCTATCTGGGAGTAGCCTGAATGGCGGGGCTGCTCGAGATCGCCGAGGTCTACACCGCCTACGACAAGGCCGACGTCCTGCAAGGCGTGTCGCTGACCGTCGAGGCCGGCAGCATCACCTGCCTGCTCGGCTCGAACGGATCGGGCAAGACCACGCTCATCCGTTCCATCCTGGGACTGACGTTGCCGCGCGCGGGACGCATCGTGTTCGACGGTCGGGAGATCACGCGGCTGCCGACCCACAAGGTGATCGCCGCCGGCGTGGCCTGCATCCCCGAGGGCCGCAAGGTCTTCCCCAAGCTCACGGTGGAGGAGAATCTGCGCGTCGGCGCCTACCAGGAAACCTCGGAGGCCGTGACCCGCGGGCGCATCGCCGAGATCTATCGCCTTTTTCCTCGCCTCGACGAGCGCCGCAAGCAGCTTGCCGGCACCATGTCGGGCGGCGAGCAGGCGATGATTTCAATCGGACGCGGTCTCATGCGCGCCCCTAAGCTGCTGCTCGTGGATGAGCCCTCGCTCGGGCTCTCGCCGCTGCTGGTCAGGGAGAATTTCAACATCATCCGCCAGATCAACGCGCGCGGAATCACGGTCTTCCTGGTCGAACAGAACGTGCACCAGACGCTGGCGATCTCGCACTACGGCTATGTGCTCTCGAAAGGACGCGTGGTTGCCGCCGGTCGCCCGGACGAGCTTGCCAGCCGCGAGGAGGTGCGCGAGGCCTATTTCGGCTGATCGGGCCGCCTGCCCCTGCGACCAGATGACCGCAAAAAGACCAGGGTCGTTCATGTCGGGTACATCGCCGCAGCGGCAGCATTTGCCGGCGACGGAGCTTTGTGTGCACGCCCCGGATTGTCCAGGCCGGCGAAGGCGCGGCGATCACCCTCAGCCATCCGATCGCGAGACTGCCAGCGAGCCGGGCGCGAGATGAAATCCGAGACCGTGCAAACGCAGCCGGCCGAAATGGGCGTCCCTGCAACGCGGGACCGCAGCGACCTCCCGCGCGCATGCCCCGCCTGCGGCCGCACCACTCGGCACGTGCTGCGCTTTCGCCTCAAGGGCTGCGAGGTCTTGCAATGCGAACGCTGCGGCCTTGGCCGCACGGAAACCGCGGGTTTCGATCCCGCCGCCTATTACACCGAGGACTATTTCTCCGGCCGCCATGCCGATGGATATTCGGATTATCTGGGAGCCGAACCGGTCCTGCGCCGCGAGTTCGCCCGCAGCGTCGATTTCATTCGCCGGTATCGCGGCCACGGCAGGCTCCTGGAGCTCGGCTGCGCCTACGGCTTCTTCCTCATGGAGGCCGCCCGCTACTTCGACGTGTCGGGCATCGAGTTGGCGCCTGAGGCCGCCGAGCATGCCCGCCGGGCCGGATTGAAGGTGTTGCACGGCGTCGCGGACGAGGCCGCCCTGCGCCAGATCGGTCACGTGGATGTCATCGTTCTGTTCGATGTTATCGAGCATCTGCCGGATCCCGGCGCGACACTGGCCCTGTGTTACCGGCATCTCAATGTCGGCGGCATCGTTGTCATCACCACCGGCGACTTCGGCTCAATGGCCGCGAGACTGGGGGGTGTCAGGTGGCGGCTGATGACCCCGCCTCAGCATCTGTGGTTTTTCACCCAGAAGAGCATGCGCCGCTTGTGCACGGGCTTGGGATTCTCAGTGCAGCATGTGGACCATCCCTGGAAGATCGTGCCGGCGTCGCTGATCCTCTTCCAATTGCGGCGCATGCTCGGCTTGCGTGGTGGCGCAGGGGGAACCGGCACCAGTTGGATCGGCATACCGGTCAATCTGTTCGATGCGATGCGCGTCGTCCTGCGGAAGGGACCGGGATGAGCGACGACCGTCTCGCCCTCGCGCAAGTCGCGCCGCTCTTCGCCTATGCCGCCGGCATGGCGGGCGGGCAGTTGCTGTTCAAGGCAGCGGCGCTGCGATATGCGGCCGACGCGCCGCCGGGGGAACGGATCCTCAGCCTCGGTTTTCGGCGAGGCGATCACCACGCCTTTGTTGTTCGGGATCGTGCTCATTCTCGGTGGGTTGCTTCTGGTCGCAAGCTGAAGCCGGAACCTACCGCGAGGGTACGGGATTTGTTGTGAGGCTCCTGCGGAAGGAACGATGGAACTGCTGTCCCGGGCGAATGTGTACGTGGTGATCGCTGCCTATAATGAAGCGGCGGTGATATCCCGCGTCGTCTCCGAGGTTGGGCGAGCGGGCTATCCGGTCATCGTCGTCGACGACGGCTCGAAGGATGCGACCGCCGATCACGCCCGCCGCGCCGGCGCCGCCGTCATCAGCCACCCCTTCAACCTCGGCCAGGGTGCCGCCCTGCAGACCGGGATCGACTACGCGCTCGAACAGGGCGCGCGCGCCGTCGTCACGTTCGATGCCGACGGCCAGCACAGGGTCTCGGATATTTCACGCCTGACTGACGCGCTCGTGCGCGAGCGCGCCGACTTTGCCCTCGGCAGCCGGTTTCTGGGACAGGCACCGAATCTGCCGCCGCTCCGCCGCCTTGTGCTGCGCGCCGCGACCGTGTTCACGCGGCTGACCACGGGTCTGCAGGTGACGGATACTCACAACGGGCTGCGTGCCATGACCCGCCGGGGGGCCGCCGCGATCCGGCTGCGCCAGAACCGCATGGCGCACGCGTCGGAATGCCTCAGCCAGATCGGCGCCAGCGGACTTCATTACGTCGAGCAGCCCGTTACGATCGAGTACACCGCCTACTCCCTGGCCAAGGGGCAGAGCATCCGGGACGCGGTCCTGATCCTGCTCGATCTGTTTGCGCGAAGGCTTTATCGATGATTGCGCAACTCATCCTGTCGCTTTTGCTGGCTGGAATTCTCCTCTATGCCTGGACGGAGTATCGGCGGTCGCCCGCGGTCGCCGTTCTGGCGCTGCTGGCGGCAAGCGCGGGGCTGTATTTCGTGTGGATGCCCGAGCACAGTACGCAGCTCGCGGAGTGGGTCGGCATCGGCCGCGGCGTCGACCTCATCCTCTACATCTGGGTCTGCATCAGCCTGATCGTCCTGCTCAATCTGCACCTGAAGCTGCGCACCCAGACCGAGTTGATCACGGCACTGGCGCGCAAGATCGCGATCGCCGATGCCCGGCCTGAGCCCTTGCCAGAGGAAGACCGTGCGACGTCAGTGCGCTCCCTTCATGCGCCCGCGGAGAGCGGCGGAGTGAGAGCGGCGGGCGCCGCCCCCACCCAGATCGGGCTCGTCCGGGCGGCGCTGGACTAGGGACGCGACGCGCGCCGGACTCGATCTCGTTGATCAAGCAACTGGGTTGCGGCGCAGGGCCCCGCTGCGGCGCGCCGATGCCATCGGATTTGCCCGGGTCGCTGCGGTGCGGGATTTGCGACCAACGGGCAATTGAAATTGCATTCATAATCCCATTCAATCGCAGGTCACGGCTACGACTGCCGGCCATGGACAACATTCGGAGCATGCAAAGAGGCCCACGGCCGCGATCAAAAAGACCAGCCTGAGAAAAGGCGACGTTAAAACCGGGAGGAGTTGATGGCGTCGGTCGCCATCCGCGAGGTCAGAAAGGCGTTCGGCGCCCTGGAGGTGATCCACGGCGTCAATGTCCTCATCGGCGACGGCGAATTCGTCGTGCTGGTCGGCCCCTCTGGTTGCGGCAAGTCAACCCTGCTGCGGATGATCGCGGGCCTCGAGAACATCACATCGGGCGAGATCGCCATCGGCGAACGCGTCGTCAACAACCTGCCGCCGAAGGCGCGCGATATCGCCATGGTGTTCCAGAATTACGCGCTCTATCCGCACATGACCGTGGCCGACAATATGGCCTTCTCGCTCAAGCTGCGGAGCGCGCCAAGAGCTGAAGTCGAGACCCGCGTGCAGCGGGCCGCCGATATTCTCGGGCTCGGCCCCCTGCTGGCCCGTTATCCGCGCCAGCTCTCCGGCGGCCAGCGCCAACGCGTCGCCATGGGCCGCGCCATCGTACGCGATCCGCAGGTATTCCTGTTCGACGAGCCGCTCTCCAATCTTGATGCCAAGCTGCGCGTCGCCATGCGCACCGAGATCAAGGAATTGCATCAACGCCTCAAGACCACCACCGTCTACGTCACCCACGACCAGATCGAGGCCATGACCATGGCCGACCGTATCGTGGTCATGCATGACGGCCTGGTGGAGCAGATCGGCGCGCCGCTCGAGCTCTATGACCGGCCGCAGAATCTGTTCGTGGCGGGTTTCATCGGCTCGCCGGCGATGAACTTCCTCACGGGCGCGATTCGTGCCAATGGCCGGCTGGAATTCCAAGGTGCCAACGGCGTGCGGCTGCCGCTGGCGGGGGCGCCGGCCGGCAGCGACGGGCAGCCGGTGGTCTACGGGATCCGGCCGGAGCATTTCGTCCTTGCCGAAGACGGAGCCGAAGCGGAGATCCTGGTGGTCGAGCCCACCGGCTCCGAGCTGCAGATCGCGGCGCGATTGGGCGGCGACGACATCATCGCCGTGTTCCGCGAACGTCACGATTTCAAGCCGGGCGACAAGATCCGGCTCAAGCCGGAGCCGCAACTCGCGCACCTGTTCGACGAGTCGAACGGACAACGCCTCAATGCATGACAAACGGAGGAAGCGAACATGACAAGGTTCACCCGCCGCGCTCTGATGAAGGGCGGCACCGCGCTCGGCGCCATCGGCGCGCTCACCGGTCCGGCTCTGCTCGATTGGGCGCGAGCATGGGCGCAGGCCGCACCGTGGAAGCCGGAGAAGGGTGCGCAACTGTCCATGCTGCGCTGGAAATATTTCGTGCAGTCCGAGGACGATGCATTCGTGGCGTTGATCGATGCCTTCACCAAGGCGACCGGCGTCAAGGTGAACATCTCGCGCGAATCCTACGAGGACGTGCAGCCGAAGGCATCCGTAGCCGCCAATACCGGCGCGGGGCCCGACCTGTTCTGGGGCCTCTACTCGCTGCCCCACCTCTTCCCGCAGAAATGCGTCGACGTGTCGGATGTCGCCGACTATCTCGGCAAGAAATACGGCGGCTGGGTCCCGAGCGCGGTGACTTACGGCAAGAGCGGCAACAAGTGGATCGCCATTCCGATCTGCTACAGCGGCAACATGCAGAATTACCGCATCTCCTCGCTGAAGAAGGCGGGCTTCTCCAAGTATCCGGCGACCACGGCCGAGTTCCTCGAATTCGCCAAGGCCACCAAGCGCAATGGTACGCCAGGCGGAATGGCGCTCGGGCACGCGTCCGGCGACGGCAACGGCTGGGTGCACTGGTGCCTGTGGGCGCACGGCGGCAACCTCGTCGACAAGGACGACAAGGTGATCCTCAACTCGCCGGAAACGGCGAAGGCGCTCGAATTCGCCAAGCAGCTCTACGAGAACATGATCCCCGGCGTCGCCTCCTGGAACGACGCCTCCAACAACAAGGCGTTCCTGGCCGGCGAAATCCACTGGACCGACAACGGCATCTCGATCTACGTCGCCGCCACCAAGGATCCGACCAAAAAGGAGATCGCCGAGGACATGGACCACGCCTTCTGGCCCATCGGTCCGGCCGGGAAGCCGACCGAGCTGCACCTGATGTATCCGGTGCTGGCGATGAACTACACCAAGTATCCGCAGGCCTGTAAGGCGTTGATGGCGTACATGCTGGAGGCCGACCAGTTCAACCCGTGGATCGATGCCGCCCAGGGATATCTGACGCACTGCCTCAACGCCTACAACTCCAATCCGGTCTGGACGGCGGATCCCAAGCGCACGGTGTTCCGCGATGCCGCCAAGCGGTCGTTGACCGCCGGCGGCCTGGGCTCGGTCGGCGAGAAGGCGGCTACGGCGATCGCGGACTTCCTCGTGCTCGACATGTTCGCCAACTACTGCACGGGCCGCGAGGACGTGAAAGGCGCGATCGCGGTGGCGGAACGACAGGCGAAGCGGATCTATCGCTAAGGTCTCCGCTGACCTGATGTCTGTGCCCGCGCAGGCGCCGCTGCCGGCGCGGGCACGACACTCGAATGAATTGCAGGACGGGCGCGTCGATGGCTGACACGCTGCTTGAGCCGATCGTAGCCGCGCGCGTGACCCCCGAGGCCACCGCGTGGGACCGGCTGAAGGTCCACCGCGACTGGCTCGGCCTGTGGTTCATGCTGCCGGCAGCGGCGATCCTGATCCTGTTCCTGGCCTATCCGCTCGGCCTCGGCGTGTGGCTGTCGTTCACCGACGCGCGCATCGGCCGCACCGGCGCCTTCATCGGCACCGAGAACTACGAATGGCTGTGGGGCGACAGCGTTTTCTGGCTCTCGGTGTTCAACACCATCCTCTATACCGGTGTCGCCAGCGTCATCAAATTTGCAGTGGGGCTCTATCTCGCGGTGCTGCTCAACCAGAGCCTGCCGTTCAAGGCGATCCTTCGCTCGGTGGTGCTGATCCCCTTCATCGTGCCGACCGTGCTCTCGGCCATCGCCTTCTGGTGGCTCTATGACAGCCAGTTCTCCATCATCTCGTGGTCGCTGCGGCAGATCGGCGTCATCACCAGCAATATCGACTTCCTCGGCGACCCCTGGAATGCGCGCTGGTCGGTAATCTTCGCCAATATCTGGCGCGGCGTGCCGTTCGTCGCCATCACCTTGCTGGCCGGATTGCAGACCGTGCCGCCTTCGCTCTACGAGGCCGCCACCATCGACGGCGCCACCCCGTGGCAGATGTTCCGCTACATCACCTATCCGCTGCTCACTCCGATCATCGCCGTCGTCATGACCTTCTCGGTACTGTTCACCTTCACCGACTTCCAGCTCATCTGGGCAATGACGCGCGGCGGCCCGGTCAACGCCACGCACCTGATGGCCACGCTCAGCTATCAGCGGGCGATCCTGTCGGGCTATCTCGGCGAGGGCGCCGCGATCTCGACCGCCATGATCCCGTTCCTGCTCGCCGCCATCCTGATCTCGTGGTTCGGATTGCAACGCCGCAAATGGCAGCAGGGAGAGAGCAATGACTGATCTCCCCGTTGGCGGCGCGACGGCCGCGGCGCCGCGCGGCGCGGCGGACTATTCCGAAGGCATGAGCTATCTCGAGTCGCTACCGCGGCGGCTGGTCACGCTCTATCTGCCGCTGTCGGTGATCCTCATCGTGCTGCTGTTCCCGTTCTATTGGATGGCGCTCACCGCCATCAAGCCGGACGAGCAGCTGCTCGATCTCGACCGCTTCAATCCGTTCTGGACCTGGACGCCGACGTTCAAGCACATCCACAAGCTGCTGTTCGAAACCAACTATCCGCTCTGGCTGATGAACACCATGCTGGTCGCGGTCGCCTCGACCGTGCTTTCGATCGTCGCGAGCGTGCTTGCGGCTTATGCGATCGTGCGATTGCGCTACCGCGGCGCGCGGTGGATCGGCGGCGCCATCTTCCTCGCCTATCTCATTCCGCCCTCGATCCTGTTCATTCCGCTCTCGACCGTCGTATTCCAGTATGGCCTGTTCGACACTCCGTTTGCATTGATCCTCACCTATCCGACCATCCTGATTCCGTTCTCGACCTGGCTGCTGATGGGCTATTTCAAGACCATTCCATTCGAGCTCGAGGAATGCGCCTTGATCGACGGCGCGAGCCGCTACCAGATCCTCACCAAGATCGTCCTGCCGCTGGCGGTGCCGGGGCTGATCTCGGCGTTCATCTTCTGCTTTACGCTATGCTGGAACGAGTTCATCTACGCCCTCACCTTCATTTCCTCGTCCCAGCACAAGACGGTGCCCGTTGCCATCGTCAACGAATTCGTCGACGGCGACATTTATCGCTGGGGCTCGCTGATGGCGGGCGCGCTGGTGGGGTCGTTGCCGCTGGTCATTCTCTACGCCTTTTTCGTCGAACACTACGTCTCGGCGATGACGGGCGCGGTGAAGGAGTGACCGCTCTTTCTGCCCGGCGGTGGGGCAATCACGGAATTTTGCGGAGCGGTTCGGCTCCGGTGTTCAAAAGCCGGTTGTGCCCGGCTGCAAATTGTCTTCGAATGGCGGTCTTGTGTGGAGTCGGGCGGGTGGTCAAGGAGACTGCCATGATTACGATCCGCGCTGCTGTGACCGTGCTCGGCCTGTGCGTGATCACGTTCATCGACATAGCCCCGAGTTTCGCGGTGACCTATCGTCCGTGGTGCGTGGTGTATATCGGCCGCGGCGGCAGGAGCTGCGCCTTCACCTCATTCGAGCAATGCATGATGACGGCGGGCCCCGGCACCGGCGGCTCGTGCGAGCAGAATCCCTGGTATCTCTGGTACGGCGAGCACGGCGAGCGCGCCGGCCGCGGCCAGCCCCGGCGGTAGGTTCTGCCCCGCACCGTGGGTCTGAGGTCGGACGTCCGTGCGCCAATTCGGATTCAAGGAGCCGCATTGAAGGGCTCATGAAAATTCTGACATGCCGCAGAATGCATGCCAGCCGAAAGGTCAGGAGATCAGTCATGACAACGATTCGCACCGCTGCCGTAACATTGCTCGCCTTGGGCTCGCTCACCGCAATCGATGTGCGCCCGAGCGCCGCCGAAATCTATCGTCCCTGGTGTGTCGTGTACCAAGGGTCAAGGGACGGAGCCACGAGCTGCGCCTTCACCTCCTTCGAGCAATGCATGATGACGGGCGGCCCGGGCACCGGCGGCTCGTGCGTGCAGAACCCGTGGTATCTGGCGTACGGCGAGCGCAGCCCGTCATCCGCCACCACCGGTCAGGGTCGCCGCCTCAGGCGGCGGTAGGATCCCCAGCGTTGCTGCTGGCACAAGCGCCCGCCCGGCATTGAACCGGCGCGCAGGATATTGTGACCACTGGAGACGGGGGTAGCCGGAAAGGCCAAGGAGATAACCATGACAACGATCCGTATCACTGCCGTGACCGTGCTGGCCTTGGGCGCGATGACCACGATCGACGTGAGCCCGAGCTTCGCCGAGACCTATCGTCCCTGGTGCGTGCAGTATTCCGGGCGAGGCGGCGGCCGAAGCTGCGCCTTCACGTCATTCGAGCAATGCATGATGACGGCGGGCCCCGGCACTGGCGGCTCGTGCGTGCAAAACCCGTGGTATCTGTGGTACGGGGAACGCGGACCTGCGACCACGGGGCGGGGCGGCCGGACCAGGAACCGGTAGCTTCCAAGCTACGCCGGCGCTCGCGTCGTACAGCAGGCTGGCCACGGCGCCGGAGCCGAACCAGCAGGGGGATGCATTGACGGCCCGAGAGGACGACCCGGTATGGATTTGACGATCCTTGCCTATGCGACGCTTGGGCTCTCCCTGTTCGTGTCCGCGGTCAAGATGGGCGGCTGGATCCTCCATGCCGATCCGCGGGCGATCCTCAACGCGGGACGCTGGTCGCTGATCACCTTCGCGGCGCTCGCGCTCGGACTTCTGGTCTGGCTGGTGACGACCGGGCGATGGGCCGCCGCCATGATGCTCGCCGCCTTCATGCTGCCGGTGTTCGTGCAGGCTGCACCGCGCTGGCGCGTGCTCTTTGGCCCGCTGAGCGGGATGCGGAGCGGTCAGCCGACCTCCACGCGCGATTTCGCGCCCGGCTTCACAAGCCATGACGTCGCGCCGCTGCGGGCGGCCGCGGATCCCGAGTTGGTGCGACAGTCCGTTGCGGTATTGCAGGCCTATCTCGGCCAAAGCGGGCTGCAGATCGAGCATCAGGCCGGCGACCCGCACGTCACGGCCCGCGCGGCGAAACGGTCCGGGAACGGGCGCGCCCGCGTCTCGATGGACGAGGCGCTCGACATCCTGGGGCTCGATCCGACCGCGACCGCGGAGGAGATCAAGGAGGCGCATCGCCGCCTGGAGCACAGGCTCGATCCGGAACGCGGCGGGACGCACTATCTCGCCGCCAAGATCAACGAGGCCAGGGATGTTCTCCTCGGAGAATAGGTCGGGTTCCGGGGAGAGGGATGCTGCGACGTCGGCATGACCGTTGGTTGCTGATCCGCCTGGCGGCGCAGAACGTCGGTCGTCACCGACTGCGGGCGATCTTCCTCGGGCTTGCCGTGATGCTCGGCGTCGGCATCGCCTTCGCCAGCTTCGTCGCCGGCTGGGCATTGCGCGACGGCATGACCACCGCTTTCTCACGCATGGGCGCCGACCTCGTCGTCGTGCCGCGCGCGACCCTCGTCAATATCACGGCAAGCCTTCTGACCGTGCAGCCCACAGACCAGACCTTGCCTGCCGATCTCGCGCAGCGGATCGCCGCCGTCCCCGGGATCGCCTGGGTGGCGCCGCAGCGCATCGTCCCCGCATTGGTCGAGAACCGCACCGTCAATCTCATCGCATTCGATCCCGCACGTGATTTTTCAGTCCTCACCTGGCTCGCGGAACGCCGGCCGGGACCGGCCGAAGGGCTGATCGCCGGCGGTGGCCTCGCGGCCAGTCTCGGCGAAACAGTGAAGGTCTGCGGGATGCCCATGCGCATCTATGGCCGGCTCGGGAAGACTGGCGTCGGGCCGTTCGACGAGTCCTATTTCCTCAGCTTCGACGCACTGGCCGAGATCGTTTCGTTCTGCCGCAGCGCTGACGCCCGCGCCGTGACCAGGCCACCGGCGAGTAGCACAGGTGATCCCGCGCAAGCCGGCGGCATGAGCCATGGCGAGGTCTGCTCGCCGGATCTGCCTCTCGACCGCGTCTCGGCGTTCCTGCTGCAGCTTTCGCCTGGTGCCAAGCCCGAAGAGGTCCGGTTCGGCCTGGCGCAACTTTCCGACGTCAAGATCGTCGAGGGCAATGCCGTGCTCACCTCCTCGCGGCAGGCGTTGAGCACGCTGCTGATCGGAATTGCGGCATTCACCGCCTTCCAACTCGTCGCCCTGCTCATCCTGGTGTCGCTGCTGTTCTCCGCGATCGTTCAGGAGCGCTATCGCGAAGTCGGTCTGCTGCGGGCGATGGGGGCAAGCCCCAACCAGGTGATGACCATCATCCTGGCCGAAGCGGCGATCATCACCGGCCTGGGCGGTCTCGCCGGGCTCGGCTTCGGCGTGGCGGCGCTGCTGGTGTTCGCCCGCTCCATCGGCTTCTATTTCGGTCTGCTCGGTGTCCCGTTCGCCTGGCCGCCGCTTCTGGTCCTGCAGATGGGAGCCGCTCTGGCGATCCTGTTCTCCGCAATCCTCGGTCTTGCCGGAGCCTTTCTGCCGGCGTGGCGCGTGCGCCGGATGGCGCCCTACGCGCTCATCCAGACCGAAGGGCGCTGACGTGCTGCTGTCGGCGCAGTCGCTGACCAAGCGATACGGCGCGGCTCCCGGCTACGAGGCGGTACGGGATGCCAGCCTCGACATACGGCGCGGTGAATTCGTGTCGATCGTCGGCCGGTCCGGATCGGGCAAGTCGACTCTGATGGCGATGCTGGGCGCGTTGACCCCGCCGACCCAGGGCAAGGTGCTGCTCGATGGCACCGACGCTTGGCGGCTTTCGGAAACGGAACTGGCGGTGTTCCGCTCACGCCGTGTCGGGTTCGTCTTCCAGTTCCCGAGCCTGCTGTCGAGCTTG
Source organism: uncultured Alphaproteobacteria bacterium (assembly GCA_963739385.1). Lineage (GTDB taxonomy): Bacteria > Pseudomonadota > Alphaproteobacteria > Rhizobiales > Xanthobacteraceae > VAZQ01. The sequence continues at coordinate 202,712 of CAVUAI010000064.1, forward strand.
ACCGCCGTCGACAACGTTGCGGTTCCGGCACTGCTCGGCCGCACCATGGATGCCCGCGCGGCATACGCGCGCGCGCATGATCTGCTCGCACGCGTCGGCCTGGCGGAGCGCGCGGAGGCCTATCCCGGCAGCATGTCGGGCGGCGAGCAGCGCCGGGTGGCCATAGCCCGCGCGCTCGTGAATGCGCCGCCGCTCTTGCTCGCCGACGAGCCGACCAGTGACCTCGACGAGGACAGCGAAAGCGATATCATCGACCTGCTCCAGCGATTGCAGCAAGCCGAATCCTTCGGCTTCGTCCTCGTCACCCACAATCTGGAGCTCGCCCGCCGCGCCGAGCGCGGCTACGAGATGCGCCAGGGCGTGCTGGCGCGGACCGGCCTGCCCCAGGTCGTCGACGCAGGGGAGCGGCAGCGGCGCTTCGGACCGGCCAGGATTGATCCCACACCCGCGATGCCGGCCAGCGCGCGCGCGCCGATCCGCCTCGGTTCGACGCTCTGGCACGGCGTGCGGCTCCTGCTGGCGGCGGCAGCGGTGATCTTCGGCGGCATTCTGCTCGCCGATTTCGGCGTCGAGAAATACCAGAGCATGCGGCTGCGGGAACGCGCGGCCCGCAGCGCCGCATTGCAGCACCTGGCGCTCAACAGCTTGCGCGGCGACGTCCAAGTCGGTGACCGACCTCGGTGACGGGCGCTACGAATTGACGACCTATCTGCAGAACGTCGGCAGCGACCCGATCTACGTCATGACGCCGGACATGCGCGCCTATGTGCAGGTCAAAACGGTGTGGCAGGAAGTTCCCCTGCAACCCATCGACGACAACGCCGCCGGCGTGCGCAAGATCGTCGACAAGCAGAGCTACCGCTATCTGTTCGACGCCCGGATCAAGGACTACGCGCAGTTGCTTCCCAACTACATGCATGTCCGTTTCTCCGGAACGATGCTGGTCAGCCCCAACAGCATGCCAAAGGACGACGTATTCGAGCGCAAGGACAATTATTACGTTTATCTCAAGCCGTTCGATGTCCCCGACGAGGTCGTGTTGAAGCGCATGCGGTTCTCGGGCAAGCCGCCGGTCTGGATCCCGATGCCCCCGCACTGAACCTCCACACCACGCAAGCGAGACCGTCTCGCCTGTGCAAAATAGTCATGCAATGATGGGTCGCCGCACATGGGAAGTGGAGGAGCTGGTTCATGTCTGACGCGCGCAAGCCGAAACTGAAAGAAGCCGACGATGATGTCCGAATTCCGAACATGAAGCTGGACGTCCAAGGCGAGGCGGCGGAAACGCCGGATACAGCGCTTAGTCCCGAGCAGCGGTATCTCGAGCGCAAGGCGGAGGTGACGAAGCAGGACAACGACGATTTTTCGGACTATCTGCGCGAAAAGAGCGCGCGCGATCAGCAACAGATGCTGCAGCCCACCGATCCGCCGCAGCGGCCACCGCTGAAGGTCAATCGCCGCAGCATTTTGACATGGGCGGCCGGCACCGCGGTGGTGGGTGAGGCCGTGACCCTGGGCTATCCCATGCTCACCGGCCAGAGCATTCCGCCGCAGGGCCTGCAGCACAGCGGGGCCACCTATGCCGAGGCCCAACGGCATCCCATCGACCGCGAGCTGGTCAATCCGCGGGCCGACATGAGCGGGCGCAATTTCGGCGACTGGGTGCTGCTGATGCCGACCAAGCTCGGCGGCGGCACCTATGCCGTCAATCTCAATACCGGCCGGGCGCTCGCCTGGATCTCCTACTGGAACTACGGCGATTATAACCCGATTTCGCATCATCTGTGCGCCTTCCCGAGCGCCGACCCATCCAAGGGCTTCGAGTGGATCAACAGCACCCAGGGCGGCAAGAACGCGCTGATCTACGGCATTCCCACCAACATCGAGACGCCGGGCGAGGGCTTCAATATCTACCGTGTCCGCTATGACGGCGCGCAGATGGAGTTGATGGAAAACGTCGCGGAAACGACGGGCCTTGGTCTTGGCGTCCATGTCACCATCGACCCGAAGACTGCCGAACGCTATTTCGTCACCGATGGACAGAAGGACATCGCCGCGTGCTTCGATCGGCGCACCTCGCGCGTGATTGCGGCGCTCAAATACGACTGGGTACCCAATGTGCGCAACCTGGCCGACGGCTGGCAGAAGGGCGGCGTGCTCAAGATCTCCAGGATCTATCCCGATCCGACCACCGGCAAGTACGACTATCTCGGCACCAAGGGTCAGAAGATCGAATGGGAAATGGTGCCGATGGGCGAATTGTTCGTCGAGGAGGGAACCATCCCCGGCGACGACATCCATAGCCTCTGCGGCGCCGACGGCACCATCTGGCACCCGTCCGGCCGCTGGGCCTCCACTGTCGTCAGGTTGTGCGGCGGGCAGGTCATCCTCGATGCCGAGAAGAATTTCGAGCCGGTGGCCTTCCTCCAATTCAACAAGGATGCGCCGAACCAGTACCCGATCAAGAAGATCGACAACGACCATTGGGAGGTGACGTTCGACAAGATCTTCTCCCCCGGCCACGAGGTCGGCTTCTCTCCGGACGGCCGGTTCCTGTGCATGATGAACAATCTGCGCGAGAACAACTGCTCGATCTTCGATTCAAGCGATCCCGATCCGCGCAACTGGAAGAAAGTCGCGCATGTGGAGGATCCCTTGTGGCGCGGGCGATATCCGAACCCGTTCCACATGGTGTTTTCCATGGACAGCTCGAAGCTCTATCTCTCCATCCTGCATCCGTCGCCCGCCACCAGCGGGATCATGGTGGTCGATACCAATACCTGGAAGATCAAGAAGGAAATCCAGAACATCGGGCCGGACATGCAGACGCTCGCCATTACGTATGACGGCAAATACGTTGTAGGGGTGTTCAGCGGCTTCCAGCGGCTGTCGAGCGGCATCGCCTTCATCGATGCCGAGACCGACGAACTGGTCGGCATCTGGCCGAGCAACGGCGGTCACCACGACTGCGTGATCATTCCGCGGACACTCGAGCACATGAAGCATACGCGGTCGTGCACGCTTTAGACCGCTGCTCTATGCTTCAGATCGGGCATCCGCTTGATCATGGGTGACGAATGCGCGCGATCTCGCTCGACCGTCTCAGGTTGGCGGTCGCTCTGGTTCTGCCGGCGATCCTGCTCGCTACGGCCTTGCCGGCGCCAGCGGATACTCCGCAGCGGGCTTCGCTCGCGGGCCAGTTGCTCGTGGCCGCGCCGGCCATGGGCGACCCGCGCTTCCGTCAGACCGTCATCCTGATGGTCCGGCATGACCGAACCGGCGCCTTCGGCATCATCGTCAATCGTCCGGTCGGGGAGCATCCGCTCGCAGACCTGCTGGCGGCGCTGGGCCAGAAGGATTCGGGCGCCGCGGGACGCGTGCGCATCTTTGCGGGCGGTCCGGTCGAACCGGAGACGGGTCTTCGTGGTTCACAGCGCCGACTACGACCGTCCCGACACGCTGAAGATCGATGGACGCGTTGCGCTGACCGCGAGCCTCGAAGTGCTGCGCGATCTCGGCTCGAACCAGGGCCCGAAGCAGAGCCTCGTGGCGTTCGGCTATGCCGGCTGGGGACCCGGCCAGCTCGAGGATGAGCTCACGAAAGGCGCATGGTTCACGACGCCGCAGGATGCGAAGCTGATGTTCGAGCAGGATCGGGACAAGGTCTGGGATGATGCCATGGCGCGCCGCACGCAGGATCTCTGATCTATTCCGGTCATCCAAGGCATCGACCGCAATGGACGGCGGTGAATTGCCCGGCGGATCACATCGAGCGCGGCGTCCCATCGCCATTGCCTGCTCAAGGAGAGGTCTGATGCAAACCAAGCTCCTGCATGAAGCCAGCGGCCAGAGGACTTTCGCCGTGGTGCTCGAAACCGGCGAGGAAGTGTTGCCGTGCCTGCAGGAGTTCGTGACCCGCGAACGCATATTTGCAGCACAGATCACCGCGATCGGCGCCTTCAGTGACGTCGTCCTGCGCTACTTCGATTGGGACAAGAAGGAATACCTGCCGATCCCGGTGCGCGAGCAGGTCGAGGTCGCATCCCTCGTCGGTGACGTCGCGCAATCTCCGACGGGCGAGCCGACCCTCCACATTCATCTCGTGATCGGCAGGCGCGATGGCTCTGCCATGGCCGGACATCTGGGCGAAGCGCACGTTCGCCCGACCCTGGAAGTCATTCTCACCGAAAGCCCGGCGCATTTGCACAAGGTGAAGGATCCGGCGAGCGGCTTGGCCCTCATTCGGCCGGCCGCGTGATCGCATCCCTTAGAGCATGATCCCGAAAAAGCTTGCCCCGGACTTGATCCGGGGTGGACACCGGTTTTCGGAAAAGATCATGCTCCAGCAATAAGATGGAGCGCGATGACGATCCGAAGAAAAGTCATCGCGCTCTAGGTCGCCGACAGGAATCAGCAACCGCGGCAAATCTGCATCTTCTGGTCGAGCTCCTCGTCCTCCCGGCTTCTGGTCCCCAGGTTGCGTTCGGACTGCGGCGGCACCTCTCTCGCGGTCGGCTGCCGATGACCGATCGGGGCTTGCATGCGGGCGTCATCCCGCCCGGTGGTCTGAGGGGTGGTGGCGTCGGGAGCACTGGGCAATCGATCGGGATTGTCGCGGGACGGATTGACCTGGGCGGCCGCAAGGCCGCACCCGGCGAACAGGACAATGGCGGCGAGAGTCATCGCGAGTGTACGCATGACGGACAGACCCCTTGATGTCGACTGTCTGGTCCAACGCGTCAGCTTGCCGCCAGGTTCCCGGCCGGGTCGATCCGGCCACCGATGCCGGACAATTGGGGTCCGGCTCCCTCTCCATAGCCAGCCGGGAGACGTAAAAACCGGCTTTCCGGGCAGTCGCTCGCTGGTGTTATGATCGGCGCATAAACGGGGGGAAGCGGCGATGTCCGACGCGAGGCGGCACGAGGTCTTCAGGTTGCCCGGCGGCAGCGCAGCCGCGTGGCCAATCGCGGGGCAAATCCTGCGGCTGCTCCTCCTGGGTTTCCTTGCCCTCGGCGGTACGGCAACGACGATCGGGGGCGCGTCCGCCCAGCCCTCGCTGGAAAGGGCCGCGGCCATCGCCATCGGGAACGCCGGTGCTCTCAGCGCCCGCATTCGCAGCTACCACCGCGGGCCCGGGGCCTGGACCGGTTTGAGGCCGCCCCCGCCCAGCTATTGCACCACCATGCGCGAGGGTGAGGCGGTGCTGAAGGAGCTTGCACGCCTCGCGAGCCGGGCGATCCTTTACCGCCAGATCGGTCTGGCAGCGCGCCTGCAAAGGGCCGGCGACGCGCTCAGCGACGAGGTCGATGAAGAAGTAGGTATCAATCAGCAGGCCGATATTCCCTACACCATCTATCCCTGTCCGGTACCGCCGGGGGTGTATCCCGCGCGCGCCGTCCTGCTCAGCCCCGTGGATCAAAGGATGCCCTTCTGCCGCAGGCAGATGGACGCGCTCCGGGTGTCATTCGACGCGCGCCGCTCGCGCATGCAGAAGTGCCTGTGGGTGCGAGGGCCGTAGCCGCCGCGCGGCGCGAGATGGAATTTGCCGGCCGCGCAACTGCGCCGCCTGCGCTCGGAGTGGGACAGTGCGGCGGGAGGAGCCGGTGCGAGCGTTGACCTTGAGGCACAATGCCGCCCGGCTCTGTCGAAGCAGCCGGACTCGCCTTCGAAGCGACGTGGTGACGGCCCAGCCTGAAGCTGAAGGGCTGGTAGCGGGGGCCGGGATCGAACCGGCGACCTACGGATTATGATGCCGGGGTTTTTCGGCGCAGCCCAATTACTTAGCAAGCATAGAGCCGTCAAACCGGCTTCCATCGATCAACGACTTAAGCGGGATTTGTCAAACCCGCCAATGTCATCCCATTGGCAACCGAATTTGCGGTTGACTTCGGTCCTCGCACCCCGCGGGCCGATCCCGGTCAGCAAGTCGACGTGGTGGGCGGGCGTAAAGTCCGGCCGCTTCCCCAAGCCGGTTAAACTTGGGCCTCGAATTACGGCATGGCGGGTGGAAGATATCCGCGCGCTGATCGAGCAGGCGCCTAGGGTTGGCGCTGCTGTGTAGTCCAAAAGCGGTCCCGACCGCAAGGAGCTGCACAGATGAGCGTGACCAAACCCAACAAGCTCAGCCTGGAAAAGGCGTTGCACCTACTGCGCAAGTCTGACGCGCGGCTTGTGCGTCTGCACAGCAACAACGGCGGGGCGGGATTCTATGTCTGGCCGCGCGGCGGTCGCGTCTCGGATGAAGTCGCGCAACTGCTGCTGAAGCGCGATGACATACAGCCCTACGACAGCGGCTTGTTTCCTGGCCACCCGCAGAGCTGGCGCCTGGGCAACTGGCGTGACTGGGCCGAACGTGTGTGAGGGCGGTGGAGTGAGTGACGAACGACCATTCGATGATCTGCCGCGCGAGCACTTCAGCACTGTTTTGGCCGATCCGGCGTGGAAGTTCGTCACCTATTCAGAGCGCGGTCAAGGGCGCTCCGCTTCGCGGCACTACAAAGTCATGACGTTCGAGGAGATTGCGTCGCTGCCTGTGCACGATGTGGCCGCCTCTGACGCATGGCTGTTTCTGTGGGTGCCGGGACCGCATCTGCCCTTCGGACTCCAACTCATCGAGCGTTGGGGCTTCAGATATTCGGGTTTCGGATTCGTCTGGGCGAAGCAGAACCCGTCCGGTGTCGGCTGGCACATGGGGAACGGCTTCACCACACGGAAGAATGCCGAGCTGTGCCTGCTGGGACGTCGTGGCAAACCGCGGCGCAATTCCAAGGGCGTTCGCGAGCTGATCGTTTCACCGCGACGTAAGCATTCCCAGAAGCCCGACGAGCAATATGCGCAAATCGAGCACTTTTGCTCCGGCCCCTATCTCGAATTGTTCGCGCGCCAGCGCCGTCCTGGCTGGACCGCCTGGGGCGACGAACTCGACAAGTTCGAACCCGAGTACGGCGCCCACGACGACTTCGCCAAATCGCTAGAGGAGGGATATCGCGTCATTCGCGAGCGCGTTGCGGCCGGCGGCCCGAAGTGGGTGCCGAAATGACCCGCCGCAACCAACCCGAGGCCGCGCTCCAACGCAGCGTGATCCAGCACCTCACATGGCGCGCGCGGCCTGGTGCGTTCTTCTTTCACGTTCCCCTCGGCGGATACCGAACCTGCGTCGAGGGCGCGATTCTCAAGGCGATCGGCACCGTCGCCGGCGTTCCCGACATCATCTGCATTTTCGAGGGCCGGTGTTACGCGCTAGAGCTCAAAGGCGAGCGCGGGCGCGTCACCGACGCTCAGCGCGTGGTGCACGAGCGGCTGCGCGAAGCCGGTGCAAACGTCGCCGTAGCGCACGGAGTCGATCAAGCACTCGCACAGCTCGAGGCTTGGAACCTGCTTCGCCACAACGTGGCAAGGCGCCCCGGCGCGCATTCGCCGGCACATCAGAGCAACAGGAGTAACGACATATGAGCGACAACCACACACTTATGCATCAACAGGCACTAGCCAAGCCGCCGCCGGCCACCGACGGCTGGGATGACGCTGCGGCCGAGGCGGCCGAGCGCACGATCCGCGGGCAGCTTCTCAAGTTTGCCGACTGGCGCTGGACGGTCGGCAAGGAAGCAACCCCGATCCGGGATGGGACCAAGCTCGTCGCACTGGCCGCCTCGGCGATGTGGGTGCGGTGGGAGCACGGCAAGCCAGTCGAGTATCGAATGCGCGAGCCCGGCCGGCGGCTGCCCGACCGCGAGGAACTTGGCTACGACGACGAGAGCCAGTGGGAGAGTTCCAACGGCGAGCCGAAAGATCCGTGGCGAAACACCCGGCTGGTGTATCTCGTGGACCCGCAGACCGCTGAGGCTTACACCTTCAGCACATCGTCGTGGGGCGGTCGCGGGGCCGTGACGGATCTCGGTGATCAGATCGTACGCATGCGCGCGGTTCATCCCGATGCCGTGCCGATCGTCGAACTGCGCTCGGCAGAGATGCCGACTAAGTTCGGCCGCAAGTCGCGGCCGGTACTCAAGATCATCGACTGGAAAATGGCCGACGCCACAGCAGCGGCGCCGGCCGAGCGACAGATCACGGCGCAGCAAGCCGAGCAGGGAGTTGGCCGCGCCGTGATGGACGACGAGATTCCGTTTTGAGGATGCAGGGGCGGGCCTCCAACCCGCCCCTTGCATTTTGCGTCATGGGTTACACCCGTCAAGGCGGACTGCTCGAACCCGACCGCGATCAGATCGAAATCTTCACTGAAGCCCTGTTCCGCCACGCTGGCAAACAGGGTTTCGTCTCCGTGCGCGCCTTTCACGAAGATCGCGGCGCCAAGGCCGTATTTCGCATCACCCCGACGCCGCTCACCGGCGGCCTGAAATTTCTCATCGACGTGGCGGAAGACGACGCCCGCCGCGCCGCCAACGATCCCCGGCCGGTCGTCTTCTGCCCGCCCATTGCAACCTTTTGCAACGGCCGGCGCGCCGCCGCCGGCGACCTCGTCGAAGGTCTCGCACTGACGGTCGAGTGCGATCAGCGCCCGCAGGAGGCCCGCGCCCGGCTAGAGCAGATCCTCGGCCCCGCCACGTTCGTGGTGCGCTCTGGAGGACAGTGGACCGATCCACAGACGCAGACAAAACACGACAAGCTGCATTTGCATTGGCGGCTCGCTGAGCCCGCGGTCGGCAATAACCTTTCCCTACTCACCCGCGCGCGCAAAGTCGCAACCGCACTAGTCGGTGGTGACCCGAGCAATGTCCCGATCGTTCACCCGATCCGCTGGCCCGGCTCCTGGCACCGCAAAGAGGAGCCGCGGCTGTGCGAGATCGAGACCGCCGACCCCGATCGCGAGATCGTATTGGAGTGGGCGGTCGATGCGCTCGAAACCGCCGCGACCGATCAGACAAACGGCAAGAGAGCCGACAACAGCGAGCGCAACCGAGTAGAGTGGGAAGACGCCTTCCGCCTAATCCTTTCCGGCGAGAGCTACCATCCGACACTGGTTCCTCTGGCGGCGAGTTTTGCCTCGTGGGGTGCGCCGGCGCCCGTCACCGACAACGTGCTGCACAGTTTACTGTCCAATTCCAGTCCACAAGATCCGGAGCGCGCGCGCCGGCGCGACTCCGAGCTCGCCAAGCTGCCGCAGACGGTCGCATCCGCCTACGAGAAATTCGGCAGGGATGGCAAGAGCAGGCAGCAAGCCGCGCCATCGGCGCTCAATGCTAAGGAGCTGAATCAGATGACCTTCGATCCGATTAAATACGTAGTGCCCGGCTATATCGTTGAAGGGCTCACGCTGCTCGCTGGCAAACCCAAGATCGGCAAGTCATGGCTCCTGCTGCACGCCGCCATCGCGGTGGCGCGAGGAGGATTCACGCTCGGCAATGTGCACTGCATCGAAGGCGACGTTCTCTATTGCGCGCTGGAAGACGGGCCACGCCGGCTGCAAAGCCGGATGAGGAAGATCATCGGGACGCAAGAGGCGCCGGCGCGGCTATGCTTCACCTGCGAAATGCCGCGGCTTACTCATGGCGGCCTCGACTTCATCAAGCAGTGGCTTGAGAGCGCCAAGGCGCCACGATTGATTATCGTTGACACGCTGGCCATGGTCCGGACGCCGGCAAAGAAGGACGTTACCCCCTATGACGCGGATTACGCAGCCGTGGTCGGCCTGCGCGACCTCGCCCGCCAGCACGGCGTCGCCATCGTGCTCGTGCACCACCTCCGCAAGGCTGATGCCGACGACGCCTTCGACCTCGTTTCCGGTACGCTCGGCCTTACCGGCGCCCCTGATACCGTCATCGTGATCCGGCGGGACAGCAAGGGCACAACCCTCCATGCTCGCGGGCGCGATCTGGTCGATGTCGAGAAGGCAATGAACTTCAACCCGGAAACCTGCGTCTGGTCCGTCCTGGGCGATGCCGGCGAAGTGCGGCAATCGGATGAGCGAGGCGCCATCGTCGCAGCGCTCGAAGAGGCCGGCGTCGAACCGCTAGGTCCAAACCAGATCGCCAGCGCTACCGGAATGAAGGCAACCAATGTCCGCAAGCTGCTGAGCAAGATGCGGACGGATGGCATGATCAGGAAGGCTGGCTACGGCAAATATATCCTTGGAACTGGAGTAGCGTGACTTAAAGAGCGGTCACTCGCTGCTAAAACACGGTCACACTGGTACACTCTAAGTCACACTTCCGATAAGTCCTTGTTAGTAAAATATTCTCGGCAGAGCACTATTGTGATCCAGGTGTGATCTAAGAAATACACTCTCGGTCACACTGGTACAGTTGCAGTGAGATTCTTCTCTATAGAGGACCGAAAGGAGGAAGTGTGACCGTGTTTTACCCCAGGGGCAGGTACCGAGCTTCAGGAGAGGTCTCCGCGGCCCGAACCGGGGGTCAGCCTTGGCTTCCGAAAGCGTCGACGCCCTGCCGCTCGACACGATGCCCGTCTGGTCGGAGACAAAATCACGATCGACCAACTCCAGCGCCGCTCCGTTCGTACAGAATGATCTGAGGCAAGAGCGCGACCACTGGCGAGCGGTTCGGAACTTGTATCTGTATCGTATTGTGATACAGATGCACTATGAAGTGAAACAACGCAAAGCACAATTTTCAGATGCTTGAGGACGATTCTTGAGCAAAGATTCCGACCAAACCGAAACAGCGCCTAGAGAATTCAAGCTGGGCCACCTTGGTAATCTCAACCAGGTGATCAAGGCCCTGGGCGTGACCATTCGAGCGATGGCGGATGGGATTCTCGACGGTCAGGTCGGCGCCCGCATTTGCAACGGCCTGGGCATCATGCGCGCTTGCCTCGAGACCCAGAAGTTAGAGCAACTCGAGAGCCGCATGGACGAGATTGCGAACCGGGTTGCCCATGAGAGGACAGGCGCCGCGCGCGAGAGGACCAGCACCCATGAAGCCCAGCGCCTTTCGCATTGAGCGTCTGCTGGCCAACGTCGAGGCCGAAGTCGAGCGCCGAGGGCTGCGGGCGCGCCGGTACGTCTTTCATCCTGACGAGGTCGCTGAGGCAGAAGCGCAAGGCTTGCCCTACGTGCTCCTGCCCAGGGTTTTGAGCAGCCGGGAATGGATGGAGCGGTATGGAAAGCAGCGCCCCGCCGATCCAGGGACAGCTAGCTCAACTTGCGACCACCTCAGATCGCACAGCTCGCCCGGCATTTGCTGACGCAGGCGCACCGGCACAGCGCGCG
>CAVUAI010000065.1:0-53081 GCA_963739385.1 uncultured Alphaproteobacteria bacterium
GGCGCTGATTAGCCTTCCCCGGGGGTTTGTTAGAGCGTGAGGAAGCGGCACGCCGCCCAATGGCGTGTGCGCCGAATGCTGAGGTGTCACTAGGTAGCGCTAGGCTCTTCTTGCGCAGCCAGAGGAATTGCCATCGAGGCCCTTCGCCGATCAATGGTCGGATGAAAAAGCTCTTGCGCGCGACCAGCCTGATAATTGCTGCGCTTGCGCCGAGCGTCCACGGTGCGGAAGCTTCGAGGATGATCTGGCCCTATGGCTTGGGGATGTGGAACAGAAGCATCGTCATGATGACAAGCCGCTGGGCCTCGTCGGGGTGCTTGAGCGTGTACCGGAAGCGCGTCTCGCCCTCTTTCCTGGGCGGACCCACCAGCAGAGGATGAGCGTCCATCGTCTTTGTCGCTTCCTCCACGATCGGTGTGAAGTTCTTGCGATCGACAAACTTGATGATCGATGTCTTCGTGTCGCGCCAACTAACGTATCTGAAAAGTTGGTCGATGGTGTCGCCGAGGCCCTTGGCACCTGACCAGTACTTGCACTCCGCGATGAAGATATTGTGGTTGCCCATCCTCACCAGGATGTCAGTCTTGCCTTGGTAATTGAACGCTTCGCCGGAGAACTCCATCGTATTGCGCGTTGAGCTGCATGATGAAGTGCCAGCGTAGGTCCTCCTCGGTGATCTTCTCGAAGGCGCTCGGGCTGCGCTCCATAACTCTCGCCATGTTCTCGCAGATGAAGAGGATGTTTTTGTATTGGTCTTCCAGGAGAGTCGGGTCAGGGCTGGATGCGGGTTGGAGGGGTGCTGGTGCGATCCTCTTTCGGATTGGAGGGACTGTGGGAGCGGGTGGGGCGCTCAAATTCGGCTTGATCGGGTACTTGAGACCGGCAGCCGTCTGGGCTTCGGCTTCCGCGGTCTCGCGGCGGCGTTGAAGCGCTGGACGCAACAGGCCTGGCAGGTCTTGGCGGAAGCGCTTGGCATCACCGCGGAAAAAATCGAGGACTTGCTCAATTAGCGCGAGTTGCCTGTCGACCAACCTTTCTATGTCTTGCGGTTTAAGCCAAGCGCCGCCCATAGAGAGTACGATCTCGTGCTATTCAACTGCGCCACCTGGGAACTGGTCGCCGTTGTACGGTGGCTGGAAGGCAAAGAACTTACGGTCTCCAGTGAATGGGATGTGTATGTCGTGAATCAGCCCCCCCATCGTCGGAACATGCCCCGCGAAAGCGGGTTAGGCACTGGCCGCGAAGGGACTTGGCCTTGGTGCTGAGCGCGCGTGATGCCGGCCGGGTCGACCTGAGGGATGTCAGGCGCGCCGTATTGTTCGACGAGGTCGTCCACCCATTCATCCATTGACATGGAAAGGATCGCGTCATTACGCATGTTCGCGATGCCCTCCAAGGCCTGTCGCTGCTGCGCGTCGTTAAAATCTCGCATATTCATCGAAGTATTCCGAGTTGGGCGCTCGAAATTCAGCTGAAATCACAATCTGTCGTGGTCCGCGCCGCCCCCGATCTCCGCCGGTTCCCCAGTGCCCGCTGTCACGCTGGTCGACGGTGACCGCTCCGGACACCGCGTCGTCGTTATAAGGGCGCCCGCGCCCGGGGCGAAGCGTCTTCCCCTCCTTGCATTCCACCGATTTGGTGGGCGCTGCGCACGAATTCTGTGCATATCTTCGTGCGTGCGGCCGAAACTCACCCCCTCGCCTGCATCCAGCGGCCTGCGCGGCCGAAGAGCCAACTGCGCCTAGTTCTCCCGCCGCCAGCTTTTCGCGAACGCGGCCATCGCCGCCTCGCGGGTCGCTTCGTAGCCGTGCGTCGGCGTGCGATCTTCGTGGTGGCCGTAGCCAAGCGTCCACATCCACGGCGTCCCGACCGGCGCGGCTGCGGCTTTCATGATGCGGCCAACGGTGACGCCATCGGTCACAACATCGTAGTCGTCATCGTCCCACTCGCCGCCCGGGCGCGAAGCCGACGCGCGTTTTAGGATCAGTTGAGCCATGCGCGCAGAAAGTCTTTGGCAACGGGCCATGCTGCGATCACGCTGGCGATCGCCGCGACGATTCCCGGCCACGGTTCCTACGACGATCCAGCGATGCCGTCGTTCGGCCGCTTCTTGCTTCTCCGCGAGCCACGCGAGGGCATGTTCGCGGTCTTCATGCCGAATTGAGTATAGGGGACTTGTTTCCACGTCGAAGGGGTGTGTGAGCGCCACCTGAATTGCAATCACCCCATGGCTTTCAAGCTGATCACGAATCGCTTGGGGTATCTCAGCGCTCTTTCATCTCCGCCGAAACATCGCCACGTGCCCTTTCACGGCCGAAGAAGCGCCCGCCGCCCCGCATCAGTGATCTTCACCCGCGCGATCTCGAATCGCCGTACTGCCCGCGACCACGCGCTCGACGAATCGCTATCGTGCTTGCAGCATCACTTCGACCGCTCGGCTTCCAGAAACTCATCGATGAGCTTCTTGAAAGCAGCCATTGCATCGTTCGGCTTCTCTGCCCTTGTCGCTTCTGCCAATTCGACGAAGGCGACAATACTGTCTTGGTGCTTTTCGGGCGCCTTGTCCCACTTCAAGAGCATTCTGAGGTATGGGTGCGTCAGCCCGAGAAATGTCTCGTTGCGCGCCGCCGTCTCGTCGAGCATCTCTTTCGTGATGCGCTCTACCGGTGCGACGAATTTTCCGTTTTCGAAGTCCGCATAAAGCGCAGCGTTCTTGGCATCATTCGACTTTTTGTCGAATTCTACCTGATGTTTTTTGAACTCTTCAATCGCGGCCTTCCAATCGCCGCGTTCCCTCGCTGCGTATTCCTCGGCTGAACCCTTAAGCATGTAGGCGTTGGTACGGTTCTTTCTGCTGTGGCTCGCGAAAGCGGCAAGGGCCTTTTTTTCGTCGACTGTGTGGCCAGCCAGCAGGCTCGCTGCCCACGCGCCGATACTCTGGACCTTTGCGCATTCTTCCAATGAGATTTGATGCAGAAACAGCGCACGACTTAGCGCACCGACGGCGCCGAGAAGCTTCGCCTCGCGATACAACGCATCGGCATTGTCGAATATCTTTTGAGCGCCGCGGGCCAACTCGCTTAGTAGCGCACGATCAAAGTTCGGCAGCTTTTTTGACCGGCGGCGGTCGGGCTTGGAATGGCGGCGGGATGGTCGGCGGCCCATGACCGGGGGATGCTGACGGTTCGCCGCGCCCTTGGGAAGCGCTGGCAGCACGGGCTGAAACGCTCGTCCGGACACCATTGGGACACTCGCCATTAATGCATTGATATCATTTAAGTTATTCTCGGCTAATTGTTTCCCTTGTACGGAATGACCACGATATCGATCCCGGTCCTGACGCGAAACAGTTCCCCGGTCAGGTGCGCCAGCGTTCCGACCGGCGTGCCGAAGTTCAACTTGCCCGGGTTGGCGCGCGCATAGGCGATGAACTCCTGAGCGTTCGTCGCCGGTATCCGTGGCGCCACGACCAGCGCAAATGGCGTGCTTGCGAGCATCGCGACCGGTAGGAATTCCCTGAGCGGATCATAGCCGACGTTCCTGGCGAGCAACGGACCGGTGACCAGCGTGGTGACGCTGCCGATCAGCAGGGTGTGACCGTCGGGCTCGGCGGCGGCCGCGGCCTTGGTTCCGATCGCGCCGCTGGCACCGGGCCGGTTGTCGACGACCACCTGCTGCCCCAAATTCGACGACAACCACTGCGCAACGAGGCGGCCCATCACGTCGATCGGGCCGCCCGCAGCGAATGGGACGATCAGTTTGATCGGCTTGGTCGGATAGGATTGTGCTGGCGGTGCGGCGAAGGCGACCAGGCCGAGTGCAATGGTCGCGGCGCATGCTGTGCGCATTGTCAATCCTTGGGCTTAATCCGGCATTCGCGGCATCGGTCGATGCCCGTTCCCTGTGATGATTCCTGCGCCCCCCGAGCGATCTCGGCAAGCTGACAGAACGTCATCGCGCCGCGCTGGGGCGGAGCCGCCTCAAGTTCACAGTTTCGGACCGGGAGCGATCGCAGGCTACTGGGAACGCTCCGAAAATATGACAGAACCCAACTGCCAAAGAGGCCCGTTGGCGGTCGTTGGGACCTTGCGGCACCCAGGAGCGCGCGCTAGACCGCGTGCATGTTTCGCACCGCGCTCTTTGCCGGATCGTTCGACCCGGTCACCAACGGCCATCTTGATCTGGTGGATCAGGCGGCCCGTCTGGCGGACCGGCTGGTGCTCGCGATCGGCACGCATCCCGGCAAGACTCCGCTGTTCAGCGTCGAGGAGCGGCGCGCCATGGTCGAGGAGACCTGCGGCGCGGCCGCGCGCGAGCGCGGCTGCGATTTCGCCTGCATCACCTTTGCCGACCTGGTCGTCGCCGCCGCCCAACGCGAGGGCGCGACGCTGCTCATCCGCGGTCTGCGCAGCGCAACCGATTTCGACTACGAAATGGAAATGGCGGGCATGAACGGGGCCATGGCGCCTGCGGTGCAGACCGTCTTTTTGCCGGCCTCTCCCATCACTCGCCCGATCACCGCCACACTGGTGCGGCAGATTGCGTCCATGGGCGGCGACGTGTCGCAATTCGTTCCGCCGTCGGTGGCTGCCCGCCTGAAAACAAAATTCGCCGGCAAGTCCGGCCGTTGAGCCCCGGAGTTTCCATGATCCGTCTGCTTGCACTTGTTGCCGCGCTTATTTGCGCTGCGCCCGCCATCGCCCAGCAACTGCCGCCCGGCGCCGACCCGCAAAATACCCTGCTGATCGATACCAAATACGGCCGCATCGTCATCAAGCTGCGCAACGATCTCGCGCCCAAGCACGTCGAACGCATCAAGCAGCTCGCGCGCGAGAAGTACTACGACAATGTGCCGTTCCACCGCGTCATCTCAGGATTCATGGCGCAGACCGGCGACGGCCAGCGCGGCGACGGTACTGGCGGTTCGAAATATCCAAACCTGCCGGCCGAGTTCTCGAACGTACCGTTCAAGCGCGGCATCGTCGGCATGGCGCGGGCGAACGATCCGAACTCGGCGAATTCGCAGTTCTTCATCATGTATGCCGACGGTTCGTTCCTTAATGGCAAGTACACCGTGGTCGGGGAGGTGCTCTCCGGAATGGACGCGGTCGACAAGATCAAGAAGGGCGAGCCGGTGCCCGATCCCGACCGCATGATCCGCGTCCAGGTCGCCGCCGACGCCAAATGATGAGATTCTCGTGCGCAACCTGCTTGCGCTTGCCGGAATATCCGTTCTCGCCGCAGGAGCGTCCGCGCTCGACGCGCCGTCAGCGGAGGCACATTGCAGCGTCTTCAACCGGCATCCCTGTCTGCCGATCATGTGCAGCGTCTTCGCTCCGCGCTCCTGTCTGCCCGATACCAACTATTGGATCGGTCAGGATCTGCGTTTGACCATCGAGAGCGCGTCGGCAGTCGGACCGCCACCGGGTGCCGGCGGCGGAGACGATCCTGGCGCGGGCAGCCACAAGCTCGACACGCTGCGCGCCATGTTCGACGCGCTGCGTGCCTGCTGGGTTCCCCCCGGTGCGGACGAGGCCCGCTCCGGCATGCAGATGTCGGTGCGGTTTGCTTTCAAGCGCAGCGGCGACATCATCGCCACCCCGCGCGTCACCTATGTCAGCCCGGACGCCTCGCCCGAGGCACGGGCGGCCTATCTCCACGCCATCACCGCCACGCTCGAACGCTGCACGCCGCTGCCGTTCAGCGATGGGCTGGGGGGTGCCGTCGCCGGCCGGCCGATTGCCATCCGCTTCGTCGACAATCGGGACCAGCCGTGACCAGCGGCGCACACGTCGTCGGCGCGACGTTGACCGCAGTGGCGGTCGCGACCGGCGCAGCCGCGCAGAAGGCGCCGGCCCCGATCAATACGCTCAACGAGCTCGGTGCCGCGCTGCAGGCATGCTGGCTACCGCCGGCGGGCGACGTTTCGCGTCCGGGAATGCAGATCACGGTACAGATGAGCTTCCGGCGCAATGGCACGCTGTTCGGTCAGCCGCGGATCACGTTCGAATCGGCGGGGGCGTCGGACGATGAACGGCTGGCCTACCGCATCGCGGTCGCGGACACCCTCAAGCGCTGCGCGCCCTTGCCGTTCACCGATGCGTTTGGGAACGCCGTAGCCGGCCGGCCGTTCACCATGCGCTTCATGGACAGTCGAAAACTCAAACAGGCAGGAACCGCTTCATGACCGATACCGACAACACGCTGACGCTCGAAACAACCAAGGGCAAGGTCGTCATCCAGATGCGGCCGGACCTTGCCCCCGGCCACGTCGCGCGTATCAAGGAACTGGTGCGCGAGGGTTTCTACGACGGCATCGCCTTCCACCGAGTCATCGACGGCTTCATGGCGCAGACCGGTTGCCCGCATGGCACCGGGACCGGCGGCTCAGGCAAGAAGCTCAAGGCCGAGTTCAATCGGGAGCCGCACCGCCGCGGTACTGTGTCGATGGCGCGCGCGCAGAATCCCAATTCGGGCGACAGCCAGTTCTTCATCTGCTTCGCGGATGCGCCGTTTCTCAACGGCCAGTACACCGTCTGGGGTCAGGTGACGGAGGGGATGGGGAACGTCGACAAGATCAAGCGCGGCGAGCCGGTGAGCGATCCGGACCGCATCATTTCCGCCAAGATGGCAGCGGACGCGCCCTAGGCCAGAACCGCGACCGGGGCAGGTTGTCCCGGCCTCCGCGTGGCACGAGAGCCGTCGCGCGGACGGCCAGGGTCGGTTTCCGTGAGTAAGGACCGCGTGAAGAATTCAAGCTACCGCGCGATGGCGTTCGCGCGGCGCGGGCTCGCATACCCAAGCTTCCTTGGCGAACCATTCGTGCTCGGTCCGGCAGATCGGGCAGTGGACGCGCGCGAAAAAGACCGGCGTCGCATTGAAGCTCTCACGGTCGGCGACTATGCCCGTCGGGATGTCTCGACCCGTTTCTGGGCATCTGATCATCACGGCGCCCATTGGTCTCTCCCTGTTCGTGCTCTTGTGCCCAAGTCTTACGCCCGACCTGTGAATATGGTTTGACGCGACGGCGACCGGAGCGAGGAGATTCGGAGAATTCGCCGAAAAAGCCGTTTCGGCTCATCGCACAATTCGCCACGAAGAAAAAAAAAGATACCGTCGCGGAACCGGCCGTGGCCAAACGGCGTTGGCCCTAACTCGGAAACAGCACGTGGGACGATTTATGCCTCGACCTCATCTGCATGACGACGCGCGCATCGCCGCCTTTGTGCTTGGTGCGTCGCGCACCCGTTACCTCGTGATGCGCCAGGACGATGGCTGGTTCATCACGTTCAACGGCGAGGAATTCGGGCCCTATCAGAGCGAGCGCGAAGCGATGCTGTTCGCCATCGATGCCGCCCATAAGCTCGGCGAAACCGGGGAAGACACCCAGGTCTTCCGTGTGCACGAGAATGGCGAAGCGTCACCGGTGTGGAGTTACGGTCGCGACGCTTACCCGCCGAAGTCTCCTTAGGCCAGACCCAAGGTCAGGGACTGGATCGAGTCCAGTTCGGCCATAAGCCGCGCTTTGGTTCCATTCTCGTCGATGCGATGACCGCGCGGGCGTGCACCTGTATGAAGGGGCATGCGCACCGACTTGTTTGATTTCGAGCTTCCCTCCGAACGCATTGCCTTGCGGCCCGTTACGCCCCGTGACGCCGCACGATTGCTGGTGGTGCGTCCCGGGATGCCCGACGAACTGGAAGACCGCGGCGTGCGCGATCTTCCCGACCTGCTGCGCCCCGGCGATGCGGTCGTGGTCAATGACACCAAGGTAATTCCGGCCCGGCTGCGCGGTCGTCGTCTCGGCCGCGGCGCAACCGAGCCCACGATCGAGGCGACGCTGCACCGGCGCCTTGACGGCTCACACTGGCGCGCGTTCGTGCGGCCGGCCAAGCGGCTTGAGGTTGGCGACGTGGTGCGCTTCGGGGAAGAGGGCAGGGTCTGCTTCCTCGGGCAGCTCGACGCCACAGTCGCGGCAAAAGGCGAGGGTGGCGAGGTGACGCTTGCCTTCGCATTCCATGGCCCCATCCTCGACCAGGCGGTGGATGAACGCGGTGCCATGCCGCTGCCGCCCTACATCGCAGCCAGGCGCGACCCTGACGAGCGAGATCGCAGCGACTATCAGACCATCTTTGCGCGAGCGGAAGGATCGGTGGCGGCGCCCACGGCGGGACTGCATTTCACCGACGCACTGACGTCGCGCCTGACCGAACGCGGGATCACGCTCCACCAGGTGACGCTGCACGTGGGCGCGGGGACGTTCCTGCCGGTCAAGGCAGCCGATACCGCCGATCATCGCATGCATGCGGAACGGGGCAGCCTGAGTGCGGCGACCGCCGATGCGCTCAACCGGGTTCGGGGCGCCGGCGGGCGCATCGTCGCCGTCGGCTCGACCGCGTTGCGGCTCGTCGAAAGCGCCTGCGCGGAGGACGGCATCATTCGGCCATTCGAGGACGAAACCGCCTTGTTCATCACGCCCGGCTACCGATTTCGTGCGGTCGATGCGCTGATGACCAACTTCCATCTCCCGCGCTCGACCCTGTTCATGCTGGTCGCTGCGTTATCTGGCCTGGAGGTCATGAAGCGCGCCTACGCGCATGCGATTGGCGCCGGCTACCGCTTCTACTCCTATGGCGATGCGTGCTTGCTGTTCCGGGTCTAGGCTGGTTCACGCTTGATCTCTCTTTTTCGATGCATTATTACCCAATAGAAAGGTTAGAAACATCCAATCTGATATCTGATATATGATTACTGGAGCCCAGATGCGCGCAGCCCGGGCGCTGCTCGAGATCGATCAGCGCGAGCTTGCCCAGCGCTCCGGCCTCTCGCTCCCCACGATCCAGCGCATGGAATCAAGTGCCGGGGTGATTCGGGGAAACGTCAATTCCCTGATGAAGCTGGTCGGGGCCCTGGCTGATGCTGGCATCGAACTAATCGGCGAGGGCGCGGTCAGTGCCGATGGCGGACGCGGTGTGCGGCTGAAACGGTGAGAGGGCGCATTGCCGGGTGAGGGTCCATTCTCTGGCGCACTCGCACGCCGAACGGGAGAGTGCTGATGGTGCTCCTCGCACTCGCCTGCGCGGCGGTGCTCCTCGCCACCGCGCCGCTCGGCGTGACGGCTGGGGTTAACCGACACGCAAGCGACCTCGTCTACGGCATTTGCCTGCTTGTATCGCTCGCGCTGCTGGTGATTGCGCTGGTTGCGTTGCTCGGAACCGGCGGCGCTCCCTCGACCGTCACCCTTCCGCTCGGGCTTCCATGGCTGGGCGCCCATTTCCGCCTCGACGCGCTCGCGGCCTTCTTCCTCGCCGTGGTGGGTCTCGGCGCGGCCGCGGCCAGCTTGTTCGCGCTCGGCTACGGCCGCCACGAACAAGCGCCTGGCCGGGTGCTGCCGTTTTTTCCCGCGTTTCTAGCCGGCATGAGCATGGTCGTGCTTGCCGACGATGCCTTCACGTTCCTGGTGTCATGGGAGTTCATGTCGCTGTCGTCTTGGGCGCTCGTCATGGCGCATCATCGCGTCAGCGACAACATCCGTGCCGGATACATCTATCTGATCATGGCGAGCTTCGGCACGCTCGCTCTGCTGCTGGCGTTCGGGCTGCTCGCAGGTCCCGACGGTGGATATGCCTTCGCCGAAATCCGAGCCGCGCACCCGTCGGCGGCGCTCGCGGCCGCCGTCCTGATCCTGGCCCTGGTGGGCGCCGGATCCAAAGCCGGCCTCGTGCCCCTGCATGTCTGGCTGCCGCTCGCGCATCCGGCCGCACCGAGCCACGTCTCGGCATTGATGAGCGGCGTCATGACCAAGGTGGCCGTCTATGGCTTCGTGCGGATCGGTTTCGACCTGCTCGGCACGCCCGCGTGGTGGTGGAGCATGGTCGTGCTGGCTCTTGGGGGCATCACCGCCGTCATGGGCGTGCTCTACGCGCTCATGCAGCATGACCTCAAGCGGCTGCTGGCGTACCACACGGTGGAGAACATCGGGATCATCTTCATCGGGCTTGGACTTGCGCTCGCCTTCAAGGCCCACGGCATGGCGTTGGCGGCGGCGCTCGCGCTCACCGCCGGCCTCCTGCACGTCTTCAACCATTCCGTCTTCAAGAGCTTGCTGTTCTTCGGCGCCGGCGCGGTGCTGACCGCGACCGGCGAGCGCGACATGGAGCACCTGGGCGGCCTTATCCACCGCATGCCGCAGACGGCGTTCGCCTTCCTTGTCGGCTGCGCAGCGATTTCGGCGCTGCCGCCGCTCAACGGGTTCGTCTCCGAGTGGCTGACGTTTCAGGCGATCCTGTTGAGCCCGCAACTTCCATCCTGGGGCCTGAAGCTTTTGATCCCGGCGGTAGGCGCGCTTCTCGCGCTGTCCGCGGCGCTCGCCGCGGCCTGCTTCGTGAAGGCGTTCGGCGTGACTTTTCTCGGGCGCCCACGCACGCCCGCGGCCGGGCGCGCCCGCGAAACCGACCCGTTTTCGCTGGCGCCATGTTCTTTTTCGCGGCGGTCTGCCTGGTTGCCGGCGTCCTTCCGGGCTTCATCATCGATGCCCTGGCGCCGGTGGCGCAGGCCATGGTGGGCGGCCGCATGCCGATGCAGCGCGGCGTCGACTGGCTCTCGATCGTGCCTATCGCCGAGAGCCGCAGCTCCTATAACGGCCTCCTGGTCTTCGTTTTCATGGTGCTCTCCGGTGCCCTCGCGGCCTGGGCCATCCACCGCCTGGCCTCCGACCGGCTGCGCCGCGCGCCGCCGTGGGATTGCGGATACCCCGATGCAAGCCCGGCGACGCAATACACGGCCTCGAGTTTTGCCCAGCCGATCCGGCGCGTGTTCGGCACGGTCCTGTTTCGCGCCCGCGAGCACGTCGATATGCCATCGCCGGGCGATGCGCGCGCCGCGCGGTTCACGGTGCAATTGCGCGATCCGATCTGGGACGCGCTCTATGCGCCGATCGCCGGCGCCGTCGGTTTCGTCGCCGGCCAACTCAACCACCTGCAGTTTCTGACCATCCGGCAGTTCCTCAGCCTGGTCTTCGCCGCGCTCGTGTTCCTGCTGCTGGTGCTCGCAGTATGGCCGTGATGTTCGATCTCCTGGTCCAAGGCGCCCAGATGCTGCTGGTGCTGTTGCTGGCGCCGCTGCTCAGCGGTTTCGTACGCAAGGTGAAGGCGCGGCTGCTGCTGCGGCAGGGGCCACCCCTCGTCCAGCCCTATCGCGACCTCGTGCGGCTCATGCGCAAGGAGGTGGTGCTGGCGCAGGACGCCTCGTGGCTGTTTCGCGTCACTCCGTATCTGGTCTTTGCCGCCACCTGGGTGGCAGCCTCACTGGTGCCGACCTTCCGTACCGGGCTCCTGTTTTCCTGGTCTGCCGACCTCATCGCCATCATCGCTCTGCTCGGGAGCGCCCGCTTCTTTCTGGCGCTGGCCGGGCTCGACGTCGGCACCAGCTTCGGCGGCATCGGCTCCAGCCGCGAGGTGATGATCGCCTCGCTCGCGGAACCGGCGATGATCATGATCGTATTCACGGTCGCGCTGATCGCCGGCTCGACGCAGCTCTCGACGATGGCCGGGTTCCTCGTGTCGTCGGAGGTCGGGCTGCGGGTGTCGCTCGGCCTGGCGCTGCTCGCGTTGATGATGGTCGCAATCGCGGAGAATGCGCGCATCCCGGTCGACAATCCGGCAACCCATCTCGAACTGACCATGGTGCATGAGGCCATGGTGCTGGAATATTCCGGCCGCCACTTGGCGCTGATCGAGCTGTCCGCGTCGTTGCAGCTCCTGCTCTACATGTCGCTGATCGCCTGCCTGTTCGCGCCGTGGGGGCTGGTGCCGTCGGGCGCCTCGACCGCTCTCCTGGCAACCGGGGTGATCGCCTACGTAGCCAAGATGGCAGTCGGCGGCTTCCTGCTCGCGCTGTTCGAGACCTCGATCGCCAAGATGCGGGTGTTCAGGGTGCCCGAATTTTTGGGCGCTGCATTGATGCTCGGCCTGCTGGCGACACTTCTCCTGTTCGTCTCGCGGAGCCTGTGATGCGTGGCTTGAGCTTCGACGTCGCCCACATGCTCGCAGGCTCGCTGGTGCTGGTGAGCTTCCTCGAGCTCTATCAGGACCGGCTCTATGCGCTGCTCAACATGTTCGCGCTCCACGCCTTGGTATTGGCGCTTTCGGTTGCCTGGCAGGCTCACATCCAGGACGCACCGCACCTCTACCTGACCGCAGCGATTGCCCTTGTGTTCAAGGCGATCATCATCCCGGTCGCCCTTCATCGCATCATTGCGCGGCTGGGCATCCATCGCGAAATAGAAAAGGTGGTGGGCGTCGGCCCGGCCATGCTGCTGGGCATCGGCCTGGTGGCGCTTTCGATGGTCGTGATGCTGCGGGTGACCCCCGACGCCGATCCGCTTGCGCGCGAAGACCTCGCGTTTGCGCTCGCGGTGGTGCTGCTCGGGCTTCTGATGATGGTGACGCGCCGCAACGCGGTGAGCCAGGTCGTCGGTTTCATGTCGCTCGAAAACGGCCTCGTGCTTGCGGCAACCGGCGCCAAGGGAATGCCGCTGGTGGTCGAGATCAGCGTCGCCTTCTCGATCCTCATCGCCTTCATCGTGATTGGAATTTTCCTGTTCCGCATCCGCGAGCGTTTCGACACGGTGGACGTGCAGGCGCTCGATCGCTTCCGCGGGGAGCGCGGATGATGTGGTCCTTCGAAGTTGGCTGGCCGTTCGACCCTGTTGCTGCCGTTCTTGGCATTCCACTGCTGGCGGCGGCGCTCCTCGTGACGCTGCCGGGATATCGGCTCACGGCAGCGCTCAACGTGGCGGCGACGTTCCTGACTTTTCTGGCCGCGGTCGCACTGTTCTTCGGCCGGCCGCAACCGAGCGCATATCTGCTCGTCGACGATCTCAATAACGTGTTCATCGTGCTGACCACGTTCGTCGGCTTCACCACCAGCGTATTCAGCGCGAGCTATATCGGCCATGAGCTCGAAATCGGTCGCCTCACGCCGCGCTTCCTGCGCTTTTACCACGCGATGTACCAGGTGCTGATGTTCGCGATGAATCTCGCGCTCCTCGCCAACAATATCGGCGTCATGTGGGTTGCGATCGAGCTCGCGACGCTGACCACCGTGCTGATGGTCGGCATCTATCGCACCCACGAAGCGCTCGAGGCGGCGTGGAAATATTTCATCCTCGGCAGCGTCGGCATCGCGCTCGCGCTGTTCGGCACGATCCTGGTCTACATGGCGGCACGGCCCGTGATCGGGGAGGGGCTCGATGCCATGGTCTGGACCATATTGGTCACGCGCGCGGGCGACTTCGATCCCGCACTGCTCAATCTCGCGTTTGTGTTCCTCCTGCTCGGTTACGGCACCAAGGTTGGACTCGCGCCGCTGCACGCCTGGCTGCCGGACGCCCACGCCGAAGGTCCGACCCCGATTTCGGCAGTGCTGTCGGGGTTGCTTCTCAACGTGGCGCTCTACGCCTTGCTGCGCTTCAAGATGCTGCTGACGCTCAACCCGGCCGCGCTCGCGCCGGGCCCGCTGATGATGACGATGGGGCTCGTCTCGCTCGTGTTCGCGGCGTTCATGCTCTACCGCAGGCGCGACATAAAACGCATGTTCGCGTATTCATCGATCGAGCACATGGGCATCATCACCTTTGCGTTCGGCATCGGCGGCCCGCTCGCTAATTTCGCCGGCCTGCTGCACATGGCCATGCACTCCTTGACGAAATCGGCGATCTTCTTCGCGGTGGGCCACATTTCCCAGGTCAAGGGCACGCAGCGCATCGCCGATATGGGCGGGCTCACCGAGACGAATCCGGTGCTTGGCTGGGGCCTGGTGCTCGGCGTCGTTGCCATCGCCGGCCTGCCGCCGCTCGGAATCTTCATGAGCGAGTTCCTGGTGGTGACCTCGACTTTTGCACGCGCGCCGTGGCTCGCCATCGTGCTGGTACTCGGCATTCTGGTCGGCGTCGGCGCGCTGTTCCTGCGGTTGAACGCGATCGCATTCGGGGAGCCGCGCGGTACGACGGCCAAGGCCAAGGCGTCTTACATGCCGATGTTTGCCCATCTCGCGATCGTCTTCGTGGCCGGCATCTACATGCCGCCGGCGCTGGTGACCTGGTTTCAGAACGTGGCGAAGCTCCTGGGTTAATCCAATGCCGACATTGACCGACACGATTGAAGGACGGCGGGTGGACCAGCACAGACCCTGGCCGCGTCTCGTGGTGGGCGAGGCCGGCTGGCGCTTTGCGACGGAACAGCTTGCGCCGGCCGCTGTACGCTGTTGGGGCTTTGGGGCGATGTGGGCGCGGTCTATATGGCGTTGCTGGACGAGAGCGAGCGCGCGATCGTGGTGGTCACGCTGCAATGCCCGGGCGGCATTTTCCATCGGTTGGGGCGATGCATGCGCCGGCAATTCGGCCGGAGCGCGCGTTGCGCGACCTTTACGGTATCGAGCCCGACGGGTCACCTGATCCCCGGCCCTGGCTCGATCTCGGGTTCTGGGATGTGCAGCACCCGCTGGGAGAAGCGCCACGCTCACCGCTCGCCCGCCCACCCTACGCATTCCTGCCTGTCGAGGGCGAGGGCCTGCACCAGATCCCCGTGGGCCCGGTCCACGCCGGGATCATCGAGCCCGGGCATTTCCGCTTCACCGCCAACGGCGAGACCGTAGTAAGGCTGGAGCAGCGTCTCGGTTACGTGCACAAGGGCATCGAGGCGCTGATGGCGGGGGCGACCCTCGACCGGGCCGCGCGACTGGCTGGCCGCACCTCAGGGGACAGCACGGTCGCTTATGCGCTGGCATTCGCTCATGCGGTCGAGGCCGCATTGGACGTCGAAGTTCCGCCGCGGGCGACCTATCTGCGAGCGCTCATGGCCGAGCTCGAGCGCCTCGCCAATCATTTCGGGGATATCGGCGCCATCTGCAATGACGCGTCGTTCGCGATCATGCACGCCCGGTGCGGCATTCTGCGCGAGCGACGTTGCGCATTGCGGATTTCTGTTTCGGACATCGGCTGATGATGGACGCGGTCGTGCCCGGCGGCACCGCGCTCGATCTTCATCCGAGCTGCCTCCCCGAGGTGTCGGCGTTTCTCGCGGAGGTGCGGCGGTCATTCCCGGAACTCGTGGAGCTTTACGACAACACCGCTTCGCTGCAGGACCGCACCGTCAGCACCGGGATCCTCCGCGCCGAGCTGGCGCGGCGGTTCGGCGTCGGTGGCTATGTCGGCCGCGCCAGCGGCCGCGCCTTCGACGTGCGCAAATTGCCGGGCTACCGACCATACGGGGAGCTCGATTTCAACATCCCCGTGTTCGAGGAAGGCGACGTCAACGCCCGCGTCTGGGTGCGCATTCGCGAGGTCGAGCAAAGCCTCGGACTTATCGAGCAGATCGCGCAGCGTCTGCCCGCAGGCGCGATCCGGGCCGACATCAATCCAGGTGGTGGAACACGCGAAGGGATGGGGATGGCGGAAGCTTTTCGCGGCGACGTGCTCGTGTGGCTGCGCCTCGAAGACGGCCGCGTCGGGCGCTGCCACTTGCGCGATCCGTCGTGGTTCCAATGGCCGCTGCTGGAAGCCGTGATCGAAGGCAATATCGTCGCCGACTTCCCGCTGTGCAACAAGTCGTTCAATTGCTCCTATTCCGGACATGACCTTTAGAGACGTGCCGGGCTTGATGCTGAAAACGAGCTCCAACGGCGCCGGGACACCTTCGGGAAGGACTACGGGATGCGCAGGGTCCGTAATCGGGAATCTGATCCGTCGTCCGCTGACGGAATCCCTGCCGGAGAAGGTCGATGCGCTGGCCGCGCTGGCGGGCCGCGTCGACCGCGCGGCGCGGCGTCGGCTGGGCCGGAGTCTTTCCATTCGTGAGGTCGATGCCGGCTCGTGCAACGGCTGCGAGCTCGAGATCCACGCCCTCAACAATGCTTTTTACGATCTCGAGCGCTTCGGTTTGCGCTTCGTTGCCTCACCACGGCATGCCGATGTGTTGCTCGTGACCGGGCCGGTCACCAGCAACATGCGCGAGGCGCTGGAGCGCACCTATCACGCCACGCCGGATCCCAAATGGGTGGTCGCGGTCGGCGACTGCGCGGTCGACGGCGGTATTTTTTCCGGAAGTTACGCGGTGGTCGGAGGCGTGGCGGCCGTCGTGCCCGTCGACCTGCACATCCGCGGCTGCCCGCCGCGACCGACGCAACTGCTTATGGGACTTCTCGCATTGCTCGAGGCGTAACAAGCACGCAGCGTTCGTGCCATCGAGCGCATGGACGACACGCGTGGCCATGAGGCCGTGGCGGCCGCCGTGCCGTCAGGGCTGTCCGCCATGCCCGCCCGACCGTTCCCCGCCGCCGTCATATAACTGAGACATGAAGTCGCAATTGTTGTCGCATGAGATTCGACAACACGGCGGGGGATCGTGGGCGGGCTGGGCGCCGGCGGCGCGCTCCTCCATTCCTTATCTGGCGCAGGCCTCCTCCTTGCCGCAGTGACAGGCTCGGCGCCTTTGCGAGCGGGGCGCGCGTGAGCTGATGCGGATATTGATCGCGACGGACGCTTGGTACCCCCAGGTCAACGGCGTCGTGCGCACCTTGACGGCGCTGTCCCGCAGCGCGCGCAGCCTGGGCGTCAAAATCGATTTTCTGTCGCCGGAGGGATTTCGCTCCGTTCCCGTGCCGACCGAGCCGGGGCTGCGGCTGGCGTTGCCGAGCCGGCGGCAGCTCTCCGCGCGCATCGACGAGGCCGCCCCCGACGCCATTCATATCGCAACCGAAGGGCCGATCGGTTTCATGGTGCGTGCCTATTGCCTCGAGCGCGGCCTGCCGTTTTCGACCAGCTACACGACGCGGTTTCCCGAATATCTCTCGGCGCGGCTTTGGATTCCCGAAGCCTGGACCTATCCGTTTTTGCGCCGTTTCCACGCCGCCGCCGCGGTCACGATGGTATCGACGCCTTCGTTGATGCAGGAACTCACGCAACGGGGCTTCACCAATCTCGGCATGTGGACCCGCGGCGTGGATACCGAGTTGTTCCGGCCGGAGCGGGCGATCGATCTCGGCCTCCCGCGTCCGATCTTCCTCACCGTCGGGCGCGTGGCGGTGGAGAAGAACCTGGAGGCATTTCTCGCTCTCGATCTCCCCGGCTCGAAGGTGATCATTGGACATGGCCCGCAGGAGGCCAAGCTGCGGCGGCGTTTTCCCGACGCCAAGTTTCTCGGCTTGTTGGAAAACGGGACGTTGGCGGCGCATGTTGCCGCTGCGGACGTATTCGTGTTTCCGAGCAAGACGGATACCTTCGGCGTCGTGCAACTTGAGGCGCTTGCCTGCGGTGTTCCGATTGCAGCCTTTCCGGTCACCGGCCCGCGCGACGTGGTCGGCAGCCACCCGGTCGGGGTGTTGCACGACGACTTGCGCGCGGCCTGCCTCGGGGCTCTGGAGGTCTCCCGCGAGACTTGCCGTGCCTTTGCCCTCGCCCGCTCCTGGGAGAAGAGCGCATTGCAGTTTCTTGGCCTCGTCGATCAGGTCGTCACCGGCAATGCGCGCAAGTCCCGCGCCGCCTAGAGCTGATCCATTTTGATCACCAGGGCCTTTCCCAGCACATGACGGACGATGGCAGGATGGATGCTTGGCAAGGACTGGGCCTACGATCATCACGCAAGGAACGGATTGCAGAATTTAACACGAGGCGGGAAGCAGCGGCCGACACCGGGCGGCTGCGGTCCGGCGCAAAGCGGCGAGCGAGGGTGATGGATAGGGAACTCGACAAGGAAACGATTACCAAGGCCTATGCCCGTTGGGCGCCGGTATACGATTTCGTGTTTGGAGCCGTGTTCGAGCATGGCCGGCGTGCCGCGATCGCCGCGGCTGAGCGGGTCGGCGGCCGCATCCTCGAGGTCGGGGTCGGCACCGGGATATCGCTGCCCGATTATGCCGCTGCCAATCGCCTCGTCGGCGTCGATCTGTCGGAGCCGATGCTGCGCCGAGCGCAGGCACGGGTCGCCGAATTCGGTCTGACCAACGTCGAGGGCCTGGTGGTCATGGATGCCGAGCGGTTGGCATTCCCGAACGACTCATTCGACGTGGTGGTGGCGCAATACGTCGTCACCACCGTTCCCAATCCCGAAGCGACGCTCGATGAGTTCGCGCGCGTGCTCAAGCCCGGCGGCGAGATCGTGCTGGTCAGTCGCGTCGGCGCCGAGGCCGGGTTGCGGCGCGCATTCGAGCACTGGTTCTCGCCGATGGCGCACCGGCTTGGCTGGCGCACGGAATTCCCCTGGGAACGCTTTGCCAGCTGGGCTGAGCGGCCGCACGGGGTGCGGCTGATTGAACGCCGCGCGATGCCGCCGCTTGGCCATTTTTCGCTCGTGCGCTTCGCCAAGGCCGAGGTCGGCGTGGTGCGCCCGGAACGCTTCGAGGCGCGCGGCGGCCGCTGACCGGGATCATCGCAATCGACCCGGCACTGGACGGCGGCGCGGACGAATCAATGGAACGATTCCAGGTGGCGGGCCGATTGTCGTCGCGCGCGAATCACCTGCGGGTAGTCGGCTGCGAATCACCTCGCAACGTCCGGCGAACGATGAAGCGCGCCGCCTTCCCACTTATCCGACGGGTTTTTGCGCGCCGTGATCTCTCACTGCGGCAGCTTTCGTGTAACTGTCACATCTCATGTCTAAAAATCGTAACAGAAAAGGGGGAGAATCGATGAATGACTTTCTCGAAGCTCTGAGGATCCAGCGCTGGGACGATCACCGCTATTACCACCACAGCCGAATCAACCAGACGCTACACCTCGTCAGTGCGCTCAGTTTCGTCACCGCCTATGTGCTGATGTTCACCGACCCGGTGGCGGCGGCGCTGATCGGCTGGCTGCTCGCCATGACCAGTCGGCAAATCGGCCATTTCTTCTTCGAGCCCAGGGACTACGACGAGGTCAACCAGGCGACGCACGAGTACAAGGAAGACATCAAGGTCGGGTATAACCTGAAGCGCAAGGTCGTCCTGATGACGATCTGGGCCGTATCACCGCTGCCGCTCTATTTCGATCCCACGCTCTTCGGCATCTTCGCGCCGCACGCCACCACCGGCGAGTTCGTGCGCCATGTGGCTGAGGTGTGGCTGTTCATCGGGCTGGGCGGGCTCATCTACCGGACGGTGCAGTTGTTCTTCATCAAGGACGTGCAGACCGGCCTGGTTTGGGCGACGAAGATTCTCACCGACCCGTTTCACGACATCAAGCTCTACCACAAGGCGCCGATTTTCCTGCTGCGCGGCGAATTCTTCGACAACATGGATGCGGATCCGGACGATGAGATGACGGCCAAGGAGACCGGCTGAGGGCGTAGCGCGCGTAACGCCTACGAGTCCTTCCCGTTGCGAGCGACGGCAAAGCGGTGAGCGACGATCTCCCGAAGGATACGACGCTTGATCGATTTGTTCGTCGTCGCCGGATGCGACCACCACCAGCCGTCGTGTTGCATCATCTTGGCTGCAGTTACGAAACGATCGGCGACGGCTTCAAAGTCGGCCTCGGTGTAGTTGAGACTGAAGATCAGGCGCCCAGTCCCAACCCAGCTCAGCGCCAAACCCTCGGCGCGCAAATAGTACTGCAGCATCCAATTGTAGCGCGATGGTTGCGTATAGCAGATCGTCCAGATCGAGGACATGTTTGCGGCCTGCACCGGAAAGCCGGCGTCGTGCAGGCGTTGGTTGAGCCGCCGGGTGCGCTGGTTCCAGGTCTCGTCGAGGTTGCGGTAGAGCACACGGGCCTCCGGCGTGTCGAGATGCCGTAGGAATTCGTGCATGGCCGCCATCACGTATGGATGGGAGTTGAAGGTGCCGCGAGCGAAACAGATATCCACCGGCCGATCGTCGCGGAAGCGCTTCATCAGGTGCTTGAGCCCGCACACGACGCCGATCGGGAGGCCGCCTCCCAGCGTCTTGCCGTAGGTGACCAAGTCGGCCTTCACGTCGAAGTATTCCTGTGCGCCGCCGGCAGCGAGCCGAAAGCCGACGAAGACTTCGTCGAAGATCAGGACGATTCCGTGCTGGGTGCAGACCTCCCGCAGCTGCTTGAGCCAATCGGCGTATGCCTCGCGGTCGAAGTGCGCGCTGCGGGCGCTGTCGACCAGGGCCGAATCCGCCGGGGCATTGCCATTCGGATGCAGGGCCTGCAGAGGATTGACCAGCACGCAGGCAATGTCGCGCCTGGTGCGCAGCACCTGCAGCGATTCCTCGGACATGTCCTTCAGGGTGTAGGTCTCGTGCGCAGGGAGCGGGTTGCCCACGCCCGGCGCCACGTCGCCCCACCAGCCATGATAGGCACCGCAAAAACGCACGAGATGAGATCGGCGGGTGTGGTAGCGCGCGAGCCGCACCGCCTGCATGACCGCCTCGGTTCCGGACATGTGGAACGACACCTCGTCGAGCCCGGAGATTTCCTTGAGCCGCTTCACGTTGTCGGCGATCACGGGATGATAAGACCCCAGCACCGGGCCGAGATCGCGCACCCGCTCCTGGCCGCGGTCCATGCAGCCCTTGTAGACGTCGTAGCCGAACAGGTTGACGCCGTACGATCCGGTCAGGTCGTAGAAGCGATTGCCGTCGAGGTCGGTGAGCGTCACCCCGCACGACGAAGCGACGAATGCACCGCTCCTGAGGTGCTCGCGGGCGATGCGGCTGAACTGGAACGGCACCCGGTACGCGTCGGTGAATTGCAGATCGGAGATGCTGTCGGCGACCTCCGCGGTCTGCCGATTCGTCTCGGCGAACCGCTGCCGGTAGAGGTCGGCCAGCCGCGTAAAGCCGGCCTGCCGGCGCGCCGCGATCTCCTCGGGCGGGTCGTCGGCGCGGAAGAATCGGACCTCGTCGTATTCGTAGAACGGGACGAGGGCCGCGATCCGCCGCGCCAAACGGCTATGCCCGCCCAGGGAACGATGCTTCGCCTGCGACAGCTGCAGCCGGGTGCGCAGCTTGAGCAGCGACGTGGCCACCGCGGCCGCGCCAACCGCGTACAAAGCTAGGGTCGTGTTGCCGGTTGCCATCGATTCGCGGTTTATATCACCGAGTTGACCGCCGCATGACGGGCCGGTTCCAGATTCTCAGGCTGCTGCAGCAGGAAGACCTGAATTTTCTGCTGACCAACCGCATTCCCCGCCGGCTGCTGACCCGGTTCATGGGCTGGTTCAGCCGCATCGAGCAACCACTCGTACGCGATCTGTCCATCGCCACCTGGCGTTTCTTTTCCGGCCTCGACCTCGCGGAGGCGAAGACGACGCAGTTCCGCAGCATGCACGACTGTTTCGTCCGCGAGCTCAAGGATGGGGCGCGTCCGGTCGACACTGACCCCACGATCCTGGTCAGCCCGTGCGACGCCATCGTGGGGGCCGCGGGCACGGTGGTCGGGACGGAAGTGCTCCAGATCAAGGGGTTTCCCTACACGCTGGAGGACCTGTTCGGCGACCCGGACCTGGTGAGGGCCCACCGCGACGGCCGCTACGTGACGCTGCGATTGACCTCGAGCATGTATCATCGTTTCCACGCCCCGTACGATTGCCGCCTGAAGCAGGTCACCTACATTTCGGGAGATACCTGGAACGTCAACCCCATCGCCCTCAAGCGGGTCGAGAAACTGTTCTGCAAGAACGAGCGCGCGCTGCTGAGAACCACGCTGGCGACCGGCCATGTCGTGACGCTCGTGCCCGTAGCGGCCGTGCTCGTGGCGAGCATCCGGCTGCACTGTCTCGATGTCCTGCTCCATCTCGGGCATCGCGGGTCCAACGTCATTGCGTGCGACGCTCCCTTCGAGAAGGGTGAGGAAATGGGCTGGTTTCAGCACGGATCGACGATCATCGTCTTTGCGCCGGGCGGATTTGCCCTGTGCGACACCGTGCGTGAGGGAGATGTGATCCGGATGGGGCAGCCGCTGATGCGACTGCCGTGATCGAGCGCCGCCGACCGTGTCTGCGCTGACGGAGGCTTTCAGGGTCAACCGCACTCCGGTCATGCCCGTCGGCCGTTTCGGCTTGCGCCGAGCCGCCGGATGATATTTGGCTGAGGGCTCGGAAGCCCCGCACGATGCCTGATCCCTTTTCCTTCCGCCTCGTTGCTGTCGACGGCGCCGCGCGTTGCGGCGAGCTTGCGACCCCGCATGGACCGGTCGCGACGCCCGCCTTCATGCCGGTCGGGACGCAGGCGACGGTGAAGGGGCTCGCGCCCGAGGCGGTGCGCGCCACCGGCGCCGACATCGTGCTCGGCAACACCTATCACCTGATGTTGCGCCCGGGTGCCGAACGCATTGCGGCGCTTGGCGGCCTGCACGCGTTCATGAACTGGCCACGGGCGATCATTACCGATTCCGGCGGGTTCCAGGTCATGTCACTGTCGCCGTTGCGCCGGGTAGAGGAAAGATGCGTCACCTTCCGCTCGCACATCGATGGCGCCATGGTCGAGCTCTCGCCTGAGCGCGCCATCGAGGTGCAGCGCCTGCTCGGCTCCGATATCGTGATGCAGCTCGACGAATGTCTGCAACTGCCGGCGCCGCGCCCCGAGCTCGAGCGTGCCATGCGCCTTTCGCTGGCCTGGGCCGAGCGGAGCAAGCGTGCCTTCGAAGGCGCGCCGCGCGGGCGGGCCTTGTTCGGCATCGTACAGGGCGGCGACGATGCCCTGTTGCGGGCGGAAAGCGCGCGCGCCCTCACCGACATCGGCTTTGACGGTTACGCCATCGGCGGCCTTGCGGTGGGCGAGCCACAGGAGGTGATGCTGCGTGTCATTGGCGAGGTGACACCCGCGCTGCCGAGCGACAGCCCACGCTATCTCATGGGTGTCGGCACACCAGAAGATCTGGTCGAGGCAGTGGGGCGCGGCATGGACATGTTCGATTGCGTGCTGCCGACACGCAATGGCCGCCATGGACTCGCCTTCACCCGTTTCGGCCCGATCAACCTCAAGAATGCGCGCCATGCCGGCGACCCGCGTCCCCTCGACGCGGACAGCGCGTGTCCGGCCGCGCGCGACTATTCGCGCGCTTATCTGCATCATCTCGTGCGGGCGAACGAAATGCTCGGGGCGATCCTGCTCACGACGGTCAACCTTGCCTATTACCAGGAGCTGATGGCGGGTCTGCGTTCCGCCATTGTAGCCGGCCAGCTTGCGGATTTTCGCGCCGCCGCAGCCGAAGGCTGGGCCCGCGGCGATATCCCGGCGGTGTAGGTTTAGGCGCGGGGCCTCGACGGCGTGCGAGCAGGCGCGCACACTCGCCCGACGCGTCGACTGATTGATCGCACGCGGCAGCGCGGTAGGCTCAACAAGACGCGCATTGGGAGGTACGCATGAGATGGAAGCGCTGGCTCGCCGCCGTCGCGCTGCTGCTTGCACTGGTCTCGCTCGACGATGCGTATGCGCAGAAATCGCGAACGATCGAGATGATCATCCCGTTTCCCGCCGGCAGCGGCGTCGACGTGATCGGCCGCTCGGTTGCTGCCGCGCTGTCGGAGCAACTTGGCCAGCAGGTCGTCGTCAACAACCGCGACGGGGCTTCGGGGACGATCGGCTTCAATACGCTCGCCGCCGCCGCACCCGACGGCAATACGATTGCCTTCGGCCCGACGACCCCGATCGCCAATGCGCCTTATCTGGTCAAGGGCGTGCGCTATCAGACCGATTCGTTCGACTATATCTGCCAGATCTTCGAGAACGTGTTTACCCTGGCGGTCGCTCCGCAATCGCAATTCAAGTCCGCGCAGGAACTGATCGCGGCGGCTCGGGAAAATCCGGGCAAGCTGACCTACGGTCACGCCGGCAACGGCACGATCCCGCATTTGTCGGTCGAGAACTTCGCCGAGGCGCTGAAGCTGAAATTCCAGCCCGTGCCGTTCCGCGGCGATGCGCCGGTGCTGCCGACCTTGCTCAAGGGCGACATCGATTTCGGCGCGCCGGCGGTGTCCACGATCCACGGCCAGAATTTCCGCCCGCTTCTCGTGTTCCTGGCCGCGCGGCATCCCGCCTATCCGGATGTGCCGACCGCGCGTGAGCTGGGTGCGACCAGCGACGTCCCACCCGGACACAATGGCCTTTATGCGCCGCGCGGTTTGCCGCCGGCGGTGAAGTCGGCGCTGGAACGCAACTGCGCCGACGCCGTCAAGAGCGACGTCGTGCGCAGGATGATCAGCAATACCGGCCAAACCATCCGCTACCTCGACGGGGCTGCGTTCCAGGCGCAGACCGAAGCCGACTACGCCTTCAAGGGCGAGCTCACTCGCCGCCTTGGCCTTGCCGTCCAATAAGGGCCTCGACGCCGCCGCGGCAGAGGGGCAGAATAAAACCGATCTAAACAATGGCGGGGCGAACAAGCGCCGAGCTTTCGGAGACGCTGGATCATGGCCATCAACCTCAACGTCAACGGGGTGAGCCGCTCGGTTTTAGCCGAGGCGGACACCCCGTTACTCTACGTGCTGCGCAACGATTTCGAGCTCAACGGCGCGAAGTTCGGTTGCGGCCTGTCGCAATGCGGCGCCTGCACCGTGCTGATCGACGGCAAGGCCGTGCGCTCCTGCGTCACCCCGATCGGCGCGCTGGAAAAAAGCGAGATCACCACCATCGAGGGGTTGGGCTCGATCGAGAGGCCGCACGCGCTGCAGCAGGCTTTCATCGAGGAGCAGGCGGCACAATGCGGCTACTGCATCAGCGGCATGATC
Source organism: uncultured Alphaproteobacteria bacterium (assembly GCA_963739385.1). Taxonomy (GTDB): domain Bacteria; phylum Pseudomonadota; class Alphaproteobacteria; order Rhizobiales; family Xanthobacteraceae; genus VAZQ01. The sequence continues at coordinate 24,675 of CAVUAI010000065.1, forward strand.
ATGTCGGCGAAAGAGCTGCTCGACCGCGAGCCGCGGCCGAGCGAGGCGGACGTGCGCGCGGCGCTTGCAAGCAATCTCTGCCGCTGCGGCACCCACAACCGGATTGTTCGAGCCGTGCTGCGGGCCGCGCAGGCCAACGGGAGGACCTGACCATGAACGCTCCCATCTTCAACCGGCGCCAATTCTCCGCGGGCCTCGGTGCACTCGTGGTCGCGTTCTCGCTCGATCCGAAGCGCGCCATTGCGCAGGAGCGGCTGCCGGGAAGCCTGCAGACCAACCGCAAGCTGGACGGCTGGATTCGGATCAACGCCGACGGCACGGCGACCGTCTTTACCGGCAAGGTCGAGCTGGGGCAGGGCATTCTGACCGCCCTCAAGCAGATCGCGGCCGAAGAGCTTGATCTGCCGCTCGCGCGCATCAAGCTGATCTCCGGCGATACCAGTCAGACGCCGAACGAAGGCCAGACCGCCGGCAGTCAATCGGTCGAGAACAGCGGCACCGCGCTGCGAATGGCAGGCGCGGAGGTGCGTGCGCTGCTCGTCGAGCTGGCTGCGAAACGACTGAACGTCGCTCCGGATCAGTTGACGGCAGCCGACGGCATCATTTCCGCCCCCGACGGACGCAAGGTCGGCTACGGCGATCTCGTTGCCGGTCTCGACCTCAATCGCGAGGCGACGGCAAAGGCAACACCCAAGCCTGTCGCCAACCACAAGATCGTGGGCCGGTCCGTTCCACGGTTTGATATCCCGGCCAAGGTGACCGGCGGCATGGCTTACGTCCAGGACATGCGCCTTCCGGACATGCTGCACGGCCGCGTGGTCCGTCCGCCGCGCTACGGTTCGAAGCTCGACAGCGTCGATGAGGCCGCGGCGAAGGCGGTGCCCGGGGTCGTCGCGGTCGTGCGGGACGGCTCCTTCCTTGGCGTTGTCGCGCAACGCGAGGAGCAGGCGATCAAGGCCCGCGACGCATTGCTCAAGAGCGCGAAATGGACTCTGGGACCCGAACTGCCCGATCCGGCGCGCCTGTTCGATGTGATCAAGTCGCTGCCGAGCAAGGATGAAACCATCGGCATCAAGGAGGGGCCGGCGCCCGCGGACGCGCGCAGCTTCGAGGCGGTCTACACCAAGCCCTATATGGCGCACGCCTCGATCGGCCCGTCCTGCGCGGTGGCGGAATTCAAGGACGGCAAGATGACGGTGTGGACGCATTCGCAGGGCGTCTTTCCATTGCGTGCCGAGCTCGTCAAAACGCTGAAGATGCCCGCCGCCGCGCTCCGTTGCGTGCACGTGGAGGGGTCGGGCTGCTACGGCCACAACGGCGCCGACGATGTCGGCGTCGACGCCGCACTGCTCGCGCGCGCACTGCCCGGCCGGCCGGTCCGCCTGCAGTGGATGCGCGACGACGAGTTCCGCTGGGAGCCCTACGGCCCAGCCATGATCATGCGCGCCAAGGCGGCGCTCGGTGGCGACGGCAAGATCGCCGACTGGGAGTACGAATTGTGGAGCAACAGCCATTCCACCCGGCCGCAATCAACGGACGGCACCAACGTGCTCGCCGCGTGGTACCTGGCCGAGCCGCAGAAGATGGGGCCGCCGACCAGCCCGCCGCAGCCGGCGGGTGGCGGCGACCGCAATTCCATCCCGCTCTACGATTTCCCGCGCCAGCGGGTGATCCACCACTTCGTCCAGGACATGCCGATCCGCGTCTCGGCGCTGCGGACCCTGGGCGCTTACGCCAACGTGTTCGCGCTCGAATCCTTCATGGATGAGCTCGCGAGCGCGGCTGGCGCCGATCCGATCGCCTTCCGGCTCGCGCATCTCAAGGATCCGCGCGCCCGGGCAGTTGTCGAAGCGGTTGCCCGAAAAGCAGGCTGGACGGACAAGGAGAAAGGCGACGGCGCGCGCGGACGCGGCATCGGATTTGCCAAATACAAGAACCTTGCCTGCTATGTGGCTGTCGTGGCCGAGGTCGAGGTCGATCGTGCCAGCGGGACGGTGCGCGTGCCGCGGACTTGGGCGGCTGTCGAATTCCGGGCTGATCATCAATCCCGACGGGCTTTCGAACCAGATCGAGGGCGGCATCGTCCAGTCCGTGAGCTGGACTCTGAAGGAACAGGTGCGCTTCGACAAAGGCGGGATTCTCTCCCGCGACTGGGCGAGCTATCCGATCTTGACCATGCCGGAGGTGCCGAAGGTCGAGGTCGAGCTGATCAATCGGCCTGGCGAGCGCCCGCTGGGCGCCGGCGAAGGCTCCCAGGGGCCCGCCGTCGCCGCCGTCGCCAACGCCTTTGCCAACGCCACCGGCAAGCGCATCCGCGACCTGCCGCTCGATCCGACGCGGGTCAAGGCCGCATTGGCGTAGCGCCGCTGCCATCTCGTTCGAAAGTACCGCGGCGCGATGCACGCCGCGGATATCCCAGGAGGAGACCATGGCCACCAACTTCATTGTGAATGGCAAGGCGGCGTCGACCGAGGCGCCGCCGACAACGCCGCTGTTGTGGGTGATCCGGGAAGACCTCAAGCTCACCGGCACCAAGTTCGGCTGCGGGACCGGTCTATGCGGTGCCTGCATGGTGCATATCGATGGTAAGCGTGCGTTCTCCTGCCAGACCCAGATCGTTGAGATCGCGGGCAAGTCGGTGACGACGATCGAGGGGCTGTCGCCTGATACGTCGCACCCGCTGCAGAAGGCCTGGCTCGCCGAGCAGGTGCCGCAATGCGGCTATTGCCAGTCCGGCCAGATCATGAGCGCGGCCGACCTGCTCAAGCAAAATCCCAAGCCCACGCGCGAACAGATCGTCGAGCACATGAGCACGAATATCTGCCGCTGCGGCACCTATCAGCGCATCGTGCGCGCCGTCGAACGCGCCGCGCGGGAGGCCTGAGCCATGACCCGTCATATCGCAATCGAGGGGCGCAAGGCCATGTCATCGCGCCGCCATGTCCTGTCGCGCCGGCAAGTCATGATCGGGGCGGCCGGCCTGACCTTCGCAACCGCGCTCGGTCTCAAACGAAACGCGTCCGCCGGAGCATTGGCCGGCGAGCGCGCCGGCAAGGCGCTCAGTCCGTGGGTGAGCATCGCTACTGACGGAACAATCACCATCATGTCGCCCGCGACCGAGATGGGGCAGGGCTCGATGACATCGCTGCCCTTGATCGTCGCGGAAGAGCTCGACGCCGACTGGTCGAAGGTCCGCGTCGTGCCGGCGCCGCCGGTCGATGCGATCTACGGCAATCCCGGCTTTGGCGGCATGATGTATACCGCCGGTTCGAATGCGGTCACGAGCTACTACCGGCCATTGCGTTTCTTCGGCGCGCAGGTGCGCCGCGTGCTGCTTGACAATGCCGCCAACAAGCTCGGCGTACCGGTCGAGGAGTTGACCACGGAGCCGAGTGCGGTGGTTCACGCCAAATCCGGACGAAAGCTCGGCTATGGCGAGATCGCGGCGTTTGCCGAGATCCCCGCCAAGGCTCCCGAGATCAAGCCGGAAGCCCTGAAGAAGCCTGCTCAGTTCCGCCTTATCGGCAAAGACGTGACGCGGGTCGAGCTGCCGGCCAAAGTCAACGGCAGCGCGCGCTACGCCATCGACGTGCAGGTGCCGAACATGCTCTACGGCGCAATCCTGCGCGCGCCGGTGGAAGGCTCGGTTCCGGACAAGATCGACGACGCCAAGGCCAAGGTGATCGCCGGCGCCGTCAGGATCGTGCGCCTGCCATATGGCGTCGGCGTGCTGGCCGACACCCCGTGGGCGGCATTCGAGGCACGGCGCGCGCTCGCCCAGTCCGTGACCTGGAGCAGAACCGGCACCGCCTGGGGCTTCGACAGCGATAAGGGCATGGAGCGGTTCGCAGCCGATGCGAAGAATCCCGCCCGCGGTGCAACGGAATGGAGCAAGATCGGCGACACGCCCGGCGAGATGCAGCGGTCTTCCTCCGCCTTGGAGGCCGAGTACCGCTGCGACTACGCCTATCACGCGCAGATGGAGCCCCTGAACGCTATCGCGTCGGTGTCGCCGTCCGGCGATTCAGTCGAAATCTGGGCGGGAACGCAGAGCCAGAGCATCGCCTGCGAGGCGCCTGCCAAGGTCCTCGGTATTCCGCGCGACAAGGTGAAGCTCAACGACATGCTGATGGGCGGCGGCTTCGGACGGCGCGGCAACCGCGACGTCGATTTCATCATCGACGCAGTGCTGTTGTCGAAAGAGGCGGGGCGACCGGTGAAGGTCATGTGGACGCGCGAGGACGATGTCCACAACGGACGCTTCCGCCCGATCTCTGCTCATTATCTGAAGGCCGGGTTCGATCCCTCCGGCAAGCTCACGGCGTGGCATCACCGCATCGCCGTCGACCGCGTCGGCCCCTACATGGATCCGGTGCGCTACCAGATGAGCGGCGGCAAGGACTTCATTGCGATGCTCGGTGCCGATCTGCGGGGTTATGACGTTCCGCACCAACTGGTCGAACAGCTCTATCGTGACACCGGTGTGCGCACGAATCCCCTGCGCGGGATCAGCTTCACGGCCAACAGGTTCGCGACCGAGACGTTCCTCGACGAGATTGCGGTCAAGCGCGGCCTCGATCCCGTCAAGCTCCGCCTCGAGTTGCTGAAGAACACGCCGCGCGCGCTGAAAGTGGTCGAGCGGGTGGCGGAAATGGCGAACTGGGGGACGAAGCGCGAAGGCCGCGGTCTCGGCTTCGCGTTCCTGGACTATTCCGGCTCGCAGGTGGCCGGGATCGCCGAAGCGTCGCTCGACCGCAGCAGCGGGCAGATCAAAGTTCACAATTTCTGGTGCACGATCGACTGCGGCGTCGCCGTGCAGCCGGATAACGTGGTGGCCCAGACAGAAAGCAGCATCGTCTACGGGCTGGGCATGACGCTGAGCGAGCGCATCAGCGTCAAAAATGGCGCCGTCGAGCAGTCGAATTTCTACGACTACCGCGTGCCGCGCATGAACGAGGTTCCGCTCATGCATATCGAGGTGATTGCAACGGACAACCACCCGACCGGCGCCGGACAAATGGCGACCCCCCTGGTCGCGCCGGCGATTTCGAGTGCTATCATGCAGCTAGCGGGCGTGCGCTTGCGCCATACTCCGTTCACGCCTGAACGGGTCAAGGCGGCGCTAGGCTAGCACCTGCGCCTGCGTTCCGGCGAGACGCGTCGCACCGACGCGCCTCGCTGGAGGTGGCTCAACTGCAAGAACAATCAGGGAGAGAAACGCGATGCAACGGAGGTTCTCCACGGCCGGCGTGAGTGGCGTGACTGCGGGATTGGCGGCTCTGATTGCCGTGCCGGCCTTCGCCCAGGCGCCGAAGCTCGGCGACGCGCCGGAAGCCAGCAACATGCGGCTCGTCGGCTACAACGATTTGCAGGCACGCAGCGCCTACCAGCCGATCATCCACAAGCAGGGAGACCGCTACATCGCCTATATCGGCCATCACGGCGGCACCGAATCGGTGCCGAAGCCGGTCAATCCGATCACCAAGCAGGCGGAGTTCAACGGCACCTCGGTTGTCGACGTGACCGATCCGAAGCAGCCGAAATACCTCACGCACATTCCGGGGCTCGAGGGACTGGGCGAGCAGGGCGGGGGACAGATGGTGCGCGCCTGCGACGGCAAGAGCCTGCCCAAGGGTGATCCCGGCAAGACCTACCTCCTGCGGACGTTCGGCGGGCAGGGGCACGAGATGTGGGACGTGACCAAGCCTGAAAGTCCGGCGCTCGTCACCCGCGTCAGCTTTGGTCTCAAGGACACGCACAAGAGCTGGTGGGAATGCGACACCGGCATCGCCTATCTCGTCTCCGGCGTAGACACCTGGCGGACCCGCCGCATGACTGAGGTGTACGACCTCAGCGACCCGAGCAAACCGGTCAAGATCCGCGACTTTGGCTTGACGGGGCAGCAGCCGGGCGCGACCGGGGCAGTGCCGACCGAGCTCCACGGCATGATCTCAACCGGACCCCAGGACAACCGCGTCTATTTCGCCTACGGCACCAACAAAGGCGGCGTGGTGCAGATCGTCGATCGCGAGAAGCTCTTGAACGGCCCGAAGGAGCCGACGCCGGAAAATCTGCGCTATCCGGTCATTGGCCAGCTCGACATGTTGCCGCTCAACGGCGCCCACTCGGTGATTCCGCTCGGCAAGGTGAAGATCGCCGAGTTCGCCAAGGACCTGGCCGGCGGCACGCGCGACATGATCATGATCGTCGACGAGTCGCTGGTGAACGAGTGCCAGGCCGCGGAGACGCGCCAGATGGTGTGGTTCGTCGACGCTACGGTGGAATCGCGGCCGATGGTGGTGTCGAACTTCAACGTCAGGGAGGCCATGGGCAATTTCTGCACGCGCGGCGGCCGCTTTGGCGCGCACTCCGCCAACGAGAGCACAGCGCCGGTCTTCTTCAAAAAGATCGCGATCGTCACCTGGTTCAATGCCGGCGTGCGCGCCATCGACATCCGGGATCCCTACAGCCCGAAGGAGGTCGGCTACTTCATCCCGGCGATCACGGAGGCGACCGAAAAGCGCTGCATCAAGGTCGAGGGTCAGGACCGCTGCAAGATCGCCATCCAGAGCAACAACGTGGAGACCGACGACCGCGGCTACATCTACGTGGTCGACCGGGCCAATACCGGCATGCACATTCTGGAGTTGACCGGCGAGGCGCGGGCGGCGGCCGGGATGCCGTAGTGCACGATCCCGGGACGTCAGGGAACGTCGCGGGGCGATATCATGCGACCGGCTAAAATGTGGGAGCGAAATCGCCAGTCCGTCTGAAGCGATTCCGCTCCAGTCGCATCACATCCCGCCATAGAGCCAGGAGATGCCTTCGTAGGATTGTTCCGGCGTCCGCGGTGCGAGCATCTGGTTGCGCAGCTCTGCCGCGGGGCCGCGCGCGTGGTAGAAATCGCCGTAGACGCGCGCCATGATCTGCACCCGCGCCGTGCGCAGATAGCGTTGCTCTACATAGGCGCGGAAGGCCGCCGGCAGGTCGTCGGGGCGCTCGCTGACCTGGTCGGCGAGCGCGACTGCGTCCTCGGTCGCCATGCAGGCGCCCTGCGCAAGGTATTGCAGCATCGGATGGGCGGCGTCGCCCAGCAGCGTGACGCATCCCTTGGTCCATTCCTTCACCGGCTCGCGATCGCACAACACCCACATGCGCCAGGTCTCGATGCGCTCGAGCATGCGCAGGACCTCCGGCCGCTGGCCCTGGAAGTGCTCCCACAGCGCGCTCGCATCGGCCTCCGCGTTCCAGCCTTCGACGTAGCGCTTGGAATGGAACACGGCCACCAGGTTGTAGATCTCCCCGCGGCGCAGCGGGTAGTGGACGAGGTGCGTGTGGGGGCCCGCCCACAGGATCACGTCGGGGCTCCACAGATCGGCCGGCACTTCATCGCGCTTGAGCACGGCACGATAGGCGATGTGGCCCGATACCAGTGGCTTGCCGTCGCCCACGATCTTGTCGCGAACCCTCGACCACATGCCGTCACAGCCGATCAGCGCGCGACCGCGGATGCGCTCGCCCGTCTCCAAAAGAAGCGTGACACCGTCGTCGTCTTGCTGGAAATCCGCGACGGTGCGATTGGTCTCGAGGGTAATGAGGTTGTTGCTCTTGCATGCGTTGATAAAGACCGAGTGCAGGTCGTGCCGGTGGGTCACGGCGTAGGGCTGCGTGAACTTTTCCATGAACCGCGGGTCGTCGAGCGGGATGCGGGTGACGCGTTCGCCGGACAGTGCGCAACGCATTTCCATCGCCGGCGGGCGATGAACGTCGGCCAGCACCGCATCCTTGAGGTCGAGCCGCTCGAGTGCGCGGAAAATATTGGGACCAAGCTGAATGCCCGCGCCGATCTCGCGGAACTCGGGCGCCTGCTCCAGCACCCTGACCGCAAAGCCCTTGCGTGCCAGCGCATGAGCTGCCGCCAGGCCGCCGATACCGCCGCCCGCGATCAGGATCGGCATTGCTTGGCCGTTCGACTTCGCCATAACCACTCCAAGACACACGCGCCCGCTCAGCCGCGGCTATTCTTAGTCCGTTTCAAGACCGCTTCAACCCGGACAATTCCGCACGCACGCGGCCGCCGCGCGTTCTCTCGAGCAACAGCCCAATTCGGACGCCGCGCATGCGCGAGCGGCTCCCTGCCTCGGGGGCCAAGAAGAAAAAAGGGCCGCCCGTAAGCGGCCCTGTCGCCTTCAGGCCTGATCCACTCAGGGGCACGGGTGCCGAATGCCGTCGTAGCCGAGATAGGTTCCGCTTCTCGGGTCGTAGGACTTGAATCGCTGCGAGCAATAGGAGACGTCGTCCTCCACGACCGGGGCGCCGTAAACGGGCGGTGGGCCGTAATAGACCGGGGCGGGCGGTGCCACGTAGTAGGGACCGGGAGGATAGTAGGGCGCATAGCCGTAGGAGTACGGGGAGGCGAGCGCCGAGCCGATCACCGCGCCGGCCACAAATCCCGCGGCTGCTCCGCCCCAGCCCCATCCGCGACGATAGCCGCCGCCCCACCCGCGGCGCCACTGCACCGGTTCGACGTTCGCCGGCACCGCATTCTTGATCGCAAGGGCGCCGGTCACTGGCGCCGCGGAGGCGACCGTTGCGACCGACGCAATGCCTGCGGTGAAGACGATCGCAGCGACGAGCCTCCTCACATACCTGGTCATCCTGCTTTCTCCGTTCGTTGATGTCGCCTTGCGGCGGACCATACTATGGGCGGACATGCGATCAACATGCCCGCACTCCACGCTCCACTCCCTTGAAGCTTTCAGCGCGCGATGGGGTTAACCCGATGGGCAAGAGATAGCCGGCCCGGTTGCGCCGATTGTGAAGCGGTCGATGTGGCGAGATTGAGATGACAGGATGTGCTCGAGGATTTGAAGCTTGCGCGCGAGGTCGCGCGCGATCCGTTGTTCAAGGGCGAGTGGAATGATCCGCGCGCCGTTCAGAGTGACCTGACGCCAGGTGGATGGGCCATCCGCCCCTGGCGCGAGTTGCTTGGGCGCCGGGTCTTCTAAGGGTGGCGGCCTCGGTGCCAAGTGCCTGGGAAATTTTTATTGAGTGATTTCGCAACCGTAGTGGCGACGCAATAGATCAAGCTTAGGATCGTCGTTCACGGCGTCCAGAATGCTGTGTACCGAACCGTATTCAGCTCGGTAGCCATGCTCATGTTCGATAACGTCACCCCAAAGAGCAACATGGCCGACAACAACGCTCCCGCTTGGAAAAATCCAATTGTTGGCCTGATCCGCGTATTTGAAAGCTTCGTCTAAAGACTTGAATGCGTGAACGCCGGCTCCCTCAGCATATGGATCACCTTGGACCGGAATATGAGGCAACCAAGCGTGCCCCATAAAGAAAGCGCCATGAAGCAAATTGCCGTACACAGTCCAAACGCGTGGAGCGATTATTTCACCGGCTCTAATTCCGGCAAAGGGGATGGCTCGGTAACTCGACGGTCGGGCAGCGGTGGCGCTACCGGCTCTCTCGGTGTGTCGTGGATCGGGTGTTCGAGCGGCACTATCGTGTGCCGACGACTTGGTTCGCCGATGTCTGCCATTAAATGCTCCTCGCATTAATTCTGACCTCTAAAAGTAGGCCTCTGAAAGTGGCGCAACTGAAAGCAAACGCACCCCTTTCCCTTTTTGTTCCGGCCACTCAACGCCGTCACAATCTCCCAACTGATCCAATCTCAGTCGTTTGAGTCGGTCAATTCGTTTTTCCTGTGCGGAGAGATGGCGATTACAACAACCTTCGTCGCTCTGAAGATGTTGAGACTTGCTCCTGGTCACTCAGTAAGCGGCACGCATCCCGCCTTCATAGCGGTGCCAGGCGTTAGAAGCTCCGCCCTCCGAGGTGCCGTCAGAGGTTAGGCGTCTGCCTTAATTTTATTGCGCTCTCACGTGTGAAATGACAATTTAATTGCTAAATTCCTGCATTTTGTTATTATATTCTTGCTTGAGTGATCTATTCCACTCTGCAACTGACTTTACTTGTGGTTGGCATGACTCGTCAGAGTACTCCCATAGGTAGCAACAATAGGAGCAATGTCATGGCAGATCCAATCATCAAGTTAGGCTCGACGGGTACGGCGGTGAAGAAGGCGCAGAAGGCCCTCATACACCGCTATTACCTTCCCCCGGGGACCGACGACGGCATATTTGGTCCTGTGACAAGAAACAGGGTCATAGCCTACCAATTGAACCGCGCGGCCGGCGAGTTCTACGCATTCTCGTTCCCTCTGTACGTGGACGGCATCGTGGGACCGCAGACTTGGTTCAGGCTGACGCCCGAGACGGTGAAGAAGACATCCCAGGGAAGTGGAGTGAGGCTCCTTCAAGAGATACTCAAGAGCTTCGGATATCCCCCCTATGATCCGGGGCCGGTCGATGGCGACTTCGGCCCGCTCACTGAGACCGCGGTCAAGGCGTTGCAGGCGGATTACGTTGACTTCGACGGCAACCCGTTGGTGGTCGACGGGATTGTCGGTGAGAAAACTTGGGAAGCTCTCTGGAGCTAAAAGAAATAGCTTCCCGCGATCAGCGTCTGTCTCGGAACCCCGTCGGAATCACTCCGGCGGGGTTTCTATTTGGCCAGGTCCAGGGCAGCACCGGCGGTGACACGTTGACCGAAGTCGACACGGTGATCGCCACAACGAGCTATATCATCCCGTCCGAGGTCGAGGCGCTGTTCATGAACGGCGCCGGCCTGACCGGCACCGGCTCGGGCAATGTCAACACGCTGCTCAGTACAGGCGGGGCAAACATACTGGCCGGTCTTGGCGGCAACGATATCTACTTCGTCAACAACATCGGCGACGCGGTGATGGAAAACGCGGGCGACGGCCTCGACACCGTGGAAGCTACCGTCAGCTACACGCTGCCGGCCAACGCCGAGGCGCTCTACATGCTCGGCTCCGGGTTGACCGGCACGGGCACGAACAACGCCGAAAGTCTACTCAGCAGCGGCGGAGCCAACACGCTGGTCGGACTTGGCGGCGATGATCTCTATTACGTCAACAACATCGGCGACACCGTGACCGAGGCGGCAGGCGGCGGCTTCGATGTCGTGGTGGCGGGCGCCAACTATGCGCTCCCGGCGGAGGTCGAGGCGCTCTTCATGATCGGCTCCGGGTTGACCGGCACGGGCACGGATGACGCAGACAGCCTACTCAGCAGCGGCGGACCCAACACACTGGTCGGGCTTGGCGGCGACGATCTCTATTACGTCAACAACACCGCCGACGTGGTGACCGAAGCTGCGAACGGCGGTTTCGATTCGGTGCTGGCATTCGTCACCTACACCCTGCCGACCAATGTCGAGGCGTTGTACATGATCGGTTCCGGGCTGACCGGTACCGGCAGCAGCGGCGCCGACACACTGGTCACCGTCGGCGCAAACACTCTGGTGGGCGACGACGGCAACGATATGTTCGTTTTCTCCGCCGGCAGCGCCGACGGCGCGACCGTTGCCGATTTAAATGGCGACGAGGGGGATGTCCTGGTGTTCAGCGGCTTTGGCACCGAGGCGCAGGGTGCGAGCCTCACGCAGATCGGCGCAACCAACCAATGGCAGATTCTCTCGGCCCTCGACGCCCACACCGAGACCATCACGCTTGCGAACGGCGCCGCGCCGGATACCGGGGATTTCTTCTTCGTGTGAGGCGCGCGCCCCGCTAGTCGACGGATACGCGCGGCTGCGGGAGCTCCGCCTTGCCCGGCGGGGCTTTTTTTTCGGTTCTTCTTGGGGAACGGCGGGAATTTTGTGGAATGCCATCGAGTCTACACGAGAGACTTTCGATGGATGGGGCATAGGATGTTCGGTGCTGACGACTACATCGTACTCGCGGAGCTATGCTCGCAACTCGCATTCACATGCTCTACCCCCACTCTGTCCCTAGCTTTGATGAGGCTTGCATCGGACTATTTAGCACAAAGCCACAGGCAGTCAGCCGCCGGTGAGCAGACGCTCCACCCACAGCCCGATCCGCTCGGCTTCGGAGACTAGCCGCGGGAACGCTGCCGCCTTTGGCGCGTTGATGGCTCGCACCAACGGAGAAAAAAACCCGCCGGTGAGGACGGGGCTTTAGGTGACGCTTCAAAGAGAGACCTTCTGTCCGAAGAAAGCCACACCATAACCGCCAAGGGCAAGCGAGCTTTTGAGCAAATCACCCCGGCAACGGCGGCAGGGCCCCGCACCCTCGGCGGGGTTCTGCTTTGCAAGCTCGCTTCCTGCCACGGCTCAATTGGAACTAGCGACCCGCTTTTTGGAATTTGGCTGCCTGTTGCTCTGCCAACGCCATGTAGTCGGCCGCCAACTCAAGCAGTGCCGTTCTGGCATAGACCTGCTAAGTCTCTCTTGCGAGTTTCAGGCATGCCTCAGCTTCAATTCGATACTCTTCCGGCGTTAGCATCTATCGTCTCCTAGTTCGCTAACGCTGCGGTTCTAGGCAAGTTCCTGTTGGCGACGGCCCCTCGCGGGGTTCCGTTGCAATTCCGCAACAGTCGAGGTGGTGGTCTGCGAACAGAACGGGCTCGCAGTGTTCGGTGGCCGCGCCGCAAGCGTAACGGGAGGGGGTCCTCCTCTACGCCTTCGACCTATTGGAGGTTGACGGCACGGACTTGCGGCGGGAGCCCATCGAGGTCCGCAAGGCCACGCTCGCCAGCCTGTTGCGGCTGGCCTCGCGCTATGTCTCAGGCCGGTCGAAGGATTGGATCAAGTTCAAGAACCCCGAGGCACCGGATGTGAAGCGCGAGGCCGAAGTGGCGTGGGGCAGGGACCGATGGCGATAAAAAGCCCCGCCGGTGAAGGCGGGGCTTCAGGTGACGCTCCAATGCAGAAACTTGTAGAGAAGGCCGGAGAGTTGCCCGACTGTTCCGGCCGTTGGCTTTAGTGGAATACTAGCGAAAAATCCTGATAGAGCTCCGTGTCGAGATGCCTAGCATTCGTCATCATCTGGAAGGGATTGATCCCAATACTCGTTGCAGTGGCGACACGCGCCGCCTGGGTGGTGGAGGCGCCCCATCCCCCGATCCCTGCCAGGATCAAAGCGGCGGCAGCGACGGCGAACAATCCGGTCTTGCGCATCTGAAATCTCCTGTCCCTTCGGGTTGACGACTGTGTGTGTAGTAGCTCACAGGCCCGGGGCTTTCTGTGATGGCTGTCACAGGTGTGCAGGGAATTTGCGCGCTCGCCGGGCCCAAGCTGCCGATCACCGTTGTCACCCGTTGGCCGAGACGCGGCATTCGAGGCGTGGGCCGACGGCTATAGTGCTGCCTAACTAATATGCGGCTCACGTCAAACTGGTCCGGCACTGATGCCCCTGCTGCTGCGCCCCACGAAGCTTGCTTCCACTGCGTATGCGCGCCTGCGGGACTGGGCCATCGTCGAGGATGGCCGGACGGTTGGCCGGATCGTTGAAGATGGCTCGGCGAGCACTCCACCGGATCGGCGCTGGAGTTGGTCGATCGTGATATTTGTCTCCGACCGGACAGGCGTGGTGACGAGCGGTAGGGCGCCGACCCTGTCGGAAGCTAAGGCTGACTTTCGGCGCAATTGGGAGAGGGTGCGGGCTTAGTGTCACGAGCCTTCGCGGAGCCGCCTTGGCGCTGGTCGCGGTATCAAGACCGCTCCCGGCGGCGCATGGACTGCGGTGCAGGTTAGGGATGTGCTTGCGGAGTAAAGGGTCATATCGGCGCGCAGCAGCTCGGGGCGAGATGGTCGCTCGATTCAGAACAATTCAGGTCTGCCCCAAGGACGTGGGGTGGGTCTTTGGTCACAGTCCAACCTGTCTAGTTGGCTGCACGCTGAAAGCCACGGGGAGCAGGTCATGGCTGCCAATGATAAGCCTCTTAGCCGCTCTGAGATGTCGGCGAGTATCTCACTATGCGGGCTCTTGTTCATCCTAGCCTTCAGCGAACTCGGCCATCTTGCATGGGCTATTCCGGCGATGACCCTCTTCTCCCTTGCGGGACTAGGTCTTCTATCCGCGCTGCTTTCCGGATGTGACGAAGCTACCGCACCGGTCGTCCCTTAAGACCGCACGAGCCGAACATTCTAGGGCGGGCCGACCGGCTTGCGGGGGTGGATAACCCTTCAATTCAGAACGTTTCAGGTCTGCCCCAAGGACCGGCTGACCTTCCCCCGGCAGGCTCCTGATGCGTCAGACCGCCTGCGTGCGGCGGTTGCAAGCTGTATGATCGGCGGCGGCACCTGGGAGGGAGCCCCCATGTCCGGCATGAGGCGGCGGGACTTCGTCAGCCTGCTCGGCGGCGCGGTCGCGGCGTGGCCGGTCGCGGCGCGAGCGCAGCAGCCGGCCATGCCGGTGATCGGGCTTCTCGGTAGCACAGCGGCCGCACAATGGGAGCCGTACGTAGCCGCATTCCTTCAAGGCTTAAGCGACGCCGATTTCGTCGTGGGTAGGAACGTCACAATCGAGTACCGTTGGGCCGAAGGTGAATATGGTCGACTGCCGACCATGGCAGCCGACTTGATTCAACACCAAGTGAATGTACTGGCCGCCCTGACGACACCTGCTGCAGTCGCAGCAAAGGCGGCCACAGCAACGACACCCATCGTCTTCACCACCATTGGCGATCCCGTGCAGATCGGCCTCGTGGCCAGCCTGCGTCGGCCCGGAGCTAACGTTACAGGTGTGACCTACTTAAACGTGGAGCTTGGGCCGAAGTTGGTGCAATTGCTGCACGAGGCGGTGCCAACGGTTTCCACGATGGCTGCGCTCGTCAACCCGGCCAATCCCAATGCTGACATCATATCGAGGGACCTACAGGTCGCGGCGAAGATGCTGGGACTCGAACTCCACGTCCTGAATGCAAGCATCGACCGCGATATCGACACGGCGTTCTCCGCTTTAGTTCAACTGCGGGTGGGCGGGCTCGTGGTTGTTACCGATGCATTCATCAATTCACGTGGGGAACAGGTCGCTGCGCGGGCTCTTCGCGACAAGGTGCCGGCAATCTTTCAAACGCGCGCATTCGCTGCGGCAGGAGGGCTTATGAGCTATGCAGGCAGCGCGTCGGATGCGTACCGCCAAGCTGGCGTCTACACCGGCCGCGTTCTCAAGAGTGAGAAGCCGGCCGACCTACCAGTGCAGCAGTCGACCAAGGTCGAGCTGATCATCAATCTCAAAACTGCAAAGGCGCTCGGCCTCGCCATTCCGCTGCCGCTCATCGGCCGCGCCGACGAGGTGATCGAGTGAGGCGGCGGAAGTTCATCACGCTGTTTGGCGGCGCGGCTGTGGCGTGGCCGATCGCGGCAAGGGCGCAACAGGCCCACCCGGCGCGGCACATTGGTGTTTTTTTGGGATTAGCAGCAAGTGCAGATGACCCGGGCGCGGGCGAAATCGTCCGACCATTTAAGGCGGCGATGCAAGAAGCAGGATGGATAGATGGCAAGAATATCCGCCTCGACTATCGTTTCGGAGGCGGTGACATCACTAAAATAAACGCAGCTGCTGCTGAACTTGTCGTGCTCGCGCCCGAGTTGATCTATGCGACCGGATTACCGCCTGTTCAGGCCTTGCGTCAAAAGACGCGCACGATTCCGATCGTTTTCTCACTAGTCGCCGATCCGGTCGGTTTCGGGTTGGTAGAAAGTCTGCGACAGCCCGGCGGTAATGTCACCGGATTTATCGTTTGGGACCTCTCTATAGGCGGCAAATGGATGCAACTGCTTCAGGAGATCGCTCCCGATCTGAGGCGGATCGGGATCATGTACAATCCTGACACCGCGCCATACGCCCCGCCTTTGTTAGCTTCAGCGAAAGCCACCGCCTCAAGGGGCGTTGCCGTATTCGAATGTTTTACTCGTAGCGATAGTGAGATCGAAGCTGCAGCATCGTCACTCGCAAACGAGCCGCATGGCGGGCTCCTCGTCATACCGGAGCCGTTTACCAACGCACATCGTGATCAAATCATCGCTCAGTCTGCCCGATTTAGACTTCCGACCCTCAATCCGGTCTTCGGCGCTGCAAACCGAGGCGCGCTGATATCCTATACTTACGCATTCGATGTGATGATGAGGCAGCCCGTCACCTACATTGATCGAATTCTGCGGGGAGAATTGCCACAGAACCTTCCAGTCCAAGCTCCGATCAAATACGTGCTTTCAATCAATCTTAAAGTCGCCAAGGCGCTCGGTTTGACCGTCCCTTCTACACTGGTCTCACTCGCCGACGAGGTGATCGAATGAGGCGGCGCGAGTTCATGGGGCTGATCGGCGGGGCGGCGACGTGGCCGCTCGCGGCGCGCGCAGCAACCGGAACGGATGCGGCGCGTCGGCGTGCTAGTTCCACTCGCCGCGGACGATCCGCAATCACAGCGACGCATAACGGCGTTCGTACAGGGGCTGGAGGCGGCGGGCTGGACCGACGGCCGGAACATCCGCATCGACATCCGTTGGACCGCGGGCGATACCGACCGCATGCGCAGACACGCGGCGGAGCTGGTCGCGCTCGCACCGGACGTCATCCTGGCATCTGGCGGCACGGTCGTGGGGGCATTGCTCGAGGCGAGCCGCTCGGTCCCGATTGTGTTCGCGCTGACCGTCGATCCGGTTGGTGCCGGGTTCGTCGCGAGCTTGGCGCGGCCAGGGGGCAACGCCACCGGATTTACCGGATACGAGTACGGCCTCGGCGCAAAGTGGCTGGAGCTGCTCAAAGAGATCGCACCGCGCGTAACGCGCGCGGCAGTCCTTCGGGATGCGAGCATACCCCAGGGAGTCGGCCAGTTCGCCGTAATTCAGGCCGCTGCGCCATCGCTCGGGGTAGAACTGCGCCCGGTCGACTTGCGGAACGCCGATGAGATCGAGCGCGGCGTCACGGCGTTTGCGCGCGAGGGGAATGGCGGTATCATTGTGACGGCAAGCGGGTTGGCAATCGTTCATCTCGATTTGATCATCACGCTGGCAGCACGGCACAAACTGCCCGCAATCTATTTCCAGCAATTTTTCGTCAACGCCGGCGGCTTGCTGGCTTATGGCTTTGATCCCATCGATCCGCACAGAGGCGCGGCCGTCTATGTCGATCGCATCCTCAAAGGCGAGAAGCCCGGCGACCTTCCAGTGCAGACAGCGACCAAGTACGAGCTGGTGATCAATCTTAAAACCGCGAGGGCGCTAGGCCTGACGGTGCCGGACAAGCTGCTTGTGGCGGCCGACGAGGTAATCGAGTGAGACGCCGCGACTTCATCAGCCTGCTCGGCGGCGCGGGGGCGGCATGGCCGCTCGCTGCGCGGGCGCAGCAGCCGGCGATGCCGGTTGTCGGGGTTCTCGATAGCGTCGGGGCCAACGCAGTGGCCGCGTTCCGCGACGGCTTGAATGAAGTTGGTTATGTCGAGGGCCGTAATGTGGCCATCGAACTACGAGCGACGGACCGATATGATCGTCTGTCAGAACTTGCAACCGAGCTGCTACTTCATAAGGTCGCTGTGATCGCCGCGATCGGTGGTCCCTCAGCTCACGCGACCAAAGCGGCGGCCGCGAGCATCCCGATCGTGTTCAGCGTTGGTGGCGATCCAATTGAGTTGGGCTTAGTTTCTAGCATCAATCGTCCCGAAGCAAACATCACGGGCGTAACCTTTTTCTCGAAGCAGCTCTTGCAAAAGCAGGTCGGCATCCTGCATGAGTTTGTTCCGAAGGTCTCCGTTCTCGGCGTCCTGATTAATCCCAAGAACCCACGTCATCGCGCCGATTCGGGCGAGGTGCAAGCAGCGGCACGCACGCTAGGCCTCGACGTGCATATTGCGAACGCCGCCAGCGAGCGTGACCTCATCGACGCATTTACAAGTCTCGTCCAACATCACGCGAAGGCGCTGATAATCGCGGGTGACCCTTTCTTCTTACGGGACATCACCAAACTCGTTGCATTGGCGGAGCAACACTCTGTCGCTGCGGTCTTTGCGTCGCGCGATTTTGCCGTTGCTGGTGGTCTTATGAGCTACGGAGCGAGCCTGCCCGATGCGTATCGGCAGGCCGGTATCTACGTCGGCCGAATCCTAAAGGGTGAGAAGCCCGGCAATCTGCCCATCATACAGCCGAGCAAATTCGAGCTGGTGCTCAATCTCAAGACCGCCAAGGCGCTTGGTTTGATGGTGCCGGATAAACTGCTCGCGCTCGCTGACGAGGTGATCGAGTGAGGCGGCGGGAGTTCATCACGCTCATCGGGGGCGCGGCGGTTACGTGGTCATTCGCTGCAAAGCCAGCAGTCGTCCATGCCGGTGATCGGATTCCTCAATCTTGTATCACCTGACATATACGCAGACCGTCTGCGGGCGTTCCGGCAAGGTCTCAAAGAGACCGGTTTTGTCGAGGGCGAGAACGTGTCGATTGAATACCGTTGGGCCGAGAATAAGATCGATCGGCTGTCGGATATGGCGATGGAGCTAGTTCGCCGTCGCGTGACCGTAATCACCGCCGCCGGAGGTCCCGCCGCTGCCATCGCAGCGAAGGCCGCAACTGCCACCATCCCATTGTATTCAGCACCACGGAAGACCCGGTCCGGCTTGGTTTTGTTGCTAGCCTCAATCGGCCCGGCGGTAACATGACCGGGATAAACAGCTTCGTCGGAGAATTGGTGGCAAAGCGTCTCGAACTCTTGCGAGAGCTGGCGCCTACGGCGAAGCATGTGGCGGTGCTCATCAATCCGTCCGACCCCGCGAGTGCCGGAAGTACGTTAGGAGATGTGGAGGCGGCGGCGCACGGGATGGGACTTCAAGTCCGAATTCTCAATGTCACCTCTCGCTCCGAAATCGATGACGCATTCGCAAGCTTCAAATCGAATCGCCCCGACGCGCTTTTTGTCAGCACCCAACCCTTGTTCACCACCCGGGGTGTTCAATTAGCACTGTTGGCCGCCCAGCGTTCGATCCCAGCGATCTATGGGGTACGAGAAATTGCGGAAGTCGGCGGGCTCATGAGCTACGGCACCAATTTTACGGTCGGTTGGCGTCAAATCGGTGTCTACACTGGTCGCATTCTCAAGGGTGTGAAACCGGCCGACCTTCCGGTGATTCAGGCAAGCACATTCCAGCTTGTGATCAACCTGCAAGCGGCGAAGGCGCTCGGCCTCGAAATCCCGCCGTCGCTTCTCGCCCGCGCCGACGAGGTGATCGAATGAAGCGGCGCGAATTCATCGGGCTGCTCGGCGGCGCGGCGGCGTGGCCATCCGCGGTGCGCGCGCAGCAGTCCGAGCGGATGCGACGGGTCGGGGTGCTGGTTGGATTCCATGCTAACGATCCGCAAGGGGAAGCGCGCGTCGTAGCGTTCCGACAGGGACTTCAGGCGCTCGGCTGGATCGACGGCGGCAACCTGCGCATCGACCTGAGCTGGGGCGCAGGCGATGCCGACAGCGTTCGCAAGCGCGCGGCGGAAGTGATGGCGCTTGCGCCGGAGGTCGTCTTGGCCGCCGGCAGCTCGGCCATGGCAGCCTTGCAGCAGCAGACCCGCGCCCTGCCGATCGTGTTCGTGCAGGTCGTCGACCCGGTCGGCGGCGGCTTTGTCGAGAGCCTCGCGGCGCCGGGGGGCAACGTCACCGGCTTTACCCAGTTCGAATACGGCATCAGCGGAAAATGGCTGGAGCTGCTTAAGGAGATCGCGCCGCGCGTGACGCGAGTCGCGATCCTGCGCGATCCCGGCATCGCCGCCGGTGCGGGGCAGCTGGGTGCCATCCAGTCGGTGGCGCCTTCCTTCGGCGTGGAGTTGCGCCCGGTCGACGTGCGCGACGCGCCCGACATCGAGCGCGGCATCGCGGCGTTCTCCCGCTCCTCGAACGGCAGCCTAATCGTGACCGGGGCCAACCTGGCGAATACGCATCGCAAGCTGATCATCACGCTGGCGGCCCGGCACAAGCTCCCCGCGGTCTACACCAACCGCTTCTACGTCGCCGACGGCGGACTGATCTCCTACGGTGCCGATCCGGTCGACCAGTACCGGCGCGCGGCTTCGTACGTCGATCGGATCCTCAAGGGCGAGAAGCCGGCTGACCTGCCGGTGCAAGCGCCGACAAAGTACGAACTGGTCATCAATCTCGTAACGGCAAAGGCACTTGGCATGACCGTGCCGGCGACGCTGCTCGCCCGCGCGGACGAGGTGATCGAATGAGACGGCGGGAGTTCATCACGCTGATGGGCGGGGCGGCGGTAAATGCGTGGCCGCTCGCCGCGCGGGCGCAGCAAGGCGACCGGCTGCGACGCATCGGCGTGTTGATGTCGTATGCCAAGAGCGACCCGGATGGAGGGGTCTTCGTCGCGGCGTTCCGCGAGGGGCTGCAGCAGCTCGGGTGGCTGGAGGGCCGCGACATCCGAATTGATGACCGCTGGGCCGCGCTCGACGCCGAGGCGCTGCAGCGATTTGCGAAGGAGCTGATCGCGCTGCAGCCCGATCTCGTTCTTTCACAGACCACAAACAGCACTGCGGCGTTGCTGCAACAGTCACGCACCGTCCCGATCATTTTCGCCAACGTTGCAGATCCCGTCGGCAGCGGCTTCGTTGCGAGCCTAGCGCGACCGGGGGGCAGCGTCACCGGATTCGTCCTGTCCGAGCCGACGATGGCGGGCAAGTGGTTGGAGCTGCTCAAGGAGATCGCGCCGCGCATCAAACGTGCCGCTCTCCTGTTCAATCCTGCAACAGCGCCCTTTGCCGAATATTTCGTGGAACCCTTCAAGGCCGCCGCTCTATCCTCGGGAGTGGAGGCGATCAAGGCGACGGTTCACGACAAGTCCGACCTCGAAACCGTCATCGCTGCTCACGCGCGCGAGCCCGACACTGGCCTGATCGTAATTCCGGATGCCTTCCTGAACGTCCATCGGGTGGAGGTGACGTCGTTGGCGGCGCGCTACCGGCTCCCTACCGTTTATCCCTACCGTTTCTACCCGGAGCCGGTGGCCTGCTATCCTATGGAAATGACGTGGTCGACAATTATCGACGCGCGGCGGGCTATGCGGATCGCATTCTCAAAGGTGCCAAGCCGAGCGAGCTTCCGGTGCAAGCCCCGGTCAAGTTCGAGCTGGTGATCAACCTCAAGACCGCCACGGCTCTCGGCCTTGACGTGCCCATGTTTCTCCGGCAGCGCGCCGACGAGGTGATCGAATAGGCGAGAATTTGCTGCGGTGCATGAGTCGGCTTGTGGCACGAATCGGAAGTGCTGGAACGCAGCGACGATGTCTGATCCTGGGGGTAAAGCGGACAACATATGCTCGCAGTGAGGTTTTCGCAGTTGGACCCACAGCGGACGCGCCGGTTTTTGTTAGTCATCGCGAAAACCCTTGAGCCGGACTTCTTCGAGATCTCTCTCCCGCAATCTCCATCTCGGCTCGCCTTTGTGGAACGACTGCGCGAACTCGGTTGGATCGAGGGCCGCACCATGGCCATCGAGTATCGCTGGGCGGAAGGACGCAACGACCACCTCGCCGAGACTGTGGCCGAGTTCGTCCAGCGGAAGGTGGACGTCATTGTTACGTCGGCGACCCCGCCCACGGTTGCGGCAAAGCAGGCGACGTCGGTCATCCCGATCGTGTTCGCGTCAGTAGGAGACCCGGTCGGTGCCGGCGTGGTCGAGTCCTTGGCGCGACCAGGCGGCAACGTCACGGGCCTGTCGCTCCAGGCGACCGATGCCGCCGGCAAACGACTTGAGTTACTGCGTGAGATTGTCCCCGGTCTGCGTCATTTAGCGGTCATGGCCAATAGCGAGAATCCCTCGGCCGTACTGGATATGCATGAGGCCGAGGCAACGGCGCGCACGCT
This sequence comes from uncultured Alphaproteobacteria bacterium, assembly GCA_963739385.1. GTDB lineage: Bacteria > Pseudomonadota > Alphaproteobacteria > Rhizobiales > Xanthobacteraceae > VAZQ01. The sequence goes on from CAVUAI010000065.1 coordinate 46,422, forward strand.
CGGGCTGGAAGCAGTCACATCGGAAATCCATCGCCCTGAGGATATCGCGCCTGCGTTCGATACGCTTAAAGGCCGCGTAGAAGCCCTTTATGTTTGCAACGACCCACTCGCAGGCACGAACCGAGTCCGTATCAACACTTTGGCGCTGGCGGCACATCTCCCGACCATGTTTATCGCTCGGGAGTACGTCGAAGCGGCAGGGCTGATGTCCTATGGAGCAAACTTCCTTGACCTCTACCGTCGGACCGCCGAGCTTGTCGACAAGATCTTACGCGGAGCAAAGCCGGCCGACATCCCGGTTGAGCAACCGACGAAGTTCGACCTTGTCATCAATCTGACGACTGCCAAGGCGCTCGGCCTGGAGGTGCCGCAGACGTTACTCGCCCGCGCCGACGAGGTGATCGAATGAAACGGCGCGAGTTCACGGTGCGGTTCTGTTAGGATCGACGGGCTTGATCCTTGGCTGGCCCTGCCGGAAAGGGACCAGTGACTGTGCCGACGAGGTAACCTTGTCTCGCAAGGGGGTGAAGAGCCAACCCCGCGTTCGTGGTCTTCGTTCGAAGACGACGAAAGCGAAAACTCATATTGACCGCGTTCGGGCAGCCAACGCCGAACTGGAAAAGAAGCTCGCCGAGGCGCTGGAGCAGCAGGCGGCGACCTCGGAGGTCTTGCAAGTCATTGCAAGCTCGCCCGGCGAACTGGAGCCGGTGTTCCAGGCCATGCTGGCAAACGCAACTCGCATCTGCGAAGCCAGCTACGGCACTTTGTGGCTTTGCGAGGGAAGTGGTTTTCGCGCCGTCGCGCTACATGGCGCGTTGCCCTCGGCATTCACTGAGCAGTTGCGAGATGGACGAATTTGGTATCCGAGCGAGGCCGTCGCCATCACTCGCGTTGCCAGAACTCTGCAGACAGTCCAAGTTGATGACTTAAGTGCCGATCAGGGTTACCTTGACCGTGCTCCATTGTTTGTTGCTGCCGTCGAACTTGCCGGCATCCGCACATTGGTCGTCGTGCCGATGCTCAAGGAGAGCGAGATGGTCGGCGCGATTGCGATCTACCGCAGAGAAGTTCGGCCTTTCACTGATAAACAGATAGCTTTGGTACAGAACTTCGCCGCGCAAGCCGTCATCGCGATCGACAATACCCGGCTCCTCAACGAGCTGCGGGAGTCGCTGCAGCAACAGACCGCCACCGCCGACGTGCTCAAAGTCATCTCAAGCTCGCCTGGCGAGCTGAAGCCGGTGTTCCGGGCGACGCTGGAGAACGCGGTACGCATCTGCGAGGCCAAGTTCGGAAACATGTACCTGCGCGACGGGACGGTGTTCCGCCTCGCTGCCGCGCACAACACACCTTCGGTTTTGGTCGAGGAGCGCAAGCGCGCCCCCTTGCGGCCTGCTGGCCTCCTCGGCCGCATGGTCGAGACCAAGCAGGTGGTCCATGTCGTCGATCTCGCGGCGGATCAAACATATCTCGACGGCGAAGCAGGGGCGGTCACCGGGGTCGAACTTGCGGGTATTCGGACTCTTACGTTCGTGCCAATGCTCAAGGACGACGATCTGATCGGAGCTATCGCCATTTACCGCCAGGAAGTTCGCCCCTTCTCAGACAAGCAGATCGAGCTGGTCAAGAACTTCGCCGCGCAGGCCGTCATCGCCATCGAAAACACGCGCCTGCTGAACGAGTTGCGCGAATCCCTTCAGCAACAGACCGCAACCTCCGAGGTCCTGCAGGTCATCTCGAGCTCGCCAGGCCAGTTAGAGCCCGTGTTCGAGAAGATGCTGGCGAACGCCACGCGCATTTGCGAGGCCAAGTTTGGTAGTCTGGTGTTGTTCGAGGGCAATACGTACCGGCGCGCTGCCCTATACAACGCGCCGGCAGCATTTGTTGAAGGCCTAAGGCAAGACCCGATTCTTCCGCTCGCGGCGTCGCCCGTTCTCAGTCGCTTGGCGAAGGTCAAACACGTCATCCACCTTATCGATATCCTCGCGGAATATCCGGACGAGCCGATCGCCAAACTTGGGGGTGCGCGCACGATTGTCGTCGTGCCTATGTTCAAGGAAGGCGCGTTGATTGGCGCTATCAACATTTTTCGCCAGGAGGTGCGGTCCTTTACCGACAAGCAGATCGCGCTGGTGACGAACTTCGCCGCCCAGGCCGTCATCGCCATCGAGAACACGCGGCTCCTCAGTGAGCTGCGCGAGTCGCTTCAGCAGCAGACCGCCACCGCCGACGTGCTCAAGGTCATCAGTCGTTCGACCTTCGATCTGCAGACGGTGCTCAATACGTTGGTTGAGTCTGCCGCACAGCTGTGCGAGGCGGATAGGGCAGCCATCCACCGTCGGGTCGGTGAAGATTACCCGTTTGTCGCCAGCCACGGCTTTCCACTCGAGTTCGAAGAGTTCATGCGAGGTCGCCCGTTCGCGCCGGACAAAGACACGGCCTTCGGGAGGGCGATACTTGAAGCCGCAACCGTCCATATTCCGGACATCGAGGCAGTTCCGGCTAGTTCCGATGCGGTGCAGCACTGGAGGCAAATTGGTGGCTATCGCACTGTGCTCGGTGTCCCGCTCATGCGGGAAGGCGGTGTGGTCGGCGCGGTTGTGCTCACGCGCTCCACAGTGAGTCCCTTCTCGGACAAGCAGATCGAGCTGGTCGAGACCTTCGCCGACCAGGCGGTGATCGCGATCGAGAACGTGCGGCTGTTCGATGAGGTGCAGGCACGCACCCGTGAGCTCAGCGAGTCGCTGGAGCAGCAGACCGCCACCGCCGACGTGCTCAAAGTCATCAGTCGCTCGACCTTCGATCTGCAAGCGGTCCTGCAGACGCTTCTGGAATCGGCGGCTCGGCTTTGCGACGCCAACATGGGCACCTTCACGCGCAAAATAGGGACAGCATTCTTCAGAACCATGACATACGGCTATACGCCCAAACTCCTCGAAATGATGAAGGACGTTCCAGTCGAGCCCACTCGACGGACGCTTGCCGGACGCGTCCTGCTGGAGGGCAAGGCTATTCATATTTCGGATGTGCAGCTTGACGCCGATTACGATTGGCCGGAAGCCCGCAAGCTCGCTGGCTTTCGCACGATCCTCGGTGTTCCCTTGCTGCGCGAGGGCGCTCCGATTGGAGTGCTCGGGTTATCGCGCCCCGAGGTACGGCCGTTCACCGACAAGCAGATCGAACTCCTAACGACCTTCGCCGACCAGGCGGTGATCGCGATCGAAAACGTGCGCCTGTTCGATGAAATCCAGGACAAGAACCGACAGCTGCAGATGGCGAGCGAGAATAAGTCCCAGTTTGTCTCCAGCATGAGCCACGAACTTCGCACCCCGCTCAACGCCATCATCGGTCTAACCGAGATGATGGTTAAAAACGCGGCGCGCTTTGGCACCGAAAAGGCGCAGGAGCCGCTGCAGCGCGTAAACCGCGCCGGAACTCACCTGCTTGGCCTCATCAATCAGGTGCTCGACCTGTCGAAGATCGAAGCGGGCAAGCTCGAACTCAATCCTCAGACTGTGCAACTCGCACCGCTGGTCGACGAGGTCGTGGGCACCGCCCGACAGCTCGCTGACCAGAACAAGAACCGCCTTACGGCCGAGGCTCCGGACGATCTTGGCTCCCTCATCGTCGACCCCATGCGCCTGCGGCAAATCCTGTTCAATCTATTGAGCAATGCCTGCAAGTTCACCAAAGGGGGCGAGGTCAATCTCAAGGTTCGAAGGCTGGTCGAGGGACGCGACTGGATTGAGATTGCAGTCGCCGACAGCGGCATCGGCATGACGTCGGAACAGCAGGCGAAGCTGTTCGAGGAGTTCACCCAGGCCGATGCCACGACCGCGCAGCGTTTCGGCGGCACCGGCCTTGGTCTTGCCATCGCTCGCAAGCTCGCCCGCATGATGGGCGGCGATGTGACGGTGGCGAGCGAGCCCGGCAAGGGCTCGGTGTTTACGGTGCGCCTGCCGGGGAACGGCAATAGCTAAGCAAGACCCAAATGCTGCCGAGACTTGCTGCACTGCATATGTCTCCTTATGGCACTAAGCGGACAAGCTAATGACGCCGAGCAATGTCTGCTTTCGGGGGGTGAGTTCAATCGGTCAGTGCAACACCAGTTGCAGTCTATTGGCAGGGGTTTCGAAGGCCAAGGTCTTTCGCGGGCGTTGATTGAGCCTCAGAGCAATGCCATTGAGGTAGGCCTGGGAGAAGCGCGAGAGATCGGTTCCTCTCGGGAAGTACTGTCGCAGCAGGCCGTTGGTGTTCTCGTTGCTGCCACGCTGCCATGGACTGCGCGGATCACAGAAGTAAACCTGCACGTTGGTGGCAACCGTGAAGCGTTTGTGGCCCGACATCTCCTTGCCTTGGTCCCACGTCAGGGAGCGTCGTAGCTGCTCGGGCAATTTGCGGATGTGCTTAGCGAGCGCGGCAACCACAGTCGTCGTGTCCTTCCTTGGAAGCTTGACGAGCATCGTAAAGCGGCTGTGGCGTTCGACGAGCGTCACGATGTGCGTGTCGCTTGCTCCGGTAAGAAGATCTCCTTCCCAATGGCCAGGAACTGCGCGATCCTCGGCCTCGGCGGGTCGCTCGCGGATAGAGACCATATCGAGTATGTGCCCCTGTCCATTCTTGGCCTTGCCGCCTTTGGCGTGACGCATCTGCCGCCTTGTACGCAACTGTGCCGTCAGCTCCTTCTTCAGCACGCCGCGCGTCTGAACAAAGAGACTGCGATAGATCGCTTCGTGAGATATCCGCATGTCTCGGTCGGTCGGGAACTGCTGCTTCAGCCAACCGGAGATCTGCTCTGGCGACCATTGCAGCGCAAGCTTCTGCGCCACGCGCCATCGTAACTCCCCATGGAGCGCCAGGCGACAAGGCTTAGGGCGCAGCGCCCGCTCCCAGGCGCTCCTCTCGGCCCGGTTTGCACGGTAAGTCTGCGAACCGCCGTTGCGTCGAAGCTCCCGGCTTATCGTCGATGGCGATCGTTTGAGACCTCGTGCGATCCGACGGACCGACCGGCCGGCCGCAATCCCACGGGAAATCTCTTCGCGCTCCTCAAGCTTCAATGCCGCCACAGCTCTGCAACGCGGCGCCGGAGCGATCCCTCCATTGAGAGCCACGATCCGCTGGACGCCGGTCTTGTTCCTCCTTTCCAGCGCCCGGGAGATGGCTAACACACTTTGTCCGTTCTTCCAGCGCTCCCAAAGTTCATCCTTCTGCTTCGCCGTGAACAATATCCGTGACGTCATCATCTGCCACCTCCTTATCCAGCAAGATTAGAAGGTGTTGCGTCGATCGGTTGAGATCACCGGGGCAAAGCGGACATGGCTCAAGGATGGCGTGAGGTCTGCTTATGGCCCAACTCGGACATGGGGCCGACGAGAAGGTTGGAAAATCGTTTTGCTACCCCTGCTGACTGGCTGCTGCCAATCGACATTGTGGGTGCGCGGGGGATCTGCTTAAGCCTGATGGGATCGGCATGAGGAACTGAGGTTGCCTGCGTTGTCCCGTCTCGAGCCGGGTCGTCTTCTTCTCCCGCCGGCTGTCCATGGTGCCAATCACCTCGTCAATCGGCCGAAGCAAAGTCACCGACTTAGAATTGAGCTCGAGCTTGCTTACCTCGCGGTTGCTGACGCGATGTTTGGCGGCACGGCCGATTATGTGGCGTTGTAGCTCGCACCTCGTCGATGGCTGTTCCTGGCGCCACGCAAAGTACCGACACGAGCATGGCTGCCTCCGGCCCAAAGTGCTCAATTGCGATGAGCGGCGGAAAAGGCACTTCGGTGAACGGGACCTTGATCCGATCGACGCAGTGATTGGGCGCGCAATGCTATCCCTCAAACTCCGATTGGCCGATAGTCGGTCAATTGAGTTATTTGCCCGAAACTGGTCATGCCGCCTGATCGGGAGGTTGCCAATCGCCCTTGCTGACATGACTGCTTCCGCCGGCAGCGCGCACGACCGTCACGCCGCAGGGCGCCTCGCCGGTGACATGGGCGACGACCTTTCCAGCATGTGATTCATGCATCGGGGCGCCAATCACGATGTGATGGACGTGGTTTGAGCGCGCGAAATCGAGAATGGCAGCCCCGACGTTACGCGATTCGAGCAGATGGTATGAGACCTTGCCCCGCGGCAACTGCAGAGGCTGTGCCCAGCTTCTCAATTCTGCGAGCCGATGGACATGGATGTTCTCTCCCGCCGCATCGACATTTTCGTCGATCCCGATGAGCGACGTGGGCATGACGTTGACGCAAGCAAGCCGCGCGCCCGGCGTATTCGCCAACGCCGATGCGGCGGTTTCAAGCAGGGCTTGCCTCAACTCCTCGAGGTCCGGGCGCAGATCGACAACCGTCAATATGATTGGCGGGCGTGGCGGCGGTTTGGTCGCGCTCGCAAGGATCTTGTGAATCATCATTGGCGCGCGCAGCCGGCGGCCGAGCGCCGTCCTCCAGCCGCTCCGCTGCGTGCGCACGGCGCGCTCGGTCAGTTCGACGAGATCCGGATGACGCAGATCGAACAGAAGATCCGTTGCGCTGCCATAGCGGGCATCTGGCGCGGGCTCGAGGCATCGCAGAATGATCTCTTGCAACGCAGGCGGGGTCTCGGGTCGCAGATTTCGAGGCGGGACCGGGTCGCGCCAAACGCGCCGGCGTACCTTTTTCATTC
>CAVUAI010000066.1:0-45663 GCA_963739385.1 uncultured Alphaproteobacteria bacterium
ATGAGTTCGGATATGGCACGAAGCGGAAATTGGACTGATTGCCCGAATGTCGGCTAATGAACCCCCGACTCGGACATCCGGCGCGGGGGAGTACTTGCAATTCATTGGAGTGCTGGGGCCGCTGCGTCGATAAGCCCCGCCGACACATTTTGTAGCCGGTTCTTGTTGTGGCGTCACGCAACAGTATTTGAAATCGAGGGCCCCTACTTCCGCACCGCCGCGGGTTCCCGCTATGCGTGTACCATCCCAAATGGATTGAAGAGGCCCTTTGCGGCCCTTCTCTGGCCGTGGCGGCCTTATACCAAGCCGCCAGCGGCTCGACGGACCTATGAGGTCGAACACTCACCAGCCCGCTTCTGGGGATGCTCCCACGCGACCTCACAGAAACCTAAGATTCCCGAACCTGATCGCGCAATTATTAAGATGGCAAACTGAGGGGTTTGCCATGGGCCACGCTATTCCAGTGCGGACGGATTACACCGCCGGCCAAGTTCGCCGGATTGCCCAGCGAGCGAAAGATGCTGCGCAGGCGCGACGGCTGCTAGCGATTGCGGCTGTGCTCGACGGCGCCTCGCGGGAGGAGGCGGCCAAGATTGGTGGCATGGATCGTCAGACGCTGCGGGACTGGGTGATCCGGTTCAACGAGCAGGGACCGGACGGTCTCATCAATATCCCTTCTCCAGGAGTGCCGCCCAAGCTCAACGCCATGCACAAGGCCTTTCTCGCTCGAACCGTGGAAGAGGGTCCGATCCCTGCGATCCATGGCGTGGTGCGCTGGCGGGCGTGCGATCTGATCATGCGGCTGCATGAGCAGTTCGGGCTCTCAGTGTCGGACGACACAATCTATCGCGCCCTCAAGAAGCTGGGCTTCTCGCATATGAGCGCCCGGCCCAAGGCATACAAGCAGAATGCCGAAGCCATGGAGGCATTCAAAAAAACTTCGCCGAGCGTGTGGCGGAAATCCGCGCGGCACTCGCACCCGGCACACCGTTAGAGGTCTGGTTCCAAGACGAGATGCGGGTGGGTCAAAAGAACAAGCTCACCTATCGCTGGGCCAGGAAAGGTTCACGCCCCCGTGCTACCCATGATCAACGAACCCAATCGACCTATCTGTTCGGTGCGGTCTGCCCCGAACGTGGAGCCGGCGCCGCCCTCGTGCTGCCGGCCTGCAACTGTGAAGCCATGCAGCTCCATCTCGACGAGATCGCAACCAAAGTCGCCCCCGGAGCACACGCCATTCTCCTCCTTGATCAGGCCGGCTGGCATGGCGCCAAAGCCCTGGTTGTGCCGAGCAACGTCTCACTCCTGCCGCTGCCGCCACGCGCGCCCGAACTCAACGGCCAGGAAAACATCTGGCAGTTCATGCGTCAGAATTGGTTGTCAAACCGGATCTTCAAATCCTTCGACGATATCGTCGATCACTGCTGCTACGCCTGGAACACACTCATCGACCAACCCTGGAAGATCATGTCCATCGCGCGACGCGACTGGGCAGCAGTCGGTCACTCAATCTGAGGATTGGTATTAGCCTTACGGGGGCAAGCCATGGGAAACTTGGGGCGCGGGGCGGGCCGTTCAGCGTCTGCGCGAAACGTCGAAAATTTTGGCTTATGGCGGCGTCTGCGCTGGCGCCCTTATCCCTGGGCGCATCGGAACCGGCGCTGGCGCAGTGCGCGGGTCCTGCCGACGACACTGTGTGCTCGACAGGGCGGCAACCCTTATGCCAGCGGCATCAACGTCAATACCAACAACCTCAACGGCTCGCCAACCCCATCAATCTCACGCTTCTGGCGGGTGTCAATGTCACCATCCCCGCCGGCTCACGCGGGGTCAATGCCGTCAACGCCGCTAACACCGGGCATGACTGCGGCCAGCGCTGACATCTCTATAACTGCGGATGGCGTAACCATCCTCAATAACAGCAATCCTTCTGGCAATAACCAGACCGGGCTGCGAATACAGTCTAGCGGCAATGCTATCATTACGGCCACGAACGCCACAATTGATGTGAGCGGCACCGCAAGCGACTGGGCGATATTGGCGTTCGCAATGCCAAACCTGACAGGCGCCGCCCATGACGCGAGCGTAAACTGGAGCGGCCCAAGCATAACCTCTACACCGGAATTGAAGGGGGCGGCATACAGGCGGACAACCGCGGCATTGGCAACGCCATCGTCGTGGCTTCGGGGGATATCAACGTCGTCGCGGGCGCTGGTGTCGGGCCCACCCAGTACGGCTTGCTCGCTCATGCGGGTGACTCGCTCCTGGCGCCAAGTGGGGCCGGCAATGCGTCCGTGACATTCAATAGCGGCACGCTCAACGTGAATGCAATCCGGCCCCGTGGCATCCTCGCGTGGGTTGAGGGCAACGGGTCGGCTACGGCCACCACCGCGGCCGGCACCGTCATCAACGTGAGCGGCACGCAACTTGGGGGCCCCGGAGTTTATGTCTTTTCGGGTTTGGCACGGCCACCGCGGCGAACAAGTTAACTGCGAACGTGGCATCGCAAATCACGAGTTCCGGACCGGAGACCACCAATCCCGGTAATCTACCGGCCGGTATTCGAGCCTTAAGCGGTGCAGGTGCGCAAATCGATGTGACCTATACCGGCCCGGGCATTACAACCTTTGGCGGGAACGGCACCGGCATCACAGCCCTTTCTTCCGGCACCGGCAGCATAACGGTGAATTCCTCCGGGCCGATCAACACGACGAACGGCTCAAACGCAGTCGGCATACTCGCCGACAGCAGCGGCACGATACTCCGTAGAAGCCCTGGGTTACTCACTGACGTCCAACCGATAAATCCGGTACCGACCTCGATAACTGGCTCGGTGCAAGTCAATACGAGCAAGGATGTGCTCGCCCAGGGGGAGTTCGGCACCGGGATCAGCGCGACCAGCGGCAGTGGTGGCGTGACGGTCAACGTCCAGGCCGGATCGGTGATGGGCGGTTGGCAGGCTGATCTTACCAGCGTCGGCCCGACCTACGGTCTACAGGCCGCCGGCGTTTTTCTGAATTCGCCCGGCGGCACGCGACCCTGATCAATGACGGCAGCATCGGCGCACTGTCGGACCGCGCTGTTGCCGGCGATCCGCAGGTCATCAACAACGGCACAATCACCGGCTTCGTGCAATTCACCGGCGGCGATAACAGCATCATCAACAATGGCACGTTCAACCTGAGACACTTCGCCGACACCACGGGGAGCGGCCGCGATACGCTGCGGGTGGCCATAGCGGATCTCGGCGACGGCCTAAACAACAGCTTCACCAACAACGGAACGCTGAGGCTCCCCGCAGTGACAGGCGCCACGACGCTGGACAGCACGGGGCAGTATCTCCCGCTCGGCAACCCCAACAACGCAATGGCGCTCGGCGGGCCGTTGCAGGGCCACTTGATCGGCGTGTCGACGTTCACCAACTCGGGCACGATCGATCTGCAAAGCAACCCCGTCGCTGGCGACGTGCTCGTGATCACCGGCGTCGCGGCAGGCCGGGCGTTCCCGGCACCGGCACCTTCATCTCAATGGCGGCACGCTGAGGCTGGACACGGTGCTCAACCAGGGCGGCGCCGCAACGCGCTCCGATACGTTGGTCGTAGACGGCACGTCGGTCGGCGCGGGCGGCCCAACACAGCATGGTAATCCGCAACGCCGGCGGCACGGGTGCGCTGACCGTTGGCGATGGCATCCTAGTGGCGGAGGTCCTGAATCCAGCCCGCTCCGCTTCCGGCGCGTTTTCGCTCCAGCGGCGGCTCCATCACCGCCGGCGCGTTTGACTACTTCCTGTTTAAGGGCGGCGGCTCTCCGGGATCGCAAGGTAACTGGTACCTGCGAAATACGCTCGTAGCACCGCCGATCACGCCGACCCGCCGCCGCCTGAGGCGGCGCCCGGCACGCCGCCGACGACGCCGACGCCGCCTGAGGCGGCGCCCGGAACGCCGCCGTTGCCAACCCCCGTCCCGGGCGCAGCGCCGATCCCGCTCTTCCAGCCCGGCGTCGCGGTAATGTCAGTCGTGCCGTCCGTCGCGCGAACGCTTGGCTTGCTCACGCTTGGCACCTTCAACGAGCGCCAGGGCGATCAGCTGCTCGTGCGGGGCGGTACGAAGATCGGTGCATGGGGCCGTGTGTTCGGCCAAAACACAAGCGAACATTTTGCACAGGGGGCACGGCCGGACTTCGATGGCACTTTTGCTGGTTTCCAGGCCGGAGCCGATCTGTGGCGGCTGGAGAGCATCAACGGCCACCATGACAATATCGGCTTCTACGTCGCCCAGGCGCGTGCATCCGGCTCCGTGCATGGTTCGGTCGATGGCTTCGAAGGCGCCCTCGCCGGTCATGTCGATCTGGATGCCAGCAGTTTTGGCGGCTATTGGACCCATCTTGGTCCGTCGAACTGGTATATCGACACGGTGGTGCAAGGAACCCATTTCTACGGTACTCCGAATTCCATCCGCGGCGTTACCACCACGGCGAAGGGAAACGCCTTCGCGGGTTCGATTGAAGCCGGCTACCCGATCGCGCTGGCGCCGTGGCTGATATTCGAGCCGCAGGTACAGGGGATCTGGCAACGCGTCTGGTTGGACGACGCGCTGGTTCCCTTAGCGACCATCTCGTTCGACCGCGCCGACGTGTTCACCGGGCGCGCAGGCGCGCTGTTGCGAGGGAGTTTTGGCAGCGCCGGCGCGCTGTGGCAGCCCTATCTCAAGGGTAACGTGTGGTGGGGTTCCAATGGCTTCGACACCGTCACGTTCAATAGCTTCGGTGTCCCGACAGGGCGCAACGGCGGCACCACGCTCGAAGGCGGTGGTGGCATCGCCGGCAAGCTGACCCAGAACGTCAGCGTCTACGGCGATGCCAGTTATCTGAGCGTCGATAAGCGGAGAGTCGCACATTGCCCTAAAGGGCAATGTCGGGCTGCGCGTGACGTGGTGATGCTCGCGGCTGATCCAAATGCCCCGCCCGCTTCGGACGCGATGTCGCCTAATGGCACTTTTGCGACAAAGCGAGATCATTGATCAATTCCGCTTTCGGTGGAAGAGCGGTCGTGTAGCGCACATCGCGCCAGTGACCGGGTTTGACCCGAAGCAACCTTATGCATCTTGGCAGAAAAGGACCCCCTCACTATCGCCCATTTGTCGGTTCGGCCACTTCTCGCGCGGCATCGATGAATAGTTTCGCAATCGGACTAAGCGTGCGATTCTTCAAGGTGATAAGGCCTATCGGTCTGCGTGTTGAGGGCAAATCGATGGGCAGTACTTTCAGCGGGATGTCGTTCGAACGGTAGCGCACGACTGAGGCTTGAACGATACTGATAAACCGACCGCTGGCTAACAGCGAATTACGTAGCGGCGTGATTGAACTGAGCACAGTCGAACGCGGGACTTTGAGTCCGTGAACGCGAAATGCCTCCGCCACGAGCGACCCGTAAAGGCTCTCAAGAGGCGGAAGAGCCCACACCTCGTCCATCAACTTTTCCAACGTCACCTTGCGCCGACGGCTCCAGGGATTGCACAGGCCTGCCACTACTACGAGAGGTTCGTTGTACAAAACAGCAGCATGTAAATGGTCGGCAAGGTTTGCCGTCAACATTGGCAATATGACCAAGTCAAACTGACGCTCCTCTAGTGCGCGGTAGATCGTCGAGGCCTCACCGGCTGAAATGTGGAACACGATCCCAGGATATTGCCGGGAGAGCTTTTCCACGACCGCTGATATGAAGCCAGTTGCAATAGCGATCGTGCTTCCGATGCGGAGATCTCCCGATGTGGGGTGCGCAAGAAATTCAATGTGCCTTGAGGCTTCCTTAAGCTCGTGAAAAGCTAGAGTACCGTGTTCCAAGAGAGCGCGCGCGTAGATCGTCGTTTCGACGCCGCGAGGGCTACGATCAAGTAGCGGCACACCAAGCGAACGCTCCATATCGGCGATCGCCTTTGAGATTGCGGGCTGCGACACAGCCAATTGAACCGCCGCTCGGCCCATACTGCCGCATTTCGCAACCGTCATCAGCATGTGGAGGTCCCGCAGCGTGAGATATCGGCTTAAACGCTTTTCGTCCCAAGGCATTGTGATGAGCCTCATGAACTGAAGTTATGGGTAGATACGAAAGCAATATTATCGATTTATTGCGGCCGGTGCTAAGCGTCATGGCCCGAACTTCCATCCGCATGGAGGAAGCCATGACTGGTAAAGGGTTCCTGACGCTCATGGTCGCGGTACTGGTCAGCGCGAACACCGCCGCGTTAGCTCAGAACTATCCCACTCGGCCGATCACTTTGATCGTTCCATTCGCTGCTGGTGGCCCGACGGATACGATCGCTCGCATTGTCTCCGAAGGGATGCGCGCTTCGCTTGGCCAACCGATCATTATCGAAAACGTCGGAGGGGCGGACGGCAGCATCGCCGTCGGCCGAGCTGCTCGCGCGGCGCCCGACGGCTATACAATCAGCATCGGCAATGTGGCCACGCATGTCTTGAATGGCGCAGCTTATTCGCTTTCGTACGACTTGCTGAACGACTTTGATGCGCTCTCGCTCCTCACCGGCGCTCCCGCTTTTATCGATGCGAAAATTGCGTTGCCTGCAAAGGACCTGAAGGAATTGATCGCCTGGCTCAAGGCCAATCCGGACAAGGCGTCGGCGGGAGTGTTTGCGACCTGGAGCCGCCTGTTTGGCGCCTATTTCCAGAGCAGTACCGGCACACACATTCAATTCGTGCCTTATCGAGGGGCGGCGCCTGCGATGCAGGATTTGGTCGCAGGGCAAATCGATCTCATGTTCGATCAGGCGGCGAATACGCTTGCGCAGCTGCGCAACGGCAAAATCAAGGCGTACGCTGTTGCCGCAAAGAAGCGACTTGCACATGGCGCCAGAGATTCCGACCATGGATGAGGCCGGCGTGCCAGGATTTTACCTATCAGTGTGGCATGGGATGTGGGCTCCCAAGGGCACACCAAAAGACATCATCACCAAACTGAATTCTGCGATCGTGGTTGCACTAGCAAATCCAGCGGTACAGCAGAAACTCGTTGGTCTTGGCCAGGAAATTCCTTCGCGCGATCAGCAGACGCCAGAGGCGCTCAGCGCATACCAGAAAGCGGAGGCTGAGAAGTGGTGGCCGATCATTAAGGCGGCAAACATCAAGGGGGAATGAGCCGGACTGTTTCCGCCGATGCAAGCTCCCCGACAGTATTAGCCTGGGCATCATGCCGTTCTCAAAGTATCTCCCTGAGCATATGGGCTCAATCAAGCTTGCGCCGGCGGGCCCATTTGTCGCGGGCTCGTTCGCTGAACTGACTCTTGTCTACACCGCCGGCACGTTCGGGATCGACGATACCGGCATGGTCAAGATTTCATGGCGCACCACCTCCGACATGAGCAAGCCGCAATTTGACAAGCCACAAGCCGCGAACTTCACCACGGTCGAAGCGAGCAATGGCGCCAAGCTCGAAGTCTGGTTCGACAAGCTCAACATTCGTCCCTACGCCAATACGCTGCTGATCCGCGTAGGCCGCGGATTTCTGCGCCAAGGTGACACCCTGACGATTCGCATGGGCGACCGGCGCCAGGGCTCGCGCGGATTTCGGTTGCAGACCAATGTGGAGGAGCGCGTCGAACTGAAGACGTCGGTGGACGTGTTCGCAACCTACGAATTTTGTGAACTCCCGGAACAGCCCGCTTTCGATCTCGTGCCGGGGCCGGTGGCTAGCTGGAAGGCGATCTGGCCGTCGCTGGCCGTCGTGGGCGAGCTGTTCAGATTGGCTATTGTTGCGGAAGACGCGTGGGGCAACCCGACCGGGGACGCCGAGGCTACGCTTAAGCTCATGCCATCACGGCCAGTGCGCGGCCTACCCGATCGTGTAACGATCAACAAAGGCGACAGACCGCACGTGTTTGAAAATCTCGTCGCTGAATTGGAAGGGGATCTCGACCTGTCCATAGTGACCGAGGACTTAGAAGTGGCCCGCGCCAATCCCATGCGCGTGGTAACGACCGCTCCCGTTCGCCGCTACTGGGGCGACCTGCACGGCCAGAGCGGCGAAACAATCGGCATGGGCTCCGCAGAGGCTTATTTCCGATACGCTCGCGATGCGGCTTTCATCGACATGGTTGGCCACCAGGGCAACGACTTCCAGATTACCGACGCATTCTGGAAGAAGCTCAACCGGCTCACAACCGAATTCGATGCGCCCGGAAAATTTGTCTGCCTGCCGGGTTACGAATGGTCGGGTAACACGGGCATGGGCGGCGATCGCAACATCTTCTATCGGCGGGAAGGCCGGCCGATCCGCCGCTCGTCGCACATTCTGGTCGAAGGCGAGACCTCGACGGGAGCGATCTACACCGCGGACGAATTGTTCAAGACGCTCGGCACTGAGGACTGCCGAGTCATCGCGCATGTCGGAGGGCGCTACGCTGATCTGAAATATGCCCACGATGGACGCATTGAGCGCACTGTTGAAGTGCATTCGAGCTGGGGCACATTTGAATGGCTCTTGCATGACGCCTTCGCGAATGGATTTCGCGTAGGCGTTGTCTGTCATAGCGACGACCACAAAGGGCGTCCTGGCGCGACACGCCCCGGGGCGTCGACCTTCGGGGCGGTGGGCGGGCTCACCTGCTACCTCATGCCAGAGCTCAATCGCGACGCCTTGTTCGAGGCGCTGCGGACACGACGGCATTACGGCACGACCGGTCCGCGCATCTTCCTCGACCTGCATGGAGCGTTCGAGCGGTCGGTGACTGGCTTTTCCGAGGATCCGAACCTGGGACCAGCGAATGAGCTCTTGGTGCGCGAGGCGCGTATGGGCGACATTATCCGACCAGGCGCGGTCCCGATGAGGATGTCGGTTGACGTGATCGGCACTGCGCCGGTGGAGCGCGTTGATGTTCTCCACGGGATCGAGGTGTCGCAAACGGTGCGACCCTACGCCGACGCCGACCTTGGCCGCCGCGTACGAGTGCTCTGGCAGGGCGCGGAATACCGTGGTCGCGGGCGCGAGACCATTTGGCGCGGAAAACTTGCGCTCCAAGGCAACCGGCTTTCGCACTTTGCGCCGGTGAATTTCCTAAATCCGGAGCGCACGATTACGGAGACTGCATCCGGTACGGCACTGACGTGGGATTCGGTTACGACCGGCAATCTTGCCGGTATAGATCTCTGGCTCGATCGAGAGAAAAGCGGCTCAATCAAGATCGAAACCAATGTCGTGTCCGGAGATGTAGACCTGGGTCAGTTGGCGGGTAACCGAGTTATCTTCGAAGGCGGCGGGCTTGATCGCAAAATAAGTGTCTATCGCCTGCCAGAGAACGACTGGAGCCAGCGCATCACGCTTGACCATACGGTCGCGTTCTTTGGCGAAGCCGATCTTCCGGTCTATGTGCGAGTGACGCAAGCTGACGGCAATCAAGCGTGGTCAAGCCCAATTTATCTGATCCCGTAATCTCCAGACTAACACGATGCGCCTCCTTCACGAAACACAGGCCAAGACGTGCCGTCTTGCTGCCGATCCGGAATGTCCGCTACATGGCCGCTTTTGGGGGTGATCCGGACATTGAGCCGATAGCGCCCCAAGGCCGAGTCTGATGTGGTGGACGGCGCCCGCTCCCGGCATCGAAGTGCCATAGAGTGATCGTTGCAGACGAATCACATAAGGGGAGCCGTCCAGATGCAAATTACCACGATCGGTTTAGATATCGCCAAGAACGTATTTCAGGTTCACGGGATCGACGCCAAGGAGAAGGTGGTTGCGAGGAAGCAACTCCGGCGCAGCCAGGTGATTACGTTTTTCAAGGCATTGCCGCGGTGCCTGATCGGCATGGAAGCCTGTGCCACGGCGCATTATTGGGCGCGCGAGCTGACGAAGCTGGGCCACGAGGTGCGCCTAATGCCGGCGAAGGATGTGAAGGCCTACGTCAAGCGCAACAAAAACGATGCGGCTGACGCCGAGGCGATCTGCGAAGCGGTTCGGCGACCGACCATGCGCTTCGTGCGGATCAAATCGGCCGAACAGCAGGGTCAGTTGATGCAGCATCGCACGCGCGATGTGCTGATACGCCAGCGCACCCAGATCATCAACGCCTTGCGGGCGCATCTGGCCGAGCTCGGGTTGGTGGCGGCGCAGGGCAACGCCGGGGTCAACGAATTGCGCGCGATCGTGACGGACGAACAGGACGCGCGGTTGCCGATCGATGCACGGGCCAGCGTCATCGTGCTGGCGGCGCAGCTTGAAGCGTTGGAGAGTGTCATCGGAGCGATCGAAAAGCGGATCAAGATGCAGCATCGCTCGAGCGAGGCGAGCCAGCGGGTTGAGGCGATCCCTGGCATCGGGGTTATCGGGGCGACTGCGATCGTGGCGACGGTGACGGACCCGACTATCTTCCGGTCGGGACGCGATTTCGCGGCCTGGATCGGGCTGGTGCCGCGGCAGGATTCGACCGGGGGCAAGCAGAAGCTCGGACCAATCTCCAAGCAGGGAGATCGCTACTTGCGGCGCATTCTCGTCGTCGGGGCGATCGCTGTGTTGCGGCGCGCCCAGCAGAATCCCGGGAAGTATCCCTGGCTCACGCAACTCCTGGCGCGGCGACCCTTCAAGGTCGTGGCGGTGGCGCTCGCCAACAAGATGGCGCGCATGGCCTGGGCGCTGCTGGCCCATGGGGGCACCTATCGAGCGCCTGAGCTTGCTAAAACTGCCTAAAGGGGCTCGGCGAGGAAGAGAAGAGGAGATGTAACCGCGTTCACGAACTGCAGGGGTGATGAAGACATTGATGCGAAACGGTCGAGACCGTCGATCGGAAAACCCGTTTTTGGGTCATGCGAAGAAAGAACGCGTGAGTTTGTTTGGGACCGATCAGCGGATCACATCAGGGCCAGCGGTCAGACGGCCGCACTCAAAGGCCGAATACATGACCGCACCCGAACGCTTCGCTGATAGTCAAATTCCTCTTGCACCGCGGGCGCCGTCCATACATGACCCATAACGGTCATGCAGCGGAGGCCAGCCTCGGAAGTCTTGCTTTCGGTGGTGCCGGCCGGCTCATGCCTGATTTCAATAGAATCCCGAACGGGAATGTTGTAGTTGGCCATGCTGCTCTTTGGGGTGATGTTATTGAGCATGAACATGGCTACCGAGCCCAATATGGCTCTGTGCACAATATTATGAACGTGGTGGGCGGCAAGCTTGACCTTGAGATGTTGCGTGGCCATTACGTTGCGAAGTAGCTCATCAATGAGTTCCCTTCTCCGCTTTGTCTGGCGTTGTGTCGCCAGCGCTTTCTCATTGAGGCTCGCTAATAGAAACCGGTTCGTTCGGTGTTGGTTTGAAGAGCCAGCTAAACCGCTGAAGACAACCTTCTCGAGACCGAGGCGAGGCCGCAGCCCTTCGATCTTCGTAGTTTGCCTTCGCGCGGTTGCATATTTTATTTGCGGCGCAATGGAGAAATCTTTGCTTGAGTGACCTGCCTCACTCTACATGCGACTTTACTTGTGGTTGCCATGACGTTGTCAGAGTACTCCCATAGGTAGCAACAATAGGAGCAACGACCATGGCAGATCCAATCATCAAGTTGGGCTCGACAGGCGAGGCGGTGAAGAAGGCTTTACTGCTTTTGGTTATCAGAACGTGAAGCCGGTGGTGGCTGCTGGAATCTGTTCAATCGCGCATAGCGCGTACGCGCCGCGGCCCGCGCGGGGCCGGATTTCAGCGGTAACCGGATTCCGTGCTTCTGAAATCATTGCGCAACCGGCCGCACTCAGATGGCCTGCGCCCCCTCGGCTCTCGACCTCGCCCCGGGCTTCGAAGGCGGTTCGGTCCATTCGACGACGCGAAAACGGTTTGTCGTGAAAATTCATTTCCTGACCTCGGCGCACAACAGCCTCAGCCAGCGGCTCCAGATCGAGCTTGCCGAGCGCGGCCACGCGGTGACGGTGACGCTGGCCACGAGCGAAGACGCCATGCTGAGGTCGGTGGCCGACCACGCGCCCGAGCTTATTATCGCCCCGATGCTCAAGCCTGCGATCCCCGATGCGATCTGGTCCAGATTCGTCTGTCTGATCGTGCATCCCGGAATCAAGGGCGATCGCGGGGCGTCCTCGCTCGACTGGGCGATCATGAACGGCGAGAAGACATGGGGAGTGACAATCCTGCAGGCTACGGCCGAGATGGATGCCGGTCCCATCTGGGCGACCCACGAGTTTCCGCTGGACGCTGCCTCGACTACGAAAGGCGGCCTGTATCGCGAGCGGCTCACCGAAGCGGCCGTGCTCGGCGTGCTGGAGGGTGTCGCCAAGTTTGCATCGCGGAGCTTCCAGCCGGAACCGGTCGCCTATGACAAGCCCGAGGTTCGGGGCCGTCTGCGGCCGACGATGCGTCAGAGCGACCGCGCCATCGACTGGAGCCGGGACCCGACCGCCACCGTCGTGCGGAAGATCGCGGCCGCCGATAGCGCGCCCGGCGTGCTGGATGATCTGTTCGGCGCTGCGTACTACCTCTACGGAGCGCATCCGGAGGATCGGCAGCAGGGCGCACCCGGACAGATCCTGTCCCAGCGGGACGGCGCGATCTGCCGCGCAACCGTGGGCGGCGCCGTCTGGATCACGCATCTCAAGGCCAAGGACCACGGTGCCTGGCCGGGACTGAAGCTGCCGGCGGTGCATGCCCTCGGGCCGCGCGCGGCCAGGATTCCGCACTCCGAGCTGCCGCTCGACGCGGCGGTCGACTACCGGACCTTCCGCGAAATCCGCTACTCCGAGGAGGAAGCCGTCGGGTACCTGCACTTCGATTTCTACAACGGCGCGATGAGCACCGATCAGTGCCGCTGTCTTCGCGACGCCTTCCTCTTTGCGCGCCGCCGGCCCACGCGAGTGATCGTGCTGCTCGGCGGCCGCAGCTTCTTCTCCAACGGCATCCATCTCAACGTGATCGAGGCAGGGGACCCCGCTTTGGAATCCTGGCGCAACATCAACGCTATCGACGACCTCGTCCACGAGATCCTGACCACCGCGTCGCACCTGGTGGTCGCGGGTCTGCGCGGGAACGCCGGAGCGGGAGGCGCCATGCTCGCCCTGGCCGCCGACCACGTCTTCGCCCGCGAAGGCGTGGTCCTCAATCCGCACTACAAGGGCATGGGCGGGCTCTATGGCTCGGAATACTGGACCTACACCTTGCCCCGACGCGTCGGTCCGGCAACGGCGATCGCGCTGACGGAAGGATGTCGGCCGATGGGGACGCGGGAGGCCCGAGCCATCGGGTTTGTGGATGACTGTTTCGGTGACAGCGTCGCCGAATTCGAGGACGTCCTTGCGCAAAGGGCGAAGGACCTCGCTCAGCGCGCGGACTTCTGGCGGCTTCTCCGCGAGAAGCACGAGCGCCGGCTGACCGACGAACGCGGGAGGCGCCTTGCCGCCTATCGCGCGGAAGAGCTGGAGCGCATGGCCGCCAACTTCTTCGGGCCCGATCCGGCCTATCACGTGGCCAGACGCCGCTTCGTATACAAAAACCGAACGCCGAATTATTCGGAGGAACGCCCCCGGTACGCGCGGCCGTCATCGGCCGCCCCGACCCCGATCAGACAGGAGTGGGAACATGAACAGCTTCCCAGTTCGGCTCGCCGTGCTTCCGGCCGTTCTATCGAAAGCCAACTCGGGTCTCGTCCGCAGGCTCGTTGCAGCCGAGAGCGATCCCGCCAAGCAACGGATTCGCGCATGGCTCACGAATTTTGATGATCAGCAGCTGTCGGGCATTGGCCAGACGCGAGAGGACATTGCCATCCTACGCGGCGCGCGAATGCAGCATCGCTCGCGCTGAGGGGGATCGAATAGTGGTTCTGTTTGCTGCGGCGCATATGTCGCTTCCTGGCACCTTTGGAGCCCACCGATGTCCGTTATACGGCCGCTTTCGCGGGCAAAGCGAACATTGAGCGGACATCACCTCAGGGCCGGGTTTGACTCGGAGCGGAAGTCGCGCCGGCAATTTTGCTGCACAACGCGTTGCAGCGACGCTGACCTCTCAGTTCGTAGGTCCCGCTTGTCAGTGAACTGAATCACCGCAGCGCGGTGGTTTGCCGCGTGTTGTCCTGTTCGATTGTAAGGAATTCCCCCTAGAGAAATATTTGGGTGAAGTACGACTTCAGCGCTTCGGGATCGGGAGGTTGACTGCGGAAGCCGATATAGCCGTCGGGACGGACCACATACAGACATGCACTTCGAGCTCCATAGCGGTGGTGTAACTCGCCCCTCGGATCCAAAAGTATTTCGCCTTTGCCTACCAGGTCCTCAGGGAGCTCGTGTGGGACGATCAGGTGCCGTTCGATGCGCTCTGGGTAGTCGTGCATGGTTGCATCCGCCAAGGCTTGCAGTCGCCGGTGCGTTTCCCCCGTCGCGAGCGCACCTGCAAATAGCACCAGGTGGTGCGCGGTTCCACGTAACCTCTGGAAGAACCGAACGGATTGACGTCCGGGATGAAGAATGAGCCGGGCATCGGGTGCGCGGTCTCCCGCGCGTGGCCCGGCGCCAAAATCATGCCAACCCATAACACTGGTGTGCGCCCCGCGAGGTCCTGGCAGCAAGCGGTGGTGCTCCGCGACGACGGGACTATGGCGGTAGCCGATGTTCAGCTCTGCCACGGCTCTGCGCATTCGCTGCTGCATCACTTCTTGGCCGGCCAGAACCGCGGCCAATTTTTGTCGCAGGGTGTCCGAGAGCGAAAGATGCGGTTCCTCGCGGAGCACTGCCCGGTGCAAATGGTCTGTCAGATAGAGCATGTCCCGCCCGGCCTGGTGACGCTCAGGATGGTAACTATCGAGAAGGCTTGCTGGGGATCTGGCCTTTAGCACGAGTCCGATTTTCCAGCCGAGATTGTACGCATCGTGCATGCCGGTGTTCATACCCTGGCCACCAATATTGGAGCTGACATGGGCGGCATCCCCAACCAGAAAGACGCGGCCCACCTGATATCGCTCCGCTTGACGGCAGTGGACACGGTAGTACACCTTCCAGATGGGATCACTCAGCACGCCACCCGGCGTCCGGACATTGAATATCGCCTGAAGGTCCTCGAGGGCTGGCTCCCCAAGTGGCAGATGATCTCCCTGGGCTGGGCCAATATCGGCAGCGAGGGTAGCGCGTCCTCTCGGCAGCGGGAAAAAGGCGAGCATACCCTCGGCAGCAAAGAAAAAGGCGTGTTGATCCCGAGGTAGCTTCGAGTCAACCTGGACATCTGCCGTCATGAAATCGGTGGGATAATCGTCGCCAGAGAACGAGATACCGAGTGCGCGGCGAACCGGACTGTGGGCGCCGTCGCAGGCGATGAGATAGGAGACGTGGGCCGTCTCCTGTCCGGCGTCGGCAGGCTGAAGCGTTGCGCGCACCCCGTCTTCGTCCTGCTCGAACGCAACGAGTTCAACACGCCGTTCCACCTCTGTGCCGAGACGCGCCAGATAGCGGGCCACTATTCGCTCTGTTTGGCTCTGTGGCAGTTGCAAAACGAAGGGAAAGGCTAAGTCCAACTCATCAAAGGTCAGGTATTTGATGACTTTGTGGTCGGAATTATAGGTGGCTGCGGCATGGCAGATGTTACCCACCTGCACAAACTCGTCCGCAAGGCTAACGGACTCCAGGATTTCCAGCGTGCGGGCCTGAATGCTAGCGGCACGGCTGTCGTGGGTAGGCCCGTCGTTCTTATCAACAATCCGGCAGGAAACGCCATGCCAATTCAGCTCAGCCGCCATGAACAGGCCCGCTGGACCTGCGCCCACCACCAATACTTGGGTGTCAGTGGCCATCCAGCCGATCCAACACAATCGAGACGATAGTCAACGAGCTGTCTTAGATACTCGTGCTTCAGTGCCCTCCGGTCCACTCACATTGCCGGACATGCGTCCTATCGTGTGGAACGCCGGCGGGCAGCGTCGTGATTGGCGGCGACGCAGAATCGCATCCTAAAAAGTGAGAAGCCGTGCCGACCTAGGTGCAGGTGCCGACAGAGTATGAGCTGGTCATCAGGCGGCAAAAGCACTCGGCCTCGAAGTGCCACCGGCGCTGCGCGCCCGCGCTGATGAGGTGATCGAATAGGACTGCTCTTCGCTGCATCTGCTCACGGCGGCTTTTGGCACTTTTCTGCCGTGCCAACTGCGCTGAGCAATGTCGGCTTTCGGGGGGTAAGACCGGCCGACATATGCTCAATGCGAGTTCTTCGCATTTTGACCCAAAGCGGACCTCGACGCGTTTGTTCGAACCATCCAACGGGGCACGAGAATCTAAGGCCGCGGACGACGATGCTAACTTGACCGCAACGCCGGCGCGAAGGGGCGAACCCATAATGTCCGTTGTCCCATCCGCGTCACGGTATTGCTGCACAGGGCTCGCAGATTGCCGCAAGAATGGCATCAATCGACTGCTCGGCAAATGCGTAAAGTTCTTCTGTCGTCCTATTCTGCATAGGGTGCGGCACATACACCGCGGCAGCATCGAGACCGATGGCTGATCTCTGCGCTTCAAATGCTTGCCGGAACTCTTCGGTTAACACGCTGACACCAGGCAGCCCTTTTTTGTCGAGATCGTTGAGATCGTGGGTGGAGCACGACGTGCAGGAGCCACAGTCGGAGAGCGCGAGGATGACGGCTTGGCAATGCGTGGTGATGTCCTTGATCATCTCACGCGGCGCGACGCGGGTGTTGGTCGGCTTCTTATAGCGGCGCGTCGTTACGCCGCGCATACGGCAGAGCTGCTCCAAGCGATCGATGAACTCATCCCCGCGCATCTTACCGATGTCCATCAGCGCGATCGTTTTGCCGGTAGGACTCGCGAGCGGGGCCGTGCGAGAACGCAAATCGGATGTAGTCTCGGCAGTCGGGTCGCGCATCATCAGGCGGGGCTTCACGGACGAATCTCCTTCGTCACGGTTTTCGACTCCTCCCGGAATCGACCGCCGGTCCAGCCGGCGCAAATCGCCGAGAACAGCCCGGCCTGCCCGCCCGCATGCACGATCAGCAGCCCCTCGGGCCAGAACTTGTTGACCATCTCGTTCTTGCGCTTCACATCGACGCCCTCACCGATGCCCAGCCCGCCCTGGATGACGTCCTTGCCGGGTCGAACCATGGCGGCGTGCAGTGCGCGCGTGATGCGCTGACGATCCCAGCCAGCTTCGCGGTAGATGGAGTAGTGCTCAGGCACCAGGACGAGCATTGCGTTGGTAAACTCGCAAAGCTTCCAGTTGCCGACCGCGAGCAGGGATAGCGCAAGCGATTTTGTCAGCTGCTCGGGCGTGCGCGAGCGCTGATCGACGAAACCTTGGATGCCGTCGCCCTGGAACAGAGTGACTGCGTTCTTGCCCGGCGCAATGCCACGCGCGACGCTGAGCGGCGTCCAGGTCGGATCGCTCTCGTCCTCCGCAAAACAGAAGGTGTATTTGCCGGGCCCGCCGAGCACTGCGCGATCGATCTCACCAGGCCGGCCGCCGCCGATATTGCGGATGATCAGCTGCAAGGCACGGCCGATTGTGGCATTGGCGCGGTTGCCCTGGCCTAGACAATTGATGCCAGAGTTCATCCCGATCTCGCGCGTGATCGGCCCATTCACTACCACAATCGGTCCGGAGAAGCAGGTCGAGCACAGCAGTCCATGCATCGTTGCCTCGGGCTCGAGCGCGGCTTCGAGTGCGGCAAGGACAATGGGCATATATTCGGGTTTGCAGCCTGCCAGCACGGCGTTGATCGCGACCTTCTCGACCGTGATTGGGGCGAGGTTGGGCGGCACGTGCCCGATGATTTCGTCGCCCTTGCGGGCGGTGCCCTCGAGCATGCGCATGATGCGCGCGTCGGTCGGCGGCACGACGGGCAGACCATCGGACCAGCCACGGTCGAAGCAGGCTTCGATTTCGTCGTCCCATTCGCCGATCACGATCCGGCGGGAGCGCAGACGGCTGCTGCCATACTGCGCGACCAGTTCCTCCCAGACACCTGGCTCGCGCGTCTTCGAGCCGCAGCCGGGACGCATCGCTGGCAGGCCGGGGCCCAGGTCGTGAAGGCCAGTTAAGCGCTCCCATTCGGTGCGATTCCAGCCGAAGGTGCGCCCAACCTCCTTGCCCTTCTCCAAGCGGATCACGGTCGGCACTGCCTCGACCTCGAAGCGGAACGATTGCTCGAGGGCGGTGTCGTCGAAAGCTTTGACCACACTGGGAAAGCTCGGGTCGTCTTGGGTCAGCACCGTTATCGGCAGCCCGAAGCGGGCTATTTCACCGATCACCGGTTCGACCATGGCGCAAGTCTCACATTCGCGCTTCGCGAAGATGAGGAACCCGTTGTCGGGAAGCTTTGCTGGGGTCACGTGCACTATCCTGTTCTAATATATCAAATTCTGTTCTAATATATCAAATTCGTTAAAGGAATAGGCTCATAGGGTCAATATCCTCGAAATAATGGGCATATTGGGACTATTTTTGCTGTTTCATGTTGACATCGCCAAAAATTAATATATCACATGAATGGCACGCAGTGGTCGGAGTGGCGATGTCTGCGGAAATCGTTCACTTGATCCCATCCGGGTCTACAGAGCCGCCTTCGAAGGCGATCGTCGCAACCGAAATCCGGTCCCGCATCACAACCGGTCGCCTGCCGCTCGGTGCGCGCATCTCCGACAAGAAAATTGCGGCCGAGCTCAATGTGAGCCGCACGCCCGTTCGCGAGGCGCTGGTCCAGCTCCAGAGCGACGGGCTCGTGGTAATGCGCCCGCAGAGCGGCACCTTTGTCTTTGATCTTACGATAGAGGACGTGTGCGATATCTGCGCAACGCGTGCCATTCTCGAAGCCGGTGCAATCCGCCTAGCTGCGGACGCCGGATCAGCCGATCTGATGGCCCGCCTCGGTCTATTAGTAGGACGAGCCGCGATCGCGCTCGACGATGGCGACCTCGTGCTGTGCGATGAGCTCGATTGCCAATTTCACGAGGGGATCGTCGCGGCTAGTGCCAATGCGTACCTGATCCGAGCCTACAGCGGCATCTCGGATCGACTAAGAGCCCTCCGGCATCGCCTGCCACGTGAGCGAGACCGCATGGCGCGGGCGATCGCGCAGCACCGCCACATCATCGATCTCTGGGCGGCTGGCCGCCTCGACCAGGCAACCACGGAGATCAGCTCGCATGTGCTCAATGTCGCGCGATTGCTCACGGCCATTGGGACCGACCAAGCCTCAACCGCTTGAAGCGCCAGCGTTCAGACGTCGGCTTCCGCAGAGGAGGGTGTCATGTTGACGAGATTGTCAGTCGGCATTCTGGCAGCATTCGCAATCGCCTCAGACGTTGCCGCCGAGGATTATCCGAGCAAGCCCATTACAATCGTCGTGCCATTCGCAGCCGGCGGCCCGAATGACGTGCTGGCCCGTCTTGTGAGTGACCACATGTCACGCACGCTCGCACAGCCGGTTATCGTCGAGAACGCGGCCGGTGCCGGCGGGACGATCGGCTCGGCCCGCGTGGCGAAAGCACAGGGTGATGGTTACACGCTGCTGTCAGGCAATCTGGGCAGTCTCGGGGCTGCGTTCGCGCTCTACAAGAAGATCGGATACGACCCGCGGCAATTCGTGTCGGTGGGAATGCTTGCAAGTACGCCCAACTTTCTCGTCGTGCGCAATGACCTGGTGGCCAAAACATTGTCCGAGTTCATCGCTCATGCCAAAGCAAACGCTGAGATGGTGACTGTGGGCAATGCCGGGCTCGGTTCGAACGCGCATCTCGTCTGCCTCTATCTAGAGAATCTTGCGGGAATCAAGCTGCGACACGTGCCCTATCGAGGCACTGGGCCGGCGATGAAAGATCTGTTGGGCGGGCAAATTGATGCCATGTGCGACTCGTCACCCAATGTCGTTCCTCAGGTGCTCGCGGGAGCGATCCGCGCGCTGGTAGCAGCTCAGCCATCGCGCGTTGCGGCCACGCCTGATGTTCCCGATGCCAAAGAGGCAGGTGTGCCGGATTTCAACGTCGTCGGCTGGAATGCCATCGTTGCCCCACCCAAAACGCCGAAAGAGATCGCTGCTAGGGTCAATACAGCCCTCAAGCTGGCGATCACTGATCCGGGCGTTCGCAAGAAGATCGAGGAGCTTGGCGCGATCCCGCCGCAGCCCGAGGAAACAACCGCGGAATGGATGGACAAGTTCCTGCGCGCGGAGGTCGATCAATGGGGCAAGGTTGTTCGCACAGCAGGCGTCAGTGTCGAGTGAGGGATATCGGCGACAAATCGCCGCCTCTCAATGGCGTGGAATTGCAGGCGGTCGCATCGCCGCTCGGCCAACCGGTCTTCCCGTATCTTTAGCACCGCGGCTCGCGATTGCCGACGATTTGAGTGATTCGGCTAATGACTGCTGTTGGCACTTTTCTGCCGTGCCGACCGCGCCGACCAATGTCCGAAGTTGGGTGGAGAACGAACTCAACGCGGACATGCCGCAACGGGGACATTGGACCGCGGGGCAGGCGCATCATGCTGGGCTTGAGGCGCCAGCAGCAAGCCACCTCGAATTCAGAACGAATTCAGGTCTGCCCCAAGGATCGGGTGACCCTTCCAAGGGCAGGCTCCCGATGCGTCAGACCGCCTGCGCCCGGTGGTCCATAGGTGTATGATCGGCGGCGGCACCCGTGGGAGGGAGCCCCATGTTTGGCATGAGGCGGCGCGAATTCATCACCCTGCTCGGCGGCGCGGCGGCGACGTGGCCGCTTGCGGCGCGCGCGCAGCAACCGGCGAAGCTGCCGACCATCGGATTCTTGGGTCCGAACACGCCGTCGCTAGACAGCCGTCGGGTCGGCGCCTTTGTGCAGCGACTGCGCGAACTCGGGTGGACCGAGGATCGCAATGTTGCGATCGAGTATCGCTGGGCCGAGGGACGCACCGAGCGCCTAGCCGAGTTCGCAGCCGAGTTCGTCCGGCTAAAGGTGGATGTCATTGTCACATCGGCAACCCCACCGGTCATCGCGGCAAAACAGGCAACGTCTGTCATCCCGATCGTGTTCGCGGCAGTTGGAGACCCGGTCGGCACTGGCATAGTCAATTCCCTGGCGCGACCGGGCGGCAACGCCACCGGCCTGTCAATCCAAGCAACTGATCTTGCCGGTAAGCGGCTCGAACTGTTGCATGAGGTTGCCCCCGGACTGCGCCGTTTAGCGATCATGGCCAATCCCGGCGCACCTCCCGCCGTACTGGAAATGGCCGAGGCTCAGACAACGGCCCGCGCGCTTGGCCTCGAAGTTGTCGCATCAGAAATCCGCCGCCCGGAGGATATTGCAGCCGCCTTCGAGGCGTTCAAGGGCCGCGCGGAGGCACTTTACGTCTGCAACGATCCGCTCGTAACCACTAACCGAACTCGCATCAATACCTTGGCATTGGGCATGAGGCTGCCGACTATGTACAACGTTCGCGAGTTCGTCGAAGCGGGCGGGCTGATGTCCTATGGACCGAACTTCCTGGACCTGTTTCGCCGCGCGGCCGATTTTGCTGACAAGATTCTGCGCGGCGCAAAACCGTCAGACATCCCGGTTGAGCAGCCGACGAAATTCGATCTCGTCATCAATCTCAAAACCGCCAAGGCGCTCGGCCTCGACGTGCCGCCGACATTGATCGCCCGCGCCGACGAGGTAATCGAGTGAGACGCCGCGAGTTCATCAAGCTGGTCGGCGGCGCAGCGGCGGCATGGCCGATGGCGGCGCACGCGCAGACTGAGAGGGTTCGGCGGATCGGTGTCCTGACGTCCTCCGCCGAGAGCGACCAAGAAGGGCGGTCCTCGGTCGCGGCGTTTCGGGAGGGGCTTCGGAAGCTCGGGTGGATGGAGGGCGGCAACAGCGAGATCGACATTCGCTGGGCGGCGGCTGATATCGAGTTGATGAAACAATTCGCGAAGGAACTCGTCACGCTTCAACCGGACCTCATTCTTACGAGCAGCACCCCCGCTACCGCGGCCATGCTCCAACAGACGCGTACCATCCCCATTATTTTCGTGCTCGTTGCCGATCCTGTTGGTAGCGGTTTCGTCGCGAGCCTACCGCGGCCAGGCGGCAACGCGACTGGTTTCACCCCCATCGTGGGGTCGCTCGGTGGCAAGTGGGTGGAGCTGCTCAAGGAGATTGCGCCGCGGGTCGCCCGGGTCACGTTATTGTTCAATCCGCCAACGGCGACGTTCGTCGAAGGTTATCTGAACCCATTCAAAGCCGCCGCTGCCTCCCTCGGCGCGGAGGCGGTTGTCGCACCCGTTAACGACATGCCGGGCGTCGAATCCCTCGTTAGCACAGAGGCACGCGAGCCAAGTAGTGGCCTCGTCGTCATACCGGACGCCTTCACTGTCGGCCATCGCGCCGAGATTACTGCGCTAGCTGCTCGCTACCATGTACCTGCCGTCTATTGGTCCCGCTCATTTGCTGAAGTCGGCGGCCTAATCTCTTACGGCCCTTATATCGTCGATGAGTACCGACGTGCGGCGTCGTACGCCGACCGCATTCTCCACGGCTCGAAACCGAGCGAGCTTCCCGTCCAGGCGCCAGTCAAGTTCGAGCTGGTGGTTAACCTCAAGACCGCCAAGGCGCTCGGGCTTGATGTGCCGCCGTCGCTGCTCGCCGGCGCCGACGAGGTGATCGAATGAGCAACTGTGTTGTTGGCTCAGTTGGATTGCGGCTGCCACGCAGCATTATCGCGGAGCATAGCGTTGAGGGTAGTGATCATTTTTCGCATGACGGCGACGATAATGACCTTGGATTTCTTGTTGGCGTGGGCAAGACGGTTGGAGAAGGTCTTGAGAGCGGGATTGTATCGGCTTGCGCTGAGGGCTGCCATGTAGAGGAACATTACGGACCGGCATCCGACCGCCGTAGATACTTCGGTGTCCCCTGAGCTTGCCACTGTCGAAGTCGTATGGTGCGAGACCGACGAGGGCGGCGATCTGCTTGCGGCTCATCTTCCCGAGTTCTGGCAGCAGGGCGATGAGCGTGAAGGCCAGCACTGGGCCGACGCCCGGCATCGAGGTGAGCAGCTCATAGAGCCGAGCGAAAGCAGCATTGGTGGCGACCATCTCGGCCAAGCGCTTGTCGAGGAGGCGGATATCGGCCTCCAGTCGGAGCAGGCGGCGTTTGCTGAGCCGCCTGAGCATGGCATCTTCGAGATGAGCTGTCTGGTTCTCGACGGCGACATGCTCGTCACACAGCTGTCGCCGCATGGTGACGACCTCGGCGAGCCTGTCGACCGCGTCGTCCCGTTGCACAGCTCGGGTCGGCATGATGGCGACATACTCTGCCATCAGTCGCGCATCGAGGCGATCATTCTTGGCCAGGACGCTGCGGGCGCGAGCGAACTGACGAAGCTTGTTGGGGTTGATACGTCGCACCGACAGTCGGGCCGCGAGCAAGGCACGGATGATGCCACGCTCGTAACCGCCGCTCGGCTCAAGGCCAATTGCGCAGACTGCGAGCGGGCGCAACCTTGCGACCAGCTCGGTCCAGCCGGCTGTGTCGTTACTCACCGAAAAGAACCACCCCTCAGGCAGCACTACCACGTCCAGTCGGTCCTTCGACACGTCAATGCCGCCATAGGAAAGCTTTTCCATCTTCGTATCCCATCCTTGCTGATGCGGGCTCGTGCCCTGGCAACTGTTCGGGTATGGAAGAAGCGACTGGAGCACCAAGCTCATTCGCGGTCTGACATCCGAGGCGGCTGCGGGCTTCCGGTCGCGACGGGGGCTGAGCTATGACAACTCAGCCCCTGCCACCCCTCACAATGCTCCTTTCCCGACATACAAGGCGGCGCAAGTTCATGGCGCTCATCGCTGGCGCGGCGACCTTGCCGCTCGCGGCGCGCGCGCAGCAGCCGGCGATGCCGGTGATCGGATTCCTTGATATAAGGTCACCCGAAGCGATGACCGACCGTCTACGAGGTTTTCGTCAGGGCCTCAGAGACACCGGCTATGTGGAAGACGACAACGTAAAAATCCTCTATCGCTGGGCAGAAAACAAAATCGAGCGAGTGCAAGAACTGACGGCGGAGCTGGTTCGCCGGCAGGTCGCCGTCATCTATGCGGGTGGAAGTACTGCCGTCGTATTGACTGCAAAGGCGGGAACCACATCGATCCCGATCATCTTTGTTGTCCCGGAAGATCCCGTCAGACTGGGTCTTGTCGCAGCCATCGCCCGGCCGGGCGACAATCTGACCGGTATCAATTTTTTAAATACGGAGCTTGTGGCGAAGCAACTGGCGATTTTGCATGAGATGGTGCCACAAGCCGTCCGGGTCGCTGTATTCGTCAACCCGGCCAACGTTCCAACTCTCCAGGCCACGGAAAGGGACGCGCACCCGGCTGCCCGCACCATGGGGCTGCAAATTCAGATGTTCCCAGTCAGCACAAGCAGGGAAATCGATATTGCGTTTTCAACATTTGCACGCGAACCGCCCGATGCTCTCTTTGTCGGCACCGATGGCTTTCTCAATAGCCGACGCGTCCAATTCGTTCAACAGGCCGCGCACCATAGGCTGCCCGCTCTCTATTCAGGTCGCGAGTTTTCCGAGATCGGCGGGCTGATGAGCTATGGGACCAACATCGCCGACGCCTTTCATCAGGCCGGAGTGTATGCAGGCCGCTATCCTCAAGGGCACCAAACCGGTCGATCTGCCCGTGCTGCAACCGAGCAAATTCGAACTTGTCATCAACGCTCAGACCGCCAGAATGCTCGGCCTCGCCGTGCCGCCGACGCTACTCACGACAGCCGACGAGGTCATCGAATGAAGCGCCGCGAGTTCTAACCGTATCGAGGGGTGATCCCTGCGGCTTGCAAGGCCACATCACATAAGCGGGATGGATCGCGCTCGCCCGTCTTGGCAACGGCAATTATCTGCTTTGCGATGAGTTCGCGGACGATCTTTGGTTGGCCCCTGTCGTGAAGCTCTCGGCACGCAGCGTCGAAGGCCGCGCCCATCGCCTTGGTAGTCACCGGGTCGAATGAACCGGCTTCCAGAGAGTGAGTGGTTGACACAGCAAACTCCCTTGATTGCAGGCGGGAGCCCGACCCTCGGTCTCTCAGACCGTCAATGCTTGCAGGGCGGCCGTCCAGTCGCACGCCAACTTGCGAAGCTGCTTGCGATGTTTCGGATCATCCATCCGAGAACGCAATCATTGGCGAAATTCGTACGAGTAGGCCTGTGAGGGCATCTCTCCCAACCCTGGGATTGAGGGAGAGAACCTACGCGCAGTAGGTCGTCGCAGTCTGTACAAAACTGCTCACTCGTATCGGATGGACGGTGCGGAACCCCATTGCATCCTGTTCGTTAGTCTCTGGAACAGAACCGGCGCACTCTCTCCAGATAACAGAGAAAAAAGGAGCGCTCCGGGCGTTCGTCTCAAAGGCCTTCTCGGCTACTCCCGAGTTGGCCTTTTTGGCTCTCCCGGCGGCATCAACCGGTAGATCGCAGCCACCGCCACTGGCGGTCACGAGATTCCCACCCCCCGATTTCAAATTCCGGGTAAAGAGCCGCGCGCGAGTTGTTCGACTTTCCACTGCAGAGAAGACCGGCCCCTGGCGCAATAAAAGAGAGGGCCACCGCGACAGCAGCAGCCCTCGAAGTCTCCAGAGGAATGCCGACGTTGGTTACACGTGCGCCCCCGCCGGCACGGCCAATCTACGCGGCTCTTGAGATCAGAGATACCCACCGCGCGGTCCCGCCCGGGCCCGCACAGTTCCAGGAGCCCTCTGCGTTCCGCGGGTTCTTTAGGGGCTGCGGGGACGCACGCGCTCAACCAAATTGAAAAGGGAGGGCCCGCCTAGTGACTGCAGCCCTCCCAGAAGTCAGTGCCTTACCAGTCGTTAGGAGCCAAATGCTCCACTTCACCAACGTCCGCGTCAGAGTTTGGTTTCAAGGTGTCATCGCCCAGGCGGCTGGTGGGTGGACGGTGCCTTACTCGACATGTCCGTGGATCGCCTTCTGCTTATGGACCGAAGAACTGCATCCGCCCACCCGCCCAATAACTCCGTAGACGCGAATTGGTGCCAGAGTTCCTCCCCCCAAGGACCCCAAGGGAGCTCCCGCGCCGCCTGGGGCTTCCCGTGGTTGCCGGCAAGGGGGGCTAAGAGGAGATGACCTCAATGTACCAGGCTCGATCCCGGTGCTGCTTTGCGTCCACAAACGGCACACAGCTTCGATTGCTTGGATGCTGCAAGCCCGTCCCGCATCCACTCCAGCGCATGCCTGAGAAGCATCTCGCGCGCCAAGGGGTCTTCGGTTTTCTGTGCGGCTTGGAGACGGTCCTTGGCGTGGTGCTCGCACAACTCGACTTGTGATGACATCGGGCCAACCTCGTGTGGACACCTAATGCCAGCCAGAAACGCAGTGGCGCAGTCCCGGCTGGCTGTCATAGGGTGCCCATTCGTGGCGCGGAGTGCCGAGTGCGTTCAAAGCCCATTTCTTACCTCCTCGACAGCGTGGACGCGGAAACTGACCTCTTCTTCGAGCCCGAGATGGGACGGAGGCACCGTGGGCGTGTTCAAAACAAATCGTTCTTCAGAGGCAGATACGCCTCCATTCACCACCGCGTATCCAAGCCCCCGACTCCGAGTGCACGGAGCGCCCGATCCCGAGACAATGTCCCGCTAATTCTCAAGCGTGCGCCGATTGGCTCGAACCGGGACGACTTCAATGTGCTGCAGAATGACGTCGTGGTCGGCCGCATCTTTCTTTTGACCGGTTGCCCCGGAGGATCGACCATTGGATTTGGGCGAGCGGTCACAACGGTGACACGCGCTGCGCGGCGCACGGTACGCGGACACGCGCGAGGCTGCGATGGCGGCGTCCGCCAAGTGCTGGCGACGGCAATAGGCCTGCCGCGATGTTGGCGAGGCCGCCGGCACCACGAAGCGCGCCCTCTGCTTGCTGTTACCCACAGCGTTACCCGAGGCGGTTCTGACCTAAATTTGGTTGGAGTAAACCCTTGATTTTATTGGTGAGCCCGCTGGGACTCGAACCCAGGACCCCGTGATTAAAAGTCACGTGCTCTACCGGCTGAGCTACGGGCTCTCTCCACACGCCGCATTCCGGATGCGGTGGACTCTTTGAGAGAGCCCACGTCGCGTTGCGCGCGTGTGTAGGGGTGCCCCCGCGCGGGGTCAAGGCCGGGAATCGCGATGGGTTTGGCCCTGTGCAAGTGACCCGGACGGACTTATCCTCAGGTTGGGGATGGAGCTTCGGCCGCCGCGCCGTGCGAGGAGCGACCTGATGCCGATCGTCAACCGCATTGCCGACCTGCATGGCGAGATCACCGCCTGGCGGCGCGATATCCACGCCCATCCGGAGCTGCTCTACGACGTCCATCGGACCGCGGCGTCGGTGGCCGACAAGCTCAAGCGTTTCGGCTGCGATGAGGTGGTGACCGGTATTGGTCGCACCGGCGTGGTGGGCGTGATCCGCGGCAAAAAGGGCGGCGGCAGTGATCGGGTGATCGGGCTGCGCGCCGACATGGATGCGCTGCCGATCCAGGAGGCGGGCGACGTCCCCTACAAGTCCACCGTGCCCGGCAAGATGCATGCCTGCGGTCATGACGGTCACACCGCGATGCTGCTCGGCGCCGCGCGCTACCTGACCGAAACGCGCAACTTCGCCGGCACCGCCGTGGTGATCTTCCAGCCGGCCGAAGAGGGCGGCGCCGGCGGCAAAGCCATGATCCAGGACGGCCTGATGGACCGCTTCCGCATCGAGGAAGTCTATGGCATGCACAATTATCCCGGCCTGCCGATCGGTGAATTCGCGCTGCGCCCCGGTCCGCTGATGGCCGCCGCCGATCGCATTACCATCGAAATCGAGGGTCGCGGCGGACATGCCGCGCGGCCGCATATCTCCGTGGATACGGTTCTGGTGGGCGCACAGATCATCAACCAGATCCAATCGATCGTGTCGCGCAACGTCGACCCGCTCGACGCGGCGGTGATCTCGATCTGCGTGTTCCAGGCCGGCTCGACCGACAACGTGATCCCGCAGACTGCGCTGCTGCGCGGTACGGCGCGCAGCCTCAATCCCGGGGTGCGCGATCTCCTGGAAAAGCGGCTGCACGAAGTCGTGGCCGGGACCGCACAACTCTACGGCGCGACCGCCAAGCTGACGTACAAGCGCGACTACCCCGTGACCCGCAACCACGACCGCCAAACCGCCTTCGCGGCCTCGGTGGCGGCGGAGGTGGTCGGCCGCGCCCGGGTCGATGATAACGTCGCGCCGGTGATGGGTGCGGAAGACTTCTCGTTCATGCTACAGGCGCGGCCCGGCGCCTTCATCTTCGTCGGCAATGGCGACAGCGCCGGCCTTCATCATCCGGCCTACGATTTCAACGACGATACCATCCCGGTCGGGACGTCGTACTGGGTCAGGCTGGTGGAAACAGCATTGCCGGGCTGACCGCGATTGCGGTCAGCGGTCCGGCTTGCAGGCTTTGAAGTATCCGCCCACCCACCATCGCCGTCACTGATTGCTGATCACGGATTTCTGCTCGGCCGGCGCCTCGGCCATCGCGGCGCGGCCGGGCAGGGCGACTTTGGCGGTGATGCCGCGCCAATAGGCGAAGCTGTTGAAGCGCGAAGACTCGAGGCCGGCGATCGCCACCGCGGCGAGAAACGGCAGGCTCTGCACCACGAGCACCAGCGCGAAAACGTAGAGCTCACGGATGCCCTTGTAGTTGGTCATCACCACGACTGCAGCGCCGATCAGGAGCAGTGCGGCGAGCACCGCCTCCCAGAATGCGGGGAAGTCCGGTCCCTTGCAGGTGGCACCGCCCTTTGCCGTCCGCATGAAGGGAAGGCTCTCTTTCCAGACGCCGTAACCCACGGCACGCGCGACCGTCCACTGCACCGACATCGCAGCCAGAACCGCTCCCATCATCTGGCCGCGCGGAATGCGGACGCGCAGATGATAAAGCGAAATGAAATGGGCGAGTGTCACTACGAAGGCCGCAAGAATCGGGACGGTCAGAATCATGTCCGGAATCGCAATGCCGGCGAAGGCGACAACCGGCACCCAAACCAGATTGAGCATTGCGACCACGACTCCGATTGCTTCCGCGCCCAGCCAGTTGAGCCAACCAACGGCGAACTCGCGCTTCTGCTCGCGGGTCAGGCTGCCGGCGCGGGGCAAAAGATAACGCCAATGCTTGCGCAGGATTTGCAGCCCGCCATAGGCCCAGCGGTGGCGCTGCTTCTTGAAGGCGTCGAAGGTGTCGGGCAGCAGGCCGTGGCCATAGCGCCGGTTGGTGTAGTGGATCTGCCAGCCTCCCTCCAGCACGAGCAGGCCGAGGTCGCAGTCCTCCACGATGGTGTCGCTCGACCAGCCGCCGGCCGACATGAGTGCGGTGCGGCGGATCAGGCACATGGTGCCGTGCACGATGATCGCATTGGCCTCGTTGCGCTGAACCATGCCGATGTCGAAGAAGCCGGCATATTCGCCGTTCATGACGTGGTGCATGACGGAGCGCTCGCCATCACGATGATCCTGCGGCGCCTGGACCATTCCGACCTTCGGGTCGGCAAATACCGGCACCAGGTCCTTGAGCCAGTCCGGCCGTACCACGTAGTCGGCGTCGATAACGCCGATGATCTCCGCATCGGCCGCGGTGTGGGCGAGCGCAAGACGCAATGCGCCTGCCTTGTAGCCGGTCACGTTGTCTGCGTTGACGAATTTGAAACGCTCGCCCAGCGCCTGGCAGTGCTCCTCGATCGGTCGCCAGAAGAACGGATCGGGCGTGTTGTTGATGACCACGACGCATTCGAAGTTCGGATAGTCGAGGCGCGCGACCGCATCGAGCGTGGCCTTGAGCATCTCGGGCGGCTCACGAAAGGCGGGGATGTGGATCGAGACCTTGGGGGCAGCTCCATCGCCCGCGGGCAGAGGACCCGTGATCAGCCGCCGCGGCCGGTGCCCAAAGGCGATGGCGGCGATCTCCTCGATGCGCGCGAGCGCAATCGCGACCAGCGGGAGAAGCAGAAGGATTCCGAGGCCGAGTGCGAAAGCCGCCCCGAGCACGAAATAATGCGTCTGCCAGAAGGCGAACACGGTCGCAAACCAGGCGCCGACCAGGTTTGCCGCGACCGCCAGCGTAGCGGCCTCTCCGAGCGTGGCATTGCTCCGCGCCAGAATCGGCAGCGACAGCAGCAGGCCGAGCAGGAGAGCGAGACCGCCGACCTTCCAGTGATCGGGGTCGTTGACCAAGCCGGTCCAGGCGAACTTGGCATGGCGCGATGCGTCGAACATGCCCCAATACATGCCGACGCCGCCTTCGTTGGTCTTCCACGGCTGGTCGAAGGCCTCGATGACGTTGTAATCGATACCGTAGGCCTCGGCGCGGGACACGAAATCGCGCAACACGGCGGCCTGCTCGATCCGTCCGGGATAGGCGCCGAGCATGTTGTAGCCGGCGCTCGGCCAGCCGAATTCCGCGATCACGATTCGCTTGCCGGGATGCAGACGCCTCAGCTCGTTGTAGTGCGCGATGGTCTGATCGACGACCTTGTCGGCCGGGATCCCGACCCAGTATTCGAGAATATGCGCGGCGATGAAATCGACGGCGGAGGCGAGTTCCGGATGATCCCTCCAGACCGTCCAGATTTCGCCGGTCGTAACCGGCACCGGGCTCATCCGCTTCACGCGCTGGATGAGTTGCTTGAGCTCATCGACGGTCTTGTCGGCGCGCAGCGTGGTCTCGTTGCCGACCACGATTGCGTTGACGTTGGTGTAGCGGCGGGCAAGCGCGATCGCGGCCTGGATTTCCCGCTCGTTGCGGGCCTCGTTTTTGTCGATCCAGATTCCGAGCGTGACCTTGAGGCCGAATTCGGCGGCAATCCCCGGCACCAGCTCTCCACCCGCGGTCGAGCTGTAGGTACGGATGGTGTTGGTATAGGGGCTGAGGATCTTCAGATCGGCGCGGATTTGCGCCGGCGTCGGCCGGTCGCCGTAATCGGGGTGCTGCGAGCGCGCGTAGGGGGAATAAGAGATGCTGGCAAGCGGAGTATCGATGCTGGCGACCGCCTGGTGCCGTTGGAGCAGGCTCCATAAACCTGCATGCACGCAGACGACGAGCGCCACCACGGCAGCGACGGAGCGCATTGACAACTACCACGCGGGGCAGAAGGCAGAGACCCGAACCCGTCCCCTAGGTTCAACCAAGGTCATCGACAGCGTACCTTAGCGGAAGGCGATTTAGCAAGTAGCCATCAGTCATGGCCAATTCAAGGAGGAGAACGTTGCTACAAAAAAATCGTTCCTTTGAAATTTAAACAGTCATTCTGAACGACTGTACAGCTTAGCATCGGCCTGCCTGAATATCTGTACAGTTTAGCGGTTGGTCGTGCCGCTGGGCGCGGCCGCGGTCCCCTGAGGCTCGGCGCTCGGGTTGATCCAGCAGCCGTGCACCCGGCTGTTGAGCGAGTCCGTCGCCTTCGGATCGATGCTTCCCTGGCGGACGACGCAACGAAAGGTCGACTGGATATGGCCCGCCGGGCAGCCGAACCGGTCGTACAGATCGAGATGACGGAAAGCGGTATCCAGATCATCGCGCCAGAGCAGGCTCACCACCCGCCGGCCCAGCCACAGGCATTCCGGGTTTGCGGCGGGGCCTCCCAGCAGCTTCTCGGCTTCCGCGAATTCGTCGACCTTCTTCTGGGTATCCTTCCCGTCAGCCGCGGCGGGCTTTTCGGCGGCCTTGGGGTCCGCGCTCTGGGCCAATGCCGGACCGGCAACGCAGAACATCGCCGCGCTGAAGGCGGCGGTCAGGAGACGCAGACGGTATGAACGCATGGTCGCTCTGATTTTTGAGGCCGTGCCGGCCGGTTGGCCCCCTCCCATGCGGGTCCATTCGGTCAGCATTACGGCGACAACCGTGCCTCGATCGCCCGCCGATTAAAGCAGTCGCGCGACGCAACGCCAAGCCGGGAAAGCGAATGGACGACGGAAAATCACGATGCGCTGCAAACCTGCGCGCTTGGCACCGCCAGTCGCGCACGATAAGCGAGGCGGCATCGTTCGCGGGGCGCGAGCCGGGACTGATTTGGATGGGCATTGCCACGGCGCTTTTCGCGATCGCGGCCGCAGCGATCGTCGCGGCTTGGGGATGGCTGGGAGCTGCCGTCGAAATGCCGCCGTCACCGCTCGCCGCGGGCGAGAAGCTGTACTGCATCTCTTATGCCCCCTTCCGCGGCTCCCAAAACCCGTTCGGACCGGACGTCCCGATCGACCCCGGGCAAATCGACGAGGATCTGGCCCAGTTCAAGCGCATCAGCAATTGCGTGCGCACCTACTCGGTCGACCACGGTCTGGACCAGATACCCGAAATCGCCCGCCGCCACGGTCTGAAGGTATTGCAAGGCCTCTGGCTGTCGAACCGGCCGGATCGCAGCCGCTACCAGGTCGAAACCGCCATCGCGCTGGCCAACCGGTATCCCGACGTGATCGCCGCAGTCATCGTCGGCAACGAGGTGTTGCTGCGGGGCGAAATGTCGCCGCCCGACCTCTCCCGCACCATCCGTGAGGTCAAGGCACAGGTGTCGGTGCCGGTAACCTATGCCGATGTGTGGGAGTTCTGGCTGCGCCACCGCGAGATCGCCGCTGCCGTCGACTTCGTCACCATCCATATCCTCCCCTACTGGGAGGACTTCCCCATTCCCGCGCGCGATGCCGCCCGGCACGTCGATGCCATCCGCAAACGGGTCGTCGCGGCCTTCCCGGATAAGGACGTTTTCGTGGGCGAGTTCGGATGGCCGAGCGCCGGCCGCATGCGCGAAGCCGCCTTGCCGTCGCCGGTGGATCAGGCGCGTACGCTGCATGAGGTGGTCGCCCTCGCCAGACGCGAGAACTATCGGGTCAATCTGATCGAGGCCTACGATCAGCCCTGGAAGCGCCAGCTCGAGGGCACGGTCGGCGGCCATTGGGGGCTGTTCGACGCCTACCGGCGCGAAGCCAAGTTCGCCTGGGGCGGCGCCGTCGCCAACCACCCGCACTGGCGCTGGCAAGCGGCGGGGGGAGTGGCCCTCGCCGCCGCCGCCGTCGCCGCTGCGCTCGCCGCCCGCAGGCGGAGCGCTGCCGCGCCGACCGACGGGGTGGGGACTGCGCCTTGCGGCCATTGCTATCGTGTCCGGAACCCTGATCGGGTGGACGATCGAAAACGTACCGCTCGAGAGCCTGACCGTGGGCGATTGGCTGCGCTCTCTGACCTGGACGATCGTCGCGCTGCTGTCGCCGGTCGCGGTGGCCTTCGCGCTCGCGACGCAAGCGCGGCCGCCGAGCTTTGCGCAGCTTCTCGGCCGCCGCGCACAACGTCCGCCCCTCGGGGTACCGCTCTTGCTCGGCGTTCTCCTGATCGCGCTTGCCGTGCTCTCGGTGCAGGCGGCGCTCGGCTTGGTCTTCGACCCCCGCTACCGGGATTTCCCGTTCGCGCCGCTCACCGGCGCGGTAGCGCCATTCCTTTTCCTGTCGAGCCGGAAGCTCCTCCCGGCCTGGAGGCGACGGCGCGACATACCGGCCGCCGAGACCGTGATGGCGGCCACGCTGTCGGCCTCGGCGGTCTATATCGTCGGTAACGAAAGCCTGGCCAACTGGCAGGCACTGTGGTTTGCCGGCGGCCTGCTGGCCTTGGCGTTCACTCTTTTGCAGGCGCGGGCCGCGCCAGGCTGAGGATCAGCAGCGCGGCTGCCAGACCGGCGAGGTTTCCGTTGTGCAGCACGAGCCCGAACGCCGTGGCGGCAAGGCCGACCGCGACCAGTATGAGCGACGGCCGCAGCAGATTGAGCAAAGCCGCGCCGAGCGCCACCCAACCGAACACCGTATGGTTGTAAAGCACAATGGCCAGACGGAATGTGGCGCACAGCCAGGTCTGCAGCCCGCCCTGACAGGCGAGCGAGACCGGCGCGTATTCGATCGCCAGATAGCGCAGATAGAGGGCTTCGCCGAGGGCAAGCAGGCCGACGAGCAGCAGCCAGTTGGTCTGGCCCGCGGTGGGGCGAAAAAGAGCCGACGGCATGGGCTTTACAATGCCGTGCAGGCCTCCCCCGCACAACGGTCATCGGGCGCGCAGTCGGCCCGGGCTTTTCCGGCGTGGTGCACTCGGATATGACGGCGCCGGCGGCCGGGGCGCCGCTTGGAGGATTCGGTTGAAGGCCAAACGCACCTGTCTCGCCGTCGTGCTTGCAGCCGGGGAAGGCACACGGATGCGGTCGGCTCGGCCGAAGGTGCTGCACGCAATCGCCGGCCGGTCGCTGCTTGCACATGTGCTCGACGCGGTGAGCGCCGCCGGCGGCACCATGACGGCGGTCGTGGTCGGGCCCGGTGCCGATGAGGTCGCGACGGAAGCCCGGCGGGTGCTTCCCGATGCCGAGATCTTCGTCCAGGCGCAACGGCAAGGGACCGCTCACGCGGTACTGGCGGCAAGGGCCGCCATCGCGCGGGCGCCGGACGACGTCCTGGTGATCTTCGGGGATACGCCGCTCATTCGGCCGCAGACGTTGACGCGAATCCGCGACGGGCTGGCCACCGGGGCTGCCGTCGTGGTGCTTGGCTTTCGGCCCAAGGACCCCACCGGTTACGGGCGACTTGTGGTGGACGGCGGCGAACTCGTCGCCATACGCGAGGAGCTCGATGCCAGCCCGGCCGAGCGCGCCATCGGCCTGTGTAACGGCGGCCTGATGGCATTGGCGGGTCGCTCGGCATTGGCGATCCTCGAGCGGATCGGCAACGACAATCACAGGCATGAGTACTATCTCACCGATGCCGTCGCCATCGCCCGTAGCATGGGGGCCAAGGCGATCGTCATCGAGACCGAGGAGGACGAGGTGCGCGGCATCAACACCAATGCCCAATTGGCCGAGACCGAAGCCGCGCTGCAGCGGCGTCTGCGTATCGAGGCGATGGAGGCCGGCGTGACGCTGGTGGCACCGGAGACGGTGTTCCTGTCGGCGGACACGCGGTTCGGGCGCGACGTCGTGGTGCATCC
This sequence comes from uncultured Alphaproteobacteria bacterium, assembly GCA_963739385.1. GTDB lineage: Bacteria > Pseudomonadota > Alphaproteobacteria > Rhizobiales > Xanthobacteraceae > VAZQ01. The sequence continues at coordinate 34,968 of CAVUAI010000066.1, forward strand.
GTTCGTCGTGTTCGCAGCGGGCGTCACGGTGGAGGACGACGCCGTGATCCGCTCGTTCTCGCATCTCGACCACGCCCATGTCGGCAAGGGGGCGTCGGTCGGCCCCTACGCCCGGCTGCGTCCCGGCACACGCCTGCACCAGGACGTGCACATCGGCAATTTCGTCGAGATCAAGGAAGCCGTGATCGAGGCCGGCGCCAAAGCCAATCATCTGAGTTACATCGGCGACGCGACCGTTGGCGCGGGCGCCAATGTCGGCGCCGGCACCATCACCTGCAATTACGACGGCGTCGCCAAGCACCGCACCGAGATCGGCAAGAATGCGTTTATCGGCTCGAATTCGGCACTGGTTGCGCCGGTGAAGATCGGGGAGGGCGCCTATATCGGCTCGGGCTCCGTGATCACCGAGGACGTTCCCGCGGACGCGCTCGCGCTCGCACGCGGCCGGCAGACCGTCAAGGAAGGTTGGGCGCGCCGCCTGCGCGACCTCATGCCGGCCAAGAAGAGGACGCCCGCCAAATGAAGAGTCGGAAGAGGCATCAGCCTTTATTGTCGCAAACTGAGAACTATATTGATTTCCCTCCCGCCGTTCAGCGCCGATACATGGGCGTCAAGGCTATAGTCTGCGCGCGCAAGCACAGGAGCCCGCCGATCACATGTGCGGAATAGTAGGCATTCTCGGACGTGAGCCGGTGGCCGGCGCGCTCGTCGACGCGCTCAAGCGGCTCGAGTATCGCGGATACAACTCCGCCGGCGTTGCCACGCTCGAGAATGGCCGGCTCGCCCGCCGGCGTGCCGAGGGCAAGTTGCGCAACCTCGAGGCCAGGCTCGCGCGCGAGCCGCTCGCCGGCACCAGCGGCATCGGCCACACCCGTTGGGCGACCCACGGCCGACCGACCGAAAGCAACGCCCACCCCCATGCCACCGACCGCCTCGCGGTCGTCCACAACGGCATCATCGAGAATTTCCGCGAGTTGCGGGACGAACTCGAGCGCAAGGGTGCGAAATTCGGCTCCGACACCGACACCGAGGTGATCGCTCATCTCGTGACCGAGGAGTTGGCTGGCGGCCGCTCGCCGGCCGAGGCGGTCGAGGCGGTATTGCCGCGGCTGCGCGGTGCCTTTGCGCTCGCGTTCCTGTTCACCGGCGAGGATGATCTTCTGGTCGGTGCGCGCAAGGGCTCGCCGCTGGCGATCGGCTACGGCGACGGCGAAATGTATCTTGGCTCCGACGCCATCGCGCTCGCGCCCTTCACCGACACGATCTCGTATCTGGAAGACGGCGACTGGGCAGTGCTCACGCGCGGCAGTGTCGACGTCCGCGACGGCAAGGGCAGCAAGGTCGAGCGCGCGGTGATCAAGTCGTCGGCTGCGGCGTTTCTCGTCGACAAGGGCAACTATCGCCACTTCATGGCGAAGGAGATTCACGAGCAGCCGGAGGTCGTCGGCCACACGCTCGCGCACTATCTCGATATGGCGGCCGAGCAGGTGCGGCTGCCCGCGGCGCTGCCGTTCGACTTCCGCGCTCTCGAGCGCATCTCGATCTCGGCGTGCGGGACCGCCTACTACGCCGGGCTGGTCGGCAAGTACTGGTTCGAACGCTTTGCCCGATTGCCGGTCGAGATCGATGTTGCGTCCGAGTTCCGCTATCGCGAGGCGCCGCTGAAAGCGGGCGGGCTCGCCCTGTTCGTGTCGCAGTCGGGCGAGACCGCGGACACGCTGGCGACGCTGCGCTACGCCAGGGAGCACAAGCAGCACACGCTCGCCGTGGTCAACGTGCCGACCTCGACGATCGCGCGCGAGAGCGACGCGGTCATGCCCACGCTCGCCGGTCCCGAGATCGGCGTCGCGTCCACCAAGGCCTTCACTTGCCAGCTCGCCGTGCTCGCCGCCCTTGCGTTGGCGGCCGGCCGCGCACGCGGCGTGCTGTCGGAAACGGACGAGAAGACGCTCGTGCGCGCCCTGATCGAGGTGCCGCGGCTGATGGCGGAGGCGCTTGCGCTCGAGCCCCAGATCGAGCACCTGGCGCGCGATCTCGCGAAAAGCCGCGACGTCCTCTATCTCGGGCGGGGCACGAGCTATCCGCTTGCGCTCGAAGGGGCGCTCAAGCTCAAGGAAATCTCCTACATCCACGCCGAAGGCTATGCCGCCGGCGAACTCAAGCACGGACCCATTGCGCTGATCGACGAAACGATGCCGGTGATTGTGATCGCGCCCTACGACCGCGTGTTCGAAAAGACCGTGTCCAACATGCAGGAGGTCGCTGCCCGCGACGGCAAGATCATTCTGCTGAGCGACCCCCGAGGCGTGCACGAGGCGCATGTGGAGTCGCTGTGCAAGCTCACGCTGCCGGCGATGCCCGCCACAGTGACGCCACTCGTGTACGCCATTCCCGTGCAGCTGATCGCCTATCATACCGCCGCGGTGATGGGCAAAGACGTCGACCAGCCGCGCAGCCTCGCGAAGTCGGTCACGGTGGAGTGATCGAGACGCGACTTTTGTGTATATCGCTGCCGTGCGCGCAGGCCGGTAATCTCAGTCGTCGGGCTGATGTCGAGAAGATCGTGGTCGCATGAACGAGTCTGACCGCAATATAGGGCGCCTGTCGGCGCCGGAGGCGCCCGAGGCGTCCAAGCAGCCCGACCGGCCGGTGTCATTCCATCACGGTCTGATCGGCCGGTTGCGCAACTATTTTCTGACCGGCCTCATCCTGGTCGGCCCCGCCTATATCACCGTCGGGCTCACCTGGTGGTTCATCAACTGGGTCGATGACCTGGTGCGGCCGTTCATCCCGACCGCGTATCGGCCGGAGACCTACCTGCCGGTGAAAATCCCGGGGACCGGTCTCGTCATCGCGCTCAGCGCGCTGACCCTGCTCGGTTTCCTCACCGCCAACTTTGTCGGTCGCAAGCTGGTGGAGGTTGGCGAGAATATTCTCAACCGCATGCCGGTCGTGCGGCCCATCTACAAAAGCCTCAAGCAAATCTTCGAGACGCTGTTCGCAAAAGGCGGCTCCAGCTTCCGCCGCGTCGGTCTGGTCGAGTTTCCCTCGCCCGGCATGTGGTCGCTGGTCTTCCTGTCCAATTCGGCCAGCCCTGACATCGCCGCGCGGCTGCCGGATACGGAGCATGTCGCTGCGTTCATGCCCTGCACGCCCAATCCCACGACCGGCTTCTTCTTCTATGTTCCGCGTCGCGACATCATCGACCTCGACATCACGGTCGAGGCGGCGATGACGTTGCTGATGTCGGCGGGAATGGTGCAGCCCGGGGGCGGCGAGCAGCAGCAGAAACGCCTTGCGGCACTCGCCGAGACGGCACAGCTGGCACAGACGGCGCGACCGTCCCATACCGCTGCCCCCGCCAAGTGATCGCGTCATCAGCGAGGATCATCCTGCCCGGATGAGTCCGACCGCTTCGTCCTGCTCGAACAGATAGAGCAGGTGACGTAGCGCGCGACCGCGCGGGGAGGTGAGGGTGGGGTCACGGGCCAGCAGCATCGAGGCGTCATCGCGGGCGGCGCCGATCCATTTGCCGTGCACCTCGATGCGGGCGAGCCGGAAGCCGGGCAGGCCCGCCTGCCGGGTGCCGAGGACGTCGCCCTCGCCCCGGAGCTTGAGATCCTCCTCGGCGATACGGAAGCCGTCCTCGGTCTCGCGCATGATGGTGAGCCGGGCCTTGGCGGTTTCGCCCAGCGGCCCCTTGTAGAGCAGGAGGCAGGTCGATTGCTCGGCGCCGCGCCCGATCCGCCCGCGCAGCTGATGGAGTTGCGCGAGTCCGAAGCGCTCGGCGTGCTCGATCACCATCACCGTTGCCTCCGGCACATCGACGCCGACCTCGATGACCGTGGTGGCGACGAGCAGTCGCGTCTCGCCGGCCGTGAAACGTTCCATGGCGCGATCCTTCTCGACCCCTTTCATGCGGCCATGCACGAGATCGACCATGGCGCCGAAGCGCTCCTTGAGTGCCGCAAAGCGCTCTTCCGCAGCGGCCAGATCGGTATTCTCGGTCACCTCCACCAGCGGGCATACCCAGTAGACGCGTCGTCCCTCGGACAGCGCCCGCCCGACAGCCCCGATGATTTCCTCGAGCCGGCCGAGGGGGGCTGCCCGGGTATCGATGGGACGACGACCGGCCGGCTTCTCGCGCAGTTCCGACACGTCCATGTCGCCGAAATAGGTCAGCACCAGCGTTCTTGGGATCGGCGTCGCGGTCATCACCAGGACGTCGACCGCTTCGCCTTTCTTGGCCAGCGCGAGACGCTGATGGACGCCGAAGCGATGCTGCTCGTCGACCACGGCGAGCGCGAGGTCGCGAAACTCAACGTCGTCCTGGAACAGCGCATGGGTACCGATGAGCATGTGGATATCGCCAAAGGCGAGCTTTTGCAGGATCTCGCTGCGTTCGCGGCCGCGCTCGCGGCCGGTGAGAATGGCGACGTTGATTGCGGCGGCGGCGGCGAGTGGCGCAATGGTGTTGAAATGCTGCCGCGCCAGAATTTCGGTCGGCGCCATCAGCGCGGCCTGCCGGCCGCCTTCGATGACAGCCGCCGCGGCGAGCAGGGCGACCACGGTCTTGCCGGATCCGACATCGCCCTGCAGCAGCCGCAACATGCGTTCGGGCTTGCCGAGGTCGGCGACAATCTCCGCCACCGCGCGCGTCTGCGACGGCGTGAGCGAATAGGGCAACGCCTCGATCAGCCTTTTGCGCACATGTCCGGTACCAGGCGTCGCGCGTCCGGCCGGACGCCGCAGATGCGCCCGCACCAGAGCAAGCGCCAACTGACGAGCCAGAAACTCGTCATAGGCGAGCCGCGACCATGCCAGCCCGTCCGGCAACAGATCACCCGGCTCCGCCGGCCGGTGCACGCTGCGCAGTGCCACCGCGAAGGGCGGGAAGCGTTCGCGCGCCACCCAACTGGGGTCCTGCCATTCCGGCAGGTTCGGGACGCGCGCGAGCGCCGCATCCATCGCCCTGCGCACCTGATTGAGGCTGATCCCCTCGGTCAGCGGGTAGACCGGTTCGACCAGCGGCAACTTCGCCAGATCAGCCTCGGCGACCACGCGGTCGGGATGCACCATCTGCAGCATGTGGTCGTAGAGTGCGACCGTCCCCGAGACGTAGCGCCGCTCGCCCACCGGCAGAAGCTTCTGCAGGTAATCCTTGTGCGCATTGAAATAAGTCAGGACGAGATCGCCGGTCTCGTCGCTGGTGTAGATCTGATAGGGCGCGCGCGAGCGACGGGGTGGAGGCGCCCGATGGCGGTCGACCGTGACCGCGACGGTGACAACGGTGTCGGGCACGACGTCGCGCAGCTTCGGTCGCGCCCGGCGATCGATCGCACCGGTCGGCAAGTGAAACAGGAGATCGACGACCCGCGCCGACAGCTCCCGGCCGAACAATCGACGATAGAGTTTCTCCAATTGCGGCCCGACGCCGGAGAGCGTCGTGACGGCAGCGAACAGCGGATTGAGCAGGCTCGGCCGCATGGAGGCATCCGGCTTTGATCGCCGCCGATGCTGGCGTGGCCGCGCCGGTTACGCAATGCATTGCAACGAGGCGGAACGGCGGGATGATCTTGCCGGTTCCGCCGATGCGATCAGCAACGCGTGGGCGGACCTCTCAGCTCGGGCTTCCATTCGACGCCGAGTATCTTCAGGGCGCTGTTGGCGGCTTCGTGGGCTTCGGCGAATTTGCCCGCCACAGTCAGGCCGTAGGCCTTTTGGCGAAGCTCCTTCACCTCCGCGAGCTTGGATTCCGCGATCTTGGTCGTTGGCAGGGCCTCGTCGATGGCGACGAGCTTGCCGGAGGGATGGTTTGCGCCCGTGCAGGCGAAGGCGGCTGGTTCTGGCAGTGCCGGCGCGCCGGCAAGAATACCGACGCCGATCGTCGCGGCGAGCGCGAATCGGGACATGGACGCCTCCTTCCGAGTTCCCACTGCAGCCTTGGTCGCCGGGCCGGCGATTTTCGTTCACCAGTCACGCGTCGAAAGCGGGTGGAGGGCGCCCTGACATTGCGCCAGGGTCTCGCTATATGGGGTGATGTGAGGGTGTGACTGGCCGGTATCGGCTATCGCTACGGGGCCCTCGCCCTGCGTGAGCGATACCCGATACGGACCTGGAACCTGCGCCGGCCTTCGTGCCTCTTTCATGCGCATTGAAAGAGGCACAAAGGGCGACGCGGGTGTCAGTGCTTTGGCGTTTTGCAAATGGGCTTCCGATGACCGGCACGACACGTTCGAGCGAGGGGCTGGATGTCCGCCGGCGCAAGCTGTTGTTTCATTGCTGGCACCGCGGCATGCGGGAAATGGATTTGATCCTCGGCCGCTTCGCCGACGCGACGCTCGAGCAACTGACGCAGGAGGAACTCGGGGATCTCGAACAGCTGATGGAGGTGCCGGACCGCGAGCTGCTGGCCTGGATCATCGGCGAAGCCGAGGTGCCGTCGCACTATGACAGTCCGTTGTTCCGGCGGCTGTACGATTTCAACCATCGTCGCGAGCGCACGGACTAAGGCATGGCCCGCAACCCCGCCGAGCTCCTGGTTCCGGGCCGCCCGCTGACGCTGGCAGAGGTTGCCGACGGCGCCGAAGGCCTGGTCGTTGCCGATCTCGCGCGCGCGGCAGCGGCGCGCGTCGACGCTCCGCCGACAAGCCTCACGCTCGTATGCCGCGACGGCCCGCGCATGGCCGCGCTCGCTCGCGCACTCGGCTTCTTCGCGCCCGATGTCGTGGTGCACGAATTGCCGGCCTGGGATTGTCTGCCCTATGACCGCGTCTCGCCGCACGCCGGCTTCGTCGCGCAGCGCATGACGACGCTGTCGCGGCTGTCGCGCATCAAGGGGCATGACCGGCCGTCGATTCTGCTCACCACGGTCAATGCCGCGCTCCAGCGCGTGCCGGCGCGCGACTTCGTGGCCAGACAGTCGCTCTCGGTCGCACCCGGCAACGTGCTCGCCATGGAAGGCATCACCGGCTGGCTCGAGCTCAACGGCTTCATCCGCGCTTCGACCGTGCGAGAGCCGGGCGAGTACGCGGTACGCGGCGGAATCATCGATCTCTATGCGCCCGGCATGTTCGAGCCGGTGCGGCTCGATTTTTTCGGCGACACGCTGGAGACCATCCGCAGCTTCGACTCGGAAAGCCAGCGCACGACCGACCAGCTGCGCGCACTCGACCTGGTCCCGGTGGCCGAATTCCAGCTTACGACTGAGACCATCCGGCGTTTTCGGCTCGGCTATGTCGAGGCGTTCGGCGCCCCCACGCCCGACGACCTGCTCTACCACGCGGTGAGCGAAGGCAGGCGTCATCCCGGGCTGGAGCATTGGCTGCCGCTGTTCCACGACCGGCTCGACACGTTGTTCGATTACGTGCCCGGCTCGCCCGTGGTGCTGGAGCCGCTCGTCGAGGACGCCGCGCGCGAGCGGCTGGGGCAGATCAAGGACTACTACGACGCGCGCCAGCAGGCGCTCACGCAGCGCGATGCCGGCCCGCCCTACAAGCCGCTGCCGCCCGACCGGCTCTATCTCGGCGAGACCGAGTGGCGCGAGCGGCTCGACGCCGGGGCGCTGGTGCGGCTCACCCCGTTCGCGGTGCCGCACGGGCAGGGGGCCGTCATCGACGTTGCCACCAGGCAGGGGCACAATTTTGCCGCCGAACGTGCCGAGCCGGGCCGCAACGTGTTCGAGGCGGTGACCGGCCACGTCACCGCGCTGCAGGCCGCCGGCAAGCGTGTCGTCATCGCGCTGTGGAGCGAAGGCGCGCGCGAACGCATGCGCCATGTTCTTGCCGACCATGGGCTTGCCAATCTCTCGGCGGTGGCCTCGTGGCAGGAGGCGCTGGCGCTCGGCCGGCCGCAGGTCGCGCTCGCGGTGCTCGGGCTCGAAAGCGGGTTCGAAACCGCCGAAGCCGCGGTGATCGGCGAGCAGGACATTCTGGGGGACCGGCTGGTGCGGCCGCGGCGGATTGCGCGCCGGCCGGAGAACTTCATCGCCGAGGTGACGAGCCTCGCCGCCGGCGACCTCGTCGTCCACGTCGACCACGGGATCGGACGCTTCGTGGGTCTGCGCGCCATCGAAGCCGCCGGCGCGCCGCATGATTGCCTCGAAATCCACTATGCCGGCGGCGACAAGCTCTTCCTGCCGGTGGAAAACATCGAGCTGCTCTCGCGCTACGGTTCGGAGGAGACTCACGTCGATCTCGACCGGCTCGGTGGCGGCGCCTGGCAGGCGCGCAAGGCGCGCATGAAGAGCCGCATCCGCGAGATTGCCAACGAGCTGATCAAGATCGCGGCCGAGCGGCACCTGCGCGAGGCGCCGCGGATGACCGTCGAGCATGGGCCCTACGACGAATTCTGCGCCGGCTTTCCCTACGAGGAGACCGACGACCAGCAGGCTGCCATCGACACGGTGCTGGGCGAGCTCGCATCCGGCCGCCCCATGGACCGGCTGATCTGCGGCGATGTCGGCTTCGGCAAGACCGAGGTTGCGCTGCGCGCAGCCTTCGCCGCCGCGATGAGCGGCCGGCAGGTCGCGGTGGTCGTGCCGACCACGCTGCTTGCGCGCCAGCATACAAAAACGTTCACCGAACGCTTCCGCGGTTTCCCCGTCAACATTGCCCAGGCCTCGCGGCTGGTTGCCAGCAAGGAACTGGCGCGCGTGAAGAAAGGAATGGCGGAAGGCCAGATCGACATCGTTGTCGGCACCCATGCGTTGCTCGGCAAGAGCATCAAGTTCAAGGACCTGGGGCTCCTCGTCGTCGACGAGGAGCAGCACTTCGGCGTCGCCCACAAGGAACGGCTCAAGCAGCTGCGCGCCGAGGTGCATGTGGTCACGCTCACCGCGACGCCGATCCCGCGCACGCTGCAGCTCGCGCTGTCCGGAGTGCGCGATCTCTCTATCATCGCCTCGCCGCCGGTTGACCGCCTCGCCGTGCGCACGTTCGTCTCGCCGTTCGATCCCGTCATCGTGCGCGAAGCGCTGCTGCGCGAGCGTTACCGCGGCGGGCAGGCCTTCTACGTCTGCCCGCGCATCGAGGATCTCGCCGGGGCCAAGGATTTCCTCGACCGGCACGTGCCGGAAATGCGGGTTGCGGTCGCCCATGGGCAGATGCCATCGACCGTCCTCGAGGACATCATGTCGGCCTTCTACGACGGCAAATACGACCTATTGCTGTCCACCACGATCATCGAGTCCGGTCTCGACATTCCGACCGCCAACACCCTGATCGTGCACCGCGCCGACCGCTTCGGGCTGTCCCAGCTCTATCAGCTGCGCGGGCGCGTCGGACGCTCGAAGGTGCGCGCCTATTCGCTGTTCACGCTGCCGGCGGTGGGCAAGATCACCCCCCAGGCCGAGCGGCGCCTCAAGGTATTGCAGTCGCTCGACACGCTGGGCGCCGGTTTCCAGCTCGCGTCACACGATCTCGACATCCGCGGCGCCGGCAATCTGCTCGGCGAGGAGCAGTCCGGCCACATCAAAGAGGTGGGCTTCGAGCTCTATCAACAGATGCTGGAGGAGGCGGTGACCAGCCTCAAGGCCGGCATCACCGCGCCGGTCGCCGACAAGTGGTCGCCGCAGATCACCATCGGCACGCCGGTGATGATCCCGGAAGATTATGTCGCGGACCTGCCGGTACGCCTTGCGCTCTATCGCCGGCTTGCCGAGATCGAGGACGAGCGCGAGATCGAGGCCTTCGGCGCCGAGTTGGTCGACCGGTTTGGACCGTTGCCGCAGGAGGTCGAGCACCTTCTCCAGATCGTCGCGATCAAATCGCTCTGCCGGCAGGCCAACGTCGAGAAGATCGAGACCGGGCCGAAGGGTGCGGTTGTCTCGTTCCGCGACAGCACGTTTGCCAACCCCGACCGGCTGGTTGCGTTCATCCGCGACCAGGGTCCGTCCGCACGGGTGCGGCCCGACATGAAGGTCGTCTTCTTCGACGACTGGGAGGATCCCGAGGCGCGCCTGCGGGGAACGTCGGCCATCCTGCGCAGCCTGGTCACGCTGGCGCAACCGGCGAAAGCGGCCTGAGTGCGCAGCAATGGATCACACCGGATCCCTCGCCACGATGCAGCCGCGCGACCGATCATGACGAGGTCGCGGAAGCCCGCCAGCATTGTGGGTGCCGTCCTGTTGCTGCTTGCCGTCGCATGCGCACCGGCTTTCGCCCATACCGGCAGCGCGAGCGGCGGCTTCGCGGGGGGCTTTGCGCACCCGCTGTTCGGGCCCGATCATGTGGTCGCCATGGTGGCGGTCGGCCTGTGGGGTGCGTTCCTGGGAGCGCCGGCGATCTGGCTGCTGCCGATCGTATTCCCGCTGGTGATGGCGTTTGGCGGCATCATCGGCATCCTCGGCGTCCCGCTGCCTGGCGTGGAGATCGGCATCGCGGTTTCGGCCATCGTGCTCGGCCTGATGGTTGCGCTGGCCGCGCGCCCGCCGCTGTGGATCGCGGCCGTGCTCGTGGGTGCTTTCGCGATCTTCCATGGCTATGCCCATGGCGGGGAGCTTCCGGCCGGGGCGGACGCCGTCGCCTATTTCGTCGGCTTCGTGGTGGCGACCGGAATGCTGCACCTCACCGGCATCGCCTTCGGCCTGCTCGCACGCTGGCCTGCGGGCCGCATTGCCGTGCGAGCGGCGGGCGGAGCGATTGCGCTGGCGGGCGTCGCATTCCTCAGTGGCGCAGGATGAGTGCCTTCGTCGGCG
>CAVUAI010000067.1:0-145451 GCA_963739385.1 uncultured Alphaproteobacteria bacterium
GGTCCACAGAGACGAAGATAGCCACTTCGGCGTCTCGTTCCCGGATTTCCCCGGCGCCGTCACCGCCGCCCGCACCCTCGATGATGCGCTCGAACGAGCCGAGGAGGCGCTCGCCCAGCACGTCGAAGGCATGGCCGAGGACGGCGAACCCATCCCGCCACCCTCCGCTTTGCCGAGATCATTAGGCACTACCCCGACGCCATGCCGGTGCTCGTTCCGCTTCCGCTCACAAGGACCGTGTTCACCAAGCGAAGAGGGCGGCGATGAGCCTCGACCGCCCAGGACCTTGTCAGTGTACCGGCACGCATGCTCGCCCCCTGCCTACCGCTCGGCCAGCTTCGCCCATTCCAGCCACTGCTGCCACGCCACTTCGAGCTGGGCCTTGGCCGCTTCGAGCGTTTGGCGCGTGGCCGTGATCTCTGATTTCACGCCGTCGGCCGAACATGCCGTTGAGGGCCCAGAACCAACGCAAATGTTCCGGCCCTTCTAGATGCTCGTAGATGCGGCCTACGGCCCACGCGCCGCAGTAGATAGTGAAGTCGACGCGGCCCTTATGGACCGGTGACGACAAGCCAGTCGCGCGCATGGTGAGTGCCATTGAACGCTCGGGCTAAGCTCTAATGCCGCGTCTGATCCAAGCGAAAATAGCTCCCGCACCATAGAAGAGAGGAATGCGAGCTTCATGCTTTGTTGCGCAATCGCCTCGGCGGTTTCGGCCTTCGCAATCGCAGTGGCAATGGGCATTGCGCTCTACGCGTTCTTCAGCTCATTGATAGTGGAATAGCCGGCGGGGACGCTTGGGCTATTTCTGATCACCTGCCCCACTATTAACGTTCTCTGGTCGTGGAGTAGGGCCGCGCCGGCTGTCCTCAACAATGCTCGCGCCCTTCCGCAATGTGATCGCCGCGTGGGGCCAACGCTCGCAGGCGGCTCGATATGCGCCCCGAGCCACGATGAGGTTCTCAATACCAGCAAGGTGCTCAACGACGCCCGTGCCATCATCCGTCCAAATGTCTACACGGAACGGAAAATAGGTTCGTGTGGTCTTGTCAGCGGTGGCCGCAACATCAGTAGACGCCTGCCGTAGTTGAGCCGCTGCAGCGTAGATGGCCTGGACGATCTTCTCGAACTCCTCTTTGGTCGTCGTGGCTGCAGGCAGTGTCACATCAAATGCCCGCTCAATGGCGTCGCGGATCACGCCCAAGCCGGCGACAACGTCCTGATAGTCCTGGAGAAGCGCCAGATGGCGCTGGGCATCGCTCTTCGGCATCGGATGCTCCTACTGGAACCCACAATCGCTTCGATGTGTTTTAACCAATGCCTGGACCAAAGGGGAGTGCCGCTATGGCCACCGACCGAGAATGCCTGGACTACGCACATGAGTGTATGCGGTTGGCTGGACTGACCGACGAGCCGGAAATTCGCGATCAGCTTTGCGCACTGGCTCGCGAGTGGATGGCCGCTGCTATGCACGAGCGCGATGTGCTGATCTTTCCCTCAAGCAGACGAGCGTAGGCACCTGCCAACCAGGAAATCTTCGACGCCGGCGGAATGATCGTCGCGGCAATGATCCCTTAACCCGCCCGCCGTGTAATGCCCGCGACCGGCGGCTCTCCCGTTAACCGTTCCCAGACTTGGCGATCATTCGATCACCGGGACGGTCGCCGGTCACCACCCCTGCAAGGGCGCGTTAACTCGCGCGGCGCGTAATCCCGCCGACCGGCGGTCACAACTACCCCAAGCCAGCCGCGATCATCCGACCGCGGTCGACCGCCGGTCACCAATCAAGCGCCAGCCATGACCAATCCGATCCGCATTGTCGCCCTGCTGCTGCTCGCAAACCTCGTGCTGACGCTGGCCACCATCGGGCTCGTACTGGCCAAAAACCTAGGCTGCTCTTGACCCGCGCCGCGCAGGCTCGCGCCAACGGTCCATTACGCCGGTCACCCCGCGGCCGGCATCTGCCCCGGTAAAATTCAGCCGGGCTTGTGAAGCAGATCACACCGGCCGCAGAAGGCGCACGACATCCTCCCCATACCCAACGGGGAGGTTTAACATGCTCGGACTACTCGCTTTCGCGATCTTAGCAGTGGCCCTCGCTGCACCCTTTGTTGTCCCGCTTATGTGGGGCCAGATCGAACAATCCAGCCAGGACGAAGCGGCCGCCGCGAAAGATTGCCGCGAGTCCTCGACCACACAGTCCGCTTGAGCAATTTGAACGGCGTAGCGCTCGGCAGCAAGATCCGGATCCGGAACCGGCACAAGCCTGTCAAACAGACACGAGTTCGCGTCTGTTACTCCAGGGCCTCACATCCATGGCACTCACCAGTTGAGGAGCCGGGGCACAGCTTCAGTGACGGAAGTCTGCGCGCAGGGCCGAAGAGCGGACTACGGTGGGGCCGCTGTGGCGGCGCGATCAGAATCGGATCGTAAGCGCAGGGACGTAGCTGATCGCCAGCAGTAGCGCGATGGCTACGAAGAAGAACGGCCACAACGCCTTCGTCGTCTCCCCCATCGTGCTGCCCGCGATAGTGGAGGAGATGAACAGAGTGGTTCCAACTGGCGGCGTGTAGAGGCCGATCCCGAGATTGAGAACCATCATCAGCCCGAGCTGCAGGGGGTCCAACCCAATCTGCTGCGCCAGCGGGACGAAGATCGGCGCCAGCAGCAGGATCGCGGGCGCGAGGTCGAGCGGGCCACCAATTACCAGCATGATCACGTTCATGGCCATGATCACGAGCCAGGGCTCGCGCAGGGTGGTGGAAACCCACTCGGCGAAGCGCTGCGGGACCTGATCATAGGTCAGAATCCAACTCGCCGCCGCGCTACCCATGATGACCATCATGACAATGCCGGTAGCGATCCCGGCATCGATCATGGCCTTGTGGAAGCGGCGCCACGACATGTCGCGGTAGAGCAGCAGGCTAGCGACCAGCGCGTAAAGGACCGCCATCACCGCGATCTCTGTCGGCGTCGCGAAGCCGAAGCGAAGTGCGATCAGGATCAGGATCGGAAGGACCAGCGCCGGCGTGGCCAGCAGCGCCAATCGGACGACCCGGCGCATGTCGAAGGGAGGAGCCTCGGTGGAAAGGTTTAGCCGACGAGCCTTCCACCAGCAGACAGCAATGAACCCCAAGGCCATCAGAATGCCCGGCAGCACCCCGGCCAGGAATAGGTCCCCGATGCTGACGCCGCTCACCACGGCGTAGAGGATCATTGGGATCGACGGCGGGATCAGGATGTCGATCACGGCCGAGGTCGCGTTGTTAGCTGCGCAAAGCCCAGCCGGATAGCCCTGTCGCTTCTGCCAGGGGATGAGCACCGAACCGAGCGCGCTGGCATTGGCAACAGCGCTGCCGGAGACGCCGCCGAAGACGACGGAACCGACGACAGTGGTGGAGAGTGCACCGCCTCGCAGCCGTTGCATCAGCTCACCTGAAAAGCGTAACAGTTCCTCGCCCAAGCGCCCTTCCATGATGAGGGTGCCCGCCAGGATGAAGAAGGGCAGTGCCAGCATGGGAAAGGACTGGGTCTGCTGGAACATCTGCTGCACGACGAGCAGGAGCGGCAGCTGGCCATCCCAGAGCAGCGCAACGCCGGAAGCGATCACGAGAGCATGCGCGACGGGGACAACCGCCACCATGAGCACGCAGAAAGCAACGACCAGCACGAGGCTCATGTTGGCATCTCCTCCGGGCTTGGCCGAGGCATTGCCTCAGGGCCGATGACGGCTAACCGAATGGCAACTGTGAGGGTTGAGAGGGCCAGCAGGGCACAGCCTGCAGCGATCGCCCAGTAGCCGTAGGTCTTGGGCAACCCGAGAGCGGGACTGCGTTCGACCGCAACGATGTCGGCAACCGCGAGCGACTGCCAGCACAGGAAGGCGTAGGCGCAAATCACCAGCGCATGGCCTACGAGCAGAACGATGCGATCTCCGTTGCGGCCGAGTCGTCCGAGGAGCCATTCGACCGCAATGTGTCCACCGTGCTGCACTGCGAGCGCGACCCCGGCCATAATGAACCACGGGAAGACCTGCTCTGGCACCTCCTCCGCCCAGTCGAAGCCGCCGGTCGCGAGGACGTAGCGAGCGACGACGTTTGCCGTCAGCACGCCCATCAGGATAACCCCCGTGACCAAAAGAACGCCTTCACAGAGCAGGGCCACGCCCCGATCCGCTTTGTCCGCTGCGATCAGAAGACCGCTGCGCGGGAGTTGTGGACCCGGGAGGACCACCGCCTCCCCGGGCGTGATCGGTGTGGTGTGGAACGGGTGTTCCACCTCAGGCCGCCGCGGCGGCGCGTAGCCGCTTCACGAAGTCTCCGAAGGGCCGGGCCTGCCACTTCTCGGCAACCGACGCTGTAGCGTTCCGGAACGGCGTTTGGTCCACTTCGTTCACCGCGATCGCGGAATTCGCGCGGAACTCGCCTAACAGCCGCATGTCGATCTCTTGAGAGAGTGTGCGCTGGTGTGCCGTAGCCTCACGCGCGACCTCCTGAATCAAGCTCCGGTCTTCTGGCCGCAGACGACCCCATGCAATCCGAGAGGCGAAGACGGGATTGCACTCCCACTTATGCCCGGTAAGTGAGATGAGGCGGTTCACCTCGAAAAGCTTCGAAGAATGTATGTTGGCGAGTGGGTTCTCTTGGCCGTCCACGACACCCTGCTGAAGCGCGACGTAGAGCTCGTTAAAATTGATCTGCTGCGTCGCGGCACCGAGGGCTTGGAAGATGTCGATGGTCATCGGATCGGGCGGGGTGCGGATCTTCAGGCCGCGGAAATCATCAGGCCGGGTGATCGGGCGCTTGCTGTTGGTGGTGTGGCGAATGCCGTTGTCCCACCAGCCGAGGGCGATCAAACCGACGTTCTCAAACCGCTTCGA
Organism: uncultured Alphaproteobacteria bacterium; assembly: GCA_963739385.1. Classification (GTDB taxonomy): domain Bacteria; phylum Pseudomonadota; class Alphaproteobacteria; order Rhizobiales; family Xanthobacteraceae; genus VAZQ01. The sequence goes on from CAVUAI010000067.1 coordinate 4,880, forward strand.
AAGCTCGTCGCCGACTGCACCGTCCACTACGTTGTAAGCGGCCGAGGCGTTCGCAAACAGGAAAGGCAGGCCGAGTGCGGCCAATTCGGGCAGCACGGCGGACGAGGCGCCCTGGCTATTGACGGACATGTCGAGCGTGCCGGTGCGAAGCGCCGTGAGCATCGCAGCGTCATCGCCGAGCTGCGCAGAGCCCGCCACCCGCACCTCGATCCGGCCGTTGCTGCGCTCGCGCAGCAGCGTGGCCATGCGTTCCGCAGCGACGCTGCGCGGGTTGCCCGGCGCGGCGCCGTGGCCGAGCGTCAGGCGAACCTGCCCCTGGGCGCGCAAGATGGACGGAGTGGCGAGGGTAACTGCCACGCCGAGCAGAAGTGCCCGGCGCGTGAGCTTGAGCGTCATCATGTTCTCCTCCCAGAGAATGACCGCTGGTTCGAGCGGTCGCTAGAGCTGGCGCTTGATACTCTCCGCCATCGCCGTCGCCGAGATGCCATAGCGGTCGTGCAAAGTCGGTAGCGCTCCGGCATCGAGAAAGGCATCCGGCAGCGCCACTTGACTGAAGCGATGGGGAGCGACGCCTGCGCGCAGCAGCGCGCCTGCAGTCGCCTCGCCAAGGCCTCCGATCACTGAGTGGTTCTCCGCGACCACGACAAGACGTCCATTCCGGCGGGCCTCGCGGACAATCGTTTTCTCGTCCAGAGGCTTGATGGTCGGCACATGCAACACCGCAACATTGACGCGGTGGCTCTCTAACAGGTTTGCGGTTTCTAGCGCCCGCATGGTCATGAAACCGGAGGAGATGACAAGCACGTCAGCGCCGTCTCGGATCAGTTTCGCCTTGCCAAGCTCAAACGTGTAGTCGTATTCGTCGAGGACCAACGGAACGTTGCCCCGAAGAAGACGCATGTAGACTGGACCTTCATGGGCTGCGATCGCGTGGGTGGCCTGCTCGATGTCCAGCGCGTCGCAAGGGTCGACGATCGTGAGGTCCGGCATCCCGCGGAAGATCGCGATGTCCTCGGTGGCCTGGTGGCTCGGGCCATAGCCCGTTGTCAGGCCGGGCAGCGCGCAGCAGACCTTGACGTTCAGGCCCTCCTCGGCAATCCCCTGACTGATGAAGTCGTAGGTTCTGCGTGAGGCGAATACAGCGTAAGTCGTCACGAAGGGTACGAAGCCCTCGTGAGCCAGACCGGCGGCCGCAAGCATTAGATTTTGCTCGGCCATACCCATCTGGTAATAGCGGTCCGGATACTCCTTTGCGAAGACGTGGAGGTCCGTGTACTTGCTAAGATCAGCGGTCATGCCGACGATCTCAGGACGGGTCTTCGCCACCTCCACCAAAGCGCGCCCGAACGGCGCCGCACTCGTCCGTTGGCCTTCCGAGGCCAGCGAGGCAATCATGGCTGAGGTGGTGAGCCGCGGCTTCGAAGAGTCGGGCGACTTTCGCGATATTTCGGCCAGCGCGGCGCCGCCGCGCCAAGGTCCCCGCCTGCTCATGACATCCTCCCCGTGTCGAGCGCTTCGATCGCGAGCGCCCATTCCCGTTGCTCCACCCGGAAGAAGTGCGACTTGTCGCGAGTTTCGAGGAACGGCACGCCCTTAGCCATCTTGGTGTCGCAGATGATTACCCGCGGCTTCGGCTCAGGTAGCGAGCGCGCGGCGTCGAACGCGCGGACAAGCGCTCCCATATCGTTGCCATTCACCCGCTGGACATGCCAGCCGAACGCCTCCCACTTGGCCGGCAGCGGCTCAAAGTTGAGCACGCCGGTTGAGGGCCCGTCGGCCTGCATCTGGTTGACGTCGACGAGGCAGATCAGGTTGTCGAGCTTCCAGTGACCTGCGGACATTGCCGCTTCCCAGGTCGGACCTTCGTTCAATTCACCGTCTGACATAAGATTGTAAACGAAGGACTTGGACGACTTGCGCTTCAGTCCGAGGCCCATGCCGACAGAGATACCGAGGCCAATCCCGAGAGAGCCGCCGCTGATCTCCATCCCCGGGGTATAGCTAGCCATGCCCGACATCGGCAGGCGGCTATCGTCGGTCCCGTAGGTCCCCAACTCGTCCTGCGGAATGATGCCTGCCTCGATCAACACCGCGTAAAGCGCGATGGCGTAGTGACCGATCGAGAGGAGGAAGCGGTCACGGCCTTCCCAATACGGCTCCTCCGGCCGATAGTTGAGCGCGTGGAAGTAGGATACCGCGAGCACATCGGCGACGCCGAGTGCCTGCGCGATGTAGCCCTGTCCCTGCACTTCACCCATGCGCAGCGCATTGCGCCGAATACGCCGGGCGCGGTCTTCGAGAGTTGGCGCATTCGCCAGAGTCTTGATGAGCACTTCCATCCCAATCTCCATTATTCGTGCGGCCGCTATTAGTGGATGAGCATGCCGCCATTGACGTCGATCACCGCACCCGTGACGTAGGCGGAGAGGTCGGAGGCGAGGAACAAGTAGATGTTCGCCACGTCCCTCGCGTCGCCCAGTCGGTTGAGCGGGATGCCCTTGATTATGTCGGCCTTCATCTCGGGCGTGAGCTTGTCGCCGGTGATATCCGTCTGGATCAGGCCGGGTGTCACGCTGTTCACGCGTATGCCGTCCGGTCCAAGCTCGCGCGCCATGGCCTTGGCGAGCCCAAGGACTCCGGCTTTGGCCGCCGAGTAATGCGGTCCGCCGAAGATACCGCCTCCGCGCTGTGCGGAGACCGACGACATGCAAGCGATCGAGCCTTGCTTTCGGGTCCGCATGTGCGGGATGAGCGCTTGGCTGAGAAAAAGGACGCCTGTTAGGTTCACATCCACGACCAGCTGCCAGTTCTCGGGGGCGATCTCCATCAGTTTGAGGGGCTGGGTGATCCCAGCGTTGTTGATTAGGATGTCGATCTTGCCAAAGGCGGCAATGGCCTGCTCGGCCGCTTGGCGACAGCTCGTCAGGTCCCCAACATCGCAGCCGATGCCGATGTGTCCGGTGCCGAGCTCTTGAGCTGCCTGCTCGGCGCCCGCTGCATCGAGATCAAGAATGGCGATGCGCGCGCCCTGCTCGGCGAAAAGCTTCGCCGTGGCGCGGCCGATCCCGCGCGCACTGGCCGCCCCCGAGATAACGGCGGTTTTGTCGGTGAGCAGCATGCGTTCTCCACGGCGTTGTTTGCCGGGGTATAGGTCGCACTTGGCTCACCTACAAACGAGAATTTCCCTCTGATTGATGAGTTCAGCTCACCTTTCCTGGGCAATCTTCGCGCGCAAGACAGGTAAAACCGCTTGATCGGAGGACAACACGTCGAGTGTGTCGAGGTTGACCTCGAGGCCGAGTTCCTTGGCGAGCCAAGTCAGGAACATCACCATGGAGCGCGCGTACCGCTTTGTGCGGGGAAAGACCAGCCAATGGCCCGTGTAAACTACATCCTCGCAACGGCCCTCCAAAGGCCTGATGAGACGGCCCGAGGCGATCTCACGTTCGGCAAGAAGAGTGGACTCCAGTGCCACGCCGATTTCGTCCACCGCAGCACTGAGCGACATAAAACTACGATCGAAACGAGGGCCGCGTGGGATCAGTGCCGCCAAACCATTGGCCGTGAACCAAGCCGGCCAGCGCACCTTCTTGTTGTCGCTTTCGATCAGGGTGTGGGCCAGGAGGTCGCGTGGGGACTGGATGGTCTTGGCGAGCGCGGGCGCACAGAGAGGTGTCACGACCTCCGTGCCGAGAGGCATCACCACAAGGCCTTGCTGGGTCAAGTTCCCATAGTACTCGGACGACGGGACACCGTAGACGATGTCGGCATCGAACTCGTCCGCAAGAAACTTCGTGTAGTCCGTGCCGGTGGCAATCCGCAACTCCAGCCCAGAGCACTCCGTCAGCAGCCGCCGTAGACGTGGGACGAGCCACTGCGCAGCGAAGCTCGGAGCGCAATGCAGCCTCAAGAGCTGTGGTTTACGCGCAGCCACGCTGCCGATACCGAGTTGAAGTTCGCCAAAGCCACGCTCGACGTGGCGCATCAAGGTCTCGCCCTCTGGCGTGAGGCGGATCGAGCGGCCTTCCCGCTCGAACAGGACGGTCCCGAGATCCCGCTCAAGTCCACGAATGGCATGGCTGACAGCGCTCGGCGTCAGACCCAAGTCCTCGGCAGCTGAACGGAACGACCCAGTGCGAGTTGCCGCCTCGAAGGCCCGCAGCGCCGTCAGGTGGAGATGGAGGAGCATGGGTTTCAGAATGGACCCGATCCACCGTTCTGCGCAACTACGCCCGACGCCGCCCCGGCGGGTCTGACCGGTGCTTCAGCTGGCTCGGACGTAGCCGTAACGTAGGTTAGTCGGTTCTCTTGCGGCGAGTTCATACTCGCTCTTCAGCTTGGCGAGCCGATCGTCGGAATAGACCGGCATAGGCGTGTTTTTGGCCGCCTTGAGCTTGAGGCGGTGAGGCGAGCCGCGTTGCTGCCGAAGATCATCTGCTTGGTCGCGCTGTCGGCGTCGCCGAGAGCTGGGAAGCCATACTTCTTCTGCATGTCCTCGGGGATCTCCAGCCGCCGCATTGCTTCGATCTGCCACTGCGGCGATCCATACCACACGCTATCAGTGCCCCAGCTGAGTACTGTGCAGAAAGATTGAGGTAAGAGATCGAGTGCAATCCGGCTTATGGCATCAAATCAATCCTATGTTCGGTCGCGGTGAAGGTTTCATCCGTGAAGCTCAACGCTTGCTCGGCACATGGCGGTCTCGCGCAGCGCCCGTAAGAGCCGTTTTGGCGACTGGTGGGTCAACTGTTGTTCTCACATCTGAGAGCCTCGCGACGTACATTCGTAAAGTCGTTGCTAGCTCCAGTCTGCGCAAAAAGATTCTGACATTCGTAACCGTGGCCATCGTTGGGCTGGCGGTCATTATTCTCCTGCTCGAGCTTAGCCTCAGGAAAGAGCTGGCTAAAGAGATAAGCGCCACACCGTTAACGGCCCTCGCCGATCTGCGAGTGCCTGGTCCGAGTGCCATGGAATCCACTGCGCCAACGGCAAACCCGAGTGAGGCTGAACCTTTGGTGCAAGGTGCCTTAGAAAGTGCACCCTCCAATGATTTTCAACCGCTCGCCCCGCCATGGGCGGAAAGCGTTCCCCTGCCACGCCCGCGTCGCAAAACTCCATAGTTTGACTGTCTGCAGCGCTGAGATGGCGATGATCGACCGCGTGCTCAACGGTCTGCGTTACAAGTATGAGAAGGCCGGCCAAACTGCCGCCGCGCCGCCGAGCAGCGTGATGAACTCGCGCCGCCTCATTCGATCACCTCGTCGGCGCGAGCGAGAAGCGTAGGCGGGATTTCGAGGCCGAGCGTCTTGGCGGTTTTGAGGTTGATGACCAGTTTGAATTTGGTCGGCTGCTCGATCGGCAGGTCGGCCGGTTTGACGCCCTTGAGAATCCTGTCAACAAAGTAGGCCGCGCGACGATACAGGCCGAGCTGGTTCACGCCGTAACCAATCAGACCGCCAGCTTGCGCATATTCTGGGGACCCGATCGACGCGAGCTTGTTCGCGGCCGACAGCGCCGCAATCGCTCCAAAGCTTGCGGCAAATTCACCGTCCTCGGTGACCACGACCGCGTCGACGCGGCTCTTGGCTAGCACCGCAAAGGCGCCTTCGAACTCGGTAGGACCCTGCGCTTGGGCAGTGTCGAGTTCCAACTTCAACGGCGTGGCCCCAGCCCGCATTGCTGAAATGATCGGCTTGCTCACGGGATTGTTTGGGTTCGAAAGGGCCGCCACGCGAGCAACCTGCGGACAGGCTTCCTTAAGCAATTCGAGACGTTTTGCATTGAGTTCCGGAAGAAAGAAGGTCGATCCCGTGAGGTTCGCTTCAGGCCGCGCAAGGCTCGTGACGATGCCAGTCGCGATAGCGTCGCCGCTGATCACCATGACGATAGGAATCGTGGTGGTCGCCTGCTTGGCCGTGCGCGTCCCCGGTGTCCCGTGGGTCACAATGACATCGACGTTGAGGCGAATAAGCTCGGCCACCAGATCAGAGAGCCGATCGTATTTACCCTCCGCCCACCGGAACTCTATGACAATGTTGCTGCCCTCGACATGACCGAAATCGCGTAGGCCCGCCCGCAAGGCCTCAACCAATTCTGCGGAACCAGCGGCTGTCGCGGAACCAAGAAATCCGATCCGCGCCATCTTGCCGGGTTGCTGCGCCCGCGCCGCTAGCGGCCAACCGAGGGCCGCGCCTCCAAGAAGGGCGAGAACCTCCCGCCGCCGCATGTCGAACATTGAGGCTCCCTCCCGCGGGTGCGGCCGCCGATCATACCAGCTTGCAACCGCCGCGCGCAGGCGGTCTGACGCATCAGGAGCCTGCCGGGGGAAGGGTCAGCCGGTCCTTGGGGCAGACCTAAATCGTCCTGGATCGAAGGGGTTACTCACCCGGGCAAGTCGGACGGCCGCCGCCCCAGAATGTCCGGTTCGTGCGGTCTTTAAGGGACGACCGGTGCGGCAGCTTCGTCACGTCCGCAAAGCAGCGCGGATAGAAGACCTAGTCCGGCAAGGGAGAATAGGATCATCGCCGGAATAGCCCATGCAAGATGGCCAAGTTCACTGAAGGCTAGGATGAACAAGAGCCCGCATAGTGAGATACTCGCCGACATCTCAGAGCGGCTAAGAGGCTTATCATTGGCAGCCATGACCTGCTCCCCTCAAGTTTGGACGCAGCCAACTAGCTGGACTGTGTCCAAGGACCGGTCCCACGTCCTTGGGGCAGACCTGAATTGTTCTGAATCGAGGCTTTTCACCCCGGCTTGCCGAACCCCTAGCACCGACAGTCGGGCTCGCGGGAGACCCAAGCGGGACGACTCTGGAATTAACCAGACGCAAGAATACAGAGCCTTCGAACTCAATCGTAAAATCGTCTTAACTTGCCTGAGCAAGTCTTCCTCTACAGCAACGAACGGAGGGCTCCCGTGAAGCTTGTTCGCGTCATCGCGTTTGCCATGTTCTTTGTCGCCGCCCCCGTGGCTTCCCCCGCACAGTCGCTCGACCTGTCATTGTCGCCGCCACTGTGTTCGGACGACTACTACGACGACACCGCTGGCCAGTGCGACGCGGTCTCTGCCGGCGAAGTTCTCACGAACGAGGCCATCTTGGTGAAGTATGGCGTCATCGTTGTCGATGGTGACGTAATAGCACTCTACTTTGACGACTTGGATGACGTGCCAGTCGGTTCAATTCGGCCCCGGAACGAAGATGCAGTTCCAACCGACGACGAGCCTGCCATCGGGCAGGTGGATACAATCGCTTCTAGGATCATCATCGTGGACCCGTCCTCCGAAACAGGTGGCGAGGCCGGAGACGAGATTACAACGACCGGTCCTAGCGCGCAGAGCATCCCGGTAGCCGCAGAGCCTGTCGACGACAACCGAACGATCGAATGAAGGCGTGGCGAGGGCCTTCGCATCCACACGCGCCATCACACTCGCAGTGGCGGGCGCGGCGGGGTGGCGGGCGATGCGGGCGCTCAACTCGCTCCGCTCAATCCGCTGCGTCAGGGCATGAAAGCGGTATCGCCTTAGAGTGTGACGGGGCGCCGGATCGACGACCGATACTCAAGTGAAAGTCGACGGCGCGTTGATGAAAGCATGGTCGTGGACGCGGCCTGCCCCGATCGAGTGGTCCGGTGGGGATGTTAGTTTAGGGATGGGCGCGGTGCCAGCGTGAGCGAGTGCGGAGCGGCTGGGCCGGATTGCGGAGCCGGACGCGCGGGCATGAAGGCCTCCGGTGCCGGTGGTCGGTAGCCGAGCGAAGAGTGCGGACGAATAGTGTTGTAGTGCCGTCTCCAGTTCTCGATGATCACCATGGCCTCTTGCAGAGTGTAAAAGATTTCACCGTTGAGCAATTCGTCACGGAGCTTCGAGTTGAAGCTTTCACAGTAGCCGTTCTCCCATGGACTGCCTCGCTCGATGTAGGCGGTCTTGGCTCCAACGGCGGCAATCCACTCGCGGACGGCCATGGCGACGAACTCCGGGCCATTGTCGGAACGAATGTGCCCAGGGATTCCACGCAGGATGAACAGGTCTGAGAGCGCGTCGATCACATCGGTCGACCTAAGCTTTCGGTTCACACGGATTGCCAGGCATTCGCGCGTGAACTCATCGATGACGTTGAGCATGCGGTACTTCCTCCCGTCGTGGGTGCGATCCTCGACGAAGTCGTAGGACCAGATATGATTGGGATATAGCGGCCGCAGACGGATGCACGATCCGTCATTGAGCCACAGCCGGCCTCTCTTCGGCTGTTTCTGCGGAACCTTCAGCCCCTCCCGCCGCCAGATCCGTTCGACGCGTTTGATGTTCACCACCCACCCGGCGTCCCGCAGCATGGCTGCGATCCGTCGATAACCGTAACGGCCGTACTCGGTGGCGAACGCAATGATGGCGGCGGTCAGAGCCGCCTCATCATCTCGCATCGTTGGTGTCTTGCGCTGTGTGGATCGATGCTGGCCAAGAACCCGACACGCAAGGCGCTCGGAGACACCGTGCTTGGCAATGACATGATCCACACAGGCACGGCGGCGGGCGGGGCTTACCAGTTTCCCGAGGCGGCCTCTTTGAGGATCAGCTTTTCTAGCGTCAAATCAGAGACCGCACGACGCAATTGCTTGTTCTCAGTCTCCAGCTCCTTGAGCCGCTTGACCTGGTCGCCCTTCAGGCCACCGTATTCCGAGCGCCAGCGATAGTACGTTACTTCCGTCACACCTATCGTCCGAACCGCTTCCGCGATCGGACGGCCCTGCGAAACCAGCACATCAACCTGCCGCAGCTTCGTGACGATCTCTTCCGCAGTGTGTCGCTTCCTTACCATTCTTCAGTCCTCCATCAGGCCATAAGCCATACATCAGGGAGGACCACTTCTCAGGGGGCAGACCAAGCAGGTTCCTCAATGCGGCTACTGCCAATCCGGCCAGATCATGAGCGCGGCCGACCTGCTCAAGCACAATCCCAAGCCCACCCGCGGGCAAATTATCGAGCACATGAGCACAAACATTTGTCGCTGCGGGACCTATCAGCGCATCGTGCGGGCGGTCGAACGCGCTACGCGGGAGGCCTAAGCCATGACGAAGCACATCAGAGGTCTGAACACTCAGCTGTCACGCCGACAGGTCATGATCGGTGCTGCCGGTCTCACGTTCGCAATAGCGCTCGGCGCCGACAGCCGAGCGAGAGCCGGCGTGCTCGCGGGCGCACGCAGCGGCAAAGCGCTAAGCCCCTGGGTAAGCATCGCCGAGGACGGCACGATTACCCTCATGTCGCCTGCGACCGAGATGGGGCAGGGATCTATGACCTCGTTGCCACTGATCATCGCCGAGGAGCTCGATGCCGATTGGCAGAAGGTGCGCATCATACAGGCCCCACCGAACCCGGCGATCTACGGCAATCCCGCCTTCGGCGGCGTCATGATGTACACTGCCGGCAGCAACGCGGTGACCGCCTATTTCCGGCCGCTGCGGACGTTCGGCGCGCAGGTACGTCGCGTGCTCCTCAACAATGTGGCTAAACGCTGGGGCGTCCCGCTAGACGAGTTGACAACTGAGCCGAGCGTGGTGGTGCATGCGAAATCGGGCCGCCGTTTGACCTACGGCGAGATCGTCGCCTTTGCCGAGATTCCCGCCGAGCCACCGGAGATCAAGCCCGAGGACTTGAAAAAGCCGACCCAATTCAGGCTCATCAGCAAGGACGTGATGCGCATCGAGCTGCCGAGCAAGGTCAACGGCAGCGCAACCTACAGCATCGACGTACAAGTGCCGGGGATGCTGTACGGCGCTGTGCTCCGCGCCCCGGTAGAAGGGTCGGCCCCGCACAGGATCGACGACGCCAAGGTGAAAGCGTTAGCGGGTGTCACCAGCATCGTACGGCTGCCGCACGGCGTCGGGGTGGTCGCCGAGACGCCGTGGGCGGCGTTTATGGCGCGTGAGGAGCTCACGCGCTCGGTCACCTGGACCCGCACAGGCGCGGCGTGGGGCTTCGACAGCGAGCAAGGACTCGAGGACTTCGCAGTGGAAGCGAAGAATCTGCAGGGGCGTGCGGCCGAATGGAGCCGCCAGGGCGACGCACGCGGCGAGTTCCGCAAGGCAGCAAGCATCATCGAGGCCGAATACCGCTGCGACTATGCCTATCATGCCCAAATGGAACCGCTAAATGCGGTTGCCGCCGTCTCGCCCGCCGGTGATGCTGTCGAGATCTGGGCCGGCACCCAAAGCCAGACCACGGCTACCGAGACGCCGGCCAAGTTCCTCGACATCCCGCGCGAAAAAGTGAAGCTGAACGATCTCCTGATGGGCGGCGGCTTCGGACGGCGCGGGAATCGCGACCTCGATTTCATCATGGATGCGATCATGCTGTCGAAGGAAGTGGGGCGCCCCGTCAAGGTGATATGGACGCGCGAGGACGATGTGCATAATGGCCGCTTTCGGCCGATCTCAGCGCACTACTTGCGTGCCGGCCTCGATGCCTCTGGCAAGATGATCGCCTGGCATCATCGGGTAGCCGTGGACCGCATCGGCCCCTATTACGAGCCGGTGCTCTACCAGAGGAACGGCGGTAGGGACAACGTCGCGATGTTGGGCGGCGAGCCCCGCGGCTATGACGTCCCGCATCAGTTGGTCGAGCATGTATACCGCGACACCGGCGTGCGGACCAATCCGTTGCGTGGAATTAGCTTCCTGGCCAACAAGTTCGCCACTGAGACATTCATTGACGAGATCGCCGGCAAGCGCGGCATCGATCCGCGCGCGTTCCGGCTCGAGCTGCTCAAGACCACGCCGCGCGCCTACAAAACAGTCGAGCGCGTAACGCAGATGGCGGAGTGGGGGCGCAAGCGTGACGGCCGTGCGCTCGGGCTTGCCTATATCGACTATTCGGGCAGCCAGGTCGCCGGCGTCGCCGAAGTGTCGCTCGACCGCGCCAGTGGGCAGATCAAGCTCCACAATTTCTGGTGCACCATCGACTGCGGCATTGCGGTGCAACCCGACAATGTCGTGGGGCAGACCGAAAGCAGCATCGTCTATGGCATTGGGGTCGCGCTGAGCGAGCGCATCTCGATCAAGAACGGCGTGGTGGAGCAGTCGAATTTCTACGACTACCGCGTCCCACGCATGAACGAGGTGCCGCCGATGCACATCGAGGTGATACAGACCGAAAACCATCCCACTGGTGCCGGCCAGATGGCGACACCGCTGGTCGCGCCCGCGATATCTAACGCGGTCATGCAGCTTGCTGGCGTTCGCCTGCGTCACACGCCGTTTACTCCAGAGCGAGTCAAGAAGGCGTTGGCCTAGCCTTCTGGGCGTGTCCTCTGGGGAAGTGGCGGTTAGGAACGTGAAAACAGAGCCGCTCGGCATCGCGCTCGCCGGTTTGTGCCAGCGCCGTTCGGATCGTAAAGAGCCCACACCGACGCAACCAGTAAACTTGTCCGGCGTTCAACTCCGTGTGGGCGACGGAGTTGCGTTCGTGTCCGAGTTGGCGAAAAGAAAAGGCACCCTGGTGTGCCCGCGATGCAAGGCCCCGATGAACGAGGTGGTGCGGATCGCCCCTGTCCAAAACGATCCGGGTCTGATTGCGTATGAATGCCGCTCCTGCGGCTACGTCAACAGTGTCCTGATTGAGTTCAGCACCATTGAAAAGCGCGCCGACTAGAGCCCTTTTATAAAGAAAAAGCCCCGCCACTGGAGGGGGGCTCCGCCATTACCGAGGTAATTTGCTCAAAAGTCGCTTGCCCTCAGCGATCCTTAAGTTTCCTAATGTATGGCCTTCGCTATACGGCTCATTAAGCGTCGCCTGAAGCCCCCCGTCCTCACCGGCGGGGGTGGGTGGCGACAGTTTGCTGCTGTGGTCGCGATGCGTTGAGTTCACGGCCGGCTGCATTCAGCCGCCACCCGTATCGACAACGCTCCCAACGCCAGTTGGTGCCCCGCACCGCGAGCCGCTAGCATTGCTCTTCGCTCAGGTTGAACTCTGAGACTGCGGCGCGGCGGTGGCCTTCTTGAGCCGTATCTTCCTCATCGGAGGTGACAGATAGATAGTTGCCCAGAAGCCACACTGCGAACCGGATCTCATCGAATACATGAACTGGTCATAAGAGCGCGCCCCGACTCGGATTAGGTTGGTGTCGCTAATGACCTCATCTAAAATCCTCCGTTGGCCCCGGCCTCACCCGGGGCCTCTTTTTTGCGGGGGCAAATCTTGGATCCGAGCGCCAATGCAAAGAAAAGGGCACCCCACGGAAGGTGGCCCAAGAGCTCTAACAGGGAAGATCAGGTCGAGCCTCCGGGCAGAAGACGGAGAAGACCAACCTGATGGGCACACTAGAAAGCGAAACGCGCATTATTGAGGCGACCTTCTGTCGGCTTTGGTCCGGTATCTAGGGGGGCCCAAAGCACAACCCGCCTCGAGGGTGCGGGGCTCTGCCGGTCGCGCCAAATGCATCAAATACCCGGGGAGGGTACGTGCTTTCAACGCGCCAAGAGCCTCCTACGGGTCAGGCGGCGGCGCGCCCCCTCTCTGCTCTTGCAATCGTTTCACAGAGAGCATGCCCAAGGGCGTCAAGAACACCTGCGACGTTCGAGGCTCCAACGGATGCGGTATCCACGCCACGAGCCCCAGGGGCTCGCACGCCCGGTCGGAAAGCTCCATGAAGTTACTCGCCATGACGCTCTTGGACACACCCGCCATGCGGGCATACGCGTTCAAGTTTTGGCCTTCATCCGCCGCCAACAAAAGCAACGCATCGGCAAGGCACGGATCAAGTTCTTCCGGCATGTTTTTCATTTGCGCCCTAAGCGCGCCCCAAATCGCCCAGAGCCTCAGCGACTGCGCGAGCGGCCTCAACTGTTCTTGCTTGATCTTGAACCGGGCCGACAGCTCTAAACCGCCCTTCGCGTCACTCACTCTCAGTTCATGCTCGCACGCGCGTCCGTGCTCTACTGCCCCAACGTCGCCTCATACGTGGAACGTGGCGAACGTCATAGAGCCAAGCGAGAAAGCCAATGCCAGTGGCGGCTGTTGTTACCAAAAAGGAGACGATCACCAAGGTCAGCATGGGGAACTCCGCTATGTTGGAAACAATTATTTTTCTTTGCTCACCCCGCGACTTTCTTTCGTGGCCACGCTGCGTTCAGCCCACTCCACCTGTTCCGCCAAGGCAGTCCAGTTCTCCGCCGCCTCTTCGAAGTCGGCCTTTAGAGACGGATCGATTATTTGTGCCGCACGCTGCCGCGCATGAATTGCTCGCCGTCGATAGTGGTCTGTGCGTGAGTACATTGAAGCCGCCCCCTGTGTTGTGATTGGGCGACATCACATCGGAAAATAAGTTCGGCACGATGGCGCGCTTCGAAAAAATGCGAACCGTGGCAAAAAACTCACACAGCGTGCCAGCGCGCTACCATGGTATGGACCGGCGAATTTCACCCAGGGCTTCAGAGCTTCACTGATTTACGCTCCGCGTTCCTGAGGCAATCCATGAGCACCTCGCGATGATGCTCGAGGGCTCGAAGGCATCCCTCTAGCGTCTCAAGCATCGATTCGGCTAAGTCCCTCTCGCGTCCGCTCCAGTTAAGGTCCTCAATGATCTTCCGCTGCCGGGCGATGTCTGCCTTGGCATCGACGATCTGTTGATTAGTCGCGACAATATTCTCGCGGTAGTGATCGACGTCCATTTTTGGATGGTAGCAAGGTATGGTCGGCAGCACCGCTCCGCATTGCTTTTTGGCTACCATCACCCATAGCAACAAGACAAAGGCCACGCAGAGCGCGATCTCGAGAAACATTGTCTTGAGCCAACTGCCCGTCAGCCATGCGGCGGCGGCCGCTACCAGGATGGCCAGCCCTATGATGGCCGCAATGTCTCCGAGGGCGGGGGCAGTCAACACAGGGCATTTTCTTCCCCACCCCTCGTTGGGTGGTGGCAATTGGCACCTCTTACCCGGTCGTGAGCAGCCAGTGAGGGCTTCGGTCGCTCTCAACGGATGAAGTGATAGATGTTGTTGAGCCCGATCGCACCAACCAGGATGAGATAGACCGCGATAACATAGTTCAACAGCCGCGGCATCAGCGGAGGCGCCGGGCGGCGAAGCGCAGGTGGAGGTGGATTGGCCAGGACGATGGTCTATGCACGTCGTGAATGGCTGACACCTACTTAACGACCCCAGGAGGAGCGTATGCACCAGCGGTGGGCATTAGGGGGCGCTGCCCTAATGATCCTTTGTTCTTTGTTCGTCAGTGTCACCGCAGAGGAGAAAAAGCTCGCGAATGCCATACGGGTCGTGGAAGCCACATATGGCGGCAACTGTGCGGGGGTCGCCAAGGGCAACGTCACCAAGTTCATCGCTTCGACCTGCGACGGCACCGATCTCTGCAACTATCGTGTGTACTATAAAAACATGGGCGGTGACCCTGCGGCGGGCTGCAGAAAGGCCTTCCGCGTCAATTACGTCTGCGGGAAAAATACGAAACCCGAGACCTGTGCCTTAACGGCAGAAGCGGGCATGGGTGGTGACGACGGCGAGGAAAACAAATTTTGCCTTCTGCATTGTTTGAGCGAAGGCTCGCGCGAACGTCGGAATGCAAAACCGAAAGAGGAAGGAAGTCGTCGCGCTGGCGATGAGAGGTGGTCCTGTTTCCTGAGACAGGCGGTTAAGGTGGATTCGGCTATGAAGAGGGTAATCCACCATGAGGACGCGGAGACGGTTTTCGGCTGAGTTCAAAGCGAAGGTCGCGCTTGAGGCGATCAAGGGCCACGAGACGGTTGCGGAGCTGGCGACCAAGCACGAACTGCATCCAACCCAGATTGCAGCTTGGAAGCGAGAGGCGATCGAGAAGCTGGCCAAGGTCTTCGACGAGAAGGGCAGCGCGCGCGAGCAGAGCCGGGACGCCGAGCTGACGAGGCTTCACGCGAAGATTGGTCAGCTCGTTGTGGAGAGAGATTTTTTGTCGAAAGCCTTCGATCGCTGAGCCTGGATCGGAGGAAGACGATGATCGACCCCGGTCATCCACGGCTCTCGATTGTGCGCCAATGTGAGCTGGCGTCGATCAGTCGTTCGTCGTTCTACCGTGAGCCGGCAGTGGAGAGCAAAGAGACGCTCAGGTTGATGCGTCTCTTAGATGAGCAGTTCCTGGAGACACCTTGGTACGGCTCGCGGCAGATGGCATGGCATCTGCGACGCAACGGCTGGTGCGTTGGGCGCCATCGCGTCCGTCGGCTGATGAGCAAGATGGGCTTGGCGCCGATCTACCAGCGCCCGAAGACGAGCGAACCGCATCCACAGCACCAGACATGGCCATACCTGCTTCGCCATCTGACCATCAACCGGCCGAACCAAGTCTGGTGCGCAGATGTGACCTATATCCCGATGCGGCGTGGCTTCCTCTACCTCGTGGTGATCATGGACTGGTTCAGCCGAAAGCTTCTGGCGTGGAGACTATCGAATACGATGGATGCTGACTTCTGTGTCACGGCGTTAGAGGAGGCAATCGCCCGCTTCGGCAAGCCCGAGATCTTCAACACGGATCAAGGCTCGCAGTTCACGAGCTTTGCGTTCACGAACACTTTGAGGGATGCCGACATTCGCATCTCGATGGACGGCCGTGGCCGCTGGATGGACAATGTCTTCATCGAGCGGCTGTGGCGATCGCTGAAATATGAATGCGTCTTCCTCAATGCATTCGAGACTGGCAGTGAGGCAAGAACTGGGATCGGATGTTGGATCGGCTTCTATAACACCGATCGACCCCACTCGGCCTTCGGCGGCAGAACGCCCGACGAGGTCTATGCTAGGCAGGCAAACGAGGAGAAATTGGCGGCGTAATCGAACCCAGAATCCACCTTAGCCAAGCCGCCGAACTGTCCCGCAAAGCGGGACCACCTCTGAATCGGCACTGATGTCTCGATAGGTCATGCGAAGTTCTCCACTCGAAGCTGGAGAAGCGCATAACGTAAGGAGCCATAGCGGTAAAATCGTCTTTTCTTTATGGGACGGGCCGACGCACCCGCAGGGAAGCGGCTTGTGGCGTGCGGCGCCAGCTAATCCCGCTCCTGCAGGACCGCCTCCGTGCGGCTGGCGTCCGACAAGATCACACCCGCACCGGAACAGGCACAGTGGATGGTCGACCAGTATCCCGCCGACATCGGGTTGGATCGTCGTGTGGAAGAGGGGGTATCCGTGCTGCAGCACCTGATCGATCCCAGACCCGTCAACGGTGATTGCGCGGGTAAGGCTCCGGCCTGCTCGCTTGTCGAGGGCGGTAGATCCCGGTCTCAACCGGATGCAGGTTGGCGTGTGTTCATGTCGCCAAGCATGGCATGCCTTAGCCGCCGCGGTGACGCGTCCCGCGAAATTCCGACCTCGCTCCGCCGGCTTGCGAGCCGGCGCCGCATAACCGGCATGGCGAAAGAAGTTCCTGCATTCCTGCGGGCTGAATTCGGAGCTGGTGCCAGTCTAACGGCAAATTTGCGCTACTGTTGGCACTCGTTATCTTCAATGACCGTGATGGAATCCTCTTCGACCGAGAAATCGACCGATACCACTGTAGCTCCGTTCCCCCTTATGAACACGGCTTCATTGGCCAACCTGATGTCGTCAGCGCTCGGCGACGCTAGGGCAGAGGAAGCGATAACCGCGCGCGCCAAGCTCTCGCTTTCCGCGCGGACACGGACGACCGCGGTGATCGTCACCTCGAACTCATAATCCTCAGCCATAGAGTTGATCGGCCCGGTTCAATTCCATGAACCTGAATAAAGCCGAAGCTCGTGTTTGTCATCACACGAGAGGGTTGTGTAAGTACGCCTATTGCCAGAGTGCCGCCTTACCCCATGAAGCTTACGCAGCGTGCCGCGTACTCTTCGGCCGGTTGTCACTGACCAGTCGGGGGTCGCTAGTGGGTTGGAAATCGACCGCGGTTATGGTCGCAGTCCGCCCCGCACCAGCATTGTTCTGGTTTGCCAAGCCAATTTCCGTGTTGCCTGGCGAACCAAGAACCGATTGGACCACTTTAGTCGCTTCGTCTTTGCTGTCTGCCCGCACACGAACAACAGCTCGCAGTTTTACTTGAAATGCGTACTCGTTCATGACTCCCCTCAAGAGGACGATTGTTGGCCCCAAAAAGATGACTTCCGGTGTGGGGATCTCGGAAAGTGCTTTCTAGGACGACCAGTTGAGTCTGGCTTCAAACGCCAACTCGCGGCACACAACTGCAATCAACCTGATCGAAACTACCTTGATTTAGTCAGCAGTCGCGGCACCTAGGACCTCTAGTCATACCAGACTAGGACGAGAATCAAGCTAGCCTAGTACCGTACCCAGGCTCAAGCAGTTTTTTTTTGGACAACAATCATTCTGCTCAAGGCCCAGAAGGACCCCGCTTAGGTCGAGAAATGCAATCGGGAGAACACTGCTGCTGGAGGGAGCCTTCGCGAGAAAGCGAGCCATGACGAAAGGGCGCGCCTTGGAAGCGGTACAGAGCCACCTATCCAGCGGACTGCCACTCGTTGTACCACCAGGACATCTGCCGGAACGCGAGATCGTGACCGGCATGGTCCAATCGTCGTGCGCTGTCCGGCGTTGCGTGATCGTGTTGGCGGAGACGCGGAGCGCATCCGCTCTTCGTCGGCGATTTCCCTACGCCCGCCGGTCGAAGAAACCTCGAAGTGTTGGTCCCGATCCTCTAGCTCAAGGGCGGCTCCACCGGCGACTTCGAGGAGGCGCTGATCGCACCGCTCAGCAAGGACGCGCCGGCGGGCTGTCGGCCACGACCGTCGGACGGCTCAAGGAGGGCCTGGTCGCAGGAGCATGCAGAGCCGGACCCAAAAGGCCAGCCACACAGCGGACCGAGCCTGAACTAGCGCCGATAGTTGAGGCTACAATCCCAGGCTGTAGAATGGTAGTACGCAGCCCCCTCACAGGAACTCAGGCTGGCAGCCATAGAACTCGGGCCGCCTTTTTAAAAAACAACGCCGTTGGCCGAAGGCGGCCAACATTCCGATGAGGCCGATGCCACCGGCAGTTGTTGAGTCCGGCAAGTGCTTTGCGGTTAAGGATGCTGTATTGTCTGCCGAAGCTAGGGGCATCATTAATGAAAATTCTTGTGGTCGACGATCACGACTTGATTCGCGAGGCTTTGCAGGGCGTTCTAAAGAAACTAACCCGGGATCCGGTCGTATTGGAGGCTTCAAATTACGCTCAGACGATGGAGGCCATCGCGAGCAATCCGGATATTAGCCTCATTCTGCTTGATCTGATGCTGCCGGATCGAGACGGCTTCTCGATGCTCGCTGAATTACGGGAACGCAACCCAGCAATGTCGGTAGTGGTTCTGTCCGCTGTCCAGGACCGCGCCAATGTCGTGAAAGCCCTCGACCTCGGCGCGATGGGCTATATCCCGAAATCGGCTCGGAATGAAGTCATGCTCAGCGCTCTTCAGCTCGTGTTTGCGGGGGGCATTTATATTCCTCCGGAGATTCTGGCGCGTGAGCACTTATCCCAGTCGGCACCAAGGCCACGTGGAGTGTCGCCAACGGATCTTGGCTTGACCGATCGCCAGCTCGAAGTGCTCACGCTCATCGTGCAAGGCAAGAATAACAAATCGATCTGTCAGATGCTCAATTTGGCCGAGCCAACGGTGAAAAATCATGTCACTGCAATTTTCAAAGCGCTTAAGGTCGTCAATCGAGCCGAGGCGACAATCGCCGTAAACGAACTGGGCTGGAGATTACCTGCCACTCCCAAGCTGTGAGATGCTCGGCCTGAGCGGCGTGACCGATTGTGACGCCCTCGTCGGCTTAGTTCCGGGCAGGCGTCTTCAAGGTCGTACCGTTCACAATCTAGGTTCCGCTATCGAACGCATGAACATAAAGGACACGGATTCACCGTCCAATTCTTCGGTACACGTTGCGATTCGGGATCAGGAGATTTCTTCACGCGCGCGAGCTGCTCCTCCCCTCATCACATAACTAACCATGGCGCGCAACGTCATCGGGTCCACCGGCTTGTGCAGCAGGTGGTAGCCGCTGGCGAGGGCTTCACGCAGCAGCTCTGGACTAGTGTCGCCGCTGACCAGGAAAGCAGGAATCTCGGCGGAAAGTGTCCTGCGTAATCCCTCGATGACTTCAATGCCGGTTTTTCCACCGGACAGATGATAGTCAGAGACAATCAGGTCTGGCGGACGATCGCGGTCGGCAACTCCAGCGAGCGCTTCGTCATCGGTTCCGGCGAATAGCAAATGATAGCCCCAGCTTCGAAACAGTCCGCCCATTCCCTCCAACACGAGCGGATCGTCATCGATCACCATGACCAGCTTGCGATCGGATGCATCCATAAGCGGATCAGCGGGGGCGCGCGTTTCACTGATTTCCGGCCGCGCGACAACGCGCGGCACCCCGACGGAAAAGCACGATCCCTTCCCCGATATCGACGTCAGAAGCACCGAATGGTTGAGCAGCCGGCACAGCCGGTCAACAATGGCAAGCCCAAGACCAAGACCGGAGCGCCCATCGCCACCCGGTGCGCCAAGGCGATAAAACTCGCCGAAGATGTTCTGCTGCTGATCCTGCGGAACCCCAGGTCCGGTATCCCAAACCTCGATACGCACGTTGACACCCCGCTTGCGGCAACCGACGACCACGCTGCCACTGCTGGTGTAGCGTATTGCATTCGAAACCAAATTGAAAACGATGCGCTCCAGCAGGATGAAGTCGCTGCTTACCCAGGCGCTGCTGGAAATGACCCGCAACGACAGCCCTTTTTCCCGCGCGGCTTCTGTGAAGGTCGTATCGACTCGGTCGAGCAGTTTCGCAACAGGAAATTCAGTGATGCTCGGACTTAGCACCCCCGCGTCGAGTTTGGAAATATCCAAGAGGGCGTTGAACAACTCGTTCATTGCGGAAAGTGCCGCATTGATGCGAGCGACAATCCGCCTGCGCTCATTGGCGCGCACCCGATCGTGCAATTGCGCCACGAATAGCCCCAATGCATGTAACGGTTGTCGCAAATCATGGCTCGCTGCAGCCAAAAAACGGGACTTCGCAAGATTGGCAAGCTCAAGCTGACGCGTACGCTCCTCGACCTTATGCTCTAGCGTGGCATATAACTCCTGCAATTGGGTTGCCATTTTATTGAATTCATCGCCCAACGCCTCGAGCTCGTCGTTAGTTTTGATGACAATGCGTTGCGTAAGATTACCGCGTCCGATACGCATGGCCCCCTCTTGCAGCGCCCGAATCGGCACGACCATCCGACGCGCGAACAGCAAGCCCGCAAAGAGCGCCAGCGCAAGAGCCACAAAGAGTAAAACTGCCGAGCGCTTAATCAAATTGTAAAGCGGCGCATAGGCCTCATCGATCGGCAATTCGACAAAGACCCGCCAGTTGAGAGGAGTAACCGTGGCATGCGCGCTTAATACAGGCTTGCCCTGGCGGTCGACCGCTGCAAATGGCTCGTCCACGCCCCCCTCCGGTGCTCTGGCGGCCCGGACCTGGGGCAGACCCGACATGTCCATATTGCGCAGCACCAGACTGATGTCGGGATCCGCAATAAGGCGCCCGCCCGCGTCGATGACGTACGCGTGTCCGCGGGTGCCGGGCTTAATTTGCGACACGACCTCCCAAATAAATTTAAGGTTCAATTGCCCAACAATCACGCCATGATCGGGGCCGCTACCGGCCACAGCGATCGTCATGTATGGCTCGGATCCGTCAACCAAATAAACGGGCCCGTAATAGACTTTGTTGGCCATCGTCTGGACGAAAACAGGATCGCGCGAATAATCAACGTGGCTCTCGATTACATCCCTCGCGTGGCGTGAAATCCGGAATTGCTCGCGTCCCGCGGCGTCAAGCTGAGCGACCTCCGTTACCGCCGGCACTTGGCGCAACATGCGCACGACATCGAAGCGCCACTCCTCGAACGTGATGGCGTTCCAAGGCAACGGGGTGACCCAGGCCATCTGGGCTTCGATTTCATCCACGAATTGGCTGATCTTCGATGCCGCGGATTCGGCCTGCCCGCGTTAAATCTGAACGAGCAAGGCCCTCTGCTCTTGATAAGAAAACCACATGTCGAACGCGCCATTGGTTACCAACGCCAAGCAGACGGTGCCAACGAATATGGCGGCGTACTTGCGAAACAGGCGCCCGGAGTGCGCATGCGGAGGAGTCCCGCCCGTTCCGGCTCCGGGTTGGCCCGCCGACGACGTCATTCGATCAATTCCTCGGCCCGGACGGGAACGCCGGACGCCAATATTAAGGTGTCTGACCATAGCATGCTGGGCGGCGCCCGCACCGGGGGGAGAATTTCAATCGGGCCGGTTTTGGTCGATGCCGACGAACGCGACAAAGTGCGGCAGATGCTTTTCCGTGAAGGACCTGTATGGTTACCGGCAGGCTGCGATCTCAGTCACGACCGGTCCGGCGCCTCTCGACGCGACGATCGCTCCGATTACTCGGGCACGCAAGTCGTTGGAATACGGCCTGGTTACCCCCTCAGAATCGATCAGTGCCGACAAACTCACTCATTGACAAGCCCCCGGGAATCCCCCAATTCAGCGCGTCGGTTGCGCTGTCCGTAGTTTCAGCCCACAAGAATTCAGGAACTTCTTCTGGCATGCAGCTACGTTCGAACGTGACCGGAATCCGCTTTAGTTGTGCATTTCTAGCCGCAAACAGCTTATCCATCTGGCAGAGCCCGGGGGGAATGGATGGCAATTGATATTCGACGACGCAAATTTATAGCTGTGCTCAGTGGCGCATTGGTCGGCCGGGCGATTCCCGCCTATGCACAAGAGGCAGCTCGCAGGTACACGGTCGGTGTACTGTTGGGACTCGCGAATGACGTGGAGACCCAGGCCCGCATCACGGCTTTCGAACGAGGCTTGGAAGCGGAGGGCTGGTCGGTCGGCAAGAGCCTATGGATCGAGTATCGCTTTGCAGGTGGCGACTCCAACGCTATGCGGGCATTCGCCAAAGAGTTCGCCGAGCTTAAGCCCGACTGCATACTTGGCCACAGCACCCCAGTCGTGACGGCGCTGATGCAAGCTACCCAGACAATTCCGATCGTGTTCGTGTCCGTATCCGATCCAATCGGCAGCGGATTCGTTGCGAGCATGGCACGACCTGCCGGCAACCTGACTGGGTTCACGATCCTTCCGGCCACCATTACCGGCAAATACCTATCGATACTGAAAGAAATGGTGCCGGAGCTCGCCCGCGTAGCCATCCTCTACAATCCGGATTCCGCACCAGCCGCGGGCACACTCTTTTTGACTCCATTCATTGGAGCCGCCAGGGAATTCAAGGTCCAGCCGATCACAGCTCAAGTGCGCAACCCCGCCGAGATTGAAAGCACCATAACGAAACTGGGCAGCCAGTCTAGAAGCGGCCTAATTGTCATGCCGGACAATTTCACCTCAGTGCATCGGAAGCTGATTATCTCGCTGGCAGCGCAGTTCCGTATTCCCACAATTTACCCCTATCGGTATTTTGCCGATGAGGGTGGCCTTTTATCCTATGGGATGGACATGTCGAACGTGTTCAGGCGTGCCGCGGAATATGTCAGTCGCATCCTTCGCGGTGCGAAGCCGGCGGATCTTCCCGTTCAGGCGCCGACGAAATCCGAACTCGTGATTAATCTCAAGACGGCCAGGGCGCTCGGCCTGGTCGTTCCGAGAATCCTGCTTGCCGGGGCTGATGCGACCATCGAATGAACAACCATGATGCCGCGAACTCAAGCCTACCGATCGAAGCGAAAGACCCGATTAGGCGTGTCTTGTGGCACAAGCGGCCCGTTCGACCCGTCGTTCTTTATTGGTTGCAATCGACGCAAGCGCGATAAGGCTCCCTGCGAATCTGTCTGATTGATCGCGGCTACTCCGATCAGAATCGCAATCAGCCCGGCTGCCATCGCCCAGGTCAGCGCCTCGCCCATCAACGCGCAGCCGATCAGCACGCCGACCGCTGGCTTGAGGTAGCCAACGCTGGCGACACCCATGCTGCCGATCGTTCGGATCAGGCGAAAGTACACCACAAATCCGAGCGCGGTTGCCACCAGGGCATTTACGAGCAAGGCGGCAAGCGAGGCCGCAGAAGGCGCCGAATTCAGCGGCGCTTCCACGAAAAAACAGAGCGGCACGAGCACAACGGCGGCCGCCGTTAATGTTCCCGCTGCCGCGATCTCCGGCGCCACCGTGGCGAACCGGCGGCCATAAACGGCGCTTACGGCTGACGACAACGTAGCCAGGATAATAGCCGCTTGCCCCAGCGTTCCCCTGCCAAGTCCGGCGAGCGCGCTTGCGCCGGCAATCAGTACAACGCCGCCCACTCCAATGACCACACCCAACAACCGACCAACCGTCAGCGGCTCATGCCGTGTCCACAGCAAGCTAATCAGACAAACAAATAGCGGTGCGGTTGAGTTCAGGATAGCGGTCAGCGCGCTCTCAACCGATTGCTGGCCGAAGGCGATGAGCGTGTACGGAATCGCACAGGCAACGCAACCTTGGATGAACAGGCAGCCAACGAAACTCCACTGCGCCGGCATCCTGCACTGCCTCAACAACACGATGATCCACAGTACGATCGCCGCCAATGCGACGCGCGACCCAACCAAGGTAATCGGCGGGATGGTCGTAAGCGCGATCTTCGTCAGGGCGTAAGGCATTCCCCATAGCAACCCGAGCAGCAGAAGCAGTGTTATTTCGATTGGCCTTACCATTTTGGTCGGTGTGTACACCCGGGGGCATGGACGCGCTCACGCATGCAGCGCGGGCGGCCTCCATGCGCGGTATCTGGTGAAAAATTCGGAGTCCATATTGGTGTGCTCAAGCCCCAAAGGACAGCCGAAAGTATCCTGCAATAACACTTTTGACTTTCGTCCCAGTGCTCTACCCGGGGCCAGTCCCAATACCTCGGGCCGATGGCCCCAAGACCGGAATCTCGTAGGTGTTCGGTCCCAATACTTCTACGCTGAGCGGGTACCAGGACATAAACAGGAGACATTCCATGCATGAGATCGTGAATGCCCGGCGCCCCGTTGTGGGCGACAATGTGGAGCGTGACGCGGCTACCTGCAACCAGGGCAGGGTGCGGCTGGGAGACGCCGCTCCGGTGTTCGCGCCGCGCCGGCCCGCTATGGGCGACACGGTCGAGCGTGACGCGGCTACCTGCAACCAGGGCAGGGTGCGGCTGGGAGACGCCGCCCCGGTGTTCGCGCCGCGCCGGCCCGCTATGGGCGACACGGTCGAGCGTGACGCGGCTACCTGCAACCAGGGCAGGGTGCGGCTGGGAGACGCCGCCCCGGTGTTCGCGCCGCGCCGGCCCGCTATGGGCGACACGGTCGAGCGTGACGCGGCTACCTGCAACCAGGGCAGGGTGCGGCTGGGAGACGCCGCTCCGGTGTTCGCGCCGCGCCGGCCCGCTATGGGCGACACGGTCGAGCGTGACGCGGCTACCTGCAACCAGGGCAGGGTGCGGCTGGGAGACGCCGCTCCGGTGTTCGCGCCGCGCCGGCCCGCTATGGGCGACACGGTCGAGCGTGACGCGGCTACCTGCAACCAGGGCAGGGTGCGGCTGGGAGACGCCGCCCCGGTGTTCGCGCCGCGCCGGCCCGCTATGGGCGACACGGTCGAGCGTGACGCGGCTACCTGCAACCAGGGCAGGGTGCGGCTGGGAGACGCCGCCCCGGTGTTCGCGCCGCGCCGGCCCGCTATGGGCGACACGGTCGAGCGTGACGCGGCTACCTGCAACCAGGGCAGGGTGCGGCTGGGAGACGCCGCTCCGGTGTTCGCGCCGCGCCGGCCCGCTATGGGCGACACGGTCGAGCGTGACGCGGCTACCTGCAACCAGGGCAGGGTGCGGCTGGGAGACGCCGCCCCGGTGTTCGCGCCGCGCCGGCCCGCTATGGGCGACACGGTCGAGCGTGACGCGGCTACCTGCAACCAGGGCAGGGTGCGGCTGGGAGACGCCGCCCCGGTGTTCGGCCGCTAACACCACGTATTCAAGCTGGCTGTGTGTGCAGGGGGAACGCGATGCGCTCCCCCAGGATAGGAACCCACGATGATCGCAGCGCCGACCGACGGCCCGCTTGTCGAATTCTTTCAAATGGTGCCGAACCGACGACCGCCGCAGAGGGCAGACCGCGCGGTCGGCGGCGTCATTCCGGCACGCGCTCTCCGCTATTGCGAAGCCATTACCAGCGCCTCGGCGTTCGGCTGGTACGTCTTCCTGCCGATCAGCTTCAAGGTGGTATGGGATGGGCACGACATGTTGTGGACGTACGATGGGGTCCAGGAGTGGCTGCCGCTAACCCGGGATGCCGTGCAATACCCGCAATTCAGCGAACAGTTCAACGAGATTGCACCGGCACGCGTGCGCGGATTCTCACCGCCGTTTCTCACGCCCTCCATTCAACCTGGAGGATTGCAAGTGTGGACCGGCTGCATCGCTAAATCCGCGCCTGGCTGGAGTCTGCTTGTTCGCGGCGTAGCGAATCTTTCCCCAAGCGCTTCGTACCAGATGTTCGAAGGCATCATCGAGACGGATAATTGGTTCGGGCCCTTATTCAACAACGTGCGGATTATCAAGACCGATATGCCGATCGAGTTTCGAAGTGACATCCCTTTCCTGCAAGTCCAACCGGTGCACAAGGACGTTTATGCTGAGAAATTCCTGCAGAGCTTCGCTGTAAAGGATTTGGATGAGCTATCACGGGAAAACTGGGAAGCCTTCCATCGCACTGTCGTCGTGCCGAACGTCGATCCCGAAAGGAAACGTGGTCAATATGCCGTTTCGGTGCGGAAAAAAACCCACCATCCCCTACTGGCTACGAAACCTGTGTCGACGGCAGATCGCAAATAGCCGACTTTATTGAGTTCCAGCGGATGAACCCTCGGCGATGATGATTGCGCAAAGGCTGATGTAACGCTGGCGCTAGACACAAACTCACTGGCTGTGCTCCTGGAGAACCTCCTACAGGCCCGTGCGGAACTCTGGGACCAATACCCGTCTACGGAGGTATTAGGCGGGTGGGCGGATGCAGTTCGTGGGTCATAAGCAGAAGGCGATCCACGAACGTGTTGAGTAAGACACCGTCCACCCACCAGCCGCCTGGGCGATGACACCTTGAAACCAAACTCTGACGGACGTTGGTGAAGTGGAGCATTTGGCTCCTAACGACTGGTAAGGCACTGACTTCTGGGAGGGTTGCGCAGTCACCAGGCGGGCCCTCCCTTTCAATTTGGTTGAGCGCGCGTCCTCGCAGCTCCCAAAGAACTCCCCGAACGCAGAGGGCTCCTGGACGACGGGCGACGCGCATTTGCGCACCACCACCAACCGGCCGTCTGTGCGGCACGCCGGGCGCTCGCGGTTTCGGTAAGGGCAGGCTCGCCCGGCAACCAAATGGTGGCGGCGGAGTTGATCGTGTCAGAGGCGGGCCTACACTCCATGGAGGACCTGACAGAGTGTTCGGCTCGAACAGCTGGGTGAGCACCCAACTGCGATTAGGGGGAATAAACCCGGCCTGCAAATGGTCTATGAGACGGCGCCCTTCGCGATCAAAGATTTTTGGATCGAGGGTGGCGAGCGTGAACCTGAAACGCTTCCCACTCTACCAACGATCTACGTGGGGCGCACATCGATGCAGAGAGTGTGGCATGCGTGAGCATGAGGAATTATCCGAGTTTGATACGTTGGATGTTAATGAGAGGGCAGCGACGGAGCGCGCGCTCAAGCGGTGTCTCGCTCTTGCAGACAAGATAGCGAGAGAGCTGAGCAAGAAGAAGCCTGAGGACTTCCCCAGCACCGTATCACTGGCGGACTTTCAGGCATCACTTGAGCGCGTCGCCGAGGTTCTCGAAGACCATCCACCAAAAAAGTAGAGCCGTTCACGGTGCGGGCAAGTGCCCGGTTCACCGCCCGAACGTTGCGATGCCAGAGCCAACATCCCGCTCAGGCCAAGTCTCCTCGGAGCGAGCGCAGCTACTAATTTAGCCAGCGATGCTGCGCTTGCCCAACAACAATCGGCATTCGTGTGAGTTCGTTCCCTCTCCCGTCGGTGACGCAAACAGACAAGGCATCCAAATTCGAACGCCCGTCTTCCCGAGATGTGTCGCTGAGCAGGCGGGAAAGTTCGCTGGCCATCAAGCAGGCATGAGATTTTGCGCTTTCTGCATTAACGCAGAGAATGCCGTCATGATCCAAATATACTTTGCTGACGCTCGTGACGTGAAAGTAGTAATAGCGCATCACTTCTTGGCCCCGAGTTGATTGTCCTTCGGCACACTCCTACAACGGGGCCGGTCTTAATTCTTGACGAAAATGGTACTGTCCGGTACTGGGTCCGGTACTGGGCCACCAGCAGGGCACAGGGGTCGGCCATTGACCGGGCTTCTTTGAGGCTGGACACCGCCCTACTGCTCAGAGAGCTTCGCTCACGCCAGCTAGCGCCGCCATGTCTGCTCGAACTGCGCCTGGCCACAGCGAGCGTCGGTCGCAAACCCTACTACCGCTCCCTAGCGGCGGCGGCTAATCCGCGTCATTTGGCCGATCAAAGGGCTTGACCGATCCGATAGAGAAATCGACATCGGTTACCGTTGCGTGAATGCCCCTCGCTTCATTGTTCTCATTGGCCAGTCCGATTTCAACGGGGCCTGGGGGTCCAAGGACGGCAGGAACGACCTTGCGCGCAACGCTCTTGTCGTCGCCGCGCACTCGCACCACAGCAACGAGGAACACTTCGAATGTAAAATCTTCCATGGCGGGCGAACTCCCCACATCCTAACACCGCAGTCGCCTTGATCCGTTAGTCACACGAGCCAGTGTCCGGGTTCACTTGCCCGGAGACATTGGGTGGACAAACAGAAGACTGAAGGGGGGTCAAGCGGCCGTCGAATTGTAGGAGCCGCAGGAAAGGCAATGAACCATCAGAGGACCAGTTTTACTCCTGTCCCCACGCATCAGGAGGGCGCCACAGTTCCGCATTTCAATTCGACCGTAGGGTTGGGCACCTCCAGTGCTGGCGGCGCCGAGGGCACACCTTCAATGAGCGGCGCTGGAACGACTTTGAGGGTTTTTTGCGGAAAGGGCGGGCACTGCTGCAACCAGTTATCCGGCGCTCGCCGCTCACAACGGTGGGCGTAATTTGGGAGCCCAACGTAAGTTCGTTTCCCGCAGGCGCCCAAGTCACAAATAGGCGATGGGCATTTAATTAAAACGTTGCGGCATCCCAGTACCCGCGGCTCCCTGTCTTTCCTTAACCTCCCATTTGGCGGTTGCCAGCCGCCCGTCGCTGATCTTGCTCCGATGAGGAAATCGCTGTTGCTCTACACACTGCAATAGCCGGGGAGTCAGTTCAGCAAATGATTGATGCCATGGTCGAATGTGCGCACGAGGCGGGGCGCTAATGCTCCGCACCGCGCTCGCGATCGCCGCCTTAATCCCCCTCATTTGGGGGCCGGTGGCCCAGGGCCAGGGGCTGCCCCACGAATGGACGCTGAACTGGCTGGCCCAGACATTTCCGCTGGCCGACGGCACGCAATCGCAGAACCTGTTCTCACTCCAGCCGCCCGCGCGGCCCCTCATCGGCAAGCCGCTCCCCAAGATCCGGCTGCACATCGTGGTGGGGCACGATGAGGGTGGCATGGTCATCGCGTACCAGCACCGCTATGCCGCCATGCCAAGGACGGCCCAGTCGAGGTGCGCGGCATGTGCTTCTCGGCTCGCACGCTGGTCGCCTCCTACATCCCGAAGGACCGGCTGTGCTTCGCGGAATTCAATGTCGGGGACACTGACACTATGAGCGACATTGCCTTTGAAGTTCTGGAGGTGCCATCAAGGAGATGAAGCGCGCCCATTTGGGGATTGACGCCATTGTTTATGCGCTGGTCGCGAAGGCACTGCATTTCGCCTACTGTCGCGTCGGCGAAGATACCGCGAAAGAGATGGTCCGCGACGCGGTAGAGGAGGCAATCTCCGCCATAGAGGAACTCGACAGCCGGCCGCACTAAACAATTTCGCACCCATGCCTAGCGTCCCCTGGCGGGCGGCGGCGTTCCCAGGCAGTGGACGCAAGGAAGAAGCACGGCGTCATCAAAAGCAAACCCCCGCCGAGGTGAGGTGCGAGACTCTGCCGATCGACCATCATGCATCCTCCGTACCCAGGGGAGGGTAGGTGCCATTAACGCGTTAAGCGCAGCAGCATTGCCGAAGCCGAGCGCATCCGTTCCCATTTCTTTGTCTGGCCGCGGTGAGCTTCTTAGGTTTCCTAGGGGTGCTCGCCATTGACGGCGCGCTCCAGATTGTCGCCGCCATCAGGGCAGGCTATAGGGCACGCGAGCGCGGGGAGTGAGTCTGGAAGGTGAGGGCAGCGCTGAAAATATCCTTTAGCTTTCAATGTCACCTTTTCACCCTCACCTTGGCGTAAGCGCTTGTAGTGCCGAGTAAATGGCACAACTCTCGACCGCACCACTCGTAAAATCATTGCGGTTTTCGCGCTGCGGCCCGCTCCTTGTGTCAGGTGCGTCAACGTCAGGTGCAGCGCGCCGTAGCGGCGGCATGCCTTCAGCGCAGGGAGGGTGTGATGTCGAATCCGAGCGTGGCCGAGAACACCGCGCCGCACAGATTCGAGCGCAGGCCGGTCGGATTGTTGCCGGGATTGATCACGCCGCCGGCGATGGCCGCGAGGTCGCCGGTCAACACGTAGCAATTCTCCTTCGAGAGGGTCGTGTCGGTGTAGTTGAGGGCGAGCTTGAACATGCTGTAGCTGAACGTCAGACCGGCACGCCAATTGGTGTAGGCCGGTAGCGGCAGCCCGCCGGCGTCGGCGTTGACGCCTCCGCCGCTCGGCGAGGTCGGACCGAAAAGCGAGCGGCCGGCATCGGCGGAGAGTGTCCAGCTGACCCCGGACGGCAGCACCCCGTTCGGCAGGTCGAGCGCGAACGACCCGACCGCGTAGGTGCCCCATGCGCCCGACTGCCACACGTTCGGCGCGTAGTTGAGTCCCATGCCCAGCGTAACTGTCTCGGTCGGCTTGTAAGCCACCGTCGCATGCGCCTCCCAATAGTTGGAACGCTCGGGACCGATTTCGCCGGGATAATAGTAATAGCCGGCGCCGATATCGAACTCGAACGGGCCCGTCGTGGGGCGCAACCCCGCCACCATTGTCAGCTCGGAGGCTGCCTGCGTCGAGAATTTCACGCTGTTGAAGTAAGTCGCGGCGTAGAGCCACCCGCGCTGGGCTTCGACGTAGGCACCCACTGACGGATGGCGTCCGGAGTAGCTGATGCCGCGGTAGATGTAGTCGGACAGCAGCACGCCGCCGACGGTGAGCTTTGCGGTATCGGTCCCGCTCCCGGAGTCCGTCTGCTCTTCGGCGCGCGCGGTGCACGCCGTGACAATGAGCCAGCTCAGCACAGCGGCACGCAGCATGGCCGCCTTCACTCGGGTGGCACCGGCACATTGCCGTTCGCTCACAGCATCCGGGAAATTCCGGCGGCAGCATGGCCGGCGGGCGGGTGCGCCATCTGGCGCAGCGCGTTGCGCAGTTGAGCTGGGGCCACGGTGACAACTCTGCCAACGGCCACCGCAATGATCTGCTCAGCCCAGCTCGTCCTCAGTCGTCGCCTAAACTGGCGGAACGGGTCGGGCTCGTCTCAGCGGAGCTGTGGCGACAGATTGGTCGGCGGACGCATTCCGCTCAACTGGTGGCCGGATTGCTGGCGGCTCGTGGGCCACGATCCAAACAGGCCGCCGAATGGCTGGATCTGCATCGGCGCCCTGGGCCTCTTTGCCGTGACCTTGGGCTTATCCTTGTCCTTGTCCTTGTCTGTGGACCTGTTGGCGGAGGTCGTGGACTTGGCAGTGGCCCCGCCGAGCTGAAACACGCGCGAGTATTTGAAATTGTACGCGCCCGGCACCGGCAGCGCTTCTGCCTCGCCGGGGACGACATAAGCTGCGACCTGCGGCCAAGGCGTCGTCGGCGGGACGATGGGGTTGCCGTCGTTCGCCACGGCTCGCTCGAAGGTTTGCGCCAAGGCGATCTTGGTCACCGGACCGAAACGCTCGATGCCGAAACTGGCGGGGCTCGGCGCGGCCAGCACCGGCTCGGGGCTTTCGCCTGCGACGAGCGTACGCGGCCAGATCTTCGGCTCGGGCGAATGGCGCGCAGCCCACAGTTCGGGCTCGGCCACGGTCTTCGGCCGGTCCGGCGTCGCCGGCACCACGTGCACGATCTTGAAGCCGCGGGCCTTGAGCTCTCGCACAATGTCCGGGAACGCGAGCGCCGTGGCAGGCTGGATGTCGTGCAGCAGCAAGATGCCCTTGCCCCGCGCCTCCAGCCGGTTGATGGCGCGCCGCGTGATCTCGGCGTTGTTGATGTGGGTCCAGTCGTCGGCGGCGAAATCGACGCTCCAGGTCATATAGCCGTGAGCGGCGAGATACTGCTCGACCGAGTTCTGGCGCAGCAAGCCCGGGATCCGGAAGAAGGGAGCGACTGCGTTGGGATCGCCAAGGGCAGTCCGCAGCGAGGCAAAGCCGCCCTCGATCTCGTGCGAGGCCTGGTCCACCGACATCTTGTGGAAGGTGAAGGGGTGGGTCTGGCTATGATTTGCGACCGTATGCCCCTCGTTGTAGATGCGCCGCACGACCGCGGGATAACCCTGGACCATGCGGCCGACCATGAAGAACGTCGCCTTTATGCACTCGGAGGCGAGCGTATCGAGGATGCGGTTGGTGTAGGGCGGCAGCGGTCCATCATCGAACGTCAGAACAACTTCGCGGTCCCGCAGCGGCAGGGATTCGTTGTACTGCATGGAGCCCAGGCGCACGTGCTCGTTGGGATCCACGACGATGGTGCGGCTGACACCGAGCGCGCCGGCGGGGCACTCCGCCGCCGCTGCCGTCCCCATGCCGATGAAGGACGCCAGCAGACAATATGCCGCGATCTGACTGCGCATATCCCGGTTTCAACCCCGATTTTTGGACCAGTGCTTGAGCTCACCGGACTCAAGATGAGTCGCCCCAGCAACTGTGATCCAAACAGTAGGTAGAGGCAATTTAATGGCCCCTTAATGGCCCGGTCCGGCAGCGGATTGCACCGCTCTGTGACGGCGGCGACACAGGTGGCTGTGGATGATTTCGGGATCCTCGCGGCGAGGTCAACGGGACTGCACCGGAACCACGTGCACGAGGCGATAGTCCCGGGCTTTCAAGGCGCGCAGGAAGGGCGGAAGCATGGCGGCGCTCTGCAGCTTGGTGTCGTGAAGCAGCACAATTCCGCCACGATTGGCCTCGAGCCGGGCCAGGAGCTGGGCGAGCTGGTGCTGGGGCGACATCGGATTCCAGTCGCTCGCCCATAGGTCGGCGCCGAACACGACGATGCCGCGCTTCTCCAGGCGGTCGAGCAGGGCGGCGGACGAGGCGAAGCCGGGAAAGCGAAAGAACGGCGTGCGCGGTTCCCGGTCGGAACGTCCATAGAGCGCGGTGTCGATCGCCGCGAAGCCACGATCGATCTCGGCCTCCGCGGCGGCGACCGGCAGGCGGTCGAGCGGGCGGTGCGAAAAGGTATGATGGGCGGCGGTGTGGCCCTCGCGCAGGACGCGGCGGGCAAGCTCCGGGTTCGCAAGCACATTGCGGCCCAGCAGGAAGAACGATGCCCGCGCGCATTCGCGCTTGAGCGCATCGAGCACGCGACCGGTCGGCCCGGCGAGCGGGCCATCGTCGAACGTGAGCACGACCTCCCTGGGCGCGAGCGGCAGGGTCTGCGGAAAATGCTTGCGGCCGACCCGCGGCGTCGTCGCCGCATCGACCTGCAGCACGCGCGCGGTGCCGAGCGCTTCGGCCGGGCAGGACGCCGGTTCCGGCTCGCCAGCCGCCGTGTTGGCGGCAAGAACAAGCGCGGCGAGCGCGATGCACAGTCGCATTGTGTCGCCTGTGTCCCCTCACATCCGGATCGAGGTTAATGTGAGCGCCGCGGATGCAGCGAAACGCTAGCGCGTGCCGCTCGATGGCCGCGGAGTTTGCGCGACGCCATGCCAGGGCCAGCGGAAAGTAATGGGCGCGCCGGCGGGAGCGGCGCCCGCGCCCGGTGGCCGCGAATGATCGGTGTCGCCCGGCCGCGAGTCGTAGCAGGTCGACGACATCACCGGCTCTCCCGCCGCCAGCAGTTCCGACACCGTCGCGAACGAATAGCCGCGCGCCTTGAGCGTGGCGACGATTGCGGGGAGGGCACCTTCGGTGTGCCAGCCGCGGCCATTGGCATGAAACAGGACGATTGAGCCCGGTTGCACATTGGCAAGCACCTGGTGCCCGATGGCCGACGCCGACTGGCCGAAGGTCGGGTCGCCCGAGGAGACGTCCCACTGGATCGGCGTCAGTCCCTGGTGCGCGGCCTCGTCCAACGCTGCGGCGCTGCAGGCGCCGAAGGGGAAGCGCAGGAACCCAAGCCGCTGCGGCGCCTGCTCCCGCGCGCGTGCGCCGCGATCGGGTCCCATGCACTGCCGCGTTTGCAGCTCCTCGCGCACCTCTTCGTAGGCAAGCTGTGCGTTCCTGATCTCGTCGGCGAGCGCCTGGCCCGACACGGTCCGGAGGTTGCGGTGCTGCCAGGTGTGATTGGCGACTTCGAACAGCGGGTCCGCCATGAGCTGTTGCGCGCGCTCGCGGTGCGACAGCATCCATTTGCCGCCCAGGAAGAACGTGGCCTTGATCTGGTTGCTGCGGAGAAAATCAACGATTCCGCCCTGGTAGCCCGCGATCTCGGACGCCTGCTCGCACAGGTCGAAGGTGAGAGCCACGAGCTTCTGCCCAGCCGGCAGCTTGACCCGGCGGATGACTCCGCGTTGAGGAAGCGGCGAGAATTGAGCGAGCACGCGTCTCGGGGGCGCGATGTGGGCCTGCGCCACACCCTTCTGCACCCGTTCTTCGCCCCTGCGGTAGAGAAGCTCGCCGGGAGCCCAGCACGTACTCTCCGCCGCCGCGGTGGCGGTGAGCAGGCCGAGCCAAAGCAGCGTCATGCGTGCGAGCATGCGGAGAGTATCCGATCGAACCACGTCGATACGCAAGGCAATGGCAAAGCTGCACCATAGCAAGCCCGCGCCGAAGGGCTGTGGCACCGATGCAGGGTCCGGAAATTCTCTTCAGGGCGCGCCGGGCGCCTCACCACGCGTAGCGGATGGTGCCGGTGCCGGCATAGGTGGAGGAGCCGCGGGCGAACTCGCCGTCGAACTTGCCGAGCAGCGACACGCCGTTGGCGAGGCGAAGCTCGGCGCCGGCCGAGGTCAGCGCGGAATCCCGGGCCGGCAGCGCGCCGTTGACCACGAAGCTTGTGCCTGGAAGCGTCTGGAATGCCGCCGCCAGCGTCGGGTCGCTCACCCAGTCGTGCGCCCAGGCAAGCCGTCCGCGCAGCATCAGCGCGGCGCCGGGGTAGAAGGCCACCACGCGGTCGAAGCGTGCGCCCAGTTCGGTGCGGGTGTCGGTGCCGGTGCGTCCGGCATAGGCGAGCGCAAAGCCGCCGCCGTTGACGTCGGTCTCGCTGTAGCCGGGAGTGCGGAAGCTCTGCGCCTGCACCGCGGCATAGGGCGTGAGCGCGCCGAACATGGTGCCGATCCGGTAGCCGCTCTCGATGCGCCCCCCGAGGCTCTGCGCATTGAAGCTGGCGGTGAGATGGTTGCCCGCAAACGCGAAGCGGTCGGTCGACATCCAGTGGTTGGTGTAGGCGAAGGAGGCGGCGAGATAGAGCGCGTCCCAGCGCGTCACGCCGTAGAGGCCGGCCTGGAAGGCGTCGCTGCGTCCGCCGCCCAATCCCTGCGCCAGGCTCCAGTCGGTGCCGCCGCCCGCGAACGCGACGCCGACCGTGGTGTCGGGCGAGAACCGGTAGTCGAAGCCGCCGGCGAAGCCCGCGGTGCGGGCGGACAGGTCGTGGCTGCCGAGCACGGCGGGATCGCCTGACGTGCGGTTCGACCCGCCGTAGCCCGCACCCCAGACGCCCCAACGCTGCTCGAAGATTGTAGCCGGCTGCGCCTTCGGCGCCTTGAGCACTGCGGCATAGGCGAGGGCGACATCTTCCGGCACCGGTGCGCGCTCGGGCGCAAAGCCGATGGCCCCGCCGCCTGCATTTGGACCCAAGCCGCCGCGGCCGGCGACGAAGGGATCGAGCATGACAGTGAGGAACTGGTTGCCGAGCTGGAACGCGGCCTGCTGGCCGCCGGTCGCGGGCTCGCCGGAAAGCTGGGAGAGCGCATTGCCGAGATTGCCGCCGGTCAGCCCGAACACGCTGACGAATGCCGGCGGCAGCGCGCCGCCGGCGTTGAAGAAGTTGTTGAGCGAATTGGCGACGTTGCGCTGGTTGATGCTTAGGCCGGATGCGCCGAGCGCGTTCGGTCCGCGGCCCAGCGTGGCGGTGAGGCCGAGGATCACGTCGGTCGCGGTGTAGCTGAGATCGGCGGTGAAGCCGGCCGGCAGGTTGGTCGTGGTCAGGGCATTGAATGCGCCGGTGCGGCCGCCCGCCGCCGACAGGATGGTATACGAACGCGACACGTAGCTGCCGGAGGCGAACACGGCACTGACGGTGCCGGCGAGCGCGGCGCTGCCGCCGGCGATGACGCTGGCGCTCGATGCAGTCGCCGGATTGACTTGCACGACATAGAGCGCGCCCGACTGGAACGCGAGATTGCCGGCGACCGTCATGCTGCTGCCGGAAGTGCCCGAGCCCGGCGCGAACGTGCCGCCGGCATTGATCGTGGCGGCGCCCACGATGCCGGTGCCGGTGAGGATGCCGCCGCTGTTGACCGTGACGGCGGAATTGGCGATCGAGCCGGTCACCACAAGGGTGCCGGCGCTCACCGTCGTCGGACCGCTATAGGTGTTGGCGGCCGAGAGCACGAGCGCGCCGGCGCCGATCTTCTCGAGCGGGCGGGGGCCGTTGAGCTCGGAGATCACGCCGGCCTGGGTGGCGCTGCCACTCGTCACCGAGAGCTGCGTGGTGTTGCTGTTGATCACGATCGGATTGCTGATGGTGACGCCGTTGGCGTAGTCGACCACCGAGCCGGTGGTGGTGAGGGCGCCGGACCCGAGCGCCTGGTTGTTCTCGAGCCGCAGCGTGCCGCCCGCGAGCGTGGTGCCGCCGGAATAAATGTTGGCGCCGGACAAGGTCAGCGTCGCCGGCGCCGATCTTGGTCAGGCTTCCCGTGCCCGACATCGTACCGGAGAAGGCCGTGCTGGTGTTGTCGCTGCCGGCGGTGAGCGCCGCCGCGCCCAGCGTGACGTTACCGGCGCCGGCGAGCGAGCCGATGGTCTGGTTGAAACTGTTGAGATTGAGGGTCGCGCCGGCCGCGACCGTGAAGGCGCTGGTCGGCGCGAAAGTGTTGGCCGCGCCGGCCTGCAAGGTGCCGGCATTGACGCTCGTTGTGCCGGTATACGAGCTCGCGCCTGACAAGATGAGAGTGCCGGCGCCCGCCTTGGTGAGGCCGCCCGCTCCGCCGATCGTGCCGGCAAGCGTTGCATTGTTGCCGTTGGTATCGAACGTGCCGCCGCTTGCGTTGAGCGTGACGGCGCGATTGGTCGTGAAGCCCGCCAGGAACTGCAGCGTGCCGCCGCCGAAGGCGAGGCCGCCCGCCGCCGCGCCGAGATTGGCATCTGAGCCTACTGCCAGCGCGCCGCCGTTGATGGCGGTGCCGCCGCCATAGGCGTTGGCGCCGGTCAGCGTCAGCGTGCCGGCGCCGATCTTGGTGAGGCCACCAGCGCCACCGATGGTCCCGGCGAGCATCGCGTTGTTGCCGTTGGTGTCGAATGTGCCCCCGCCGGCGTTGAGCGTGACCGCGCGGTTGCTGACAAAGCCCGACAGGAACTGCAGCGTGCCGCCGCCGAAGGTGAGGCCGCCCGCGGCCGAGCCGAGATTGACATCTGAGCTTACCGCCAGCGTGCCGTTGTTGATGGTGGTGCCGCCCTGATAGGTGTTGACGCCCGCCAGCGTCATCGTTCCCGTCCCGGTCTTGGTGAGCCCACCGACTCCGGAGAGGGATGAGGCGAGCGTGACGTTGTTGCCGTTGGTGTCGAAGGTCGCCCCGCCTGCGCCGAAGGCGGCCAGTTGCGACGAGATGTCGGCGCTGTTGCCGGTCGCCCACTGCAGGCCGCCGCCGTCGATCGTGATGAGGCCGGTGCCGAAGCTGTTGGCCGAATTGAAGTTGATGAGGCCTCCGGTGATGGTGGTGCCGCCGGTATAGGAGTTGTTGCCGGTCAGGGTCAGCGTGCCCACCCCGGCCTTGCTCAGCGTGCCGGTGCCGGAAATATTCGCGGCGAGGGTGATGCCGTCGGTGAAATCCGCAACGATGGCGCCGTCGTTGAGGAGGGTCGGCGTGATCAGCGTGCCGCCGAGCCCCCCGGTCCCGAGCCGGAGCGTGCTGCCGGCGAGGATCCTGGTATCCGCCGCCTCGACCACGCCGCCGTCGCTGATGGCGAGCGTCCCGACCAGCGGACCGCAGCCGCAGCCGCCGTCGCCGATGGAAAGCCCCACGTTCGCCGCCAGGCGGGAGCCGGCGCCGGTCACCAGTACGAAGGACGAGCCGTCGACATTGTCGCCGATGAAGGCGACGTTGGTGTTGACCACGCCCCCGTCGGCGATCGTCAGCCTTCCGATCCCACCGGTAGTGCCGCCGCCGACCGAAAGGCCGAAGCCGCCGATATTCCATTGCGATCCCGGTCCGGTCACGCTCACCGTCGAGGCGCCAAAGAAGGAATCGACCTCGGCCCCGCCCTCGCTGTTGAGCACCCCGCCGTTGCTGATGGTGAGCGCTCCCGTTCCTAAAACGCCGACGCCGGTAAAGCCCCCTGCTGCCACCGTTACGGTCGATCCGGGGCCCGAAATCGTCATGTTGGAGGCGACCAGCAGGTCGCCAAAGACGCCGCTCGTCGGCCCTACTTGCAGCGTGCCGCCATTGATCACGGAGAGCGTGCCGCCTTCCACCGTCACGCCCTGGGCGAAGCCGTTGACGGTCAGCGAGCCGCCGTCGATCGTGAGCGTGCCGGTCGAGCAAAGGCAGAGGTCGAGATCGCCGCCGATCACGCTGCCGGTGCCGGTCAACCGCAGCGAGGCGGCGTCGTCGAGCTCGATGGAGCCGGGACCGCTGATGACCCCCGAGTAAGTCGTGCTCGTGCTTCCCGCGATGAACAGGTTGGTGTTGGTATCGGACGTGCCCAGCTGCAAGGCGCCGCCGCCCGCCAGCGAGCCGATCTCAACCGAGCCTCCGTTCCCGATCGCCAGCGTCGCACCGGTGCTGATGCTGAAGTCCGGCATGAACGACGACGTGTTGGCGGTGCTGTTGACCGTGAAGGTCGCGCCGTTCTGAACGGTGAACGAATATGCCGGCGCCGCGGCGGCAAACTCGATGGTGTTGATTGCGGCGTTGTTCGAGATGGTTACGGAGGTTGGCGCGCCGTTGTTGGTGAACGACGCCGTGTTGTCCGGCACCGTCGGACTGGAGCTCCAGTTGGTGCCGGTCGTCCACTCGGCTCCGGGACCGGTCCAGGTGCCGTCGACCTGGGCCTGCGCCGGCTCCGCACACAGTACGGCGAAGGCGCCGAGCCACACTCCGCCGAGCAGCACCGCGCGCGTCAGCGCTGGACGTGCGGCCGGCGTGGCAGAGTTCGACATCCGAATGATGGGCGCGGCCTGTCTACCGGCCTGTGGGCGCGAAGCCCGCGGTCGCAACCGTCCCGAACGCATCCCCGGCCCCCCTACGCACAAACACGGCCAGAAAATGCGGCCGCGCCCAATGTCCCCGTCGCCCCGTGGACTCTTGAAACAGGGACGGTACGGGCGAAGGTGTTGCGAAATCAATGCGGCGTCCGGCATCCGATGCAGATCGCCGCGCGCTGTTGCCCTGGGGCAACTGAATGACCGTTGCCAACCGCCCCGGGATCGAATTCGGCTCAAACAATCGGCGCGCGATCGGCAGCCGCGTGTAGCTTTCGCGCCATAGCGGGAAGGTCCGCCGCTTGTGGCACCGCCTGCGGCTTCAACCCCACAGCGAAGCGCGGCGATCGCTGCCGTCGACCCGCGACCCTACGTCAGTCGCTTGCCGACCCGAACGAGCGTTGCCGCCACTGGTCCGGCGTCGCGCCAGGCGCCATGGCGATAGCCGTTGGCAAGGTAGAAGGTCAGCGAGGTGGGGTGGGCGTTGACGACGACCTCGGCCCGGCCGAAGGCACGCGCGGCCTCCTCGGCAAGTCGCAGAAGCACGGCTCCGTGACCCTGGCGCTGGAGGTCGCCGCGAATGGCGATGAGGCGAAGGCCGGCTTGCACCGGGTCGATCAGGTCGATGCGCACGGTGCCCACGATCTCGCCATCGCGAACCAGCACATGCGGGAGATGGCCGGGCTTGAATTCGTCCGGGTCGTGCTCGTCGTAGGCCTGCCCTGGCAGCAGGCGCGCAAAGATCGCATCCCGGCGGATGGCGTGATAGCCGCGCCACTCTTGCGCCGATCGCACCGGCCGCAGCGAATAACTCTCGAGTGGATCGCCCATGGGTGCCCGCGTGGAACTCGCTCCGCGATTGCCACTCTAGAATGTGCAGCGTACAAGCCCAATTCATCCGCCGGATAATTCGCAGCCCGACTCGATCGCGGTGAGGCTCGGCATGCTCGATGAAAAAGACATGACCGAAGCAGGGACGCCCCTCGCTTTACGCGATGAGGACGGCTCGGTGCGCGAGGACTTTGTCGAGCGTGTCGCGCAGGCAATCGAGAAGGGCGATGCGGCGACCCTGCGGGAGCTGGTGGGCGACCTGCACGAGGCCGATGCCGGCGATCTGATCGAGGCGCTCGATCCTGAGCTGCGCCCGCGCCTGATCGAGCTGATGGGGCATGACTTCGACTTCTCGGCCCTGACCCAGGTCGACGACGCGGTGCGCGAGGAGATTCTTGAGGAGTTGCCGTCGGAAGCCGTGGCCGAAGGCGTGCGCGAGCTCGATTCCGACGATGCAGTGTTCATTCTCGAGGATCTGCCGAAAGACGAGCAGACCGAGATCCTGGAGCAGCTGCCGGCGTCGGAGCGGGTCACGCTGGCGCGCAGCCTGCTCTATCCGGAGAACTCGGCCGGCCGCATCATGCAGACCGAGTTCATCGCCGTGCCGCCGGCGTGGACGGTTGGGCAGGTGATCGACCACATGCGCGAGACCGCGGATCTGCCCGAGCGGTTCTGGGAGCTCTATGTCGTCGATCCGGATCGGCGGCTGAAAGGGGCGGTGGCGCTCGACCGGCTCTTGCGCACCAAGCGGCCGGTGCCGATCGAGCAGCTGGTCGAGGACGAGCTGCGTCCCGTCGAAGTCACCGAGGATCGCGAGGACGTGGCGCGCACGTTCGAGCGCTACGATCTCGTGTCCGCGCCGGTGGTCGACGAGAGCAACCGGCTCGTTGGGGTGATCACCTTCGACGACATCGTCGACGTGATCGAGGAGGAGGCCGAGGAGGACATCAAGGCGCTCGGCGGCGTGCGGCGCGAGGAGGAACTGTCCGACCCGGTCTGGGTCATCGCGCGCGGGCGCTTCAACTGGCTTCTGGTCAACCTCGCCACCGCCTTCCTGGCGTCCTCGGTGCTTGGCCTGTTCGAAGGCGAGCTGCAGAAAATGGTGGCGCTCGCGGTGCTGGCGCCGATCGTGGCGAGCCAGGGCGGCAACGCCGCGACCCAGACCATGACGGTGGCGGTGCGCGCGCTCGCCACGCGCGAGCTGTCGAGTGCCAATGCCGGGCGCATCATCGTACGCGAAGTGCTGGTCGGCCTGCTCAACGGCCTCGCCTTTGCGGTCATCACGGGGGTTGCGGCGGCGGCCTGGTTCAAGGTGCCCGACCTGGGCGTGGTCATCGGGCTTGCCATGATCGTCAACCTGCTCGCCGCCGCCCTTGGCGGCATCCTGGTGCCGCTCGTGCTCCATCGCTTCGAGGCCGACCCGGCGGTCTCATCGGGGGTGTTCGTGACCACCGTGACGGACGTGGTCGGGTTCTTTTCGTTCCTCGGCATCGCCACGCTGTGGTTCGGGTTCAAGTAAGGATATCGGCCAATGGCCCGGCGGCCAGCGAACGACTAGGCCATCGGCCGTCCGCCAGAGAACCGCTGCTGCGCTCGCAACCTCTTGGCCAGGCAGAGGGAATCACATACGGCTGACGGCATGATGCGGGTGCGACTGAAAGCCGACGGCCGGATCGTCGAGATTCTTCCCGACGGACGCGAGCAGGCGCTGCCGAGCCGGCTCGATCCTGCCGCTGCGCCGATGATGGCGTCTGAGCACGCGAATGGAGGCGATGCCGCGTCCGCGAACGCCGCGCCCGCCGATGCCGTCTACGCCCGCGGCATCCGGGCGCGCACCAAGCTCACGCAGGCCGAGTTCGCCGCCCGCATCGGCGTGCCGCTCGAGACGGTGCGCAACTGGGAGCAGGGCAAGCGCTCGCCGCGCGGACCGGCGCGCGCGCTGCTCAAGGTGATCGACAAGGCGCCCGACGTCGCTTTCGCCGTGCTGCGCACGGCCAAGCCGGAAGCGTAAGCAAGCCGGCATGGCACGATGCTACGCCGGCGCGCGCGCCGAGCGCGGCGGCGCTGCGACCCACATGAGCGCCGCCATGATCGCCAGCGTTGCGAGATAGGCGATGAGCTGCAGCTCCGTCGGCCGGTCGGTGTAGCCGACGAGGGTGTGCAGCAGGCGGCCGACCACGCCATCCTGCGGCAACCAGGCCGAACTGTCCCACAGCCGGCGGCCCAGCACGTCGACCAGGCCGGCGGCATCGAGGTACTGCACCGCCTGCGCCGCCATGCCGGCAGCCAGCAATGCAATGAGCACGGTGGTGACGGTGAAAATGTGCCGCGTCGGGATGCTGAGCAGTCCGAAATAGGTCAGCGCGCTGAACACCGCGCCGGCGGCGAGCCCAAGCATGCCGCCGACCAACAGGGACGATCGCCGACGTGCCGCTGGCGACAATCCCGTAGAGGAACAGGACCACCTCCGAGCCTTCGCGCAGCACGGCCAGGCCGACGACCACGGCGAGCGCGGTCATGGGGCGGCTCCCTGCGGTCACCTCCGCGCCCACCGCGCTCATCTCGGCCGCGATCTCGCGGCCATGACGCGCCATCCACGCGTTGTGCCACATCAGCATCACCACGGCGGTGCCGAGCACGCAGGCGTTGAGCAGCTCCTGACCGGATCCTTCGAACGCATTGGCGATCGCCTCCGCGAACAAGGCCATGATGCCGGCGCCGAGCACGCCGGCGAGCCCGCCGGCTGCGACCCAGCGTCCGCGGCCAGGCACGCCGCGGGTCGCAGCCAGCACGATGCCGATGATGAGACCGGCTTCGATCACTTCGCGGAAGACAATGACGAGGGCGCCGAGCATCACGCTATTCCGCGATCACGACGCCTTTGGCGGTGTCCGCGTGGAACTCGCCGATGAACTCGTAGCGGCCGGGCTCGAGCGGGCCGATGCGCACGAGGCCCTTGGACTTGCCCGGAATGACCTTCTCGACCTTGAGCGCGGTGCTGTCGAATTCCTCGGGCGTCGCATCCTCGTTGGTGACGAAGATCGAAACCCGCTTGCCGGCAGGCACGCGGATCTCCTCCGGCTCGAATTTGTGGTTGCGGATGACGAGATTGAGCTCTTGCGCAACGCCGCGGCAGCCGGCAACACGAGCACCGCCAGCACGATCGCAAGGAGGAGTGCGCGCATCAGGTTCCTGGCCAATAACGCCCCATCACGATATGAAAGGTTTCGAACGCGATGACGCAAGGGCATCGCAGTAGTCTTGAGTTATTCTAATTTCGCGGCAATGCGGTCAACGGCCTGGGCGCGCAAGCGTGCGGACGGCGCATG
The DNA here is from genome assembly GCA_963739385.1 of uncultured Alphaproteobacteria bacterium. Lineage (GTDB taxonomy): Bacteria > Pseudomonadota > Alphaproteobacteria > Rhizobiales > Xanthobacteraceae > VAZQ01. Next base: position 47,709 of record CAVUAI010000067.1, read on the forward strand.
ACCTGCCGTTGATCGGACAACCCACCGCAGGAGAAGGCAATGAATGTGGTCGAAGCCAACGGCGCCACGATTCCCGCCATCGGGCTCGGCACCATGACGCTCACGGGCTCCGTCTGTGTCGAGGCGGTGAAAACCGCGCTGCGGCTGGGATATCGGCATGTCGACACCGCCGAGCGCTACGGCAACGAAGCGGAGGTGGGGGAGGGGCTGCAGCAGGGGCTGCGCGCCGCCGGCCTCGCGCGCGAGGAGGTCTTCGTCACGACCAAGGTCTATCACGACAAGCTCGCTGCCGCCGATTTCCAGCGCTCGTTCGATGAAAGCCTGGCGAAGCTCAAGCTCCCTTGGGTGGACCTCCTTCTCATTCACTGGCCGAACCCGAACGTACCGCTGGCGGAGACCCTCGGCGTTCTTTGCAAGGCCAGGCGCGACGGCAGAGCCAGGCATGTCGGAGTGGCGAACTTTACCACGACACTTCTGCAACAGGCGGTCGAGCTCGCGAGCGAACCGCTGGTGACGAACCAGATCGAGGTGCATCCCTTTCTCGACCAGGACAAGGTCATCGCCGCCTGCGACCGTTACGGCCTGGCCGTAACGGCCTACTGCCCGATCGCCCGCGGCAAGGTACCCGGCAACGAGGTGCTCGAGCGCATCGGCAAGGCGCACGGCAAAAGCTCGTCGCAAATCGCGTTGCGCTATCTCGTGCAGCGGGGGATCGTGCCGATTCCGCGCACGGCCAATCCGGACCATCTGGCCGCCAATCTCGCGGTCTTCGATTTCGACTTGAGCGATGCCGAGATGGCCGAGATCGGCAAGCTCAAGCAGCCTGGCGGGCGCGTGGTCAACCCGCCGCACGCGCCCAAATGGGACAACTGAGGACGGTCAGGCGGACGCATCGGCGCCGGTTACGAACGAGGCTCGTCATGGCGAAAGCAGTCCTGATGGCATGCGTCGCGTTGCTGCTTGCTGCAAGCACAAGCGGGGCGGAGAAGCTCGCGGCGGAGGATTCCTCCGCGGTACAGTCCTGCATCAAGTCGGCGGGCAACGACCGCGACCAGCTCGAGCGCTGCATCGGCGTCGTCGCCAATCCCTGCGCCGACAAACCGGACGCGCAATCGACCGCGGACCAGGTGGCCTGCGCCGCCCGCGAACGGGCGGTGTGGGACGACATTCTCAACGAGACCTTCCGCCGCCTGCGCGACGGGCTCGATACCAGGCAGAAGCGCAGGCTGCGCGACATGCAGCGCGCGTGGATCGAATCGCGCGACCGCACCTGCGACTTCTATTGGGACTTCTATCAGGGCACGATGGCCTCGCCCATGGGCGCATTCTGCTACAACCGCGAGACTGCACGCCGGGCGCTGTTCCTGCTCGCCTTCCTCGATAGTGCCAAGGGCAGGTAAGGCGGCGTCGATGGTCGCTACGGCCGGCGCTCACGCCGTCAACGCGCACGGCGCACGCATCCCGCTGATCGGGCTTGGCACCTGGGAGCTGCGCGGTCGCACATGTGCGCGCATGGTGGAGCAGGCGCTGGCGCTCGGCTACCGTCATCTCGATACCGCCGCACTCTACGACAACGAGCGTGAGGTGGGCGAAGGGCTGCGCGCGTCCGGCGTCGATCGTGACGCCGTGTTCGTCACCACGAAAGTGTGGCCCTCCGACTTTGCGCCGCGCGACCTCGAGCGCTCGGCCAATGACAGCCTGCAGCGGTTGGGACTGCGGCAGGTCGACCTGCTGCTGCTGCACTGGCCCAATCCCCGCATCCCGCTCAGCGCGACCCTCGGCGCGCTCTGCAAGGTCAAGCGCCTGGGGCTTGCGCGCCACATCGGCGTGTCCAATTTCACCGTGGCCATGATCGATGAGGCCGTGAAGCTCGCGACGGAGCCGCTGGTTTGCAATCAGATCGAGGTGCACCCGTTTCTCGACCAGTCGAAGGTGGTTGCGGCTTGCCGGCGGCATGGCATGGCGGTCGTGGCCTACAGCCCGGTGGCGCGCGGCGGCGTGACAAAGGACAAGGTGCTGGCGCGCATCGGCCGGACGCACGGCAAGACGGCGGCGCAGGTGAGCTTGCGCTTCCTCGTACAGCAGGACATCGTGGTGATCCCGCGCACCAGCCGGAGCGAGCGGCTGGCCGAAAATCTTGCGATCTTCGATTTCGGGCTCTCCCCCGCCGACATGTCGGACATCGCGCAACTCGCACGCCGCAACGGACGCGTCGTCGACTACGCCTATTCGGGATCGCCCAAATGGGATTGATGCGAATGCCATCGGCAGTTGGTCGCCACCTGGCGACGCTTGCGATGCTGGCGGCCGGCGCGCCGACCGCAACGCTTGACGTGATGACCTCGGCCTCGGCACAGACGGCGCCTTCCGGCCCGGTCGCGCGCGCGCCGCTTCCGCGCCCGAAACCGGGCGGGCCGCTCGACCCGCCGCCGGATCGCGCCGTACCCGCGGACAATTCCGGAAATGTCGCCGCTGTCGCGGGTCAACTTCCCTCCGGGTTTCGCGACGTCGCCAGAGCCTCCGGCGAGCCGCAGGTCCCGGGACTCAACATCGTCTACCTGCAGCCCCTTGGAGATCCTGCCCACGCCAATCCGTGGCGGAACATCATCGTCCATCAGACCGAAGGGCCCGCGGGCTCGGCCAGGAGCATGGCGCTGGCGCAGGCGAAAAACCCCACCAAGCGTGGGGTGACCATCTGGGTGGAGACCGACGGCACGGTCTACTGGTCGACCGCCGAGACAGCGATCCCGACCCATGGCGACGGCGCCAACCGCAACGACAACAAATATGTCGACAATTCGAAGACCTACCGCAACGTGATCAGGACCAACTCGATCGGCGTCGAATTTGTCGGCAACTTTCCCGACGTCGCCAGACCGCCGACGCGCGAGCAGGAGCAAGCCTGGTTGATGCTGGTGCGTTTCTTGCAGGAGCGCTACGACATCCCGGCCGAAAACATCTACGCGCACAATTGGATCGACTTCAAGGATCGCCGCTACTGCGAGGGATGCGAGCTGGCGACATTGGCGCGCAGGCTTGGCTATTCTCCAACGGGCCGGGCGGCGAAGGGGTCCGAGTGAGGAGTGATGCCATGTGCGGCCCTGCCCGGCAACAAGGTCACTCGTGAATTCGAGCAGAACCGACGCCGCGCTCGTTCTGTTCTCCGGCGGGCAGGATTCTACGGTTTGCCTCGCCTGGGCGCTCGATCGCTTCGCGCGCGTCGAGACCGTCGGTTTCGATTACGGCCAACGCCACAGCGCCGAGCTCGAAGCGCGCCGGCACGTGCGCGCGCACATGGCCGCGTTGCGCCCGGCATGGGCGGAGCGGCTGGGCGAGGACCATCTGGTGCGCCTCGACGCGCTCGCCGCCATCTCGGAGACCGCGCTTACGCGTGACGTCGCCATCGAGATCGGCGAGAGCGGGCTGCCGACGACATTTGTTCCCGGCCGCAATCTCGTGTTCTTCACCTTTGCCGGGGCGCTCGCCTACCGGCGGGGGCTCGAGCACCTGGTCGCGGGCATGTGCGAGACCGATTTCTCCGGCTATCCCGACTGCCGCGACGACACCATCAAGGCCATGCAGCTCGCGCTCAATCTCGGGATGGAACGCCGGTTCGTGATCCATACGCCGCTGATGTGGCTCGACAAGGCGTCGGTGTTCGCGCTCGGGCACGAGATCGGCGGGGACGCGTTGCTCGACGTGCTGGTCGAGGACACCCACACCTGCTATCTCGGCGACCGTTCGCGGCGGCACGACTGGGGCTATGGCTGCGGCGAATGCCCGGCCTGCCGATTGCGGGCGCGGGGCTTCGCCATCTGGAAATCTCAACGAACGCCCGGATCAGGGGGACCGTCCCAACGATGATGACGACCGAGGCCAGACGGCGGGGCGAGGGGATCGTGTTCCTCCTGCTGTTCGCCCTCACCATCCCGGCGGCGAACTGGCTGATCGGGCATGCGGGCACGGTGTGCCGGCCGCCCGGACCTTGCCTGGTGCCGGTGGCGCCCGGGCTGATGGCGCCCTCGGGTGTGATGATGGCCGGCATTGCGCTGGTGTTGCGCGATCTGGTGCAGCGCCGGCTCGGCGTCGCCGCGGCGACGCTGGCGGTTCTCGGCGGTGCCGCGCTGTCCGCCTTGCTCGCTCCGCCGGCGCTCGTGCTGGCATCGGCGATGGCGTTCCTCCTCTCGGAATTCGCCGATCTCGGTGTCTATACCCCGCTCGCGCGGCGCGGACTGGTCACCGCAGTGGTCGCCTCGGGCGTCGTGGGGCTGGTTGTGGATTCGATTGTGTTTCTGTGGCTCGCTTTCGGCTCGCTCGAATTCCTGCTCGGACAGGTCGTCGGCAAGGCGTGGATGGTGCTGCTGTCGATCCCGTTCGTGGCCTGGCTGCGCCGGCGCGACGAACGCCTGGGCGTGGCCCCGGTGTAGTCGGGGCATGCATTCGGGCGGTTGCGAAAGAGGTTGGCAATGAGTGCGGCCGTTTACGAGACGCTGCGCGGCATCACCACCGCGACCATCACCACCATGCTGCTGAAAAAGGGTATCCGGCGTTGCTGGATGACCGGGCCGCAGCCGCTCGTTCCCGGCGGCCCGCGTCTGGTCGGCCCCGCTTTCACGCTGCGCTTCGTGCCAGTGCGCGAGGATCTGGCGACCCCCGAAAGCTGGGCCAAACCGGTTTCCACCCGTGGTGCGATCGAGGAAATGCCGGCGGGATGCATCGCAGTCGCCGATGCCATGGGTGTAACCTCGGCCGGCATTTTCGGCGATATCCTGACGATGCGCATGATGAAGCGTGAGGTCACCGCGCTCGTCACCGACGGCGCGGTCCGCGACAAGACCGGCGTGCTAGCCTCCAGGCTGCCGGTCTGGTGCGCGGGAGCTGCCGCGCCGGCGTCGGTCAACGGGCTCACATTCGTCGGCTGGCAGGAGCCGATCGCTTGCGGCGGCTGCGCGATCTTCCCCGGCGACGTCATCGTCTGCGACGACGACGGCGCCGTGGTGATCCCGCAGAACCTGGTCACTTTCGTCGCGGAGGAAGGCGCGGAGCACGAGCGCATGGAAACGTGGATCGTCGGCGAGGTCGAGCGCGGTGCGAAGCTTCCGGGCCTCTACCCCATGAACGACGAGACCAAGGCGCGCTATCAGGCTTGGAAGAAGAAGTAGCGAGTGATCCATCCCGGGTGGGCGCATGTTCTTCATTCTCTCGAAAGTCCTCGGCTTTTTCGCCATCCCATCCAATCTCATCATGTCGATCGGCATCCTCGGCCTCCTGCTGTTGCCGACCCGTTTTGCGCGCACGGGGCGCCGGCTCGCATTCGCGAGCCTCGTTATCCTGGCGATCCTCGGCCTGTCACCGGTCGGCAATGCGCTGATCCTTCCTCTGGAAGAGCGTTTCCCTCCATGGAATCCGGCACAGGGTGCCCCCAACGGCATCATCGTCCTGGGCGGCGCGATTTCACCCGACGTCTCGAAGAGCCGAAACGAAGTAGCGCTGAACGAATCGGCGGAACGGCTGACGGTGGCCGCCGAGCTGGCGTTGCGCTACCCCCATGCCCGCATCGTGTATTCGGGAGGCAGCGGGGCGCTGATCTTCGGAGACGGAGAGGAGGCCGAGTTTGCCGCGCGCGTGTTCGAAAGCTTCGGCATTCCGCGCCGACGCGTGATCCTTGAAGATCGTGCGCGCAACACGGTCGAGAATGCGATTCTGTCCAAGGACCTCGCCCGGCCCCAGCCTGGCGAGCGCTGGTTGCTGGTGACGTCCGCCTATCACATGCCGCGGGCCATCGGCATCTTCCGCAAGGCCGGGTTCGACGTCGAGCCCTATCCGGTGGACTGGCGCACGAGCGGCAGCAATGATGCCTGGCGTCCGTTTCCGACCGTGGGCGACGGCTTGCGACGGACCGACACCGCCGTGCGCGAATGGGTGGGCCTTGCGGCCTATTGGATCACCGGCCAGAGCTCGCGCCTGTTCCCCAGTCCGTCCGACGGAGGCCGCCAGGGTGTTGCAGATCGCGGTCAATGATTTGCATGGGAGGGCGGCCGGCAGGGCGGTCGAGATGCCGGCCAACTTGCACAGGGCATGAAGCGACGGGCGGCAAGGATAGGCAACGGATGGCGCTCAAACTCATCATCGGCAACAAGAACTATTCCTCCTGGTCGTTCCGGCCCTGGATCGCCATGAAGGTTGCGGGGATCCCCTTCGAGGAGGAGGTGATCTCGCTCAATGCCGAGGACTTCAAGGCGCGGGTGACCAGGATCTCCGGGACCGGCAAGGTTCCGGCGCTGACCGACGGCGATGCGCGGGTGTGGGAGTCGCTCGCGATCCTTGAATACCTGGCGGAGAGGTTCCCCGCCGCCGGTCTGTGGCCGACCGCTCCGGCGGCGCGGGCGCACGCCCGGGCAATCGCCGCCGAGATGCACGCGGGCTTCGTTCCCCTGCGCCGGCACCTGCCGATGAACATGTGGCGGCCGGTCATGCGGCGTGACCTGACGCCGGAGGTGCAGGCGAACGTGCGGCGCATCGAAGCCATGTGGACGGATTGTCGCACACGCTTCGGCGCCGGCGGCGCTTTCCTGTTCGGGCCGTTTGGAGCTGCGGATGCCATGTACGCGCCGGTGGTCGCGCGCTTTCACACCTATGGCGTCGAGGTCGGCGCTCAGGCGCGGACCTATATGGACGCGGTCATGGCGCTCGCGGCGTGGCGCGAATGGCAGGCCGCGGCATTAACGGAGCCGTGGGTTCTGCCCGAGGACGAGGTAGACTGGCCGGCGGTAATGCGCGTATGAAGCGCCCGTGGCGACGTCCGGCGCCTTCGCACCTGCGGCATCGGCGCACAAAAATGTCGAGAAAGTGTATTGATTCCGGCGCGGGGACGAAAGAAATACACGCCCAATCCTGCAGCACCCCCTGACCCCTTTCGGTGCCGCCAGGAAGGGTCATTCAACCGCGGAATATCTGCCTCATCGCCCTTGGAGCTGTGATCATGCGATATCGTCTTATCGCTCTGTGTTCGGCTGTGCTTTCGGCTGTCGCCCTTTACTGCATTGCAGCAAGCGCGGAGGAAGCCAAGAACGACGTCAAAGGTCTCTTTCTGCTGAGTGACTATCCGGCAGTCACGCTGCGGCCGGGGACCAACTCGTCGATCAATCTCAAGCTGCAGAACTACGGCCTTGCCCCGGAGCGTCTGGCGCTGTCGGTCGACGGTGTGCCGTCGGGCTGGACCGCGACCCTGGTCGGCAACGGCCAGCCGGTCTCGGCCGCGCTGCCGGCGACCAATGCCAGCGTGCCGCTCGAGCTTCGCCTCGATGTGCCCAAGGACGCCCCGATCGGCACGACGAACCTGACAGTGAATGCGCAGGGCTCGACCTCCCGCGCCTCGCTTCCGATCGCCGTGACGCTGGCGACCGATCTGCCGGCGAAGCTCACACTCACGCCGCAGCTCCCGGAGTTGCGCGGCACCTCGAAATCGAGCTTCGAATTTCAGCTCGCCATTAAGAACGACAGCGGCAAGAAGGTCACCGTGAGCCTGTCGGCGCAGGCGCCGCAATATTTCGACGCCACCTTCACCGAACAGTATGGCAGCCAGGAGCTCAATGCGCTCCCGCTCGATCCCGGCCAGTCCAAGGACGTCAAGCTCAAGGTGCGGCCGCCGAACACGGTCGCCGCCGGCAAGTACAAAGTCACGGCCAAGGTATCGGCCGATGACGCATCCGCGACATCCGAGCTCGTCCTCGACATTATCGGCCAGCCCAAGATCGACATCGCGGGCCGCGAGGGTGTGCTCAGCGCCAAGGCCTCTGCCGGCCAGGAAGCTTCGATTCCCGTGATCCTCACCAATTCCGGTACCGCGCCGGCCGAGCAGATCGAGCTGTCGGGCACGGTCCCGCCAGGCTGGAAGGTCACCTTCGAGCCCAAGGCCGTCGACCGCATCGCTCCCAACGAGAACAAGGAAGTCCAGGCCCTGGTCACGCCGGCGCCCAAGTCGGTCGCTGGCGACTATGTCACCACCGTGCGCGCCGCAGCGCGCGGAGAATCGGCGTCGCAATCGTTCCGCGTTGCGGTCACGACCTCCACGCTGTGGGGAATCGTCGGCATCGCTCTCATCGGCGGGGCCTTGCTGGTCATGATCGGCGCCGTGGTTTGGTTCGGACGACGATGAGCGACAACGTCATCGAGGCTGAAAACCTCACCAAGCGCTACAACGGGACGACCGTCGTCAACGGCATTTCGTTCTCGGTTGCGCGTGGAGAGATTTTCGGGTTGCTCGGGCCGAACGGCGCCGGCAAGACCACCACAATCCTGATGCTGCTCGGGCTGAGCGACATCTCGGCCGGGCGAGCGCGCGTTCTCGGCCACGATCCAGTTCGTGAACCGCTGGCCGTCAAGCGCCAGGTCGGCTACCTGCCCGATCAGGTCGGCTTCTACGACAATCTCACAGCCGCCGAGAACCTGCGCTACACCGGACGGCTGATGGAACTCGAGCGCGCGGAGCGCCAGGAGAGAATCAAGGCTTCGCTCGCTCATGTCGGCCTCACGGATGTGACGGACAAGCGCGTTGCCACGTTCTCGCGCGGGATGCGGCAACGGCTCGGCCTCGCCGAAATCCTCATGAAAGAGGCGAAGATCGCGATCCTCGACGAGCCGACGTCGGGTCTCGACCCGCAGGCCACCGTCGAATTGCTCAACATCATCCGCGACCTCAAGAATCGCGGCGTGAGCGTGCTGTTGTCGTCGCACCTGCTCGAGCGCGTGCAAAGCGTTTGCGATCGGGTCGCGCTGTTCAATCAGGGCGACATTGCCCTGATCGGCACCGTGCCCGAACTCGGACGCAAGGTGCTCGGCGGCGGTTTCCGTGTCGAAGTGGAAGCCGAAGGGCAGGGGCTCCAGCAGCGGATCGCGGCCATCCCGGGCGTGCAGCGGGTCGACTCCGTGGGTGCAAATCGGCTGTTGCTGTTTGCCGATCGCGACGTGCGGCCGGAAGCTGCCTCGGCGGTGGTGGCAGCCGGCGGGCGGCTGCTGCGGCTTTCGGTCGAGGAGCCGAGCCTGGAGGCGATCTACACCCGCTACTTCGAGACGCATGAGGGAGAACGCCATGCGGCGTGAAGGCTCGGCCCTGCACGGCTTCGGCGTGGTGACGCTCAAGGAAATCGCGGATCACTTCACCAGCATCCTTGTCGTCGTTCTAGTGGTCTTGATCGTGGCGACGGCGGTTGCCGTCGTTCGTGGCGCCATCGATCAGATCAAGGAAGTGACTGCTGAGGATCCGTTCCTGTTCCTGCGGCTGTTCACCCGTGGCGGCCCGCTGCCGCTCGTTGCGTTGCTGTCTTTCCTGGTGCCCCTGGTCGCGATCGGGCTCGGCTTCGACTCGGTGAATGGCGAGCACAACCGGCGCACGCTCTCGCGCATTTTGGCGCAGCCGATCTATCGCGATGCGCTGCTGTTCGGGAAATTCGCCGCCGGGCTGTTCACCCTGGCGATCAGCCTGATCGTGCTGTGGCTGCTGGTCATCGGATTGGGACTGCTCGGGCTTGGCGTCCCGCCGAATTCCGAAGAGATGGCGCGCGCGCTCGTCCTGCTGGTGGTGACGATTGTCTATGCCGGCTTCTGGTTCTCGCTCGCCTTGCTGTGCTCCGTGCTGTTCCGTTCGGCCGCAACGGCCGCGCTGGTCGCGCTCGGACTGTGGTTGTTCCTGACCATCCTCTGGCCTTTGTTCTCGCCGCCTCTGGCCGACGCGTTCACGGGCGCCGGGGATGTGCTGGGAGTTCTCGATACCCGACAGGCATTCGCGCGCCTGTCCCCCAGCGTGTTGTTCAACGAGATCGTTGCGGTCGTGCTCGATCCATCGGTGCGTTCGACGCAGCAGTCCATGCTTGCCGCGCTCGGGCTCGCTCTGATCGAACGGGGAGCGATCCCGGATGCGCCGATCCCGCTGCTGCAGAGCGTTTTGATCGTGTGGCCCCAGATCGTCGGTCTGGCGGCCGGCACGATCCTGCTGTTCGTTGTCGGCTATGTCGTCTTCCAGCGCCAGGAGGTGCGGGCCTGACCTGCGCTCCTCCGAGCCGAAAACGCCGCAAAGACGAGAAGGACGAGGGCCGGATGACCCTCGTCCTCACGCAATCAGCTTAGCGAGACTTAGGACTTAGCGAGACGGGTTGGACTTCGATCCACCGGTCGAGCCGTCGGGATTGCGCTCGATGGCCTGATTTGCGCCGCCCGACTGCTCGTTCTGACGCGTCACGCCGTTCGGCGCGGCTTTGCTGCCGCCGGCGCCGACGGTCGGCGACGGATTGGTCTTCGAACCCACCGGCGCGCCGCCCGGGTTGCGCTCAACCGCCTGATTGGTGCCGCCCGCCTGCTCGTCCATTTTCTGCGATGGCGTCTGCTGTGCGCTTGCGACGGCAATTCCGCCGACAAGCACCGCCGTTGCCAAAAAACTCGTAGCAAGTTTCATTGCTCTTCCTCCTCTGAGAACCGCTCGATCGCGAGCAGATCTCGGTGTTGCGGTTAGCAATCTCGGTGTTGCGGTTAATCGTGTTTTGCGTGAAACCGTCGCCCGCTGCGGTCGATGTTCACGACCACTGAGTTAATTTTCGAATGCTCCGATGGTTCCCCCACGTCACGTGGGCGTGAGCTTGGTTCGATCGAGCGAAAGGGGCGGCCGTAAGGCCGCCCCTTGCCGCATGCGCCTCATTGGTCCGCCGGCTTAGACTGCGAGGATGGCGACGATCCGGCCGTTGTCGACGATGATGATCTCGTCGCCCACCACGAAATACATGTATCCGCTCCATTCGGGGTGGATATCGATGATCACCTGCGGAACGGCGACGACGCGGACGCTCGTCGGCACAACCGTGCCTACCCGCACGGCGAAGTTGACGTTGGTGGCGCGGGGCGCGTTGCCGCCCGTCAACACCGTTTGCCTGATCTTGGTGCGTTGCTCGGTCGTCAGCGTGGTTTTGCTGCCGGCTTGTCCTTGCTGCGCTTGGCCCTGCTGTGCGTCCTGGCCCTGTTGTCCCTGACCCTGTGCGCCCTGACCCTGCTGACGCTGCGGACTTTGCGCCTGCGTCGGGCTCTGCTGCGCCTTGTCCTGGCTGTCCTTGCCTTGCGCGCCCTGCTCCCGCTGCGGCGCCTGACCGGTGGTCTGCTCCTTCTGGCCGCGCTGCGTGCGCTGCGGCTGCGCGTTGTCCTTACTGTCTTTGCTCTGCGCTCCCGGCTCTCGCTGTGGCGCTTGACCGGTGGTCTGCTCCTTCTGACCCTGCTGAGCTTGGCCCGGGCTGCGCTGCGGGGCCTGGCGATCCTGCCCCGCTCCGCCGCCACTCGGGGCGCTCTGACTTTGAGCGGCAGGGCCTGAGTCGCGGCCGCCGCCCGGCATATTTTGCGCCGACGCCACGGCGATGCCCGCGAGCAACGCAGACGTCGTGATTAGAAGCTTGCTCCTCATGGATGGTTCCTCGTATTTCTGTCCCCGCACACCGAGCAATCGGCAATTGTGAAACCAGCGAAACACTGCACGGTTCCCCGCATCACGCTGATGTGCCGAGATAAATCGCTGTATCCAATTAACGGCTATTCATCGTGCACGAATGCGTGCGGGCGGTTGCGCGTATGCCGGTGTTCCGGTGGAACGTCACGCGTCAAGGCGCGTTTTATTCTTGAGCTTGTTTTTTGAGCTTGGAACGGAACGAACACCGATGACCTATCGAACATACAGCGGCCCGCGCGGGTCCGAGACGATCTCCCCGCTCGACAAGGATCGACTTCTCTACAAGGAGTTCGACACGCTCGACGACGCCTTTGCGTGGGCGCGCCATGTGAATGCCGGAGGGCGCGTCGCCCTTCTCATCGAGGGCGACGACGGCACCCACCTCAGCAAGCAGGAGATTGCCGGCGCTCTCCATCATGCGGAGGCCCCGGCGCGCTGACAGCCCGAAAGCGCGCATCGGCAATTCAGCCAGATCGGCAATCCAACGAGTCGGCGCCGCGATTTTTTCCGACGGGATGCTGCCTGCCCCAAAAGACTTTCGCCGAAACGAGACGAATTGTGCCGCTAATGCGATCAGCGGCCGCCGGGCATCGGAAGGCCGCCGTGCTTGTGCAAACAGGTGAACGCTGCGGACGTGAAGATCAGCCGGTGATCTTCCTCCACCCTTCGCGGGCCAGGTTGGTAACGGTGCCGACGTTTTTCGCGACGACGTCCCAGTTCACCATTGGCTTGGCGTCCGGGCTTCCCGCTTTGTCGACGACATAGGCACCAGCGACTGTCAACAAGCCACCGATGATGATCCCGAGAAGCAAGCGCATTGGGCTCTCCCCCCGTGCGGGCCCTGTGCAAGGTCCGGTAGGCCATGAAGGCGGCGCCATTGTGGTTCGCCGGTGAGGGCGGAAGGGCGGTCCGATCGGGTGTGATTCCCCGGTCAGGCGAGCGCCCCTACGGGCGCGACCGCATGCCCGCTATTCCGTTCCGACCTCATCCTCACAAAGTTCCGAAGATCCGCTCACAGGCCGCTGATATCACTATAATTCTACCCCAATCGAGGCGGCGGGCCAGTGATGAACGAAAAGAGGAATTTTTGAGGCAATCGCCGATTTTCGCTGCTATATTCGCGCTTGGGTGGGGGAACAGTCGTGTCTTTGGAGTTCAGGAGAACCGCGTTGCAAGAGCACAAGTATCAGATCGGTCAGACCGTCTACTTCACCTCACGCCCGATCGGCCACATGGTTGCCAACAGCACCTATGAAGTGGTCCGACTGCTTCCGTCCGACGGCGCCGACTTTCAGTACCGCATCAAGAATCCCAAAGAGGCGTTCGAGCGCGTAGCCCGGGAAAGCCAGCTCGAATATTCCAGCTGAAGGAGCCGCGTCGGGCCGGACGAGAGGGGTGGCCACCACCGCCCCGCTACGCCATACTCCCCGCCCGTGGCGGGGTAGTTGGCCATGTTCGAACGCATTGGGGATTTGGCGACAGCTTTGGATTTGACGGGAGCCGTGTGGCTGCCGCTGTGGGCTGCTGCCGTACTGGTCGTGGTCGTCGGCAGCGTGGGCGTGCTCGCTTTCATGCGTGCCGGCTTCGACGGTGCGGTGGCGGTGGTGGGCAGCGCCCTGGTACTCGTCGCGATCCTGATCGGCTGGGGAGCGCTCGATCAGTTGGCCCGAGGTAGTCTCGCCGTCGAACGACACGCGCTCGATGCGCGCGCGTCCGACTTGGCGGCACGCGCCCTGGCGCCGGGCTCGGCGCTCTCCTGTCTCGACGCGATCGCCGGCGAGGTAGTCGAGGATGCGTGCGAGAAGGTGCTGTTCGCGAGTCCCGAAGCGACCGCCGCGGCCGTAGGCTACGTGGCCGCCCAGCTCGCACTTCTGGGGTCTGCCGGCGGGCAAGCCCGCAAAGACGGCAACTCAGGCGTGGCGCATGTCCGCCGCGCCGTGGAGACGGATCGTTTCGGTATCGTGGCGCATGTGCTCGCGCTGCGCGACGGCTGCGTACCCGACCGATGTGACGCCTTCGCCTGGCTCCGGGACACCGCTCGGGTCAAGACAAACCTCGCGGAACGTCCCTTTGAGGCCCGCGTCACGAGTTATTCGGCCAGCTGGCCGGCCGCCGCTGCTCGCCCGGTGGCGGGGAACAATGCCCCCGCGGCCGCGGCGTCGCTGCCATCCGCGGCCACTGCAAGCAATCCGCCCGCGGTCCCGACGCCGCCTGCGCCCGGGACGGCTGCGAGAGTTCCCAACAATCTCTACTTCCCGTCGGCGTCATCGATTCCGCCGGTCAATATCATGACAGCGGAGCCGTCGGCCCCGCAGCGGCCGCACGACACCACGGGCGCGACCGAGGGCCCGGCGCCTGTGGTGCGCAAGCCTTCTGCCGGCGCTCCGCAGTCGCGTCAGCCGACGAATTCCGCAAATGCACCAGCGCGCCCGGCGCTGCCGCTCACCCCCGCGCAATAGTAGTGCCGGCCTTCTTCTGAGGATAAGTGTCGCGCGCGCGTGGCAACGCACGCCCGGCGCGCTATGATTTCAGCGGGTGGGAGGCGCGTCTGCAAGTCTCCGGAATACGCTAGCGTTGGACTCGCCGTGGCCCTTCATCTCATCAAGCTTTGCGTCGGTTGCGATTCCGTCAAGGACCTGGAGCACTGGATCCGCCAGAAGCTCAAGGACCGACGGAAGCGCGGGCTCTCGCGCGAACACATGCACCGGACGCGGATGGTCCCCAAGCGCGCCGACGAGTTGCGCGACGGCGGTTCGCTCTATTGGGTGATCCGCGGCGAGGTCATGTGCCGGCAGCGCCTCCTCGACGTGCGTCCGTTCATGGACAGGGACGGCGTCGGGCGTTGCCATCTCGTGCTCGAGCCGAAACTCACCCTGGTCGAGCCGCGGCCGTGGCGGGCGTTTCAGGGCTGGCGCTATCTCGAGAGCAAGGATGTCCCGCGCGACCTGGCGCGCAACGCCCCGGGGGCGCGGAACATGCCGGAAACGCTCCGGCGCGAGCTGCGCGAGCTCGGGCTGCTGTGATGCGTCGCGACCGCGGTTTGCCGCGGCAACCTGTTCTATCATCCGCCGTATGCTAGAGTTGACGGCAAGCCGCGAAGACGAGCGACCGTCGCGGCCGAAGTGGGCTCGATCCGCTTCGGCAATCCAGAGCACGGGTTCGATGAAGCCCGCGCGTGCGGGTGTGGGAGGACGTCAGATGAGCTGCAGACAATTCGCGATAGCGCTTGCCGCGGCCGGCATGGCCACGTTCGCGGCCGGCGGCGCTCCGGCGCAAGAGGTTGTCAAGATCGGCATGAGCTTTTCCATGACCGGCGCGGGCTTTGCGGCCGCAGGTCGGCAAGCCGCCGCCGGCGCCAAGCTCTACGTCCAGCACCACGGCAATATGGTGGCGGGAAAGAAGATCGAAATGATCCTGCGGGACGATGCCGGCGTCGCGGACAATGCCCGCCGCCTCGTCCAGGAGATGATCGTCAACGACAAGGTTCAGATCATTGGCGGCGGGATCACGCCGACCGCGCTTGCTTACGGCCAGCTCGCGACGCAGGCAAAGATCGCGACCGTGGTCATGATCTCGGGCGCCTCGGTGACGACGACCGCGTCCCCCTATTTCGTGCGCACCAGCTTTATTCTGGCGCAGTCGTCCTGGATCATGGGCGAATGGGCGGCCAAGAACGGCGCCAAACGCGTGGTGACGCTGGTCAACGAGTGGGCCCCCGGCACCGAAGCTGAAACCGCCTTCAAGCAGCGCTTCACCGAGCTCGGCGGTCAGATCGTCGAATCGATCCGCATTCCGCTCGCCAATCCCGATTTTGCGCCGTTCCTCCAGCGCATCCGCGACATCAATCCGGATACCGCATTCATCTACTTTCCCGGCACGCAGGCCGGCATCTTCGCCAAGCAGTTCGCCGAGCGCGGCCTCGCGAGCTCCGGCATCAAGATCATCGGACCGGGCGACCTCACCGACGACGACGAGCTCAACAATATGGGCGATCAGATGCTCGGGTTGGTGACGGCGCACGACTATTCGGCCTCGCACAATTCGGCGCTCAACAAGAAATACGTCGAGGATTTCAAGAAGGCCAACAACTTCCGTCCGAACTTCGTGTCGGTCGGCGGCTATGACGGCATGCACCTGATCTATGAAGCCTTGAAGAAGACCGGCGGCAAGACCGATGGCGACAGCCTGCTGGCGGCGATGAAGGGCATGCGCTGGGAAAGCCCGCGCGGGATGATGTCGATCGATCCGGAGACGCGCGACATCGTGCAGCCGATCTACATCCGCAAGGTCGAGAAGATCAACGGCGAGCTGTGGAACACGGAATTCGCCAAGTTCGACGACGTCAAGGATCCGTTGAAGGTGAAGAAATAGCGCAGCATTTCCATTGACCGGGAAGCTGTTCGCCTGCCCGCTCGCTACACCGCGACGTTGTCGATCAGGCGTGTCCTGCCGATGCGCGCGGCCACGAGCAGCCGGATCGGGCCGTCTTCGACCGAAGTGACCGGCTGCAGGGACTCCGCGTGGCGGGCTTCCAGATAGTCGAGCACGAAGCCGACGTGCTCGATCGCGATACCGCCCTCGTCGAGCACGCGGGCGGGCAGTTCGCCGCTTGCGATCCTGGCGGCGCAATCCGCCAGAGTGCGATGCAAGGTGGGCGCTGCCGCCCGCTCGCTCGCGGAAAGATAGGCGTTGCGGGAGGACAAGGCGAGGCCGTCGGGTTCGCGCACGGTCGCAACCCCCTCGATCTTGACGGGAAGGTCGAGATCTTTCGCCAGGCGCGTAACGACCTTGAGCTGCTGGTAGTCCTTCTCCCCGAACATGGCGAGATCGGGCGTGCACTGGATCAGCAGCTTTGCCACCACGGTGGCAACGCCGGAAAAGAAATGCGGGCGAAACCGGTCCTCGAGCCCGGCGGTCGCCGGGCCTTCCGGCACGACGCGGGAGGCAAAACCCGGCGGGTACATCTTATCGACGGGCGGCGCCCAGACGAGGTCGACCGCGTTTTCCGCGAGGGCGGCGATATCGGCATCAAAGGTCCGCGGATAAGTGGCCAGGTCCTCGTGCGGCGCAAACTGCGCGGGATTCACGAAGATCGAGACGACCACGCGCGGCGCGCGCCGCCGCGCGGCGCGCACCAGCGCGAGATGGCCGGCATGAAGTGCGCCCATGGTCGGCACCAGCGCGATCCGTTCGCCGGCCGTTCGCCACTGCGTGACGGTGCGGCGCAATGCCGACACCGTGCGCACGATTGATGGGGACATGGGGACAGGCTTCGCGTAATCAGGGCATTGATGCAGCGCGGAAGCTAGCAAAGCTCCCGGCGGGAGACCACTCGGCTGCGGATCGCCTTTCGGTGCGGCTGGCCCGGGCTTGGAAACATCGCCAACGAACAAGGGCAGGGGCCTTCAACCCAAACGAAAACTCTGCATGGACACGAGCGCGCAGGCATTGCGCAGTGCTTCCGATATGGCCACTTTATGGGCGGCGGAATGGCCGCCTGCCGAAGTGCCTGCTGTCATGGCGAAGGATCGCAAAGACGGGCTACCAACCGACCGCGGCCGGGCGCCGGCGGCGACCGCCACGCGCGTCGAGATCGACGCCTTTCTCGCCAAGGTGAAGGACCTTGCTCCATCCGCCAAAGCGGGACAGCGCGGGCGCCTGATCTTCGCCCTCGACGCCACCATGAGCCGACAGCCGATGTGGGATACCGCCTGCCAGCTGCAGGGCGATATGTTTCGCGAGGCGGCCGCGATCGGCGGGCTCGACGTGCAACTCGTCTACTATCGCGGTCTCAGCGAATGCCGCGCCTCGCGCTGGGTGTCCGAGGCCGAGCGGTTGGGATCGCTGATGGAGCGGATCGACTGCCGCGGCGGTCACACCCAGATCGGCAAGATCCTCGCCCATGCCAGGCGCGAGACCGAAAGCAACAAGGTGCAGGCGCTCGTCTTCGTCGGGGACGCGATGGAGGAAAAGCTCGACGATCTTTGCCATGCGGCCGGCGAGCTTGGATTGCTCGGGGTGCCGGCCTTTATGTTCCAGGAGGGCAATGATCCCATCACGGAACAGGCGTTTCGCGAAATAGCGCGCCTGACCCACGGGGCTTATTGCCGCTTCGATCCTGGCGCGGCGCATCAGCTCGCCGAGCTGCTGCGTGCGGTCGCCGCCTACGCCGCCGGCGGATTGCGCGCACTGGCCGATCTCTCCGCGCGCCGGCAGGCGGGCGCGCTCAAGCTGATTGCACAGATGAGATCGTGATGGCGCTCATCTTCGGCCTCGTTGTGCTGGCGCTGGTGTTGTGGGCGCTGCACGCCTTCACCCAGGTCAAACCGCAAACGGCGGCCGTGGTGCTCAAGACCGGGGGCGGCCTCGGCGCAATTGCCATCGCGGGGCTGCTGGGTGCGCGCGGACGGCTCGATATCGCCATTCCGCTCGGGCTCACGGGGCTCGGCCTGCTGGGTTGGCTGCCCTGGAGCGCTGCGGGCTTTGGGGCACGCACCCGCAAGAGCGCCGGGCAGGTTTCGCGCGTGCGCTCGGCGTTCGTGGAGATGGAGCTCGATCACGACACCGGCGGAATGCGCGGGCGCATTCTTGCCGGACCGCATGAGGGCGCATCGCTCGATACCTTCGACGTCGCGACGCTGACCGGCTTTCTCAGCGGCCTGGACGAGGAGAGTCGCGCGCTACTTATGGCGTATCTCGACCGCCGCGAGCCCCGCTGGCGTGAAGACGCGCAGGGTGACACGGCATCGGGCGCGGGCCGCCGCGGGTGGAGCAGCGGCAAAATGACGGAAGAGGAGGCCTATCAGATCCTTGGCGTGCAGCCGGGGGCGAGCGCCGCAGACATCGGTCGTGCCCACCGCGCGCTGATGAAGAAACTGCATCCCGACCAAGGGGGATCGACGTATCTTGCGGCCCGCGTCAACGAAGCCAAGGAAGTCCTTTTGCGCCGCCATCGCTAAACTCCTTTGCTCGACGCAGCATTCGGCGGCTCCGGTTTGACGCAGGCTCCTGTTTTCGTTTCGACGTCAGTTCTTGATGGTCACGCATTCGACGTCGTTTTTCTTGAGATACTTGCAGGCGGCTTCCGCCCTGTCCTTGTCGAGGCCGGCGAAGCGCGCACGATAGTAGGTGGCGCCATCCTTCTCGACCGGCTCGGTGAAAGCCTCGGCGCCAGTGAGGACTTTCGGCGCCTTGGTCTGGACAGTGGACAGACGCTGCTTTGCTGCCTGTTCCGCCGGGAAGGCACCGACCTGGATGATCCAGCCGCTGCGGTGTGGCGGCTTCGATATTGCTGCTACGGCGGCCGTCGCGGGGGCGGGCTTTGCGGACTCTGCGGCGCCTGCCGGCGCCGGCCTTGCGACGGGCATGGGAGTGGACTGCGCTGCGGCGACCTTGGACGGCGGTGTGGACGATGCCGGGCTCGCGGCCGCTGCCGCGGATGCCGGTGTCGGTTCGGGCTGTGCGGCGGCGACGGCCGGTTCGGGCTTTATCACCGCCACGGGCGCCGGCGTGGCCGCCGGCGTTTCAGGCTTGCTCGCGACTGCGGCGGGTAGTTCGGGTTTCACCGCGACCGCGGGAGCAGGTGAGGGTGCTGGCGGCTCCGCTTTGGCCGCAACCACTGGCGCGGGCGGCACGATTGCGGCGGGCTGGACCGGCTGAGCTTCAACCGCCGCCGGCGCCGGAACGAGGGGTGCAAGCGATGCAGTCTGCGTGCCAGCCCTGACGGTCAGCGTCTTGACCAGCACCGGCCGGATTGGATCCGTCGAGCCGGCCGCGATGCGCGATGGGGCGGCGCCGGCACTTGCCGTGGGCTCCGGTCGCGCGGCCTCCGGCGGCGTGGAAGGATTAAAGCGCGCAGGCATGCTGACGGCGCTGGCGACCGCAAACCGCGCTTCGGACTTCGTCTCAGCCTTGGCTTCCGCTTTGGCCTCCGCCGTTGGGTCGACCTTCGCCGCGACCTTCGTCTCCGGCTTGGCGTCCGCCTTGGGCTCGGCCTTGGCGACAGCCTTGGGCTCGGGTTTGACGATGGGAGCGTCGTTCAATTCCGCCACCATCGGCGCGGTTCGCTTGACGGAGGCGAGTGCGATCTTGTCGTTGACCAGGTCGCGCATGCGCGCATCGCGGCTACCGGCGCTGCCGCCGCCCATGACGACGGCCACGAGGTAACGATTTCCGCGGTGCACGGAGGTCACCAGGTTGAAGCCGGACGCATTGATGTAGCCGGTCTTGATGCCGTCGACGCCTTCGACGCGGCCGAGCAGGTGATTGTGGTTCGCGATCGACTGGCCGCGGAATGTGAACGAGCGGATCGAAAAATATTTGTAGTAGCGCGGGAAGCGCTCCTGGACGGCCCGACCGAGCGTCGACTGATCGCGCGCCGTCGTCACCTGCTCGGAATCGGGCAGCCCGGAGGCGTTCCGGTAGACGGTCTGGCTCATGCCCAATGCCCGCGCCTTGCGCGTCATGAGCTTGGCGAAGTCGCGCTCATTGCCTCCGATCGCCTCCGCCACCACGACGGCGGCGTCGTTCGCCGAACGCGTGACCATTCCCTTGATCGCATCTTCGACCGCGAGCGTGCTGCCCGGCTTCAGGCCGAGTTTGGTCGGCATTTGCGCCGCCGCTTCGGCCGAGACCTTGAGCTGACTGTCGAGCTTGAGGTTTCCCGCCTCGAGCTGCTCGAACAGCATGTAGAGCGTCATGATCTTGGTCAGCGATGCCGGATGTCGCTGCGCGTCGGGATTGGTCGAGTGCAGCACTGTGCCGGAATTGGCATCCACTACAATGTCCGAGTAGGGAGCCGCCTGCGTTGAAGTGCCTGAAATCGTGAAAACAGCAGCAACAAAACCGAACACGCCCCAACGAAGCCCGTGACGGGCTCCGGTCCGGATCCGCAGCATGATATTTCCCCCGTCCTCGTTCCCCTGCGCCCCATGCGGTGCGCCGACACCCCTGTCGTGCCGAGGTGAAGTGATTGGACGAGGCAAAAAGGGCGGTTTTCTGAATTTTTCCCGGCCTTTTCTTGCGCCCTGCACTTCCGCTTCAGACGAACGGAGAGCTTTGACTCGCCGTCGTCGCCCGGCACGGCCACAAATCCTAAGCGCAGCCAATTGCAAATCGGTTAAGCCGCCGCCCCCGGTGGTGGCTCATATTGCACTGCAAAATAACGCCTTGACATTTTTGTGCAGCGCAATATATTCGTATCGTCCCGGCTAAATTGGCCCGGAATGTGCAGGAAAAGGTGAATCAATCGGCGATACGCCGGGAAAGGTAGAAGATGGTCAAGTCAATCGACGACATGCAGCAACTCGGCAAGGACAACATGGATGCGACGATGAAGTCCTTCGGGGCGTTCTCGAAGAGCCTTCAGGCGATCGCGGTCGAAATGGCGGACTTCTCGAAGAAGGTCTTCGAGCAAGGCACGGCTGCAACCGAGAAGCTCATCGGTGCGAAGTCGCTCGACAAGGCGATCGAGGTGCAGAGCGACTATGCCAAGAACGCGTACGAGAGCTTTGTTGCCGAAGCCACCAAGCTCGGCGAACTCTATGCGGATCTCGCAAAAGAGGCTTACAAGCCGTTCGAGACGCATTTCGGCAAGGTCGGTTCGCTGAAGTGATCGTGTCCTCGTTGCGGTGAATTGAAAAGCCCGGCCAATTCGCGACCGGGCTTTGCATTTTGTATTTGCGTTTATTTCAGACAATGCAGCGTGCGGGCGGCAACCGAGAGGGCGCAAGCAGAGCGCGGCCGTGCGTGCGCGGGTGAACTGCAGAACACGCAGGAACACGCAGGCAGGCAGGGCTTTGACCGCCGGCTGATGCCGGCGGCTCCATCTCCGCGGCTAAGCGCGCACATCCCGGTGTTTCCGACACGCCACGCTGGCGTGCTCGTGGCGCAGCCACCGCGCCGATCAAGCCAGCATCGGCGATCCGACGGCGCGGGCAAGAGCGGCCCGGGGCAGGTGGTGAGCGGCCAACCGCAACGTGCAGCATCAGGGGAGGCGGACGCCGCGGCACAACTGCTATGCGGTTTTCCGCGACCGGCGCTTCTCCGTGTCCGCCTCATGTGGGTCTTGCGAACCGCAAAACAGGGTGCACATAGAGTGACGGGGGGTGTCTGCCCCGGGGACGTGCCCGGTCCCGGTGGGGACTGGACATTGTGACAATCCGCAATTTTCCGGCAAGTCTGCCGCGAATTGTCCGCAATGAGTCCGGATCGTGGGGACGCGTGGGCGCTCGGCACGGGATTTGCAAACGGAGTTTGCAAAATGAGATCGCCGAGGATGAGAGGGAATACGACGATCTGGAACCGGGGCGGCGCTGTCTTTATTATGCACCGACGGTCCTTTGTTTTATGCGTCGAAGAGCTGCCACGTCCAGACCCGTAAAGTCGCCATGAGACCGAGATCAGAAGAAACAAATCCGCGTGCCGCCGGTTCGCCGCGCGCGCCGCATCTGGGGGATGAGGACAACACCAAACGCCGCGCGCCGGGGGCGCCCAGCACCGCTGTCATCACCAAGACCAAACCGCAGACCAAGCGCCCCAGCCTTTACCGCGTGCTGCTGTTGAACGACGATTACACGCCGATGGAGTTCGTGGTCCATGTGCTTGAAAGGTTCTTCAACAAGGACCACGAGGCCGCCCATCGCATCATGATGCATGTCCATCAGCACGGCATTGGGGAGTGCGGGATCTATACCTACGAGGTGGCTGAGACCAAGGTGACGCAGGTTATGGACTTCGCCCGCAAACACCAGCATCCTCTGCAGTGCGTGATGGAAAAAAAGTGACGGCAATGGAAAAGCGGGAACGCCAGGCCCATATAACGCGTTGACAGCGAGACCAGACAGACATGCCGACGTTTTCGCGCAATCTTGAACAGTCCCTCCATCGCGCTTTGGCGCTCGCCAACGAGCGCCACCACGAATACGCCACGCTCGAACATCTTCTGCTCGCTCTGATCGACGACCAGGACGCTGCCGCGGTCATGCGGGCCTGCAATGTCGATCTCGACAAGTTGCGCCGCAGCCTGACTGCCTATCTCGAAAGCGAACTCGAAAACCTCGTCAGCGATGGTAACGAGGATTCGAAACCAACGGCCGGATTCCAGCGCGTCATCCAGCGCGCGGTGATCCACGTGCAGTCCTCCGGCCGCGAGGAGGTGACTGGCGCCAACGTGCTGGTCGCGATCTTTGCCGAGCGCGAGAGCCATGCCGCCTATTTCCTGCAAGAGCAGGACATGACCCGTTACGATGCGGTCAACTACATCAGCCACGGCATCGCCAAGCGCCCGGGCATGTCGGAAGCGCGTCCCGTGCGCGGCTCCGACGAGGATACCGACACCAAGCCGGGCGACGACGCCAAGAAGAAGGGCGACGCGCTCGAGGCCTATTGCATCAACCTCAACAAGAAGGCGCGCGAGGGCCGCATCGATCCGCTGATCGGCCGCGGCGCCGAGATCAACCGCACCATCCAGGTGCTTTGCCGGCGGCAGAAGAACAACCCGCTGTTCGTCGGCGATGCTGGCGTCGGCAAGACCGCGATCGCGGAAGGTCTCGCGCGCCGCATCGTGCACGGCGAAGTACCCGACGTGCTCAAGAATGCCACCGTGTTCTCGCTCGACATGGGCACATTGCTCGCCGGCACGCGCTATCGCGGCGACTTCGAGGAGCGCCTCAAGCAGGTGATCAAGGAGCTCGAGGCCTATCCCGGCGCGATCATGTTCATTGATGAGATTCACACGGTAATCGGCGCCGGCGCCACCTCCGGCGGCGCCATGGATGCATCGAACCTTCTCAAGCCGGCGCTTGCGTCCGGCACGTTGCGCTGCATCGGCTCGACCACCTACAAGGAATACCGGCAGTATTTCGAAAAGGACCGAGCGCTGGTGCGCCGGTTCCAGAAGATCGACGTCAACGAACCGACGGTCCCCGACGCCATCGAGATCCTCAAGGGTCTCAAGCCGTATTTCGAGGACTATCACAAGCTCAAATACACCACCGAGGCGATCAAGGCGGCGGTGGAGCTGTCCGCGCGCTACATCCACGACCGCAAGCTTCCGGACAAGGCGATCGATGTGATCGACGAGTTGGGCGCTGCGCAGATGCTGTTGCCGGAAAGCCGGCGCAAGAAGACCATCGGCATCAAGGAAATCGAGACCACCATTGCCACCATGGCGCGGATTCCGCCGAAGACCGTGTCGAAAGACGACGCGGTGGTACTGCAGCATCTCGATCAGACGCTGCGGCAGGTGGTCTACGGCCAGGACAAGGCGATCACCGCCCTGTCGGCCTCGATCAAGCTGGCGCGGGCCGGATTGCGCGAACCGGAGAAGCCGATCGGCTGCTACCTGTTCTCGGGTCCGACCGGCGTCGGCAAGACCGAGGTGGCCAAGCAGCTTTCCACCGCCCTGGGCGTGGAGATGATCCGGTTCGACATGTCGGAATACATGGAGCGCCATACCGTCTCGCGGCTGATCGGCGCGCCCCCCGGCTATGTCGGCTTCGACCAGGGCGGCCTGCTCACCGACGGCGTCGACCAGCATCCGCATTGCGTTCTGCTGCTCGACGAGATCGAGAAGGCGCATCCGGATCTGTTCAACGTGCTGCTGCAGATCATGGATCACGGCAAGCTCACCGATCACAACGGCAAGCAGGTCGACTTCCGCAACGTCATCCTGATCATGACCACCAATGCCGGCGCGGCCGACCTGGCGCGGCAGGCCTATGGCTTCACGCGCATCAAGCGGGAAGGCGACGACGTCGAGGCGATCAACCGGCTGTTCGCGCCCGAGTTCCGCAACCGGCTCGATGCCATCATCACCTTTGCGCATCTCACGCCCGAGATCATCGCCAAGGTGGTCGAGAAGTTCGTGCTCCAGCTCGAGGCGCAGCTCGGCGACCGCGACGTCACTATCGAGCTGGCGGACGACGCCACCAAGTGGCTGATCAGGCACGGTTACGACGAGCAGATGGGCGCGCGTCCGATGGCCCGGTTGATCCAGGAGAACATCAAGAAGGCGCTCGCCGACGAAGTGCTGTTCGGCAAGCTCAAATCCGGCGGCCACGTGCGCGTGATCGCGGTCAAGGATGACGAAACGGGGCTCGAGAAGCTCGGCTTCGAGTATCTCGACGGACCGGTGACTCCCAAGCCCGAGAAGATTCCCGAGGCCAAGCCCAAGCGCCGCAGTCCGCGCCGCAAGCCGCAGGGCCCGAGAGGCGATGGCGGCCCATCCTCGCCGCGCGGCTCGGTGCCGAAGGTTCCGCTCGTCAAGGTGTAAGCTCGGCATTCAAGGGCGCATATTCGCAATCAGAAGGGGCGGACGAGAGTCCGCCCTTTTTCACGCCCGGACGCCTGTCCTCGTTCGGCGCACGCTCGACCCGCCGCGCAGTTGCGCCGGTTGCCGGCAGGGTCGTCGCGCACCGCAACAACCCTTCGGCTTGTGCCTGCGTGCTCGCAAGAATCGCGCTGATGCTTTTTTGGTCCGGTTCTAATTGGTCTTTGGTCCGTTTCTAATTTAGAACGATCGAATACTGACGTTGCGCAATGGACACTTCGGAATGGCAATCGTTGTCATGACGTTGCTTGCGTATTGCTTTTAGCGCCGCCGCAGCGATTGATGTCGTCGGAATTCAGTCGAGGTATCCGCTCAGTCGGAAGCAGGGGGCAATGATGAAGAGGCTAGTGAGTACAGCCGCGGCGCTGCTCGTCGCCACGGGTTTCGCAGCAGCAAGCATTCCCGCGAGGGCTGCCGATTTGCCGCCGGCCGCGGCCGCACCGCTGCCGGTGTTCAACTGGAACGGCTTCTACGTCGGTGCCAGCTTTGTGTACGGCCAGGGGAAAACCGACGACAGCTACACGACCAGCGTCGCCCAGCCGGTCCTGGTCACGCGCCACTCCTTCCACGGCCCCATGGGCGGCGTCGAGGCCGGCTATTGCGGCATGGGAGGTCTCCTCGTGGTGTGCGGCGAGGTCGCCGGCGCCTTCGGCCGCGAGCGCGGCACCAATTTCGGGTTTGCAACGACGAACGCAGCCACCTCCATCCAGTCCACGCTGACGACGAACTGGCTGGTCACCGCCGGCCCGAAGCTCGGCTTCACTGTCGACCGCAACCAGTTGTTCATCTACGCGTCGGGCGGGGGCGCATTCGGCGAGGTGTCGATGGACTCGATCTCCACCGTCCCCGGCCGACTCGGCGCCGGCAGCACGTCGACGACCAAGGGCGGCTGGTTCGTCGGCGCCGGCATGGAGCGGCTGCTCACCCCGAACCTGGGCGTCAAGTTCGAGTACAAGCGTGTCGATCTCGGCGGCTTCGACAATACCCTCACCGGGGGCGCCGTCGTGAGAACCAGCGGTCTGCTCAACAACATCTTCAGCGCCGGCGTCAACTTCCACTTCAACAGCGGGCTCGTCTACGGCAGCTACTGAAGTCTCGCGTGCCCGCGAGGCCACGGCCGCGGGCTCGGTTGCGATCCGGGGATTGCGCCGGGCGGCGCGCTGCGGGACAAAGCGCATCAGGCTGAAGTCCGGAGTTCGCCTGATGCCCGCGTTTATCTGCGAGACCTGTGGCAGCCAGTTTACGCCGTCGGAGCAACCTCCGCGGGGCTGCCCGATCTGCCAGGACGAGCGTCAGTTCGTTCCTCCCGGCGGACAGAAATGGACCACGCTCGATGCGCTCGCGCGCCGGCATTTCAATTGCTACCAACAGCATGAGCCCGGCCTGATCGGCATCGGCACGGTTCCCAAATTTTCCATCGGTCAGCGAGCGCTGCTACTGCGCGCGCCTGGCGGGAACATCCTGTGGGATTGCATCCCCTTCATCGACGCGGCCACCGTCGAGGTCGTGAAGGGTCTCGGCGGCGTTGCCGCCATCGCGATCTCCCATCCGCACTATTATTCCACAATGGTGGAGTGGAGCCATGCCTTCGACGGCGCCCCCATCCATCTTCATGCCGCCGATCGGCAATGGATCATGCGGCCGGACCCATCCGTCCATCTCTGGGATGGCGACAGCCTGCCGCTCGCAAGCGGGATCACGCTGGTGCGTTGTGGCGGTCACTTTGCCGGTGGGACGGTGCTGCACTGGGCGGCCGGCGGGGAAGGGCGCGGCGCGCTCCTGACCGGGGACATCGTGCAGCTGATCCCCGACCGCAGCTACGTGAGCTTCATGCGCAGCTATCCCAACATCATTCCGCTGTCGGCACCCGCGGTGGCGCGCATCGGCGCAATGCTCGAGCCGCTTGCGTTCGACGTGCTCTATGGTGCCTTCTTCGAGCGCGTCATCCCCAAGGGCGGCAAGGCCGCTGTGAAGCGCTCGGTCGCCCGCTACATCGCCATCATCCAGGGCGACGGAGCGGCCGAGCAGCGCTGAACCGGAAAGGGTTGCGCCGGCGCCCCCTGTCGTGGGACAGGGCGCTCAGTCAGAAACCCACCACCGCATCGCCCGTGTCGCCCGCGCCCACCCCCCACTCTCAGCCACGCTCGGCGTTCGCCGCGTTCCTGGCCGGCGTCCGCGCCGCGTGGCGGTCGGTGATGGCGTATGTCGTGATCGGAACCTATGTCGGAATCGCCGCCCTTGCCCATGACTTCGGGTTCAGCCTGTGGTGGCTGTCGGCTTCGACGCTGCTGATATGGGCGGGACCCGCCCAGGTGATCCTCATATCCGCGCTCGGCACTGGCGCGTCCTCGATCGAGACCGCGCTGGCGGTCGGCTTGAGCAGCGTGCGCCTGTTTCCCTTGGTGATCTCGCTGCTGCCACTGATCAGACGGCCGCAGACGCGTCATCGCGATCTTATTCTGCCTGCCCATCTTACCGCGGTCAGCATGTGGATCGAGTCGCTGCGGCTCCTTCCGGCATTGCCGCGCGAGAGCCGCATCGCTTTCTCCAACGGTCTCGGGCTGGGTTTCATGCTGGCGGCGCAGGTCGGCGGCTGCCTCGGCTACTATCTCGCCACCTCGCTGCCGCCGCTGTTGAGCGCGGCGCTGCTCTTCCTCACGCCTATGTCGTTCCTGATTTCGACGACGCGCAACTGCCGTCTGCTCTCGGATTGGCTGGCGCTCGCCTTCGGCCTCGTGCTCGGACCCGTGCTCGCCATTTGGCAGGTGGGACTTGACCTGCTGTGGACTGGAATCGTGGCCGGATCGGCGGCCTACGGGATCTATCGGCTGCGGAGGGCGCGCGAATGAACGGCGATCTTCATGCCTATGTGCTGCTCGTGCTGGTCGGGTTTCTCCCCAATGAGATCTGGCGCATGCTCGGGTTGGTCGCGGCCCGCGGAATCGACGAGGAGTCTGAGTTCTTCCTGTGGACGCGCTCTGTTGCCGTCGCGGTGCTTGCCGGCGTGATCGCCAAGATCATCCTGCTCCCGCCGGGGGCGCTCGCGGGCGTACCGATCAGCATCCGCCTCGTCGCCATCGCCTGCGGCTTCGTGACGTTCCTGGCGGTGCGCCGATCGGTATTCGCCGGGGTGATTGCCGGAGAGATCGCGCTCACACTCGGAGCTTTCGCTCACGGGCTTTGAAGGCTTGCGCCTCACTGCAATGCCGCGGCCAGTTGTTTGGCCTGATCGGCGAGCACGTCCGGGGCACCCTTCACCGTGGCCGGCGGCAGCATCGCTACGCCGTTGCGGCGCGGAATCACGTGGACGTGCAGGTGGAACACCACTTGGCCGCCGGCGCCTTCGTTGAACTGCTGAATCGTGACGCCGTCGGCGCCGAACACCCGCATGCTGGCCTGAGCGATCTTCTGCGCGACCTTGATGACGTGGGCGAGATCGTCGGGCGAAACATCGAGCAGGTTGCGTGCGGGCGCTTTCGGCAGCACGAGCGTATGACCGGGAGCGCGCGGCATGATGTCGAGAAAGGCGAGCGCCTTGTCGTCCTCGTAGACCTTGTAGCAGGGCAACTCGCCGCGCAGGATTTTCGCGAAGATGTTGTTGGAGTCATAGGCCGGCATCGGTACCTCCGTCGCACGATCCCTGGATCGCAGGCGGGCGGAACGTGGTCAAGCGCGCGATCGCGCCACCGCGCGCCTGAGGCCGCGGATCCCCGGCTGCGCGGGCCAGCGACCGGCAAGCGCCCGGCACGAGCCGACGGTACCCGTGGTCATGCAGGCGGCAATACTGCAACCGCCTCGACCTCGTACAGCGCGCCCTCGCGGGTGAACGCGCCGACCTGCACCATGGTACTGGCGGGCGGCGGCAGGTCCGGGTTGAAGAATTTGGCGCGGACCTCACGAACCAGCGGCTGGTGCGCCCGCAGGTGAAGCAGAAACTGGGTAATCTTCACGATGTGCTCAAGGCCGCCGCCGACGCTCGCAAGCCCGCCGCGGATGTTCTCCCAGGCCTGCGTCGCCTGCGCCCTGAAATCGCCAGGCGCGCCGACGACATTGCCGTTGCTGTCGAGGCCCATCTGGCCGGCGATATAGACGATGCGACCGGGAACCGTGGCTTCGACGACGTGGGAGTATCCGGCCTGCTTCGAGCTCGCATCCGGCTGCACGAAGCGTAGATGCTTCGGCGTTTTTCCGGCTCCGAGCACGGTCTGGCCGAACGCCGGCGAGTTCGCTCCTGCCACTGCCAATGCCCCCGCACCGGTCAGCATCAACCGCCGCGATATGCCCTGGATGGGAAACGAGACGCGCAGTAATTCTTGCAGCATGATTTTCTCCATCGATCACGCGGCAGCAGCGGCCGCCGACACCAAAGCGTGCCGGCGCGCCAGATCGAATGCAATGCACTAGATCGCCGGATGTGTTCCGTCCGTCGCGCAGGCACGCCAGGTTCCGGGCGCGCGTCGACGAATAGCGAGAGCCGGCCGCTTCCAGGGCCGGCCCTCCCTCGGCTCCTCGCCTGTCAGTCGTAGGCGCAACAGATCGCGCGCACGAACAGCGGCGCGCCGATCGCTACGATCAGCATGTTCACCAGGGCGGCGCCGGTCGGGAACGCGCCGGTGTCTGCCCACGCCACCAGGATTGCAAGCACGAACAGGCCGATCATCAATACGACGGTGACCAGCCAGCAGCGCCTGATGCAGGCCATGTAGTGGTCGAAATTCCATTCGACCGTCGGCTCGACCACGCCGCGACAACAACAGACGCAGACCGCAAGCACGGAGCCGAGGATCACGAGATATTCCAGCGCCGCTCCGGCTCGGTTGTAAACCCACCACCACAGAAAGCCGAACACCACCGTGAAAATGAACCTGATGACATTAGCCATGCTCTTCACCCTCTCTGGGCGAAAGCGGACGCCATGCCAACTCTGATTTTTTGACTAAAGGGCAGGGCGAGATTCGCCCACATGCCGCATCTGCGGAAAGTATACAGGCAATTCGCGCCGATCCCAGGACTAGTCATGCTGCAGGTGCGTAAGGATCGGCAGGAGGACTGGGGCGGCGCCTTGCAGATACGCTCAGCTCTTTCGGAAGGGCGCGGTCTGCGCGAGCTCCTCTCCGGCTGCTGCCACGTAGACGCGTTCGCGCCTGAGGAAATCTTCGATCGCCCGTCGTAGCTGCGGATCGAGAATGTAATGGGCCGAATAGGTCGTCGTCGGGAGATAGCCGCGCGAAATCTTGTGCTCCCCCTGAGCCCCGGCTTCGACCCGGCCGAGCTTGTGCTCGATCGCGTATTGGATTGCCTGGTAGTAGCAGAGTTCGAAATGCAGGAACGGATGGTGCTCGATGGCGCCCCAGTGGCGGCCGAACAGCGTGGTGGAGCCGATGAAGTTGATGGCGCCCGCGATCCAGCGGCCGTTGCGCTTGGCCATGACCAGCAGGATGCGGTCCGCCATCGTCTCACCGACGAGCGAATAGAACGGTCGCGTGAGATAGGGGCGTCCCCACTTGCGTGAGCCGGTTTCCATATAGAACTCGAAGAATGCGTCCCATACGCTTTCAGTGAGGTCCGACCCGGTCAGCCAGTGCACGCTGATGTCCGAGGACAGCGCCTCGTCGCGCTCGCGCCGGATCACCTTGCGCTTGCGCGAGGCGAGTGCCGCGAGGAACGCGTCGAAGGAATCGTAGCCGGCATTCTCCCAATGGAACTGCTGGTGCGTGCGCTTGAGGAAGCCACGTGCCCCCAGGAGGTCCCATTCAGCCTCGGTGGGGAAGGTGACGTGGACGGACGAGGTCTGCGATCGTCGGCAGATATCGACCAGCGCATCGGCAAGTGCCGTGCGCAGGGCGTGCGCCTGCGGTCCCGGCCGCACCAGCAGCCGTGGCCCGGTCGCCGGCGTGAACGGCACAGAGACCTGGAGCTTGGGATAGTAGCTGCCGCCGGCGCGCTCGTAGGCTTCGGCCCAGCCGTGGTCGAAGACGTATTCGCCGCGCGAATGGGATTTCACATAGCAGGGGATCGCACCGACGAGCGCGCCGTTGTCCTCCGCCAGCACGTGCATGGGCTGCCACCCGGCGCGCCCGCGAACCGACTGCGAGACCTCAAGCGCCGAGAGGAAATTATGCGAAACGAACGGGTTATAGCCGATTCCAAATGTGGGTTCTCGGAGTTTCGTGGAGCCAGAAACACCGGGACCAGCCGCATCGGGGCAGGCCGGATTGGCGCAGGCCTCCCATGCCGCCGCATCCACTTCGGCAATGGAATTTACAACTCGCAGGGTCAGTTCGATCATGGGGATAGTTCGGCCCCGCTCATGTAATGCAAATATATGGCCGAAAATCCCTCGAAAATGATCTGCTCGGCACGGCGTTCGGCGACTTGGCGCGCGCGCCCGGCCGCCAGTTCCTACAACTCGCCGAACGTCATTACGCTCGGCGATGGCCTCGACGCCGTTTTGGGCATCTGCAGGCCGCGATGGGCCACAAGTTGCGCAATCGACCAGTCCAAGGCGAGATCGTGGCTCAGGCGACCTCGAAAATCCCTTCGACCTCGACCGCCGCGTCGCCCGGCAAAGCGGCGACGCCAACCGTCGTACGGGCATGCCGGCCCTTGTCTCCGAGCGCCGCAACCATCAGGTCGGAGGCCCCGTTCATGACCTTGGGACCGTCGAGAAAGGCGGGGTCGGAATTGATGAAACCCGCCGAGGCGAACCACCTGCTTGACCTTGTCAAGATCGCCGAGCGCGGCCTTGACCTGCGCCAGCACGTTGATCGCGCAGGCGCGTGCCGCTTTTTGGCCGTCCTCCACTGATACGCCGCCGCCGAGCTTGCCCTTGGCAACGAGCTTGCCGTTCGCATCCAGGCAGATCTGCCCTGAGACGAACAGCAGCGAGCCGACCCGGACGAAAGGAATGTAGTTGGCGACGGGGCTCGCCGGCGTGGGGAGGTTGATCCCGAGTTCCGCAAGCTTTTTTTCCACCGCTCCGGCCATGACTTACTCCTTGCTGCTGGGCTTTGCCGTTGCTGCTCTGGATGTCGCGCAGCGTCCTGTCTTCGCTGATCGGCTGCCATCGTGCAAGCCAGGGTCGGCACGGCATCGGTGGCCGCAGCAGCGTTCCCGCTCGGTTGCAGGCGGCCAGGGCTGTCCCTATGTTGCGCCGCAAGCGGGCGGCGCGCGCGGAGGCAAATCGCGATGAAGACGGTGGGCAGAACGGTGCTCGGCTTGGTGGCGGCGGTTCTTGCCGTGGCGCTGCTGGCAGATGGCTTTGGCGGGCGGCGGGCGGCGGCGTTGACGCCGGCGGGCGAGCTTGCATCCCACCGCGCGGTCTACGAACTCAAGCTTGCCCACACTCGAAGCAATTCCGCGGCCGTGGCCGCACGCGGGCGCATTCTCTACGATTTCTCGGGCAATGCCTGCGACGGTTATGCGCTGCAGTTCCGTCAGGTATCCGAACTCGACAACGGGGAGGGCAAGGTTACGCTCAGCGACCTGCGCTCGACCACCTGGGAGGACGGCGCGGCCAAGAAGTTCATGTTCAAGTCACAGAACTACCTCAATGAGGCGCTGGTCGATTCCATCGATGGACAGGCCGAACGCCAGACGGACAAGGTTGCCGTCCGCCTCACCAAGCCGGAAGGCAAGGTCTTCGATCTCGAGACGGGGGTGGTCTTTCCCACCGAGCACATGCGCCGCATCATCGAGGCCGCGATCGCCGGCAAGAGCATCATGGAGCTTCCGGTCTACGACGGCTCGGACAAGGGCGAGAAAGTCTATAACACGCTCACCGTCATCGGCCGCGAGATCGCGCCCAACGAGCGCGTTCCGAGCGATGCCGCCGCGGGCAAGGAGGCGCTCGCCGGCCTCAAGCGCTGGCCGATCACTGTCAGCTATTTCGACAAAGGCGCCAAGAGCGGCGACCAGGCGCCGGTCTATGCCATCAATTTCGAGCTCTATGAGAATGGGATCTCGCGCGCGCTCATGCTCGACTACAACGATTTCGCCATCAGCGGCGAACTCACTTCGCTCGAAATCCGGGAAACCAAGCCGTGCCGGTGAGGCCAGCCGCTATCTGAGCTCTGCCAGTGCCTTATCGTAGTACGAGAGGTCGACATATTTTTCCGGCGGCGGAGGATTGCCGCCCCACTGTCCTTCGATCTCGGCCCGCAGCTTGAGCACGTTCCGGAACCCCGCCATGTCGAATTTGGCATCCTTGGCGATGCTGTCGGCGGGATCGGTGGCCACTGCGTAGGATTGTGCTGCGACCTCTGGTGTCAGCTTGAGCCGATCGGCCAGCAGCGCGATGGCTGCGGTCTTGTTGGCGGGATCGAGGGCCCAGCGGCGGCCTTCGACATAGGCCGCGATATAACGGACGAGCGTGTCGCCGTTGGCCTTGGCCCATTCACGCATGACGAAGGCGCCGTCGGCCTGGTAGGAGCCGATCGCCTTCGCCGCCGCTCCCATGTCCTTGAGACCGGCCTCCCGCGCGCGGAATGAAAAAGGAGGGTTGAGCACGCCGGCGGCGTTGGCCTTGTCCTTGGACATGGCCTCGAGGCGTGCCGGCGTGCCACCGACCGGCTTGATCACATAGTCGTTCTTGTTGAGACCGTTGTCCTTGAGCACCTTGTAGAGCAGCAGCGCGAAGGCGGTGTTGGGGGCGTCGACCACGACCGTCTTGCCGCGCAGGTCAGCGTAGGAGTTGATCTCGGGCTGTACGAAGATGCGATTGAAGCCATTGTCGCCGCCGGTGACGATGGCGATATCCGCCTTGGCCAGTTCAACCATGGCAACTGCGTTGTCGACCGCGGCATGCACGATCTGATGATCGCCCTTGGCCAGCCCGTTGCGCAGCACCTCGGAGTTGGGCGTGTTGAGGAGCTCGACTGCGAGACCGTGCTTGGCGAACAGGTTGTTGTGCTGGGCCGCGAAGATCGAGAAGTTGGACAGGCCCGGGAACACCATGACCTTGACCTGGGTCTGGGCGGGCGCCGCGGTGGTCATCGCCAGCAACGCCGCGCCGAGTGCTCCGAGCAATACGTTTTGTCGTGGCATCTTGAGTCCCTCCCGCCGCGCCCATGAGTCTTCGCTCTGTCGGCCCAGCGAAGTGTAGCACCGTCGCCAGCGCTTTCGTCCACAACGCCGCTCAGTCGTCCTGCGCTTCATCGCCGCTGTCCAGCGCGAGCCCCCTGATGATGGCTTCGTCGCCAAACCGTTCGCGCAGCCGATCGATCGCCTGCTCGGCATCGGCCGTGCGGCGGTCGATGAGGTCGGCGAAATCGGTGCCGTCGGCGTCGCAGAGCGTCGAGACGCCGATGCCGAGCAGGCGGAACATCGTACCGTCCGTTTCGCGCGCGAGGAGATCGCGCCCGGCGGCGAAGATGCGGCTGGCGAGCTGGGTGGGATGAGTGAACGAATGCGCGCGCGTGCGGATACGGAAATCCGCAGTCTTGAGCTTGAGCGTCACCGTCGAGCCGGCAAGGTCATTTGCCTTGAGTTGGGCGGAGACCTTTTCGGCCAGGCGCCACAGCCGCAGCTCCAGCGGCCGGAAATCGGCGATGTCGTCGTCAAAGGTGGTTTCCGCCGAAATGCTCTTGGCTTCACGTTCGGCCTTCACCGGGCGGTCGTCGAGACCATGCGCCAGCCGGAAGAGTCGAGCACCCTCCGCCCCGAAGCGGCGCGTCAGGTCCCGATCACCTGCGCGCTGCAGATCCCCGATGGTGCGCAGACCGTCGCGCGCGAGCCGTTGCTGCGCTACCTTGCCAACGCCGAAAATGAGCGACACCGGCTTGGGTGCCAGAAAGGCGGCAGCCTCGCCGCTGCCAAGCACCGCGAAGCCGCGCGGCTTGTCGAGATCGGAAGCGATCTTGGCCAGGAACTTGTTGCTGGCGAGGCCGATCGACACCGTTATTCCGAGGGCTTTTTCGACGTCCGCGGAAAAATTCGCGAGCGCCTTGGCCGGCGACATTCCATGCAGGCGCGCGGTACCGGACAAATCCATGAACGCCTCGTCGATCGATACCGGTTCGACCAAGGGGGTGAGCTTGAACATCAAGCCGCGAACCTCGCGCCCGACGCGTGCATATTTGTCCATGTCCGGCCGTACGACGGTCGCATGCGGACAGAGCCGCCTGGCCTCGAACATGGGCATCGCGGATTTCACGCCGAAGGTGCGCGCGAGATAGCAGGCGGTCAGCACGACGCCGCGCTGGCGCCCGCCGACGATCACCGGTTTGTCGGCGAGCGAGGGATCATCACGCTTCTCGATCGTGGCATAGAAGGCGTCACAATCGACGTGGGCAATCGCGAGGGAGTCGATCTCGGGATGACGCAGGACGCGCGGCGAGCCGCAGGCGGAGCAGCGGACGGCCCCATCCCGTGCGTCGCGGCGGCAATCACGGCAGAAGCCGGGCATGGCGCTCCCACATTGCCTGCGCCGGTCGCGCCCTGGCGACCGAATTGCATGCGTTCACGGCATATCCCGTTCCCAAAGGCCGCCGAGCTCATCGCGCGCGCGCATCACCGCGTCCGGGTCGACCTCGTGTTGGGCGGCAAAGGCCACCAGCAACGTTTCGTCCGCCGCGACGTGGTCGAGGACACCGGCGAGAAAATGCGGCTCGCGCGCGGCGTTGCGGAGCGAGCCGGGCCCCAAGCCAGTCATTGCAAGAAAACGGCCGAGTCGCTCGGGCTCATCGGCGATGAAACCGAGCGCGGCGATGGCGAGCTGTTCGGCCGCCGCTCGCCGTTCCTTGCCGCTTTCCGACTCGCGCCGCTTGGCCATTCGCAATCTCCGCGGCTGTGCGCTGGGTGGCCCAGCCGGAAGGCGTGCAAGCAAACTCCTGCCGGAGCGTCCGATCAAGGCCGAGTTCGGCAGCTCCGCTGGCGCCGAATTCGAGTCTCTCGACGCGAGGGCAACATGTCGGGTAGGGGAGGGAGTCATTTCGGAAGGGAGACGACGATGCGCAAAGGCCTATCCGTTGCCGGCGTCAGCATTCTTTTTGCGTTGGGACTGGCAGCGTGGGAGGTCTACTTCTTCTGGTTCGCGGGATCGTTCCAGAACGCGTACGGGGGGCTTGGCCTGTTCGCCTCCGAGCGTCTGGGTTTCAATATGGCGTGGCTCGCCGCCATTTACCTGACCTACCAACTCATCTCGATTCCGTTCAGCCTGCCGGCGGCTGGCAACCGGTTCATCGGCGTCGTTGACGGCCTGGCCTCACTGGTGCCGCTCGCGGTCGTGCTGATCGTCGTTTTCGGAAAGCCGGAGCTCGTCGGCACCCCGCAGCGGTGGGAGGCGGCGCTGCTGCTGATTTTCGTGACCGTGGTCGATCTGTTCGGCGGTTACACCTTCAACCTCGCGCTCAGCCGTCGGACCATGGATGTCGCGCCTGCCCCTCACGACTGAGCGGCTGGAGCGCGACTCAGCGGCGCTTGTTCAAGCCAATGGCGCGCTCGCACCGGGCCCCGGACATCCATCGCGCGCGGCTTTACCGGTGTCGGAGCAGACTTTCGCAACATCCTGAATCCTCGTGATTTCAGCAAGTCCGGAGGGAAGGTCCGAGGACGTCGCGGAGGCAAGACATTTGCGTTTCCGTAACTTATCGGCCCTAGCTTTGCGGCCGTGCCTGCGCGAAAAACCCGGGCGCGCAACGCGCGGTCCCGCCGAGGGTCCAAAGCGCGGGGAAGGGCGCGGATGTCGAAAACCGTGATGATCGTGGAGGACAACGAGCTCAACATGAAGCTCTTCCACGACCTGCTCGAAGCGCACGGCTACCAGACCGTCGGCACGCGCAACGGCATCGAGGCGCTCGATCTCGCCCGCAAGCATCACCCGGACCTGATCCTGATGGATATTCAGTTGCCGGAAGTTTCAGGCCTCGAAGTCACCAAGTGGCTCAAGGAAGATCCGGAACTCAAGGCTATTCCGGTCGTGGCCGTCACCGCTTTCGCTATGAAGGGCGATGAGGAACGCATCCGCGAGGGCGGCTGTGAGGCCTATCTGTCGAAACCGATCTCCGTGGGCAAGTTCATCGAAACGATCCGCCATTTTCTCGGTTCGGCCTGAGGGACGGCCTTCCGTTCGGAGCGCCCACCGCGCGGCCGGCGAATCAGTATCGTCAACCCCTGATGGGTAGGGTTGATCGCATTCTCTTCCTTATCCACAACGTAATTTGTTGCTTTCCAACCCCGTTGCGCTAGTTTGCGCGAGGCGGTGGACAGAACTCTTGGCCCTGGACGGTTCCAGGCCGCGAGGCATCGCGTCATCGCCTATCATATTGATAACCCTACGGAATGCTCAGGTCCGCCGCATCTCCTGGGTCCGTGGGGTTCGGCCGGTCCGGGGGCGGTACGAGTGGCCTCCTCATGACACCGCTCCCGACCGGCCACCTTCTTCAGGCGGCGGTAGGTCGCCCGACCCACGGTCAATTTGCACAATTGTGAGGGAGCCCGGCCGCGCCGCCGCGGGCGTGGATGCGCCGCTACTTGATCTTGGATTCGCGGAACTCGACGTGCTTCTTGGCGACGGGATCGTATTTCTTCTTCACCAGCTTGTCGGTCATGGTGCGCGAATTCTTTCGCGTCACGTAATAGAAGCCGGTGTCGGCGCTGGAAACCAGCTTCACTTTGATGGTGGTGGCCTTAGCCATGGCAAACCTCGGTCGTGTTGAACGTGCGCGGAACGTATAGCGTTTTGGCGCCAAGTGGAAGCGATTCGGCGTAAAAGCCGCCGCAATTCCCCGTCCGGCGCGGTTCCGCCACGACAGGGGAAAACACGTCCGCGCCGCCGCCCGTCACAGCGTCTCGCGTCGAAAGTGGCCTCGCGGCATGCTGTAGAACGGGACCGGGAGTTCGTGCCCGAAGCCGTCGGCGATGCGCACGTCGAGCTCTTCCAGCATCACGCCGGTGACCGCCGGCATGTCGAGCTGCTTGGCATCCGCAAGCGGCATCCAGACCAGCTCGACGAGTTCCGCGTCCGGGCCGGTAACGCCCTCGACGCGATGCGCCACGGCGGTTGCATCCATCGTGAAGAAGCGCGCGTCGAACCGCCGCGCACGGCCGGGCGGCGTGATGGCGCGGCCGATGAAATGAACCGCGCTCAGATCCGGCAGAATCTTCGCCTCCGCGAAAGCGGCCCACGCGCCGGACGGAACTTTCGTCGCAGCGTCGCTGCGCACCCCGAGCAAAAGTCCGGTCTCCTCGAAGGTCTCGCGGATGGCGGCGAGCGCGAACGCCTGCGCCTTTGCCGGGCTCGCGCGCTGCAGCCGCTTCATCAGCTGCGCTTGCGCGGCCGGATCGAGCGGCCGTGCCACCGGCATGAGCCGGTCGAGCGGGTCGACGCGGCCGCCGGGAAAGACGAATTTTCCCGGCATGAATTTGTGCCGCTGATGGCGCTTGCCGAGCAGGACTTTCGGCACCTCGCCCGAGCGATCGACCAGGATCAGCGTCGCCGCATCCTTCGGCCGCACATAGGGCGCGGTAAGATCGCGCTCGACCTCGTTCATCCGCTTGACGAAGCGGTTCATGCGCTCGAGCCGGTCGGCGTACCCGTCGCTCATCGCTTCCTGCTCCGCGCGCCCAACGCTTGCTTGGCGGGCTGTTTACGCGCGCCTCCGCGCTGGCTGCGCGTGCCGCGGCGCACGGCGTTATGGCGGCCCTCGGAGAGAAGTTCGAATCGCAGCGCCCCCGCGACCGGCGCCGCCTCGACGAGGCGCACCGACACGCGATCGCCGAGCCGATGGGTCTCGCCGCTGTGATCGCCGATCAGCGCGTGCCGGTCCTCGTGGTAGCGGAAGTACTCGTTGCCGATCGTGCGGGCAGGGATGAATCCGTCTGCGCCGGTGTCGTCGAGCTTCACGAACAGACCAGCGCGGGTAGCGCCCGAGATATGTCCCTCGAATGTCGCACCGATGCGGTCGGCGAGGAAGTGGGCGATCAGGCGATCGAAGGTCTCGCGCTCGGCTTTCATGGCACGGCGTTCCGCGGCCGAGATTTGCGCGCCGATTTCGGCCAGCGCAGAGACGTCCTGGTTGTCCGGCAGGGCGCCGTCACCGAGCTTGAGGGCGCGGATGAGCGCGCGGTGGACGACAAGGTCGGCGTAGCGGCGAATCGGCGAGGTGAAATGGGCGTAGCGGCGCAGATTAAGGCCGAAATGCCCGTAGTTCTCGGCGGCGTATTCGGCCTGCGCCTGTGTGCGCAGCACCACCTCGTTGACGAGCTTCTCGACGTCGCGGCCCTTCACGCGCGCAAGGATCCGGTTGAATTGCTCGGCTCGCAGCGCGCCGGCTTTCGGCAGCGAGATGTCGAGGCTCTGCAGAAATTCGCGCAGCGCATTCACGCGCTCCGGATCCGGCTCGTCATGCACGCGATAGATCAGCGGCACCCGCACCCGCTCCAGCGTCTCGGCTGCGGCCACGTTGGCGAGGATCATGAATTCTTCGATCAGCCGGTGGGAGTCGAGGCGTTCCGGGGTCATCACGCGGTCGACCGTATTATGGGCAGTGAGGACGATCTTGCGCTCCGGCAGGTCGAGATCGAGCGGGGCGCGCTCGTCGCGCGCGCGCTTCGCCGCGCGGTAGGCGCTATAGAGCGGCTCGAGAATCGGCGCCAGCAGCGGGCCGGTCGTGTCGTCGGGCCAGCCGTCGATGGCCGCCTGCGCCTGCACATAGTTGAGCTTGGCAGCCGAACGCATCATGACGCGGTGAAAGCTGTGCGAACGTTTGCGGCCGTCGGCGCCGATCACAAGCCGCACGGCCAGCGCCGCGCGATCCTCCCCGGGGCGCAGGGAGCACAGGTCATTGGAGATGCGCTCTGGCAGCATCGGTACCACGCGGTCGGGGAAATACACCGAATTGCCCCGCACCAGCGCTTCGCGATCGAGTGCCGAGCCCGGCCGCACGTAATGGCTCACGTCGGCGATAGCGACGGTGATCACGAAGCCGCCAGGATTCGCCGGGTCCTCGTCGCGCGTCGCCTGCACGGCGTCGTCGTGGTCCTTGGCGTCGGCCGGATCGATGGTCACGAGCGGCAATTGCCGCCAGTCCTCGCGGCCCGCGAGCGTCGCCGGCTTCGCAGCCTGCGCCTCCGCCAGTGTCGCGGACGGAAAGACGTGCGGAATGCCGTGAGCGTGGATGGCGATCAGGCTGACGGCGCGTTCGCTTGCAAGCGAGCCGAGCTTTTCCGTCACCCGCGCGGCGGCGAGACCATAGCCGCTTCGCCGCCCAGCCACCTCGACCGCGACCAGGTCGCCATCGCGCGCGTCTGCCGCTGCGCCGTGCGGAATCGCCAGCTCCTGACCCAGTTGCTTCTTGTCGATCGGGACCAGCCGCCCGCCACCGTCCGGCGTCGCCCTGAAAATCCCGAGCACGCGTTTCCTGGCGCGATCGATGAGCTTGATGACGCGCCCCTCGTGGCGGATCGGATCGCCCTTCTCACCGCTCTCTTCGACCCGCAGCAGCGCGCGATCGCCGACCCCTGCGACCTCGCTGGGCGGGGCGCGGCGCGGAATGCGCACGCGAATCTTCGGCGCTGCGCCATGCTCGCTCTCGTCCCATTCGGTCGGGATCGCAAGCAGCTCTCCATCGGTGTCGCGCGCGGTGATGTCGGCCACCACGACGTGGGGGAGGGTGCCGGGATGATGCAGCTTCTTGTGGCGGCGCTCGACGCGACCTTCGGCGGCGAGCTCGCGCAGCATCTCCTTGAGCGCGGCGCGGTCGGCATTCTTGAGTCCGAAGGCACGCGCGATCTCGCGCGTACCGATCCGGCCGGGCTGCTTGCCGATAAAGGCCACCAGCTCATCTTTGGAGGGAGCGGGAGGCTTGGTGCGAGGACGTTTCATATCTGGGCCGGACGCCAGTCAGCGGTAGTCAGAAGCCCTCGCGATCCGCGCCCGCGCATTCCCGACGATGGACTTCTGATCAGGGTCTCTCGGAGGACTTGCGCGCCGGCTTTTCCGCTCTGCCGGGCGGCTTGGAGGTTGCGGCGGCCTTCGGTTTTGCGGGAGCCTTGCGCGCGGTGCTGCGCGGCTTGGCCGCCGGCTTCTTTGTCCCGCGCGCGGCTCTCGCCTCCAGCAGCCCGACGGCCTGCTCGAGGGTGATCGCCTCGGGGGTCATGTCGGAGGGCAGGGTGGCGTTGACCTTGTCGTGGT
This sequence comes from uncultured Alphaproteobacteria bacterium, assembly GCA_963739385.1. Taxonomy (GTDB): domain Bacteria; phylum Pseudomonadota; class Alphaproteobacteria; order Rhizobiales; family Xanthobacteraceae; genus VAZQ01. The sequence goes on from CAVUAI010000067.1 coordinate 88,653, forward strand.
TGACATAGGGGCCATACCGGCCGCTCTTCACCACGATGGGGCCGCCCTTGTCCGGGTGATCGCCGAGCGCGCGGCCGGGATCGGCTCCGGCGCGTCCCCGGCGCGGTCCCTTGGCGCGCTTCTCCTCGATCAGCGTCACGGCGCGGTTGAGCCCGACCGTGAGCACGTCGTCGCCGGTCGTGAGATTGGCGTAGGTCTTGCCATGCTGGACGTAGGGTCCAAACCGGCCCACGCCGGCAACGATCGGCTCGCCGTCGTCGGGGTGCTTGCCGATCTCGCGCGGGAGCGAGAGCAGTCCGAGCGCGCGATCGAGCTCGATGTCGTCGGGCGACAGGCCTTTGGGCAACCCGGCGCGCTTGGGCTTCTCGCCCTCGGCTGCTTCGCCGAGCTGCACATAGGGCCCGAAGCGCCCCGAGCGCAGCGTGACTTCCAGCCCGCTCGACCGGGTCCTCGCCGAGCTTCTTCATGCCGCCGTCGGGTCCGCCATTGGCGCCGTTGCCGGATGCGAACTGGCGGGTGTAACGGCATTCGGGGTAATTCGTGCACCCGATGAAGCCGCCGAACTTGCCGAGCTTGAGCGAAAGCCGACCGGTCTCGCAGCTTGGGCATTTGCGCGGGTCGGTGCCATCGGCCCGTGGCGGAAACAGGTGCGGCGCCAGCATCTCGTCGAGCGCATCGATGACCTGGGCGACCCGCAGCTCCTTGATGTCGCCGACCGCAGCGGTGAAGTCGCGCCAGAAATCCCGCAGCAGGTCGCGCCAGGCGATCTCGTTGTTGGAAATACGGTCGAGCTGCTCCTCGAGGCCGGCGGTGAAATCGTACTCGACATAGCGCGCGAAGAAGCTTTCCAGAAACGCGGTCAGCACCCGCCCCTTGTCCTCCGGGACGAGCCGCTTCTTGTCGATGCGCACGTAGCCGCGGTCCTTGAGCACCTGCAGGATCGAGGCATAGGTCGACGGCCGGCCGATCCCGAGTTCCTCCATGCGCTTGACCAGCGATGCCTCCGAATAGCGCGGCGGCGGCTCGGTGAAGTGCTGGCTGGCGTCGATCTTGCGCTTGGCGAGGCTTTCGCCCGCGCTCATCGGCGGGAGACGGCGGGACTCCTCATCGTCGGTAGTGTCGTCCTCGCCCTCCTGATAAAGCGTGAGGAAGCCGTCGAACTTGATCACGGTCCCCGTTGCACGCAGATCGATGACGCGGCCGCCGGCCCGGGCGGTGATATCGGCGGTGGTGCGCTCGAGCTCGGCGGACTCCATCTGGCTCGCCATCGTGCGCAGCCAGATCAGCTCGTAGAGCCTGGCCTGGTCGGGATCGAGAAACGACTTCGTATCCTTCGGGCGCCGCCCGACGTCGGTCGGCCGGATCGCCTCGTGCGCTTCCTGCGCGTTCTTGGCCTTGGTCTGATAGATGCGGGGCGAGCCGGGGAGGTAGCGGTTGCCGTAGTCGGCGCCGATCAGGCGGCGGGCGGCGGCGAGCGCCTCCTCGGCAATCTGCACGCCGTCGGTGCGCATGTATGTAATGAGTCCGACGGTCTCGCCCGCGATGTCGATGCCTTCATAGAGCCGCTGCGCGATGCGCATGGTATGGGCGGGCGCAAAGCCGAGCTTGCGGCTCGCTTCCTGCTGGAGCGTCGAAGTGGTGAATGGCGGCGGCGGGTTGCGCTTGGCGGGCCTGGCCTCGACATTGGCCACCGCGAAGGCCGCGTTCTCCAGGGCTTGCTTGAAGGCTTCGGCTTCCGCGCCCGAGCCGATGTCGAGCCGCTGGACCTTCTGGCCATCGGCGCCGACAAGCCGGGCCTCGAACTCATCTCCGCGCGGAGTGGCGAGCGTGGCCACCAGCGACCAATATTCCCGCGGGACGAATTTTTCGATTTCGAGCTCGCGGTCGCAGACCAGCCGCAGCGCCACCGATTGCACGCGGCCGGCGGACCGCGCGCCGGGAAGCTTGCGCCACAGCACCGGTGAGAGCGTGAAGCCAACGAGGTAATCAAGCGCGCGGCGGGCGAGATAGGCGTCGACCAGGGCCCCGTCGATGGTGCGGGGGCGCTTCATGGCGTCGAGCACCGCCTGTTTGGTGATGGCGTTGAACACCACGCGCTCGACCGACTGCTGCTTGAGAGCGTGCTTCTCCTTCATCACCTCGAGCACGTGCCAGGAAATGGCTTCTCCCTCGCGATCGGGGTCGGTGGCAAGGATGAGCTTGGTGGCTCCCTTGAGGGCGCGGGCGATGTCGTTGAGGCGTTTCTGGGACTTGTCGTCGACCTCCCAGATCATGCGAAAGTCGTGCTCGGGATCGACGGAGCCGTCCTTGGCCGGGAGGTCGCGCACGTGGCCGAACGAGGCCAATACCTCGTAGCCGGCGCCCAGGTATTTGTTGATGGTTTTTGCCTTGGCCGGCGACTCAACCACAACGATATTCATGAATTTCCAATGAGTTATATGGCGGAGCCGAGCGCCGAGGGGCAAAACCGGACCGCGGTTGTCGCGGCGAAAGATGGGGATGTCAACCCTCGGTGTCAAACCAGGGCCGCTCTGGCGAGGGCGGCGGGGCGCGCCGGACGCGGCCGCAACGGAGACCGGTTGTTGCGCAAGGAAGCCCGATTTAGGTGCTTATTATCAAGCGATTATATTGCTGTTCTCGTCTTTTTGATTAAGGCGGTGCGCGCTGCTGAGATAGCGCGAGTGTTTTTGAGGCTGGTGCGAGGATGCTGCTGCGTCAGATCGGTGCCCCGTGCTCACAACTCCTCCCCTCGGCCTGGCGCGGATCCGTGGATCGCGCCCTTGCGAGCGGGATTTGTGACGATCCGGGACGCCCCGATCCAGCACGCAGGTCGCATGTCGGATTTGCGTGCTGACGCGACGTGACCGACACGAGTCGTCAGGCACTGGCCAACGCCCGAAGCTCTCCGCCGCGGCTGGCGCGACGGCTCGACGGTGATCATTGCCAACCGGCGAGCACGCCATCTAGATTGCAAACGGTGGATGACGAACGCATGCGTTCATGGTCCTGGAGAAAATGCCTATGGTTTGCAAGCTTCTCGCCACCGCTGTCGTAGCCGCGGGCGCAATTTCGCTGGCGTCGCAGGCGCCCGCCGCGCCCATCGCAGCACCGTCATCGCTTGAGAACGCGACGGCGCCGCTGGCGCAGCCCGTGCAGTGGTGGGGCTGGGGGCCATATCCGTATTACAGTTATTACGGCGCCGGTTATTCCTTCGGACAAGGTTATGGTTGGAATCCTGCCGGCGCTGCTCCTGCTCCGGGCTACTCAGCAGGTTATCAGGCCGGCGCCGCCGATACCGCGCGATGCATGGAGCGCTATCGCTCCTACGATCCAGCCTCGGGCACGTATCTCGGCCGCGATCGCCGGCGCCACCCCTGTCCTTGAATCCGGATGATGCGCGCTGCTGCGGCCGCGCAGTGACACCTCGAAAGAAGGAGCGCATGCGCTCCTTCTTTTGTTTTCTTTTGTTGCAGGCTCGCGGACGAGGTCTGCCAGGCGCTCGATCTGCACCGTTCGAGCGTGGGTTCCGCCGTAGCAATGGTCTTGGTTGAATGTCGAGCGCCGCGTCACCAACGCCCTGCTGGCGCGCCTCGATAGACTTTAGCGTCGTTCTTAGTTCAGCGATACGAGCCCGCCGCCGTGGCGTTCGAGCCGCCCCGCGATGTCGAGCTCGAGCAATACCATGCGCACGATCGCCGGGGCGCTTGCGGACAGACGAATGAGATCGTCGATCGAGACCGGCGTCGGTCCCAGCAATTCGACAATGCGGGCACGCTCGTTGGAGGCGGGTTCGGCGTCAGGCGGAGCTGGGGGGCCGGGCTCCTCCGCCGAGACCTCCATGGGTGTACCCAGGATCGGGCGCACGACGGTGATCACGTCGGCGGCCTCCGTCACGAGCGTTGCGCCCTGCTTGAGCAGCTCGTTGCTTCCCTCTGCGCGCGGATCGAGCGGCGAGCCGGGCACCGCAAAGACCTCGCGTCCCTGTTCGAGCGCGAACCGCGCCGTGATCAGCGAGCCTGATCGTTTCGCCGCCTCCACCACGACGACGCCGACCGCCAGGCCCGAGATCAACCGGTTGCGGCGGGGGAAATCGCGGGCGCGCGGCTCCCATGCGACCGGCATCTCCGAGATCAGAGCGCCGTCGGTCGCGATGGCCTCGGCGAGCTCGACGTGTTCCGGCGGATAGATGCGATCAAGGCCTCCCGCCAGCACCGCGAGGGTACCGGTGGCGAGGCTCGACCGGTGGGCGGCGGCGTCGATCCCGCGCGCGAGGCCCGAGGCGATCGCGAAGCCCGCGCCGCCGAGATCGCGCGCGAGCCGTTCGGCAAAGCGCATCCCCGCCGCCGACGCATTGCGCGCGCCGACGATGGCGATCATGGGCAGCGCAAGCGCCGCCGCCCGGCCGCGCACCGCCAGCAGCGGCGGAGCGTCGTCGATCATCTGCAGGCGACGCGGATAGTCAGGTTCGCCCAACGCCAGCAGGGTCACCCCCAGAGCGGCGGCGGCCTTGAGCTCGCGCTCGGCATCCTGGCGCGCGTGTACGCGGACGGCTCGGGTCGCGCCGCCGCGGCGGGCGAGATCGGGCAGCGCGTCCAGGGCCGCGCGCGCTCCGCCGTAGTGGTTGACGAGTGCACGGAAGGTGCGCGGACCCACGTTGTCGCTGCGGATGAGCCGCAGCCAATCCAGCCGCTGCTCGTCGGTCAGCCGGATGCCCACGCTTTCTCGTCTCACGAGGATCCCCAACTCCGGAATTGCCGTGGCTCCAACATATGAGAACAAAACGCGTACAAAAGTCAACCCGGACCCCTGCCCCTGCAAGTCGGGCGCTCGTGTCCGCGAGCAAGCGAGGGCGAAGGGGATGAGACGGAGAACCGCCAAGGAGGCCGCGAGGTGGGAAACGGGCTTATCCGCAAAAGGACGCTAAAGGGCGTCCGCGCTACGCGCTACTCGCGTCGCTTGCGGCTTGCGCCGAGATGGCACGGCAACTGATGGCGACAGTGCCGCTCAGGCGGCGCCGCATCATGTCAGACGGCAACTCGCGAACGCAGCCTCGAACCGCTCACATGTCAGCGTGCGGCTCGTCGTCGTTCGTCGCCGGTACGAAACCCATCGCGCTCAGCGACGCCATGGTCGCAATATACCAAAGAATCCACATGATGATTGCCCCCGGTCCCCAACCTACGATGTAGGTCACGCTCGCACCCTTCGCCGCCAGGGTGGTCGAATTGCGACTGGGTCTGGCAGGGAGCGGAGAAATCGTCCGGGTGTGCTTTTTTGGCACCAGCGGAAGGATGCCGGTCAGCGCGACCGGTGCTGATCGCGGGCGGAATGCTTGGACCGCTTGGTGGTGGCGGATTTCGCCGCCGGCGGTGGGGCAGGCTGCACGGCGGGTGCCTCTTCGACCGGCTGCACCTTCGGCGGCACGGTCGCCAGCGACGTGCTCGTCGCGGTCCGCATCACCGCCGAGGTGGCGGGAACAGAGGTGACCATGTGGGCATGGAGCGCGAACAGGCCCGCCGTCAGCACCGCCCCGACCGTCAGAAAGTATTTCAGGATGAGCATTGCGTCCCCCGGCGGCGCCGCGGCGTCCTTGGATTAGTCGCGCGAGGCGCGCCAAAGGTTCAGATGCGTTGCGCGGCAACCATTTGGTTGGAAATGGGAAGGTCGGATTCACGCACCGTGCCGGGCGCATTCAGGTCGTGGGCCGGCTTTGACACCCTGGGCCGAGCGGTCTCTACTCCTCCGGCCGTTCACGCTTCGGGAGCAGGTGATGCTGTTCGCGCTGTTTTTGATCGTCACGTCGGGCACGGGGCTGACCACGACCTTGGTCGGCAACTTCGCGGACCGGGCTGCGTGCGAAAACGCTGCCAAGGCCACCACCGTGGTCATCGGAAACAACGCAACGATCGGTTTTGTGACGATTTGCATCGGGGCGCCCCCACCACCGTAATCAGCGGACATCAGGTGGGGGAGGGCGCGGCCGCGCCGATCTTGCCCTCGGTGCCGTTGATCAGCCGGGTGATGTTGGCGCGGTGCATGATCCACAGCAGCGCCGTCAGCAGCGCGAACAGCGCCGCCTCCGGCCGGTAGTCGGCGAGCCACAACACCAGCGGCGTTGCCGCGCTGGCCACCAGCGCAGCGAGCGACGAGTAGCGGCTGAGCGCGGCAACCGCGAGCCAGATCAGGCAGAAGACGATGGCGGCCGGCCAGGCCATCGCCAGGAGCAGCCCGATATACGTCGCCACCCCCTTGCCGCCCCGGAAGCCGAGCCAGACCGGAAAGAGATGGCCGAGGAAGGCGCCGAGCGCGGCCGGCACCGCCAGTTCGCGCGCGTAATACTGATAGTCCGGGCCGTAGTACCAGTAGACCAGGAGCACGGCGGCCGTGCCCTTGAGGCCATCGCCCAGGAGGGTAGCGGCCGCGAGCCCCTTGCGCCCCGTGCGCAGGACGTTGGTGGCTCCGATATTGCCGGAGCCGATGGAGCGGAGGTCCGGGGCGCCAGCCAGCCGCGTGAGGATCAGCCCGAACGGGATCGACCCGCAGAGATAGCCAAAGACCAGCGCCCCGGCATAGGCCGGCAGCAGCGGCAGGCTGAGCCATTGCAGCATTGAACGTGGTCCCGGACCGGCGAGGTGACGTCGGCGTGCATCATATCAAAGCCGCATGTCCGCGCGCCTTGGCCCGCAGCACGGGCGAACAGACGCCAGGCAGCCGGGCATCGCGATCAGACGTACTCGTAGACCGTGCGGCCGGCGACGATGGTGCGCACCACGCGGCCCTGCAGCCGCGCCTCGTCGAACGGCGTGTTCTTGCACTTGGACTTGAGCTCGGCCGGATCGAGAATCCACGGAACGTCGAGGTCGATCACGATCACGTCCGCCGGGCTGCCCTGCCGCAGCGTTCCACCCGCGAGTCCCAGGATTTGTGCCGGCGTGCTCGACATCGCCTTGAGCAGGGTCGCCACCGGCAGTTCGCCGTTGTGGACGAGCCGCAAGCCGGCGGTCAGCATGGTCTCGAGCCCGATCGCGCCCGGGCTGGCCTCGGCGAATGGCAGCCGCTTGCCTTCCACGTCCTGCGGATTGTGGTCGGACATCACCACATCGATCAGGCCGGAGGCGAGCGCCGCCACCAGCGCCGCGCGATCGGCTTCCGCGCGCAGCGGCGGGCTGAGCTTGAGGAAGGTGCGGTAGGGCCCGACGTCGATTTCGTTGAGGGTGAGATGATTGATGGAGGCGGAGGCGGTGACCTTGAGGCCTTGCTCTTTGGCGCGCTGAAGCACCTCGAGCGCCTCGGCGCAGGTGAGTGACGCCGCGTGATAGCGGCCGTCCGTGAGCGCAACGAGGCGCATGTCGCGCTCGAGCATGATGGTTTCGGCAGCAGTGGGCACTCCGGTGAGCCCAAGCCGCGCGGCAAACTCGCCCTCGTTCATCACGCCCTCGCCCACGATGTCGGGATCTTCGGTGTGATGGACGATCAGCGCGTCGAAATCGCGCGCATAGGTCAGCGCGCGACGCATCACCTGCGCGTTGCGCACGCTCTTGGCGCCATCGGTGAACGCAACGGCGCCCGCGGCCTTAAGCAGGCCGATCTCCGCCATCTCCTCTCCGCGCAGCCCCTTGGTCAACGCCGCCATCGGCTGCACGTGCACGATCGAGGTATCGCGCGCGCGGCGCAGCACGAAGTCGACGATGGCAGGGTCGTCGATGACCGGCGAGGTTTCGGGCTGGCACGCGATCGTGGTGACGCCGCCGGCGGCGGCCGCCTGACTCGCCGAGGCGATGGTCTCGCGGTACTCCGCGCCGGGTTCGCCGACGAAAGCGCGCATGTCGATGAGGCCGGGCGCCACCAGCTTGCCCCTGCAGTCGATGACCTCGGTCGCCTCCGGCACGCCGGCCGCGCCGATGCCCCGCTTGGCCTCGCGGATGACGCCGTCGGCAATCAGCAGGTCGCCATCGATGTCGAGATCGCGGGAGGGATCGAGGATGCGGGCATTGGCGAGCAGGATCGGGCGGCGTTCGGTCAGCATCATGCGCGACCGCCCTGCGGCCGGGCGGGAAGCGTCATTCCAGGCTCACGCATTCGGCAGGTTCCGCGACAGCGCCTCGAGCACGGCCATGCGCACGGCGACCCCCATCTCGACCTGCTCACGGATCAGGGATTGCGCGCCGTCCGCCACCGCGGTGTCGATCTCGACGCCGCGGTTCATCGGCCCGGGATGCATCACCAGCGCGTCCGGCTTGGCGTAGGCGAGCTTCTTCTGGTCGAGCCCGAAATAATGGAAGTATTCCTGCGTCGAGGGCACGAACGAGCCGTTCATGCGCTCGCGCTGCAGGCGAAGCATCATGACGATGTCGGCGTCGCGCAGCCCTTCGCGCATGTCGCGCGTGACCTCGACACCGAGCCGCTCGATTCCGGGCGGCAGCAAAGTCGACGGTGCAACCACGCGCACCCGCGCGTCCAGTGCGTTGAGCAGGATGATGTTCGAGCGCGCGACGCGCGAATGCAAAATGTCGCCGCAGATGGCGACGGTCAGCCGTTCGATACGGCCCTTGTTGCGGCGAATCGTGAGTGCATCGAGCAGCGCCTGGGTCGGATGCTCGTGCGCGCCGTCGCCGGCATTGATGACGGAGCAGTCGACCTTCCTGGCCAGGAGTTCGACCGCGCCGGATGCGTGATGGCGCACGACGATGAGGTCCGGCCGCATGGCGTTGAGCGTGACCGCCGTGTCGATCAGGGTCTCGCCCTTGCGCATGGAGGACGAGCCCACCGACATGTTCATCACGTCCGCGCCCAGCCGCTTGCCGGCAAGCTCGAACGATGCCTGGGTACGGGTCGAGGCCTCGAAGAACAGATTGATCAGCGTGCGCCCGCGCAGCGATGCCTGCTTCTTCTCGATCTGGCGGTTGAGCTCGACGAAGTGTTCGGCGAGGTCGAGCAGGCCCACGATCTCGTCGCGCGAAAGTCCCTCGATCCCCAACAGGTGGCGCTGGTTGAGGACAAACGTGGACTTGGGGGCGATGTTCATTAAAGCCGGTTCTATAGGCTCACGCACGGGCAGCCGCAAGGGAGCACGAGGCGCACCGGCAAGCCCGCTGTGGATGTTTCCGAGGTGTCCGCCCAGGCGTCCGGTGCGAGAAGCGGGGCGTCACGGCTGAAAGCGGCCCAAATTAGGGCTATCAATGCCAGGTGCCGGGCGTAAGCGCGGACGGCGCTCCGCCCGCGGTGCATGCGTGGCGAAGTAGGCGGAGCAGACATGGCGGCACGCATCGATGAGATCCTCAATCAGTCGCCCGCCTATGTGGACGTCGACCTCTACGCCAGCGACCTGCCGCTGCAGAGCGCGGTCGCTGCGAATGGCGGTGAGGACGACACCCGGGAGTTGTCGGCCTTCGGCAGGCACTGGGGCACAGCCGAAATGTTCGAGCTGGGGCGGCAGGCGAACGCGAATCCGCCGCAGCTGCGAGCCTTCGACGGCAAGGGCTTCCGCCGCGATTTCATCGAGTTTCACCCGGCCTATCATCGCTTGATGACGGAGAGCGTGGCCGCCGGCCTTGCCTCATCGACATGGCGCGCGGACGCAACGCCCGCGCCCGCCCCCGCACAGGTCACGCGCGGCGCCCGCTTTTACATGGCGGCGCAGATCGAGACCGGCCATCTTTGCCCGGTCACCATGACGCGCGCCGCGGTCGCGGCCCTCGCCCTGGAGCCGGCGCTCGTCGCCAGCCTCATGCCCAAGATCATGTCCTGCCGCTACGACTCGCGGTTCCTGCCGTGGTGGGAGAAGAGCGGCATCACGCTCGGCATGGGCATGACTGAGCGGCAGGGCGGCACCGACGTGCGCACCAACACGACGCGGGCGGAGCGTGCCGGCGAGGGCTACGCCGTCAACGGCGACAAATGGTTCATGTCGGCGCCGATGTGCGACGCGTTTCTGGTGCTGGCGCAGGCACCGGGCGGGCTTTCCTGTTTCCTGATGCCGCGTTTTCGCCCGGACGGCTCGGTCAACGGGCTGCATTTCCGGCGCCTCAAGGACAAGCTCGGCAACCGCTCCAATGCGTCGTCGGAGGTGGAGTTCGTGGACGCTTTTGCCTTGCGCGTGGGCGAGGAGGGCAGGGGTGTGCGCACCATCATCAACATGGTGCAGCTCACGCGGCTCGATTGCGCGCTGGCGTCGGCCGGCATCATGCGCATGGCGCTGGCGCAGGCGATCGACCACGCCCGCCACCGCACCGTGTTTCAGAAGCATCTTGCCGATCAGCCGATGATGCAGGCCGTGCTCGCCGACATGGCGGTCGAAGTCGAAGCGGCGACCGCGCTGGTGATGCGGCTCGCCCGCTCCTTCGATCTCGCGGCGAGCGATCCGCACGAGGCGGCGTGCGCGCGCCTGCTCACGCCCGCGGTGAAATACTGGGTGTGCAAGACCGCGCCGGGCTTCATCTACGAAGCCATGGAGTGCCTCGGCGGCAATGGGTATGTCGAGGAAAGCGTTCTGCCGCGGCTCTATCGCGAGGCGCCGGTCAACGCGATCTGGGAGGGTTCGGGCAACGTGATGTGCCTCGACGTGCTGCGTGCGCTCTCCCATGACCGCGACGCTGGCGTAGCCGTGCTGAACGCACTTGCGCGCGACGCCGGGGACCTGCCGGGTGCTGCGGAAGCCGCGGATTTCGTCGCGGGTGCCCTGTCCGGCAGGGACTGCGAGGCGCACGCCCGTGCGGCAGTCGGCCGCCTTGCGCTGCTTGCGGCGGCCGCAGCGTTGCGCCTGGGTGCGACGCCGGACATTGCGGATCTGTTTGCCCGCACGCGGCTGCAGGTTGGCCACGGTCTACTCTATGGCGCAACCGACCTCGGCTTCGCGCAGGCACAACGCGTGCTCGCGCGTGCGCTGCCGCCCGCGTGAGCCCGTAGCGCTCCTGACCGGAGGGAACACGCTTTTGTGAGATGGCGCCGTTTGCACTGCGATACGCACTGGAACCGAGGCGCCCGGCCAAGTGTTTGTTTCGCATGCATCGAAATGAACGGAGATCGACCAGATGACGAATATTCTCAGGAAGACGGCGATCGCAATGGGGGTTGCCGGGACACTGGGCGTCGCTGCCATGACCCCATCGCTGGCCCAGGTCGTGGTTGTTGACCCCGGCTACGGCTACCCCGCCTACGGCTACCGTGGTCCGTCGGTCTACGTCGGTCCGTACGGCGGCTATGCCTATGCCCCGGGCTACGGTGCGCCCAGTTGGGATTACCCGGCCGGCTATGACACGGGCGGAATGCCCTACTCCTATCGTGAGCTCGGGTGGCAACCCGGCCCGCGCGGCGCCGCCCCCGCGAATCCCTGCTATCCCTCGCAGCGTGCGCAGAACCGCTGCTGACCGAAGACATCGATCGTTGACGGCGAGAGGACCGACGGTCCTCTCGTCTGCTTTCGAAACCTCTACATGATGGTCCCGCGGGCGAGCCTGTCGAGTGCGCCCTGGAGGATGAATGCGGCCGCGTGCTGATCGATCACGTCGGCACGCCGCGCCCGGGTCACGTTGGCGGCGATCAGTTCGCGTTCGACTGCGGCGGTGGACAGCCGCTCATCCCAGAGTGCGATCGGAAGCGCGGTCAGCCGCGCGAGGTTGCGCGCAAAGGCGCGCGTCGATTGCGCGCGCGGTCCCTCGCTGCCGTCCATGTTGATGGGAAGGCCGAGCACGAAGGCCGCCGCCTGTCGTTCGGCGGCGAGCGCGAGCAGCCGCGCGGCATCGGCCGAGAACGTCTTGCGCGTGATGGTCTCGACGCCGGTCGCAACCCGCCGGTCGGGGTCGCTGGCCGCGACCCCGATGGTCTTGGTGCCGAGGTCAAGGCCGATCAGCGCGCCGCGAGCCGGCAGATACGGCCCCGCCTCGGCGAGGGGCAGGATCAATGCGGGCATCCCGCGATGGGTACCACGCAGCGTCTCCTGCGGCCAATATCGCGGCCCGTTATGCCGCCACGGTGCGCCGCACGCGGCCGCCCTCGGCCACCTCTTCGATGATCTTGGCGGAGAACGCGTCGAGGTCACTGGGCTGGCGCGACGTGATCACACCCTGGTCGGTCACGACCGGGGAGTTCTCCCACTTGGCGCCGGCAAGCTTCATAGTGGTCTGCATTGCTTTCGCCCGATCGGAGCGCCTCCGGCAATAGTGGAACCGGCTTTGCGTCCGGGTATGCTCCGATTTAAGAAGGGGCGCGTTCCGGGGCCGGTGTTCCACTCACCGGAACGCACGCTGGTCAACGAGGCGAAGGAAGCGGGCGTCCCAAGTTGACGTGTTCGTGTACGGCGCGTCGCGCCCTCGCGACTCCAGGAGATCGTCATGGCCAAGGCGACCGGTGTTCGACGCAAGCTTGTCGAACTCGACCAGGAGACGTGGAACGCCGTCGACCTGCTGGGGCGCGATTCAATGAAGACGTTCCAGGAGCTTTCCGACGAGGCCTTCCGCGACCTCCTGCAAAAGCACGGGCGGCCGACCGACTTGAAGGCGGCGCTCAGGCAGAGCGCACGATCGGCTGCCGCAGCACCAGCCGCGCCGGCTAAACGAAGACGGCGCGGCCGCTAAAAGCGGATCAGGTCGCCGGCGGGGGCGCGAAGAAGCACCGTCGGCTGCCATCCGGGCGCTTGCAGCGCCAGAATTCTCCGTCCGGCGAAGGTTGCGCCTCGGTGAAGGGGATGGCTTCGTACATCTGCGGACCGACGCCGGCGACCGGGCCGTGGATCACGACGTAACCCTCCCCGGTCATCATGATCCGTTCCTTTGGAATTACGAAACAATCGCCGTCGCCGCAGCACCATTCGCCGGCGGCGTTGCGGTGACCGCCGCGCGAAATCCAACTGTCATGGGCCGAGGTGTCGGGTACGATCAGGACAAAGGTAGCAAGAATGAGCGCAAGCCGTGCAAGGCTGTGGAACATGACTATCCCTCTGTTCTCCCCGGCGCGGCTATTGATCAAATCAACGAACTCTCCTTGGTTCCCGAACAAAGTTGTAAGCGTCGAGTTTGCACGCGACTGTCTGGATCAACGCGCCACGGGGACGAAGCTGCCCCCCGGAAAACGAATCAACCCCTTGATTCCGAACTATAAACATATTTCCGTGGCGGCGCGCACTCATTATATTGCATTGCACCATTGCGTCCGAAATAAGCCCTCAACGTGCGTTCGGCGCATGGCCGGCGCGCGCCGCCGATGGGGCGGCCTCCGGTCGCGCCGTAGTCATCGCGAACGGCGATGATTGCCGCCGCACCTGGGGTAAGCTGGTCGCAACGACGGAGGACAGGATGAGAATGATGTTGTTGAGCGCTGCGATCGTGTTGATGGCCGCGGGCGCGCCCCGCGGTGCCGCTGCGGCGGAGGTCAAGGTTCTGACCGCCGGCGCCTTCAAGCAAGTGCTGCTGGCGCTGGTGCCCGACTTCGAAAAGCAGACCGGTCACAAGGTGACTGTGGAAAACGACACGGTGGGGGCGCTGGCGAAACGCATCGAAAGCGGCGAAGGTTTTGACCTCGCCGTGCTGACCCCGGCGGCCGTGAACGATCTCGCAACGAAAGGCAAGTTCGTCGCCGGCAGCCGCACGAGCCTGGCGCGCGTCGGCGTCGGAGTCGTGGTCAAGGACGGCACGCCCAAGCCGGATATTGGATCGGTCGACGCATTCAAGCGGGCGCTGCTGTCGGCCAAATCGGTCGCCTATATCGATCCCAAGGCTGGCGGCTCGAGCGGCATCTATGTCGCCGGTCTGCTCGACAAGCTCGGGATTGCCGGCGAGGTCAATGCCAAGGCCAAGTTGATCCACGGGGGTGCGGTGGCCGAACACATCGCCCGCGGCGAGGCCGAGCTCGGCATCCACCAGATCAGCGAGATCCTTCCGGTGAAAGGCATCACGCTGGTAGGTCCGCTGCCCGCCGAGATCCAGAACTACACGGTGTATGCCGCCGGCATCGGCGCCAATGCGAAGGAGAGCGATGCGGCCAGGGCGCTGCTCAAGACGTTATCCGGCCCGGCCGCGGCCGAGGTGCTCAAGTCACGGGGGATGGAGCCGGCGGGCTCGTAAGGCGCGGGTCGCGGCCAACGCGCCATGGCGGTCAAAGCCCTGTTCTTCGACGTCTTCGGCACGCTGGTCGACTGGCGCAGCGGCGTTGCGCGCGAGGCTGAACGCATTCTCGGCTCCGCCGGCCACGCACTCGACTGGCCAGCCTTCGCCGACGCCTGGCGCAACGAGTACCAGCCGGCGATGGAAGAGGTGCGCGCGGGACGCATTGCGTTCTGCAAGCTCGACGCGCTGCACCGGCGCAATCTCGAACGCATCCTGCCGCGATTCGGAGTTTCCGGTCTCGCGGAGGAGCAGGCAGGCGAGCTCAATCGCGCCTGGCATCGGCTCGACGCCTGGCCTGACGTCAGTCCCGGCCTTCGGCGGCTCAAGCGTCGCTTCCTGCTGGCGCCGGTCTCGAACGGCAACATCTCATTGATGGTCGACCTCGCGCGTCGCAACGATTTTCCCTGGGATGCGATCCTCGGGGCTGAAACCGCGGGCGACTACAAGCCCAAGCCCCGCGTCTATCTCGCCGCCTGCGAAGCGCTCGACCTGCCGCCCGCCGATTGCATGATGGTGGCGGCGCACACCAACGACCTGCTCGCGGCGGCAGCATGCGGGCTGCGCACCGCCCACATCGCGCGGCCGAACGAGCGTGGACCGGGCACCGGCGAGGCTGCCCCCACGGCGCCGGTCGACATCGCGGCGAGCGGCCTGGACGATCTGGCCGCCAAGCTCGGCGCATGAGGCCGAAGACCGGGGCCGCGTCAGCTCGATCTCAATTCGTCGTGGCAATCCCGGCCTGCTTGATCACCTTGCCCCACTTGGCGATCTCGTCCTTCACGCGCTGCGCGAACGCGTCCGGCGTGCTTCCCACCGGATCGGCGCCTTCGCGCGAAATGCGCGCGCGGATCTCGGGCTCGTCGAGCATGCGGACGAGCTCGCGATTGATCTTGGCGACGATCTCTTTCGGCGTGCCGGCGGGAGCGAAGGCGCCCTGCCACGAGCTGATCTCGTAGCCCGCGAAGCCCTGCTCGGCGATGGTTGGCAGGTCGGGAAGGTAGGGCAGCCGCGCCTCGGTGGTGACGGCGAGCGCCCGCAGGCTCCCGGCCTTGACGTGCTGCAGCGCTGCCGGCACCAGCGCGAAGTAGATCTTCACATGTCCGCCCAGCAGCGCGTTCATGGCTTCGGCATTGCCCTTGTAGGGCACGTGGACGAGATCGATGCCGGCGGCGGACTTGAACATTTCGGCGGCAAGATGCGGCGAGGTGCCGGTGCCGGAGGAGGCATAGTCCCATCCGGCCGGCCGCGAGCGTGCCAGCGCGATGAACTCCTTGAGGTTCGTCGCCGGCAGCGAGGGATGCACCACCAGCATCAGCGGCAGCGTGGCGAGCTCCGTGATCGGCGCAAAGTCGTTGATCGGATCATAGGGCAGCTTCTGCAAGGCCGCCGTGATCGCGAAGCTGATCGTGTTGACGAGAAGGGTGTAGCCGTCCGGCGCCGCCTTGGCGACGACATGGGTGCCGATCGTGCTGCCGCCGCCCGGCCGATTGTTGACGACGACCGGCTGCCCCCAGCGGTCGGAGAAGCGCTGGGCAATGAGGCGCGCGATGTTGTCGGTGGTGCCGCCGGCGACGAACGGCACCACCAGCTCGATCTGCTTTTGCGGATAGTCCTGGGCGCCAAGCGGTGACGCCGTGACGAGCACCGTCGCGAGCGCAGCTTGAACAGCATGCCAGCGCTTGCGCATCGTGGTCTCCGCCCGGCCCGGCATTGGGTGACACGCGCGGACGGATGCTAGCACACGGCTGCCAGCGCGCTAACGGCAATGTCGTCGCTGCGGCGTTGCCGCATCGGGAATGAAAGCGCGGCTATTCTCGTTGCAGGCGCGGCTCAATACGGCCGCACCGTGCCCTTGACCGTGGTGCGCAGCATCAGCCGGCGCTCGCTCGATGAAAAATCGGTGCGCGCGTGTGACGAACAGCGATTGTCCCAGAGCAAAAGATCGCCCACGCGCCAGACGTGCTCGTAGACGAAATCCCGCCTCTCGGCATGATCGAACACGGCCTGGAGCAGCGGATCGCTTTCGGCCGGGGGCATATCGACGATGCCGACCGTCATCAGCCGGTTGACGTAGACCGCCTTGCGGCCGGTTTCCTCGTGGGTGCGAAACACCGGATGAATGCATTCGCCGAAGGCGGCCGTGCCACGGCTGTCGCCCTTCTGGGTCGAACCGTAGTTGTAATGGTGCATGGCCTGGCGGCCTTCAAGCTTGCCGCGGATGGCCGGATCGAGCGTGTCGTAGGCCGCATAGCCGCTGGCGAAAAGCGTGTTGCCGCCGGCGGAGGGGATCTCGACCGCATAGAGCAGCGTCGCCTTGCTCGGCACTTCGGCGTGGATCATGTCGTGGTGGAACATCATCTCGCCGTCGGGCAGCGCGCCGATCGGCTCGCCGTTCTCGCGGATGTTGGAGATGAGCATGATGCCGGGCAGCAGGCTCGAATAGCCCTTGGGGAAATATTTCGCAGGCCGATGCAGCTCGCCGAGCGCGCCGAAATAGCCGGTCGCGCGAACGAAGTCTTCCTGCGAGAGGGCCTGGCCCGGAAACACGATCACGAGGTGATCGAGCCAGGCCTGGTAGATCGCCCGAATGGTCTCGTCGTCCGGCTTTTCGCGCAGGTCGAGCCCGCGAATCTCGGCCCCGATATGCCGGGTCAAAGGGATAACGTCGAACCTGGTTGTCGTCGCGACGTCCATGGCACTTCCTCCGCGGCCAGCAGAGTCCTCGAGCCGGCTTGTTATTCCGCCGCAACGGGCGCGTGCGCGTGGTGGACGGCCTTGCCGTGCTCGATCTCGCCGCTGGCCAGCGCCGCCAGTATCTTCTCGACCAGTGCGCGCGCCGAGGCCGCGCTCAATTCCACGGCAACCCGCTCGCGCCCGCCTTCGGCCTCGTTGATGAAGTCGATGCCGAGCGCGTGGTCGAGGGGCGCATGGAAGGGATGGTCATAGTAGACGTTCGCGGTATCGATGCGCATCCAGCCGTTCGGTCCCTTGGCGCTGCCCAGGAGCTTGGCTTTCTCGACGATGTAAGAGCACATGGACGGTCTCCCTTTTTTCACGCCGCGCGCGCCGCGGCCTGCGCGGCGAGATGCTGACGGAAGAACGCGAACACCTTGTTCCAGCCGTCGAGCGCCTGTTCCGCACGATAGGCCGGACGCGCGGCGTTGAAAAAGGCGTGGCCGGCACCGTCGTAACGGTGGAACTCGTAGCTCTTGCCGAGCTTCTTGAGCAGCGCTTCGGTGCGGTTGACCTGGTCGCGGTTGGGGTTCTCGTCATCATTGCCGAACAGCCCGAGCAGGGGACAGTTGAGCTTGTCCGTGAGCTCGATGGGCGCGACCGGCCGCTTGGCGTTGAGCTGCTTGGGGTCGTCGACGATGACATTGCCGCCCCAGCAATCGACCGCGGCATCGATGCCGGGGAGCGAGCAGGCGGCGAGATAGGTGTGCCGTCCGCCCGAGCAGAACCCGATGACGCCGACCTTGCCGTTGGCATAGGGCTGCGCGCGCAGAAACTCCATGCATGCCGCGACGTCGCCGAGAACCTGCGCATCAGCGACCCCGCCGGCCGCCCGCACCCGCGCTCCCACGTCGTCCGGGCTGCCGGGGCCTTCACGAAAGTAGAGATGGGGGGAGATGGTCGCAAAGCCGTGATAGGCGAGCTTGCGGGTCGCCTCTTTGATCCACTCGTCCCAGCCGGGCATATGATGGATCAACACCACCCCGGGCCAGGGGCCGCCCCCGAGCGGGCGGGCGTAATAGGCTTCACCCCCGTCGCCATTATGGCCGCGAAAGGCGACCGTTTCCGCGATCATTCCTTCATACGTCATGCTGTTCCTCACGCCTGTCCTGTCGCAGCGCCGCTGGCGTGCTCATTATACACGGGGGCTGGTCGCTGCATCGGGCGAAAACACCTGCGCCTGTTCAGGACCGGAGGCGCCAGATCGATGCTCCGCCGAACGATGCGGGCGCCCGGCCCTGCTCATTCCGGGCACTTGTAGAGCACCGCCTTGTAGGTTTGGTCCTGATCGGAAAAGTCGATGGCCTTGTCCTCGCGCAGCGTGAAATTGACGTCGCCCACCATCTGGCTTCCGCCCGGACCCTTGCACTCGACGTGGACCGCGAAGGTATCGCCTTCGCGTTTCCTGCTCAGGATGGTGCAGAGGCCGAACACCGAATCGATGTCGCGCACGGTGATCTTCACCCGCGACACCCCGGCATCAGACCCGTTGCCCTTGCAGACGTGATTTTCCGTATACGTGCCGACGAGCGGAAATTCGTCCTCGCCGAGCGCCGGCGCTGCGAGCGCCGCAAACACGGCGCCCGCCAACATCAGCTGCAGCCCTGATCACTTCCAGCTTCTCCAACCCGACACAGGGAGGCCCCGGCGCAGTGTAGAGAATGTCGCGCGGGCGGCCAATCAATTCCGCGATCGCCGCGGCACCCGGTCGCGGCGGTATCAACCGCTCGCGCGGTTGTGGCTTGCACCTTCGATCTGGCGTAAGCATCGACCGGCGTAAACGTGACACGCAATGAACGTGCCCATGCCTGATCTGGCTTCCATTCCGGTCGTCGACGTGCGTGAGGGCGGCCCCGTTCGCCATGCACTGCGCGGACGCGAGCGCGCGCACGCGCTGGGCACGGAGTGTGTGACGTGGTTGCCGTGGCCCGCGCGCGTGGCGCTCCCGGCCATGGATGCCGTCACCCGGCGCTGGCTTCGACGTTCGCACTCGCCCTATGTCAGCGACGTGGAAGCGATTGCCGCGTCGCTGCGCTTTCCCGGCATCTGGTTTCTCAACGGCTCGTACCAATGGGGCTGCACCGCGGCCGCGCGCGACGAGGACGGCGTGCCCTGGCTCGCGCGCACGCTCGATTGGCCATATCCCGGGCTCGGCCGTCGTCTCGAGGTCGTACGCATGCGCGGGCCCGCGGGCGAGTTCATGAGCGTGACGTGGCCCGGCTATGTGGGAACGCTGACCGCGTCGGCGCCGGGACGTTTTGCGGCCGCCATCAACCAGGCGCCGCTCTGGCGCCGCACGCGCGTGCCGTGGCTGCGGCCTCTCGACCTCGCGGCGAACGCCTTGCGGACATGGCCGATCCGCCATTGCCCTCCGGACCACCTGTTGCGCGAGGTGTTCGAGACCTGCCGGGGCTTCGGCGAGGCCAGACGCCGGCTCGAGACAGTGCCGATTGCGCGCCCGGTGATCTTCACGCTGATCGGATGCGAGCGTGGCGAGCGCTGCGTGATCGAGCGGACCGAGGAGACCTTTTCCAGCCGCAGCGAAGAGACGTCGGCCGCCAACGACTGGCTGTTGAGCGCGGCGCCGTGGGAGGCGCGGGTCGACCCCAGGGTGTTGCTGAGTTGGTCGTCCGAAGAGGCCACGTCGCGCAGTCGCGCACGATGGCAGGCATTGTCATCCTGGCCGCAATCGTTCGCCCGCGGCAACTTTGCGTGGGTGACCCCGCCGGTGCTCAATCCGTTCACCCGCGTGGCCGTAGAGATGTGCGCGGCAACCGGGACGGTGCGGGTGGTCGGCTACGAGTGCGATGCGGGCGAGCCGCTGGCGCGGCCGGCGACGCAGATGCGCGAATTGAAAACTACCGCCGCAAGTCCTGCGGCGTAAGCTGGCGGCTTTCGCGCCGGCGCGCGCGGGGGCGACGACGAGAATATTTTCGACACGTTTCCCGCTTTTGATACATTCGGTTTCGCGGTATTCGCTGGCGCAGGATCCGATGCCAAATCTGCCCCCGGACGTGACCCGGGATGCGCTCGCGCGAACGGCTGGGGAGGGACATGCGCAAGCTCGTCTTGCGTCTTGCGAGCATCGCCGTGCTGACTGCGGGGGCGGTCCTGGCGGATGCCCGTGTCGAAGTCGAAGCAATGCCGGTTGCGGCGTCTCGTGCGCTTCACGCCGAGCGGCTCGGTGCCGTGCATCGGGTGCAATTCTTTCATCTGGGACAGCCCTACTGCTGGTACCGCTACGGATGGGCGGGCGCCGGCTGGTATTGGTGCGGCTATGGCACTCAGGTCGGCGTGGGCTGGGGCGGGGCCTACGGGTGGAATGGTTGGGTGGTGCCGCGCAGCCAGCGCGCCGCCGGCGCAGCGCGCGGATCTCGTTACAGGTCGCCTAAGATCCTCCCGGGGGCCGCCGGTCCTCGCCAGTGAAAAGCGCGGCCGGGAATTGCGCCGCGTAGCGCCGCTTCGTCGGTGAACGGGGATGTTCCTGGCGCGGGTGCAGGTCCGGTTCCACCAGCTTGCGATAAAGATGCCAGGTGGAATGTCCGAGCACGGGGACAACCACCGCCAGGCCGAGGAAGAACGGGAGCGAGCCGATCACCAGCAACGCGGCGACGATCAATCCCCAGGCTGCCATCGCGATCGGGTTGCGCGCCACCGCGCGGGCCGAGGTCAACACCGCTTCCACCGCACCCACGTCGCGATCGACCAGCAGGGGAAACGAGACCACGCTGATCGCCAGCACCGCGACCGCGAACAGAAAGCCCACGAAATTGCCGACGATGATGAGCGTCCAGCCCGCGGGCGTGGTGAAGACCTGCTCGAGGAAATGCGGGATCGAGGCCGCAGGCTCGTAGCCGAACGTCGCGATGTAGATCGCCTGCGCAATGGCGATCCAGATCACGAAGATCGCCAGCAACAGAAAACCGAGCGCCGCGATTGCGCCGCGCGAAGGCGAGTGCAGGACGTCGAAGGCGTCCCCCCATGAAATCGGCAGGCCCTGCTCGCGTCGCCAGCTCAGCTCGTAGAATCCGATCGCAGCGAACGGGCCGACCAGCGCAAAGCCGGCGGCGAGCGGGAATAACAGCGGCAAGACCTCGTAGCCCAGCGTGAGGCGGGCGAGCACGAGACCGACAATCGGATAGATCAGGCACAGGAAAACCGCGTGCGTGGGCATCGCCGAAAAGTCGGCGACGCCGCGCCGCAGGACATCCGCAAGATCGGCGAAGCGGATGGTGCGGACCGCCGGGCGGGCATGGATCGAATCCGCCCCCATGAGAAAATGGACGTGGGCCATGGTCGTACCTCCTGCACAAGAGGTCGCGAGGCACGCCGTTGCAGTGTTGGTCACGCCGTTCCGCGACCTGGGCTCCATGATAGCACCGGACGGGACGGTTCGCTCGCGGCGAGCCCCGCATTCGCGGACCCGCTGGGGCGCGTCGCTGCATCGCGTACGCGCCGCAGGCCTCAGTCGAGGCGAATCCCGGCCTCGTGGATGATCTTGATCCACTTGTCGGATTCGGCTGCGAGGAAGGGCTTGAGCTTGTCCGGCGCCAGCTCGATGATTTCGCCGCCGTTCTGCTCGAAGCGCGGCTTGAGCTCCGGCAAAGCCTCGGCGATCGCCTGCTGCAGCCGCGCGATCGCGGCCGGCGGCGTCTTGGCGGGCGCGAACAGGCCGATCCAGGAATCGATCTCGAGGTTGGGAATGCCGGCCTCGCTCATGGTCGGCACGTCGGGAATTTGTGCGCTTCGCTTCGACGACAGGATCCCGATGCCCTTGGCCTGGCCTGACTTGATGTAGGGCAGCGCCGCCGGCGTCGAGTTCGACGAACAGGTCGACGCGCCCGGCCAGCAGATCGGGAAAGGCCGCCGCCGATCCGCGATAGGGCACTTCCAGGAATTTAGTGCCGGTGAGCTTCATGAAGGCGGCGCCCATGATGTGCTGCCCGGTGCCGGTCCCGGCATTCGCAAGCTTCAGCCCGCCCGGGTTGGCCTTCGCCGCCGCGATCACGTCCTGCGGGCTCGAATAGGGGAGGTCCTTATGGCCGACCAGCGTGTAGGAAATGTTGAACACCAGCGCGACCGGGACGAGATCGTTGAGCGGATCGTAGGGCAGCTTCTGATAGAGCCCGGCATTGAACACGATGTTGCTGAGGCCGCCTACCAGCAAGGTGTAGCCGTCGGGCGGCGCATTGATCACCGCCTGGGTGCCGACGATGGTTCCTGCGCCCGGCCGGTTCTCCACCACGAAGCTCTGTCCGAGCCGCTTCGACAACTGGTCCGCGAGCAGCCGGCCGACGATGTCGTAGCTGCCGGCGGGACCGATCGGCACGACGATCTTCACCGCGCGGTCGGGATAGGACTGCGCGCCGGCGTTCTCCGGTGCGGCGATGAAAAAGCCGAGCGCGAGCAGCGCAGCGCGCAGCGCGATGGGACCAGCGGGCATGTCGTTTCCTCGGGCGTCGTGTGTTGTTGCGCCGGAGATGATACACGACCGGTGCAATGGACAAACCCGAGGCGCAACGGCGTAATGCCGCAATGTGAGCCTGCCCCAAGCGGAGATCCAACAATGCCCCGTTACGCCATCCGCCGCGCCGACACCGTTCCCGCCGCCAGCACGATCGCGCTTGCGGTCGGCGCTGCCGCGTTCGGCGCGCTTGCCGTCGGGGCGCTGGCCATCGGAGCGCTGGCCATCGGCCGGCTCGCGGTCGGCCGGGTGACGGTCAAGCAGGCGCGCTTTCAGGCGCTCGACGTCGACGAACTGACGGTGCGGCGCTTGCGTGTGCTCGAACGCGAAGATCCGCCGCCCGGCGCGTGAGCGACAGGTCGCCCCTGCGGCCGCGGGTCGATCGCCCCTGACGAGGTGGGAGGCGGCTCTCGCACCGGAATGCACGTGTGGCATGCCCGCGAAAGTGGGCATCCAGTAATCCGTGTCGAGCGATCGAGGTCCCAGCGTGCTTACTCGGGGTCGGAGGATAATACTGGATCGTCCGCGTTCGCTGACGATCACGATCGAGAGTTTCGGCCCTGGCGGCTGCAATAGGCACATCGCCCCGGGCACTACTCGTGGGCAACGGCGGTAACGTCGATCTCCAGCATCATCTCGGGAAAGGCCAGCTGGCTGATGCCGAGCAGCGTTTGCGCGGGCACGGTTGCGCCCGCGAACGCTTCGCCCGAGCACTTCGCCCAATCGAGCCGGTTGCGCATGTCGGTGACGTAGACTGTCATCTTGACGGCATCCTTGAGGCTCGATCCGTTGGCGGCCAGCGCTCGCTTGATCTTGTCGTAGGCGTAGGCGCACTGTGCGAGAAAGTCGCCGCGGTGACGGATGGCGCCGCGCGGACCGTTCTCGTCTTCCGCGCCGATACCGGCGAGGAAGATGAACTTGCCCTTTCCCATATTGGTGATGGTTACCGCTTCGGAGAATATTCCCGGGGTCCACGCCGAGTAATTATACGACTTCTTCTCCATGGCTTCCTGCGCGGCCCCCGGCGTGATCGCCGGCACGGCAAGGGCTGCGACGGTTGCGAGCAGCGCTACGGTCATTCGCATGCGGTCCTCCTAGTCGGATCGTTCGAAGGCGCGAGCATGGGCAGGAAGCGCGCCGCGCGCAATGTGAGCCGCGCCGTCATCTTGTCCGAGGCTGCCGCCGATTTGGGGGCTCGCCCCCCAGCCCGATGCCGATCCTTCAGAGCCAGCCGTAGTGCCGCAGGCGCGCATAGAGGGTGATGCAGATGGCGGCAATGGCGCCCAGAACGAGAAAGTAGCCATAGCTCCACCTGAGCTCGGGCATGAACTCGAAATTCATGCCGTAGATCCCGGCGATCGCGGTGGGCACGGCGAGAATGGCGGCCCATGCCGCCAGGCGGCGGGTGATGCTGGTTTGTTCGGCCTGACCGTTCATCAGTCCCGCCTCGTAGGCGAATGCCAGCACCTCGCGCAGCATGTCGATTTCCTCCTGCACGCGACGCACGTGATCGGTCACGTCGCGGAACAGCGGCTGCATCGCTGCGTCGATCGTCATAACTTCGGCATGTTCAAGCCGGCGGCAGAGGTTGACGAGCGGCACGGCCGCGTTTCGCAGCCGAAGGAGGTCGCGACGCAGGAGGTAAAGACGCTGGGCATCGGCCTTCCGGAGCGCGGACTCCAACACCCGGTCTTCGATCGCCTCGACCTCTTCGTGGATCGTCTCCACGACCGGCATGTAGTTGTCGACGATGAAATCGAGGATGGCGTAGAGGATGTAGTGCTCCCCGTGCGACAGAACGGTTGGGCAAGACTCGCAACGCTCCCGCACTACCGCGTAGGAGCTTGAGGCGCCGTGCCGGACGGTCACCACATATCCGCGCCCGACGAAGATGTGGGTCTCGCCGAAGGCGATGCGGTCGTCAACGATCTGGGCGGTGCGCGCAACGATGAACAGCGCCTCGCCATAGAGCTCGACCTTGGGGTGCTGGTGCGGCTTGCCGGCGTCCTCGATCGCGAGCGGATGCAGATCGAACTGCGCCTGCACCCGCGCGAGCAGGTCGTAGCTCGGCTCGAACAGCCCGATCCAGACGACATGTCCCGGCCGCTTCGACCATTCGCCGGCCGCTTCAATGGCGACGTCCGCGACCCGCTTGCCGTGGGCGTAGACGCTCGCGGCGACGATCCCGGCTTCATGTCCGGGATCATCTGCCCGTGCAGAAGGCGATCGTGCATCCACAGCCCGCTCCCGGTCTGTGCCCACTCCTATGCTAGGTCGATTCCTCAGCCCCGGCTACGACTTCTGTTACTTTTTTCAATTAATGAGCGCGTCTTCAGGCATCGATACCAGACTGCCTCTACGCACCACTCCATCGCGCCTTGTCCTCGGGCCGGGCGTCTACTGCTTTACGATGAGACACGGACGGCAGCGTTCGTGTGGATTTGACGGCGTCGCGCGGCGCTTGCGCGCCCGACGAACGGCCATTTACGGCGCCAATGCCTCGGACGCCTGCGGCGCGGCGAACATCTTGCGCGCGTTGTGGCCGACGCCGGGCAGCTCGACCAGCCGCCAGTTGAATGGCCAGCCGCGGGCCTGCGCCAGCGCTTTTGCGACGTTGAATGCGTTGCGTCCGCGCTGGTAACGCGATGCGCCTTCCGCCTGCGCTTCCGGACTTGGATCGCGATCGTCGGCCCTGACGTCACCCTGGCCGAGATAGATCGTGATCGGCTGTTCCAGATAGCGGCGCAACTGCGCCTCGCCGTCGGCTCCCGCATAGACCTTTCCCAGGCCATAGGGCGCCGCGATCTGCAGGCTCGGAAACACGTAGCTTCCAGGGTTGGCGACCACGATGCGCCTTGCCTCGGTAGGGACGAAGGCTGCCAGGCGATCGAGAAACTGCGCTCCCGCCGAATGACCGAGTAATGAATAGGCGAGCGGGCGCCCCTCCTGCGTGCGGACCCAATCGACGAGCGCGGGCACCAGCCGGCCCGTCCAGTCGCGGGGATCCTGCACCACCCCATCCCTCACCACGCCGCCGTGCTGATAGCGCCAGAGCGGAAATGTGCGGCGGTCCAGCAGCGGTGCGACCACCAGCAGGCAGTTCTTGTCGGCGAGAGCGCGCGCGTCGTCGCGGTAGCGATCGGCGTCGCGGGCGTTGCCATGAAAGACCAGCAGCAATGAGAGGTCGGCGCATCCGTCCGGACGGTAGGTGAAGACCTTCAGGCGGATGCCGTCGAGGTCGACCGTCTGCCGGCCGCTTCCCATGGCGATCGGATCCGCCAGGGCGCGCGCGAGCCCGAACCAGCAGGCTGCGATCGTGACGGCAGCCGCAATTCCTTTTGCTCCGCTCATCCATCCTCTCCACTCGACGACGGAAGCTGCGGGCGTCCGTCGCGGTCGGGGCCGTCACCATGTCTTCGCAGAACTGACATGATCCGGGGCTACGGGACCCTGTCGTTCAACAACGGAGTTCCGCATGGCGAAGCTTACGCTCTACCACGCCGCGCCGTCGCGTTCCTCGGTCACCCGCTGGATGCTCGAGGAAATCGGCGAGCCTTACGACATTCGCGTGCTCAGTCTGAGCAAGGGCGACAATCGCGCACCTGACTATCTTGAGGTCAATCCGATGGGCAAGGTGCCGGCGCTCGAGCACGGCGGTGTCGTCATCACCGAGGCGGCGGCGATCTGCGCCTATCTGGCCGACGAATTTCCGCGCGCCGGGCTCAACGTGTCGCCGGGCGATCCGCGCCGCGGCGTCTATCTCAAATGGCTGTTCTTCGGTCCGAGCTGCATCGAGCCGGCCATCACCGACCGCGCCTTTCCGCGCAAGGAGGAGCCGCGCCGCGGCATGCTCGGCTACGGCGATTTCGACACGGTGATGGACGTGGTGGCGAAGGCGGTGTCGGCCGGACCCTATCTCATGGGCGAGCAGTTCACCGCCGCCGACGTGGTGATCGGATCCGGCCTGCGCTGGGGCATGCTGTTCAAGCTCCTGCCGGAGCGTCCCGAGTTCACCGCCTATGCCGGCCGTCTGGCCGCGCGGCCCGCGCTCAAGCGCGCCGAGGCCATGGACAGGGAGCTCGCGGCGGCCTGAGAGGAGGGAAGGCGCCGCCCCCGACGCGGCGGTCCCGGGTGACGCGCTCACGCCGCCGGGCTACGGTCGCGGTCCCATGATGCTGGCGCTGCGCATTCTCTATTTCGAGGATCTCTCGGTCGGCATGAGCGAGACGCTGTCGAAGACCATCGCGTCCTCGGACGTGGTGGGCTTTGCGCAGCTCACCGGGGACCGCAACCCCATCCACCTGTCGGAGCATTTCGCCGCCAAGACCCAGTTCGGCAAGCGCATCGCGCATGGCCTCTACACCGCGAGCCTGATCTCGGCGGTGCTGGGCACGCGCCTGCCGGGCCCCGGCGCCATCTATATCTCGCAGACGCTCAACTTCCGTGCACCGGTGCGGATCGGCGATCAGGTGGACGTGACCGTCACGGTCGCCGAGCTCATGCCCGACCGCCAGCGCGCGCGGCTCACCTGCACCTGCATGGTGGCCGGCGAGGTCGTGCTCGACGGCGAGGCCTTGGTGAAGGTGCCGTCGGTTGCGAAATCGAAACGGCCGCTGCCGCGGTTCTGACTTTAACGAGCATCCGGCCTCGCATGCGTCCCACGGCTAACGAGGTGGTTCGAAGGGAACGCGTCGAAGCTAGTCGAAATCGAACGCTTCGAAAAATGACACGCGATGCATGCCAGGCGGAGCCATTTCGCCCGGTTGCGCCAGCCTGGCCCGTCTGGGCGACGGTCCCGTCTCAGCGACGTCCCAATCGTGCAGGAAGATCGGTTCATAATACGCAACCACGTCCCGGTGTTGCACCAGCAGGGTTGCGTCCCGGTTCGCGGTAGTTCCTGCATTGGTCAGGTTGTGACTCCCGAGCAGGAGGACCTCGTCATCGATCAGGACGCCTTTGTTGTGGCAGTTCGCCTGAAATCGGATGCGTGCGGTGTTGAACCCCTTGTCGTGGTACGTCGACAAAGCGGCCGCGCGAGAACCGAAGAACTCTTCCGGGTCGCGGAGAATGAGCCGGAAGTCGCCAACGGAATGCGACTTTTCCGCCAGAATGCGCGCGAACTCGGTATAGCGCGGATCTTGATCCGTTTGTTTCTGCAGGAAGGTAAGACTCTGATTTTGCACATACAGCTTATGCCGGGCGCGGGCGATTTCCTGCGTGATCGCGTCAACGAAATTATCGGGCGTCAGCAGCGGTACGACACGGAGATCGGAACTCGCCTCGAACTCGAAGTCCTTGGCGTCGAAGAACCTGTTATAAATCGCCCCCCGTGCGATGTCGGAGACGAAAACATCGGGCAAGTTTCTAAGATTGAGACGGTCCACCGGAATAGCGTCCGTGGGGTGTCCGACGCGTTGCGCCGTCGTGAGGTCCGCCTCCAGAAATCGCTGCAAACTGCCGGTCAAATCGCGGTGCTCGACGATGACGTGCCACTCGCGGTTACAATCTTTCAAGCGCTCGCTCCCAGCATCGGCGCCGAGAGGATCGAGTGGCGGCTGGTTCGACGACTGCCAGCTTCCACTCGAGAGCCAAAAGGCCGCTCCGTCACGAACCGCCAATTTGATGTGGTAGTCCGTATCGAAAGTTTGCTCTCTACCGGTGGTAAGGGCATATCCCGATGCAAACCCGTTCCCAAGCGCTTGCCGGAACATCCTCAGATGGACTTCCTCGCGCCGATCGTCGGCTTTGATCCCCTTGCCGATGTTTTGTCCTTCATCGAGGGTCAGGCGGAGCGCAGCGTGTTTGTCGCCGAGGTGTTGCACAAGAAGATCGCCTATATGTGGCGCCGTGAGCTCGTACATTCCGACTACCAGTTCGCGCTCGACTTGGTTGATGAAACCCCTCAGTTCGCGCCAGCCGCAATCCGGGCTTGCGTGGCACCGCAGGCGAATGCGGCCTGACGCCGGATCCAGCCTGCTGTCTGGTGGAGGTCGGTATGAAATGTGGTCGGGGATACCGGCGGCCCGAGCAGCATCACGAGGGGCAGCCGTGATGGCCGCTCGAAGAGGTCGAGGACCTACTGCTTCGGCGGAAAATGGCCATCCGACCTTGTCCTCGATGGCCTTTAAGGTATCTGCATCGACCCCATAGCGCTCGGGCTGTGCGAACAGTGCCTGGAGCGGACTCGCTTCGACCACGTCCACATTCTGTGCGCCGAAGAGTGCACGCAGATCCTCCGACGGCCGAAGCTCATCGGGCGGCAGTTTTCGTTCGACGATGACCGAAACGACGGGTTCGTCCGTTAGTTTCCCGCCGCGGATCCGGTAGCCCAACTCGGCGGCCAGGACGCCCGGCACGCGCAGCAAGTCCACGGCCTTGGCGGTGACCTGAGCCCGCAATACCGAAGTGCGCCTCTCGTTCATTTTTTCGGAAGCAGATCGGCTTCGGTGAGACGGAGTCGCTTCAAGTCGTCGCCCAAGCCGGCGTAGCTTGGGGTATCGGTGACCTCGAGGCCTTGCGTATTGCCCCAGAAAATCTTCAGCGCGCCCTTGCCGGCGACCGAATTGCCGGCGGCGACGATTGCCTTTTGCAATCTCTGACGATTGCCGGCGTCGGGAACATTGGCAACGATGGGATCGCTGGGTATGGGGGCGGAGCGGGCGATCTGCACCAGCACGTCCCCCGCGTCGCCGAAGCCGGGTTGATTGGCAAGGTCGACGATGACGCCGTCGTGCCCGGCTCCCACGTCCACCTTTCCTTCGTATACCGCTCGGGCGACGAGCTCGTGACCCTTCAAGAACTCTACGCGTGCCACCCCCACGAGCGGATGGATGCCGACCGCCAGCAGCATGGCCGCCGGAACCAGAAAATTCGAAGTCGAAAACGGTACGCCGTAGCCGATCGATCTGCCGGCGACCTGTTCGGGCTTTCGGATTGCCGTCTTCTTCGACGTATAAAGTTGCGAAAAGTACACCTTGCCGACTTTGCCATCGATGATGCGCAGCGCCACTGCCACAGCCTCAACATTGCCTGTGCGTGCCCGCGCAAAAGCGAACCCCAGCGGGTTCATCAAGGCGATTTCCACGTTGCCTGTGGTGATCTGCTCGATCTGGGCCGGCACATCGAGCGGAGCAAGAACCTCGACCCGCGGGTCGGGCGCACTCAGGCGCCCCAATTCCTGCGCAATCAGTGATCCGAAAATCTTGACCTGCCGATCGATTTCGTCGGCCGCTACATTTTGTGTGATCCACGGATAATAACTAAGGCGAAACATCCGGCGGCCCCCTCCCTCAATAAGAGTATTATTTAGATTATACTACCTATAGTTTCATATGGCAACCCTCAATGATGGCGCATCGCAAATTCTGATGGAACCCCACACTTTTGCGCGCGCTCGAAGGCGGTCAATACACGGGACCGCAGACGAGGCCGTGCGTGCTGGAGATTGATCAAGCTGCGCGGAAGCGCGTTGGTAGTCGCCCGCATTCGTCGGCTCAGTTCTACTCCGCCGCCTCGGTCCGCGCCTTGCGCTTCGCCTCCCGCCGCGTCAGCACCGGCGCCAGGAACTGGCCGGTATAGCTGCGCTTGACCTTGACGATGTCCTCAGGCGTGCCGGAAGCCACGATCTCGCCGCCGCCGTCGCCCCCTTCGGGCCCGAGGTCGATGAGCCAGTCGGCGGTCTTGATCACTTCGAGATTGTGCTCGATCACCACCACGGTGTTGCCCTGCTCGACCAGCTCGTGCAGCACCTCGAGCAGCTTCGCCACGTCGTGGAAATGCAGCCCGGTGGTGGGCTCGTCGAGGATGTACAGCGTGCGGCCGGTGGCGCGCTTCGACAATTCCTTGGCGAGCTTGACGCGCTGGGCCTCGCCGCCGGAGAGCGTGGTCGCCTGCTGGCCGACATGGATGTAGTCGAGACCGACCCGGTGCAGCAGCTCCAGCACGTTGCGCACGCGCGGTACCGCCTTGAAGAAGTCCAGCGCCTCCTCGACCGTCATGTCGAGCACATCGGCGATCGACTTGCCCTTGAACAGCACGTCGAGAGTCTCGCGGTTGTAGCGCTTGCCCTTGCAGACGTCGCAGGTGACGTAGACGTCGGGCAGGAAGTGCATCTCGATCTTGATCACGCCGTCGCCCTGGCAGGCCTCGCAACGCCCGCCCTTGACGTTGAAGGAGAAGCGGCCGGGCTCGTAGCCGCGCGCCTTGGCTTCGGGCAGGCCCGCGAACCATTCGCGGATCGGCGTGAACGCGCCGGTATAGGTCGCGGGATTGCTGCGCGGGGTGCGGCCGATCGGCGACTGGTCGATGTCGATCACCTTGTCCAGATGCTCGAGCCCCTCGATGCGGTCGTGCGGGGCAGGGGCCTCGGAGGCGCCGTTGAGCTTGCGCGCGATCGCCTTGTAGAGCGTGTCGACCAGCAGGGTCGACTTGCCACCGCCAGAGACGCCGGTGACGCAGGTGAACAGCCCGAGCGGAATCTCGGCGGTGACGTTCTTGAGATTGTTGCCGCGGGCATTGACCAGCCGCAGCATGCGCCGCGAATTCTTCGGACGCCGCTCCGGGATGGGAACGATCAGCTCGCCCGCCAGGTACTTGCCGGTGAGGGAGGCCGGCGTGGCGACGAGGTCCTCGACCGTGCCCTGCGCGATCACGTGGCCGCCGTGGATGCCGGCGCCGGGGCCGATGTCGAGCACGTAGTCGGCGGTGCGGATGGCGTCCTCGTCATGCTCCACCACGATCACCGTGTTGCCGAGGTCGCGCAGCCGCTTGAGCGTTTCGAGCAGCCGCGCATTGTCGCGCTGGTGTAGCCCGATCGAGGGCTCGTCGAGCACGTAGAGCACGCCGGTGAGGCCCGAGCCGATCTGCGAGGCGAGCCGGATGCGCTGGCTCTCGCCGCCCGAGAGCGTACCGGAGGCGCGCGCCAGCGTGAGATATTCGAGCCCGACGTCGACCAGGAACTTGAGCCGGTCGCGGATCTCCTTGAGCACTCGCACCGCGATCTCGTTCTGCTTGGGGCTGAGCCGCTGCGGCAGCTCCGCGAACCATTCGCCGGCGCGCTTGACCGACATGTCGGCGACCTCGCCGATATGCAGACCGCCGACCTTCACGCACAGCGCCTCGGGCTTGAGCCGGTAGCCCGCGCAGGCGGCGCAGGGAATGTCGGTGAAATACTTCGCCATCTCCTCGCGCGCCCAGTCGCTCTCGGTCTCGCGCCAGCGCCGGTCGAGATTGGTGATCACGCCCTCGAACGGCTTGGTGGTCTGATACGAACGCAGCCCGTCGTCATAGGTGAACTTGATAGTGTCCTCGCCGGAGCCGTTGAGGATCGCGTCCTGGGTCTTCTTCGGCAGATCCTTCCACTTGGTGTCGAGGGTGAACTTGTAATGCTTGCCGAGCGCCTGCAGCGTCTGGATGTAATAGGGTGAGGTGGATTTCGCCCAGGGCGCGATGGCGCCGCCGCGCAGCGTCCTGTCCTTGTCCGGGATGACCAGGTCGGCGTCGATGTGCTGCTCGACGCCGAGCCCGCCGCAGGCCGGGCAGGCGCCGAACGGGTTGTTGAACGAGAACAGCCGCGGCTCGATCTCCGAGATGGTGAAGCCGGAGACCGGGCACGCAAACTTCTCCGAGAACACCAGCCGCTCGGCGGTCTCGTTCTTCGCCTTGTTGGCCTTGCTGCCCGCCGTCGGTGCCTGCGGCGCGTCCGCGAACTCCACCACCGCCAGCCCTTCGGCGAGCTTGAGCGCGGTCTCCAGGGAATCCGCCAGCCGCGTCGCGAGGTCGGGCCGCACCACGACGCGATCGACCACTACATCGATATCGTGCGTGAACTTCTTGTCGAGCGCGGGAGCCTGGGCGATCTCGTAGAATGCGCCGTCGATCTTCACGCGTTGGAAGCCGCGCTTCATGAAGTCGGCGAGCTCCTTGCGGTACTCGCCCTTGCGCCCGCGCACCACCGGCGCCAGCAGATAGAGCCGCGTGCCTTCGGGGAGCGCCATCACCCGGTCGACCATCTGCGACACCGTCTGGCTCTCGATCGGCAGGCCGGTGGCGGGCGAATAGGGCACGCCCACGCGCGCCCAGAGGAGCCGCATGTAGTCGTAGATCTCGGTGACCGTGCCGACGGTGGAACGTGGATTGCGCGAGGTGGTCTTCTGCTCGATCGAGATGGCCGGCGAGAGCCCGTCGATCTGATCGACGTCCGGCTTTTGCATCATCTCCAGGAACTGGCGGGCATAGGCCGAGAGCAATTCCACGTAGCGGCGCTGGCCTTCGGCATAGATGGTGTCGAACGCGAGCGAGGACTTGCCCGAGCCCGAGAGGCCCGTGAACACGACCAGCTGGTCACGCGGGATATCGAGATCGACATTCTTGAGGTTGTGCTCGCGCGCCCCGCGGATCGCGATCACGCGCGCGCCGTCCGGCGGCGCGCGGCGCGGTCCTTGGCGGCGAGGGCGGTCCTTGTCGAAGAGGTCGGTCATGCGGTCCGTCGGCGCGTCCAGATCGGCGAACTGAAGAAAGCGTCCTGACGCAGCTTTGCGCGGACCATACTGGAACGTAGTGAGAACGGGTGCTTTCCGCTAGTGCGCCGAGCCAGGCCGGCTCTCCCGTCCCCGCGCCGGCTGTGGACAACGCGTCCCGCGCGGTGAGAGGCTGGCGGAACAATGCCCACAGCGATGAGGCAGCATTTGGGAGGAGAGGCGATCATGCGAGGTTTGTTGGGATTGCTGGTAATGGCGGCGATGGCAGGCGGGGGAACGGGGGAGACCCATGCCCAATCCTACGACGTCACGACACGGACCGGCGTGCCCTATGCCGAGCACGACGGGATCAAGCTTGCGGGCGATCTCTACCTGCCGAAGGGACTGGACAAGGCGCCGGTTCTGGTGGCGGTCCACGGCGGCGGATGGCAAGCCGGCAGCCCCGCGACGTATCGGTATTGGGGGCCGTTCCTCGCGCGGCAAGGCTACGGCGTGTTCGCCGTCAGCTACCGGCTGTCGAAGCCGGGTGCCAAGACCTACCCCGCCGCGGTCTACGACGTGAAGGCCGCCATCCAGTTCGCGCGCGCGAACGCGGCGCAGCTCGGCGTCGACCCGGACCGCATCGGGGCGATGGGCGATTCCGCCGGCGCCCACCTGGTATCGCTGGTCGCGCTCGCCGGCGAGGAGCCGCTGTTCTCGAGCGAGTATCGCGGCGACCCCCATGCCGCAACGCCGGCGAACGTGAAGGCGGTGATCGGCTTCTACGGCGTCTATGACATGCAGGCGCAATGGGCGCACGACCAGATCACGCGGCCGCGCGATCAGATTACGGAGAAATTCGTCGGCGTGACGCCGATGCAGAACCGGCGCGCCTATTTCGATGCCTCGCCGCTGAGCTATGCCACCGTCGACAAGAACGAGAGGACCCGGACGCGGTTCCTGCTCATCCACGGCACGAACGACGACATCGTCGATCCGCAAACTCAGTCGCAGGTCTTTCTCACGGCGTTGAAACAGGCCGGCTTTTTCGCCCGCACCATCGTGGTTCCGGGCTCCGGCCATTTCTGGGCGAGCGAACCGGTGGAGGAGGCCGGCAGCTACGGCGCCCAGGCGGCGCCGCAGATGCTGCGGTTCCTGCAAGGCGGGTTGTGACCGGCCGCCCCACGATGACGGCGCGCCGCAAACCGGGCGCCGTCGGAGCGGCGACCTCAGGCGACGTCGCAGGAGACGCAATGGCAGACATCATCAGGTTCGCCCTCGGCAATTTCACCCTCACGTTCTTCGTGTTGGGGCTGCTCGCCTCCGCCATCTCGCTTTGGCGCACGCGTCCGCCGCGCACCTTCGCGGTCGTGGTGGAAGCGGTGTTTTCGTACTTTCTGCTGTTCTCGATCGGGCTGGCGTCGCTCTACAACGCCGTCTTCCACATCTTCTTCGGCAAGCTTGCCGCCAGCTACATCGGATGGGCGGACAGCCCGTTTCAGCTCGAGGTCGGCTTTGCCAGCCTCGGCCTCGCGGTCGTGGGGATCATGGCGTTCAAGCGCAGCTTCGACTTCCGTCTCGCCGCGATCATCGGGCCGGCGTGCTTTCTCTGGGGCGCCGCGGCAGGTCACATCTATCAGATGATCACCGCGCACAATTTCGCGCCCGGCAACGCCGGCATTATTTTCTATAGCGATCTCTTGGTTCCGCTGGCGGGGTTCATACTTCTGTGGCTGCAGCGCCGCTCGACCGCGCGGCTCGACGAGCGGGCCGCTGTCGTCGCATGACGGGAAAGTGCTGGCGGAGCATTGCAATGCCGGCAGTGGGCTGGTAGAACAAAAAGAGAACAAGGGCACTGACCGATCGCGGCACCGCGCGTTGTGGAAAAGCGTGATGGGGTCGCGTCGGGCGGCGACGTGGCGCGGCAATTGGGATTAGGGTGACGGCGGCAACGAGCAGGAGAAGGTCATGGCCGGCAGCGTGAACAAGGTGATTCTGATCGGCAATCTCGGGAAGGATCCCGAGATCAGGCGCACGCAGGACGGCCGGCCGATCGCGAATTTGAGCGTGGCGACGTCGGAGACGTGGCGCGACAAGGCGACTGGCGAGCGCCGCGAAAAGACCGAATGGCACCGGGTCGTCATCTTCAACGAGGGGCTTTGCCGCATCGCCGAGCAGTACTTGAAGAAAGGCTCGAAGGTTTATCTCGAAGGCTCTCTGCAGACCCGCAAATGGCAGGACCAATCGGGGCAGGACAAGTACTCGACCGAGGTGGTGCTGCAGGGCTTCAATTCGCAGCTCACCATGCTCGACCGGGCGGGTGGAGGCGGTGGTGATCTCGGCTCGGAGGATACCGGCGGCGAGTTCGGGTCCTCGGGCCCTTCCAGCCGCGAGCGCAAGCCCGCGCTTGCCGGCGCCGGCAAGCGCGGAGACCTCGACGACGAAATTCCGTTTTGATGGGCATTGCCCGGATTCGGCGGCCGCAGCCGCCGCCCAATTCAAAAAATCCCGAAAGCGTGGCGTCAGGTGATCGCGCCGCGCCGGCGTGACGTGCCGCCCCGAGGCCGGAACTCCGACATTGCTCCGACATTACCTCTACGGGCGGCTTTCGCCGCCAATCACATCGGAGCATTTTTCATGAGAACGACCTTCACGCTTGTCGCGGCGGGCGGGCTTTTGGCCTTCGTCGCCTTTGCCGGAACCGTCTCGCCCGTGAGCGCCCAGCCGGCCGCGGCCCAGCCGCCGTCGACCCAGGATTTCGTCAACAAGGTCGCGGTCAGCGACATGTTCGAGATCCAGTCGAGCCAGCTCGCACTCGAGAAACAGCCGGACAAGGACACCAAGCCATTCGCCCGGCGAATGGTGAAGGATCACGAAAAGACCTCGAAGGAGCTCAAGGCGCTGATCGACAGCGGCAAGGTGAAGGCCACGCTCCCGACTGCACTCAATTCCGCGCACCAGAAGCTGCTCGACGATCTCAAGGCGAAGAGCGGAAAGGATTTCGACGCGGGTTTCGATCAGGCGCAGGTCAAGGGACACCAGGATGCCGTCGCGTTGTTCGAGGCCTATGCCAAGGGCGGCGACAACGCCGACCTCAAGAAATGGGCGGCAAGGACGCTCCCGCATCTCAAGCAGCATCTCGCCATGGCGGAGAAGCTGAAATAGCTGGCGGAGCAGCGCGTGAGCGCGGGCGCCTCACAGCGTCCCGCGTTCAATCCGGCTGCAAGCGACTGCGTAAACTTTGAATAAAATGCAGTTGAGGTGTCCGGTTCCCGACACTAAAGTTCCCTCCGTCTGCGACTTGCAGGGAGGGAGAATATGTCGTCAAGACATTGGCTTACATTGGTAATCGCGGTTTGCGGAGCGCTCGCGGTGACTGGCGCGGAGGCTGCCGCGAAGAAGAAGGCCAAGGTGGCGAAGGGTCCGGCTCCGATCGCCAGTGGCTGCACCTACGTCCAGGGGATGTGCCTCGGCCT
The DNA here is from genome assembly GCA_963739385.1 of uncultured Alphaproteobacteria bacterium. Lineage (GTDB taxonomy): Bacteria > Pseudomonadota > Alphaproteobacteria > Rhizobiales > Xanthobacteraceae > VAZQ01. The sequence continues at coordinate 124,882 of CAVUAI010000067.1, forward strand.
CGCCACCTCGAATAAGGCGACCTATTCGCTGTGGGATGGCAAGCCGTGGATTCCGCCACGTAGCGGCGTCGACGTTTGGGGCAAAGCGACCGGCCCTGGTCTCTGTGGCGGCACCGCTATCCAGGTGTCGTCGTGGAAGCCCAACAAGAACCTCAAGTGCAAGGCCTGACCACGCTCGCCGCGTTGCCGCGGCGGCGTCTTTTCCTGACAATATCGACTGGAGCGGAATCGCGCTCGATTGGGTTGGCGATTTCGCCCAGCCACCCACCGACTGCCGCGTGAGACGAATAGTCGGCAGCTGCTCGGATCATGCTTTCATGTTTGCGCGGCCGAGCCGGCGTCTCGACGCCGGACCTCCCCGAGCGACGTTTGCATTTGCCCGGCAGATAGGCGAAGTCGTCGTGCGATGGCAACGCTTGCAATCTCGCTCCTGAAGGGCCTGAAGGAGCACGGCGCCCGGGAAATCTTCGGGCTCCCCGGCGATTTCGTGCTGCCATTCTTCAAGGTCGTCGAAGATAGCGGAATTCTTCCGTACTACACGCTCAGCCACGAGCCCGGCGTCGGCTTCGCGGCGGACGCCGCGGCGCGCTATCACAGCGGCCTGGGGGTCGCCGTCGTCACCTACGGCGCGGGCGCCTTCAACCTGGTCAACCCGATCGCCGGCGCCTATGCCGAGCGCTCGCCGGTCGTTGTCATCGCCGGCGCGCCGGGCGCAGGCGAACGCATCAGCGGCTTCATGCTTCACCATCAGGCCCGCTCAATCGATACCCAGATGGCGGTCTTCCGCGAAATCACCTGCGACCAGGCGGTGCTCACCGACGCGGAAACGGCGCCGGCCGAGATCGCGCGCGTGCTGCGCAGCGCCCGGGAACGCTCGCTGCCGGTTTATATCGAGCTTCCTCGCGATATGACCGCGGTGCCGGCAGGTCCGGTGCCGATGTTGCCGCGGCGTGCGGCCGACCCGGAGGCGCTCGCCGAATGTGCCGAGGAGATCATCGAGAAGCTGTCGCAGGCGGTCGCGCCGGTTCTGCTGGTCGACGTGGAGATCCGACGCTACGCGCTCGAGCAGCGCGTCACGACGCTGGCGCGCAAGCTCGGGGTGCCGGTGGTGACCACCTTCATGGGCCGTGGCCTGATGGAGAACGCGCCCGACGTTCTCGTGGGCACCTATCTCGGCGCCGCGGGCGATGCGGCCATCACGCGGCTGGTCGAGGATGCCGACGCCCTGCTGCTGCTCGGAGTGATCCTCTCCGACACCAACTTCGCGCTCTCGCAGCGCCGGCTCGACCCGCGACGGACCATGCTGGCCTTCGATCGCGAGGTGCGCGTCGGGCATCACGTCTATCCGGATGTGCCGATCGACGATCTCATCGACGCGCTCACCGCCCGCGCGCGGCCGTTGGGAGCGACCGATCGGCGCGCCGACCGGCCGGCGGTGGAATATCCGCGCGGCCTGAAAGCCGACGCCAGGCCGGTGGCGCCGTCGGACATCGCAACTGCCATCAACGATCTGTTCGATCGCCACGGCCCCATGCCGATGACCGCCGACATGGGCGACTGCCTGTTCATCGCCATGGAAATCGAGAATACCGCGCTGGCCGCGCCCGGCTACTACGCCGGAATGGGCTTCGGCGTCCCTGGCGGGATCGGCGTCGCCGCCGCGACCGGCCGCCGCCCGCTGATCCTGGTTGGCGACGGTGCCTTTCAGATGACCGGCTGGGAGCTCGGCAACTGTCGGCGCTACGGGCTCGATCCGATCGTCGTCCTGTTCAACAATGCGAGCTGGGAAATGTTGCGCGCTTTTCAGCCGGAGTCACGTTTCAACGATCTCGACGACTGGAACTTCGCGGCAATGGCCCCTGCGCTCGGCGGGCATGGCGAGCGGGTGCGCACGCGCCGCGAGCTCAAGGACGCGCTCGAACGCGCGGTGGCGCGCCGCGGGCAGTTTTCGCTGGTCGAGATCATGCTGCCGCGCAATGCAACGTCGCGGACGCTCGCCCGCTTCGTTTCGGGTTTCCAGGCACAGCGGGCGCGGGCGCCGCAGCCTTGACGGCATCTCGCAACGAAGGTCCGCCCTCGGAGAAAGTCGTGTCGCTTCAGCCGCTCTTGAACGCCGCTCCCGCCATTCAGATCCATGCCTTCACCGCGATGGCCGCCTTCGCGCTCGGAGCGGTGCAACTCGCCGCCCCGAAGGGGACATTGCCCCATCGCACGATGGGCTGGATCTGGGTGCTGATGATGGTGGTCGTGGCCACCACGTCGTTCTGGATACACGAGTTGCGGATGTGGGGGCCGTGGAGCCCGATCCATCTGCTCGCCGTCTATACGCTGGCGGTGCTTCCGTTTGCCGTCGTGCACGCCCGGCGGCACCGCGTGAGCAGGCACCGCAATGCCATGCTCGCACTGTTCACCGGCGCGCTCGTCATTGCCGGCCTGTTTACCTTCGCCCCCGGCCGCATCATGCACACCGTGGTGTTCGGAGACTGAGTGGCCGGCATTCGGTGACGGAAATACAGGGTCTTACCGCGGCTGCGGCGGCGGCCTGAAAATTGCCTCACATCTTGACGATAACCCGCTGAATTCCCATCTAAAATTACCTCGGCCGCGGAGCGTTTTGAGGTGGCGCGCCGGGTTTGAATCAGCTAAGCATCCGACACTCACCCCCAACGGAATCTTCTCTTGGCCGACAACGACGAACCGCAACCGGAAAATCCCGGTCCCTCCGACATTCGCCCCGTCTCCATTACCGAGGAGATGAAGCGCAGCTACCTCGACTACGCCATGAGCGTAATCGTGGCGCGGGCGCTGCCGGACGCACGCGACGGCCTCAAGCCGGTGCATCGGCGCATCCTCTTTTCGATGCACGAGAACGGGCACACACCCGACAAGAAATACGTCAAGTCAGCACGCGTGGTCGGCGACGTGATGGGCAAATACCACCCGCACGGCGACCAGGCGATTTACGATGCGCTGGTGCGCATGGCGCAGGATTTCTCCATGCGCCTTCCGCTCATCGACGGACAAGGGAATTTCGGCTCGGTCGATGGCGATCCGCCCGCGGCCATGCGCTACACCGAATGCCGCCTTGCCCGCCCTGCGATGGAGCTGCTCGAGGACATCGACAAGGACACGGTCGATTTCCAGCCGAACTATGACGGCAACGAGAACGAGCCAGTCGTGCTCCCGGCGCGGTTCCCCAACCTGCTGGTGAACGGGGCAGGCGGCATCGCAGTCGGCATGGCGACGAACATCCCGCCGCACAATCTCGGCGAGGTGATCGATGCCTGTGTCGCGTTGATCGAAAACCCGGAACTGGGCATCGACGAGCTGATGGAGGTCATTCCCGGTCCCGACTTCCCGACCGGCGGCATCATCCTCGGCCACCAGGGCATCCGCGCGGCCTATCATCTCGGCCGCGGCTCAATCGTCATGCGCGGCAAGGTCGCGATCGAGACCCTGCGCGGGGACCGCGAGGCGATCATTGTCAGCGAGATTCCCTATCAGGTGAACAAGGCGGCGATGGTCGAGCGCATTGGCGAGCTCTGGCGCGACAAGAAGATCGACGGGATTGCCGCCCTGCGCGACGAGTCCGACCGCGAGGGCTATCGCGTGGTGATCGAGCTCAAGCGCGACGCCATGGCGGAGGTGGTGCTCAACCAGCTCTACCGCTACACCCCGCTGCAGTCGACCTTCGGCGCCAACGTTGTCGCGCTCGACGGTGGCCGACCGCAGGTGATGAATCTCAAGGACCTGCTGGTGTCCTTCATCGCCTTCCGCGAAGAGGTCATCTCCCGGCGCACCAAGTATCTGCTCGGCAAGGCGCGCGACCGCGCCCATGTGCTGGTCGGCCTGGCTATCGCCGTGAGCAATATCGACGAGGTGATCAGGCTCATTCGCGGATCGGCCGACGCCAACGCCGCGCGTGAGGCCCTGATGGCGCGCGACTGGCCGGCGCGCGACGTCGAGACCATGATCACCCTGATCGACGACCCGCGCCACAAGGTGTCGGCCTCGGGGACCTACAAGCTTTCCGCCGAGCAGGCCAAGGCGATCCTCGACCTGCGTCTGCAACGGCTCACCGCGCTCGGCCGCGACGAGATCAAGGCCGAGCTCGACAAGCTCGCGGTGGAGATCGCCGATTATCTCGACATTCTGCGCTCGCGCGCGCGCATCCAGACCATCATCAAGGACGAGCTCAGGAGCGTGCGGGAGAAGTTCGCGACCCCGCGCCGCACGGTGATCGTCGACCAGGAAGGGGAGGTCGAGGAAGAAGACCTGATCCACCGCGAGGACATGGTGGTGACGGTCTCGCATCTCGGCTACGTCAAGCGCGTGCCACTCTCGACCTATCGCGCGCAACGGCGCGGCGGGAAGGGGCGGGCAGGGATGCAGACGCGCGAAGAGGACTTCGTTTCCCGGCTGTTTGTCGCCTCCACCCATACACCCGTGCTGTTCTTTTCCTCGCACGGCCGTGTCTACAAGGAGAAGGTGTGGCGGCTGCCGCAGGCGGCGCCGCAGGCCCGCGGCAAGGCACTGATCAACATCCTGCCGCTCGAGCAGGGTGAGCTGGTCACGACGGTGATGCCGCTGCCCGAGGACGAAAAGACCTGGGGCGAGCTCGACGTGATGTTCGCCACCACGCGCGGCACGGTCCGGCGCAACAAGCTGTCCGACTTCGTCGACGTGCGCCGCTCCGGCATCATCGCCATGAAGCTCGACGAGGGCGAGGGCATCGTCGACGTGCAGATCTGCACTGAACGGCACGACGTGCTGCTCACCTCCGCCAGCGGCCAGTGCATCCGTTTCCCCGTCACCGACGTGCGCGTGTTCCAGGGCCGTACGTCGATGGGTGTGCGCGGCATTGCGCTTGCAGAGGGCGACAAGGTCATCTCGCTGTCGATCCTGCGGCATGCGGATGCCACCCCGGACGAGCGTGCGGCCTATCTCAAACGGGCAATCGCGGTCCGGCGTGGCCTCAACGGTGGCGAGGCGGAGGAGCCGGCGCCCGACGCAGAGGAGGCGCCGGAGACCGTCGCAGACAGCGGGATCGAACTCGGCGAGCAGCGCTACGTGGAAATGTCGGAAGCCGAGCAGTTCGTGCTCACGATCTCCGAGCGCGGCTTCGGCAAGCGGACCTCGTCGTACGAATACCGCATCACCGGCCGCGGCGGAAAAGGCATCGTCGCCATGGACGTGCGCGAGCGCGACGGCACCATCAGACGCAAGACCGGCAAGCTGATTGCCTCCTTCCCGGTCGAAGACCAGGACCAGATCATGCTCGTCACTGACGGCGGCCAGCTCATCCGCACGCGGGTCGAAGGCATCCGTATTGCGGGACGCTCGACCCAGGGCGTGATCGTGTTCGATACCGCGGAAGGTGAGCGCGTGGTCTCGGTCGAGCGGATCAGCGAAGAGGGCGACGAGAACGGCGGATAGGACGGAGCTGGCGTCATGAATTGGGAGCTGTTCGCCGCGTTCCTGCTGATCACCGTTGTTCTTGTCATCACGCCGGGTCCGATCGTGACGCTGGTGATTGCAACGGGCGCCACCCAAGGCATCCGCGCGGCCCTTACCACGGTTGCCGGCACGACGCTGGGCAACGCAATCCTGCTCGCGGCCATCGCGTTCGGCCTGAGCTGGGTGCTCAAGAACGCCGTGGTGCTGTTCGAGATTTTGCGCTGGGGCGGCGCCGCCTATCTGATCTGGCTCGGCATTCAGGCTTGGCGCCGCGCCGGGGAAGCGGCCGTTGACGCGCCGCCCAGTGGCCACGTGCATTTCTGGCGGGGCGTGGTGGTCGCGCTGTCGAATCCGAAGACGATCGCATTTTTCACCGCCTTCCTTCCCCAGTTCATCGATCCCGGCCTTCCGGTCGAGCGGCAGCTCGCCGTGATGTGCACGGTGTCGGTTGTCCTGGCAGCGTGTACGGACTCCGGCTGGGCGGTCGCGGCCGGACTCGGGCGTGCGTGGTTCATCAAGTCCTGGCGCGCGAAGCTGCTCGGCCGGCTGTCCGGGCTGGCACTGATCAGCGGCGGTCTCTGGTTGTCGCTGGCGCGGCGGCCGGCGTGACGGTTACCTACTGCTCCGCCTTGAGATTGAGCGCGCGCACGATCGGCGCCCACTTGCTGTGTTCCGTCAACAGCATCTGCGCGAGCGCCTCCGGCGGACCGCCCAGCGGCACGTTGCCGACCTTGGCGAGCGCGGCCCTGAGCTCGGGCGACCGCAGCGCTTCGTTGATCGCGCGATTGAGCTTGCCGACGATGGCGGAGTCCGTGCCGGCGGGCGCAAACAGCCCGGTCCACGTCGTCACCACGAGGCCGGCAAAGCCGCTCTCCGTCGCCGTCGGCACCTCCGGCAGATCGGGCACGCGCGCCGCGCTCAACACGGCCAACGCGCGCAGCCGACCGTCGCGGATGTGCGGGAGCAGCGGACCCGAGGCCTCGAACGTTAATTGCACGTTTCCGCCGATGACGTCGGCGATCGACAGCGCGCCACCGCGATAGGGCACATGCACGAGGTCCACCCCCGCCATCGATTTGAACAGCTCGCCCGTCAGATGAGGAACGCTTCCGGTTCCGGCAGAGCCGTAGTTGAGCTTGCCCGGATTGGTCTTGGCCTCGGCCACGAGCTCCGCCACCGACGTGAACGGCAGCGCCTTATTGACCACGAGGATGATCGAGCCTTCGGCGACGAGGCCAATCGGCGCGAAGCTTTTGATCGGATCGTAGTCGATGCTTTTGTACACCAGCGGGCTGATCACCTGACCGCTCGCGCTGCTCATCAGAAGCGTGTAGCCGTCGGCGTCGCTGCGAGCGGCCTCGCGGGAGCCGAGCGTGTTGCCGGCACCGCTGCGGTTGTCGACGATGAAACTGGTGCCGAGCCGGGCCGAGAGGTCGTTTGCGAGCAGGCGCGTTATGACGTCGACTGTGCCGCCCGCCACGGTCGGCACGATGATCTTCACCGGCCGCGCCGGGTAGGGCTGGCCGTGCGCCGGTTGTGCGAGCCACATGCCCAGCGCAAGCATCGTGCCCAAGGCCACCCGTGCGACGGTCATTTGTCCTCCCGGGTTCGACGCTTTATGATCCCGCGCGGATCCTGCGCGGCCGGCGGAGATGCCCGCGCCTTCAGTCTAGAGAGGGCCCAATCTGTGCGCCAGACAGCCGTGTTCCCGCCCACGCCCGTGAAAGCGAACAACGGAACCTTTGGGGTGGGCAGGCGTTCACCACCTCCGGCAATCTCGTAGCGCGTGTTGCGGTAGGCCGATACGAATGTCCGTTCCCGACGACGATACGAAGCAGACGGTTGTTCGCTTGGGAACCGAGACCCTGTTTGCCATCGCCGAACAGCTCCGCCGCATGTACGACGCGGACCTTCGCACCAAGCCATCGGAAGAGCTCGAGCGGCTGATGCGAAAGATCGAGCGGGGCGAGGACGTTTCCTAGCGCGTTCGCAATACCAGCACCATGTTGCTTCGCGGGGATAGCGCGCGTACCAGCACCGTTGTCAGCGCAAGGGGAGAATGGCTGTGTCCAGCGCCGAGATCGACGCCGTCCGCGACTTGCTGCGCTCGCGGCCGAGACCCTTGAGCTGGGTCGAGCGACGCGAACGGCTCGATGCCATTGGTGCGAGCACTCCGGCAGCGCGCGATATCAGTCTCGAACCGACCGACGCCAACGGAGTCGCGGCCGAGTGGTCGCTGGCAGAACGGAGCGACCCCGCGAAGGTACTGCTGTTCCTTCACGGCGGCGGCTATTGCTCGGGCTCGATCGCGAGCCATCGCGGCATGGTGACGGCGGTGGGGCGCGCAGCAGGGGTGCGCACGCTTGCCGTGGGATACCGGCTTGCCCCCGAGCATCCGTTCCCCGCCGCCCTTGACGATGCGCGCGCGGCCTTTGATTTTTTGATTGCGCAGGGGATAGCCCCCGACAAGATCGCCGTGGGCGGCGACAGCGCCGGCGGCGGCCTCACGCTTGCGCTGCTCACGAGCCTGCGCGCGGCGGAAAAACCGTTGCCTGGCTGCGCGTGGCTGGTTTCGCCCTGGGTCGACCTGCAAATGACGGGCACGAGCCTGGCCGAGAAGGCAAGCGTCGACCCGCTGATCCAGAAGCCTTACCTCGAAGAGCTCGCGTCCGCCTATCTCGCCGGCTTCGATCCGGCAAACCCTCTGGTATCGCCGCTGCACGCCGATTTGAGCGGCCTTCCGCCGATGCTGGTGCAGGTCGGCTCGGCCGAGACGCTGCTCGATGATGCACTGCGCATTGCGCGCAAGGCTGCGATGGCCGACGTGCCGCTCACCCTCCAGGTCTGGCCGCACATGATCCACGCCTGGCACCTGTGGGCGGCTCAGCTGCAGGACGGCCGCCGTGCGATCGCAGACGCCGGCGCCTTCATTCGGGCATGCCTGTAGCGCCGCGATTGCACTCCGGGTTCATTCGCCGGTGATGCCGGAGGTCCTCGCCATTGCCTGCCATTTCGGAATTTCGTTCGCAACGAAGGCCGCAAGATCCTCTGGCGTGCCCGGGCGCGCCTCGGCCGCGAGTTGCTTCAAGCGCGTCTGCATCGGTGGCGAGCGGATGCCCGCATTGATCGCCTCGTTGAGCTTGCCGATGATGTCCCTGGGAGTGCCAGCGGGCGCCATGACGCTGGTCCAGGAGCTCGCGATGAAATCGGGGTATCCGCTTTCGATCATGGTCGGGACGTCGGGAAGGTCGGGCAGCCGCGTGTGCGTGGCGGTGGCGAGCGCCCTGATCTTCTTCTCCTGCAAGTGGCCGAACAGCACCGAGGTCGTTTCGAACCCGGCCTGGACCTGCCCGCCGAGCATGTCCGTCAGCACCGCCGAGGCGCCCTTGTAGGGAACGATCACGATGTCGGTGCCGGTGCGCACCTTGAACCACGCGGCGAGCATGTGGGGTGGCGCCGCGTTGGGAACCCCGAAGCTCAATCGGCCGGGATGGGCCTTGGCATGAGCGACGAGCTCCTGCGCCGTATGCGCCGGCACCAAGGGCGACGCGATCATGACGTAAGGCACGCTGGCGAGGAATGCGACCGGCGCGAAGCTTGTTTGCGGATCGTAACCGGCGCTCTTGTACAGCATCGGTCCGATCGCGAGCGTTGCCGCATTCCCCAGCAGCAGCGTGTAACCGTCGGGTTCGGCGCTTGCCACGGCTTTCGCGCCCAGCGTGGTGCCGGCGCCGGCGCGGTTCTCGACATAGACCTGACCGAAGCTGGAGGACAGCTGCTGCGCAATGAGCCGGGCCATGACGTCCATCGGGCCACCCGCCAGGACCGCCACGACCAGTTTGATCGGCCGGTTCGGATAGGGCTGCGCCGCAGCCGGGCTCGCAGCAGCCAGCGAAGCCGCGACCATGCCTGCAAGGAGAATGCCTCTGCCGAGCATGTCGGTATTATATCTCCAGGCGAAGCGCGCTCCAGAGCGTAACCCGCACGCTTTCACGTGCGCGGCGCAGGCAGGGCGTGCGCCGATATCGCGTCAGCGCGCACCCGCATTCTCCAGAATCCGCGCCATCTGCGAGTAGCCGCGCGTACGCGCGTGCCCCAACGCGGTTGTGCCGTGGCGGTCCGGCAGGTTGACGTCGGCGCCGGCCTTGACCAAGGCGTCGACGATTGCCGTGTGATTGGCGCCGCCGCTGCCTAGCACGACCGCCTCGTGCAGAGCGGTCCAGCCGAGATTGTTGACGTGGTTGAGCGGCGCCTTGGCGGCGATGAGGGCGCGCACGACCTCGACATGCCCGCGATGGGCGGCAGCGATCAACGCCGTGCCGTCGTAGGGGCTGGTGACGGCGCGCGGGTTGCCGCCGCCGTCGATGGCGATCCTGAGCATGTCGAGATCGTTGTTCACGGCGGCGATGGTGATGACATCGTAGCGCTGGGCCTCGAGCGCGTTCGGGTTGGCGCCGAGCCGGATCAGCGCGCGCGCCGCGCCGTGCTGGCGCAGAAACGCGGCGACGTGCAGCGGCGTGCGGCTGTTGGCGTCCTGGACATTGGGTTTCTCACCCTCGCCGATCAACTGCTCGATTTCGGCGACGTTCCCGCGCGCGGCGGCATCGTGGAGGCCGGCATAGATGCGCAGCTCCCGTTCGCTCGGCGGCGTTTGGGCGTGCGCCGCGAACGTGGCGGCGGGCACAGCAGCGCCTGAGGCCAAGGCGATGAGACTGAGGCGAACGACACCGGTCACGCATCGCGCCCTGGCGGTGGTACCGGCTGAGGTCGGACGCCTGCTCAGTCGAGCTTGAGACCCGACGATGTCACGGTCGCTGCCCATTTTCGCGTTTCCTCGGCGACGAAGGCTGCAAAATCTTGTGGTGACCCGACTTTTGCCTCGGCGCCCAGCCGTTCCAGGCTCGAACCCATGTCCGGCGAATTCAAGCCCTGATTGATCGCGGCATTCAGCCGACTGACGATATCGGCTGGCGTCCCGGCGGGCACCAAAATTCCGGTCCACGAATACGAGGTGAAGCCGGGGATCCCGCTTTCGATCAGGGTCGGCACCCCGGGAAGTTGCCGGCTGCGGCCGGCGCCGGTGACGGCGAGCGGGCGCACCTTGCCGTCGTGAACATGCGCGACCAGCACCGAGGTGGGCTCGAAGGTCATGTCGACCTGACCGCCCAGGAGATCCGTAACCGCCGTTGCGGCGCCCTTGTACGGAAAATCACAACTCCATAGCGCTCCGTGCCGCTCCATGGCGCACTACCTAACCCGCTGATAGCGCTGAGAACATGCCCATGGCGCTCTTTTGCGCTCCATGGTACACCACTCCGCTGTTTCGGACATTTCCCGGACACCGGAGGACACCTTGCCCAAGCCGCGCGCCAGCAAGCTCGAAAGCGCCACCAGCAGACGCCGCCTGCCGGTGGCGAAAAAGCCTGTTTGGACCAAACTAAGCCCCGGCATTTTTTTGGGCTACCGGCGCAACGCCGGTCCGGGCACATGGAGCGTGCGCAGCACCGACGGCCACGGCGGCGACTGGATCAAGCGTCTTGGCCTCGCCGACGACTTCGAGCCCGCCGACGGCCGCAACGTCATGTAGTATTGGGAGGCGAGCGACGCGGCGCGAGACGGCGGCGCGCAAGACCAGCGGCGACGGCGAGGGTGATCGCCCGCTTACGCGTCGCCGAAGCGCTCGATCAGTATGAAGCCGATCTGCGCGCCCGCGGCGGCAACCCCGCCAACGCCAAGCACGTGCGCGGGCATCTTCCCGCCGGACTGGCGTCCCGGCTGGTTAGTGCGCTCACCGCGACCGAGTTGCGCAAATGGCGCAATCACCTGCTGACCAAGATGACGGCCGCATCCGTCAATAGAACCCGCACCGGGTTGCGTGCAGCGCTCAATCTCGCCGCCAGCCATGACGAGCGCATCAGCAACAGCCGGGCATGGCGCATCGGTCTTGCTAGCTTGCCGGATGCGAACCGCGCGCGCGACGTGTCGCTCAGCGATGCCGAAGTCCTGCGGCTGATCGGCTGTGCGCGCGACATCCATCTGCGCTTCGGGCTCTACGTCGAGACGTTGGCCGTTACCGGCGCGCGTGCCTCGCAGGCGGCGAGGTTGACCGTGGGCGATCTACAGCGCGACCGGGTGATGATGCCGAGCAGCGCGAAGGGCAGGGCGCGCAAGGTCATCAAGCGCTACCCGGTGCCGCTCCCGAGCGGGCTCGCTGCCGCGCTCGCGAAGGAAGCTCATGGTCGCCCCAAAGACGCACCCTTATTGACGCAGCCGAACGGTGCAGCGTGGGGCTTCGGCCGCAGCACCGCGCATCTGCGCGGGCTATTCCGAGCCGCCGTCACCGCTGCCGCGCTCGATCCGGGTCGCGTCACGCCGTACGCGTTGCGACACAGCAGCATCATCAGGCAATTGCAGCGCAACGTGCCGATCCGGCTGACGGCCGCCTTGCACGACACGTCGCGTCGCGATCATCGAGAAAAACTATTCCGCCTACATCGCCCACCACGCCGACGAGATCGCCCGCGGCGCCCTGCTCGACACCGCGCTGCCGTCCGCCGCCAACGTCGTCGCGCTGCACGGGGCGGCGGCCATGAGCAGGCGTCCGTCCCCGTACCCTCCCGACAACCGGGGCGTACGGCATTTCGCGCCATCGCCCCCGGAGGCGAACAAGTTGACCGGCATGTCGCGGGCCGATGTTACCCGGAAGTACGGCAGCGGCGACGGCAGAACCGCCAAGTCGCGGGCCGATGTTGCCCGGAAATCCGGCGGCGGTGGCACAACCACCAAGGTGGCGAAGGCCACGCAGCCTCCGACGCCGGCGCCCCCCGTGATCGAGGAGAAATCGAAGCCTGCGGGCGAGCGCGCGCAGAAAGCGGGCGCGCAGTCAACGCAATTCGACCGATTGCCCCGAGCGGACCAAGCGATCATTACCCTCCTTCGCGACGCATATCCCGCCCATGGTGACGGACCTAGCTTTGGCAGCCCTGAATTTTTTGACGAGCCCATCAAGGTCCTGATGAGCAAGATCAGCCCGTCGCAGTGGAAAGCGGCGTGCAAAGAGCATCGCCTGAAATTCCGGCCGTTGAACCGATACGCTGTCGGCCGCGCGCACATCAGCGCACGCAAGCTACTTCGCGCGGGCAAGCTGCTTCGTTAATCCCCAACTCTTTTGAGCAAAAACCGTGCATGCACGGTTTCTGCACATCTGGCGACGTGCGTTGCACGGCCGTTCTGGTAACGGGCGGATGGCGATATCCAGAGACATGGAGCGCCGTCATGTCCGAGCAAGCCAATCGCCCAACCAAACGTCCGGTAGATGATCCCGACGTCCTAGCACGTGAGGCGGGCCGCTTCACCGCTGAGCGGGCTTCCCGGCCGCGCACACGGCGGCAGCGACGGCGCGCGCGGATTCGCGGACCGCCGGATGATGCTGGCGACGACGTCGATGCGTACTCGATCAGCGAGTTCTGTCGCCGCCACGGCATTAGCCCGTCCTTCTATCACAAGCTCCAAAAGCTAGGCCTCGGCCCCGCCACCATGAAATTGGGGTCCAGGACGTTGATCACCGCATCCTCGGCCGCCGCATGGCGCGCCGAACGGGCTGCGGCGTCAGTCTGAAAGCTACACCGCCACCGTTTGCGGCGTGGCTGGCAGGCGCCGCAGTTCACCAACTGCCGGAAATGGAAGAGGCCGGGCCTCCGCGAAGAGAACACCCGGCCTCCCAAGACGGAGAACTAACGTGGAGACACCTACCACAACCCCCTCAAAGGACAAGGTCAGGGTCGTAGTCGAGGTCGAATACGGCAAGGTCACTTACGCGCCGGGGGCGCCCAAGAACCTTCCGCGCTGGATGTGGCGCTGCGCGTGCGGATGCGGCGCGATGAACGGCCCCTTCCGAACACTGCGCGAGGCAAAGGCGGACGCCGAAGCTACGGTGCTCCGCGCTGTCGAGCTTGCCGATGCTCGAGAAGAAAGTCGCCACAGCGTGCGTCACTAGCCGGTCGGGCGCCGTCTCGCAGGAGCGGCGCCCCTTTTTTAAGGTTTGTAGCCATGTCGGGGAAACTCACCGTCCAGGTCGAAAGTTTTAAGCCTCTGCGCTCGAACACGCTCTACGGGTTTTGCGACATCGCGATTCCGGAAATGCGGTTGCGGATTTTCGATCTTACAGTGCACGAGAGTCACGGCAAGCGCTGGGTTGGTCTGCCCGCAAAGCCCCAAATCACCCGCGACGGGACCGTCCGCAAGGACGACCGCGGCAAGACCGCATACGTGGCCATCTTGGAATTCACCGACGCCGGCACTCGCAACGCCTTCTCGCAGCGCGTCATCCAGTCGCTGCCCGAGTTTGCCCCCAGCGCCTTCGACCCCGACGACGAGGCCGCGTGATGCTGGATTCGGGCGCGAGCCAAGATGTGCGTGCGCTACGGCTGGCGCTGCAGGCGGCCGGCTACTCCCCAATCCCGCTGTTCGGCAAGGAGCCGCCGATCTACGGCAAGAACAATTACCGCAAGGGTTTGGACGGTTGGCAGAACCTGGGTGCCGCGACGCGCGAGCAAATCGACCTGTGGTCGCGCACGTGGCCGGACGCGCGCAACACCGGCGTGTTGACGCGCAACATGCCGACGCTCGATCTCGATATCCTCAATGAGGAAGCCGTTCGTACCATCGAAGAACTGGTGCGTGAACGCTACGAGGAGCGCGGCTACGTGCTTGTTCGCATCGGCTTGCCACCGAAACGGGCGATTTTGTTTCGTACGGATGAACCGTTCGCGAAGATCTTCGTCAACCTCGTCGCCGCCAACGGAAACCCCGAGAAGCCGGAAAAGATCGAATTTCTCGGCGCCGGTCAGCAGGTCGTCGCCTTCGGCATCCATCCCGATACGAGACAGCCTTATCGGTGGCATGGCGGTGAGCCCGGAGAGATCAAGCGCGAGGACTTGCCCTACATCCGCGAAGCCGAGGCGCGTGCGCTGGTCGACGACATCGTCGCGCTACTGCACGAGCACGGCTACACGCGGGCGCCGGTACGGCCGGGGAAGCCGCGTAAAGGCAATGGCGGCGGCGACGACACCGGCGCCGGTCCCGCTGACTGGCAATACCTGATCGACAACATCCGCGCGGGGCGCGCGCTGCACGATTCGCTGCGCGATCTCGCCGCCAAGCTCATCGTCTCGGGGATGTCCGCCGGTGCCGCCGTCAATCAGTTGCGCGCGATGATGGAAGGCTCGACCGCACCGCATGATGAGCGCTGGCACGAGCGCCGCAACGATATCCCGCGTCTGGTCGACAGCGCCGCCGAGAAGCTGGAACGAGAGAAACAACCAACTCCTACGCAACCCGAACAGCCGGCGCCGGCCGGCGTCGAGCCGTGCACCATCGAAGAGACGCTGCAAGTGTTCGAACGCTGGCTGATCCTGCCAGACAGGACGCCCGTGCTGGCCGTGTTCGGCGCCAGCGCTGGCAACTACCTCGACGGCGACCCAGTATGGCTCGGACTGATTGCGCCGCCGTCATCGGCAAAAACCGAAATCCTCAACGCGCTGTCGCACTTGCCCAACGTCGTCGAGGTCGCGACCGTGACCACGGCGGGCTTGCTATCGGGTACCCCCAAGAAACAACAGGCCACGGGCGCCAAGGGCGGGTTGCTGCGGCTGATCAACGAATTCGAAATCCTGGTCTGCAAGGATTTCGGCTCGGTGCTGTCGATGCACACCGAAACGCGGGCCGAGGTGATGAGTGCGCTGCGCGAAATCTTCGATGGCAGTTGGACACGGCATCTCGGCACCGATGGCGGGCGCACATTGTCGTGGAAGGGCAAGCTCGGCCTCATATTCGCGGCCCCGCCAGTGATGAACTCGTACTACGCCGTCATCGGCAGTTTGGGCAATCGCTTCCTGTTTAGTCGGATGAATACGGCAAATCCGCAGAACCAAGTCACGAGCGCGAGGCGGCATGGCGGCGCGACCGTCAAGCAGATGCGCACCGAGCTTGCCGCGGCAGTAACGCGGTTGTTCGCGCAGCGGAGCAAAACCCCGACGCGGATGACGGACGATGAAGTCAATGGCCTGATCCCTGCCGTTGCGCTGGCGGTACGCTTGCGCGGTGCCATCGCGCGCGACCGCCGCACTCACGACATCGAAGCAATCTATGGCGCCGAAGGCGCGGCCCGCCTCTGGTTGACGCTGGAGCAAATCTTTTGCGGGCTCGTCACTCTCGGCGCCACCCGCGAAATCGCCCTGGCTGTGGTCAAAACCATCGCGCTCAATTCCGTGCCGCCGCAACGGCTCGCGGCCTATCGCGATGTCGAAAACCATCCGCGGGCTGCAACCAGCGAAGTCGCTGGCCAACTCGGATTGCCCACCAACACCACCCGCTACGTGCTCCAAGAGCTTGCCGCCTACCGTCTGATCGCACGGGAGAGCGAAGGCCAGGGCAAGCCCGACCTGTGGACCAAGACCAATTGGGAAGAACAGGAGCAACAGCAAGCCGAAGCCGAGCGCCAGCGCCAAAAAGCGCAGGGAATAAACGCGGGCTAGGGAAGAAAGGGAGACGGGGTCCGTCTCAGCAAAGCCACCACATAGATAGAAAGCAGAATATATATAGAGGTTTAGCTGCAACCACGGGCTGCGCGAGGGCGGTGGGTTCGGGGGCTCTCTCTCCCAGGTGGCTTTGCTGATACGGTCCCCCCACCCCCTCAACTCGGATACTTGTTTCGAGAAAACCCATGGGTGCTTTCGGGTCAGGTGTGCAGCCCAGCCCGCGACTAACCGTCGACCGCTGCCCCCGCCTCAACGTCAACACGCTCTACGCCACGGGTGGCCTCACCCCCGGGATCGAAACCCGCCTGCTGTGGCAGCTTACCCCAACCTCCTCCCCGCTCACGGTCCTTGCGCGCGCGGAGACGTCGCGCCTCGTTCTTTTGGTCGAAGGCGCGAGCGAGTCCGTGATGGTGCAGATCGTCCGCCAGGACCGCCATCGCGGCGGCGAGCAGCCCTTCCTCACCTGTCCTCGGTGCGGTGTCCTACGGCAGCACCTCTACATCCGCGACCGTGAAGTTGGCTGTAGAGGCAAGGGGTGCCTTTCCATTTCTTACCGCTCTCGGCACACCAGCATCGGGGTGGTGGGTCGTGTCGCGCGGCTGCGCCGTCGTCTCGGTGCTGCTCCTGATGTGTTGGCAAAGTTGCCGCCGCGCCCTCGTTATCGGAAGCGTGTTTATCATGAGAGGCTCGTCGCCGAGCTTGCCGATGCCGAGCGCGAGCTTCAAGCGCTGCTTGGTGCTACAGTCCGATCACTGAAACGCCGGGCGAAGAGCGGAGGAAGCCATCATGACGGAGCAAGCCGACGACGGCCGCGATGATGTCATCCTGCGAGAGACCGTCATCGGCCGCAGTGCGCGCAGCATCGGCAAGCAGCTACGGTGCACAGCGGGCGAGGTCAATTCAGCGCTCGACCGCGTGCTGCCGAAGATCGACAATCCTGCGCGCCTGCGTGCCATCGCTGTCGATTTGTACGACTCGATCTCTTCTCGAAACCTTCCTCAAACGCGCCACCGAACAGGCCGACGTCCAGGCCGGGATGCTGGTCGTAAAAATCCTAGAGCGCCGCGCGTTACTCCTTGGCCTGGACAGTCCGGCAAAGACCGACCCTATACAACTGCAAATTGCAGCCACAGTGACGCCCGTCGGCTCCGAAAAAATTTATCAAGTGTTGCAGCAGTTTGCCCGTCAGCCCAATGGCATTGGCGAGGATGTGGGCGGGCCTTCACGGTAATTGAAACACATGACTTGACATGTTCCACCCTCAATGAAACATGCCAACGCACGATGGCACGTTTCGAGAGAGGGCTCCATGAAGCCGGCGGTGGCCTACATCCGGGTATCGACAGAGCGGCAAGGGCGTTCCGGCCTTGGGCTCGAGGCGCAGCAAGCCGCCTGAACCGGTTCACCGACGCCGAAGGCTTCACCGTCCTGCAAACGTTCACCGAGAGCGAGAGTCGGCGGCGACGAGAAGCGACCCGCGCTAACGGCAGCGCTCGAGGTGGCGCGCCGGCAGAAGGCGCCAATCGTCGTGGCCAAACTCGACCGGCTTTCCCGCAGCGTCCATTTCATTTCCGGTTTGATGCGGCATCGCGTGCCGTTCATCGTCGCTGAGTTTGGGCGCCGACACTGATCCGTTCCTGCTGCACCTCTACGCCGCGCTCGCCGAGAAAGAGCGGGCGTTGATCAGCCGGCGCACCAAGGACGCTCTACGGGCGGCCAAGGCCCGTGGCGTGCGGCTGGGTGGGCATCGGGCGCAGAGCGACGAGAACCGCCTCGCCGCTGAGGAGCGCGCCGAGCGCTCTCCGCGGCCTCTTTGAGGAGCTATCCGGCTTGTCGGCTCGCAAGGTTGCGGAGGAGCTAAATCGTCGCGGCATCACCACTGCTGGCGGTGGCAAGTGGCACGCGGCGCAGGTGCTCCGTGTGCGCCGGCGGCTGTGACGAAGGTTCGGCGAGATCTCCCATCTTCTTTTTCCGGGCGCAAGGTGGGCTGGGCGGAGGGACCACTGGTCCCGCAGAAAATATGCTTTCCGTGGACGTGCTGCGCCGCGCGCCGGTCATCGTCCGGTGTGGGTGATCGAGCCGCTGCGGGAACCGTTGGACCTCATCGCCGCCCCCGTTTACTGCCGAGAAGTGGCAATATAATCCTCCTTGCGTTCCCATCGCATCGTGGTGAAATCCCTTCCACATTTAACTTTGATTGTGGTCCACCGGCCCCGATGATTGAGGCTCACTTTGACAGCCGTGCAGTTCAACCCTTCCCCCCGGAAACCGCGACCGTGAACGACAATTTTCTCGCACTTGCCTTGGACTGAGGCTTCAGGTGTAAGCACGTCCTCCTCGGTCAATGGTGAACCAGTGGAGCTACACCACGCACCCTGCATTTCTTTCGGTATCAGCGCTTCCGCGGATGCGGCCACGGACAAGGCGAACAGGGCCGCGATTGCTAGGACGTATCTCATGTAAGCACGATCTCTCATTAGCGCCGCCCGGTGCGGGTGCTCGAGCCTACGCGGTTGCCGTTGGCGCCGTACACGATGGTGGTTCGGCCGCGGGTGATAGGACGACCCGAGGTAGCGTCCGCCGCCATCGGTGAATGTGGTGTAACCGCCGCGGGTGATGGCCGAGCCGGCATAGGAACCGTTGCGGCCATAGAACGAAATCGAGCCGGCGGCGGCGGGCACTGCCAAGGTGGCGAACACGGCGGCAGAAATGAGAAAGCGGGTCATCGGTTGCGATCCTCGAGCTCGCGGACGCGGAAGCCGGCCGCCACCACCACCGCGGCGATGTTTGCGAGCGTATCGGAATTCCACTCGCGGCCGTCGAGCAATTCTTGGATATCCAACATGCCTTCGTGGTCGGTGATGGCGCGGAACGGGTCGCGGGTCATGGCAACAGCATCATTGGTACTATGATCGCCACCGTGCCGACAAAGCCGGCGCCGGCGATGACCAACAAGGTGACCCCGGCAACGGCGTGCCGTGTCATGGGCTGGGGCGCCGGTGGTGTGGAGCGCAGCGCATTCCAACGCCGGTCGCGGAAGGTCGGCAGTGCCAGCAAAATCAGAAAGGCGAGCAACGGCGAGATTAGGATCGCTAACAGGAAATAACCAAAGCCGGAGCGATTGCGGCGCCGGGCGGCGAACATGCCGACCAGTACGGACAGCACTAGAATGAAAACGAAAAGCAATAAAATCATGATCGGGACTCCTGTTCGATGGCGGTGTGGTGGGCCGGTCACTCGCAGATTGCATCGCGTTTATGCTTGGCGCCGCGACCCTTGACCCGAACGAGGGTACCAATCGGCCCATGGACATTCCCACCCATATTCGTTGGGGTTGGTCACGTAGTTCTTAGGGTTGCAAATGCGCTTGGCCGCCGTGATGCCGAACATTTCCTTCACGTCGCGAATACAAGCTCTGTCATTCTTGGCCGTGGCGCCGGCGGTGGTGATCGCGGCCAGCGTCATTGCGGCGGCGGTCAATGTTCGGATCATGGGACTGTGCTTCCGGTCAAAATCTTGTACATGCTGCGGGCGGTGGCGCCGCGCCGCGTCGGATGCATTTCACGGCAAGCTTGTAGGCTTGCCACGGGCTTGGTCGCTTCTTGCTGCGTTTGATACGGCGGGTCGATTTCATGTTTCATTTCTCCGGGTAGCGGGTTTCGGGATGGTCGGGGCAGCACGGGCAGGCTCGACATGCACGCGCCAGCGCCGGGCGATTTTGATCAGCATGCCGTCGCGGCGGCGGCGGTAGGTGACGGGGTAGCAAGAGCGAGGGTTTTCACCGGCGTTCCCTTCGTAGGTTTGCAGTAGGTGGCCGATCTGTTTGTCGCTTTGGCCCCCGGGCGGGACTTGTTACTTTGCGCCAAACATTTGTTCGTCGCCGCCATGGTGGCTGGCTGCGGAGTGATTTTGGGTCAACGAGGGCGGGATCACGTAGGACGCGGCGAGGAGCTTGAGGCGGCGGCAACATGAGCCTAACTGCGCCACGCTAGAGGGAGGATAAGCCAATGACGGAAAAACCCAGCGGCTGGACCAACCCGCCGCCCGATCCGGACCCGCAACCCGAACAGCCGCCCGCGCAGTCGCCCCTGATTTGCAATGGCGCACCGGCGGCCGCGAAGAATTGCAAAAGCGCCTGCTGGAGAGCAGCGACGACCTTTACCGGGTGCTGTTCAAGACCATCGTGTCCCACACCCACGGCCGCGACGTTCCGATGGTGGCCGTCATCACCACCCTGCTCGACATCTCCCACGACCTGCTGATCAACACCGGCCAACTCAGGCGCCGCCCAATTTCGTCGCGGCCTTGCGCAAGGTCGCCAGCGAGCTGGAGGAACGACGCAAGTCACCGCCGCCACCGGATGCCGCGCGCGCGCTCGAGGGGCTGGGCGCAAAGCCAGAAGGCGACTGAGGAAGCAGCCCTAACTCGCATCGCCGGCAACGGAATTTCACGCTATAGTGGCGGGGTGGGACGATCCGGAAATGGTGCGCCTCGACGGGGGCGGCACAAGCACGGGGACGTCCTATGTCGGCGGAAAACATCGCTCGACAACTCTTGGCCGAGGTTGAGCGCACA
>CAVUAI010000068.1:0-207885 GCA_963739385.1 uncultured Alphaproteobacteria bacterium
GTCACCCATCAGAACGTCACAAACCTATCGTTCGCACAGATGGCGGATTTTCCGATGCAGCCGGGAGATCGTGTGCTCGGGATCGCATCGATCGGTTTCGACACGTCGATCGAGCAAAAATTCCTTCCGCTGGTTCACGGCGGGTGCGTTGTCCTGATGTCCGATGTCGCCATGCAAGAGCCGGCGGCCTTCTGGGATTTCGTCTCTCGACACGCCGTCAATTATCTCGACACAACGCCCTCACTCATTGCGGCGATCGTCAAGTCCGCGCCTGCCGGCCTCACGCTTCATCAAATCGTCCTCGGAGGCGAAGAGACGCCGCCGTTGCTTCATCATCGGTTGCGCAAACGATTTGGCACCGTGCCCATTATCAACACTTATGGGCCGACCGAGTGTTGTATCGATGCGACGGCGTTTGTTTTGGATGACACCACCGACGACCCCCGTATCGCAATCGGGCGGCCACTGCCGAATTACCGCGCTTACGTACTGGATGCTGGCCTTGAGCCTGTACCTGCTGGGGTTAGCGGGGAGCTTTACATTGCGGGGTGTGGGCTTGCGCGCGGCTATCTGGGACGTGCGGGGCTGACGGCGGAGCGGTTTGTTGCGGACCCGTTTGGTGCTGCGGGGAGCCGGATGTACCGCACCGGGGACCTTGCGCGCTGGCGTTCGGACGGGGTGCTGGACTTTCTGGGTCGTGCGGACGGTCAGATCAAGCTGCGCGGGTTCCGGATCGAGCCTGGGGAGATCGAGGCTGCGCTGGTTCGGCATGGGGGTGTGTCGCAGGCTGCGGTGATTGCGCGCGAGGACGTGCCTGGGAACAGGCGGCTGGTTGCGTATGTGGTGGCGTCCGGGGATGGGGCGCCGGAAGCCGGGGAGTTGCGGTCGCATCTTGCCGGGCTGCTTCCCGACTACATGGTGCCGTCGGCCTATGTTGTGCTGGATCGTCTGCCGCTGACGCCCAACGGCAAGCTCGACCGTCGTGCGCTGCCTGCGCCTGAGGTGACGGCGGTTTCGGTGCGTGGCCCGCGCACGCCGCAGGAGGAGATCCTGTGCGCGTTGTTTGCGGAGGTTCTGGGGGTTGATCGTGTTGGGGTCGACGACAACTTCTTTGCGCTCGGCGGCGACAGCATCATGTCGATCCAGTTGGTGAGCCGGGCGCGCAAGGCGGGGATTGCGATCACGCCGCGTGCGGTGTTCCAGCATCAGACCGTGGCGGCACTGGCCGATGTCGCCGGCGGTGAGGTGGCGGCCTCTCCCATCGAGACCGACGTCGCGATCGGCGAGGTGTCGCCGACGCCGATCATGCACTGGCTGCTGGAGCGGGGCGGCGCGATCGATCGCTTCAGCCAGGCGATGCTGCTGCAGGTGCCGGCAGGCATGCGGGGCGACCATCTGGTTGGCGCCTTGCAGAGCCTGCTCGACCATCACGACGCGTTGCGGCTGCGCCTCGATGGCGCGGCGCGGCAGCATTCGCTGTGGCGCCTGGAGGTGGCGCCGCCCGGCGCGGTGCCTGCGGGTGACTGCCTGCGCCGCATCGACATCGCTGGACTTGATGAAGCGGCACTGGGCGCGCGCATAGCCGAGGAGGCGCAAGCCGCGGAGCGCCAGCTTGCGCCTGCGGCCGGCGCGATGGTGCGGGCGGTGTGGTTCGACGCCGGTTCGGATGCAGCCGGCCGGCTGTTGCTGACCATCCATCATCTGGCGGTAGACGGAGTGTCGTGGCGCATCCTGCTGCCGGAGCTTGCGGCGGCCTGGCGGGCGCTTGCCGATGGGCGGATGCCGGCACCGGTGCCGCGCGGGACCTCGTTCCGGCGCTGGGCGCAGCAGCTTGCCTCGCACGCGCAGGATGAGGGCCGCACCGGGGAGCTTGCGCTCTGGAGCGGCATGCTGCGCGCGCCGTCTCTATCGCTGGTTGACGGCACGCTCGATCCGGTGCGCGACGTCAGCGGCACGGCCGGCCGTCTCACGCTCACGCTGCCGGCCGAGATCACGGGCGCGCTGCTGACGCGGGTGCCTGCGGCGTTCCATGGCGGCGTCAACGAGGTACTGCTGACGGGCCTGGCGGTGGCGCTTGCGGACTGGTGCCGGCGGCGTGGTCGCGGCGCGAAGCCGGCGGTGCTGCTCGATCTCGAGGGTCACGGCCGCGAGGAGATATTTGCGGGGGCCGATCTCTCGCGCACGGTGGGCTGGTTCACCAGCCTGTTCCCGGTGCGGCTCGATCTTGGCGGGCTTGATGTTGAGGAGGCGCGGGCGGGCGGCGCCGCGCTCGGGCGCGCGCTCAAGAGCATCAAGGAGCAGTTGCGTGCGCTGCCCGACAACGGGCTGGGCTATGGGGTGCTGCGCTATTTGAACGCGCAGACCGCCTCGCAGCTTGCCGGTCTGGCGGCGCCGCAGATCGGCTTCAACTATCTCGGGCGCTTTGCGGCACCGGCGGCGGCGGACTGGGGCCCGGCGCCGGAGGCGGTGGGGCTTGGCGGCGGTGGCGATCTTCCGCTTTCCCATGTGCTCGAGGTCAATGCGGTCACGCTCGACGCGCTCGAGGGTCCCCGGCTCACGGCCAACTGGTGCTGGGCGCCTGCGCTTGTGTCGGAGGCTGC
Organism: uncultured Alphaproteobacteria bacterium; assembly: GCA_963739385.1. Classification (GTDB taxonomy): domain Bacteria; phylum Pseudomonadota; class Alphaproteobacteria; order Rhizobiales; family Xanthobacteraceae; genus VAZQ01. The sequence goes on from CAVUAI010000068.1 coordinate 2,601, forward strand.
GGTTCGCGATCTGGCGGAGCGCTGGTTCGAGGTGCTGGCGGCGCTTGTTGGTCATGTGGCAGCGCCCGGGGCTGGCGGCCGCAGCCCGAGCGATCTGCCGTTGCTGGCGCTGTCGCAAGCCGAGATCGAGCGGCTGGAGGACTCTGGGCCGCTCGAGGACATCCTGCCGCTGTCGCCGTTGCAGGAGGGCCTGCTGTTCCATGCGCTCTACGATGATGCGCAGGCGGACATCTATACGGTGCAGTTGGATCTGGGTCTGGACGGTGCGCTCGACGGGGCGGCGCTGGAACGGGCGGCGCAGGCGCTGGTGGCCCGTCATGGGAGCCTGCGGGCGTGCTTCCGGCATGAGAACCTCAGCCGGCCGGTGCAGATCATCGTGCCGCAGGCGGCGGCGCCGTGGCGGCACATCGACCTGTCATTGCTGGACGAGGACGCGCGCGCGCAACGGCTGGCCGATATCCTGGCGCAGGACCGCGCGGCGCGCTTCGATCTTGCCCATGCGCCGCTCATTCGCTTCACGCTGATCCGGCTGGCGGCTGATCGGCATCGGCTTGTGGTCACCAACCATCACATTCTGATGGATGGCTGGTCGATGCCGGTGCTGGTGCGGGAGCTGTTCACGCTCTATGGCGGCCAGGGCGCGCGGCTGCCGCGGGTGGCGCCCTACCGTGACTATCTCGCCTGGATCGCGTCGCAGGATCATGCGGCGGCGGTGTCGGCCTGGCGGGAGGCATTGGCGGGGCTGGAGGAGGCCACGCGGCTGGCCGGGCATGATGGCGGCGCTGCGGCGGTTGCGCCCGAGCGGATCACCTTGGCATTGAGCGCGGAGCTTACGGCTGCGCTGAGCCGGCAGGCGCGCCGGCATGGCCTGACGCTCAACACCCTGCTGCAGGGGGCCTGGGCCATCCTGCTCGGCCGGCTGACCGGGCGCGAGGACGTGGTGTTCGGGGTGACGGTGGCGGGGCGGCCGCCGGAGATTGCCGGCATCGAGCGCATGGTGGGGTTGTTCATCAACACGCTGCCGCTGCGCATCCAGGTGCCGGCGAGCAAACCGCTGCTGGAGTTGCTTCAGGAGGTGCAGGACAGCCAGTCGCGGCTGATGGCGCACCAGCATCTGGGGCTGGCGGAGATCCAGGGTCTTACCGGGTTGGGCGAGCTGTTCGATACCCTGGTGGTGTTCGAGAACTATCCGGTCGATCGCGGCGGGCTTTTGTCCGATGCGGGTGGCTTGCGGCTCACGGATGTGAGCGGGGTGGATGCCACGCATTATCCCTTGAGCCTGGCGGCGCGGGCCGGCGAGCAGGTGCAGCTGCGGTTGAGCTACCGGCCCGATCTGTTTGAGCGTGGCGGCGTTGAGGCGATTGCGGCGCGGCTTGTGCGGCTATTGGAGGCGGCGGCAGCGGAGCCCGGGCGTGCGATCGGGAGCCTTGAGATCCTCTCGCGCGATGAGCGCCGCACCATATTGCGGGACTGGAACGAGACCGCGCGGGCGGTGCCGTCTGCGACCTTGCCTGAGCTGTTTGCGGCGCAGGCGGCGCGCACGCCGGCCGCGACCGCGGTGGTGTTCGGGGATGAGAGCCTCACTTATGGCGAGCTCGATGCGCGCGCGAACCGGCTTGCGCATCACCTGCGGGGGCTGGGGGTTGGGCCCGAGGTCGTGGTTGGGCTGTGCGTCGAGCGCTCGCTGGAGATGGTGGTTGGGCTTGTCGGCATCCTCAAGGCCGGCGGGGCCTATCTGCCGCTCGATCCCGCCTACCCTGGTGAGCGGCTTGCCTTCATGCTGGATGATGCGCGCGCGCCGGTGCTGCTGACGCAGGCGGCGCTGCGCCCGCAGCTGCCCGCCGGCGGCGCCCGCATCGTCTGCCTCGACAGCGAGTGGGACACCATCGCCCGCGCCCCCGCCACCGCCCCGGCCGTCGCCCTCCATCCCGGCAACACCGCCTACGTCATCTACACATCCGGATCCACCGGAACACCGAAAGGCGTCGTCGTAGACCACGCGAGCCTTGTCAACAAAGTAGTCACGCTCGGGAAGGACTTCGGAGCGGCAGCGGGATTCCGCATAGCCCTTCTGAGCTCGGCTGCTTTCGATCCCTCCATCGAGCAAATGACATTGCCGCTGGTTCACGGTGCCTCGATCGTGGTCATCGACGACGATGTTCGAGCGTCGCCCGTTCAATTCTGGGAGTCGATATCGCGCACCAAAGTGGATCTCCTGAACTGTACCCCATCGCTGTTCGAGAGCCTCCTTCGTGGTGCACCGGACGGGACCTCTGTGCGTCATCTGGTCCTGGGCGGCGAGGCGTTCCCGGCCGAACTGCACGCCGAGACTTCTCATCGCCTCGCCGTGACGAAAATCACCAATCTGTACGGCCCCACCGAAACCACGATCGACGCCGTTGGCTTCGGCATCGAGGGACATGAACCAGGCCCGTACCTGCCGATCGGGCGGCCGCTGCCCAACTACCGCGCTTATGTACTGGATGGTGGATTGGAGCCAGTACCTGCCGGGGTTAGCGGGGAGCTTTACATCGCGGGGTGTGGGCTTGCGCGCGGCTATCTTGGACGTGCGGGGCTGACGGCGGAGCGGTTTGTTGCGGACCCGTTTGGTGCTGCGGGGAGCCGGATGTACCGCACCGGGGACCTTGCGCGCTGGCGTTCGGACGGGGTGCTGGACTTTCTGGGTCGTGCGGACGGTCAGATCAAGCTGCGCGGGTTCCGGATCGAGCCTGGGGAGATCGAGGCTGCGCTGGTTCGGCATGGGGGTGTGTCGCAGGCTGCGGTGATTGCGCGCGAGGACGTGCCTGGGAACAGGCGGCTGGTTGCGTATGTGGTTGCGTCCGGGGATGGGGCGCCGGATGGCGGGGAGTTGCGGTCGCATCTTGCCGGGCTGCTTCCCGACTACATGGTGCCGTCGGCCTATGTTGTGCTGGAACGTCTGCCGCTGACGCCCAACGGCAAGCTCGACCGTCGTGCGCTGCCTGCGCCTGAGGTGACGGCGGTTTCGGTGCGCGGCCCGCGCACGCCGCAGGAGGAGATCCTGTGCGCGTTGTTTGCGGAGGTTCTGGGGGTTGATCGTGTTGGGATCGACGACAACTTCTTTGCGCTGGGTGGTCATTCGCTGCTGGCGACGCGGCTGATCAGCCGCATCCGCTCGACCCTGGATGTTGAGATTGCGATCCGCAGCCTGTTCGAGGCGCCGACGGTTGCGGCGCTGACCAAGCGTCTTGATGGCGGTCGGCCTGACCGGTCGCCGCTCGAGGTCCTGCTCCCGCTGCGGCCGTCGGGACGTCTCGCACCCCTGTTCTGCATTCACCCCGGGGGCGGCCTTGGTTGGTCCTATTCCGGGCTCATGCGGCACTTGCCCGCCGATCGCCCCGTCTATGGCTTGCAGGCGCGCGGAATCCTCCAGCCGCAGGCGGCCCCCGATACGATCGAGGACATGGTCGAGGACTATCTGACGTTCATTCGGCAGATCCAGCCAACCGGACCCTACCACCTGCTTGGCTGGTCATTCGGCGGACTGGTTGCCCACGCGATCGCTACTCGCCTTCAAGAGCTGGGCGAAACGGTAGCCTTGCTCGCCATTCTCGACGGTTATCCCGTCCCCAGGCATCACGCGCCCCGACATCCAGTCCACATGGACGACGAGAGACTACTTGCCGATCAGCTGAAGGCGCTCGGTTACTACACAGGAAATGAACCGCTCCAAATCTCGCGCGCGTTGGACATCCTGCGCAAGGAGGGAGACATCCTGTCGAGTCTGGAGGAGCACCAGGTTGCGGCGATCCTCCAGGTCATGAGGAACAACAGCCGCCTTGCAAGAAACTTCCTTCCCCAGCGATTCGACGGGGACGTTCTGCTTTTTGCCGCCACGGTCGGCGAAGCGGAGCCGGCGACGGATCGATGGAAGCCCTATGTGAGCGGAACGATTGCACTGCATGAGGTGGACTGCGAGCACGTCCACATGATGCGGCCGGCTCCGCTCGCGAAAATCGGCGCTGTCCTCGCCCGCGAGCTCGACAAACAGTCGCAGCGTTTCAAGTAGTCCAGCCCGGACACGATGGCGGCCAGTTCAGGGCGGCCCTCACAACGGTGGCTCTACTCCGGTTGAATGCCCGCAGCCTTGATGATTGCCCCGAAACGCTCGATGCCGTCGGGTATGAGGGCCGCAAACTGCTCAGGTGTGCCGCCGATCACCGTGTAACCGAGCTCTTCGAGCTTTGGCAGGACATCAGGCGCGTTCAGCCCCTTGACGATCTCGCGATTGAGCCGCGCGACAATCTCGGGCGGCATGCCGGGCGGGCCGAGATAGCCGAACCAGCTGGAAGGCTTGCGGAATGCAGGCAACGCTTCCGCGATGGAGGAAATGTCGGGCATCCGCGAATAGCGAGTGGGCTCAAGCACGGCGAGGATCTTGATACGCCCGTCCTTCAGATTGGGCAGGGCGGTCGATACCGACGTGAACACAATCGGGATATGGCCTCCGATCACATCCTGCATCGCAGGCCCGACGCCGCGATATGGCACGTGCTGGAGTTTGACGCCGGCAGTCTGATTGAAGAGCTCGCCCAGCAAGTGAAAGACCGAACCGACCCCCGAGGTGCCATATCCCAGTTCACCAGGACGGCGCCTTGCCAGGTCGATCAAGTCGCGAACCGAATTGACCCCAAGCGCGTCGTTGACCACCAGGCAGGTGACCGGCTCGACGCTCGCCACGATCGGAGTGAAATCCCGTACCGGATCGTAAGGCAGATTCTTGACGAGGTGCACGGCCGTCACGTGCGTTCCTATCGTAGCCGAAAGGATCGTGTGGCCGTCGGGGGCCGCACGTGCCACCAGGCTCGAGCCGATCGTGCCATTCGCGCCAGCGCGGTTATCGATGACGATCGGTTGGCCCAGCCCCTCGCTCATTTTTGACCCAACCAGCCGACTGACGACGTCGAGCGGACCGGGTGGAAACGGCACGACGATGGTGATCGGCCGCATCGGCCAGCCCTGGGCGACGGCCGCGTCGCCAAACGCCGTAACCAAGAGCAGCGCACATGCGACAGAGAACCCTGAATACTTCATGCGTCACTCTCGGAAGCAGCGCAGGTGCGCCCCTCCCCTTTTCCAATCGTGCAATCGCGCATCCGCAACACCATGTGAGTGTCCCATTCAAGCCGCTGGTCACTGCAATTGAAGTCCCGAGCGCCTGACAAGAAGCTCCGCACGGGCGCGATCCTCGCGCAGAAACGTGGCAAACTCCTGAGGCGAATTGAGAATGGGCTCCAGCCCGAGCCCATCCATGTATTTCTGCAGGAAATCCGGTTCGCGAACCACTCGTTCGACCTCGCTCTGGAGCCGCGCGATGACCTGTTTCGGCGTTCCTGCCGGGGCGAACAAACCGAACCACACCCGGTTTTGTGCCCCTTTGTAACCCGCCTCCGCCAGCGTCGGTACCTGCGGCAAAAGCGGAGAGCGCTTGAGCCCGTCGACAGCCAGCGCCCTAAGTGCGCCCGACTGAATCTGGCCAACCACGTTGCCAAGCCCAAAGAATCCCACCTGCGATTCGCCGCTCAACATGGCTTGCACGGCGTCCGCGCCGCCCTTGTAGACGACCTTGGTGATATCTGCGCCCGTCTCGTGCTTGAAATTCTCGAAGAAAAGCACGCTGCTGGTAGCCGTCGTGGCGTAGTTCAAAGTGTTTGGCCTGACTTTGGACCGCGCGATCAGATCCTCGACTGTTGCCACGCTTGTGGCAGGCGCCACCACCATGACCTCCGTGAGATAGAATACTGCCGTGATGGGGTCAAAGCTCTTGTCCGGATCATATGGAAGATTCTTGGTGAGGAACGGCTGATAGCTCAATGCGTCGACCGGAAGCATGCAGATCGTATAGCCGTCCGGAGGGGCTGCCGCGCACGCCTGTGCGCCGATCTGGGTGCCGGCACCGGGGCGGTTCTCCACGACGATCCCCTGTCCCAGCGTCTTGGCGAGACCATGACCAATCGCGCGGATAACCGTATCGCCCAGCCCGCCGGGGCTGAAAGGCAAAACAGCACGGATGACTCTTGACGGATACTCCTGCGCCTCCAGGGCAGCAGTGCCCACGATCATAAATGCTGCGAGCGAAGCAGCCCAAATCCGGCACTTCATGGCGTCCTCCCTCTTCGGTGTCTTGAGCATGCACACCACCTCACGGCGGGAGCGCAACTCCGCCCGATATGAATGTCTCGATCCGGTTACCCCGCGTGATCGGTAGCAGCAGGTGCGATGGATGGTCCGCATCGTGATAGATTGAGACCCGCGCTGTGTCCGGTCTGGCGATGTGGCCGAGCGCGATGGCCTCCAGCGCGGTCTGCGGCCTCTCATCGTCGGCACACTTGATCCTGAGGGCAAGACGCGAACCCGGCTGCATCAGGATGCCATACGGCCGAACTTCGATGTCGAATCGATAAACCTCTCCCGGCTCCAGTGGCTCGCGGCCGGTATGGGCGTGATACGGCTGCCACGGAAGCGAACGGTCGTTATCGAGCGCACGCTGCGAGCCGCGCAGCCAGCCGCGCGTGAGCAGGCGTTCCGAACCATTGGGGCGCACTTCGAACAGGGAAACGAACCATAGAACGTCGGTCGACGTCGTGGTGCCGTAGAGCGTGAGCACGATCGGCCCGCAGATCTCCGTCGCTTCGACGAACCGCGGCGTTGCGAAGGTAAGCGCGCCGCGCTCGAACGGCGAGTCAACGAAGGTCGAAGGCGTCTCGCCCGGCCAGAATTCGTGCTCGCTCAAGAGTCCTCCTTGGTGAAGGTAGAATGGGGTCCAGCGCGTCTCCGGCAGCGGCCATTCATGGGCCTGCCTCCACTCCCCCGTTCCGTCGATGAACAAGCTGATCGGCGGCTCGCTCACGATCCCGGTATCGATGCCCTTCATCCAATGGTCGAACCAGCGCAAGGATTCGTATGCATACTGGTAGAGCGGACGATCAAGGTAGAGCGGTGGCCCGATGGTAAGTTTCGTCGGCCCCGACCATTGAGCAAAATTGCGGAAAGCGCCTGGAAGGTGCGTGCCGTATACGCCCCAGCAGGCACCAAAGTAAGCCGGCACGTTTGGCTTGCGGGCGTAGTCCGGCGACCGCTCGCGATAATAGTCACCGTCAAACGGTCGCAGCAGGGTCTCGAGGATGACCCGATGGCCGCCGTGCTCGGGATTTTTCAGCGCGTTCACCAGGAAGGGGACGGCGCGGATTTCCGGGTCGTCGAGCGCTGCGGCGACTGCCTGATCAAAACGCGCGCGGCCCCAGGTCTGCCAAAGGCCGGGCTCGAACACCGTCTCGGGCAACGTCTCGAACCAGATCTTGCTGAAGCCCCAATTGAGGATGCCACCCTGGTAATAGCGGTCACGATAGGCGTCCGACCACGCAAAAGGCGCGAAAATACACTTCAGTGGCCTGGGATTTCGCGCCGCGACCAAGCCCGCCACCAGCGAAAAATACGACGCGCCAAACATCGCGATGTTGCCGTCGCACCAGGATTGCTCGGCCACCCATTCGAGCGCTTCGCAGATGTCGTCAATGGACGACGCGCCGAGATTGCCGAAAGCGCCACCCGATTGCCCGGTACCGCGAATGTTGAGCAGAACCTGCGCATAACCGCGGCGGGCGTAGAAGTTCGGATCGCCGCTCTCCATATGACCCCGAGCGTGTGAAAAGCCGACCGGCATCAACGGCGCAATTTGATCCGCTTTGGAATAGGCATGAACGCAAACGATGGCAGGAAACCTGCCGGCGGCATCCGGTCGAAACACGTCTCCATCGAGGACGTGGCCGGCGCTTACGGGAACTGAAACATTGACATCATGACGAAGGGAGTATTTCCGCTCGGAGGTGCGCCAGGTCTTCCCAAACATTCGTCCTTCGCCCCCTGCACTCATCCAATGCCAAAGCAATTGCGACCTTGTGCCGGGATGCGAGCCGGGCGCAACCACGATATGGGACCTCACCAGATCCAAGCTGTCAACGTGGGCGCCGACTTCCGAACAGGTGGCAAACGGATCGTCAATGCAAATCGTTTGCATGTTCAAGCGCAGCGCCAAGCCGCCCCGGCTTCGTCTCCCCCGTATTGACGGGTCCTGAGCCGCTCGCTACCGCTCGCTGCGCGGAGGCAAATGATGCAGGACGTCAAGCAGAGAGTCGCGCTCTCCTCGATCGCGGCGTCGGCGGGCTTGACGGTTGCCAAGGCCATCGTCGGCGCGATGAGCGGTTCGCTGGCACTCCTGTCGGAAGCGGCCCATTCCCTGATCGATTGTGGCGCGACCGTGATGACCTATTTCGCGGTGCGGATTTCCGGCAAACCCGCCGACGCCGAGCATCACTATGGGCATGGCAAGGTCGAGAGCGTCGCCGCGCTCGCCGAAACAGCGTTGCTGTTCGCTCTCGCCGGCATCGTGATTTGGGAAGCGGTGAAGCGGCTCGCGAGCGGGGACGCTCCGCATGTGGAGGCGACGCCGTGGGCATTCCTCGTGATTGCTATCTCCATCATCGTGGACTTCTTCCGCGCGCGCGTGCTGTACCGGACGGCTGAAACGACCTCGAGCCACGCCCTCGAAGCGGATGCGCTCCATTTCAGTTCCGACATGTGGTCGTCCGTGGCGGTTCTCGTCGGCCTCGTGGCGGTAGCGCTCGGCTATGACTGGGCTGACTCGGTGGCGGCGATCGTCGTGTCAGTCGTCATCTGTATCGCCGGCTGGCGGCTCGGCCGACGCACCATCGACACGCTGACCGATACCGCCCCCACTGGAGCTGCGGATAAGCTGACAGCCGCGATTGCTCGCGTCCCGGGCGTTGTAGGAGTGGACAGGCTGCGCGTACGCCAAGTAGGCGCGGTCCTGTTCGTCGACCTCGTGGTGGCAGTCAGCCGCACGCTTCCGCTCGACCGCGTCGCCGCGCTCAAGGACCGCATCATCGCGGCCGTGCGTGCCGACAGTCCGGCCGCGGAAGTCACCGTAACGACCGAGCCGCGTGCGCTCGATGACGAAACCGTACTCGAACGGGTCATGGTGATTGCCCGCAACCGGGCTCTGGCCGTCCACCACGTCACGGTGCACGCAATCGAAGGACGGCTCGCGGTCGCGCTCGACCTCGAAGTCGATGGATCGCTCTCATTGGGAGCGGCCCATGACATCGCGAGCGGGCTCGAAGCCGCGATCGGGGATGAACTCGGACCAGGCGTCGAAATCGAGACGCACATCGAGCCCCTGCAGCCGTTTGACGAGCCGGGACGGGAGGCCTTACCCGCGCGCATCGCCGCGGTGCGCGACGCGCTGACCGACATTGCGGCGAAGGTTGACTTGGTCGGAGAGATCCATGACGTGCGCGTGCGCGAGGCCGATGGGGGCGAGATCGTCAATTTTCACTGCCTCGTCGATGCCAATCTCACGGTGACCGACGTGCACGACAAGGTCGATGAGGTCGAGCGCGCGCTGCGTATGCGCTTTCCGTCGATCAAACGCGTCATTGGTCACGCCGAGCCGACAGCGACGATCATCACATAGCGGCGTCAAGACCTGTCGCGAGCAGTCACGGTATCAGCACGGCCGCGCCCTGCAGGCGACCCCCACGCAGATCGGCCAGCGCCCGGTTGGCTGCCTGGAGCGGATAGCGTGTGACCTCGGTCCTGACCCCGGCCTGCGGCACCAGTGTCAGAAACTCGCGCGCATCCGCGCGGGTGAGGTTGGCGACCGACACCACGTGCCGTTCCTCCCAGAGCAGGCGATAGGGGAAGCTCGGGATATCCGACATATGAATACCGCCACAGACGACACGGCCACCCTTCTTCACCGCCTTCAGCGCCACGGGAACAAGCGCCCCGACGGGGGCGAAGATGATCGCGGCATCGAGCGGCTCGGGCGGCATTTCGTCGGACCCGCCGGCCCAGACCGCGCCCAGCGATCTTGCAAACGCTTGGGCCGCGGAATCGCCGCTGCGAGTGAAGGCGTAGACCCGGCGGCCCTGCCAGGCCGCCACTTGCGCAAGGATATGAGCGGCCGCTCCGAACCCGTAGAGGCCAAGCGCCGTCAAGGGTGCCTCGTTTGCCTCCGCCCGTTGGGGCTGCGCCCCTTCGGCTCCCGCCATGCGGTAGCTGCGCCAGCCGATCAGGCCGGCACACAGAAACGGGGCAATTTCAGCATCCTCCCCGCGTTCCGGAAGCGGAAAACAGTAGCGTGCATCGGCGACCGTGTGCGTCGCATACCCACCATCGCGGGTGTAGCCGGTGAACAGTGGCCGGTCACACAGATTCTCCCGGCCGGTGCGACAATAGGGGCAGACCCCGCAGGTGTAGCCGAGCCACGGAATGCCGACCCGCTCGCCGATCGCGAATCCGGCGACCCCCTCCCCCATTGCCGCAACGCGCCCCACGATCTCGTGGCCGGGCACGATCGGAAGCCTCGGGTGCGGCAACTCGCCATCCACGACATGCAGATCGGTCCGGCACACACCGCAGGCGGCGACCTTGACGAGAATTTCGCCGACCGCAGGGCTGGGCACCGGCCGCTCTCGCATGACCAGCGGAGTACGCGGCCGCTCGAGCACCATGGCGCGCAAATGCATGAACGAAACTCGGCAGTTCGACTCCGGACATATCTAGGTGCGCTGGGTGGAAAATGATACGCGTCGGTTAAAAGGCACCTTCACGACGCCGCATGGGCGATGCACGTTCCAGCTCTAGGCACCGAAGCGTCGAAGGTCTTCGTTCGCCCGGGCAAGTCACACCGGCTCAACGTCGCACTAGTTGCCCGCGACGCCCGCCTGCCTGAGCATTCTTTCGAACCGATCGGTGTCTGCTCGGATCAACGCGTCGAACTCGTGCGGGGCGCTCACGATCGTCACGACGCCCTGGCTTTCAAGCCGCTTCTGCACGTCGGGCATCCGAAAGATCGTCGCGACATCCTGGCTGACCTTGTCGCGAATCGCGGCCGGCGTGTTGGCCGGAGCCATGATGCCGAACCAGGCATCGTATTCGAATTCCGGCATGCCGGCTTCGGCGAAGGTCGGAACGTTGGGCAGCGTTGGTATCCGCTTCGGCGTCGCCACGGCGAGCGGCTGCACCTTTCCGGACTGAATCAAATCCAGCGCTATGTTAATGCCGGCGAAGAACATATGTGAATCAGAGCGCATGATGCCGGTCAGCGACTCCGGTGCGCCCTTGTAAGGCACGTGCACAATATTGATCCGCGCCGTCTGCTTGAACAGCTCGCCGGAAATATAGGCCGTGCTGGCGAGGCCGGAGGAAGCGAAGTTGAGCGTCCCCGGCTTGTCCCGGGCGAGCGCGATCAGCTCTTTCAGCGACTTCGCCGGCAGCTCAGGCGGCGCAATCAAGACCAGGGGCACCGAGGCGACCTGCGTGATCCCGCAAAAATCGCGGACCGGATCGAACGGCAGGTTCTTGTTGAGCACGGCGGCGACCGTGTGTCCGTTGGAGGTCAGCATCAGCGTGTGCCCGTCAGGTGCGGACTTCGCCACGCTGGCGGTCCCGGGAATGCCAGGCCGGTTCTCCACGATCACCTGCTGGCCCCAGGCGTCGGCGAGCTTGTCGCCGATGCTGCGGGCAAGAAGATCGGTCACGCTGCCTGCGGAAAACGGCACCACAAGACGCACGGTCTGGTTGGGATAAGCCGGTTCTGCCGGCGCTTGAACCGGCGCGCCGCAAGCTGCCAATACAACGATCGCGGGCAGAACGCCGCGAAAGCGAAGGGGTCCCATGACTGTCTCTCCCTCACCGCTCAGTCAGAAATCACCGCGACCATCCTTGCCGGGGTTCTCTTCGTCACCGCGTCGTCCAGGCTTTTTCCCAGGTCCTTGAGCATCACGGCCGCGGCGTTGCGACCAGGGCCGGCGGAGATCGACCCGCCCGGATGGGTCGTGGAGCCGGTCTGGTAGAGCCCGGGGATCGGCATGCGATGCGAAGCCCAGCCAGGGACGGGCCGCATGTTCGCCGACTGTGCGGCGTTCTGCGCACCGCCATGACATGAGCCGCGCCAGTTGTGCGGGTTCATGCGTTCCAAATCGAGCGGGCTCTCCACCACGCGCGCGAGGATCTTGTCGTCCGTGAGATTGGTCGCAAATCGCCGCAGCTGATCGAGATTGGCCTGCGAGACCTGCTCCTTGATGTCGTCCCAATGCTGCGGGCCTTCCGCGAGATCGTAGGGTTGAAAGCCGATCACCTTCACCGTGTGCTTGCCCGGCGGCGCCCGTCCGGGATCCACGAGGGTGGGACAGACGGCGAGCAGAACCGGATCCTCGATATTCACAGCACCACGCGCGTAGTCGTAGCCCATCCGCAGGGCACGGGTCGCTGTCGACATGATACCGGCGGCCATGGGCTCGCGCACGCCACCATCGACCACAAACCTCATCGGTTCAGTGGTTGCGTAGTGGGTCACGAACAGCGTCGGACCCGCTTGCCACGTCTCCACGCCGGCGACGAAATCATCGCCCCAGGCGTCGCGCGGAGCCATGTCCACGAGATGCTTGATATGGACGGTCGACAGCACAGCCTTGGCGGCGCGATACACGCTGCCGTCGGCGCATTCCACTCCCGTGCAACGGCCGCCCTCGAGGACCAGTGCCTGCACGCTTTTGTTGGTAAGAATGACTCCGCCATGCGCTTCGACCAGGCGCGCCAGCGCGCCCGAGAATGCCCCCGATCCGCCCTTCGGCACGCACCAGCTCCAGCGCTGCCGGCCATAGACCAACGAGTAGGCCAGCCGCCCGGACATCGGCCATTCCGGCGGCACCACGGTTTGAAAGGCCATCCACAGCATGAACGAGCGGCAGTGATCGTCCTCGAAATTGTCGCGGATGATGTCCCACCCCGACATTGCGATGCGGCGCAGCCAACGCTTGCCGTCCGGGTGTTCGGCGAGACGCTCGTTCACCGGCTTGCCCCAACCAATGGGCGTGTAGGACACGGCATCGAAGATTGGCTTGACGGCGTCGTATTCCTCGATCATGCGGCGATACGCAGCTGCATCCTTCCTGGAGAACTTGGCGAACTCATCGCAGGTCCGGTCGATGTCGTGATACTGCGTCAGGTAGGAGCCGTCGGGGAACGGCACATGCACGACGATTTCAGGATGAATGTATTCGAGGCCGTAATCCGCGAGCCCGAGCTCGTCGTTGCGCAGCATCGGGCTATCCTGAATCACCACATGGGCGGTGCCGCACGAATCGTGCTGGAATCCCGGAAGCGTCAGTTCCTCGGTCACGCAGTTGCCGCCGACAACAGGCCTGCCTTCCAGCACCAGGCAGCGGTAGCCGGCCTTGGCGAGATAGGCGGCCGCGATCAGACTGTTGTGTCCGGCCCCGGCGACGACGACGTCGAAACGATCAGCCATGCGAAATGGTCCATCCTTCAAACGCATACCCGGCATCTTGCCGGGTATCCAGTTGCAACAGCAAAGGGCTTTCCGAACCGCCTCCGGGCAACGGTGAGCCCGCCCGCCGTAATTGGTTCAGCGATCGTCAGACGCGTTTGTTGGGCACATTGGCATTCCGGTAGTTGCGCTCCTGTGCCTCATTGCCGAGCCGGGTAATCCGCTCCCAGTCGACGCCGACCAGTTGCCCGTTGCGCTTCATGATCTTGCCGGCGATCAACACCGTGTCCACATTCTGCGGACCCATGCTGGTCACGACGGCGCCCACCGCATTGTTCATCGGCATGACGTTGAGCCGATCGGTCCGCAACACGATGACGTCCGCATCCTTCCCGGGCGTAAGCGTACCGATCTTGCGTTCGAGTCCGTTCGCCCTCGCGCCTTCGACGGTGGCGAATTCCAGTACCTCCCGCACCGTCAGAAACTTCGGCGGATTCTTGTCGCCGGCGAGCCGCCGGGCCCAGACCTGCTCTTTCTGCAAGGAGAAGATCGAGCGCATTTGCTGGAAAAAGTCATTCGGGACCGAGGTCTCGACGTCGACGCTGAGCGACGGGCGGATGCCTGTGTCGATCGCCTTTTAAATCGGCGGAGTACCGTGGCCCATGAGCATCTCGACATAGCTTGCAATCGAGACCGTTCCGCCGGTGTCCTTGATCAGCTTCCATTCCGTGTCGTTCAACGTGCAGCAATGGATGTAGGTCGTGTCCGACTTGAGCGCTTGCGCCGCGTTGAGCTTCTCGAGCAGACCGCTGCGGCCAAACTCGCCCACCCCCACGTGAATGGTGATGCGGGCGCCCACGTCACGGGCGGCCTTGAATGAGTCCAGCACCAGCTCGGGCGCCCCCGACGGGGCGGCCATATACAGCGTCAAAAGCTGATCCTCGCTGGAGAAATATTGCTTGCGCAGCCGTGCGATATCGCCCGGAAACTTGTGTCCGGGCATCTCCCAGTAGCGGCCGGTTTCGTTCTGCGGATTGCCGTAGGCAAAGACCGCCCTCACCCCGGAATCGGCCAGTCCCTTGATGACCGCGTCCGAATGCTCGGGCGTGTTGTGGATGTGTGACCAGTCGAGGACGCACGTCACACCACTGTCGATTGCGCCAAGTGCGCTGAGGAGATCGGCGGCATAGACGTCATCGGGCGTCATTTTGGCGCCAAACGTCCGCTGCACCACGTTGCGATAGTCTTCCAGCGAACCGTCCGGCAGCACGTTGCGCAAAAAGCCCTGCCACATGTGCCGATGAGTATCGACGAAGCCCGGCATGACGATCGCCTTCGACGCGTCGATCACCTCCGCGTTGGGCGCGTCGACGTTCGGCCGCACCGCCGAAATCTTGCCGCCCTCGATCAACACGTCCGCCCGCTCGAAGTCTCCGACCGCGCGGTCGAGGCTGAGCACGCAGCCGCCCTTGATCAGAATCGGACGGCCGGGCGCTGGCTGCTGGGCGTTGGCGGTGCCGCCGACTGCGCCGACGACGGCCGACGCAGCAACGGCCGTCGCTGCACTGGTGCAAAGAAACTGGCGGCGGGAAACGGGCGTCGACGGATTGCAGGTGCTGCAATAGCAGGACGTGCCAGCCGCGGAACCGGCGTAAGGCAGGTGCGTCATGGAATCCTCCCGAATACGTCTTGTTGTAAGATGAGATGCTACCCCCGTTCACGGGGCGCTTCTAGCGGACAAGGGCGAGCGGCGACGCGGCGCGTGGGTCACTGCCCAACGGCCCGGATCATGTCGAGAAGTTTCGGCGGCGAAAATACCTGCCACGGCCCCCGAGTGGCTGACCGCAAGTCGGGTTTTACCCGACTTGCGCGCTCAAGTTTCGATTTCGGGTAGCGCCGCGGCGTAACGATCGCCAGGACCGCGCCCGCACACCGCACGGCTACTGCGGCGTGATGCCGGCGTCCCTGAGGATCTTCCCGTAGCGCTCGGTGTCGGCCTTGTTGATGGCATCGAACTCGGTTGGCTTGGTCGGCGCCGGGATCGAACCTTGCGCCAGCAATTTCTCCCTGACGTCGGGCATCTCGAGAACCTTCGCTATGTCCTCGCTGACCTTTGTCAGGATCGGTTGTGGCGTTCCAGCGGGAGCGAGCACACCGAACCAGGATTCATATTTATAGTCGGGCAACGTTTCGGCGATGGTCGGAACATCCGGCAATTGCGGAACGCGGCTCGCGGAGTTGATCGCGACTGCCTTGACCTTTCCGGTCGCGCTCAACTCCTGGGTCGCAGGAATCGGAGCAAAGTACATCTGCACATCGTTGCGGATGACGGCAGTCGTGGCCTCCGGCGCGCCTTTGAACGGGACATGCACGATGTTGATCTTGGCGTCCTGCTTGAAGATCTCGGCGGACAGATACGAGGTGCTGGCGACACCCGCCGAGGAGAAATTGAGTTGGCCCGGCTTTTCGGTCGCAAGCGTGATGAAATCCTTCAGCGTCTTGCCCGGAAAGTCGGGCGGGACAATCGCGACCAGCGGCACCGCCGCCACCCGCGAGACGCCGGCGAAATCCTTCACCGGGTCAAACTGGATGCTCTTGTTGATGGCGCCCGCGATGGTGTGCCCGTTGGAGGTCAGCATCAGGGTGTAGCCGTCGGGCGGGCTCTTGGCCACCGCCGTGGTGCCCGGCAGACCGGGCCGGTTTTCCACGATCACCTGCTGCTTCCACAGGTCGCTGAGCTTCTCGGCCAGGATGCGCGCGAGGCCGTCGGTAATGCTGCCGGCCGAAAACGGAACGACGATGCGGACGACCTGGTTGGGATAGTTCTGAGCCGATGCGCCGGGGCTCGACGCCAAGAGCGCCGCCGCGGCGAACAGGGTTACGCGGAGCATCGTCATCTCATTCCTCCCAAAATTTCCCGGCGCATCCATACAATGGGTTGCAGCATCCTGGGAAGCATTTAAACCAGGAACCCGACCGAGGAGAAATGAGTAAAAACGTCACGACTCGGCATGTCCGGCGGCCCTCGGTCGTCGTCCGACCGGGTCCTCTCAAGGATTCGCAACGACAGGAACACCATGCGCACAGAAGAGGCTCGTCCGGTTCGTCTTGAAGATTACCGTCCGCCCGACTGGCTGGTCGAGACCGTGGAACTCGACGTCTTGCTCGATGCTACAGCGACGCAGGTGCGCGCCACGCTCACGCTGCGGCCGAATGAAAGCGGCTCGACCCCTGCCCCCCTCGTGCTGGACGGCGACGCATTGAGCCTCCGCAGGCTGAAGCTCGACGGCGTCGCACTCCCAGCGGAACAGTTCGTCGCGACGCCGGACCGGCTCACCATCGCGCAGCCCCCGCAGCGCCGTTTCAAACTCGAGATCGAGACCGTCGTCGACCCGTCCGCCAATACCCAGCTGATGGGCCTCTTCAGGTCGGGTCGGATCTACTGCACCCAATGCGAGGCGGAGGGTTTCCGTCGCAT
Organism: uncultured Alphaproteobacteria bacterium; assembly: GCA_963739385.1. Lineage (GTDB taxonomy): Bacteria > Pseudomonadota > Alphaproteobacteria > Rhizobiales > Xanthobacteraceae > VAZQ01. The sequence goes on from CAVUAI010000068.1 coordinate 19,433, forward strand.
CACCTATTTCCCCGATCGTCCCGACGTGATGGCGGTCTACACCACCCGCATCGAGGCGGAAAAGGCTGAGGCCCCCGTGCTCCTCGCCAACGGCAACCTCGTCGAAGCGGGCGCGGTGCCGGGCACGAGCCGCCATTTCGCCGTCTGGCACGACCCGTTCCCGAAGCCGTCATACCTGTTCGCCCTGGTCGGCGGACAGCTGGCCTGCGTCGAGGACCATTTCCGCACGATGTCCGGCCGGGAAGTGAAACTTCGCATCTATGTCGAGCCCGGCAAGGAGGCCCGCTGCGCCCACGCCATGGACTCGCTCAAACGCGCCATGCGTTGGGATGAGACGACCTTCGGCCGCGAATACGATCTCGACATCTTCATGATCGTTGCCGTCTCCGATTTCAACATGGGCGCGATGGAGAACAAGGGCCTCAACATCTTCAACGACAAATACGTCCTGGCCTCGCCCGAGACCGCGACCGACACCGACTTCGAACGGATCGAGGCGATCATCGCCCACGAATATTTCCACAACTGGACCGGCAACCGCATTACCTGCCGCGATTGGTTTCAGCTCTGCCTCAAGGAAGGCCTCACGGTATTCCGCGATCAGGAGTTCTCGGCGGATGAGCGTTCACGCGCGGTCGAGCGCATCAGCGACGTACGAGGGCTGCGCGCCTTCCAATTCGTCGAGGATGCCGGTCCGCTTGCGCATCCGGTGCGGCCGAGGCTGTACCACGAGATCAACAACTTCTACACCGCGACCGTCTACGAAAAAGGCGCCGAGGTCGTGCGCATGCTCAAGACGCTGCTCGGCGCACAGGCCTTCCGCAAGGGGATGGATCTCTATTTCACCCGACACGACGGCGAAGCCGCGACCATCGAGCAATTCGTGCAATGCTTTGCCGATGTCTCGGGTGCCGACCTCACGCAGTTCATGCTCTGGTATTCCCAGGCCGGGACGCCGCAGGTCGTCGCGACCGGCAGCTACGATGCAGACGCGAAAAGCTACCGCCTCGACATTGCCCAGACCGTGCCGGCGACCCCGGGCCAACCGAGCAAGGAGCCGATGGTGATCCCGCTCGCGATTGGTCTTGTTGGACGCGATGGTCGCGACCTGCCGCTCAAGCTTCTCAATGGGCGCAACATGGAACGCGGCGCCCTGACTCTCAGCAAACCAGCCGAAACGTTCCTGTTCGGAGATATTGCCGCGCCGCCCGTACCCTCACTCAACCGCGGCTTTTCGGCGCCGATCAAGCTGGTCGCGAACCTCTCGGGCGACGATCTGCGATTCCTGGCCGCGCACGATTCCGATTCGTTCAATCGCTGGCAGGCGCTGCAAACGCTGGCGACGCGCCTTCTGGTCGACAACACCTCGATCTTGCGCAGCGGTGGAAAAGCACGCCATGACCCCGGCCTCCTCGACGCGCTGCGGGCGGTGCTTGCCGACGGTGCCCTCGAGCCGGCATTCGTCGCGCTCGCCCTGACGCCTCCGGGAGAATCGGATGTAGCGCGCGAGATTGGCCGCGACATCGATCCCGACGCGATCTTTGCGGCGCGTTCCGCCTTGCGTGCGAAAGTCGGCGGGCAACTGGCTGCGCCGCTGTTCGATCACTACCGCCGACTCTCCGAAACGACACATTATCGCCCCGATGCTGCCAGCGCCGGGCGGCGCGCACTGCGCAATGTGTGTCTCGACCTCCTGGTAGCGACGCGGGCGCCCGATGCGATTGCGCTCGCTGCGCAGCAATACCGCGCCGCCGACAACATGACCGACCGCACGGCGGCGCTCGCGGCGCTGTCGTTCTGCGATACCCCCGAGCGTGCAGCCGCGCTCGACGATTTCTACGCCCGTTATGCGGATGATCCGCTGATCGTCGACAAGTGGCTATCCCTGCAGGCCACCATTCCGGAGCCGGCGACACTCGACCGGGTCAAGGAGCTCACGCGCCATCCGGCTTTTTCTTTTGCCAATCCCAATCGCGTGCGCGCCCTCGTTCACGCATTCGCGCTGACGAACCAGAAGGAGTTCAACCGCGTCGATGGTGCCGGCTACGACTTCATCGTGGACACCGTGCTGACGCTCGATTCCAGAGAATCCGCAGCTGGCAGCACGGCTGTTGTCCGCCCTCAAGAGCTGGCGGCTGCTCGAACCGGCCAGGCAAGCACGAGCGGAAGCCGCCTTGCGACGGGTGGCGGCGACACCGTCGCTTTCGCGTGACGTTGGTGACATTGTCCAGCGCTCGCTTGCCGAAGCTTAAGCCATCGCCGGCACGGGGTCTGCGGGGCGAGGATGGGGCAGCGAAGTCCCAGGGTTGACATGAGAACGGCCGCTCACGCCGCTGCCGCCAGGGCGGAGTTCCGGCCTCGGCGCCGAAAGCCGTTGCAGATCAATCAATAAGGCCCGATTCATAAATCTTGCAAATTCGTTAATTACCCCCTCGACAAATTGCCATCTTTCGATTCCAATCAAAATTGATTCGGAGAGATGCGGCACATCCTTCCGATGAAGGTGATGGGGACCCGAACGGAGGCGAGGCATGGCGCGCGCCGAAGTCGCGAGCGCGTCCGTAAGTTCTGATTCAATCAAGGGACTGGCCCAGTCAATCGCGAAGCCTGCTTATCGGCGGCTGCTCACCGCCGAGCCAGCTTTGCGGCGTGCCGTCCCGGCATTGATCATCGCATTCCTCCTGACGATCTGCGTCGGCGCGATCGTGCAGGTGCTGGACCATCGTCGCCAGGCGATCGGCGAGGTCCTCAAGCAGATCGAAAGCAGTGCCGACCTGCTTGTCGATCGGATCGAGCGGCTGGAACGGCCCAAGGGAGACAGGTCCGGTTTTGACCGGCGCCTGCAGGTCGAGCTCGAGCGCATGATGCCGCCCTGGGCGCGCGCAGCCGGGCGGCAGGTGTTGATCGCGAACGGCGAGGGGATCATCGTTGCCGGCATCCGCCATGAGGTCATTACCAACGCCGATGGCACGATCAGCGCAACCACGCCGCTCGAGACCGGGATCATTGGTCGGCGGCTGATCGACGTGCTCGGCCCCGCGCAGCCGCTGACGACCTTCGGCGCGGCCGCCGGCGTGCTGGAAATTCCTCTCGCCGACGGAAGCCTGGCCTTCGGCACGGTGCGCAGCCTCGATGCATCGAACAGCGAGCTTGCGATCCTGCACGGCCGCGCCGAGGCGCTGGCAGCCTGGGCCTCCGACACGGCGTTGACAGTCACACTATCGGCCACCACCGGCTTCGTCGTGCTGATCCTCGGCTTCGCCTTCCATTGGCAGGCGAACTCGGGCGCGCGAAGCCGACGTCATCTACGAGACTGTGCGCTCGCGGATCGACACTGCACTCAATCGCGGACGCTGCGGATTGTGGGACTGGGATCTCGCACGCGGCAGGGTGTTCTGGTCGCATTCCATGTTCGCGATCCTTGGCCTCAAGCCGCGGGACACGCTGCTGAGCTTTGGCGAGGTCAACGCTCTCGTGCACCCCGAAGACATCCACCTCTACGAGCTCGCCGCTCAGCTCGTCGACGCCAAGGCCACGTTGGTGGATCACGCCTTCCGGATGCGCCATGCCAACGGCAACTGGGTGTGGCTGCGCGCCCGCTGCGAGCTGGTTCAGCAGCCTGGCGAGGGTGGGCCGCATCTGATCGGAATTGCCGTCGATATCACCGAGCAGAAAACTTTGGTGGAACGAACGGTCGAGGCGGATCTGCGCCTGCGCGACGCCATCGAGACGATCCCCGAAGCCTTCGTCGTCTGGGACGCACAGAATCGCCTCGTATTGTGCAATTCGAATTTCCAGGAGCTTCACAACCTGCCGGATGAGGCGATCAAGGCCGGCGCCTCCTACGAGTTGGTGGTGTCGGCGGGGCGCAAGCCAGTCGTGCGCTCGAAAGTCACGAGCGAGGGGCAGATCCCGGGCGCCCGCACATTCGAGGCTCAGCTCGACGACGGTCGCTGGCTGCATATCAGCGAACGCCGCACCAAAGACGGCGGCTATGTCTCGGTCGGCACCGACATCACGAACATCAAGCTGCACGAAGAAAAGCTCATGGAAAGCGAGAGGCGGCTGATGGCCACCGTCGCCGATCTACGCCACTCGCAACAAAAGCTCGAGCGGCAGGCCGAGGAGGTCGCCGACCTCGCCGAGAAGTATGCCGACGAGAAGACCCGCGCCGAAGAGGCAAACCAGGCCAAGTCGAAGTTCCTCGCCAATATGAGCCACGAGCTGCGAACGCCGCTCAATGCCATCATCGGGTTTTCCGAGATCATGGAATCCGGCATGTTCGGCCCGCTGGGCACGGACAGATATCGCGAATATTGCTCCGACATTCACCAGAGCGGCCAGTATCTGCTCGACGTGATCAACGACATCCTCGATATGTCGAAGATCGAAGCCGGTCGCATCCGCCTCGATCCCGAGCAGGTCGAGCTGGAATCCTTCCTCAACGACGCCATGCGCGTGGTGTCAGGGCGGGCCGACGACAAGCGGATCACCTTGAGCGCCAGAATCGGCCGCGGCATCCGGTTGACGGCCGACCACCGTCTGCTCAAGCAGATCATCTTGAACCTTCTGTCCAATGCGGTGAAGTTCACCCCGGAAGGCGGACGCATCACGATCCGCGCGCGAGCGGCCGTCGGGTGGGTCAGTATCGCCATCGCGGATACCGGCATCGGCATTCCCGAGGACGCGCTCGCGCGGCTGGGGCGGCCGTTCGAACAGGTCGAGAGTCAGCTCACCAAGAGTCACCAAGGCTCGGGCCTGGGTCTCGCGATCGCCAAGTCGCTCACCGAACTGCACCACGGCAGCATGCGCATCCGCTCCACGCTGGGTCGCGGCACAATGGTCATGCTACGCCTGCCGATCGACCGCACCTCGATCCAAAAAGAAGAGATCGCCGAGGCGGCGGCCTGAACTGCGCTGAACCTCCTCGGGAGTGCATGCGTGGGCGCACTCTTCTTCTCGCTGGCTTTCGTTCGAGCGAGCGCCATGGCCTTGCGCGCGACAAGAACCGAGCGCAGTCTTGGCAGGGAAGCGTTGCAGGCTTCGCGTCCAACTCATTCGCCGGCCAAGACGACCAACGCCCCGGGGAGGATCTCATGCTCTACTCGCTGCTCAAATCCTCGCTGCTTTTTTGTGCGCTCACATTCGCGCTGCCGACAATGGCGCAGGTCGAAGGGCCGGCTGTCGCAGTCGAGAAGGCTCCGTTCCACGTGCCGGTTTTTCGCAACGAGTATGTCGCTCTGTTGAATGTCTACATCCCTCCCGGCAGGGTGGCCGGCTATCACACGCATTCGCTCGACCAGATCAGCGTGCTCGTGTCGGATGCCGACATGGTGGGACAAGTCTGGGGCGAACAACCTGGCCCGGCGCGGCGAAACCCGCGCGGCAACGTCGGTTTTACCCCCTATTCCAAGAAGCCGATGACCCATAAAGTCTCGAACGTCGGGCCAACTCCCTTCAACAACATCGTCATCGCCCTCGTTTACCCGGAGCCTGGCCGTTTCTCGGCCGGCTCCCGGTCAGAGGTTGCGGCTTACGCGCAGGTTCTCGACAATGAGCGTGTCCGAGGTTGGCGCCTGGTGCTCGAGCCGGGCCAGTCAGCTGCGGCGATCACCCAGAAGGCGCCCGGGATCCGGGTCGTCATCGCAGGAGGTGAAATTGTGGAGAGCGTCTCCGGCGAAGCCGAGCGTGGCATGGCTCCCAAGACCGGTGAGTTTTTCTGGCAGGAGGCCGGTGCAACGCGGGCAGTTCGCAATTCCGGGACGACGCGCATCGAATTCGTTGAATTTGAGCTGAGGTGACGTCGATAACCACTAGCGCGCGACCCGGGCTGGCTGTGCCGTCGAGGCCGCCCCGGCCACATGGTCGTTACGGCACGATCCTTATGACGATACGCCGAGGATGCGATTGAAGCTTGCCCGCACCTTGGCCTGCGTCTCGGCAACGTACGCGTCGAGCCCGGCGAAATCGGGCACATCCGCCGCCCGCGCCAGCAGTGCGGTCAGGCCCGGTGCCGCCGCCTTGGGCTCGAACGGCCCCGACAGGCACAGCCGCAATACCTGGGTGAGATCATGGTAGAGGCGCGCCGCCGGGCGGAGCACTTCGGCGTCCTCGGCCTTGAGCGCGCCAAGCCGCCACGCCTTGTCGAGGACCCGCACGGTCGAGGTATCGAGGATATCGGGCACCTGCGCCGCGTGCACGAGCTGGAGATACTGCGCGATGAATTCGATGTCGATCAGCCCCCCGGCCACGTATTTGAGGTTCCACCGGTCACTGTCGCCTTTCTCCGCCGCGATGGCCTTGCGCATGTCGACGACATCGACGGCGGTCGTCTCCGCATCGCGGGCGCGACACAGCACGGCGCGAATGATGTCCTCGATGCGGGCGGCGAACTGGGGCGGGGCCGAGACGACGCGCGCGCGCGTGAGCGCCATATGCTCCCAGGTCCAGGCCTCAGTCTCCTGGTAGCTCGCAAAGCCACCGATTTGGGTCGCGAGCGGTCCCGACCGCCCTGAGGGCCGCAGCCGCATGTCGACCTGGTAAAGCAGCCCGTAATTGGTCTGGGCGGTAAGCGCGCTGATCAGACGTTGAGTAAGCCGCGAGAAATATTGTGCGCCGTAGAGCGGGCGGGGGCCGCTCAATTCAGGGCGCTCGGCATCGAAGTCGTACACGACGATGAGGTCGAGGTCCGAACTGGCCGTCATCTCGTGCCCGCCGAGCTTGCCAAGGGCGAGAATGGCAGTCTCCTGCCCCGCGATGCGGCCATGCGAGCGCACAAATTGCTCTTCGATGGCCCCGTGCAGCGAGCGAATAAGCACGTCCGCCAATCGCGCGAACGCCTCGCCGGCCTGCTCCGCCGACACGGTTCCCGAGAGGACACGCGTTCCGACCAAAAACATCTGCTCCTGCGCGAAGATGCGGGTGCGATCGAGGAAGTCCTCGTGCGAACCGGCCTGGCGCAGCGACCGATCAAGGCCGGCCGCCAGTTCGGGTTCTCCCGGCAGCGCGCCGAAGAAGCTCGGGTCGATCACCGCGTCCATGATCTCTGGAAATTGCGCGAGGCTGTCGGCGAGTTGCGGCGCCGTCCCCAGCACGAGCGCAATCAGGGCGATCAAGTCCGGGTTCTGGCGCAGCAGCGAAAACAGCCGGCCGCCGCCGTGGAGCCCAGCAAGGAACTGGTCGAAGGCGATGACGGCCGCGTCCGGATTGTCCGATTGGGCAAACTGTTGAAGCAGCACGGGGACGATTTCAGAAAGCCGGGCGCGCGCGAACTCACCCTTGAGTGAGCCGTAGCTGCCCGTCGCCCAACGCCGTACCAGGGCAGAGACCTCGACCGGTTGACGAAATCCCATTTCCGAGAGCTGATCGAGCGTCTCGCGAGCGTCGTTCTCGGGTGGAAACACCAACGTCCGCCGGCCGGGCTCGATGGCGGGCGCATTCTCGAAAAGCGTCCCATAATGGCGCTGTACGTTGCGCAGGTGGACGAGCAGAGCGTCCGCGAATGCGTCTCGGTCCGGAAAGCCCGCGAAACGAGCAAAGCGTTCAAAACTGCGCCGCTCGGCCGGCAGTGTGTGGATCTGCTCGTCGGCGACCATTTGCAGACGGTTCTCGATCATGCGCAGGAAGCGATACGCGGCGGCCAGATCGTCGCTGACCTTCTCGTCGATCCAGCCGCCGTCGGCCAGCACCTTGAGCGTCCGCAGCGTCTCCTTGGTTCGCAGCTGCGGATGCCGTCCTCCGGCGATGAGCTGCTGGGTCTGGACAAAGAACTCGATTTCACGGATGCCACCGCGCCCGAGTTTGATGTTGTGCCCCTCCACCGCGATCTGGTCGTGGCCGCGATAGGCATGGATTTGTCGCTTCATGGCGTGGACGTCCGCCACTGCCGCGAAATCGAGATATTTGCGCCAGATGAATGGCGACAGCTCTGCGAGCAGCGCCTGGCCGGCGGCGGTGTCGCCGGCGCAGGGACGCGCCTTGATCAGCGCGGCCCGCTCCCAGTTCTGCCCGCGACTCTCGTAGTAATCGACCGCCGCGTTGGTGGAGATGGCGATCTGGGTGGAGGCGGGATCAGGACGCAGCCGGAGATCCGTGCGGAATACGTAACCGTCGCCGGTCCGTTCCTGCAGGAGCTTCACCAGCCTGCGCGTAAGCCTGACGTAGAGCTGCGCGGGCTCGGTTCCCGGGGCTGCAGCGGCGGCGGGGTCATAGAACACCATGAGGTCGATGTCGCTCGAATAATTGAGCTCGCCCGCGCCCATCTTGCCCATCGCCAACACGATGTAACCAGACCCGTGAGCGGACGGTCCGGCCTCGACCGGATGGAGCTTGCCCTGCCGCCGCGCATCGGCGAGCAGGTAATCGACGGCGATGCCCACGGCCGCGTCGGCCAGCTTGGTCTGCAGTTCGACCACCTGCATCACCGGCCAAACGCCGCCGATGTCCGCGAGCGCGATCAACAGCGCTGCCTCTGCTTTCATGCGACGAAGCTGCTGCATCACCTCGGCGTCGCTGTCCGCGGCGGCGATCACGCGCCGGGCACTGGCCCGGATTTCGTCAAATCGCTGCTCAGGTCTCGCTTCGAGGAGCGCGACGAGTCGCTCCGGCTCTGCTCGCACCAAATCCCAGAGATAGGGCGACCCCTCCGTCAGTCCCATCAGCAGGGTATCGAGCGTCGGATAGGCGCCGAGCAGGCGTCGCAGCTCACCGCCGGCAGGCGTGTCTGCAATCTCGGTGAGCCAGTCGTTGATTCGCGCGCGGTATTGATCAGCGTCCTGAACGGGCGGAGCCGCCACGATGCGCTGTGCGAGCGTGCCGGCTGTGCCGGGCGGCGGCTCCACAGACTCGGGCGGGAGAGGCTCCGTTCCCATTTGGGTTCAATCTCTATTCGCCACACCGGCGCGGGGAAGCGCAACCCGCGGCACCGCCACGCATTGCGATGCCTGTACGTAAGGACGCCCGCCGCTGCGGGCGAGGGCGCTATCTCGCGTGGATTCGGCGAAAGGGTCAAACAGCTGGGAAATTCAGCTTGCGGCCTGAAGCGGCCCCGCACGCGGCAGCGATATGACGGTCTTGAGGCCCGGCTGGTTGTCTTCGAGCTTGAGCTCACCGCCGTGCAGGCGCGCCACCGCCGAAGCAAGGCTCAGTCCCAATCCCGAGCCGGGCTGCGAGCGGCTCTGCTCCAACCGCACAAAGCGCTCGACAGCGCGGCTGCGGTCGGAAGCGGGAATGCCGCGACCGCCGTCCGCTACCGCGAGCAGGATACGATCGCCCTCTCCCACCGCCCTGATGACGATCTCGGAGCCGGTGCCGTTGACGCCTTCCCCGTCGGGCGAGCCATATTTGATGGCGTTGTCGACCAGATTGGCGAGCGCCTGGCTGACGAGTTCCCGGTTGCCATGGACGGGGGCTGCGGCCGGCGCGTCGACCTTGAGCTGGATGCCCTTGTCGTCGGCGAGTGGTTCATAGAGTTCCCCCACCCCGCGCGCGATCTCTGCCGCATCGAACTCGGTCATGCCGTCTCGCGCCTGTCCCGATTCTGCGCGCGCGATCATGAGCAATGCGTTGAAAGTACGAATCAGTGCCTCCGATTCCTCGATCGTGCTCTCGAGCGCCGCCCGATACTGGGACTCGTCCTCCGCGAGGCGCAATGCCTCTTCACAGCGGTTGCGCAGCCTGGTCAGCGGCGTCTTGAGATCATGCGCGATATTGTCGGATACCTCCTTGAGACCGTGCATGAGCGCCTCGATCCTCTCGAGCATGGCGTTGAGGTTGGTGGCGAGACGGTCCAGCTCATCGCCGGTACCGGCGATAGGCAGTCGTCCGGTCAGGTCGCCGTCCATGATCTTGCGGGTGGTGTCCGTCATTGCGTCGACGCGCTTGAGCACCCGTCGCGTCACGAAGAAGCCGCCGGCAACCCCGAGCACGATGACGATCGCCAATGACCAGCGGCCGGCCGCAAGCACGATCTCCTCAAGCCGCTCGCGCTCCTCGAGATCGCGCCCGACCAGGAGACGAAAGCCGGATGGCAACTGAAATACCCGAATCAGGGCCTGATGCTCACCACCCTCGGGGTCGTCGAGGCGTCGATAGGCGGTCTCCGTCCAGCCGGGTGTGTCCAGGACGCCGGTCGACAGGGATCCTACATTGCCTGCAAGCCCCTCCCCCGCGCGCGTGGTCACCAGATAAAGGCTGGAGCCCGGCCGACGTGACCTCGCATCGACCACGAAAACGAGGCGACGGATACCACCCTGACGGTACTGCTCTGCCAGGCCGGTGATCTCGGCATCGACCGTCTGGGTGATTTGCTCGGTGATCAGCCGACGCGTGTTCCAGGCGAAGTAAACGAGCAGAAAGGCAGCGAATAGCGCGAACACCGTGAGGTAGACCAGCGTCAGCTTGAACGCCGTCGTGCGCAGAAGCTTTCCAAGCGCCGTCATCCGTCACCCGTGCATGTCACCCTGCGCGATGCAGGGGATGACGATGTCATTTGGTGTCGCGGATCACGTACCCTGCGCCGCGCACCGTATGCAGCAAGGCCTGGGTGAAACCTTTATCAATCTTCGAACGCAGACGCGAGATGTGTACGTCGATCACGTTGGTCTGCGGGTCGAAGTGGTAGTCCCACACGTTCTCGAGCAACATGGTACGGGTCACCACTTGACCGGCATGCTTCATAAGGTATTCGAGCAGCCGGAACTCCCGTGGCTGCAAGACGATCTCGTCGCCCGCGCGTGTGACTTGATGCGACAGCCGGTCGAGCTCGAGGTCGCCAACGCGGTAGACGGTTTCCTCGCGCCCGCCGCGCCGGCGCGCCAGCACCTCCGTGCGCGCAAGCAGCTCCGAAAACGAATAGGGTTTGGGCAGATAGTCATCGCCGCCCGCCCGTAATCCCTTGACCCGATCATCCACCTGGCCGAGCGCCGAGAGGATGAGCGCCGGGGTCTCGACGCCTTTGCTGCGCAAGGTTCCGATCACCGTCAGGCCGTCAAGCTTGGGCAACATGCGGTCGACGATCAGCACGTCATATTGGCCGTCGAGGGCATGGGCGAGCCCTTCCTCGCCGTCAACAGCCAGGTCCGCGACATGTCCAACCTCGCGGAACGCCTTTGCCAGATAGTCGGCGGCGTCGCGGTCGTCTTCGATGATCAGGAGACGCATGACAAACCGACCGTCTCTCGGATAAGCGATTTCCCTCGTCGAGGGGGTGGGCTGGACTGAGTTAATCATAGCAGCACGGTTTTTGAACTGTCTTGACGTCAAGGCTGGTACGAAGCGGACCACCCCGACCCGGAAAACAGAAGGGGCGGCGGTGTGACCGCCGCCCCTCAACCAACTCCGTACCGACGGGGGCGACGGATGCCGGGCGGAGTTGGAAAGGATGGGGACGGGCCGGTGGCCCGTCCCCCTGGTTCGAACCGCCGGCGGGGGCGACGGATGCCGACGGTGCGCCCCATTCGGTTAGGCCTTGCTGAGCCGGAGCGCGACGAACTTCGTCGCGTCGCCGGACTTCACGCGCATGAGGACCGTGCGCTTGCCGTCCTTCTGCGCGTCGCTGAGAGCGCTCCGCACGTCGGCCGCATTGGCAACCTTCTTGCCGCCGACCTCGAGGATGACGTCGCCGGTCTTGAAGCCCTGGTCGGAGGCAATCCCATTGGGATCGACCTCGGTAACCACGACGCCTTCCGAACCGCTGCCGGCGACTTGGCCAGCGGGCGCGATCGTGAGGCCGAGCCGCGGCACATCCGTGCTGTTCGGGTTCGAGGAGTCGGGCGTCGCCCGCGCCTCGCGCTGGTTGGGCAGTTCGCCGAGCGCGATGGAGAAGGTCTTCTCCTCGCCCTTGCGCCACACCGTCAGCTTCGCCGACGCACCAGGCGCCATCGCGCCGATCTGCTTGGCGAGGTCTCGAGCGTCCTTGACCGGGCTGCCATTGACGGCGGTGATGACGTCGCCGGCCTGGATCCCGGCCTTGGCCGCCGGTCCGTTGGTCTGCGGATCGGTGACCAGGGCACCTTCGGGCGCCTTGAGACCGAGGTTGTCGGCAATCTCGTCAGTGACCGGTTGGATCTGCACCCCGATCCAGCCGCGGGTAACCTTGCCGCTGTCCTTGAGCTGCGAGACAACGGACTTCACCGTTCCAGCCGGAATGGCGAAGGCGATACCGACCGACCCGCCCGAGGGCGAGAAGATCGCGGTGTTCATCCCGATCACATTGCCGTCGACGTCAAAGGTCGGACCGCCGGAATTGCCCTTGTTGACCGGAGCGTCGATCTGGACGAAGTCGTCATACGGACCGGCGCCGATATCCCGGCCGCGGGCCGAAACGATGCCTGCCGTGACCGTCCCGCCGAGACCGAAGGGATTGCCGACCGCCAGCACCCAGTCGCCGACGCGCGGAGCCTTGTCGGAGAGCTTGACGTAGGGGAAGTCGCTGCGGCCCTCGACTTTGATCAGGGCGATATCGGTGCGAGGATCGGTCCCGATCACCTTGGCCGTGTAGGTCTTGCCCTCGTCGGTGGTGATTTCGACGGTGTCGGCCTTGTCGACCACGTGATTGTTGGTCACCGCATAGCCGTCAGCCGTGATGAAGAAGCCCGAGCCCTGGCCGGTCACCAGGCGGTTGCGCGGAGCGCGCGGATCGGCGGGGCTATGTTCCCCGCGCGGATCGTCAGGAATGAGATTCGGCATACCGAAGCGGCGGAAGAACCGTTCCATCTGCGAGTTCGGCGGAATCGGCAGATCGCCTTCGAAACCCATCGGCTTTGCCGCAGAAGTCATCTTGACACGAACGGAAATGACGGAGGGCTTCACCTTCTCCACGATGTCCGCAAATCCCATCGGGCGCTGGACCCCCTGGGCGTAGGCGACAGTGCTGAGGGCGGGGCCGGATGCCCTCGGCAAGAGTTCCGCACCGCCGAGCAGTACGGTCGCGCCCAGGCCGGCGACGCTGGCAAGCAGAACAAGGCGACGCGCGGAAAGGAGACGTGCCTTGGGAGCGGGAGCGCTCGCAGTCATAACGGTTAACTCCATCTTCTAGTGCGGCGGGTCATCGAGCACCCGATTGCTCAGCAAGATGGAGAGCGCTTCATTACCGGGCGCTGTCGGGGAAATTAAAGTTTGGTAAGGTCGTGAATGGCCAAAAAATGGCTAGCAATCAAATACTTAGTTGCAATCGCCGCGACTTCACTGATCGCGGCGATGTAGAATCTCGGAAAGCCGCGCCTCTTCCGCCGGGGTGAGCGTCGACCCATCCGCGCCGACAGCACCGTGGGCGTGCCGGTAGCGGCGAGCCGCCGCGAACAGCCCGAGTGCTCCCACCAGCAGAATGGCCGCCGGCCCGAGCCACAAGAGCGCCGTATGCCAGGAAAATCGCGGCTTGAGCAGCACGAACTCGCCATAGCGCGCGACCAGATAGTCGATCACCTGCCGGTCACTATCGCCCGCCTGCAAACGCTCCCGCACGAGAACGCGCAAGTCGCGCGCGAGCGGCGCGTCCAAATCATCGATGGACTGGTTCTGGCAGACCATACAGCGCAGCTCCTTGGAAAGGGTGCGCGCGCGTGCTTCCAACGCAGAGTTCGCGAGGATTTCATCGGGCTGTACGGCATGGGCCGACGGCGAGGCCACCAGGGCCACGGCCACGATGACGAGATGAAGCCACTTCATGCCGGCCTACTCCGCAGGCGCGAGCGCGGACTTGCTTCTCGCCGGCTTCGGCGCGCCCACGCGCAAGCGACGATCGGAGAGCGAGAGCGCGCCCCCGATCACCATGACCACCGCGCCCAGCCAGATGAGCAGCACCAACGGTTTGTAGTAGAGGCGCACCGCGATTGAGCCATCGGAATTTGGTTCACCCAGCGAGAGATAGAGCTGTGAGAAGCCGCGGGTCAGCAGCGCGGTTTCGGAGGTCGCGGTGCCGCGCGAAGGGAAGCTGCGTTTGGTCGGCTCCATCACGCCAATGACCTCGCCGTGGCGCCGCACGGTGAAACGGGCGGCGAGCTCGCGGTAGTTCGGCCCCTGACGCGTCGCCACGCCGTCGAATTGCAGATCATAGCGGCGGATCGTCATCGACTGGCCGGGCTTCAGCTCCGCAATCCGCTCGCTGCTCCACTGGGTCTCTCCGATAATGCCGAGAAGGGTGATCCCCAGTCCAAGATGCGCGAACGTGGACCCCCAGGCCGAGCGCGGCAACCCCCTGGCCCGCGCGAGCGCGGTCGCGGGCGGCACCTTGAGCAAACCGGTGCGCTCGACGATTTCAGTCAATGCGCCGGCCATGACATAGAATGCAAGACCGATCGCAAACGGCACCAGGATCGGCCCGCCGCCCTCCATTGCGAAGATCACCGCCACGGCGATTGCCCCGATGCCGGCAGCGCCGACGAGGCGCTGCGCGACTCCGAGCAGATCGCCGCGTTTCCACGCGAGCAAGGGACCAAACGGCATCGCGATGAGAAGCGGAACGAACAGCGGCCCGAAGGTGGCATTGAAGAATGGTGCACCCACGGAGATTTTCTCGCCCGTGAGGGCCTCCAGCGCGAGCGGGTAGAGCGTACCCACGAAGACGGTTGCGCACGCGCTCACCAGAAAGAGATTGTTGAGCACCAGCGCCCCTTCGCGCGAAACCGGGGCGAACAGCCCTCCCTGCTTGAGCAGCGGCGCGCGCAGCGCAAACAGCGTGAGACTGCCGCCGATGAAAAACACCAGTATTGCCAGGATGAACACACCGCGTGTCGGGTCGGTGGCGAAGGCATGAACCGAGGTGAGAACACCGGAGCGCACGAGAAAGGTGCCGATCAACGAGAGCGAGAACGCCAATATCGCAAGCAGGATGGTCCATATCTTGAGCGCGTTGCGCTTCTCCATCACCAGAGCAGAGTGGAGCAGCGCAGTGGCGGCCAGCCACGGCATGAATGACGCATTCTCGACCGGATCCCAGAACCACCAGCCGCCCCAACCGAGTGTGTAGTAGGCCCAGTAGGAGCCCATTGCGATGCCGAGCGTCAGGAACATCCAGGCGAGCAGCGTCCACGGCCGCACCCAGCGCGCCCAGGCCGCATCGATGCGCCCGTCGATGAGGGCTGCGATGGCAAAGGAAAAGGAGATCGAGAGGCCGACATAGCCGAGATAAAGCAGCGGCGGATGAATGGCCAGGCCGGGATCCTGCAGGATGGGATTGAGATCGCGGCCTTCCATCGGCGCCGCCGGTATGCGCAGGAACGGATTCGACGTGAGCAGAATGAAGAGAATGAATGCCACCGCGATCCAGGCCTGCACCGCGAGCACGTTGGCTCTGAGCCGCGCGGGCAGATTGCCACTGAACAATGCGACCAACGCTCCGAATACGCTGAGGATCAAGACCCACAGCATCATCGAACCTTCATGGTTCCCCCACACCCCGCTGATCTTGTAGATCAGCGGTTTTGCGGAGTGGGAGTTCTCGAACACGTTGACGACGGAAAAGTCCGACCGCACGTAGCAAATCGTCAGCGCACCGAAGGCCATTGCGATGAAACAGAACTGCGCGACTGCGGTCGGGCCGGCGACGCTCATGAGCACGGGATCGTTCCTGCGCGCGCCCACGATCGGCACGCTGGCCTGAACGAGCGCAAGCGCAAGCGCCAGCACGAGAGCATAGTGGCCGAGTTCCGCGATCATGGTAGCCGCCTGTCCCTGCGCAGCATGCGCGAGCGCACCAGGTGGATCACTGCGCCCTTGCCGGCGATGCGGCGGCGCCATTCTTTTCGTAGTCGTCTTTCCAATGTCCTTGCTTCTTCAAAGCGTCGGCCACCTCCTTCGGCATATAGGTCTCATCATGCTTGGCAAGGACGCTGTCGGCCCGGAAGGTGCCTGTTGGATCAAGGGCACCTTCGGCGACAACACCCTGACCTTCGCGGAAAAGATCAGGCAGCAGTCCCTGGTAGGCAACAGGGACCGTGCTTCTTCCGTCGGTCACCTCGAACCGGACGGCGAGGCTTTCGCCGCGCCAGACACTGCCTTCCTTCACCAGACCGCCGATCCGGATACGGGTCCCCGGAGCCACGTGCTTCTCGACCACGTCAGTCGGAGAGTTGAAGAAGACGATGGAGTCCTTGAGCGCGCCGAGCACCAGCACGACCGCAAGCGCAAGCACGCCAAGCGCGGCACCGATCAAAGAGAGACGTCGTTGCCTGCGGGTCATTGCGCCGTCAACCTTTAAGACCTAGTCCCCGGACGAGGTCATCGAGCCGCCGCAGCTTGGTCGGATCGCCCGCAAGGGCACGCCGTGCATCCACGACGGCGGCACGCGCCTTGTCCGGTTCGCCGAGCACCATATAGGAGCGAACGAGCCGCAGCCATCCCTCCACGTCGGAACCGTCGTTATGCAGGCGCTCGGACAGCCGCTCGACCATGCCCTGGATCATCGCCTTGCGCTGTTCCGGGCTGAGTTCCGATGATGCCGCGACCTGCTCTTCGCTGGGACCACCGCGCGCACCGGCATCCGGACCAATGCGCCCCGCGCCACCTTCGACACGGGCGAGCGCAGCGCGCATGAAATCGAGCCATGGTGCATCGGGTGGAGCAGTCTCGATCAGCGCACGCCAGATCGCGGCCGCCTGCGTGCGATTGCCGTCCTGCTCTGCGGCAAGCCCGAGGAAGTAGCGCGCCTGCACGTCATTGGCGTCAAGCGCGACGGCTCGTTCGAATGCGGCTTTCGCCTCCGTCGTCACGACGCCGTTTGCGGCAAACACCAGTGCCTCGCCGAGCCCCGCCTGGCGTTGCGCACCATCGCCGTTGAGACGAAGCGCATTGCGCCAGGCCTTGACTGCGTCATCGAAGCGCCCGAGACGCAGGTAGATAGGCGCGATCACTTCCCAGCCTCGCCCGTCGTCGGGACTGCGTTCGAGATGCGTTTCCACCCGTGCAATCAAACTGTCGACGGACTGACCGTCGCCGGCGGCAAGGCGCGCGGCGAGCGGTTGATCCGGCAGCCAGGGCGAGCCGAGTCCAACATAAAGCCCGGCGGCGCCGAGCGGCAGGATGACGAGCACAATGACTGCAACGGCGCGACGCCGCCACGTCGCCGAGGACAGGTTGGTGGGCAGTTCGGGCTGGGCGTCTGCCGCGGCAAGAAGCCGGCGCGATACCTCGACCTGCGCGCCCGCGGCCTCCTGCTCCTCGATCATGCCGGCTGCGCGGTCGCGTTCGATTTCATCCAGTTGGTCGCGATAGACCGCAACGTCGCTACCGGAACGCAATTGGCTCGACCGCCGCGCCAACGGCCAGAGCACGGCCAGAATGGCCGCGATGGTCATCAATGCGAGACCGAACCACAACGTCATGAGACCCAAACCCATACGGCCGCATCCGACATCCCGGTGGCGACGCGGCGGATAACAGGAGTGCTCGTTGATCGGGGGATGCCCAGCGCGGTTACATCACGGCAACCGGCTCTCGGCAACGGCGAAAGGCCGTCAAAACCGCGACAAGGAGAAGCGGAAATTTGTGAATGGGCCATAACCACTGGAGCTATCGGTTGCCGTGTCGGGATACCGGATGCAAGCGACGATGCGTTGGCAGCAGACCGCGCGGCATGCGGGTTCTCGACGACATGCCGTCTGCTCCTCAGGTCGCCTCGCCTTCTGGCGTGCGGGTGGGCGAACCTTGCACAAACCGCCATGAAAACGCATGCTGATTCTTGCGCATTTCTGCATCCCACCCGACGGACAACCCCAAATTGAGGCTTCCGATGTGGCGTGCCTTGGTCGCGGCTTCTTTGCTGGTACTGGGCTCACATGGCGACACGCCGGCGCAGACGCAGTGGCCCAACAAGCCGGTGCGCATCTCGGTGCCGGTTACCGCGGGCAGCGCGATCGATCTCGTCTGCCGCACCGTCTTCGATCAAGTGTCGCAGCAACTCGGTCAGGCCTTCTTGATCGACAACCGCGGCGGAGGGGGAGGAACTTTGGCTCCAGCCGCGGTCGCCAAGGCCGACCCCGACGGCTACACACTGCTCTCCCATTCACCCTCGCTGACGATCTTCCCGGCAACCCACAAGACCCTGCCGTATGACACCGAACGCGACTTCACCGGAGTGGTCGCGCTCGTCAATACCCCTTTCCTGCTGGTGGTCTCGTCCGAAAGATACAAATCGGCGCACGAACTGGTAACGGCGGCTCGGGCACGCCCCGGCGTTTTGAACTATGCCTCGGTCGGCCACGGCGGCGCGGCTCATATCAACGCCGAGCGCTTTCGCCTCAGCGCCAAAATTGAGGTGCAGGAGATTCCGTTCCGCGGCGTGCAGGAAGCCTTGACGGAGCTATTAGCGGGGCGGGTCGATTTCTTCTTCACTCCGGTCTTGCCCTCAATGCCGCTCATTCGCGACGGCAAGGTTCGCGCCCTTGCCGTGAGCAGCAACAAGCGCATCACAGCGTTGCCGCATTTGCCGACCCTCGCCGAGGCAGGTTATCCGGATTCCGATTTTCCGTTCTGGATCGGCGTGTTCGTTCCGTCCAGGACACCAAAAGACGTGCAGGAGAAGCTTCATCTGGAAACGACCAAAGCGCTGCAAGGCAAGGGCGTGCAGGAAAAGCTCGTCGCCCTGGGCGGAGAGCCGTTCGCAATGACATCGGCCGAGTTCGATGCTTTCTTTCGCACCCAGATCAAACAAAACAGAGAGCTCGTCAGGGCCGCCGGCATCAAGCCGAACTAGGTCCATATCGGGTCATCAACATGCTTGAGCGCACCGAAACCGCAAGCCAGCTCACCGAAATAGCAGGAGTTCGCCTCGATCTCATCAAGCGCGGAACGGGCCGGCCGCTGCTGCTCCTTCATCCTGCAATCGGCATCAAACCGACGGATCAAGTGATCAGCCGGCTTGCCCAGTCATTCACCGTGATCGCGCCGGCCCATCCGGGTTTCGGGCGTAGCGACTTGCCCCGCGGCATGACCACGGTCGATGATCTCGCTTATTTCTACCTCGACTTCATGGACGCGCTCGATCTTCAAGACCTGGTTGTGGCCGGCATTTCGTTCGGAGCCTGGATCGCGGCGGAGATCGCCATCAAGTCGACCGGGCGCATATCGCACCTGGTGCTTGCCGACGCGGTGGGTATCAAGCTCGGCGACCGCGAACATCGGGATATCGTGGACATCTTCACGACCAAACAGAGCGAAGTCGACCAGCTGGCCTATCACGATCCTAACATCGCGGCCGTCGACCATGGCGCGATCACGGACGACGAGGCGCAAATCATGTTCCGCAATCGCGAGACAACCGCGCTGTTCGCCTGGTCGCCCTACATGTTCGATCCGAAGCTCGCGGGCCGTCTGCACCGCATCCGCGTGCCGACCTTGGTAATTTGGGGCGAGAGCGATCGCATCACGCTGCCGGACTACGGGCGCGCGTACGCCGGGCTCATCGCAGGCGCGCGTTTCGAGCTGATCGAGGAAGCGGGACATTATCCGCATCTCGAGCGTCCCGACCTCTTTTCCCAAAAAATCGCCGATTTCGTCTCGCCGGGCGGAACCCGTTGATCGCCATCGCACACCCGCGCAGGGCAACACCATGAAAATCTACAGCTTCACCGAACAGTCATATCCCGACGCATGGCTTAAGGACGCGGAGTCGCTGCGCGTGAACCTCCCGAACCGGCTCTGCGACCCGGACGTCGCGTCCCGCCTCTACAATCGTTACCTCGACGAATGGATGCTGGCGGACGATCTCGGTCTCAACATCATCGTCAACGAACACCACGCCACCGCAACATGCATGAGCGCGTCGGTTCACCTGACGCTTGCCATCCTGGCGCGCCAGACCAAGCGCGCACGGCTCCTCGGCCTCGGCACGCCGATCGCGAACCGCAACGACCCGCTACGCGTGGCGGAAGAAATGTCGATCATCGACGTGATCTCCCGCGGCCGGCTGGAGATGGGTTTCATCAAGGGCGTGCCCTATGAGATCGTGCCGTCCAATGCCAGGCCGGTACGGGTGATGGACCGCTTCTGGGAGGCGCACGACCTCATCCTCAAGGCGATGACGACCCATGACGGTCCGTTCTCGTGGGAGGGCGAGTATTTTCAATACCGCAGCGTCAATATCTGGCCGCGGCCATATCAGCAGCCGCATCCCCCGGTCTGGAGCAGTTCCAGCAGTCTCGGCAGCGCGCGCGCTCTCGGCGCACGCGGGCATATCGTCGCCACGGTGATGACCGGATATCGCGCCAAGACCGTGTTCGACGAATATCGCAAAGGATGGAAAGAAGCGGGGCGTCCGCAGCCCACGCCACTCGACCGCCTCGCCTATATGGGATTCGTCGCGGTAGGTAGAAGCGAGGCGGAGGGATTACGGCGAGCCGAGCTGGTGAAGAGCTATCTCGAGACCAATACCCGGGTGGCCGAACCCTACAAGAATCCGCCGGGCTTCATGGCCGCGAGCGACGCCGCCAAGCTGTTTCAGCGCGTGGGATGGCGCGGCCCCGCCCACCAGATGACTACCAAGGACGGCAAGCCGCTCGGCAGCGCGGCGCAGGCCAGCGTCGCCGCCACCATCGCCGGCGGTCTGATGTTCGCCGGCACGCCGGAGCAAGTCTACGAGCAGGTGGTCGACTTCTATCAGGCGATCGGCGGCTTCGGCCATTTCCTGATGATGACGCAGGCCGGCCACATGGACCACAACGACACGGTCGAGAGCATGACCCTGTTCGCGCAAGAGGTCATGCCGCGGCTGGCGGAATTCCACGCTTCGGCGCAGCTCGCGGCGTAGCGCTCGGCGCGTATTGGCCGGCGACGCGCAAAGGGCCAGGCTTGCAGGCCTTGTCGGCGTGTTTACCCGATCGCCGACCAGGTGCCGTCCGGATTGCGGCAGGCGTTGCCGCGCGCGACCTGCGGCCTGCCGTCGATATAGATGGTGTGGGTGTATTGCCGGCACTGCACCCCGTTCGACTGATAGGCGGGACCGGGGACGACCGACCCGTGACGGCCGGAATCCGGATTCTTCCAGGCGACCGCCGCGCCGGACCTTCCGCTTTCAAGCGCCCGCATCTGCGCCGCATAGGCGCGCTGCTTGTCCTCGTCGTCCATCCCGGCGCCGATGCGATTGCCGATGAGGCCGCCGATTGCCGCGCCGGCGAGACCGGCCGCCACGCGCTCGCCGGTGCCGCCGCCGAACTGCGAGCCGATCAAACCGCCGGCCACCGCGCCGATCAGCGTGCCCGTATTTTCCCGCGGTCCGGTTCCGGTCTCGGGATTGCCGCTGCACGCAGCCATCGACATCGCGACCAGCGCGGCAGCACTCATGCGAGTGATGTACATGTCTTTATGCCCCCATCCCCCAGATCTTTGGCGGCAAGCCAAACGGGCGGCGGTCCCCAGATGCCTCCCGCCCGCGCCGAACCTAATCCCTGAAATTAGGGCAAAACTCTGTTCCCTGATGGTCGGCCGGGGTCTCCGTCAGGCCCCCGGCACCGTAAGTTCGGCCCGAAGGCCGCCGATCGGGGCCGTGCTGAGGGCGAGCCCGCCCCCATAGAGGCTTGCGAGCTCCACCACGATCGAAAGCCCGAGTCCCGAACCCGGCTTGCTCTCGTCCAGCCGCCGGCCGCGGCGCGCCACCTGCTCGCGCTGCTGCGGCGAAAGCCCGGGCCCGTCGTCGTCGACCACGATCCGAACGACACGGCGATCATCCCGCGGGTCGGGCTTTTCCGGGAACACCTCCACCGCCACCCGGGACTGCGCCCATTTGCAGGCATTGTCGACGAGGTTGCCGACCATTTCCTCGAGGTCCTGCTGCTCGCCGCGGAAGCGCGCCCCCTCGGGCGCGTCGATGGCGATGGCGATGCCGCGGTGGTGATGGAGCTTTTCCATCGTGCGCGCGAGCGCCGTCACCACCGGCCGCACGTCGGTGACGGTGCCGATCACCGAGACGCGGGCGGCGAGCCGGGCGCGCTCGAGATGGCGCGTGACCTGATCGCGCATGATCTCGGTCTGCTCCCGGACCTTGGCGGCAAGCGGGTCGCCGCCATGGCCAGCCGCCTCGTTCATCATGACCGAGATCGGCGTCTTCAACGCGTGCGCGAGGTTGCCGACATGGGTGCGGGCGCGCGCGACAATCTCGCGATTGGCATCGATGAGCGCATTGGTCTCCCGCGCGAGTGGCGCGATCTCGACCGGAAAGGCGCCCTCGAGCCGCTCCGTCGTGCCCGAGCGGATGGCGGCGAGCCCCTCGGAAATGCGCTTGAGCGGGGCGAGGCCAAAACGTACCTGAAAGGTGGTGGTCAGCAGCAGCACGATCGCCAACACGCCGAGGGTCACAACGAGCGCGCCATCGAAGCTGCGCGTCTCATCATCGATCTCGGCGGCGTCGCCGGCGACCGCGACCAGGTAGCGCCCCTCCTCCCCGAGATCGATGGTGCGCTCGACGACTCGCAGTTGCTGGGCCTCCGGTCCCTCGGCGTAGCCTTGCCGCGTCCCCCCCGCCGCCGACGAGGTGCCGAGATCGGCGAGATGCGGCAGTGGCGCGTCCCATAACGAGCGCGACGAGCGTACATCGGGCGTCGGCGCGTCGAGCCGCGTGACCTGCCAATACCAGCCGGAGAGCGGCAGCTCGAACAGCGGCTCCCCGATGGACTGGGGGAACTTGCCGGCATTCTCCTCGGGCGTCGCTACGTCGGCGACCAGCGTGCGCAGATAGACGCCCAGCCTTCGATCGAAGGCGCGCTCAACCGCTGCCCGATAGATCGAAGACAGCACGATCCCGGTCACAACCAGAATGACCACGGTCCAGGTCGTCGCCGAGAAGAAGAGCCGGAGCGCGAGCGAATTAAGGCGCATTGCCCGGCGCGGTGAGAAGATAGCCCAGGCCGCGTACGGTCTGAATGACGTCGACGCCGAGCTTCTTGCGGATACGGCCGACAAAGACCTCGATGGTGTTGGAATCGCGGTCAAAGTCCTGGTCGTAGAGGTGCTCGACCAGCTCGCTGCGCGAGACCACGCGGCCGGTATGATGCATGAGATACGAGAGCAGTCGATATTCGTGCGAGGTGAGCTTGACCGGGTTGCCGTCGACGGTCACCCGGCCGGTACGGGTGTCGAGCCGCACGGCACCGCAATTGAGCTCGCTCTTGGCGTGGCCGGCCGAACGGCGCAGCAGCGCCCGGATGCGCGCCAGAACTTCCTCGAGATGGAAGGGCTTGGCGACATAGTCGTCGGCGCCGGCATCGAAACCCTGGACCTTGTCGCTCCAGCGATCGCGCGCGGTGAGCATGAGGACCGGCATGGCGCGGCCGGCCCGGCGCCAAGCCTCGAGCACCGAAATGCCGTCCATCTTGGGCAGGCCAATGTCGAGGATGACGGCGTCATAGGGCTCGCTTTCGCCCAGAAAGTGTCCCTCCTCGCCGTCGAATGCACGGTCGACCACGTAGCCCGCGTCGATAAGCGCGGTCGCGAGCTGCCGGTTGAGATCGGGGTCATCCTCGACAACGAGGAGGCGCAAGGCGAGTGCTCCCACTGCTCGCCGCCGACGCCGATTTCGTCGCGGCGTCGCCGGTCGAAGGCATTACCTTGCCATGACATAACAACCGGGGGAAGGTTGAGGAAGGGCGGCAGGAACTTGCCGTGATGGCGGCAGCCGGGGGCAGAGCTTCCCCCTGCAATCCCCGCACCGGCGCGACCGAAAACCGCTGCGTATTTTGCTGTACGCGGTCGCGGCGTGCTAACACTGTGCTCGACAACCTGGGCCGCAGCCTCGTGAGTGACGACTTCATCCTCGAAACCGAGAACCTCACCAAGGAATTCGCCGGCTTCGTCGCCGTGAGCGGAGTAAGCCTGCGGGTCGCCCGCGGCACCATTCATGCTCTGATCGGACCGAATGGTGCGGGCAAGACCACCTGCTTCAACCTGTTGACCAAGTTCATGAGCCCGAGCCGGGGGCGAATCGTCTACAAGGGACGCGACATCACGTCGCTGCGGCCGGCCGATGTCGCGCGGCTCGGGCTGGTGCGATCTTTCCAGATCTCCGCGGTCTTTCCGCACTTGACGGTGCTCGAAAACGTGCGCGTCGCCCTGCAGCGCAAACGGGGATCATCGTTCGACTTCTGGACGTCGAAACGCGTCCTCGAGGTTTTCAACGAGCGGGCACTGGCGCTCATCGCCGACGTCGGCTTGTCGTCCTTCGCGCATTGGACGGCGGTAGAACTGCCCTACGGCCGCAAGCGCGCCCTCGAGATCGCGACCACTTTGGCACTCGACCCGGAAATGCTTCTGCTCGACGAGCCGATGGCCGGCATGGGTCATGAGGACATCGATCGCATCAGCGCGCTGATCAAGTCGGTCGCCGCTGCCAGAACGGTGCTGATGGTCGAACATAATCTCAGCGTCGTCGCGAACCTCTCGAACCGCATTACGGTGCTTACGCGCGGTCGAGTGCTCGCCGAGGGCGACTACGAGACCGTCGCCGCCGATCCTGCCGTACGCGAGGCCTATCTCGGGGTTGGCCATGCTTAGTCCGAGCGTTGCCCCGTTGCTCGCGGTCGACGGCCTCCAGGCCTGGTACGGCGAATCCCACGTTCTCCATGGCGCGACATTCCAGGTGCTCGCCGGCGAGGTGGTTACGCTGCTCGGTCGCAACGGCGCCGGCAAGACGACGACGCTGAAATCGATCATGGGCATCGTCGGCCAGCGCCGCGGCTCCGTATGCTACGAAGGACAAGAGATCATAAGCCTGACCAGCGACCGGATTGCCCGGCTCGGCATTGCGCTGTGTCCGGAGGAGCGCGGCATTTTCGCAAGCCTCAGCGTCGAGGAAAACCTCTTGCTTCCACCCAAGGTACGCCCCGGGGGACTGGAACTCGACCGTATCTTCGAACTGTTTCCCAACCTCAAGGAACGCCTGTCCAGCCAGGGCACCAAGCTTTCCGGGGGCGAACAACAGATGCTCGCCGTCGGCCGCATCCTGCGCACCGGCGCCAGGCTGCTCCTGCTCGACGAGCCGACCGAGGGCCTTGCGCCGGTCATCATCGAGCAGATCGGCAAGACCATCGGCATGCTCAAGCAGCAGGGATTCACCATCCTGCTGGTCGAACAGAATTTCCGCTTCGCTTCGACGGTTGCGGACCGCTATTACGTCATGGAACATGGTCGCATCATCGACCGCTTCGCCAATGCCGAACTTGAAGCCAACCTCCACAAGCTTCACGACTATCTCGGTGTGTGAGATGTGAATTCGCCAGGTGCGACTTGAATGCCGGGGTGGCATACCACCAAAAAGCATCAGCAGGAGAACGCCAGATGAAACGATTGATCAATGTCACCGCCCTCGCCGTCGCATTGGGGGGTGGAGCCGCCCAGGCGCAATATACCGACGGAACCATCAAGATCGGCGTCATGAACGACATGTCGGGAACCTATTCCGACCTGAGCGGTCAGGGCTCGGTCGTCGCAGCGCGCATGGCGGTCGAGGATTTTGGCGCGGCCGCCAAGGGCATGAAAGTCGAGATCGTCGGCGCCGATCACCAGAACAAGCCGGATGTCGGCTCGAACGTCGTGCGCACCTGGATCGATGTCGACAAGGTCGACGTCATCGTCGACGTGCCTACCTCGTCGGTTGCCCTCGCGGTCAACGAAATCGTGCGCGACAAGAACAAGGTGTTTCTGGTCTCGGGCGCCGCCGCCTCCGATCTGACCGGCCCCAAGTGCACGCCGAACACGGTGCATTGGACCTATGACACCTGGGCGCTCGCCAACGGAACCGGCAAGGCGATCGTCAAAACCGGCGGCGATACCTGGTTCTTCCTCACCGCCGATTACGCCTTCGGCCACGCGCTCGAACGCGACACTGCGGCCGTGGTCGAAAAGAACGGCGGCAAGGTCGTGGGCCGCGTGCGTCATCCGTTCCCGGGAACGGACTTCTCGTCGTTCCTCTTGCAGGCACAGTCATCGAAGGCAAAGATCATCGGGCTCGCCAACGCCGGCAGCGACACCATCAATTCGATCAAGCAGGCGTCCGAGTTCGGCATTACCCGCGGCGGTCAGAACCTCGCGGCTTTGCTGGCCTTCATCACCGATGTGCATGCGCTCGGATTGCAGACGGCCCAGGGCCTGATCATGACAGAAGCCTGGTATTGGGACTTCAATGATGCCAACCGCGAATTCGCGAAGAAATTCGCGCCGCAGTTCAAGGGCGTCCATCCGACCATGGTCCACGCCGGCGTCTACTCGGCGGTCACGCACTATCTCAAGGCGGTCGAGGCCCTCAAGAGCGATGCCGACGGCAAGGCGGTCGTTGCCAAGATGAAAGAGATGCCGACCGACGACAAGCTCTTCGGCAAGGGCACGGTGCGCGCCGATGGCCGGAAGATCCATCCGATGTATCTCTTCGAGGTGAAGAAGCCGGCGGAATCGAAGGGACCCTGGGATTACTACAAGGTCCGCGCCACCATTCCCGCCGACGAAGCCTTCCGGCCGCTGGCCGAGGGCGGATGTCCGCTGGTGAAGAGCTGATCCGCCGTGTGGCGGCGTCGGGGAACGGATCGCGTGTTCGTTCCCCGACCAACGGTGTGATCCGCCATGTTCGAACTGTTCGGGATCAGTTCGCAGGCGCTGTTCGGGCAGCTGCTCATCGGGCTGATCAACGGCTCGTTCTATGCGCTGCTCAGCCTCGGGCTTGCCGTCATCTTCGGCATGCTCAACATCATCAACTTCACCCACGGCGCGCAGTACATGCTGGGCGCCTTCACCGCCTTCTTTCTCCTGCAGTATGCCGGCCTGGGCTATTGGTGGGCCCTGATCATCGCGCCGATCATCGTCGGCATCACGGGGATCATCATTGAACGGCTGTTCCTGCAATGGCTCTATAAGCTCGATCATCTTTATGGATTGCTGCTGACCTTCGGCCTCGCGCTGATTTTCGAAGGCACGTTCCGGAATTTCTTCGGCTCCTCCGGCCTGCCCTATTCGGTGCCGCCCGCACTGCAGGGTGGACAGAACCTCGGATTCATGTTCTTGCCGAACTATCGCGCCTGGGTGGTGGCGTTCTCGCTGGTGGTGTGTCTGACGACCTGGTTCGTGATCGAGCGCACCAAGCTCGGCTCCTATCTGCGCGCCGCGACCGAGAACCCGACCCTCGTGCGCGCCTTCGGCATCAATGTGCCGCGCATGATCACGCTCACCTACGGCTTCGGGGTCGCGCTCGCGGCGCTGGCGGGGGTGATGGCGGCGCCGATCTACAATGTGAGCCCGCAGATGGGCGCAAACCTGATCATCGTGGTATTCGCGGTCGTGGTGATCGGCGGCATGGGCTCGATCATGGGCGCCATCGTTACCGGGTTCGGACTGGGACTCATCGAAGGTCTCACCAAAGTATTCTTTCCGGAGGCGTCCAACACGGTCATCTTCATCATCATGGCCATCGTGCTGCTGATCAGGCCAGCCGGCCTGTTCGGAAGGGGGACGTGACGTGAAGACCGCCGACGACGCGTTGGGCGGCGCGGCCCGCGTGCTGAGCAAACGCAGCCCCAGTGAGTACATCGCCTTCGTGATCATGGCCGCTGCGCTCGTCGTGGCGCCGATGTTCTTCTATCCCGTGTTCCTGATGAAGGCGCTGTGCTTTGCATTGTTCGCCTGCGCCTTCAACCTGCTGATCGGCTATGTCGGATTGTTGTCGTTCGGGCACGCCTTATTCTTCGGCTGGGCGAGTTACGTCTGCGCCCATGCGGCCAAGGTCTGGAGCTTCCCGCCCGAGCTCGCGATCCTGCTGGGAGCCGCGGCGGCCGCCGCGCTTGGCTCGATCGTGGGCGCGCTCGCGATCCGGCGGCAAGGCATCTATTTCGCGATGATCACGCTCGCTTTGGCGCAGATGATGTATTTCTTCGCGATCCAGGCGCCGTTCACCCATGGAGAGGACGGCATCCAGGCGGTGCCGCGCGGAACGCTGTTCGGCGTCATCGACCTTGCGAATCAGACCAGCATGTACATCACGGTGCTGGTGATCTTCCTCGGCTGCTTTGCTCTGATCTATCGCATCGTCAACTCGCCGTTCGGGGAAGTGCTCAAGGCGATTCGTGAAAACGAAACGCGCGCGATCTCGCTCGGCTACAAGACGGAGCGCTACAAGCTGGTTGCCTTCGTCCTGTCGGCGACGTTCGCAGGCGTGGCCGGCGCCACCAAGGCTCTGGTGTTCCAGCTCGCCTCCCTGACCGACGTCGACTGGCCAATGTCGGGTGAAGTCATCCTGATGACTCTCGTCGGCGGCCTCGGCACCCTGTTCGGACCGGTCGTGGGCGCTTTCTTCATGGTCACGCTGGAAAATTACCTGACCACGATCGGACAATGGGTGTTCGTGGTCCAGGGCGTGATTTTCGTCGTGTGCGTGTTGCTGTTCCGGCGCGGCATCGTCGGCGAGTTGGCTCAACTGCTGCGCATAAAACTCTAAAGCCCCTGCCGTCAGGGGCTTTCCGGAACATTTTAAGGCGCCAGATCAAGATTGCACCTAACGGATGCGACATGGGGCCTAGTACGCCCAATAGCTTCTGCGGTAGATTGGAACCGTGAGAAGCCGGTCTCGTTGTCGCGATCGGCCTCCTACCCCGCGCCGGCTTGGCCCATGCGTCAACCGACCGGCAACCACAGGTCCCGCATTGCTCAGAAGAGAGGGAGCCCACACGAGCCGGTACGCACCGCTCGGTGGTGTCGTGTGTCGTCATGAGCGGATGCGAGGACACTCCAGAGAGGCAAAACATGCGAGTCGTTACACTTCTTAACCGCTGCGCGACCGTTGCTTCGGTCGCTACCCTCGTCTTCCTCACCGCGCCCGGCACCGCGGCAAGAGCCCAAACACTCCCTTCCTACATGGATCCGATCGCGGGTCGCACCGTATCGACGCCGGCGGAAACAGCCACACGGAACGTACTGGCACTCAATTCGATCATGTTTGAACTCTATGACAGCGCTGCGCGGGTCTTCCGGAGGAATATTCTCAGCAAGCATCCGGTGATCCTCGGGCTGTTTTCCGGTGCCGGGGGGCGCTTCATCCTCTACCGGCCCAACATGCCGCCGCTCGAGGCGCCGTCGGTTCCGATCGTCTATCAATTGCTCAAATCCGTCGGCCACAGCACGATGGCCGTAACCCAGGTGGTCGGACCCTATCTCGACAATCCGGCGGATCAGTCGTGGCGCGCTCCATTGCTCGCCTACCGCAGCCGGATGAAATCCGCCCTCGACGGGCTCAACGAAACGGCCATGCCCCCGGATTGGCGGGACAACAACCGCGCTATCCTGGAGAACAACATCGCATTCATGGACGAAAGCGTGGAGAAGGGCTCGATCTCCTTCGCCGCGCTCGAGGCGTTCGGCAAGAAACAGGGCCCCCTGTTGAAAAAGAACATTACGTGGGCGGCCCAAACCCAGGTCGCACATTGGATGTCCGTCATCGGCGAATGGAAAGCGATGCTCGGCAGCGACTGGGAGAAGACTTACGCGGCCAGCAATACCATCTATGTGGCGCGTCAGAACAACATATTGTTCAGCGTGCTGGCGCAATTCTTCGGGCCGGAGGCGATCAACGACCGATTGGTCCTGATCGAAACGATCTCCTTCACCACGACGCCGGAGGATATGCTCAAATCGCTGACGCGCATCATCGCCGACCGCTCGGTCGGGGCGCTGTTCTTCGGCAATTACCACCTGATGGACTACGAACTGATGGGCGGCGACGCGCGCGCCGCGATCATCGCCGAAGATGCCAAGCGGGGAACGACACCGGTGCTGCCGCCGGCCGTTCCGTTCGGCTCGAAGCAATGGCCGACGCTGATCACGCCCGGAGCCGGACCGACGTCCCTCGCCGATCTGCCGTGACCCGAAGCGATCGCGCGCCGTGCGTTGAGCGGCCGCGATCCCTCGTGTCCAGGATTGAGCTCTCCTCGAGGAGCGCCGCATGAACCTCAACACCATTACCGAGGTGAAGCGTCCCACGTCGGCGGATCAGATCACGCAATGGCGTGACGGATACGCATGGCTTGCGGGCGGTACCTGGCTCTTTTCGGAGCCGCAGATCCATACCGATACGCTCATCGATCTCGATCAACTCAACTGGCCCGCCCTCCAGTCGTCGCAGGCGGGGCTCGAGATCGCGGCGACATGCCGCATCGCCGACCTGTACCGGTTCGTCGTCCCCGCCGAATGGCGGGCGGCGGCGCTCCTGCGCGATTGCTGCAATGCATTTCTCGCCTCGTTCAAGATCTGGAACGCAGCCACTGTCGGCGGAAATATCTGCATGTCTTTGCCCGCCGGCCCCATGATCTCGCTGACGGTCGCACTCGATGCAACTTACACGCTGTGGCCGCGCAATGCGCCACCGCGCGACGTCCGGTCGATCGATTTCGTAACCGGCAATCACACCAACATACTGCAGGCGGGCGAACTGCTCCGCAGCATTCACTTGCCCGCATCGGCCCTGTCGAAGCGGTTCGCCTTCCGTCATGCCTCGCTCACCCATCACGGCCGCTCGGCAGCGCTCCTCATCGGAACCCAAACCGCAAAGGGTGACGATCTTCTGATCACCATAACCGCGGCGACGCCTCGTCCCGTGCACCTTCGCTTCAAGCGTCCCCCATCGGAACGGGAGTTGCGGACCGCGATCGGCGACCACATTCCGGCCGACAGCTACTTCAACGACGTGCATGGCTCGGCCGATTACAAGCGTCACCTGACCTACTACTTCGCCGAACAAATCCGCGCCGAACTCGCGCAAGCGGGAGCGGACGCATGAAGAACTCCACGACAGATGTCCGGCCAGGCAGCGAACGCGGCGACCGCCTGAGATACACCGTGAACGGCAAGCTGTTCTCGGCCGAGCCGGCACCAGGACAGTGCCTGCGTACATTTCTGCGCGACCACGGGGTCTTCGGAGTCAAGAAGGGCTGCGACGCCGGCGACTGCGGCGCCTGCACCGTGTGGCTCGACGGCAAGCCAATTCATTCCTGCCTGATGCCGGCCTTCCGCGCGGCCGGACGCGCTGTGACCACCATCGAAGGGCTCGCGCAGGATGGCAAACTGCATCCGATGCAGCAGGCATTTTTCAAAGCCCAGGCGTTCCAGTGCGGCTTTTGCGCCGCGGGCATGATCATGACTGCGGCCGCGCTCGATGAGGCGCAGCGTGCGGACCTGCCGCACGCTCTGAAGGGCAACCTGTGCCGCTGCACCGGATACCGCTCGATCGGGGACGCGCTTGCCGGTGTGACTGCCATCGAGGAAGACGTGGCCGGTCGCGCCTGCGGCGCGAGCCTGCCAAACCCCTTCGCGGAGGGGATCGTCACCGGACGCGCGCGGTACACCATGGATGTGGCGGTGGAGGGAGTCCTGCACCTCAAGGTGCTGCGCTCCCCCCACGCGCACGCCCGCATCCTCGTCATCGGCCGCGACAAGGCCAAGGCGGTGCCGGGAGTGGTGGAGATCTTCACCTGGGAGGACGTGCCGCGCCGGCTCTTCAGCACCGCTACCCACGAAGACCATCTCGTGGACCCCGACGATACCTATGTTCTCGACAACGTCGTGCGCTTCGTCGGCCAGCGCGTCGCCGCGGTCGTCGCCGAAACCGAGGCCGCTGCCGAGCAGGCCTGCCGGCTGCTCGAGGTGACTTACGAGCCCCTGCCCGCCGTGTTTGATCCGGCCGCCGCAATGGAGCCGGACGCGCCGATCCTGCACGACAAGGGCGGCGCGGAGAAAGGCAACATCTTCGTCGATATCAATGGCGAGGTCGGCAGTGTCGCAGAAGGCTTCAAGGCCGCCGATGCCGTACACGAGATGAACTATTCCACATCGCGTGTTCAGCATGTTCATCTCGAGACCCATGGAACGATCGCCTGGCGGGGGGACGACGGCCGCTTCCACGTCCGCACCAGCACGCAGGCGCCCTTCATCGCGCAGCAGAAGCTGTGCCATATCTTCGGTCTGCGGGCCCGCGACCTGCACGTCTTCACCGAGCGCGTCGGCGGCGGATTCGGCGGCAAGCAGGAAATGATCTCCGAAGATCTTTGCCTGCTCGCCACGATGAAGATCGGCCGCCCGGTGAAATGGGAGTTCACGCGCGAAGAGCAGTTCATCGGCGCGACGACGCGCCATCAGATGAGCACCCGCGTCAAGCTCGGCGCCAGGCGTGACGGAACATTGACCGCGATTGAAATCCACGTGGTCTCGAATACGGGCGGCTATGGCGGACATGCCAGCGAGACGCTTGCTGCCTCGCTCGGCAACCCGATGACGGTCTATCGCTGCGCCAACAAGAAGGCGGTCGGGTACGCCGTCTACACCAACATGGTCCCGGGCGGCGGTTTCCGCGGCTACGGAGCCTCCCAGACCACGTTCGCGATCGAATGCGCGATCGACGAACTGGGGCGGCTCCTCGGCCTCGATCCATTCGAGATTCGGCGCAAGAACATGATTCGCCCCGGCGACTGGATGGAGGCGGTGTGGAAAGACCCTAACGACGTCGCTTTCGGAAGCTACGGGCTCGACCAATGCCTGGACCTGGTCGAGAAGGCGCTGGGATCGGGAGGCGGCACGGCCAAGCCGGAGGGCGAGGATTGGGCCGAGGGCACCGGCATTGCGCTGGCCATGCTCGACTGCGGCCCGCCGACCGAGCACCGCTCGGGTGCGCAGATGACGCTGTTGCCCGACGGCCGCTACCACCTCGCAGTCGGGTCGGCCGAGATGGGGAACGGATCGGTGACGTCGCACCGACAGATCGCCGCCTCGGTCCTCGGCGCGCGCGCGGACCACGTCGACATCATCAACGCAGATACCGATCGCGCGCCTTACGACACCGGTACGTTCGCCAGCACCGGCACCGTCGTCGCGGGTCAGGCCGTCGCACTCACGGCAGCGGCATTGCGTGACAACATCCTGGAATTTGCCAGCCGCCACACGGGCGTCGGCCGTGACACCTGCCGGCTCGAGGGTGAGGCGGTGGTCTGCGGAAACCATCGGATCGCCCTGACGGAACTTCACGTCGCCGGCAGCAAGGCCGGCCACCGCTTCGAGGCCAAGCGGAAGGCCTATCTCTCGCCGCGCACCATTGCGTTCAATGTCCATGGGATACGGCTCGCGGTCCATCGGGTCACTGGCGAAATCCGTATTTTGCACAGCGTGCACGCTGCCGATATCGGCCGCCGCATCAACCCGATGCAGTGTCGAGGCCAGATCGACGGCGCGATTGCCATGGGGTTCGGCTGGGCGCTGACGGAGAAGATGGTCTACGACGGCGGCGCCATGGTGAATCCATCGCTGCGCAACTACCGCATTCCCGCATTTGCCGATGTGCCGCGCAGCGAGGTGTTCTTTGCCGACACCTACGACAGGATCGGCCCGCTCGGCGCGAAATCACAGGGAGAATGCGCCATCAACCCCATTGCTCCTGCCATCGCTAACGCGCTGGCGGACGCAACCGGCGTGCGCTTTCCCGATTTGCCGTTCACGCCAGATCGCATCTTCAGCAAGCTGACAGAGCAGCCGTGAGCGGCAGTGATCGCACAGCCGGTGAAGCGGAGCCCGCGGCCAAGGGCGCCGTCACGATCGTCACGCAGACCCGCGTGCGGCCGGAGAACGCCGATGCCTTCGCCCGCTGGCAGGAAGAGACCAGCAGCATCGTCGCGAGCTTTCCAGGCTTCATCAAGCAGACGGTGATCCGGCCGAGTCCGCCCGTTCAGGTCGATTGGGTCATCCTTCAGCGCTTTGCCAGCGCTGAAGCGGCAGTCGCCTGGCTCAACTCGGAGCAGCGGCTGAATCGGATCGAGGATGCGTCGCGCATGTTGGTCGGCCGCGACGACATCAATATCGTTCATGATGGCAGCAGCGGCGTGCTGCCCTCGCCCGTCTCGGCGGTCATTTCGACCCGCATCAAGCCGGGCCAGGAGACCGCGTACCGGGCCTGGGAACAACGGATCGCCGCTGCGCAGTCGAAGGCTCCGGGCTTCCAGGGCTATCGCTTCGAGCCACCGGTGCCCGGCGTGCAGGATCATTGGCTCGCGATCCTGCGCTTCGACACGGAAGCGAACCTGCAGGCGTGGCTCGACTCGCCCGAACGCCATCGGCTGCTGAACGAGGCAACGCCGTTCACTGAGGAGTTCCACGCCCGCATCGTCCGCTCGGGCTTCGATCAATGGTTCCCAGTTCCCGCCGGCGCGGCCGCGCCCCCTGCGGTCTGGAAACTCAACATGCTCGTGTTGCTCATGTTGTACCCGGTCGTGTTCTTGTTCGGGTATTTCGTGCAGACACCGTACCTGACCGGACGCGCCGCATTGCCGTTTGCAATCGCGCTCTTCATCGGCAACATCGCGAGCGTGCTGCTGCTGACTTATCTTGTGCCGTGGGTGAGTGAGCGTTTCGCCTGGTGGCTGCAGCCGGTGGGCGCGAACCGACGCCGGACCGAGATCGCCGGCGCCGCCATGATAGTCGTGCTTTATGCCCTCATGGTGTTGGCGTTCTGGCGCCTGTTCTAAAGCGCGGTCGTCGTCTTCACGGAGGATGAATCGACCGCAGTTGCGGGCGACTTCGGCACCTCATGCGGCCTGATCACGACGTCCCACGTCCTCGACAGCGCGCGCGGCGAGCAATGCCGATAAATCCCCGCTGTTTTAACGCTTCATTAACCACGGAGCGCGCTAATCATCTGATCAACAGGCAAGACGCGAAATATCTTCGGGGACCCTCTGCAGTGACACACGCGATTGCCGTCCGGCCGCCCTCGATGCGATTGCATGGCCGATCGTTCATGGCATTCGTGCTCTCGCCGGCGACGCCGCTGGAGGCGTGGCTGGCGGAGCTCGACAAATGGTGCAGGAACTCGCCCGACTTTTTCGTCGGCAAGGCGATCATCCTCGACCTCGCCGCGGTTCCCCTGCGCGGGCCCGAAATCAGCGGCCTGATCCAGCAACTGGGCGAGCGCGCGATCCGCGTTATGGGCATCGAAGGCGCCAGTCCGGACGAACTCAACCCATCGTTGCCGCCGTTGCTCAAAGGCGGGCGGCCGACCGCCGTCGCCGAAACGCCTGCACAGAAGTCCGCGGATAATTCCGATACCGGTTCGCCGGCGGCACAGCCGCAGCGCCAGGAGCAGACCTCCCTGCTGATCGAGAGCCCGATCCGCTCGGGCCAATCGGTCAGCTTTCCCTACGGCGATGTCACCGTGCTCGGCTCGGTTGCTTCCGGCGCGGAAATCGTCGCCGGGGGATCCATCCACGTCTACGGCACGCTGCGCGGACGGGCAATGGCGGGCGCGATGGGCAACACGCGCGCACGGATTTTCTGCAGCAGGAATGAAGCCGAGCTGATCTCGATTGACGGCTACTACCGTACCGCCGAGGAGATGGACGCAAGCCTCCGCAGCCGGGCGGCCCAGTGCTGGCTGGAAAACCGCGTCCTGTCGATAGCAGCCTTGGATTGAAAAATGCAGGAGACAGTAAACATGGCCAAGGTTCTCGTGGTCACATCAGGCAAGGGCGGCGTCGGCAAGACGACGTCCACCGCCGCGCTCGGCGCCGCGCTGGCGCAAACCGGCCAGAAGGTCGCGGTCGTCGATTTCGACGTCGGCCTGCGTAACCTCGACCTGGTGATGGGAGCGGAGCGCCGCGTCGTCTTCGATCTCATCAACGTCGTCCAGGGCATCGCGAAGCTTTCGCAAGCCCTCATCCGCGACAAGCGGCTGGAGACCCTGTGGCTGCTGCCGGCTTCTCAGACCCGGGACAAGGATGCACTCACCGAGCAGGGCGTCGCCACGGTGATCAAGGAATTGCGCGGCAAGTTCGACTGGGTGATCTGCGACAGCCCGGCCGGCATCGAACGCGGCGCGACGCTGGCGATGCGATTTGCCGACGCCGCCGTGATCGTAACCAACCCCGAAGTATCGTCGGTGCGCGATTCCGACCGCATTATCGGGCTCCTCGATTCGAAGACCGAGAAGGCCGAGAAGGGTCAGCTCGTGGAAAAGCACATCCTGATCACTCGTTACGACGCGCAACGCGCGGCGCGGGGCGAGATGCTCAATATCGAAGATGTCCTCGAGATCCTCTCGACGCCCCTGCTTGGCATCATTCCGGAAAGCGAAGAGATCCTGCGCGCCTCCAACATCGGATCGCCGGTCACACTCAACAACGCGACAAGCGCCGCGGCGCGCGCCTATCTCGACGCCGCTCGCAGGCTCAAGGGCGACGACGTGCCGATGACCATCCCGGGCGAACGCAAGGGCTTGTTCGACAAGTTGTTCGGACGGAGAGCAGCATGACCTTCTTCAACCTGTTCCGGCGCGCCGCATCCGCGCCAGTCGCCAGGGAGCGGCTTCAAATCCTCTTGTCCCACGAGCGGACGACACGCGGCCAGTCCGATCTGTTGGCCGTCTTGCGCGAAGAGATCCTCGCCGTCATCACCAAACACGTCACGGTGGATCACGATAAGGTGCAGGTGAGTATGGATCGCGGCGCAAGCGTCTCTACCCTCGAGATCGACGTCGAAATCCCTCACCCCAGCGGTTTGCTTCTGGCGACGGGGACCTAGAGCAGAGCAGCTTGCGCTTTTCCGGATTTCGCGTTTCAGCAATAAAACCCCCGGCCTGACCGGGGGTTCGCTCTTCCGGTGTGCCGGCGTTGCACGCGGGACCGCCGGACCTTCAGCATCGGCGGCTGGATCGACGATGCCTCCAAGATCTCTGCAATTCTGCGTGGCGCTGCATCGTCTTCCCCCGTTCACCGCGCGAGCATGCGCAAATTTTGGCACGCCTCTGCCGCAGACTTGCCGCAGACTATGGTACAATCGCCCTCCAACAATATGGGAAAACGGTAACGGAGTGGGGGTAGTCAATGAGTATGTACAGTCCAGAGAAGGCAGGTACCATCGTCCCGTTTGCACCGACACCAAAGGGGCCTCAGGACGGAAATTCAACGGCCGACGAATCCGGCCGCACGATCGTCGCCTTGCTGCAAAAGGCCGCGGACATGGCGAAGGAAGATTGCGCACGCGCCATGGATCTGGCGCATAAGCTTTCATTCCAACTCCGCGCATCCGAAGAACGGTTGAGAGAGTCCGAGGCCGAGGCCGCTCATTTCCGCGACCGGGCCTCGCGCGCGGAGGCGTGGCTCATCCGCATCCACAGCGAGGTCGAGCAAACGTTCTTTCAAAAGAAGGAACGGGACGCGCGCCCTGCCCCGCGGCAATGAACTGCGGACATCCAGGCTACGGCTTCGGACTGAAACAGCGGACTGCGATGCTGGGACCTCGCGTCCCACTGGAAGCGTGCGCAGCCCGCGGTATTCACGGGCGACGTCTGCGATGCTGAGCAGGGGATGCCTGCGGCGGGCGCCCCTAGCCCTCACCTGTCTTGCGCTCTGGTCCGCGTCCGCGGCCGCCATGGTCGGAGGTGCGCCGCTGGCTGATCAGACCATCGCCCGGCACGTGGTGCTGATCGTCGGCGGGCTCAACGTATGCACGGGGGTGGCGATCGCACCCGATCTCGTGCTCACGGCCGCGCACTGCGCGCTTGGCAACGGAAAATACCGATTGGTGGCGTTCGACGGCCGCCGCCCGGTCGTGAAGGACGTCGCGAGCGTCGCCCCTCATCCGCAATTTTCACCGCGTCCGGACGCTCCGGACCTCGCGCTCGTCAAGCTCGCCGGAACGACCACGCCAAATCTCACGCCTGCGTCATTCAGCGAGCGGCGCACGCCGCCCTCGGTCGGCGACCGGTTCATCGTCGCGGGCTTCGGCGTGGCGGTGCAGGGCGACCGCCGGACCGCCGGCACGTTGCGCGCGGTCACGCTGGTGGCAACTGACCGGCCGAATTCGCAGCAGCTCAGCCTGGTCGATCCGCGCAAGCTCGGCGAGACCGCGGGCCTCGGCGTCTGCAACGGGGATTCCGGCGGTCCGGTTTTCGACGAGCGAGATCGCGCCCTGATCGGGATCGTGAGCTGGTCGGGACGTTCCGACGGCGAGCCGGTTTGCGGCTTCGTCAGCGGCGTCATACCGCTCGCTCGCTACCGTCACTGGATCCTGGATACCGCCGCGCGGTTGGGATCGCCGCTGGAGCCATGATCCGCGTCGCGTCCGTCGTGATCGCCACGCTGGTGGTGCCCTTCCCGGCTTCCGCCATGGTGGGCGGCGCGCCGGCGACCAGCGACGGCGCCGGGCGTGCCGTCGTCATGCTGACCGGTTCACACGGCACCTTCTGCTCAGGCGTCGCTCTCGCGCCGGACCTCATGCTCACCGCGGCGCATTGCGTGTTGCCGGAAGCGACCTACAAACTGGTCGAATTCGATGCCGCGCGGCAGCCCGCGCTCAGAGACATCGCGACCATTGCCCGACATCCCGAATTCGACGTGACAGCGGTGCTGCGCCACCGCGTCACGGCGGATGTTGCCCTGCTCAGGTTAGCCGCGCCGCTGAAGATCACGCCCGCCCCGCTCGGGCCGGCCGGCGGCACGGTCGCGGCCGGCGACCGTTTCGTCGTTGCGGGCTATGGCGTTGCCGTGCGCGGTGACGGCAAGACCGGAGGCACGGTGCGCGCCGCGACCCTGGTCGCCACGGGTCAGCCGGGTACGCTGCAAATCAGGCTTGCCGACCCTGCCACCAAGGGTGAACGGCCCGGACTCGGCGCCTGCACCGGGGATTCCGGCGCGCCGGTCTATCGCGAGGTCGCGGGCACGCTTGCGGTGGCAGGAGTGGTGAGCTGGTCGACCGGACCGGCGCTGAGCGACGGTTGCGGCGGCCTGACGGGCGTGACGCCCCTCGCCCGCTATCGCGCGTGGATCGTGGAACAAGCGCGCAAGCTGGGCTCGCCGCTACCTCCTTAAAGCATGATCCCGAACAGTTGCAGACTTCTCGGACAAGATCATGCGACCAGGCAAATACCTAGAGCGAAATCGCGACACAACTCAAACGATTTCACTCTAGCGGACGAGTCCGCGATCGCGCGCAGATCGGCGGCAACGGCCGGATATTTCGCCGCCAATTGACCGACATCGCCGATTTCGACATCGCTCGGCACGACCCCCGGCCACTCGGTGCTCGCGCCGAGAAACCAGCGGTGCCGACCGATCACGCGCGCGGTGTG
Organism: uncultured Alphaproteobacteria bacterium; assembly: GCA_963739385.1. Classification (GTDB taxonomy): domain Bacteria; phylum Pseudomonadota; class Alphaproteobacteria; order Rhizobiales; family Xanthobacteraceae; genus VAZQ01. Next base: position 58,491 of record CAVUAI010000068.1, read on the forward strand.
GAACGTGTTCCCGGGGATCAACAGCTGCACCTGCTCGCCGCGGCGCAAGTCAGGACCGACCACAACGCGCCCGGTGGTGCCGTCGTCGTGCAACAGCAGCAGCTCGAGCGGGTCACCGAGGTAGTAGTGGTACAGTTGATCGTTACGGATGCGGTGAAGGCGCACTGGTGCGGTTGGCGTTACGAGAAAGTACAGCGCCGATCCCACCGGCCGTGCGCCGGCAAATGGCGGCGGCAGTGCGCCAGCCGGAATCGACTGGTCGCTCAGGTAGGTATTGCGCACGAAACCGCAGGTGGCATTGGGCTCGAGCTTCAGCAGCGCGCAGATCTGTTCGGCAGTCAGCTCATCGGCCATATGCGGATCTCTCGCAGAGCGGAGCGGCGGTCAGGCGTCGGGCTTTTTCACTGCCGGCGTATCATGGCGCGACCGACCGACCAATGATGAATTCCTGGCGACGCCGGCAGCAACCGGGCACCAATCCCCTCGCTCCGTTGTGGCCGCCAGAGTTTCGAGGCATAACAGTAACTTTCTCCGGCCCCACCGGCCGACAGCGCAGGGATTGGCCATGGCCCGCACCATCCGTCTCCAGAGCGACAGCAATGCTCACGATCGTCCCTGGCGGGTCGCGGTCGAGCAGGGCTTTTTTTCCGCCGAAGGCCTCGACGTCGTCTATCAGGAGGATAACCCCAAAGGCGCCGAAGGCCGCGTCAAGGACTTCTCCCAGCGCTGGAAAGAGACGCAGCTGCAGCATGGCGCGCTCGAGGTCTATCCCGTGTGCGAGTGGGGCGCGATCGAGCGCGTGCAGCAGCTGGGCAAAGGCAAAATCATCGGGCTCGACACCACGGTTCGGACCGGCGCAATCATGGTGAGGGACGCTTCGCGCGTTCACGCCCTTGCAGACCTTCGCAACGTGCCGATCGCGGTGACCTGGCACGCGGGGACATTCTATGCGGCCATCGAAGTGATGGAAGCGGCCGGCGTCGTATTCGACGAGATCAAGCTCGAGCACGCATCCGACCGGCTCGCGGCTTTGCTCAGCGGCCGCAACGAGGCGGCCGCGTTGATGGAGCCGTTGGTGAGCCGCGCCGTCGAGGCAGGCTGCCGCAAGATCGCCGATCTGCGATGGCGTGGCGGCATCGTCGCGAGCGAGGACGTGGACGAGGAGACCGCCGGGAAGATTCGCCGTGCGCTCAACCGCGCGATCGAATGGCTGGCTGTCAACGAAGAGCGCTCGCGGGCGGAGCTGCTGCGCGACCTAAAGCCGGAACTGCGCAAGAACGGCCTCCTTCCCGAACTCACCGGTGTCAAGAGCTACCAGCCGACCGAGTTCAAGCAGAAGGTGGACTGGATGGTGGAGCGTGGACTCCTCGATGAAGCGCCGGCCTATGATGACATCGTGCGCAGCCCGTAGGGCGAAACCGCGCCAGCCGGAATTGCCATTTCGCTGAAGCGTCGGCTCGTCGTTTCTGCCGCACCGGCTGCCCTGATCCGGCCATGGCGAGCGAATTCACCGTAGCGACTGCGCTATTCCGCCGGCGCGGGCGGCGGCACGCGCGGTACGGGCGCTGCATCATCCGCGGGGCCCCGCAGCGGCCGCTCTTCCATCAACAGCACCGCCGCCAGCGCCGCGATCAGGAAAACATCCGCTGCCACGAACACCCAGCGGAATACGGCGGCCATGTCGACGCCGGCGGCGCCCGCGGTCTCGACCAGTAGCTCGACGCCCGTGCCGCGCCCGGGCGTCGCGCCCAGACCTGCCAGCAGGATTGCACCCATGATCGCGACCGCGAGCGTGCTTGCGAGCGCGCGAAAGAAATTCATCGCCCCGGTTGCGGTACCCACCTGATGCACCGGCACGGCGTTCTGAATCGAGACGGTGGCAACCGGATAGACCGTGCCTACGCCGAAGCCAATGAGGGTAAGAGCGACGATGACCCCGTAGAGCGGCATTGCCGGCCAGGCGACAAGCGCCGCGACGCTGGCAATCGCGATGGTCGCGCCTGCGACGGCCGAGACCTTGTAACGGCGCAGATGCATCATGGAACGGCCCGACAGCATCGATCCCGGCGTGGTCATCACCACGATGGGGATGAGTGCGAGGCCGGCCTGCGTGGCCGTCAGCTTGTGCACGACCTGAAAGTAGAGCGGCATGTAGACCGTGAGCCCAAGCACGGCGCCGAGCGTCCAGGACGTCGCCGCGGTACCGGTACGCATCACGGGATTTCGCAGCACGGCGAGCGGGAGAAACGGCTCGGGCGCGTACCTGAGCCACCACATGAAAGCCAGCGCGAGCGCCAGCGACAGCGCCGTGAGCGTTACGATTGTCGGCGACATCCATGGAACCCGGATGCCGCCCGATGTGAGCACAATAAGGAACAAGGTCGCGGCCGCGATCATCAAGGCGGCGCCGATGATGTCGAGCTGGTGCGGCCGCTCGTGCCGAGGCAATCGCTTCATCGCATGATGCGAGAGCAGCGCTGCCAGGAGCCCGAAGGGTACGTTGAGCCAAAAGATCACCGACCAATGCAAATGCTCGGCGATAAATCCCCCGAGCGCAGGCCCGGCGACGCCAGCCGCAATCCAGGACGTGCCCATGTAGGCCTGATAGCGGCCACGCTCGCGCGGCGTGATCATGTCGGCAATGGTCGTCTGCGTGAGCGGGACGATGCCGCCGCCCCCGAGCCCCTGCAACGTGCGGCCGGCGATTAGTATGCCCATGTCCGGCGCCGCGGCGGAGACCACCGAGCCGGCGAGGAACAGACCGATTGCCGCGAGCATCATGGCGCGGCGGCCGTGAATGTCGGAGAGCTTGCCGTAGAGCGGCGACACCACGGTCGACGACAGCAAGTAGGCGATAATAACCCAGGAGAGATTCTCGAAGTCGCCGAAGTCGCGTCCGATGGTCGGCAGCGCGGTGGCGACGATGGTCTGATTGAGGGCCGAAAGGAACATGCCCAGCATCAGGCCGTAGAAGATGCTGCGCATGTCCGCGTGCGAGAGCGGCGCCAAGGGTTGCGATCGGGGAGAGTGGCTCGGCTCGCGGCTCGAAGACGTCATTACGGGATCAAACTAAGTCGGTGGACCACGGCCGCCCGTGTCCCCACGGCCAGCCCGACTGTATCGCGCCGCGACCCTCCGAAGGCAATGGGTCAGCACACAGGGCTGGTATGACTGGCGCCGCGCAGCGCCGCCTGCTGTGGGCGACGGCTGACGCGGGCGGCCGCATCCGCGGTGCACAAATTCCCGCTACTCGACCGGCGGTGCCGGCTGCGAGGATCCGCGCAGCGGACGCTCCTCGAGCGTGAGAATGCAGACCAGCGCGATGACGAGACAGGCGATGGCAGCGGCGAAGACCCAGCGGAAGGCCTCGGCGGCGTCGGTTCCCGCCCATGTCGTCGCCGCCCACCTGCCCGGCAGGGTCGGCGCTCCCGCGAGCACGATGGCGCCGAAAGCGGCGACGATGAAGGTCGAGCCGAGGGCACGGAAGAAATTCATCGTGCCGGTCGCGACACCGAGTTGATGCAGCGCGACCGCATTTTGAACCACCACGATCGTGAACGGAAATGTCGGTCCCAGGCCCAGGCCCGCCAGCGCGATGAGGCCGAGCGCGCCGGCAGCGGAAAATCCCGTCGGCGCCAACGCAAGCGGGACGAGGGCCGCGATCGAGAGCGCAATGCCGACAATTGGAACCCGCTTGTAGTGGGCGAATCGGACGAGCAGGCGGCCGCCGACGATCGATGAGACCGTCGCGCCGCCCTGCAGCGCAACGATCGTCAAGGCCGCGCCGCTCACGGAAAGACCGAGCGCCACCTGGGCGTAGAGGGGCAGGATGATGGTGAGCGCAATGACCAGGCCAACCGCGAAGAAGGCGGCCGCTGTTCCGACGCGCATGGCGCCATCGCGCAGCACCGATAACGGAATGAACGGCTCCACGGCAGTCATCACACGCCAGGCGAATGCGACCCAGAGGGCCGTGGAAGCGGCAAGCAGTGCCAGGATCTGGGGCGAGCCCCAAGCATAGCGCCGCCCGCCCCAACTGAGCGCGAGCATCAGCGCGATGGCGGCGCCGACCATCAGCAACGCCCCTGGAACGTCCAGCCTGTGCGGCCGGTCGTGGCGTGGCAGGCGCTGCAGTACATTGTGAGTGAGGAGGTAGGCCAGCGCGGATAGCGGCAGGTTGAGCCAGAAAATCCACGACCAGTGCAGGTGCTCGGCAATAAAGCCCCCCACTAGCGGCCCGCCGACGGTCGACACCATGAATGTCGAAGAGGTATAGGCTTGGTAGCGCGGGCGATCGCGCGGAGACGCGACGTCGCCGATAATGGTCTGCACCAGCGGCATCAAGCCGCCGCCGCCCAGTCCCTGCAATGCGCGCGCGAAGATCAGGGTCAGCATCGTGGGCGCGAGCGCGCAGGCGAGCGAGCCCGCCGCGTAGATGCTGATGGCGATCAGCATCATCGTGCGGCGGCCATGAATGTCGGAGAGCTTGCCGTAGAGCGGCGTCGCCGCGGTCGCGCACAAGAGATTGGCGGTAACGACCCACGACATGTTCTCCACGTCGCCCAGATTCGTGGCGATGGTCGGCAGTGCGGTCGCGACCATCACCTGATCGAGCGCCGCCAGCAGCATGGTGAGCAGCACGCCCACGACGATGCGGCGGGCGGCGGCATGGTCGATATAGTCGGGTGGGGGCGAGAGCGGATCACGCATATGTCGTCTCGCGCCGGCCGGGCGGCGAGCGCGGGGCATCTAGGCGGGGAACTGGGGAAAGGGCAAGGCGGCTGGCCGCGAGGGGGCCATGCGCGTTGGGTAAGCGCACGCTCACACGCAATTCACGCCATGAAAATCCTCACCATCGATCACATACCCCGCATGAACGTCTGCACGGAGCCGTGTGCGCACGCACGGAAGAAAGGCGTGGCGCCGGTTCACAGCGGCGCTCCCGATCCCGGCGACGGTCGGCCCGGCCAAACTGGTCACGCTCGCGAGCGCCGCATCTGCCGACGCCTAACGCGAACTCCTTGCCTTTCGTGCCGGCTTGTTTCGCGCCGTCTTGGGCACGCGTAGCGGCCAGGCCACGATGCGATCCTCGAGCTCATCATCCCGGACCTCGTCCTCGCTTGCCCCAACGCGTCCCCGTACGGAGATTCCGGCTTGGTGCACACTCTCGGAGTCGCCCGAAACAAGCGGGTGCCACCAGTAGAGGTCGTGCCCGTCCGCCAGCAGGCGGTAGGCGCAGGTGGGCGGCAGCCAGACGATTCGGTTGATGTTTCTGGGGGTTAGCCGAACGCAGTCCTTCACCTTCGCAGTCCGGTTGGGGTAATCGCGGCAGCGGCATGTCTCGCCGTCGAGCAACCGGCAGCCGACATCGGTGAAATACGTGCGGGATGAATCATCGGCATCCTCGAGTTTGACCAGGCAGCAGCGCCCGCAACCGTCGCAAAGGCTCTCCCATTCCGAATCGGTCATTTGGGCCAATGGCTTACGGTGCCAGAACGGGACGTCGTCAGGACTCATGGCGGAAGCCTCCATGGTCGCCACCGGACCCCGCAACCGCACTGGCCGGTTAACGGCGAGACCGCTGCGCTTTCCAATTCATCCTGTGGCGATCCCGCCATAGTTTGGAACCTTTGGATCGGCTAAAACGGCACACCGGCTGGGCGATCGCGCCCCGCCGATGCTATGCTTCGGCCTCGAGGGACACTTGCGCAAGCTCTTTTCCGGTCGTCAGAACGGCATCAGCTGGAGGGAATGGCTCCGCCGCTTCCTGCTTGACCTCGATTCGCGCATCGACTTCGGGCTGTACCAGGCCCGGACCTGGGGGCGCGAGCTTTTTGAACGCTTCACCGTGTTCATGGACCGCTTCCATGTCGCGGGGTGGCGGCGGTGGTACTTCGTCGAGCCGACGTCCGAGGCATTGACCTTGGGCACCGGCGGGCTGCTTGTGATGCTCGCGCTCGCAATCCCCGCCTTCCGCGAGACCGCGGACGACGATTGGCTCAAGAAGTCCGAGCTCGCCGTCACCTTCCTCGACCGCTACGGTAACGAAGTGGGTTCGCGCGGCATCCGGCACAACGATGCGATCCCGCTCGACCAGTTTCCCGACCACCTGATCAAGGCGACGCTCGCCACCGAAGACCGCCGCTTCTACGAGCATTTCGGCATCGACATTCCGGGCCTGTTCCGCGCCATGCTCACCAACGCGCGCGCTGGTGGTGTCGTGCAAGGCGGCTCTTCAATCAGCCAACAGCTGGCCAAGAATCTGTTCCTCTCCAACGAGCGCACCATCGAGCGCAAGGTCAAGGAGGCGTTCCTCGCGCTCTGGCTCGAGGTCCGCTTGCCGAAGAACGAAATTCTCAAGCTTTATCTCGACCGCGCCTATCTGGGCGGCGGCACCTTCGGCGTCGATGCGGCGGCGCAGTATTATTTCAACAAGTCCGCGCGCGACGTGAATCTTTCCGAAGCAGCGATGCTGGCGGGGCTGTTCAAGGCGCCGTCGAGGTTTGCTCCGCATATCAACCTGCCGGCGGCACGCGCCCGCGCCAATGTCGTGCTCGACAATCTGGTCGAGGCCGGATTCATGACCGAAGGCCAGGTGTTCGGAGCGCGTCGCAATCCCGCGATGGCGGTCGACCGCCGTGACGAGCGCTCGCCCAACTATTACCTCGACTGGGCCTTCGACGAGATGAAGAAGCTGGTCGCCACCTTGCCCAAGTCGGTCCATGAGCGCGTGTTCGTCGTGCGCCTCGCCCTCGACGTCGACCTGCAGAATCATACCGAACAGGCGCTCCAAAACTCGCTCAAGCAGTACGGCCGTGAGTACAAGGCCAAGCAGGGCGCCGCAGTGTTGATGGACATCGACGGCGCGGTGCGTGCCGTGGTCGGCGGCCGTGATTACAGCGAGAGTCAGTTCAACCGCGCCGTCGATGCCACGCGCGCGCCGGGCTCCTCGTTCAAGCCCTATGTCTATGCCACCGCGCTGATGAACGGATTCAAACCGACCTCGATCGTGATCGACTCGCCGGTATGCATCGGCAACTGGTGCCCGAAAAACTACAGCGGCGGCTTTTCCGGCTCGATGACACTCACGCAGGCTCTAGTGCGCTCGATCAACATCATTCCAGTGAAGCTGTCGATCGCGCTCGGCAACGGCAACCCGAAAATCGGCCGTGCCAAGATCCGGGACACCGCGCGCAAGGCCGGCCTGCGCACGCCGTTGCCCGACACTCCGTCGATGCCCATCGGCGCCGACGAAGTCACCGTGCTCGACCATACCGGCGGCTACACCATGTTTCCCAATCTTGGGAAAGCCACGACCCCGCATGCAGTGCTGGAGGTGCGCAGCGGCGCTGGCGAGCTGATCTGGCGCTGGGACCGCGACGGCAAGAAACCGGTGCAGGTGATTTCGCCGCAGGTCGCCATGGACATGAACATGATGATGAGCAAGGTGGTGGAGGAAGGCACCGCAAGGCGCGCCATCCTCGATGGCATCAGGGCCGCGGGCAAAACCGGCACCACCAACGCCTATCGCGACGCCTGGTTCGTAGGTTTCACCGGCAACATGGTTTGCGGCGTCTGGTTCGGCAACGACGATTACACCGCCATGCACCAGATGACCGGCGGCTCGCTGCCGGCGATGACGTGGCACGAGATCATGGCCTTCGCCCACCAGGGGATCGAGCTCAAGGCCATCCCGGGCCTGGGCCCGCAGGCGCCGTCGCGGCCGGTCGTGGCCGAAAACAAGGAAAACAAGAAGGACGGGGCCGCCGAGACCCCTCCGAGCCGCTCGTCCACGATCCTCACCAAACGCGGGGCCGATGCGTTGGTGCGGGTCGAGCGGTTGATGGACGATGCCACGCGCGCGCTGGCTGCCAGCGGCACGCTGACCAAGGCCTCGAACGAAACGGCACCCCGACCGCCGGAGACCTTTGCATCCGTGTCTGACCAGGAACCGGCCGGTCAGGCCCGCGGCGATTGAAGCCGGCGGGCGCCGTTTGCTACACCCCTTGCTCGGGACGGCCAGCCACCCATTGGACCCAACGTGCGTCTGCTTTTCGGAACGGTGTTTGCCCTCGCCATTGCGGCAGTGATCGGTCTTGGCGGCACGTGGCTCGCCCTGACGCAGGGTACCGCCTATGGCGGCGTCACCATTGGCGCCTGGACCGGATGGCCGAAGAATGGGACCCTGGGCATTGATCCCTATGCGCGCGCCATGGTGGCGCGTACCGGCGAGTTGCCGATCGGCTCGGGCGACGGCGTTGCGTTCTATGCCAACGCGGACGATGCCGGCCAGCCCCTGGACGGTCGTTGCGATGTGCTGCTGAGCGGGATCACGCCCCAGGCACGGTTCTGGACCATCACCCTGTACGATCCGGAAGGGCGGCTGGTGGCCAATTCCGCGCAACGGCACGGCTTCACCAGCCAGGAGGTCATTCGCAACGCGGATGGCAGCTTCGACATCGCGGTCGCCCCGCGGGCGCGTCCCGGCAACTGGCTGCCGACGGGGGGGATCGACAAGTACGTCCTGGTTCTGCGGCTTTACGACACGCCGGTGGGGATGGCCACGCGAACCGGGCGTGACGCGCCGATGCCCGCGGTCACCAAGAGGGCATGCCCGTGACCCGCTTTGTGCTGTGGCTCCTGGGCGCGCTTCTGCTCGCCGGCATCGTGCACCTCGCCACCGTCCTCGTGCTTCCCCGCATGGCAACGCAGGATGCCTATGCCCGCGTGGCCGCGATCGCTCCCGTCAACGCCGTCGTCGCCATTCCTGGCCCGACGCCGGACAAGGCCGTCATGCCGTTCATGGACCCCGCGTTCGAGGTGTCGATATGCCGCTATGATCTGTCGCGCGGACCGCTGAAGTTCTCCGTACCCATCAGTCAGGCCTACACCTCGGTGTCGTTCTATACCCGCACTGACGTTGCCTATTACGCCATCAACGATCGCGCCGCGGGGCGCCGGGTGATCGAGCTCGATCTCATGACGACAGCCCAACGCGCAGAGTTGCCGGAGAACGAGGAGATCACCGCAGCGGATCGGTTGATCGTGGCTTCCCCGACGGTGACCGGCCTGATCGTGATCAGAGCGCTGGCGCCCGAGTTCAGGATGGATTCCGGCGGTCCGGGGCGCGCTCGCCGCGGCACGGTGCCGCCCGCCATGATCGTTGTTGCGGCTCTCGTACCCAGCCGAGACCGCGCGCAACGTTGAGGCGAATGGCCCGAGTTCGGGCATCATCAGCCTCGCGCATCGATGCGGACAGCGAGAGTGCGCGCGGCCTATTTCAGAGGGTCATTGAGGATCACGCGAGGCGGACACTCATCATGTCATGAACGGCTGGCGCGACGACGTCGGCGGCGCCGCGGGCCGGTCGTTTCGCGCCGAAAGTCTCCGGCCGGCTCTTCGGTGTATCGCTCGATCCTGATGACGGGAAGGATGATGACGGTGGCCGATGTGGACCTGGCCGCGACCGGCCTTGCCCCCTGCACGGCACGCGCCACCGCTGGAAAACTGATCACCGTCCCCATCTGAGTTGCCCCCGCCCTCTGAGCCCCGACTCCGCAGCTCGCCTTCTAGCAGAATTTGAGACGCGCAAGGTTAACGGTCTGCTAACGGCGCCTCCGTAGGCTATTTCTAAATCAGAGTGTTGCAACAAAGGCGCAGTTGCCATGATGAAGCCGCCGGCAGCTTTTGCCGATCTGGAGGATGTGCTGGATCTCGGTGATGGAAATGGCATCGACATGCGCCCGATCCTGTTGCGCGTGCTGACGGATCTCTATCTGCAGCGGGCGACCCACACGCCGGAAGATGAACACTATTACACCGAACTGGTGTTGCGGCTGATCGAGGCCGCCGACGTTTCGGACCGGGCCGCCCTGGCCGCGCGGCTTGCACCTCATCCGTCCGCTCCGGCTCGCGTGATCGAACGCCTGGCCCGCGATGTGCTTGACGTCGCCGTCCCGGTGCTCAAGCACTCGCCCCGCCCCGCCCCGGCGCACCTGAAGGCGATCGCCGAGGAACGCGGCAGCGCATACACCGGGGTGATCGCCGCCCGGTCTGGCGCCGCTTCATCGGAGGAGTTCGGCCTTCATGCCGCCGATGCTGCTGAGCTGTCGGATTTGTTCTACGCCGCCAAGTCGCCAGAGCGCCGGCTGATCCTGATCAATCTCGATTATGCGCCCGTCCTGCCATCGCAGCCTCTCACTCCCCTGCACCGCACCGATGTATGGCGGCTGGAATCCGCGGCGCTCCAGCACAATACCGAAGCGTTGGTCCGGGAGTTCAGGCGCACGCTCGGGGTTTCCCGCGGTCAGGCCCGTCGGATGCTCAATGATGAGCTTGGGGAGCCGATCGTCGTCGCCGCGAAGGCGATGGACCTGTCGGCCGACATACTGCAGCGCATGCTGCTGTTCTTGAACCCTTGGACCGCGCAATCGGTCGACCGCGTCTATGAACTTGCCGAACTTCACGGCGAGGTCAGCATGGAGGCGGCACGCCGGATGATCACGATCTGGCGCACCGCCGAACCGGCCGGTGGTCTTGTCCAGCATGAGACAGTGAATTGGCGGGCCGCCGCGGACAGTGCACGGCGCGCCTTGTCGGAAGTCCTGCGCCGTCCGGAGGCGGAACCGCATCGGCGGTCACGCGGCAGCGAACGATAACGCGGGCAGTATGGACTGGCCTTTGTTCAAGCAACCACCGCATCGAGGAAATTGCGACCGGCACGGTCCTCGACCTCGATCACCCACGCATCGGGATCGAAACGCAGCTCGCGCAAGAGGCGCTCCTCGATCTTGGCCTCCGGCTGTTCGGACAAACAGCGGCTGAAGCGGCGATCCGCGGGCCGTGCCTCATCGAAAGCGCTTTGCGGAGCAGGTCCGAACAGCTCGGCGGTGCCGTCGAGCCGGTTGAGCTTGACGAAAATAGCTCCCGCCTCCTCGGCTCCGCGTCGCCGGACGGCCGCGAAGGCTCCTTCGACGTGGCACCGACGAATGTAGGCTGCGACCCAGATTGCGGACTTAAGGCGCATCGTAAAGTCTCGTGCTTACAGCTCCGGGCATGACTACACCGCGCAGTATTGACCACAGGCGCGGCCGAGACGAGAGCGCGCCGATGCTGTTCCCTCTATTGTTGCTGAAGCCCGCATGTGCGGGCAATGACGCGAATCTTATTCCAACGGCCTGCCGGTCATGGCGGCAAGCTCGCGTACGACGCGATCGGATGCCTGCCCTGTAATCGGCAGTCTACGCTCGCGTTCGAACTTCTCGATCGCCGCCTGAGTCTCGCCGTCGAGGACCCCGCTTGGCCTGATCTGGCCGTAACCGTAGTCTGCAAGCGCCCGCTGCAATGCAATCACGCGTTTGGAAGGTGACGGTCGATCGCCCGCATCATTGCGGCCCGGCGCCGGACGCGGGGCGGTGGTAGCGCCCGTAGTCCCCTTCACCAGCTTACCGGACGCGCGGGTGATGGCCTGCAGCAGCGCCTCGTTGGGCTCCGCGCTCGGCTTGAGCGCGGCGGCCTGCTCGAAGTCGCGAATCGCGCTGTCCGTTTTCGGACCATAAAGGCCATCGACCGCGCCATCGTAGTAGCCGCGCCGTGCCAACTCGCGCTGGATATCGATGATGATCTCCCCGGGCATGCGCGGCGTCGGCGGCGCCGCCGGCTTGGCCGGGACCTGGTTGGGAGTCGCCGCCGTCTCGACGGCGTGTGGACGCGAGACCGGAACCGGGGGGCTATCCATCACCACCACCGGTTTGGCCGGGACGGCGGCACTCTTGAACATCGGGGCGGGATGCGAGCCCGATTGCAGAAACAGCACGTTGATCAGAATGGCGATGGTGACTCCGGCACCAACCACAAAAGCCATGGCGTCCCGCGAGCCCCATTTGAGCCCGCGCCACATGCGTGGTGCGCGTTCGCCGTTGAGTGCCCCTGCTTTCGCCGGCCTCGTGCGGGCGGTTTGACTACGCACTCGCGCCTCCCGCATCCGGCCGCAGGCTGACTGACACGATCAGGTCACGGGGGCCGATGACGATGCGCTGGCGTGAGCGCGCCTCGCCGTTCGGCGGCGCCGACGGCAGTACGCACATGCCGATACGATCTCGAATCGGAGCGAACAGGTCCACGTTTATGCGCACGTCCAACGATGGGGACGCGCCTCCCTTATTGGCTGGAAGGATGGTGTCAGAGGGCGCTTAAGCGAACACTAAGGCCGGACCGGCGGGCAACCAGTGAGCCTATTTCTGCCGCATTTCCCCGGCGGGCGACCGGCGCATTCATGCGGAATGGTGAACGTCAGGTTGCCAGTATCAATCTCGCGTTGTGCCCATGGCAACGGCAAGGCACGTCCATGCCCCGCGTACTCAGCGATTTGGCGGCCGAACGCCGTGGTCCGGGACCAGGCAATCGCCGATCGTTCCAATTTTCGGAAAACACGACGCTGATTCGCGTCGAATATGGGCAAAAGATGCGCAGCTTCACCAACGGGCGCTTCAAACCTGCCTGCTAGTGTCCTGGTCCGAGGCGGCCACAGTAGCCGCGGGGGGACTTGGAGACGGGGCATGCGATTCGTGTTGCGAATGGCGTTTTGGCTCACGGTCATCCTGGCATTGTTGCCCAGTAGTGGGTCGCAGCCGACGCCCAAGGTCAACGTAAGCGCCATCGAGGCGATGTCGGCGGCGCAAGCCACCGTCACCGACATGCGTTCGTTCTGCGAGCGGCAGCCGGACGCCTGCAGCATCGGATCGCAGGCAGCGGCGGCAATCGGGCTTCGGGCGCAGGCAGGCGCCAAGATGCTTTACGAGTACGTCACTGATCGCCTGGGGACCCACGACGGCGCCACGGCAGGAAGTACCGGCCCTGGCAATGCCGTCCCGATGCCAACCCCGCGTCCTTCGCAGCAGACGCTGTCCCCTGCGGATTTGGCGCCGACCTGGCGCGGCCCGCACCCACGAAGGGAGACACGGGGCGACGGACCGGCATAGTGGAACTGGCCTGAATCCCAGGAGGCCGTCGCGCGCGCCGACGGAGGAGGCAACGGGTACTCGTCCGTCCCTTTTTTCGATAGCGGCACGGCTATATCATTTCGCCTATATATACGGTATGCGCGACGCCATGACCGCAAGCGCGCCCGACACCATGACAACGCTCGATGAGATTATCGAGAACTTCTCACTGCTCGAGGAGTGGGACGACCGCTACCGTTATGTCATCGAGCTCGGCCGCGGCCTGAGCCCCCTTTCCGCGCAAGAGCGGGTCGAAGCAAACAAGGTTCAAGGCTGTGCAAGCCAAGTCTGGCTCGCAACCAAGATTGGTTCAAACGGTCAAGGCGGCCCCATCCTTACCTTTGCCGGCGACAGTGACGCTCATATCGTGCGGGGTCTCATTGCCATCCTGTTCGCAATGTATTCAGGCAAGCACGCCGACGAGATTCTCTCGGCCGACGCCATCGCGCTTTTCGATCGCCTTGGCTTGCGGGAGCACCTGACGCCGCAACGGTCGAACGGGTTCCGTTCGATGGTGGAGCGTATTCGCGCCGACGCCCGCGCCGCACTGACCAGAAGGGCGTGACGGTCCGTGCCGCTGGCGTGACTGACCGACGTCGTCACGTCGCGAACAAGCTCCGTCCCGCGGTCGGCCGGTTCAATTTTATTTGCCGCATTATGGAACTCGTCGGCCATTTCCCGGTCATCGTCCGGTGGCCTCAATCGAACCCCCCAACGGAACGAGAGGGGTCGCCAGGGCCCCGGCGACAACCTCCCCGGGGCCTTCACCTTTCGTGCGCAGATTTTTCGATCGGCCGAGACGCAGCGGGGAACTGCGTGCCGAATGGGGAGGGCACCCGCAAGCCGGCAACTCTTCCGGTGCAGCAGTGCCTGGTTCTGAAAAGTCGACCGGCCTACTTGCGCCGGCGTCGCTGCTGTCCGAGCCCCATCTGCTTGGCTAGATGCGAACGCGCGGCCGCGTAGTTCGGCGCCACCATCGGATAGTCGGGCGGCAATCCCCATTTGTCGCGATACTGCTCCGGCGTCATATTGTATTGCGTGCGCAGATGGCGCTTGAGGGACTTGAACTTTTTTCCGTCCTCGAGACAGACGATATGGTCCGGCGTGATCGATTTCTTGACCGAGACCGCGGGTTTAGGTGCCTCGATCGGGGCGTCACCATGACCGCTCGACACACGGGTCAACGCTGAATGCACCTGGCCGATCAACGCGGGCAGCTCGGTGGTCGGCACCGAGTTGTTGCTGACATAAGCCGAGACGATGGATGCCGTCAGCTCGATGAATGTTCCACCCGAGGTATTGTCGCTCATCGGCTATTGTTCCTGCCATTTTTTGAACTTCGGGGCGCTCAGTGGAAGCTGAACTTCTGCGTATTCGGGGCTTTTGATGCGGGCCAGCTACGGCAAATGGGATCTGAAAGCTGATTCCGCTGCATTTTTATACTTGTCGATTTGAGAAGGCAAGAAGTGTTTCCATATTGATCCTGGCTATTCCTTCGTTCTTCATCATTGTCTTCTGAAGGATACAGATCAAATCCTCGTGCGGACTGTTTTCGCTTGCCGATCACCTGATCGGCAAAGACTTGGCCGGGCACGTCAAACGATTTCGGAGGTATCAAATAGGCTCGAGCGGCGAAGGGAACCGTCGGTGCGGACGATCAGACTTTCGGGTTGCCTGTGCATCCTGACCCAAGTGTTGCGGCGGGCAGGATTCAGCAAGGCGAGGAACGGGCATCGACAGCAATCACAGGTGCAAGGTCGCGAAATCGGGCGACGCGTGGAAAAGCAGCTCACGCCCGAGCAATACCGGGTGACACGACAACACGGCACCGAGCGCGCATTCTCCAATCCGCTCAACGCCGAGAGAAACGCTCTGACATTTGCATGCGTGTGCTGCGGCACGCCGCTGTTCTCGTCCGAGACCAAATTCGATTCCGGCACTGCTGGCCGAGCTTTTCGGCGCCCGTCGACAGGAATGCGTGGCCGAATACGAGGATCGCTCGTGGTTCATGCCTCGGACAGAAGTCCGTTGCGCGTCATGCGACGCGATCTGGGCCATGTCTTTCCGGATGGACCCAAACCTAGCGGCGCGCGCTATTGCATGAACGGTGTTGCGATCAAGTTCGCGCCGCGCGAGCCCGCAAAAGCATGAGGCCCTGACCTGACGAGGCGCGATTAAGAGTTGCTTTCGATATGGGCGCGCAGTTCGGCGATCGAGCCGAACCTGACGGTCCCGTCCGGAAGCTTGGCCTCGATCGATCCATCCGCATACAGCGTATAGGCCATGCCGTCGACAACGCCCGATTTCAGGATTGCCGTGGCGGGCGCCGGCTCCGCGGCCGCGGATTCGGACTGGTGAGCTTCTACCGGCGGAGCTTGCTCGGCCTGAGATGGAGCTTCGTCCAGCCGCGGCTGCGGTTCGGGGTCGACACTCCGGCCCGGCCGCGCATCGGTGGGCCGGAACGCACCGAAGCCCTCGCCCTGGGGCGCCGCACGTTCCGGCTTTGACCGGAACAAGAAATCGAGCCGCGACGCTTTCAGCGTTTCAACCGCAGCACTGCCTGCACGATCCTCTGCCGTAACTTTCGGCTCGGGCGCCCCCGTTTCAAGGGCGGCGCGCTGGGCCGCGCGATGATGCGCGCCTCCATTGGGCGACAGGGGAACCTCGCCGGCGTCGGCAACGATCGAGGGCTCCGCTTTGGCTCTCTCGGAACGCGTGACGGCCGAGCGTAACCGCTCGATGGCCGAGGCGGACGCGTCTACCGTCGACGGCGCCGTCCCCACATAGGGCTCGGGCGCGCGCCCCATGGGCGTTTCCACGCGGGACCGCGCCGCGCCGGGCACTGGTGCCTGGGACGGGCCGGCCGTAAGACCTGACGCTGTCACAGCGGCTGCCCCGGCCGTCGCGGCGAGGCCCGCGGGCTCCGCAGCTTCGGCTGGACGGGCCGTCGGTCGAACCGCGGGTCGTGCCTTGAATACCTCCGCGAGGCGTCCAAGCTCGGCGACCACCGCCCCCAGGCCGATCAGGATCAGGCCTCCCGTGAGCGCGGTCGTGCCCACGATCATGAGCGTGGTGCCCAGCGTAAACTCGTTGATTGGAATGCCGAATCCGATGGCGCCGACCCCGGCTGCCGCAATCACAATACCCAACAGTGACAAGATCACAGACATATGCCTACGTTCCAGCCCTCCGACCCGAGACGGCCATCGTTCTATGGTTACTAAAGAATTTAGGCCCTGTTCTGTCCTGCCCGCAATAACTAATGTGACCGTCGGCGCGCCCAAATCCGGTCTTGCTTAACGGCAGTGCCGCTGACCCCGGAACCGAGGCCGGGTGCACCCGTTGCCATAGAACCCACCCGGCCCTATCTCGTTCCGGCCAGTTCGACCATCAGGAGCAAGCCGATGTCTTTCACGCTGCCCGATCTCCCCTATCCATACGACGCGCTCGCGCCCTACATGTCCCGCGAAACGCTCGAATATCATCACGACAAGCACCACCTCGCCTACGTCAACAACGCCAACAACCTGATCAAAGGCACCGAGTGGGAAGGGAAATCACTCGAGGAGGTGGTGAAGGGCTCGTTCAACAAGAATGCCGGCCTCTTCAACAATGCCGCCCAACATTACAACCACCTGCATTTCTGGCAGTGGATGAAGCCGAACGGGGGCGGCGACAAGCTTCCCGGCAATCTCGAGAAAAAGATCACCGCCGATCTCGGCTCGGTCGCGAAGATGAAAGAAGACTTCATCCAGGCCGGCGTCACGCAGTTCGGCTCGGGCTGGTCCTGGCTTGCGGTCAAGGACGGCAAGATCACCATCACCAAGACGCCGAACGGGGAGAACCCGCTGGTGCACGGCGGCAAGCCGATCCTCGGCTGCGACGTATGGGAGCATTCCTATTACATCGACTATCGCAACCGGCGACCGGATTACCTCAAGGCCTTCATGGATCATCTGGTGAACTGGGATCATGTGGCAAAGATGTACGACGCGGCCATGAAGTAATGGCGCGGCCTTCCCGCGCGGTCGGCCACACCGGTCCCGATCACATCGGGGCTGGTGTTGGCGTCGCCAATGCCGGCGATCCCCGAGCAGCCGGCGGGAGCGGCGCGAGACAGCCCAGAGGTAGATGATATTCGCCCGTACTACGCGCGGGCTAGCGCTGCGATCGAGACATCAAGAGCAGGACCCGAGCCGCCGCCCGTGGCACTCGCAACCCCCCGATCGGCGCTCTCGCTCAAAAGCCTGACCACGAGCAGCGTCTTCGACCATGCCGCCACCGCGGTGCTGGGCGTCGCCGCCGTGGTCGCGCTCCTCACGTTCCGCGACTACGGCTTGAGCTGGGACGACTATGCCCATTCCGAGTACGGTGCGCTCCTGCTCAAGCTCTACACCTCGGGCTTCCACGACCAGCGCGCGCTGTCGTGGGTGAATCTCTACTACTATGGCGGCGGCTTCGATCTTCTGGCGGCACTGGCGGGCCAGGTTTTGCCGCTCAGCTTGTTCGAGACGCGCCGGCTCATGGGCGCTGCGGTCGGAATTCTCGGGCTGCTGGTCACCTGGCGCATCGGCCGGCGCATCGGCGGACCGCGTGCAGGACTTGTCGCGCTCATCCTTCTTGCCACGTGTCCGCTCTACTACGGCCACATGTTCATGAACCCGAAGGATTCGCCGTTCGCCGTGGCGATGGCGATCTTCCTGCTGGGTCTGGTGCGCGCCTTCGAGGAGTATCCGCGCGTTTCGATGGCGACCGCGGCTCTCGTCGGCAGCGGGTTCGGGCTATCCTTCGGATCGCGCATCATGGGCGCGTTTGGCGTGATTGCCGCGCTCGCGGCGCTTGCCCTCGTGGTCGCGGTCGAGGCCGGCGCGCAAGGCACCCGGTCGGCCGGAACGCGGCTCGGGCGGTTCGGCCTGACGCTCGTGCCCGCCATGGCGCTCGGCTATCTGGTGATGGCGCTGGTCTGGCCATGGTCCGCGATCGATCCGCTCAATCCGTTTCGCGCCGTCGAATATTTCTCATACTTCTTCGAGAAGCCGTGGGAGGAATTGTTCGACGGCCGCTTGATTTCCGTTCCAGAGATGCCGCGCAGCTACGTGCCGACGCTGTTCGCGCTAAAGCTGCCGGTTATCTTGACTGTCCTGGGATTCGGCGGCGCGGCCGGCGCGCTGGTTGCCGCGTTCAGGCCCGCCGTCGCCGTCAATCGCCGTGCCGTTTTTCTGCTGATTGCAACGGCCGCTTTGTTGCCGCTCGCGGTCACGGTCGCACTCCGGCCGGCGATGTATAACGGCATTCGTCACTTCGTCTTCGTCCTGCCGCCGCTGGCGGTGCTTGGAGGCCTCGCCGGCGTCTATCTCGTCGATCTCGCCCTGCGCTCGTTCCGGTGGGCGCCCGCCGTGGGCGCGGCCGTCCTCATTCTCGGCGCCGGCATCCCGGTGATCGAGATGGTCCGCCTGCACCCCTACGAATACACCCACTTCAATTGGCTAGCGGGCGGCGTTGCGCGGGCGCGCGACCGCTACATGCTCGATTATTGGGGTCTCTCCTTCAAGCAAGCCTCGCAGGCGCTGCTGGCGAAACTGACTGAGCGCCAGGAGATCAAGCCTGGCGGCAGGCGCTGGAAGATTGCAGTCTGCGGTCCGCACCGCTCGCCCCAGGTCGAGCTCGGTCCCGATTTCGAAACCACGTGGGACCCAAAAGGCGCCGACTTTGCGATGATGCTCGGGGAATTCTATTGCGCCAAATTCGACGCCCCACTGCTGGTCGAGATCGTACGCGACGGCGTCGTCTATGCTCGCGTCTACGATATCCGCGGAAGATCGATTTCAACTTTGCTGACCCGGCCGGGCCTGTAAGCGGCTGCGCACGGCGCGGGGGCACGGCTGAAAATGCGGGTCGGCGGCGTGACGGAGGGCCTGCCATGCCTCGCGCTTTCGTCTTCGACGCCTATGGAACGCTGTTTGACGTCCATGCCGCGATCGGCCGGCACCGCGTGGCAGCGGGCCCCGACGCCGATCGTTTTTCCGACATCTGGCGCACCAAACAGCTCGAATACACCTGGACCCTGACGCTTGCCGGACGCTACGTCGATTTCTGGACGCTGACCGAACGCGCGCTCGATTTCGCACTCGCGCGATTTTCCTCGGTTGACCGGGCGCTCAGGCCGAAGTTGCTCGATAGCTATCGAACGCTCGATGCCTTCCCGGACACGCGCGCGGCTCTGCGCGCTCTTAAAGGTCGCGGGCACGCCACCGCGATCCTGTCGAATGGCTCGCCGGAAATGCTCACCACCGCCGTCGAGGCAGCCGGTATCGGCAACGATCTCGATGACGTCCTCTCGGTCAATTCCATCCGCATCTACAAGCCGCGCGGCGAGGCATACGCGCTCGCCACTGCGCGCTTCAAGATCGAGCCGAGCGAAGTTGTTTTCGTTTCGTCGAACCGCTGGGACGTGATGGGCGCCGGCGCCTTCGGCTTTCGGACAGCGTGGGTCAATCGCGCCAACGCGCCTGAGGAGTACGAGCCAGCACCCGCCGCCACGCTTGCCGACCTCAACGGGCTCGTCAGGATGACTGCATGAGGCCGCATCGCGTTGACGACCCGTCGGCGGCATCGTTACTATCACGAAAAACGAACCATATTGGGAGGGATGAAATGCGCTGGGCCCTGTCGCTCTTGCTTGCCATGATATTAACGCCGATTGCTTCCCTGCAGACCGCCTACGCGCAGGAGGGGGCCGTCTACATCGTCAGCTATATCGACGTTGCGCCGACGACTTCAGGCGCAGCCGCCGGCCTCCTCCGGCAACTCGCGAATGCCAGCCGCAAGGATGAGGGCAACCAGCGGTTCGACGTGCTTCAGCGCCTGGCACCCTCCAACCAGTTCGCCATCGTCGCGGTGTGGAAGGATCAGAAGGCCTACGATGCCCATCTCGCCGCCGCCCACACGAAGGAATTTCGCGACAAGATCAAGCCGTATTTGATCAGCGCGATCGATGACCGGGTGCACACCGGCATGGAAATCGGCGCCACGGGACCGAAAATTGCACGCGGCGCGGTCGTGGTGGTGACGCATGTGGATGTCCCGCCGCCGAAAAAGGACGAATGCATCGCAGCGCTCAAGTCTCTGGTCACCGACAGCCGCAAGGACGGCGGTGCGCTCGGCTTTGACGTTTTCCAGCAGGGCAGCCGGCCCAATCATTTCTCGGTGGTTGAGGTCTGGAAGAACCAGCGCGCCTACGACGCCCACATCACGGCTGCGGCGACGAAGAAATTCCGCGAGCAGCTCACGCCGATGAGCGGCGCGCTCTACGATGAGCGGCTGTACAAGGCCATCTGAGAGATCAGCGCGCACAGCACGGTCGTTGCACGCTAAAAGCTTGACCCCGCAAGCGCTGCGGGGTCAAGCGAGCAAAATCAAACAAGAGACGAGCTTACGCAGCCTTCCAGCGCGCCCGCGCTTCTGCGCCGGCCTGCTTGAGGTGAACATGCTCGTCGACGTGGTCGACCCATGCCAGCGGAATGATGTGATGCTCGCCACCCGCGTCCGGGTCGTCCTTCGTCAGTTTCAGCTGATCCCTGCCTTCCAGGTGGTCCACGGTGCCGACGTGGACCCCGTCGGAACCGAGCACTTCCATGTGTTCCTTGATCGTCATCGGTGCGACCATCAGCTCCTCCATTAATTTGGATGACAACTCGCGTCGGTGGTCGCGGGTTCCTGCGGTCGTTCCTGTCCCGTAAGGTCGCGCGCTTGAGCAAAGCCCGGACGACGGCCGTTCCATTCGGGCGAAATCGTGGCGAGTCGCGCTGGCCAACGCCAAACGGCCGGGCGGCGCCCAAAACGTTGGCCTGCTCAACTGGCGAGCGCCGCCAGGATGCGCGCCCAGCTGCGCGTGCCCTTGTGGAACGAGGTGAGGTCGAATTTCTCGTTCGGCGAATGCACGCGGTCGTCGTCGAGTGCGAAGCCGACCATGATGGTGTCCATGCCAAGCACGCGCTTGAAGTCCCCCACGATCGGGATCGACCCGCCCTCTCCGATGGCGAGCGCTTTCCTGCCCCACTCGGCTGCAAGCGCCGCCCGCGTCTTGGCAAGTGCCGGATTGTCGAACGGAAGCTCGCTGGCGGGCGCGCTGGCAAAGCTCGTGAACTCGACCCTGGCATCGGCGGGGAGCCGCGCCCGCACGAACGCGTGAAAGCCATCGCGGATTTTTTTCGGATCCTGCGCACCGACGAGCCGAAAGGACACCTTTGCCGTCGCCTGCCCCGGAATCACCGTCTTCGCACCCTCGCCGGTATAGCCTCCGATGAGGCCGTTGATCTCGGCGGTCGGACGGGTCGCGATCTGCTCGATCAGCATGCGGTCCTTCTCGCCCGCCGGGACCTTGAGGCCGACTTCGGCAAGAAAATTCTCCGGCGTCAGATCGAGCCGCTCGAGGTCGGCCTTGATGTCGGACGGCAGTTCGCTCACCCCGTCGTAGAAACCGGGAATCGTGACGCGACCGTTGTCGTCGTGCATGGCGCCAAGGATGCGCGCGAGCACGCGCAGGGGATTCTGGGCGGCTCCGCCGAACAGGCCGGAGTGGAGATCGCGGTCCGCGCAGGTCACCTTCACCTCCTCATAGACCAGCCCACGCAGCGATGTGGTCACCATGGGTGTCGCCCGATCCCACATGCTGGTGTCGCAGACCAGCGCCAAATCGAGCTTGAACTCGTCGGCATTGTCCTTGACGAATCCGAACAGGTGGTTCGAGCCGCACTCCTCCTCGCCTTCGATCATCATGGTGATCGGGAGCGGCAACTGGCCGGTGACCGCCGCAAACGCGCGGCAGGCCTCGACGAACGTCATCACCTGCCCTTTGTCGTCGCAGGCGCCACGCGCCACAATGATCTTGCGACCTTCCGGCAGGGTCGCGATGCGCGGCGCAAACGGCGGCGCGTCCCACAGGTCAAGCGGGTCGACCGGCTGCACGTCGTAATGGCCGTAAAAAAGAACTCGCGGCACCTTGCCGTTGGCGTCGCTGCCGCCCTTGGCGACGACGATGGGATGGCCCTCGGTCGGACGCACAGTGGTCGCGAAGCCAATATCCGAAAGGTCCTTGGCCACATGTTCGGCGGCGGCCCGGCACTGCTCCTTGTAGGCCGGGTCGGTCGAAATCGACTGGATGCGCAAGAACTCGAACAGCCGCTCGAGGCTGCGGTCGAGACCGTCGTCGATTTTCTGCAGTACGGCGGGCAAAACGTCGGATGGCGATGGCATGAGGACCTTTCAGCGAGTTGAGCCGGGCCGCGGCGAAACGTAGTCCGGGCCAGCCCGAGACCGGCGACTGTAGAGACGTGGTCGGCAGGGACAAGTCCGCCCGCTGGTCCAATCTGCACGCGGCGACACGACCTAACGCCGCAGAATGCCTCCCATGGTGCCGCGCACGATCGCGCGGCCGACCGAACTACCGGCCTTGCCTCCGATCGACTTTCCGATGTCGGCTGCGATCTGGCCCGCGACCCGATTGGTGACGGAACGCGTGACCTCGCGCGCGATCAACTGACCGGGAGAAAGCCGGGTTCCGCGCGGGCGACTGGTGCCGAAGATGCCGGCGAACATGGCCCCGATCGCGCTCAACACCGCGCCCAGGCCGCCGGCCGGCGGGGCGTCCCCCGGCGCACCGGGCGACTGCGGTCGCGCGCCCGGCCCCGCGGCGCTCGACCCCATGCGCTTCTGCAGGACCTCGTAGGCCGAATTCAGAATCGACCGTGTGGTCGTACTTGCCCTTCACGGGGCTCGCATCCATCAACGCCTTGCGCTCGTCGGGCGTAATCGGCCCGAGCCGCGCGGATGGTGGACGGATCATGCAGCGCTGCACCATCGACGGCGTGCCGTTGCCCTCCAGAAACGACACCAGCGCCTCGCCCTTGCCGAGTTCCATGATCACCTTGGCGGTGTCCAGCTTGGGATTGGGGCGGAAGGTGTCGGCCGCCGCCCTGACCGCCTTCTGGTCGCGCGGCGTGAACGCCCGCAGCGCGTGCTGCACCCGGTTGCCGAGCTGGGCCAGCACTCTGTCGGGGACGTCGAGGGGGTTCTGGGTCACGAAATAGACCCCGACTCCCTTGGAGCGGATCAACCGAACGACCTGCTCGATCTTATCGAGCAGCGCCTTCGGCGCATCGGTGAACAGCAGGTGCGCCTCGTCGAAGAAGAAGCAAAGCTTCGGCTTGGGCGGGTCGCCGACCTCGGGCAGTTCCTCGAACAGCTCCGACAGAAGCCATAACAGAAAGGTCGCGTAGAGCCGCGGGCTTTCCATCAGCTTGTCTGCGGCCAGGATGTTGACGAAACCGCGCCCTTCGCGGTCGGTCCGGATGAAGTCCTTCAACGCGAGTGCCGGCTCGCCGAAGAACCTGTTCCCTCCCTGGTTCTCCAGCACCAAGAGCTGGCGCTGGATCGTGCCGATAGTCGCCTTCGAAACATTGCCATATTGGACCGTGAGCTCGGCGGCGTGGTCGGAGATATAGGCGAGCATCGAGCGCAGGTCCTTGAGATCAAGGATCAGCAACCCCTGCTCGTCGGCAACGCGGAAGCAGACGTTGAGTACGCCTTCCTGGACGTCGTTAAGGTCCAGCAGCCGCGACAGCAACAGCGGGCCCACCTCTGAGACGGTGGCGCGCACCGGATGCCCCTGTTCACCGAACAAATCCCAGAACACCACCGGAAACCGGTCGGGCTCATAGTCGAATCCAAGGCTCTTGGCACGGGCCACGAATGCATCTTTTGCCTCGCCCGCCTCGGAGATTCCGGAGAGGTCGCCTTTGACATCCGCGGCAAACACCGAAACGCCTGCACGCGACAGGCCCTCCGCCAGAACCTGCAATGTCACCGTCTTGCCGGTGCCGGTCGCCCCAGTCACAAGACCGTGGCGGTTAGCAAGCGCGAGGGTCAACTCTTCGGGTTTGGAACTCCTGCCGACGAAGATCTTGCCGTCGTGATCGAGGTCCGTCATCGCACCAGTCCTTGCCGATAACTCCGGGCTATTGTCGCTTTCCCACGTACGCGGTCAACAACGGCAGGCGCGGCAGAAATGACTTGTGAAAATGCGGCAGCCTCCCGTCATCACGCAATGCGTCGCATTATATCGACCGATCACGTCGCATGCACCCGCGCGCCGATGACTGCAAGGCGTAATGATGCACGAATGCAACAACACATCGTCAGTTTTGTCAGCAGTGCTTGTCTTCTGAAGTTTTGCCAGCCTAATATGCCGGCTAACCTGCCGAGAGTGCGGGGCTGGCGAGGGGTTTATGGACGATTTCATCGGACGTCTCGCCGCCCGTTCCGGCGTCGAGCGGACGGTCGCGCAAACGGCCGTTGGCATCACTGTGGAATTCCCGCCGAACGCCGGGCCGGCCCAAAAGGCCCAACGTCCTTATTCCGTTGCCCTGCACCGACATTGCAATGCTGGCATCGAACGCGGACGCGAAGCCGTCGGCCATGCTCGGCCCGTTTCAGGCAATCACGCACGAAGTTATAAGCGATTCACGCGAAAATGCAGGGGGAGATGCAATCGGCGGATCGTCGGCATGTCCCCCGGCCTCGGCCAGTACGTCTGACGTGGTAGCGGCAACAACTGGCCAGGAGCGAGGAGAATTCAATGTCCTACCCGATCACCGCAATCGAGGATATCGATGCGGATGAAGTTGAGGCCCTCAAGTCCGTCGGGATTAGGACGACGGAGAAGCTGCTGGAGGCGGCCAAGAGCCCGAAAGGACGCAAGCTGCTCGCGGCCAAGACCGAACTGCTGGAAAAAAGGCTCCTGCGCTGGGCCAATATCGCCGACAAGCTTCGCATCAAGGGCATGGGCAAGGAATATGCCGGGCTGTTGTGCGAGGTCGGCGTCGATACCGTGAAGGAATTGCAGTACCGCAATCCGGCCAGGCTCGCCAAGTCCATGGCCGAAGCCAACAAGAGGCGAAAGCTTGTTCGCTTTCTTCCATCCGAAAAATTGGTGGCTCGCT
Organism: uncultured Alphaproteobacteria bacterium; assembly: GCA_963739385.1. Taxonomy (GTDB): domain Bacteria; phylum Pseudomonadota; class Alphaproteobacteria; order Rhizobiales; family Xanthobacteraceae; genus VAZQ01. The sequence goes on from CAVUAI010000068.1 coordinate 83,491, forward strand.
GGGTCGAGCACGCCCGCAAGCTCCCTCCGAAGATCACGTATTGACGTATCATTCGGCGCGTAGCGGCGGCGCTTGACACCTCTCCAGGGCCGGCGCAAAGCGGCGGCCATGACGCTCGCGCACCCACGTGGCGGCTCCGCCGGCAAGGAGAAAAAGCCTCCGTGGTCGCTCGCGCGTCTGCTGGCACTTGGCCGGCCGCTGGTCATGGGGGTGCTCAACGTCACGCCCGACTCTTTTTCGGACGGCGGCCGTTTTTTTGATCCGCCGGGCGCACTTGACCAGGCACGCCGGATGGTGGCCGAGGGCGCCGACATTTTGGATATCGGGGCGGAATCGACGCGCCCCTACGGCGGCGCGGTGGCAGTACCCGTCGAGGAAGAAATCCGGCGCCTGGCGCCTGTCCTGCCGGAAGTGGTGACGCTCGGAGTGCCGGTCTCCATCGATACCATGAAGGCGAAGGTAGCGGCCTGGGCGCTCGCATCCGGTGCCGCGATCGTCAACGACGTTTGGGGCCTGCAGCGCGATCCTGACCTTGCCCGCGTGGTCGCCGAGCACGCCGTACCGGTGATCATCATGCACAACCGCGAGGCTGCCGATCCCGCGATCGACATCATGGCCGACATTGCAGCGTTCTTTTCCCGCTCACTCGACATCGCAGATCGTGCCGGTATTGCGCGACGGAATGTCGTGCTCGATCCCGGCATCGGTTTCGGAAAGACCGCGGGCCAGAGCATCACGGCGATCGCGCGCGTCGCCGAGTTCAAGTCCTTCGGACTGCCGCTTCTCCTCGGCGCCTCGCGCAAGCGCTTCATCGAAACGGTTGCCCCTGCCCCACCCGACCAGCGCCTGGGCGGATCGATTGCCGCCCATGTCCTGGCAGCGACGGCGGGCGCCGCGATCATCCGCGCGCACGATGTGGCCGAGACGGTCCAGGCGCTGCGCGTGGCCGCCGCGATCCGGGGGGCCGTATGAGCGATATTCATCTCTTGCACGCACCGGCGACCGGTCATGGGCCGATCGCGGCGAACTTCGCCGATTGTGGCAATCGCCATTTCCCTGCGCGCGATAATGGCTGAAGCCCTCATTGCATTCGGCGGAAACATCGGCGACGCCCGCCGCACGCTCGATCGCGCCGTGGCCGCATTCTGCGACGGCGAGGAGGTGCGGCTTCTCGCCCGCTCGTCGGACTATCGGACGCCGCCATGGGGGGTGGAGGACCAGCCGCCTTTCATCAATTTGTGCATTGCGATTGAAACGAGGCTGACGCCGCGCGCCCTTCTGGCGCGCGCGCAAATGCTCGAGTGCGCGCTGGGACGACAGCGCCACAAGGAGCGCCGCTGGGGGCCGCGTCCCGTCGATATCGACCTCCTCGCCTATGACGACCTGACAGTGCAAGAGGCGGATCTCACCCTGCCGCACCCGCGGCTGTTGCAGCGTGCCTTCGTATTGGTCCCGCTCGCTGAGATCGTGCCGGACAAAATGATATCCGGCATCAGCGTCAATGACGCGCTGGCGCGGATTGACACCCAGGGAGTGGAAAAACTCTCTTCGCAAGCATGACAGTGGAGCCTTGATTCCGCCGGCTCGACGAGGCCCCGGCGACACCTGCTTCCACCGTGGATACGAAAATCGGGCGATCCAGCTTGGTGTTGGCCCACCATTTGCAGCGTGGCATTTTGTGTCCATGACCGACGCCCCTGCCGACCACCTGCAGCTGGCCGCCGAGTTTCCGCCCGCGACCCGTGAGCAATGGCGCAGGCTGGTCGAAGGCGTCCTCAAAGGCGCGCCGTTTGAACGGCTCGTAGCCAAGACCTATGACGGGCTCGCGGTCGAGCCGCTTTATGCCCGCAACACCGGGGCGTTGCCCATTGCTGGGCGCGCGCCCGGGACGCCGTGGTCGATCATGCAGCGCGTCGATCACCCCCACCCGGCGTCAGCCAACGCCGAAGCCCTGCATGATCTTGAAAACGGTGCGAGCGGCCTCTCCCTCGTCTTCGCCGCAGCGGTGGGGGCCTACGGCTTCGGTCTCGCGGCCAAGGAGGAGGCGATAGCGCGCGCGCTCGAAAGCGTTCACCTCGACGCCGGCATCGCGCTCGATCTCGACCTAGCACAAAACCAGGAGGCGGGGCCCCTCGTCGCCGCGCTGGTGAGGCGCCGCGGCACCCTGCCCCGCGCCACCAACATCCGCTTCGGTTTTGATCCGATCAGTGCCGCGACAGTCACCGGCACCGGTGAGCGGTCCTGGAGCAGCCTCGCGCCCGGATTCGTCACCGCCATCTCGGAATTGGTGGCGCAAGGCTTTCGCGGGCCGTTTGCGCAGGCCGATGGCCGGGTGGTCCACGCTGCCGGCGGTTCGGAGGCACAGGAGCTGGCTTATGTGCTGGCGGTGGCCGTCGAATATCTGCGCGCGCTCGAAACCGCGGGCGTCGCGCTCGATGCCGCGCGCGGCATGATCCAGTTTCGTCTCGCCGCCGATGCCGACCAGTTCCTCACAACCGCAAAGTTCCGAGCTCTCCGGATGCTGTGGGCCCGCGTGGAAGAGGCCTGCGGGCTCGCAGCCGCCCCCACCTTCGTCGCGGCGGAGACTGCCTGGCGAATGATGACCCAGCGCGATCCTTATGTGAACGTGCTGCGCGCGACTATTGCGGTCGTGGGCGCGGGCCTTGGGGGCGCAGACGCGATCACGGTGTTGCCCTTCACGATGGCACTTGGCCTGCCCGAGCGGCTGGCGCGACGAATCGCGCGCAACACCCAACTCGTGCTGCTCGAAGAATCGAACCTCGCGAAGGTGGCCGATCCGACCGCCGGGTCGGGCGCGCTCGAGAATATGACCGGGCAGCTGTGCCGCGCAGCCTGGGCTCTTTTCCAGGAGATCGAACAGACAGGCGGCGCGTGGGCCGCACTTCAACAGGGCCTCATTCAGAAGAAAGTCGCCATGACAAGGCATGAGCGGGAAGCCGCCGTCGCTCGACGCAAGGATGCGCTCACCGGCACCAGTGACTTTCCCGACCTCGCGGAAGCACCCGTTTCGGTGCTCGATGTTCCTGCCGTGTCGTTGCCCGATCGTCCTCGCACGCCGGCGTTCGAACCGTTGCCACGCATCCGCCTCGCGCAACCGTTCGAAGAGCTGCGCGACGCCTCCGATCGGGTGTTGGAGCGCACCGGGGCACGGCCGAAGGTGTTCCTCGCCAATCTTGGCAGGCTCGCCGACTTCACCGCGCGAGCGACCTTTGCCAAGAATTTCTTCGAGGCTGGCGGCATCGAAGCAGTAGCCAACGACGGCTTTGCCAGCGTTGACGAGATGATCGAAGCATTCAAAGCCTCGGGCGCCAAGGTCGCATGTCTGTGCTCGTCGGATGAGGTGTATGCACGCGATGCGACAGCGGCTGCCCGCGCATTGCGGCAGGCGGGCGCGTCGGTTTGGCTTGCGGGTCGACCAGGCGCCGAGGAGGCTGCGCTGATGCAGGCCGGCGTTCGGGGCTTCATTTTTGCCGGTTGCGACGCCCTCGCCACGCTGCGGGCAGTCCACGGCCTGATTGCCAGCTGAGGACAAAGTCAGCACACTGCCGTGAGGTGGGCGCGTTGCCTGCACTGCGTAACGACCGGAATCGACCGATGAGCAATCCCGAACGCCCTTTCGGCTGGCGCAAGCGCATCGGCTTGCTGAGCCCGACCGTGATCGAAACTGCCGCCTATGACTTCTACCGGCTGGCTCCGCAGGGCGTCTCGATGTGCGCCACGACCTCCAACATCGAACATTGGAGCCGGGAGAACTTCAAACAGCACGTGCTCGATCCGATCGTGACCGCAGTCCAATATCTGGCGTCTCGCAACGTCGATTACATCATCCACACCGGAATGCCGGTTGTGACCACGCGCGGCAAAGGGTTCGAGGACGAGCTCGTCAAGCAGATCGAGGATGTGACCGGACTGCCCGCCACCACCAGCATCCGCTCCGCAATTCGGGCCCTCTCCCATCTCGGTGTTCGCAACGTCGCGGTCGTCACGCCGTATCCGCAGGAATTGCACCGATCGGCGCTGTCTTTTCTGGCGGCGAGCGGCTTCCATGTCGTAGCCGAGCACTCCATGGACGTGGTCTTCAAGCGGCTGCAGGACATCACCCCCGCCCAGATCTTCGCCACCACGAAGCGCGTCTTGGCTTCGGCGCCCGCGGCGGACGGCGTCTACATCCCGTGCAATCAGTGGTCGGGGGCTGACGCTGCACCGCTGATCGAAACCGCGCTCGGTGTCCCGGTGGTCACGGGCGCGCATGCCGACTACTGGGAGGCATTCCGCTCGCTCGGCATCCACGATCGCATCGAAGGCCACGGCCGCCTGATGCTCAGCCTGAGCAACGGGGCGCCGGCGGCCGCCGCGGCGCGCGATTGAACCTCGGCCCCCGAACGGAGGCGGCAATGCAAGCTGCTCCGCTACGTGCCTTGATCCTGCTCGCCGCAACGGCCGCCCTGAGCCTTGCCCTGTTGCAGCGCGCCGGCGCTCAGGACTATCCGTCCCGGCCGGTCCGCTTCATCGTTCCGTATGCCGCCGGCGGCAGCGGCGACCTGCTCGCCCGCCTTCTCGGCAGCAAGCTTGCCGCGATTTGGGGACAGCAGGTGGTGGTCGACAATCGGGCCGGCGGCGGCGGCCTGATCGGGACCGAGGCTGCCGCACGCTCGGACCCTGACGGCTACACGCTCTACCTCGCGACCGATGGTCCGCTGACCATTGCGGCGAGCCTTTACAAGCGAGTGCCCTACGACTGGAAGCGCGATCTGGCGCCGGTGTCGATGCTGGCGATGGGCTATCAGGTCCTGATCGTGAAGCCGTCGCTTCCGGCGCAAAGCCTCCAGGAGCTCATTGCGCTGGCGCGGCAGCGGCCGGGCGAGCTCAATTATGCTTCGATCGGGATCGGCAGCGCCCCGCATCTCGGCGCCGAATTGTTCAAATCCGTCGCGAAGGTCGACATCACCCACGTTCCCTATCGAGGCTCCTCTGCCCAGGCCATCACCGCGCTGCTCGCGGGCGACGTCGCCATGTTTATGGTCGGGACCTCGACTGCAGTCCCACATATCCAGAGCGGGTCGCTTCGTGGCCTGGCCGTAACTTCGAGCAAGCGAGTCGACGGGCTGCTGCAGGTTCCAACTTTCGCAGAAGCCGGATTGCCCGGGGTCGATGTCAGCATCTGGTTCGCGGTGCTCGTCCCCGCCGGCACACCGCCAGCAATCGTCAAGAAGCTCAACGCCGATATGACGCAGGTCATCGCGGACCCGGAATTCAAGAAGGCCCTGGCCGAGCGCGGCTTCGACGCGGTATCGAGCAGCCCCGAGCAACTGGCGCAGTTCCTCGACAAAGACTACGTCAAGTTTCGCGACCTGATCGGAAAGCTTGGCTTGCAGATCGAATGAAGGACCGCGTACGGCACTGGTATCGGGGATGCGGACTGGCGACGCTGCCCTCGGGCCACGATATAGTGCATCAAGATGAAGTGGCGCGTGATTTTGGGCGCACGCGCTGGCAGCTTCCGCCCGCCGCGATCGTCGAGCGTGCTGCCTGAGGGACAGGATCATGAGCCGCATCCCGAACTTCGCAGGGATCGATTTCGCCCCCGTCGCCGCGCGAACGCAAACCCGCGCGGCTGAACCCTGGGTTACACCCGAGGGCATCCCGGTGAAGCCGGTCTACGGGCCCGACGACGTCAGGGGTCTCGACTTCCTCGACACCTTCCCCGGCATCGCGCCTTATCTGCGCGGACCTTATCCAACAATGTATGTCACGCAGCCTTGGACCATCCGGCAATATGCCGGCTTCTCCACTGCCGAGGACTCCAACGCCTTCTACCGCCGCAACCTCGCTGCCGGCCAGAAGGGACTGTCGGTCGCGTTCGATCTGGCGACCCACCGCGGCTACGACTTCGACCATCCGCGCGTCGGCGGTGACGTCGGCATGGCCGGCGTGGCCATCGATTCCATCTACGACATGCGCACGCTGTTCGCGGGTATCCCGCTCGACAAAATGTCGGTCTCGATGACCATGAACGGCGCCGTGCTGCCGGTGCTTGCGCTCTACATCGTAGCCGCCGAGGAGCAGGGGGTGAAGCCGGAGCAACTTGCCGGCACGATCCAAAACGACATTCTCAAAGAGTTCATGGTGCGGAACACGTACATCTATCCACCGGAACCTTCGTTGCGGATCATTTCCGACATCTTTGCCTTCACTGCGGCGCATATGCCGAAGTTCAACTCGATCTCGATCTCCGGCTATCACATGCAGGAGGCGGGTGCCACGCAGGACCTCGAGCTTGCCTATACCCTTGCCGACGGCGTCGAGTACGTGCGCGCGGGCCTCAAGGCCGGCCTGGACATCGATCAATTTGCGCCGCGCGTCTCCTTTTTCTGGGCGATCGGCATGAACTTTTTCATGGAGGTGGCGAAGATGCGCGCCGCACGCCTCCTGTGGGCGAAGCTGATGAAGCCGTTCGAGCCGAAGGATGCACGTTCGCTTTCGCTGCGTACCCATTGCCAAACGTCGGGCTGGTCGCTTGCCGCCCAAGACGTGTTCAACAACGTGGTGCGTACCGCGATCGAGGCGATGGCAGCGACGCAGGGTCATACCCAATCGCTCCACACCAATGCACTCGACGAGGCACTCGCACTGCCTACCGATTTTTCGGCGCGCATCGCCCGCAACACCCAGATCGTTCTGCAGCAGGAGAGCGGCACCACCCGCACGGTCGATCCCTGGGGCGGCTCGTATTACGTCGAACGCCTCACCTATGACCTCGCCAAGCTCGCCTGGGGGCACATCCAGGAGGTTGAAGAGATGGGCGGGATGGCCAAGGCGATCGACGCAGGGCTGCCCAAGCTTCGCATCGAAGAGGCTTCGGCCAAGACGCAGGCACGCATTGATGCCGGCCAGCAAGCGGTCATCGGCGTCAACAAGTATCGTCCCGAACAGGAGGCATCGGTCAACTTGCTCAAGGTCGATAACGCGGCCGTGCGGCAACTGCAGATCGACAAGCTCTCGCGCCTGAAGCGCGAGCGCGACTCCAAGGCTGTCGAAGAGGCCCTGGCCGCGCTGACCCGCAATGCCGCCGGCGGCAACGACAATCTGCTCGCGCTCGCGATCGACGCCGCGCGCGCCAAGGCGACGGTGGGCGAAATCTCGTCGGCGCTGGAGCAGGTCTTCGGCCGCCATCGGGCAGAGATCAAGGCCATCACCGGCGTCTATAAGCGGGAGGTCGGTGCCATGTCGGAGGCGGTAGCGCGCGTGCAGAAACTAGTTGGCGAGTTCGAGGCGAATGAGGGCCGCCGACCCCGCATCCTGGTGGCCAAGATCGGCCAGGACGGCCATGACCGCGGGCAAAAGGTGATCGCGACTGCTTTTGCCGACCTCGGCTTCGACGTCGACATTGGTCCGCTGTTCGCAACGCCCGCGGAGGCAGCCCGTCAGGCAGTGGAGAACGACGTTCACGTCCTCGGGGTTTCATCGCTCGCGGCCGCACATCTCACGCTGGTTCCGGAACTCCGGGCTGCGCTCGCGAATGAAGGCCGTGACGACATCATGATTGTGATCGGCGGCGTGGTTCCGCCGCAGGACTACGAAGAGCTCAAGCGCGCCGGCGCCGAAGCGATCTTTCCCCCCGGCACCGTCATCGCCGAAGCGGCCGAGCAACTGCTGAAGACGCTCAACAAACGGCTGGGCCACGGTCAAGAGGCGGCGGAGTGACGGGACGCGGTTTGCGGGCCTGGTCGAAACCTCGGACGCGGCTCGCGCCGTGCGCAACTCGGAGCGGGGGTGCCGATGATGAGCGCTCCGCGCTCTGGCGCATTCGCCTCTAAGGCAAGTTCATGTCCTCGCGCAGCCAGCCGTCGGCCTCCGACCTAGCCCCTCTGGCGCGAGGCATCCGCGCCGGCGAGCGCGCCGTGATCGCCCGGGCGATCACGCTGGTCGAAAGTCGGCGCGCGGACCACCAGAAATTGGCGCGCCGGCTGGTGCAGGAACTTCTACCCTCCACCGGCAAGGCGGTCCGCGTCGGCATTACCGGCGTGCCCGGCGTGGGGAAGTCCACCACCATCGATGCCCTCGGCACCTTCCTCACCGCCAAGGGCCACAAGGTCGCCGTCCTTGCCGTCGATCCATCCTCGGCGCGCACAGGCGGCTCGATCCTCGCCGACAAGACGCGCATGGGAAGGCTGAGCAGCGATCCCAGCGCCTTCGTGCGCCCCTCTCCCGCCTCCGGCACCCTCGGCGGCGTCGCCGCAAAGACCCGAGAATCCATGCTGATCTGCGAGGCCGCCGGCTATGACGTCGTGCTGGTCGAGACCATCGGCACCGGGCAGTCCGAGACCATGGTTGCCGACATGACCGATTTCTTCCTGGTGCTGATGCTGCCGGGGGCGGGCGACGAATTGCAGGGCCTCAAAAAGGGCGTCGTCGAGATCGCCGATATGATCGCGATCAACAAGGCCGATGGCGACAATGTCAACCGCGCCAAGGCCGCCGCGGCCGAGTACCGCGCCGCGCTCCATATCCTCAGCCCGCGTTCGCTCAATTGGTCGCCGCCGGTCGTGACCTATTCGGCAATGAGCGGGGCCGGCATTGCCGACTTATGGGCCAGCGTGCTCGAGCACCGGGAACGTATGACAGTGAGCGGAGAGCTCGAAGCGCGGCGGCGCGAGCAGCAAGTGAAATGGATGTGGGCGATGCTCGAAGAACGCGTGTTCGCCCGTCTCAAGGCTGACTCGGGGATCAAGGCGAGGCTCCCTCGCATCGAGACGGCTGTTGCCGAGGGGCGAATGTCGCCGGCGGTGGCGGTCGATGAGATCGCGGCGGCTCTGGGTCTCTAGTGCAACGCGTGCGCCTGCATCCGCGACGTCGGCAAGGTCAGCCTTCTCGCCAATTGCGAGAGCCGCTCGTCCGAGCGTGTCCTTGCGAAAATCGCCGCACGGTGCGTTGATGACTCGAATCAGCGGGGAGTTCTCCACAGTCGCGCCGCCCTGCCCTCCGTTGAGGGATGGATCGGCTGCACAAAACGTTCGTCCTCGCATCGGACAGAGATGGCGACGATCCTAATCACCGGTTTTGGTCCGTTCCCCGGCGTCCGATTCAATCCGACCGGACCGCTGGCCGTCGAGCTGGCGCGAAAGCGCCATCCGGCTTTCGCGGGCGTGCGTCGCCTTGCTCACGTTTTCCACGTGAGTTACGAGGCGATCGACCGTGAACTACCGGCGCTGCTCGAGCGCGAAAGGCCTGATGCCATGGTGATGTTCGGGCTTGCGGTGCGCAGCAAGCACGTTCGAATTGAAATGTGCGCCCACAACACGCTTGCGCCCGCGCTGCCCGACGCCGCCGGACGTGTCCCGGTCGGCACCGCGATCGTTCCGGGGGGGCCGACGATCGTGCGGTTGCACACGCCGGCGCAGCGGCTCCTGTTGGCGGCACGAACAGCCGGTGTGCCTGCCGTGTTGTCGCGCGATGCCGGCCGCTATCTCTGCAATTACTTGTGCTGGCGGGCGGCCGAGGCCGCAACATCCGGCGCGCCGCGTCTGACGGCCTTCATCCATGTGCCGGCCCTTCGCCGGACCCAGGCCCCCTCGCGCCGGCCGGCCCTGACCCTGGATGATCTCGCCCGCGCAGGCGAGGCGATCGTGCGGGCCGCGCTGGCGGCGCGCTGATCCTCGAGGCGCCGGCGCCATGCGAACTAGCTGCGGTCTTGCTCTCGAACGTTGCTTGCTTTTAATGTGCCGCCATGACGCATCGCCGTTGTGCGAGCGAGTCGGCACAGGCCATATTTACGTCTGGTATCCGCTCTTATCAAAAGCTCCATGCGCCGCCAGGTTCAAAACGTGCTGATCGGAATCCTCACCCTCTTTTTGCTCCCCATTGCCGTTCACGCGGCGCTCTATGCCGGAAAGGAGCGCCCGGCGAGTTTTCGCGACGCCGACTGGTCGAGCGTCGGCATGCTGCCGATCGCAAGCGCCGATCGCGCCGCCCGGTTCCTGGTCTTTACCGGCCGCACGGGGCGTTGGAAGGGAATTTTCGCCGTCCACAGCTGGGTCGTTTTCAAACCGGAGAACGCCACCTCCTGGAGCCGCTATGACGTGGTGGGCTGGGGGCAACCGGTGCGCAACAACGGCTGGGCTCCGGACGCTCGCTGGTTCGGGGATCCCCCGCGCGTGCTTGTCGATGTGCGCGGGCCGCTGGCCGCGGCGCTCATTCCAAAGGTCGAGGCGGCAATCGCGGAGTACAGCTTCAACAGTTTCGGCGACTACCGCATCTGGCCCGGACCGAACAGCAATACCTTTACCGCCACCGTGTTGCGCGCCGTGCCCGAGCTCGAGACCACGCTGCCGTCGAACGCCGTTGGCAAGGATTTCCGCTCTTATCCTTATTTCGGTCTGACCGACAGCGGGACGGGCGTCGAAGCGTCGCTGTGGGGACTTTTCGGCATCAAGGTGGGCTGGGTCGAGGGCGTTGAGCTCAATTTTCTCGGCTTGGTGGCGGGCCTCGATGTGCGCCACCCCGCCGTCAAGTTGCCGGGATTTGGACGCGTCGGCATGGACGACGGGACGGCAACCGCGGCGCCCGCCCGCTGATCGAGCCGCGACGGCGAAGATGTCACGCGATTTTGTCTCATCGCCGCTGCCGTCAACGTGACCTCCGTCACGGCTTGTGCGAGTTTGCCCGCCCAGACACGGGGCAAAGCGCGATGCGCGATACCTGGCCGCTGCTTGAGCAGATTGCCTTTCCGCCGATCCGGCGCGGGCGCGTCGACACGCTTCAGGTCAATATCGGCTATCGCTGCAACCAATCCTGCGTGCACTGCCACGTCAATGCGGGGCCGAACCGCACCGAGGAAATGTCGGGCGAGGTGATCGACGTGGTCCTCGCGTTCCTGGCAAGGAAGTGCGTGGCGACCTTGGACATCACCGGCGGTGCACCCGAACTCAACGCCCATTTTCGCCGACTGGTGCACGCGGCACGCAGCCTCGGCGTGCGCGTCATGGACCGCTGCAATCTGACCATTCTTGAGGTGCCAGGCCAGGAGGACCTTGGCCAATTTCTCGCGCGCGAACAGGTGGAAGTCGTCGCTTCCATGCCCTGCTATCTCGAAGACAACGTCGACCGTCAACGCGGCAAGGGCGTGTTCGATCGTTCCATTCGTGGCCTGCAAAACCTCAACAGGCTGGGCTACGGTCGGCCTGGGAGCGGCCTCGTCCTGAACCTGGTCTACAACCCCCAGGGGCCGTCGCTGCCGCCCGCACAGGAGGCGCTCGAGGACGACTACAAGCGCGTGCTCGGCGAGCGCCATGGCGTCGTGTTCAACCGCCTCTACACGCTTGCCAACATGCCGATCCAGCGCTTCGGTGCGATCCTCATTTCGCAGGGCGAGTTCGGTCGCTACCTCGACCTGCTGCGGCATGCGCATCTTGACGACAATCTCGACCACGTCATGTGCCGAAACCTCGTTTCGGTGGATTGGCGGGGTTACGTCTACGACTGCGACTTCAACCAGATGCTCGACCTCCCCCTGCAGCATGGTGGACGCGAACGCGTGCACTTGTCGACCTTGCTTGACGCTGAGCTCGAGGGGTCGCCCATCCGGGTCGCGGGCCACTGCTACGGCTGCACCGCCGGACAAGGTTCGAGTTGCGGTGGCGCATTGCGGGACGCCGCGGGGTGAACGACCTCTCAGATTTACCTGCGTCTGCGGTCGCCCCTGCGGCGGAGGCAACCGCCCGAAACGAGCGGGCCGGGCGCGTGTGAACCACTCCTGCTGCGCATCGAACGTGGCATTCTCGCCATCGGCGAGGCGCGCATTGACGTGTTCGCCTCGACCCACACCTGCCTTGCGGTAATGCGCGATTTCCAACTTCGCGCCGGTCGCCTGACCATCGTCAACAACGGGTGGGCGGGCATGCCCAATTTCTCGGGCGCCCCCGAAGGCCTGGTCTCGCGGATCGCAACCACGCCGTCGCCGCATCGATCGCTCTACGGCATTGTCCGCGACGGTATTCATATCGACGCCATCCCCGTCGCATATGACAGCGACGCCTTCCTGGACCGTTTCCTGGCACGCTGGCCGGAGGGGTCAGCGGCGCATGTATCGTATTTCGATCGCATTACGGCAGGGCCGGATCATTCACCCGCGCGGGCCACGCCATCACGGTTCACTGCGAGCCCCTGATGGGGCCATTGCCGGGCTTGTGCGGCCCGCCCATCATGCAGCAGGCATTTCAGAACCATGCCCCCGGGTTTGTCCCGAGATCGTGCAGTGATGTCGAAGCTCTCGATCATCGTGCCGGTGCTGAACGAAGGCGAAGGTATTGCCGCGGCGTTGGATGCGCTCGCCGACCTGCGCGCGCTCGGCACGGAGGTGATTGTCGTCGATGGCGGCAGCAGCGATGCAACCGTCCAGCGCGCACGATTACGCGCGGACCGCGTCGTCCTGGCGGCGCGGGGACGCGCACTGCAAATGAACGCCGGCGCCGAGAGGGCATCGGGCGATGTCCTGCTCTTTCTTCATGCCGATACCAGCCTCCCGGCCGACGCCGACCACGTCGTCCTAAACGGCCTGGAACGGTCGGGCCGCGCCTGGGGGCGCTTCGACGTCAGGATCGACGGCGGACATCCGTTGCTGTTCCTCGTTGCCTGGTTGATGAGTGCACGCTCGCGGCTCACCGGAATTGCAACGGGCGACCAGGCGATATTCGCGCGGCGCGAGGCGTTTCAGGCGGCGGGTGGTTTTGCGGCGATCCCGTTGATGGAAGACATCGCACTCTGCAAGCGTCTCAAGCGCGTGAGCCGGCCGCTGTGTCTGCGCGAGCAGGTCATCACGTCGGGTCGCCGGTGGGAGAAGAACGGCGTGCTCAACACCGTATTCCTCATGTGGCGCCTGCGGCTTGCCTATTTCTTTGGAGCCGATCCCAACGAACTCGCACGCCAATACAGCTATGAATGAACCGGTCGCGATTGCGGTGCTCGCCAAGGCGCCGGTTGCCGGGTTTGCCAAGACCCGCCTCATCCCAGTGCTCGGCCCACACGGCGCCGCGGTTCTGCAGGCGCGACTGCTGGAGCGAGCGGTCACGAGCGCTTGCGCCGCCGCTGTCGGGCCGGTCACCCTGTGGGCGACGCCGGATGAGCGACACCCCGTCTTTCAGTCGATCGCCGCACAGCTCGGCATCAAACTGGTGCGGCAGGGCGAGGGTGATCTTGGCGCCAGGATGCTGACCGCAGTTGCGGCGGCGAAGTCCCCCGCACTGGTCATCGGCGCCGATTGCCCTGTCCTGACGTTGCATCATCTGCGTATCGCCGCGCAGATTCTGCGCGCGGGCGACGACGCGGTGGTCATTCCAGCCGAAGACGGCGGCTATGCCCTGATCGGACTGCGGACGCCCGAACGCGCCCTGTTCGTGGACATGCCCTGGAGCACGCCGGTCGTGATGGCCGAGACTCGGCGCCGCTTCAGAGAGCTCGGGTTAACATGGCAAGAGCCGGTCACGCTCTGGGATGTCGATCGTCCGCAGGATCTCCAGCGATTGCGCGAAATCGGCCTGGACCAGTTGATCCCGATCCCGTCGGCGGATCAATCCCGGTAGGCAGCGCCGGGCCAGACCTTAGGTGCAGCTCGCTGGTATTGCTTAGGCCGCGCCACTTCAGCGCCAAGGACTTGGGCCGCATGCCAACCCCAGTGGGGGTCATCGAGCACGGCACGGGCGAGCGCCACCATATCGGCTTTGCCGTCGGCAACGATCGCCTCGGCCTGCCTGGGCGTGGCGATCAGTCCGACCGTGCGTGTGGCGATACCAGCCTCGCGCTTCACCTTCTCGGCGAATTGGACATTGGTGCCGGCGACGACGGTGGGCCGGGTGTCGGCGCTGATGCCGCCCGAGGAAATGCAGACGAAATCGAGTCCGGCCGTCTTGAGCGCACGCGCGAAGGTGACCGCATCGTCGGGAGTAAGCCCGCCCTCGACCCAATCGCTGCCGGTGATGCGTGCGCCAAGCGGAACGTCCGGTGGCGTTACCGCACGCACCGCTTGCGCGATTTCGAGCGGAAAGCGCATGCGCGCCGTGAGCGTCCCCCCGTATTCGTCGATCCGCTTGTTGGAGATCGGCGATACGAAGCTGTGCAGGAGATAACCGTGCGCCCCATGCAGCTCGATGGCGTGGATCCCGGCGCGCAGTGCGCGCTTCGCGGCCTCGACAAAGCCGTTGCGCACGCGCTCCATGTCAACCGCGGTCATCTCGCGCGGAACTGGCCAATTGGGCCCGAACGGGATCGCTGACGGAGCGATCGTCTCCCAGGGATCCTCGCCCACGCCAAGCGCCTGGCTTCCCTCCCACGGCCGCCGCGCGGAAGCCTTGCGCCCGGCATGGGCGAGCTGAATGCCAAGCTTTGCCGTGCCGTAGCGCCGGCAATGCGAGACGACGCGCGCCAACGCCGCCTCGCAGTCGTCGGAATAGAGCCCGAGGCACCCGTGACTGATGCGGCCGCGGCGCTCGATGCCGGTCGCCTCCGCCACGACCAGCGCCGCACCGGAGTTCGCGAGCATACCGAGATGATTGATGTGCCAGTCCGAAGCGACCCCGTCGTCCGCGCTGTACTGGCACATCGGCGAGACGACGATCCGGTTCACCAGCTCGAGTTCGGCGAGTCGAATGGGAGAAAACAGGGTAGCGGTCATGTCTCACGCATTGTTGGGGGAGCGGTCGGAGGGAAACTGGACCATATGGACTGGCGCGGCAACCGGGCAAGCGGTCCGCTATCGCGCCCGTTGCGCTCGCCTGCTCGGGCGCACGAGAGAACGGACAAGCAGGTCGGATTCAGGCAGCCGTGCGGCGCGGCGGATGGGCCCCCAACGGAGCCTCCTGTGCGACCGTCTTGGCCGGTGGCGCCGGCGCGATCTCCGCCCACCGGTCGGTCACCCGGATGGCTTCATACAAGCAATGAACGAATTGCTCTTCGCTGCGATAATAGTGCTCCCAGCGCCCACTTTGATAAAGTTCGAGAAAATGCGCACACCGGCGCTCTGCAAGGATGCGCCATTTCTGCGCAAGCTCGTCGAATCTATGCGCGCATTGCCGTGCCGACATGATCTGCCGTGGCGAATTGCCCGTCGCGAGGCGTGATCGTCGAGTCAGAAACAGGTTGAAGCAACGCCAGAGTGTCCGCAGCCCCCGGTTGTGGCTGCATTATCCACTGCTAAGGCAGCGGCCAGCAACCAGCACAACGCCGGCGCTCTTAGTCGGCTTTGGAATGGACGCGCCCCTACCCCCCAAAAACTGACCCGCCCGGACGGGGAAATCCGGGCGGGTCGCGTTGATCGGCGCAGGGGATCGGGGGGGCGTGAGCGCCGATCGGGGCTGTAACTCCTGGCCTTGTCGGCCTGTTTGATCATTAGTGTCCCCAGGGTCCGAAAAGGTTCAAGCCGATTTAACGTCGCGGGCAGAAATTTTAAGCCTGTGTTCCGGGTGCCAGGGGCCTCCTGCATTGGAATGAAAGATCACGTAATCTCAATTACTTAGTTTCTGGAGACCGGGATAATCCGGGGCGCCGACCCGGTGGTCGCGGGCTCCAGCGACCGCACGGCCAGGTAGGCATCCACCAAACCGGACCCGTACTGGGCGTCGACCCCCTTGGGCCCCAGATCGCGCGCCGTCCCGGTGAGGACCTTGCGTACCCCCTCCGGACCGAGGTCGGGTTTTCGTTCCAGCATCAGGGCGACGACCCCGCTCACCTCGGCGGCCGCAAACGATGTACCGGTCGTGACCTGGTAAGCCGCCGCAGGCGCCGGCAACAGGATGTCGACGCCGGGAGCTGCCACAGCAATGTGGCTTCCGCGATTGGCGCCCTGGAACACCTTGTCGTCGGCGTCGGTCGCGGTAACAGCGATCACGTTTGGATATGCGGCGGGATAGAGGGGACCCGACTTCGGACCGGCATTGCCTGCGGCCGCGATGACGATGAGGCCCATCTTGCGTACTTGCGCCACCCTCTGTTCGATCGACGGATCGCGCGGGCCGGTGAAGCTCATGTTGATGACATGGGCGCCACGGGCAACCGCCCAGTCAATGCTGCGGTTGATGCTGTAGGTGGTGGCCTCGGGAGTTCGCTCCTTAGTACTGAATGCTCTGGCCGCAAGAATGCGCGCCGCCGGTGCAGCCCCCACCAATCTCGCGTGAGCAACGATGGCTCCTGCCACCGCGGTGCCGTGCGCATGGGCGCCTTCGTCCGAGTCGAGCGCGTCGAAGCTGTCGATGATCATACCCGCGAGCTCAGGATGAGCGACGTCGATGCCAGAGTTGATCACCGCGACCAGCACCTTGTCGCCTCTGGCGAGTTCATGAGCCTGCGGCAGCCGGAGCTTGGCCAACGCGTATTGACCCGGATCACCTTCGCTGACCGGGCTCGGCGCCGCGCGTTCTTCGCCCGGCGCCTGCTCCCCGCGCTGCAACTGATCGCGCTGCAACCGATAGAGATAATTCGGTTGCGCGGCCAGAACGATGCTTTCAGCCTCCAGCGAGCGGATCACCGTCGGCACCGAGCGCCGGTCGGAGATCTTCCAGCGGTACATGGTGACGCCGCTGGAACTAAAGGATCCCAGGCGGTCAAGCCGCAGGCGGCGGGCGAGGCCGCCGACCGTCTCATTTGCCACGCTCGCGGCGAACTGGGTCAAAACTTCATCCGACACGTAGCGCCGTTCGTTCGCCGGCGGCGCCCCGCTGCCCACTCGGCGACCAGTTCGTGATGCGGTGTTCGAAGAGCCGCCGCCACCTGCCGGATTGCCCGCGCTGGCCGCGGGCGATCCGGACGTAATGGCGGTGACCGCGGCAATTCCGGTCGGCACCGCGACGATGATCGGCGTCTTGGGAAAGCGCGGCCGGCGCGGATGGTAACGGCCGCCATCGCCGCCCGAAACCCGGCCGCCGTCGCCAGAATCGTCGCCTCCCTTTGGCGGCTTGCCGCCACCTTTCGGGGGTTTGCCGCCGGAGTCGCTGGTCGCGCCCGAGGTGCCGGTACTGCCCGAAATCCGGCCGCCATCGCCGCCCCTGGCGCCGCCAGTCACGCTTCCCTTGGATAGCCTGCCGATGGCGTTGATGCTGATGCCGCCGGTGCCACCAGCCGCAGTGATGCCACGCGGGCCTGTCATGCCACCGAAGCTCGGCGTCGCGCCGCGCAGGCCGAAGGAGGCGCCGGCGCCGCCGATCATCTTGCCCCCGAAGCCGCCGCCTGAACCCAGCCGTTGTGCGGCGACGCTGGTGCTGACAAGGGCTACGCCTGCGATGGCCGCAGTTACCGCAAGCGGCAGGCGCAGGCGCGCATAAGTCCGTCTGATCGGTGACGCGGTATTGGAATTGGTCTCGCTCGAGCGCATGGCATAGCCTCCTTAGACTGAAGCTGCCCGCGCGGTTCCTCCACCCAGAAGTGGCGCATTGGCATGCGCCGCACCGCACCCTATGACCGGCCTGGCTTTTACTCCTTCGCGGCGATGAAACCGACGACCTTCGACTCCGCCTGCATTTGCTGAACGATCTTGCCGACCTCGTCCTTCGGCAACTTGGTTTCAGAGAGGCGGATACGGTAGAGCTGACCTCCCATGTTCAGCGGCCCTTCCACGACCGTGGCCTTATAGGCGCCGAGAAAATTGGTGATGTCCGTTGCGGTCGCCTGCGGGGCGAAGCGCACGACGGCAAAGGACCCCTCGCTCGGCGCACTGGCGAGCGAAGGGCCGCTCGGGGCGCCTTGCTCTTTGACGACCACCGTGGTGATGACGGCGGCCTGCACCAGGATCGCAACCATCGCCGCACCGGCCGCCCATGCGAGCGTGCGCGGGGTGAAGCTCGACAGGAACTCCGAGATGCGTCCACCCAAATCCAACGATCGCTGGCGGCGCGGCGAACGCGCCTCCTCGGCGTCGATCGCGGCAAACAGCTTCTCCATGGCGCGCGCCGACGGCGCACCAAGCGTTTCGTTGAGGTGAATGGTCTCCGCGAGCTCCTCGCGCACGAGATCATAGCGACGCGCGAGTTCGCGATCACCCGCCAGCGCCTCTTCGACACGGTCGGCGTCCCGACGGCTCAACGTCCCCGCTGCATGCCAAGGCAGCAAAGCTTCCATCTCATGGCGCTCTGGCTCTTTATTGATCATGTTCATGGCCAACCTCTTTCAATTCCTGCCGCCTTGAGCAGCTCTGCTAGTCGCTTGCGCGCGTAGAACATGCGCGTCTTGACAGTGTTCTCCGGGATCCCAACGATCTCAGCCACCTCTTCGACTGACTTCTCGTGATAGTACACGAGGTCGATAATCTCCCGGTGATCCGCTGAAAGTCCCGTGAGACACTTTCGGATCAGTACGCTTTTGTCCTTCTTCTCCAGCACAGTCCCCGGATCATCCGCCGGGTCCTCGATCGCACCTGCGGCCTCTTCACCCAACTCCTCGTCCGGCCGACGCCGCAGCGCCGAGAGGGCCTTGAAGCGCGCGATCGCCAGCATCCAAGTCGACACTGCCGAGCGCCCTTCGAACCGACCAGCTTGTCGCCACACGTCGAGAAAAACCTCGCTGATCAGATCCTCTGCCGTAGCCTCGTCACGCACGAGACGCACCACGAAACGAAACACGCGCACGTGGTGACGCGCGTACAGCACCTGCATAGCCAGCCGGTCGCCGTTCGCGATTCGCCCGATCAGCACCTCATCTGAGTTCGCTTGCATCGCTCTCGGACGGCCGGACTCGTGAGATTAGTCGCCGGGGGCTACCGTTGGGTTCACGGTTCCGCCACAGACGTGCCATAACCCGCCCTCCCCCCGGGTCCATCCCGTACCAGCAGGCCCATTTTGGCGCCTATTATTGTGGCCGATCCGCGGCCCGATGGAACTTGGGCTTCATGAAATCAGAAACAAATACAGTAGGTTATGAACCGCGACGCAGCGCAATGCAGCCGGGGCAGGTGGCCCGGCCGGCGATGCAGACCGGATTAGGGCGTTAGCCAGGGGTTAACTCAAGTTCCAACTCGCAACGGCGCGTGCAGCTTTCGCAGGGCCGCCAGGACCGAGAGCGCCGTTATCCGCCCCGTTTTCGGATTTTCCGACGGGACGTTCTCGATCGAAAGCGTGAATCGGGCCGAGTCGCTGTTGACCTCAATGGTGTGGCAGTTGCGGTCGAGGGCGGGATCCGCCCAGATTTCCATCACCGTGCGGTCAGGGCCGATACCGGCCAGCGACAGCGCCGCGGCTACGTTGACATTGGCAGGAAATCCAGCCGCCCCCTCCCGCGCGGTACCGCTAAATACCCGCTTGGGCTCGTTAAGGCCCTCGACTGAGATTCCATTGGCTTCGAGATATGGAGCTCCGACCAGACCGCGGGGCGGCTTGCGTGTGATCATCCGAACGGAATGAATTCGGCCTTCAGCCGCCGCAGTAACCGCATCAAGCCCGAGGAGCGCGCCGGTCGGCACGATGATCTGCCCACCCCGCGCCTTTGCGAGTTCGGCGAGTTGGGGTCGCGGAAGCAGCGCGCCTGCCGAAAGCACCATCACTCGCTTTCCCGCTTCAAGCATCGGTGTGCATATTCGTTCGAGCACCGAGGCCGGTGCACATTCGATGGCGAGATCCGCATGAGCCGGAAACGCCTCGGGCTCGACCAGCGGACAGGTGATACTTTCGGCATCAAGCCACGCAGTCGCCTTGCTACGATCGCGCGCCGCCGCGCAGGCGAGCGCGAGACCCGGTATGCCATCGGCAAGTTTGCGGGCGAGAACGCGACCAATCGCGCCGAGCCCGCCAATTGCGACGCGGGTCACTGGCATGAGGGGACCTGGGGCATGGGGGCACGCTCTTCGAGATGCGATCGAGCTTGCGTCTTACTTGGCTTGGTGTTCGGTCACAAGGAGGTGCCGGCCCGCGTCAAACCGCGACTTGACCGGGGTCTGGCGGCAGGGCAAGTCTCCCGCAAATTCAGGGAGATGCGAAATGCTCAAGAGAATCTCGGCCGCCACCGTCAGCGCAATGCTCGCATTCACGGGCGTGGCGCTGTCACAGACCTACCCGGCCAAGCCGATCACGATGATCATCCCCTTCGCGGCCGGCGGTCCGACCGACGTGCTTGGTCGCGTCATGGCGCAACGGATGAGTGAGATCCTCGGCCAGCAGGTGATCGTGGAGAACGTCGGCGGCGCCGGCGGTATGACGGGCTCGAAACGTGTGGCCGACGCTGCGCCCGACGGCTACACCATCGTGCTTGGCACGGTCGGCACGCATGCCCAAAGCCAGACCATGTACAAGAAGCCGCTCTATCAGGCGGCCACGGATTTTACGCCGGTTGCGCTCATCGCCGAGGTTCCGATCGCGCTCATCACCCGCAAGGACCTGCCGGTAAACGACCTCAAAGAATTCATCGCCTACGCAAAGGCCAACCAGGCCAAGATGCAGTACGGTTCTGCCGGCGCAGGCTCCGCAACCCACCTGGGTTGCGTGCTGCTCAACTATCTTATCGGCGTTGACATTACGCATGTCCCCTATCGCGGGACCGGACCGGCCATGCAGGACCTACAGGGCGGCCGGATCGATTACTTGTGCGAAATCGTCAGCACCGCCAAGCCCCAAATCGACGGCGGCACCGTGAAGGCGATCGCGATCATGACCAAGGATCGCTCGAAAGCACTCCCGAACCTGCCGACCGGTCTGGAGCAGGGAACGCCGAATCTCGAGGCCTACACCTGGAACGCCATCTTCCTGCCGAAGGGCACGCCCGCCGACATCGTAAAAAAGCTCAATGACGCCGCCGTGCAGGCAATGAAGACGCCGGCCGTCAGAGAGCGGCTCGAGGCGCTCGGCGCAGTCATCGTGTCCGAGGATCGCACCTCGCCCGAACACCTGGGTCAGTTCCTCAAAAGCGAGATCGAGAAATGGGCTGCACCCATCAAGGCAAGCGGCGTAACGGTGGATTGAGTCAGCCTTCTGCTCTTGCGACCCCCAAGGACAAGCCTTGGGGTGTCGCAACGAACAGAATGAGCTTGGAACCGGATCATTCAAGCTCGATCTCGCTCTTGACCTCATGCCTGAGAGCAAGAGTGCCGATCGTCACCGTGGCCTGGGCGGCCAGCTTCTCGTTGCCTTTGAGCTTGCCGTCCGCCACCGCCTGACGCACCGCCTTTTCGATTTCCCGCTGGGCACTCACCCCGAGGGTCTTGAGGAACTTGCGAATGCTGCCGTTGAAAACGTCTTCATTCATGCGCGCCTCCATCTTCCGATTATACCGTTGAACGCTGCCCCCGAACTGCCGTCTTTACAGTCTCGGATGCGCGATAATTCCGCATTTGCGCCAACGTAAGGCCATTGCGTGGGTGCGTGATTGGACATCTATCATTAATAAGTGGGGGGGACGCATGCCGATCCTTCGGACTTTAGCCATCATCACGGCGGCAGCAGGGGTACTCACTGGTCTGCCGATCACAGTTGCGCAGGCGTGCGACGACGATCGTTTCCCCTGCCCGATCGTTTCGGAGGCCCCGCAGCCCGAAGGGACGGAACAGCCGCGCAAGAAAACGACCCGCGCAGTGCGTCCGGACGAGAAGCCCCGCGCCAAGGCGGAACGACACACGGATCGTCCTGCCGCCCGTTCGAAGGAAAGCACGCCTGCCGCTGCCGCGCAGGACCGTCCCACCGCGGCCGGCACGCAGCAGTCGACTCCCGCCTCCGCATCGATGCCATCGGGGCAAACGGACCGGACTCCCCCGCCCGAGACCCCTGGCAACGCAAATCCGGCGACGGCCGCGGCAACTTGGCCGCCCACTCTTTCCGGCACAGGGTCTGCCGAGATCCGCGCGCAGAGCGAGGCGGGTCAAGACACAACGGCAGCAACGTCGGTCGCCACCTCCGTAACCCCTGGCGTCCAGATGGTCGATCCGAACGAGGCGAACGAAATCGACCTCGCCGCGAGCCCCCCACCGGTCGAAGGAGGCTGGATCGGCTACCTCGTGATGATGGTCGGAGGAGCTCTGGCGGCCGCATCGACCGCCCGTTTCTTCCTCGTCTGACCGCCCGAACTGGCGCGGGGAGACGGAGGGCTGCGGCGACAGACCGCAACGCCCTCCCACACCCGAACGCGCGTATCGCTGAAGCCCGCGTTACCCAGATTGGTTGCTCTGAAAGTCCGAACATTCGCGCAAAGCACGCGCGGGGCCGGTTGACACTCGTTCTTTTTTTGTTCTTATAGCCTGAACGCACAGATTACTCCCCATGCCGGCCTTCACCCCCCATCAGGATGCCGCGCTAACCGCCGCATCGCATTGGCTGAAAGCCGCGGGGGGCCGTTCGTCAATTTTCCGCCTATTCGGCTACGCCGGGACGGGCAAGACGACGCTTGCCAAGCACATCGCCGACGGCGTTGACGGCAAGGTCCTGTTCGCGGCCTTCACCGGGAAGGCCGCATGCGTCATGCGCAGCAAGGGCTGTCACGGCGCGTCGACCATTCACAGCCTGATCTACAGGGCGCGCGAGAGCGGCGAGGAAACGCCGAGCTTCGAACTCTGGAACGAGGCGCCGGCGTCAAAGGCCAAGCTCATCATCATCGACGAATGTTCGATGGTCGATCCCGAGCTCGCGCGCGACTTGATGTCGTTTGGCGTACCCCTGCTGGTGCTCGGCGATCCGGCACAGTTGCCCCCCATCCAGGGCGGCGGCTTCTTCACCGACGCCGAGCCTGATGCCATGCTGACCGAGGTCCACCGCCAAGCGCAGGACGATCCTATCGTGCGGCTGTCGATGCAGATCCGTGCCGGCGATTCGCTGGCCGAAGGACAGTACGGCGAGACCCAGGTGGTACGGCGCGGTGCGCTGGATCCACAGCGGGTGCTCAACGCCGACCAGGTTCTGGTCGGACGCAATGCGACCCGGCGCGCCTATAACGGTCGCCTGCGCGAACATCGCGGTCTTGCCGACGCGCTACCGATGGCCGGCGACAAGCTGGTGTGCCTCCGCAACAACCGCCGCAAAGGATTGTTCAACGGCGGGCTTTGGATCGTGAAGGCGAAACCGAAGGCGCGACGACAGATCATCCGCATGCATCTCGAGCCCGACGAAGACTTGGGCGACCGGACGGTCAAGGTATCGGTCCGGCCGGAATGCTTCACCGGCGCGATCGAACAGTTCGACTGGCCGCAGCGCAAATCCTACGACGAGTTCGACTTCGGCTATGTCCTGACCGTCCACAAAGCACAGGGGTCGCAATGGGACGACGTGGTGCTGTTCGACGAGTCGGCGGCGTTTCAGGATAACCGCAGGCGATGGCTCTATACCGGCGTCACGCGAGCAGCGAAGCGACTGACCCTGGTGATGTAGAACGTTAGGTCGGCAGAGGTGCTGGGAAACCCGACGGCCGCTGCCGATGCGGAAACGCACTCGCGTTTATGGCGCACGCTTCTTGCGGGTATCACCGCTTTCGACATCGCGCGCTGGCGTCTCCGGGATCAAACCACCGCGACGACGCGCCAGCGTCTCCTCGCCGCTTTGCTCCCATTTGCCCGCAACGGCGCGCTGGGCGTAGGCGTCCCAGCTATCGGACCAATCGCCGAGCGAATAGCCGTGCCACGGGGGCTGCGGCGTCAGCGGAGGCAGCTGCAACTCGTTCCAGATCGTTCGCGCGCGATCCATGAATTCACGTGCCGGCAGCGCAAGCGGCGGCGCCGAATGCTTGAGCGTGGCGTCGATCAGCAGGGTGGACTCTTCTTCGCGGGGCCCGGATTTCGGGCCGTGTCCGGGAGACCGGTGAGGAGCGACGTAGACGTCCTCGATCGGGTTCGAGCGATAGGCGAGCGACCAGAACACCGCGTCCGCATTGGTCGGATCGATATCCTCGCTTACGGCGATGCAGACCTTGCCGCAATCGGCCAGCAGCGTGGCAGTGCCGTGCAGTCCGCGCCAAACTTCTGTGCGCGGCGTGCCCTGGGCGTATTGCACGAATATAACCTTGCGCAAGTTCGACAGCGGCTCGTGCATGACCACACGGCGGACGGCCTTGATCCCCAGCCGCTCGTGCAGGTAGGTGAGGAACAACGGCTCCATCGCCACCTTCTTGAGGACGCTCGATTCGCTCGGCGTGACCTGGCTGAGGATGGATGCCAGCACCGGCGACTGCCTATGCGTGATCGCAGTCACCTGCATGGACATGTTGAAATCTTCAAGCGCGACATAGCCGTGACTTTCGCCGAAAGGACCTTCCGGCTCGAGCAGATCCGGGTCGATCAGCCCCTCGATCACCATTTCCGCGTCGGCCGGCACATTTAGATCGATGGTGACAGCCCTCGCCATTCGGATCGGCGCGCCCGCGAGCCCACCTGCGACCGCCATCTCGTCCACATCGACGGCAAGCTTCATGCCGCCGGTAAACATCGCGACCGGCGCACAGCCAATCACGACGGCGCACGGCATCGGCTCGCGACGTGCCTTGTACTTTTTCCAATGCAGGTATCCGCCAGCACCGCCGATGCGGGAAGCCATCCGTACGCCGAGCCGGTCCGTCGCCTTCAACGCGGCGCGATACGTGCCCATGTTCTGGATCCCGGTATCCGGATCGCGCGTGGCGCAAAGCGTCGCCGTGAAGTAAGGGGCGGCATCGAAACCGGGTGTCGAGATCGGTACTGGCAACCGCGCCAAACCGCGGCCGATCCCACGCAAGTCCTCGCCCCGGATGACCACAGCCTGGCACGGAGGCGAGCCGACCGCGATGGGCGGGATGGGATTGGCAATCGCGTGCACCCACGCCGCCTCGATATCTCCGACCGCGCGCCCCATGCCGATTGCGTAGATCTGTGGCGACGCGGCGAGCGCACCGACGGCGACCGGAATGTCATATCGGCGGCCGCTGGAGTCGGTCACATTCGTGAACAGAAATGCCCGCCGGGCATCTTCCGCCAATCCTCCCTGGAATTGCCAACGCACCAGCGGATGCAGTTCGGTATCCTTGTTGATCGGGCGATCGATCCGAACAAGCAGTCCATGCGCCTCGAGCGCAGCGAGATGGGACTGGAAATCGCATGGCGGCCGCGCGGCAATTTTCTCCGCCGGTCGGCGCGCGCCGGTATTGATATCGAGCATTCGCAGACCCTGGTGTGGCGACCATCCCGGCCGCAGTTGCGGCGGGCGAAGGCCGGGCCGGCATTTCATAACCACAGAACCGGCGGCATGGAAAGCCGCCGATGCGACTGCGAGCGGACGTCAGCGACAAGAGATGCGTCGCCACGCCGGACCGAGATTGCGCAGGCGGCATGCTGCTGCGGTCGATTGACTTTGCCGCGATTGCAATACGATGCGTTCGGTGTATCGTCGTGTGCCACGTTGCGCTGTACCGAGGCGTTCGACCATGGGCGCGAGACATTTCGGCGCCCGTATTGCGCGCCTTGAAGACCCCGCCCTCCTGACCGGGAGCGCCCGGTTTGTCGACGATGTCAGGCTGGCCGGCGCGCTGCATGCCTGCTTCGTGCGCAGTCCGCACGCCCACGCGAGGATCCGTTCCATTGACACGTCCGCGGCAAGCAATCTGCCGGGGGTCCATGCGGTCCTCACGGCCGATGATCTGCCGCCACGCATGGCAACCAGCCAGATTCCCATGCTCGTGCCCAGTCCCGCGATCAAGACGCCGCGCACGCAGCTGGCGCTAGCGCGCCACGAGGTCTGCTATGTGGGCCAGACCATCGCCGTGGCAATCGCCGAAAATCGCTATCTTGCCGAGGACGCGGCGGCGGCGGTCGCGCTCGAGTTCGAACTCCTGCCGGCGGTGAGCGACTGCCGCGACGCTGCGCGCACCGGTGCGCCTCGCGCGCACAGCGACCTCGCGAGCAACATCGCAGCCGTGGTTCCGATGCGCTACGGCGATGTCGACACGGCATTCGCGAGTGCCGCACACGTGTTCGAGCAGGAGTTTTTCCTGCATCGCGGCGCCGCCATGACGCTCGAAGGTCGTGCCGTGCTCGCAAGCTACGATGCCGGCGGCGATATGCTTACGGTATGGTCCGCGACGCAAACGCCGCACCTTTGTCGCGGGACGCTCGCGGATCTGCTGGAGCGCAACCTGGAAGGGATCCGCGTCATCGCACCCCATGTCGGCGGGGGTTTCGGCACCAAGGCGCCGTTCTACGCCGAGGAGGCCGTCATTCCGGCCGCCGCCATGAAGCTCGGCCGCCCGGTGACGTGGCAGGAGGACCGGCGCGAGCATTTTCTCGCGGCGACCCAGGAGCGCGACCAGCTCTGGAAAGTGGCGATCGCGGTCGATGCCGAAGGCAAAATCCTCGGACTCTCCGGCAGCATGCTGCACGACACCGGCGCCTTCCTCCCATGGGGCATCATCGCGCCCTACATCGCGGGGACGACATTCCCCGGCCCGTATGTGGTGCCGGCCTATTCACTGGAGGTGACGGTCGTGCTCACCAACCGCGTGCCGACCACGGTCGTGCGCGGCGCCGGCCGGCCGCAAGCGGTCTTCGCCATGGAACGGCTGATGGACCGGGTGGCGCGCGAACTCAGTCTCGATCGCGCCGAGTTGCGGGCGCGCAACATGATCCGGCCCGAGCAGATGCCGTACTCGGTCGGCCTGGTCTTTCGCGACGGCAAGCCGCTGGTCTATGCGAGCGGTGATTTTCCGAAGAGCCAGCGGCGCGCGCTCGCGCTTGCCCGCTACGAAGATTTCCGCGCGCGCCAGATGACTGCGCGCGCACAGGGCCGCTATCTCGGCATCGGTGTCGGCAACTATGTGGAAGGCACCGGGCTCGGCCCATTCGAGGGCGTGACCGTCCGCGTTCTTCCCAACGGCAAGGTCGCCGTCGCAACTGGCGCCACCGCGCAAGGGCAAGGCACGCGCACGACGCTGTCGCAGGTCGTGGCCGACGAGATCGGCTGCCGGATCGAAGACATCGTCATGACCGCCGGCGACACGGCGGCAATACCGCAAGGCGTCGGCGCGTTCGCCAGCCGGCAGGCGATCAACGCCGGTTCGTCGGCGCTGATCGCCGGCCGCCAGGTCCGCATCCAGATCGTCACGCTCGCTGCTCGCGTGCTGGGGGTAGCTGACGGCGAGATCGACGTCGAGGACGGCCGCGCCACCGCCCGCACCGGCAACAAGCCGTCGATATCGCTCGGCGAGCTTGCGCGCCTGGCGCAGGGCATGCCGGGCTTTTCCTTCGCCGCCGGCCAGGTGCCCGGCCTCGAGCATACGGCCTATTTCACGCCGCCGCAGGCGTCTTACTGCAACGGAACGCATGTGGCGGAGGTGGAGGTCGACCCGTACACCGGCGGCGTGACAATCCTCGACTACACCGTCGCCCATGACAGCGGAAACGTCATCAACCCGATGATCGTCGATGGCCAGGTGCAGGGCGGGGTGGCCCACGGCATCGGCAACGCGCTGTTCGAGTGGATGAAGTACGACGGCGCCGCGCAACCGCTCACCACGAGCTTTCAGGATTACCTGCTGCCGGCTGCGCCCGACGTGCCAAGCTGCAGGATCGAGCACGTGGAAACGCCAAACCCGCTCAATCCGCTTGGTGTCAAGGGCGCCGGCGAGGGCGGCACCATCCCCGCGCCGGCCACGATCATTTCGGCGATCGAGGACGCACTTTCCCCCTTCGGCGTGCGGTTCACGGACATGCCGCTCACGCCCGACCGCATCGTCGACGCGCTCGGGCGCGTGCGCGCTTACGAGAAGCTTGCGGCGGCATGAACGGCGGCCTCTTTCGCCACCAAGGCGGTGACCGAAGCGAGGACGCTATTCAGTACGGCGCTGTTCAGGCGGCCCCGCCGTCCCCTGGCCGGCTCGCGCGGCTCAATGGACGATTGCCCGACGTGGTCCTCGAACGCTCGCTTCTTCAGGCGAGCTCCCATGCACGCGGTTGCCAGGTATCAGCGCCCCGTCCCAAATAGGCGATATTCATACGCGACATTCCACGCGATGTTCGAACCGGGAGATTGTAATGCCGACGCATGAAAAAAGGCCGCGTCTGCGCTCGGAATTGTGGTTCAACAACCCGGACAATCCCGGCATGACCGCACTCTACCTCGAGCGCTACCTCAATTACGGGCTGACCAAGGAAGAGTTGACGTCTGGCAAGCCGATCGTCGGTATTGCTCAGACCGGCTCCGACCTTTCTCCCTGCAACCGCCATCATCTCGAGCTCGCTAAGCGGGTGCGCGAAGGGATTCGCGATGCTGGAGGAATCGCGTTCGAATTCCCGACCCATCCGATCCAGGAAACCGGCAAGCGTCCGACCGCGGCGCTCGACCGCAATCTCGCCTATCTCAGCCTCGTGGAGGTGCTCTTCGGCTATCCGCTCGACGGCGTCGTGCTCACGACGGGATGCGACAAGACCACGCCCGCGGCAATCATGGCGGCTGCCACCGTGAACACGCCGGCGATCGTGCTCTCGGGCGGGCCGATGCTCAACGGCTGGTGGAAGGGCGAGCGTGCAGGGTCCGGGACCGTCGTGTGGTGGGCACGCCAGGAGCACGCCGCCGGCCGCATGAACTACGAGGAGTTCCTCGATCTGGTGGCGTCTTCTGCGCCGTCGATCGGCCACTGCAACACCATGGGCACCGCCTCGACCATGAATGCGCTGGCGGAGGCGCTCGGCCTTTCCCTCCCCGGCTGCGCCGCCATCCCGGCGCCCTATCGCGAGCGTGCGCAAATCGCCTATGAAACCGGCCGTCGCGCGGTGGAAATCGTACGCGAGGACATTAAGCCCTCCGACATCCTTACGCGCGAGGCGTTCGAAAACGCCATCGTGGTCTGCTCCGCGATCGGCGGCTCGACCAATGCACCGGTTCACATCAACGCGATCGCGCGCCATATCGGCGTGGCGCTCGCGATCGACGACTGGGAAACGATCGGCTTCGACGTGCCGCTGCTCGTCAACATGCAGCCGGCGGGCAAATATCTCGGCGAAGAATTTTATCGCGCGGGCGGATTGCCGGCCGTATTGCATGAGTTGATCACCGCCGGTCGCATCCATGCCGATGCCCGCACGATCAACGGCAAGACCATCGGTGAAAATGTCAAGCAGGCGACAATCGCGG
Organism: uncultured Alphaproteobacteria bacterium; assembly: GCA_963739385.1. Lineage (GTDB taxonomy): Bacteria > Pseudomonadota > Alphaproteobacteria > Rhizobiales > Xanthobacteraceae > VAZQ01. The sequence continues at coordinate 112,551 of CAVUAI010000068.1, forward strand.
ATGCCGACGTGATCCGCCCCTACGACAGACCGCTGAAGCAGCGCGCTGGCTTCAAGGTGCTGTCGGGAAATCTGTTCGAACTCGGCGATCATGAAGACCAGCGTCATCTCCGAGGAATTCAGCCAGCGCTACCTGTCAAATCCAAGAGATCCAAACGCTTTCGAGGGCCGCGCCGTGGTCTTCGACGGGCCGGAAGACTACCATCGACGCATCGACGATCCGTCCCTGCAGATCGACGAGAGCACCATGCTGTTCATCCGCGGCGTTGGCCCCATCGGCTACCCGGGCTCGGCGGAAGTCGTGAACATGCAACCCCCGGCCGCGCTGATCAAACAGGGAATTACCTCGCTGCCCTGCATCGGGGATGGACGCCAGTCGGGGACCTCGGCGTCGCCTTCGATCGTCAACGCATCGCCGGAGGCGGCGGCCGGCGGCGGATTGGCTTTGCTCAGGACCGGCGATCGAGTGCGCATCGATCTCAATATGGGCGTCGCCAACGTATTGATCTCCGAGGCGGAGCTCGCACAACGCCGCGCCGACCTGGAGAACCGGGGCGGATACAAATATCCGCCCAGTCAAACGCCGTGGCAGGAAATCCAGCGCGAGATGGTAGACCAGCTCGGCGAAGGCATGGTCCTCAAGCCGGCCGTGAAATATCATTGCGTCGCGCAAAGGAGCGTACCTCGAGACAATCACTGAGGCGCGTCACCTGAGATGTCATGAAGCCGTTCAAGCAGGCGAATGCGGCATACGAAAGCTGGCTGCGGGCCCAGCTCCAGGGCGACATCGTCGAGCGCGACCTGCATGAGAAATGGGACAAGATGCGGGGCGGCCCCTTCCCATTTCTACGGGCCACCTATTGGCGCTGGGCGGAGACCATTCTCGACCTCTGTCCCGAGCTTGCAGGTTGTCCGCAGGTGCTCGCGGTCGGCGATATTCATCTCGAGAATTATGGGACCTGGCGGGATGAAGATGGCAGGCTCGTATGGGGGGTCAACGACTTCGATGAAGCCGCCGAGATGCCCTACCCGCTCGACCTGGTCCGCCTGGCAACCAGCGCCCTCCTGGCCCGCCCCTCCCGCGATGCTTCGGACAAGGAGGTGTGCGCGGCGATACTGGAAGGGTATGCCAAGGGCCTCTCGGATCCGCAGCCCTTCGTTCTGGACGAAAAACGCGCGTGGCTGCGCGCGCTCGTTGCCGTGCCGGAGGAGGAGCGGGCCCATTTCTGGAAGAAGATCGACGATCTCGAGGCGCCGAAAAAAAGCTGCGCGGAACGCTATCGCAAGGCCATCATGGCAGCGATGCCGGACGGAGCGTGCGAGCCGGTCAAACTGTGCCCACGGACCGCGGGTACCGGCAGCCTGGGCCGGCCGCGCTGGGTCGGCATCGCGAACTGGCGAGGCGGCCGGGTGGTGCGAGAAGCAAAGGCGCTGGTGGCATCCGGTTGGACGCGAACTCCCGGGCGGGGCGAGGCTCGGCTGCGATGTGGCGAGATCGCGTCGGGCCGCTATCGGGCACCCGACGCCTGGTACGCGGTGGCGGACGCAATCGTCGTGCGCCGCTTGTCTCCGAACAATCGCAAGATCGAAATCGCGGCACAGCCGGACGATCTTCTCGATCTTCGCATGCTGCGTGCGATGGGAGCCGAGCTTGCCAACGTCCATCTCGGAACGGGCGACCGGCGCGCGGCGGTCATTCGCGACCTCTCCAACCAAAAAGGCGGTTGGCTTCGGGAGGCCGCGCATGTCGCCGCGAAATTCGTAAACAGGGACTACGAAGAGTGGACCGGCCCGTAGCGTGCTCGTCGCGGCGTGAACCGGTCTGCATCGTATGAACCAATCGGCCTCGAGCGCCGTTGACGTTGAGGCAGCAGGGAGAACCGCAGCATGGCGGGACGTCTGCAAGACAAGCTCGCCCTCGTGACCGCGGCAGGACAGGGTATCGGCCGCGCTATCGCCGAAGCGTTCTCGGCGGAGGGCGCCCGCGTCATTGCCACCGACGTGGACGAGAGCAAGCTCGTGGGCATCGGGCGCGCAAGGCTTTGCAGGCTCGACGTGCGCTCCACCGCCGATGTTGAGGCGCTAGCAAAGGATCTAGCCGCCGAGTTCGGCGCGCTCGATGTGCTGGTGAACTGTGCGGGATACGTGCACCAGGGCAGCGTGCTCGACTGCTCCGAACGGGATTGGGACTTCTCCTTCGATCTCAACGTCAAGGCGATGCACCGAACGATCAAAGCATTTTTGCCCGGCATGCTGCAGAAGGGAGCGGGCTCGATCGTCAACATCTCGTCGGCCGTATCGTCAATTCGCGGCGTCCCCGATCGCTATGCTTACGGGGCCAGCAAGGCCGCCGTCATCGGGCTCACCAAGGCGGTCGCCGCCGACTTCATCCGACGCGGCATTCGCGCGAACGCGATCTGCCCAGGCACCATCGAATCGCCCTCGCTCGAGGGCCGGATCAGAGATCGGTCGGCTGCCACGGGCAAGTCGCTGACGGAGATCGAGCAGGCTTTCATCGATCGTCAGCCGATGGGCCGTCTCGGCAAGCCCGCGGAAGTGGCCGCGCTCGCCGTTTTTCTCGCCTCGGACGAGGCGAGCTACATTACCGGGCAGACGCACTTGGTCGACGGCGGAATGGCGCTGTAGGGCCTTCAATTCAGCCCGCAGTCACCTATGTGAGCCTCAACCAGCTTCTCGCAATGTTGGAATTGCCCTATGAGAACGGCGATGGGGGGCCGCAACAGCCGCATTTTTGGGCGTGGAACTCGCTGGAACCATCGATGAATCAATGAGTTGTCGAAGTGTCGGGGTTGCGGCTTCCGCGTGACCCATCGTTCGAACCGGGCGATGGCTGGGGCCACAGTCTCATCCAATTCCACGAGTTGCTGGACACCGCAATGTCAAACCGCATTCCGTCGCTTTCCGCCGATCTCGATCAATTTGCCATCCTGCTGGACGTCGACGGCACAATTCTCGATTTCGCCCCCACTCCGCGTGAGGTCTTCGTGTCGCACGACCTGCGCGATACCCTGGCCCGACTGTGGGACCGCACCCGCGGCGCGCTCGCCTTCGTCAGCGGCAGACCGGTCAGCGAGTTGGATCTCATCTTCTCTCCCCTGCAACTGCCCGCAATCGGGGGGCACGGGGCCGAGCTTCGCATCATTCCGGGCGCGGCGCCGGAAGCTCCGCGTCTGCCGGCGCTCGACCCCGGGATCAAGCGGCAGTTCGCCGCCATCGCCGAGGCAGGCCCTGGCATCGTGCTGGAAGACAAGGGCTACTCGCTAGCACTGCACTACCGGCTGGCGCCGGAGAAAGAGCCTGTGGTGCGAGCAGCGGCCGCGCGGGTTTGCGCTAGCCTCAAGGCTGCGCCAATCGAGCTTCTACCCGGCAAATTTGTCGTGGAAATCAAACAGACAGGTTTTACCAAGGCGACCGCTGTGCGCGAATTGATGACATACAAGCCGTTCTCGGAGCGTCGGCCGATTTTCATCGGTGACGATGTGACGGATCTCGGCGTCTTCGAGGTTCTGCCCGATTTCCATGGCATTGGTATTTCGGTTGGCCGCAATGTCCCGGGCGTCGAGGCCTGCTTCGAGCAGCCCACGGATGTTCGCCACTGGCTCGACAAAATTTCCCGCAACGAAGCTTTCGCGGCGTCATGATCGATCATGGGCTTGATCTTGCCGTCATCGGCAATGGGCGCACCGCTGCGCTCGTCGATCCCACTGCGCGTCTGGTGTGGTGGTGCTATCCCCGCTTCGACCGTGACCCCATCTTCTGCCGTCTGCTCGCGGGCGACGAAGAGAAGGGATTTTCGGATGTCGTCCTCGACGACATGGTCGATTTCCAGTCTGAATATCTCCGCAATACCGCAGTGGTGTCGACGGTACTGACGGATCGGCAGGGGGGCGCCGTCCGCATCACCGATTTTGCGCCTCGTTATCGCCAATTCGGCCGCGTGTTCCGGCCGCCGCAACTGATCCGCATGATCGAGCCGGTCGCCGGGCTGCCGCGCATCACCATTCGCTTTCGGCCGACGCACGACTACGGCCATCCCTTCGCTCATCACTCGGTCGGCAGCAACCACATTCGCTACGTGCATGAGGGCACCGTCATCCGGCTCACGACCGACGCCCCGCTTTCCTACATCGAGAGCGAGGCGCCATTCGTGCTCTCGCGGTCGCTGCATCTCGTGTTCGGTGTCGATGAGCGATTTCAGGACGAGCTCGAAACGACCTGTCGCGAATTCTGCGACCGCACCATCGACTACTGGATGGACTGGTCGCGTGGTCTCTCCATCTCCTATGACTGGCAGGACGAAATCATCCGCGCCGCCATCACGCTCAAGCTCAGCAATTTCGAGGAAACCGGCGGCATCATCGCGGCTCACACGACGTCAATTCCTGAAGCACCGGGGTCAGGGCGAACCTGGGACTACCGCTATTGCTGGCTGCGCGACGCCTATTTCGTGGTCAAGGCGCTCAATCGTATCGGCGCGACCCAGACGATGGAGGATTTCATCTCCTTCACCCTGAGCATCGCGTCCAATCCCAACGAGGTGATGCGGCCGGTCTACGGCGTGGTGCCGATTGACCCCATGAACGAAAAGACGGCCCCGGCGCTCAAGGGTTACCGCGGCGACGGGCCGGTGCGCATCGGCAATGCCGCAGCCGAGCAGGTGCAGAACGACACCTATGGCAGCATCATTCTTGCTGCGATGCCCATGTTCTACGATCGACGCCTGCCGCGGCTCGGTGACGAAGGACTGTTCCGGCTGCTCGAGTCGCTTGGCAGCAAGGCGGGCGAACTCGCGTTGGAGGCCGACAACGGCATCTGGGAATATCGCGGACGGCAGCGCATCCACACTCACTCCACCGCCATGTGCTGGGCCGGCTGCCACCGGCTCGCCGCCATAGCCTCCCGATTGGGCCTGCCCGACCGTGAGGCGCATTGGAACGCCGTCGCCGAACCTGTCCGCCACGCATTGCTGCAGGGCGCCTGGAACGAGAAGCGGCAAGCATTTACCGCTGCCTTCGGGTCGGATGATCTCGACGCCAGCGTTCTGCTGTTGCCGGACCTGGGCGTGATCGAGGCCGAGGATCCGCGCTTCGTCAGCACGGTCAAAGCGATGGAGCGCGAACTTTTGCGCGAGAAGCACGTTATGCGCTATGCGGCGGCCGACGATTTCGGTTTGCCGGCAACCGCCTTCCTGATTTGCCGGTTCTGGTTGGTCGATGCCTGGTGGTCACTCGGTCGTCGCGACGAGGCACGGGAATTGTTCGTGGACGCGTTGGCGTATCGCAATCGTTACGGCCTGTTGTCGGAGGATATTGACCCACAAACCGGGACTTTGTGGGGAAATTTTCCGCAGACCTATTCGATGGCAGGGCTTATCCTGACGGCGATGCGCCTGTCTCGAAGCTGGGAGGACCGATATTGGCGCGGCTGATAGTGGTTTCGAACCGCGTGGCTGTCCCGAGCCGCGACAGTCAAGCCGGTGGCCTTGCGGTTGCGGTGCTGTCGCTGCTCAAGCGGCGCGGGGGGCTGTGGTTCGGCTGGAGTGGGACCGTCTCGCCCGACGGCGACGTTGCGACCAAAACAATTCAGCAGGGCGACGTCTCCTATGTCGTCACCGATCTCCTTGAAGCGGACTACCAGGAATATTACAACGGGTTCGCCAACAGGGTGCTGTGGCCGATACTGCATTACCGCCTCGACCTTGCGGAATTTTCACGCCGCGACCTCAGCGGCTATCGCCGTGTAAACGCCCACTTTGCAAACGAGCTCAACGATTTGCTGCAGCCGGATGACGTCATCTGGGTGCACGATTATCATCTGCTTCCCCTTGCCAAAATGCTGCGCGACCGCGGTCACCGCAACCGCATCGGCTATTTCCTGCACATACCGTTTCCGCCACCGGAGATCCTCACTGCCCTGCCGAACCACGAGTGGCTGATTCCGCAGCTCACCGCCTACGACCTCGTCGGGATGCAGACGGAAAACGACGCAACCAATCTCGCGCGTTATTTCGAGAACGAATGCCACCTGCAGAAGCGTGGCGAATTCGCTTATCAAACATCAGAGCGGCTGGTGCGCCTCGGCGTCTTTCCAATCGGCATCGAGACCAACGAGTTCAGCCGGCTGGCACGGCGGTCGGTGCGCTCCTCCCTCGTGCGCGGCGTCTTGGACAGCTTGGCCGGGCGCGCCATGATGATCGGCGTCGATCGCCTCGATTATTCCAAGGGCCTTGCGCAGCGCATGGACGCGTTCGAGCGCTTCCTCGAGGTATATCCGGATTGGCGCGGCAAGGTTACTTACCTGCAGATCACGCCGAAGAGTCGCTCGGAAATCGAGGAATATGCCGGAATGGCGCGGACCATCAGCGAGGCCGCCGGCCGCATCAACGGGGCCTATGGCGAAGTCGCGTGGACGCCGATCCGCTACGTCAACCGTGCCTACAGCCGCAGCGCGCTGGCCGGATTCTACCGCTCGGCGCGCGTCGGGCTGGTGACGCCCTTGCGCGACGGTATGAACCTCGTGGCGAAGGAATATATCGCGGCTCAGGACCCCGTCGACCCGGGCGTTCTCGTGCTTTCGCGGTTTGCCGGAGCCGCGCAGGAGTGCACAGCTGCGCTTCTCGTCAATCCATACGATCCGGAGGCGGTCGCAACCTCGATTGCGCACGCGCTTTCGATGCCGCTGGAAGAACGGCGCGAGCGTTACGACGCCTTGTTCCGTGTAATTTCCGAGAACAATCTCAATTCGTGGGGTGAGCGTTTTCTCGCTGCCCTGACCAAGGCTGAGGGACCCCAGCTTCGGGGTGAACCCCTTCGCATTGCACCGACGCTGTACTCCGGTCTGGCCTAACCATCGGCGGCGATGGCCAGGTCCTTCGCCGCCGGCCGTGCGCGCTTCGCAGTCGCCGATGAGAGCGTAATCTTCGGTGCGGGACAGCATGCGGCCTGTCAGCCAAACTCGATGATGACCTTGATGTCGCCGGCCCGGTGCTCCAGTGCCTCGGACCAGCGCGCGAGTGGCACGCGGCGCGTAATCAGCCGCGCGAGCCACGCCTGATCGGCTCGAGCGAGCGCACCCGCCGCCATTTCATAGTGCCGGCGATTGGCGTTGACGGTGCCGAACACGACATCATTGTTGAGCACCAGGGTTCGGTTGAGTCTGCCGATATCGTAATCGAACATCTTTCCCGGCTCCGTGACGCCGGTCAGGCAGGCAATCCCGGCAGGTGCTGTGGCGCTGAGACAGTCGCTGATGAGGGCGGCGGCCCCGGTGCATTCGATCAGGATATCGGGTGCCAACCGCGCGAGGCTGCCCTCATCGGTATGGTACGTGGCGCCGAGGTCGTGCACGATCGCTTCCTTTGGCCCCCCCTTGTTGTGGTCGAGCACATGCACCTCGAGGTCGCGCTGAAATCCCATGAGCGCGGCCAGAAGTCCGATCGGGCCCGCGCCGGTAACGAGCAAGGTTCTCGGCGCCCAGACGCGGGTGCGGCGTCCGATCCTCTCGATATGATCCCAGGCCTTGGCAAGGATGCTGGCAGGCTCCAGCAACACACCGAGCATTCCCAGGCTCGGCTCCACTTTGACGACGAATTCGGTCTCGACGCGGAAGCGTTCCGCGCCATAACCGTGACGCTCCTTGATGCCGCGCTCCGTATAGCGGCCGTTGCGGCACATGTCCCATTCCCCTGCCGCGCAGGCTGGGCACGGCTCGGGATCGGGCCGGCGCACGATCCCCACCACGAGGTCGCCAGGGACCAGACCGGAATCGTCCGGCGCCGCCTCGACGGTGCCCAACGATTCATGGCCGAGCACGAGACGCTGCTCGCCGGGAGGAGCAGACCCATAGGCTCCCATGAGGATTTCCCGGTCGGTCGCGCAGACGCCCAACGCCAGCGTGCGCACCAATACCGGCCCCTCGGAAAGCGGCGGTTCGGGCACCTCATCGAGCCGTGCTGAATTCGCGATGCCAGGCAAAACGGTGATTGCGCGCATCTTTGCCCTGAACTGCCGGGAGTCCCCGCGATATTGCGCATACTCCGGCCGCCGAAAAAAGTTCCCCACCACACGCAACGAAAATCAGGCCTTCGGCGTTATTATTTCTAATGTGCGATGAAAGGAGGCGGCGATGGACGCCATCGGGCGCAAGCGATGGGCAATTGCGGAGGGCTATATTCCATCGCAAAGCGCTTTCACCGACCGCACACTGGTCTCACACGAGACCGCGTGCATTCTCAACGCCGGGGATCGCGATGCGCACGTCACGATCACAATCTTTTTTGCCAACCGCGAGCCGGTCGGTCCCTATCGCGTGACGGTTGCCGCCCGGCGCACGCTCCACCTGCGTTTCAACGATCTCGAAGAGCCGCACCCGATTCCTCGCGACACCGACTACGCGTCGATATTCGAATCGGACGTCCCCATCATCGTGCAACATACGCGGCTCGACTCGCGCCGCGCCGAACTCGCTCTTTTATCGACGGTCGCCTATGCGGAAGCCTGATTCCATCCGAGTTTTCGGTCGCGGGAAAGCAGACCGGTGGAACTTTTCAGATTTCGACACGTTGGCGCCAGAGCCGGTCGTGCTGGAGAGGAAAATATGAAAATTGCGCAGATCGCGCCGCTCATGGAGAGCGTGCCGCCACGGTTGTATGGTGGGACCGAGCGTATCGTCTCTTACGTCACCGATGAGCTCGTTCGGCTCGGTTACGACGTGACCCTGTTTGCAAGCGGAGACTCGGTGTCGAGCGCCCACCTGGTGCCCTGCGTGCCCATGGCGCTTCGGCTCGATGCCAATGTGCGAGATCCAATTCCCTACTACATGCTGATGCTCGATCGAGTGCGCGAGCTCGCTGATGAATTCGACATCCTGCACTTTCACATCGATCAGTTTCATTTTCCCCTGTTTCGACCCATAGCAAACCGGACCGTTACCACCCTTCACGGCCGCCAGGACCTCCACGATCTCAAGCCACTGTATGTCGGCTTCAGCGACATGCCGCTGGTGTCGATCTCCAACGACCAGCGCACCCCGGTCGCAAACAGCAACTTCGCCGCAACGGTTTACCACGGCATTCCCGCGAATCAGCACAAGCCGAACTACAATCCGCGCGGCGGCTATGTTGCCTTCCTCGGTCGCATTTCGCCCGAAAAGCGGCCCGACCGGGCTATTCAGATTGCGCGCGAGCTGGGAATTCCGCTCAAAATAGCCGCCAAGGTCGACAAGGTGGATGCGGAATACTTCCGCGACAAGATTGAACCCCTGCTCGGCGAACCAGGCGTCGAATTTGTGGGGGAGATCAACGAGCGCGAGAAAACCGAGTTTCTGGGGCAGGCGATGGCCCTGCTGTTCCCAATCGATTGGCCGGAGCCATTCGGACTCTCGATGATCGAGGCGATGGCCTGCGGCACCCCCGTTCTGGCCTTCCGCTGCGGCTCCGTGTCCGAAATCATCGACCCCGGCGTGACCGGTCTGGTCGTGAACACCATGGAGGAGGCGGTTCGCACGCTACCCAGGGTCTTGGCGCTCGACCGGCGCGCCGTCCGGCGGCGTTTTGAGGAACGATTTTCAGCCACACGTATGGCCAAGGATTATGTTCAGGTCTATCGATCCTTGCTCAAGCATCCGTCGCGCGCCACCGCGCGACCTCCGCTGTCCGGGCGCACCGTCGACGGCCCGAGATTGCAGCCGGAGCTGGAAAAGGGAATGAATTAACAGGGATTTCATGGCGATTGAGGGCGCCGCGCTCCCGAAATTGTTGTTCGACACCGTTCCCGAGGCGCCGTTCTACATTCCGGCCACGGGCCCGGCGGCGCGTCCGCGCCGGACGCTCAAGCACGACAACACCTTTATCGTGGTTGATAGCCATGGCGACATCGGCGCCTCGGCTGGCGGCCCTGACGGGCTCTTTCACTGCGACACGCGCTTTCTCTCCCATCTCGAACTCTTGCTCAATGGCATGCAGCCCCTGTTGCTGGGCTCCAATGTGCGCGACGACAACACGCTGCTGACGGTCGATCTCACCAATCCCGATGTGTATTTCGATCATCACCTCGTATTGCCCAAGGACACGCTGCATGTCGTGCGCACGATTTTTCTTTGGCGCGATACCGCCTACCAACGGCTGGCGATCCACAATCACGGCGACCGTCCGGTCGATCTGCGCCTGAGCTTGCTTTTCGATTGCGATTTTGCCGACCTGTTCGAAGTCCGCGGCCTGCGGCGCGAGCGCCGTGGCGTGGTGAGCCGCCGCCTGGTCCGGCCGGCCACCACCCTTCTGAGCTACGAGGGTCTGGACGCAAGGGTTCGGCAGACCGCTTTGACCTTCGACCCGCCCCCAGGCGAAATTACCCCGACCACGGCGTCGTATCGTCTCAATCTCGCGCCCAAGCAGGCAACGCCGATTTTCTTCACCATCGGCTGCGGCGCTCCGGAGCCGCCGAAACCGATTCCATTCTTGCGCGGGCTGCGTGCCGTCCACCGCAATCAACGCGCGGCATCGCACAACACCGCCACGGTCGAAACCTCGAACGATCTCTTCAATGAAGTGCTGTGCCGGTCGATGTCGGACCTCCATATGCTGATGACCAACACGCCGCAGGGGCCGTATCCCTACGCCGGCATCCCCTGGTACTCGACCACGTTCGGGCGCGACGGCCTGATTACTGCCCTGCAGATGCTCTGGCTCGACCCGCGCATCGCGCAAGGCGTGCTGCGACGGCTGGCGGCTTATCAGGCCAAGACCGACGATCCTGCCTCGGACGCCCAGCCCGGAAAGATTTTGCATGAAATACGCAACGGCGAGATGGCCGAGCTGCGCGAGGTGCCTTTCGGCCTTTACTACGGCAGCGTCAATTCGACGCCGCTCTTCGTCATGCTGGCCGGACTCTATGCCGAGCGGACCGGCGACGACGCCACCATCGCCGAATTGTGGCCCGCGATCGAAGCTGCCCTCGGCTGGATAGACGGCCCCGGCGATCCCGACGGGGACGGGTTCCTCGAATACTATCGCGCCACCGAGCAGGGCCTCGCCAATCAGGGCTGGAAAGACTCCCAGGACGCGATCTTCCATGCCGATGGTCAACTGGCCCAGGGTCCGATCGCGCTCGCAGAAGTGCAAGGCTACGTCTACTCTGCCAAGCATGCTGCTGCCCGTTGCGCCCTGCGCCTTGGTCTGGTCGAGCGCGCGCACCATCTCCAGGCCCAAGCGGAGGAGTTGGCCGAGCGCTTCGATGCGAGCTTCTGGTGTCCCAACCTCGAGACCTATGCGCTGGCACTCGACGGCAGGAAGGACCCGTGCCGCGTTCGCAGCTCCAATGCCGGGCAGGTTCTTTTCACCGGCATCGCCAAGCTCGAGCGGGCGATCAAGGTGGCGGACGGCCTGCTTCGGCCACAGTTCTTCTCCGGCTGGGGCATTCGCACCATCGCGAATACGGAATCGCGCTACAATCCGATGTCCTACCACAACGGATCGATCTGGCCGCACGACAACGCGCTAATCACTCTGGGTATGGCCAGGTACGGGCTCAAGCGGTCGATCGAGCGCGTATTCAAAGGTTTGTTCGACGCCGCCACGTACATGGACATGCGGCGTTTGCCGGAACTGTTCTGCGGTTTCCAGCGCGGCCGCGGGCGCGGCCCGACTCATTATCCCGTCGCGTGCTCGCCCCAGGCATGGGCAAGCGCGACCCCCTTTACGTTGATCGAGGCCTCGCTCGGGCTAGAGTTCGATCCCGCCGCGAACGAAATCCGCTTGCGCAATCCGCGCTTGCCGTCGTTCCTCGACGAGGTGATATTGCGCAATCTGCAGCTCAAGCAATCGAGCGTCGATCTCAAAGTGCGCCGTCATGCCAACGAGGTGTCGGTCGAAATTCTCGAACGGCGCGGACAAATTCAGGTCTCGGTCGTTTTCGGGCGAACGGCCGACCCCGCGGGACCAGATCGCAATTCACCCCCGAAGGAATGATCGGTATCCTGGGTCGGCGAGCACAACCCGGGTCCGGCAATGCAGGTGCAGCAGGGCAAGATTGCGACCGCGACCCGCATCGTTCGGCGTCCGGCAAACGCAGCAGCGCGGCGCCTGTCGGCGGACATCTGCGTCTTGGGTGCGGGGATCGCGGGAGTGTCGGCGGCCCTCGAAGCCGCCCGTCTCGGGCGCAGGGTTGCGCTGGTCGACGGACTTCCCGCGCTGGGCGGGCAAGCCGTCAATTCCATCATCGGAACGTTTTGTGGGCTATTCGCCAACGGCACGCATGGACACCAGCTTACCCATGGGATCGCCGACGACATCCTGCGCGATCTCGGCGCACAAGGAGCGCTGCATTACCGCCGTGGTGGACCGTCGAACACCACCGTCGTGATGTACGATGAGATCGCGCTGTCGCGTTGGATCGAGGAGGCCGTCCGCAATGCCGGCATCACCGTGCTGCTCGGCACGATCCTGCGCGCGGTGGCGCGCGATGGCGGCCGGGTGCGCGACCTCGATCTCGCCACCCGCTACGGCGATGTAAGGCTGTCGGCCGCCGGCTTTGTCGACGCGAGCGGCGACGCAGCGCTGACCTGGGCGGCGGGCTTTGCCTGCCGCGAGCCTGCCGATGGCCCGATCTACGGCACCCAGATGATGGTGCTCGAGGGCATAGACGAAGCCGAACAGCCAAGCCGCGAGGACTTGACCGCGCGGGCCCGGGCGAAGGCGGCGGCCTATGGTCTGGTGCGAACCGACGGGTTCGCCTTCGTCTTTCCAGGCCGCGGTACGGCGCTGGTGAATCTCACCCACGTCGAGACGCCGCTCGAGCCGGTTGCAGCCTCGCGCAACGCGCTTCTGGGCAAGGCCCAGGCCGACAAGGTCCTGCGCTTTCTCAGGCAGGAATATCCGAGCGCCTTCGGCGCTGCACGCGTGCGCAGCTATGGCCTGCCCGGCATTCGCCAGACCCGGTGGATCGCCGGCCGCCAGCAGCTCACCGTCGATGACGTGCGCTCGGGCACGCCATTTCCCGACGCCGTCGCGCGCACTGCATGGCCGATCGAGCTGCATGATCGCGCCGAGAGCTACCTCTGGGAGCCGTTTCCCGACGATCACGTGCACTACGTCCCGTTCGGCAGCCTCGTTCCGGAGGAAGCCGACAATATCGTCGCCGTCGGCCGCTGCATCGATGGCGATAGCGCGGCGTTGTCCAGCGTGCGAGTCATGGGCCCCTGCATCGCCATGGGTGCTGCTGCGGCCCACGCGCTCGACCTCGCCGGCAGCGGCAGTGTAAAGCAGATCGATATCGGGGCTCTGCGCAGGCGAATATGGGATAACGTCGAGCGGGCGGATTGATGCAGCCGCCGCCTCAGCGCGCACCCAGCCATGCCACGGCATCGATCTCCACGAGGCAATCGGGGCGTAGCGCGTCGATGGTCATGGTAAGACCGGCCGGCATCCAGGGGCTCCGTAAGCGCCGCTCGAGCTGCCTGCCATATGCGTCGAGAAACACCGAACGGTCCTGTCCATCCAGCAGGTAGACGGTTGTCTTCACGATGTCGTCCACCGTTCCGCCCGCCGCTTCCACAATGAACTGGAGTTGTCTGATGCATTGCTCGGTCTGCGACCGCAAGTCGCCGACGAACATCGTCTGTTGCGCAACGTCGACAGCGTCTTGCCCGGCGATGAACAACCAGTCCCCCACACGTACGCTCTGCGCGAACACGCGTGGCGTCCGTCGGGCGAACTTGCTTTCAATGTACTGGCGGCGCCCGCGCGTCGCGAGCGCGAAAGAACGCTGCGCCACGCCTTGGCCAAGCGCCGGACTGCCGATGCGCGAATTGGCGGGATATTCATTAGGGCCGAAGACCGGATCGAGTCTTGCGGTTCGCTCACGGCCGTAGGCGTCGCGCACGCTCGCCGACCCCATGTTGCGCAGAAAGGCCCAATGGCGGAATGAATCTTTCAGCCCAAGTCCCGCCGCACGCAAGACGGCGTCCATACGTTCCAGGATGATCGTGCTCGGCCCGGCCGTTTCCCCGGGAGCGTCGAGGCCGCCGACAAAGACAAGGTCCCCCACCCTGATGGCGTGGCTGGAAGCTCCGAGCGGAAGCGGTACACCCTCGGCCACGACCGGCGCGCGGTCGCGGTTGGTTGAAGCGACGGCGTCCATTCGCACCAACCGGTCTGGCCCCAAGCTGGACACGCCGACGAAACAGGTGGTCGGCGCCCGCTCCCGCCGGAACGCTTTCTGCAGCAGCGCGGCGACTGCCGGCGCGGCGGAATAGTCGGTCAGCAGTATTTGCAGGAACACCAGATCATCCGGTCCCTGCCCCACGGACGCGAGGGCGCGGCGGAGATTCTCGAGCGTGCGCGTGGCCTGCGCGACGGTGCCGGCCGGCATTTCCCCGGGACCTGCCGCGTCCTGCGCGACGAAGGTCAGGTCACCGATTGTTGCGCCGATCGAGAAGGCCGGATCCTCGGAGGCAAGCCATCGAGGCAACGGCACCGGGGGTGCGGTGGCGGGAGCGCTCCGCGCCAAGCTCTTGGGAAGCAAGGCGCTTGCGCAAGCCACTTTCGCCGTGCCAGCAAAAAACGTGCGCCGAGTCAGCGGCGGAACGCCAAAAACAGGTTTCGAAATCCACATACCCGGTCCTCCAAGGCCGCCCCCGCGCCGCGCCCGCGGCTGGCCGCGGCCACTGGCGCGCGGTCAGGCAGACGTACCGGCAGCGACCTTGCTGATGTCGACCTGCTGCCGCGCCGCCGCGCGCTGGCGCTTGGTTTCGGACACGACCGGCTCCAGATTGAAAAGGCGTCGCGCATTCTCGCCGAGGATGTTTCTCTTGGCCTGCTCGCTCAGGAACGGCAGATCGTAGATCGTGCTTGGGAGGTCCATGTCCCAGTGGGGATAGTCGGACGAATAGAGCAGCTGCGTCTCCGCATTGATCATCTTGAAGGTGAGCTGCAGCGCCTCCCGGTTGTCCACCATCTCCATCGGCTGCGAGGTAAAATACATGTCACGCATGTAGTCACTCGGCTTCTTCCTGAGCAGCGCGCAATCGGAGGTGCGCATCATGTACTCGTTGTCGAGCCGCTGCATCAGGAACGGAATCCAGGCCAGTCCGCTCTCAATCCAGACCGTCTTGAGCCGCGGGAAGCGCTCCGGCATGCCGTTCACGATCCAGTTGGTAAGGTGCAGCATGTTGTGCCAGGTGAACCCGAGGGCGTGCACTGCAATGAAGCGGTTGGTCATCGACAGGCCGGAATCCGCCCAATTGAAGGCGGCGTGGAACGCGAGCGGCAGGTTGCGTTCCTGCAAGGCGGCGTAGGTCTTGGCATAGGCATTGTCGTAGACGCCGCGATAGTGTGTCGCCGTGACCATGAAGCCGATCACGCCCTTGCGGTCGGCGAATTCCAGCACGGTCTTGTAACACGCCTCCGGATCGTTGAAGGGCAGATAGAGCATCGACTTGAAGCGCTGCTCCTCGCCGAGGATCTTGTCGCAGAGCCAGCGATTGTAGGCCTGCGCCAAGCCTACTTCGACCTCGACGCGCGGGCAGGCCGCGAGGTTGAGCATGGGGGTGGGAAACATGCACGCGATATCGGTGCCCATCGCATCCATCCAGCGTCGCATGAGGGTAATGTCACGGTGCGGCGTGGGCGGAACCTTCTCGAGCCGGCGCCCAGGATAGCGGGTGATGCGCCCTCCGAGTTCCTGATACGAGCCGTCGGCCGAGCCAATTCCGCCGCGCGCCATCCCCTGATACCTGGCTTCGTGGCGCAGGACCGGATCCTCCATGTATTGCAGGATCTCGTTGAACGCCTCGGTCTCGTAATGGTGGCAGTCGACGTCGACGATCAGGAAATCCTCGTAGCGGCGCTCGATCGCCTGCTCCGCGGCATGCGCAAGCAAGGTACTGGTGTCGAATTCTGCGGCGGCGAGATCGCGGAAGTTGCTGGCGTGAATGTTCATCGAGCGATCCTTTCCTGATTCCAATTCAGCCGCGGGGATTCGGCTGGCGGCCGACCCGCGACATCGCCTGCCATGCACCGAGTTCAAACACCGCGAGCCCGGCGGCATCGAGCATCGCGCTGCAGCCGATCACGACGTCGGTCGGCGTGACGCCGCTGTTACGGCCGAAGGGCCGCGGAGCCGGCCCCGCCTGCGCCTTGGCGGCGAAGAGGCGTACCACGCTGGCAAACACTTGCCCCAGCGAGTTGTCAGGGACGGCCTCAAGCCGGTTGGCTTCGATGGCGTCGGCGCACAGCGCGGAGATTTCGCTGGCGAGAGCCTCGAACGAGAGGGGCGCCTGTTCAGATCGCGACATAGACGTCCCCATTGCGCTCGACCACCTCGAATTTCTGCAGCCGCAGGCGCTTGTCGGCGACATGGACCCCATCCGACAGGTGGAATTCGTAGCCGTGCCAGGGACAGACGATATGCATGTCGGCGTGGTCGAAGGTCTTGCCGTGATAGACCCCCTGCTCGTCGATGACCTCCTTGACCTGCGGCATCCGCAAGCCTTCGCAGGCCGGGCCACCCTGGTGCGGGCAATGGTTGCGGTAGGCGTAGTATTTCCCGCTGTGGCGGATGATGCCGATCTCCAGCTTGCCGTCGCGTACGATGCGCACACCGCCGTCGGCGATCTCTCCGTCCTTGCAAACCAGTATTTCAGGCATGTACTTGCTCTTCCCTTGCTGAACCCGGCACTACGGCCTTATCGACCGGCGTCGAGCTCCGGCATCTCGAAATCCTTCCAGTCGGGCACGTCGGCGACATCATAGAACGGCTCGCCGAACGGGCGGGTGGCGTCAATGCCGATACACGATGAAATTCGCATGGTGCGGTCCTTGCTCAGATCGACCGACGGGTCGGACGGCCCCGCCGGCGTGTTCTCGACCACGATCACGTCGCGCTGCGGCTGGACGCGGAAAGCCATGGCCCATTCCACCTCGGTGGAGCTGTGCACGTCGATATCGGGATCGACGATGATGGTCCACTTCGGGCGAATGTTGCTCGCCATTGCCGCCAGGATCACCTGTCTTGCTTCTCCCGCGTAGCGCGGCTCCATGGCGATGACGACATAGAACGACACGCCGGCGGAAGCGCGCACGGAGATCTGCTTGATGGTTGGGAATTGACGTTTGAGAGCGCGAAAGAACGACGCCTCGAACGGGACCTGCTTGAGGATGTGGTTCTCGGTGATCGGTTTACCGGTGAGCAGGCCCTGAAAGATCGGCCGCCGGCGATGCGTGATCGCCGTGATGCGCGCGACCGGCTTCTGCGACGGCCGCGTGTAATAGCCGGTATATTCGCCAAGCGGACCCTCGAGCACGGTCTGTTTCAGGTCGACCTCGAACTCGATGACGACTTCCGAGGTCGCCGGCACGTCCAAATCGCAGGTCGTGCAGCGCGTGAGCTCGACCGGTGCGCCACGCAAGCCTCCCGCGACGCTCCAGTCGTTGGTGTCGTCGGGAACCTGCACCTGGCAGGTATAGGCGAGAATCGGATCGACGCCGATGACCAGTGCGGCCGTGGGTACGGTACCCAGGCGCTTGTGCTTGGCGAGGTGCTTTCCGAAACGATGGAAGGGTTGTGCGGAGAACGAGAAAGTATCCTTGCCGAGGATCAGAAAACGGTAGTGCCCGATATCCGGCACGCGGGTTTCGGGGTCCTCCGACACCACGATCCCCGGAGTGATGTACGGGCCGCCGTCCTTCGGACTGTAGGTCGGGATCGGCCAGCGCCGGATATCGATGTCATCGCCGGTGATGACCTCGTCGTGGCAAGGCGCGCTTCCCGACACCATAGTCGGTGGAACCGGGCAATCGAGCCCGGCCATGACCTTGTCGAAGATGGTGTCCTCGTCGGTCTCGAAGGCAAGCAGCGCCTTGCTGCGGGTGGAGTAGACGCCCGCAACCAGCGGGTAATCGGTCCCGTTCTGGTTGAACATGAGGGCGGGACCTTGCCGCACGTAGCTCTGTTTCATCGCCTTGCCGACATCGTTCAGCGCAATCGGCCGGTTGACATCGATGAGTTCACCGTGCTGACGCAGCACGTCCAGGAACTGGCGAAAATCCTGATACGGCATCGAGGTCTCCCCGCGGTCGCCGGAGCGGTGGTGATCGAGGTATATTTGCATTTGGGCGGGAAAAGAAGGAGCTTCCTGCGCAGCCGGATGCATACTCCGACGTCCACCCCGATCCGCGTTCCCCGCAACGGGTAGTCTCCGATCTGCCACCGATGACGGACTTCGAACAGAAACCGCAGCCCGCAGAAACTGGCTTCCGCTTCATCGGCAAGCCCATCGTTCGCAAGGAAGACGAGCGGCTCACCACCGGCCATGGCCGCTTCAGCGACGATTTCGCAGTCCATGATCAAACCTGTGCGGTGATGGTGCGCTCTCCGCACCCGCACGCGCGCATCCTCGGCATCGAAGCCGGACGCGCAAAGGCGATGCCGGGCGTGCTCGCGGTCTTTACGGGAATGGACTGCCTCGCGGACGGGCTTACCGCAATCCCACACGATCCGTTGCCGAAGACCAGATACGACATGAAGCTGTCCGCTGCGAGCGGCGGCGCAGTCTTCATCGGTCCCCACCTCCTGCTGCCGGCGGACAAGGCGCGCCACGTCGGCGAGGCCGTGGCGATGGTCGTCGCCGAAACCGCGGCGCAGGCGCTCGATGCCGCGGAAGCCGTCGAGGTCGACTACGAGACGCTGCCGGGCATCTACCACTCCGAAGACGCGATGCGGCCCGGGGCGCCCGCGGTCTGGGACGAGGTGCCGGACAATGTTCCGGTCGATACGCTGTTCGGCGACCGGGAGGCGACGGACCGGGCGTTCGCGAGCGCCGACCATGTCGTGGCGATGGACCTCCACGTCGAGCGCGTAACCGGGGTGCCGCTCGAGCCCCGCGCTGCGCTTGGGCAGTACGATGCGGCAAGCGGACGCTACACGCTTCACGCGGGCAGCGGTGGTGCGGTGCGCCAGAAGCGCGAACTTTCCGCCGTTCTCGGTATCCCGCCCGAACGCATCCGTGTGCTTTCTTATGATGTCGGTGGCAATTTCGGCACCCGCAACCGGGTCTTCGTCGAGTTCGGGCTGGTGCTGTGGGCCGCGCGCAAGATCGGACGGCCGGTCAAGTTCACCGCCACGCGGTCCGAATGCTTTCTCAGTGACTATCAGGGTCGCGACCTCGTCACCAAGGTCGAGCTGGCGCTCACCCGGCAAGGCCGTTTCCTCGCCATGCGCGCGACCAATATCAGCAATGTAGGCGCCCGCTGCGTCTCGCTCTCGCCCCTCTCCAAAGGCGCGGGCCTGATCCCGGGCTCGTACGCTATCCCCGCCGCCACGCTGCGCGCGATGGCGGTGTACACCAATACGATGCCGACGCAGGCCTATCGCAGCTCCGGCCGGCCGGAGGTGACGTTCGCGATCGAACGCCTCATCGATACCGCGGCGGCCCGGCTCGGCATCGATCGCATCGCGCTGCGACGCAAAAACCTGATCAGCCCGGAAGCGATGCCGTACCGCAACGCCGTCGGCATGTATTACGACAGCGGCCGATACGAGGAAAACATGGATCGGGCGATGGAAATCGCCGATTGGAAAGGATTCGACAAGCGCCGGCGCGCGGCCGCACGACAGGGCAAGCTGCTTGGCCGCGGGCTTGCCAACTATGTCGAATCCTCGATCGGGGCGCCCAACGAGCAGGCGCGGATCACCGTCCGTCCGGAAGGCCGCGTGGATGTCGTCATAGGTACGCAGCCGAGCGGCCAGGGGCACGAGACGAGCTTTGCGCAGGTCGTCTCCGACCTTCTGTATGTACCGGTCGAGAGCGTGAACATCATCCTCGGCGACACCGACGTTGTGAAGGTGGGCGGAGGTTCGCATTCCGGCCGCTCCATGCGCCACGCCGCGACGGTGTTCTCCAAGGCGGTGCCCCAGTTGATCGCCAAGGGAAAGAGCGTTGCGGCCGCTATCCTGGGATCGGCTCCCGACCGCGTTGAATTCAGCGACGGCAGGTTTAGTTCGCGCGACACGAATCGGACTTTCGATTTCCTCGAGCTCGCGAAGGAGGCCGCCCACCACAACTTTGCTCCCGAACTCGCACGCGAGCTCGCGCACGGCATCGCCGTGGTGACCGACAATGAGATGCATGATCCGGTGTTTCCCAATGGCTGCGCGACCTGCGAGGTCGAAATCGACCCCGATACCGGCGGGCTGCGGATCACTCGCTATGCGTCGGTCGACGACGTCGGGCGCTGCATCAATCCCCTGATCGTGCATGGCCAGACCCACGGTGCGATCGTCCAGGGCATCGGCCAGGCCTTGTCGGAGTGGTGCTACGTCGATCCCGATTCCGGCCAGCCGCTGATCGGCTCGCTCATGGACTACGGCATCCCGCGCGCGGACACTGTGCCGTCATTCGCCACGGAAATCGCCGAAGTGCTCTCCCCTACCAATCCGCTCGGCATCAAGGCCGGGGGCGAAGGCGGCACGACCGCGGCCCCGGCGGTCGTCGTCAGTGCTATTGTGGATGCGCTGCGCGACTACGACGTGCTCAATATCAAGATGCCGGCGACACCCTACAATATCTGGAAGACAATCCAGGAGGCCAAGGCGCGCACGAACGCGCATTCGACAACGAAGGGGAGGATATGATGTCGAGGGGTGTTTTGCTGGTGGCGCTCGCGCTCGCCTGCGGGCCCGCCCTCGCGCAGACGTCGCAGAAGCCGATTCAGATCATCGTGCCGTTCGCGCCCGGAGCGTCCGCTGACGGCGCCGCACGCATTGTCGCCAACGAGCTTGGGCCACGCCTTGGGCGCCAGGTCGTGGTCGAGAACAAGGCGGGCGCCGGCGGCACACTCGGCCTGCAAATGGTCGCAAAGTCAGCTCCCGATGGAGACACGCTGGGCGTCGGCGCGACCGGGGCGCTGCTGCTCAATCCCAACCTGCCGAACAATGCCGGGCCCGACCTGCTGCACGAGCTTGCGCCCGTGGCCAAACTGATCGACGTCGCGATCGTCCTGGTCGCAAATCCATCCACCGGTCCGAAATCCATTTCCGAGATGATCGAGCGGTCGAAAACGACGCCTGGCGGAATGACCTACGGCTCGACGGGTACCAACACCAGTCAGCATCTCTCCATCGAGCTCCTCAAGAAGATGACGGGCGCCAACCTCGTGCATGTTCCCTATCGCGGCAGCGCCCCGGCCGTGGTCGATCTCCTCGCTGGCCAGATTCCGCTTGCATCGGTCGATCTCACGTCCGCTTACCCGCACATTCAGGCCGGTCGCCTGATCGCGCTTGGCCTGAGTGACGGCAAGCGGTTTCCGGTGACCCCTGAAATTCCGACCATCGCCGAAGGCGGCGTGCCGGGTTTCGGCCGCGCCTCCGGCTTCATCGGCCTGTTTGCTCCTGCGGGGACACCCGCGCCGGTGATCAAGAGACTGTCGCAGGAGGTCGCTGCCATTCTCGCGACCCCCAACGCGCAGTCGACCGCGCGCGCCTTGACCGCGGCAACTGCCTATGCGGACGACGAAACGTTCGCGCGTTTCCTTGCGGGCGAATCAGTGAAATGGAAGCAGGCGCTCTCGTCCCTCAATCTGGTGAACTAGCCCGCGGGGTTGATGGCCGGCGTTGCGAAATGCCACTCTGCTGCCGAAAGCGAGACGGCGGCGCCAACTCGCTGCTTTCTCCCCGGCCGCCAGGGAGAGATGCCGGATGGAGACGAGCCTCGCGTCGATGGGAGAAATGAACGGAGAGCGTGATGAACCGGCGTGATGTGCTCGTCTTCGCTCTGCTCGCGACATCGGCCCTTGCCGTCACCATGGCGCCTGCGCAGGAGGCCTATCCCGTCCGTCCCATCCGCCTCGTCATCCCGTCGGTCCCAGCCGGAGTGCACGACGTCATCGGCCGGGTCTGGGCAGAACGGATCAAGCCGCATCTCGGCACCGTCGTTATCGACAATCGCGGCGGCGGCGGAGGGTTGATCGGCGCCAACGACGTGGCGCATGCGCAGCCTGATGGTTACAGCATCCTGCTCGGCAGCACGTCGACCCACGTGTTGCTCACGCCGGTCATGGCCAATCCGCCTTATCATCCGGTGAGGGATTTCTCCGCCATCGCAGTCTTCGCCTACAGCTCCACATCGATTGTCGTGCACCCAACCGTGCCGGCCCGGACGCTCAAGGATCTGATCGAGTACGCCAAAGCCCATCCGGGCAAGCTGTCCTATGGATCGGCGGGGAACGGCTCGATCACCAACCTCGCGGGCGAACTGTTCAAGCTGCGGGCGGGCGCCCTCGATATCGTACACGTGCCCTACAAGGGCATCGGCCAGGGCGTTACCGATCTCATCGCTGGACAGATCCCGATGTTTTCGGCAAACGCCACCGCGCAGATCCTCGACCTCCACCGTGCCGGAAAATTGCACATCCTGTCGGTGAACTCGCAGACCCGCATCAGGAGCGCCCCCGATATTCCCACTTCGATCGAAGCCGGATTGCCCGGCATGGTGGCGCAGACCACGTTTGGCATCTTCGCACCGGCCGGCACGCCCCGTCCGATCCTCGATCGCGTCAATGCCGTCACTCAGCAGGCGATGGCCGACCCGCAGTTTCAGAACGAGCTCGTCAGGATAGGTTTCGAGCCGGTGCTCGACATCGGGCCGGACCGGGCGGCGGCCGTCTTTCAGGATGAGCTTGCGCGCTGGACTCCGATCCTCACGGCACTCGGCAGCAAACCGGAATGATCGCGCGGCGTCTTGCGCACATCGAACAGCGAGGGAAGAAAATGAACGTGATCCAGCCACCGCAGCCCATCCTGGACAAACGCGGCGAGCCGCACGTGCGCCGCTTCGAGGAGCAGCGCTGGCTGCTCGACAACATCATTCGCGCCAACGGTATCGATTGGGATCAACCGCGCTCGCTCTACCTCAATGGTCCGTGCGGCAACGAGGCCAATGCGGATTTCGCCGGCATCCGCGAGCGCGTGAAGAAGATGGCGGATATCGGCCCCGCTTTTGAAGCAGTGGCGCGCCGGCGCGAGGCCAAGGCGAAGGCCGCCCAGGACGCCGATCACAAAGTCACGGCGCGCGACAACTACTTCATGGCGGCGGTGCACTGGGGAGCGGCGCAGTGGCCCTACGACCAGAACGATGAAACCAACGTCGCCTACAACAATAAGAAGCGAGAATGCTACGGAAAATATGCGGCGCTGGCGGATCACCACATCGAGCCGGTCTGGGTACCGTTTCAGAACAAGGCCATCCCGGCCTGGTTCCATCTGCCGCCGGGCTACAAAGGCGGCCGTATCCCGGCCGTGATCGCGGTTCCGGGCATGGACAGCTTCAAGGAAATCCAGGTCGCGCTCTACGGCGACCGCTTCCTCAACCGCGGCGTGGCGGTGCTGTCGATCGACGGGCCCGGCCAATACGAAGCGCCCATGGTCGGCGTCTACTTTTCCGTCGAGAACTGGATGGCCGCCGGCAAACCGCTGGTGGACTGGCTCGGCAGCCGGCCGGAGATCGATCCGGAGCGGATCGGGTGCTCCGGCACAAGCTTCGGCACGTTTTTCGGGACCATTCTCACCGCCTACGAGTCGCGCATCCGCGCCTTTGCGGCCATGTCGGTCTGCCACGAACCCGGCTGCCATACGATTTTTCAGGAGGCGTCCCCGACCTTCAAGAAGCGGTTCATGTACATGTCGGGCATCACCGACGAGGACGAGTTCGACCGCTTCCGCAAAACCATTACCTGGGAAGGCCACGCCGACAAGATCCGAGCGTCCTACCTTGTCGTCGCCGGGGAGTGCGAGGAGCTCAGCCCGATCGAGCATTCCGAGCGGCTGCTGCAAGCGGTCAAAGGGCCGAAGCAAATGGTGATCTATCAGGAATCGCGTCACTCGGTTGGAAACGTACCGGCGGCCAATCTCGGACCGTTTCCGCCGATCCTGGTCGCGGACTGGATGGCGGACCGTCTCGCAGGCAAGCCGTTCCCGAGCGAGCACTGGTTCGTGCGATCCAGCGGCCAGATCGACAAGACGCCGATGTAGGCTGGCGCGCGAGGGGCGCTGATCCCGCAGATGCGCGCACCCTCTCCTTGAGATCTCAGATCATCGCAAGCGGCCTCAGCTTTGACGGCATCACGTCGTCGCGGAAGGTCTGCTCTTCATCAGTTGCGCCAATTCCTTTCAGTATTGGGAGATACCGGAAGCGCAAACGGGAAACCCTGCAGCCGAGGCGTACAAACGGTCTGAAATGCGCTAGGCTCCCTTGCCGACCGCCGGCCCAAATCAGAGCGGTCGCGAGCCCAACGGGAGGATCCAGATGTCTGTGGTGTTGTATCGCGTGGCCGGTATCGGCCTTATCTGTGCCTTGGCCACACCTGCCAGCGCGCAGCTCCTTGCGCGCAAGGACCTGTCGGCCAACACAGCGCTCGCGATCGCCCAAGCCGCGATCGAGACCTGCACAGCCAACGGTTATCGCGTATCGGCAACAGTGGTTGGCCGGAACGGTGAGGTCATTGTCCAGATCCGCGGCGATGGCACCGGACCGCACACCATGGAGAACAGCTTCAAGAAGGCCTTTACCTCGCGGACCTTCCGCATTCCCTCGGGCGAGATGGAAGACCGGCTGAAGAAGAATCCCCAGATGGGCGCGCAGTATCTCACCGGCTTCACCACGGGGCGGGGCGCGCTGCCGATCATGGTTGGCGAGGACGTTATCGGCGCGGCCGGCGTCTCCGGCGCTCCCGGGGGCGACAAGGACGAAGCCTGCGTCAAGGCCGCCATCGACAAGGTTGCCGACCAGCTCAAGTGACAAGCGGCGGTCAGCGTCCAATCTCGCAGGGCACACCAAAGCCATGACTGCTCCATCTCGCCCGCGGCTGGAGTTGGCCGCGCTCGCCGCAACCATTGCCCTGCTGATGGCCTGGGCGCTCCCGGTGCGCGCCCAGACCTATCCCGACCGGCCGATCCGCGTGATCGTGCCGATCGCGGCCGGCAGCGTGACCGACGTCATCATGCGCGCCACCGCCAGCGAGCTCTCGCCGCGCATCGGCCAGCCCTTCGTTATCGAGAATAAAGGGGGTGCGAGCGGCATCCCCGGCGCGCAAGCCTGCGCCCAGGCGGCGCCCGACGGCTACACGCTCTGTCTCGTCTATCACAACACGCTGTCGATCAACCCGCTGATGTTCAATAAGCTGCCATACGACGCCGACAATGACTTCACGCTCATCACCAATCTCTACCTCCTGGTCGAAGCGCTGTTCGTGAACAGCTCGCTCCACGTGGGCACCGCGGCCGAGCTCAAAGCCTACGCACAGGCGCATCCGGGCGCGCTGAACTACGGCACGCTCGGCCCGGGCTCCAATCCGGAAATGTTCCTGAAATGGATGAACCAGAACTGGAACGCGAACATCGTCGGCATCCCCTACCGTGGCGGCGGGCCGATCGCCCAGGCTCTCGTCGCCGGCGAGCTGCAGATTGCCAAGATGGGACTTGGCAACTTCCTTGGACTGCTGGGAACGGGAAAGATCACGCCGCTCGCGGTTGCGGCCGCACGGCGTTCGCCGCTGGTACCGGATGTGCCGACGCTCGCCGAGGCCGGGATCGAATTTCCTCCATTCGGCTGGTGGGGACTCGCCGCACCCAAAGGGGTGCCGCAGCCGATCGTGCAGAGGCTCAACGCCGAGTTCGTCAACCTCTATCGGGAGCCGAAATTCGTCGATTATCTTGAGAAGCAAGCGGTACTGCCTGCACCCGGAACGCCGGCGGAATTTGCTGCATTCGTCAGGAAAGACCGGCAGGATGCCGAGCTCCTGATCAAGATCGCCAACCAGCCACGCGAGGACTACAAGCCGCAATAAGGCAGACCCGGGTGAAGCGTCAGTGTTTTACGCCGGCGCGACCCGTCGCCCCGGTCGCATGAGCAGCCAGACCGCAATCGATATGTTCACCACGTTCCAGATCAGGCCGTTGGCGAAGGCGACCTGGTAGGAGCCGGTAAGATCGAAGATCACGCCGGACATCCAGCCGCCGAGCGCCATGCCGAACAGCGTCGCCATCAGGATGATGCCGAGCCGCGTGCCCGCCTCCTGCGGCGGAAAATATTGCCGCACGATGATCGCATACATCGGCACGATGCCGCCCTGGAACAGGCCGAACAGCGCGGAAATCACATAGAGCGACACCAAGCCGTCGAAGAAGAGGTAGAGCAGGAGCGCCAGTGCCTGCAGAACCGAACCCAGAAGCAGCGTCGCCACGCCGCCGATGCGGTCGGCGATGAAGCCCGACGCGATGCGGCTGAAAAGCCCGAAGCCAAGCATCAGGGAAAGCATTTCGGCGCCGCGCGCGACGCCGTAGCCGAGATCGCCGCAATAGGCGACGATGTGAACCTGCGGCATCGACATGGCCACGCAGCAAGAAAGGCCGGCCAGGCACAACAGCACCTGCAGCGCATTGGGCGAAAGGCCGGGGCCGCGCTGCGTTCCTTCAGCGAAGGTATCGAGTAGCTCGTCCCCCTGCGCCGGGGCGCGACGCCGCAACGCCAGCAGCAGCGGCAGCATGGTGAGCGCGCAGAACACGCCGACACCGACATGGGTTGCGCGCCAGCCCTCGGTCGCAATGAAATGGTGCAGAAGCGGGGGCCAGATGGTCCCGGCGAGATAGTTGCCGCAGGCGGCAACGGCCACCGCGATGCCACGGCGGCGCGTGAACCACTGCGAAATGTCCGCCATCAGCGGTCCGAATGTGGCCGAGGTCCCGAATCCGATCAGCGCATAGGTGAGTGCGAACATCGTGAGATTGGGGGCCGAGCCGGCGGCGACGAAACCAATGCCGAGCGCAGTTGCACCGCACAGGACGGGCGCCGCGATTCCGAGCCGATCCGCCAGCCGTCCCATGGCCACGCCGCCGAAGGCAAACCCGATCATGGCCAGGGTGTAAGGCAATGACGCGTCCGCCCGCGCCACGCCAAAGTCGGCCTGCACCGCTGGCAAGACGACCGGCACCGACCACATGCCCACGCTGCCGATGGTGCCGAGCACCACGACAGCGACGAGTTGCCGCCAGGCCATCGGGGTCTCGACCCCGGCGTGAACAGTCCCGGACATGAGCATGGTGCTGCGAGCGCTTCCTCCCGGCCCCCGGCGGCGCTTCTTATTCAGACGAGGCGCCGATTCGACTTCCTTGCCAAGCCGGCACACGGCAAGCAACACCAATCCGGCGTAAAGTCGGCGCGACCCTGCATGGCTGCTGCGCGCCCCGCAACCCGTGGTCCGCCAGTGCCGCAGTATGAGTTCGTTGCAAGGCAGACTTGTCGCCCTGCGCCCCGCCCGTGATAGGTTTCATAACGCGGCAATCGCACGTGGGATGTCACCAGGCCCAGCAGGGGTTGTTCACGCGGGGCGACGGCTGCGGGCCACCGCAGGCGCATTTGCCCTCATCCTCGTTGAGGAGAAAAGCTGCGGCGCCGTCATCGCGGCGCTGCGGAGAATGATCAAACCGGGGATTAAGGACCCGATGGCGACGAAGCCCACGACCGACCTGGCCTTCCAACTCTCCCTGTCCGGGCACCGAGCGCCCGTCGACTACGAGCGGGCGCCCAGCCATTCCGGCATGATCGTGGCGAAGGATCTGCTCGTACCGATGCGCGATGGCGTCAAGGTTGCGGTCGACGTCTACCGCCCGGAGACGACCGACAGGCTCCCTGCCCTTCTGGCGCTCTCTATCCACAACAAGGATCTGCAGGGTCCCGAGCTGGCGCAGGCATCACTGACACATCCCGCCTGGTCGATGTTGTGGACCGGCCCGGCGGAAGCCGGTGACACCCGCTTTTTCGTTGCACGCGGCTACGTGCACGTGATCGGAAATCCCCGCGGCATCGGCAAGTCGGAAGGCGGCGGATCGCGCGTCTTCGACGGCTACGATCTCATCGAATGGATCGCCGCCCAACCCTGGTGCGATGGCAATGTCGGCATGGTCGGCATATCCGGCTTCGGCGCCGAACAATTGATGGCCGCGAAGCTGCAACCGCCCCATCTCAAGGTGATCTTCCCGTTCGACCCGCGTGGCGCTTACGGCGAAGCCGGCGGCTTTCGTGACGAATATCCTGGCGGGGTCATCCATCTCTTCCGGTTTCTGTTGCAGGTCTATGCCTCGGCCCATCAGCATAAGGGCCAGCCGAAGGCGCTCCCGGCTGAACGGGAGACGCTGTGGCGGGAGGCGATCGCCAATCCGGACTTCAAGATGTATCCGCACGTCTACAACGTGCTCGCGCTCAAGGGCCAACACTTTCCGGCTTATTTCGACATTCTCATCGATCCATACGACAAGCAGGAAGCAGTCGAGAAGAGCGAGGCCGAATTTTCCAGGATCAACATCCCGACCTACACCGGCTCCGGCTGGTACGGCTACACATACAAGACACATCTGATCGGGGCACAGAACTGGTTTCGCAACATCACGGCGCCGCACAAGAAGCTGCTGCTCGCCGGTCCCGCTCATCTCGACCGCCCGGTGAAGGCGTTCCACAACGAAATGCTGCGTTGGTACGACCAATGGCTCAAGGGGATCGATACAGGAATTCTCGACGACCCGCCGGTGCGGTTCTGGGTGATGGGCGCCAATGAATGGCGCAGTGGCAGCGACTGGCCCCTGCCGGAGACGCAATGGATCAAATTCTATCTGCGAGGCTGGGAGCGGCTCTCCACCGAACCTTACGTGCCCTCGAGCGCCGATGATGACCAGGCGCCCGATGCATTTGCGCAGATGCCGGCAAGCCAGACGAGCCGCATTCAGAGTCTGCGCTATCTGACCGAGCCGCTGGCCGCCGACGTGACCATTGCGGGGCCCAGCGTGCTCAATCTCTACGCCTCGATCGACCAGGACGACACCAACTGGATCGTGATCCTGAAAGACGTGGGGCCCGACGTGGGCGTGCAGACCGCCCGCGAAGGTGAGCGCGAGGTCACAGCCGGCCTGCACGAACGCGAGCTCACCCGCGGCTGGCTCAAGGCGTCCCATCGCGCGGTCGATCCGGCGCGATCGCTGCCGGGCCGTCCCTGGCATCCGCTCACGCGCGCCGCCCGCAAGCCAGTGGTCCCCGGCGAGATCAACGAATATGCCATCGAGATCATGGCGACGGCGAACCAGTTCAAGGCCGGCCACCGCATTTGCGTCGAGATCACAAGCCTCGACGTCGCCACCGGCGTCGGCAGCGCCACCAACGTGGAGTACATCCCCTACCACATCTGCAGCAGCAAGACCGTGCTGCACAGGGTCTATCACGACCCCCGGCACCCTTCGCACCTGCTGCTGCCCGTGATCCCGAATGCGTGACGCCGGCCTTGGTGCCAGCGGCCGTGGCCGGGCTGCGCAGGTTCGACCGATCGTCAACACTCGAGGAGGTATGCATGCCCGAGATCACGATCCAAAATCCTGACGCCCTGGGCAAGCCGCTCGGCCAATACTCGCAGGTCACGCGCGTCAAGGCGTCGGAGTTCCTGTTCATCGCCGGCCAGGTGGCGACGGACAAGGCCGGCAAGACAGTCGGCGCCGGCGACTTCGATGTCCAGTGCCAGCAGGTCTTCGCCAATGTCGAAGCCGCGCTGAAGTCGCAAGGCGCGAGCTTCACCAACATTGTCGAGTTCACAACCTATCTCGTGCACTCGCAGGATATCCCGAAATTCATGCAGTTCAGGCTGCGCGAATTTCCGCGCATGTTTCCGAATGGCGTCTACCCGCCCAACACGCTTCTGATCGTCGACCGGCTGGTGCAGGAGCCGTTGCTGATCGAAGTTCAGACCGTGGCCGCGCTGTAGCCCCGCGCACGCGCCGTCCTCATCGACCCCGGTTGGAACACAGCCCAAAACATGCTGTGTTGGCGGCCTTGTTCGCAATGGATCACGCCACATGCCCACTCATCTGCAGCCCGGCCCGGACACGGTGCACTGGGGCTATTTCGATGCGCGCCTTTCCCCGCGGCTCACCATCGACAGCGGCGAGCGCGTAACGATCTCGAGCGTGTCGGGCGGACCCGAATTGATGCCCGGTCCGCCGCTGATCGTTCCTCCGGCGCTTCCCGCCATTCACGCCAAAGTCGTGCGCCAGCTCGGCCCCCACATCTGCACTGGCCCGGTTGCCGTCAAAGGCGCCAGGCCCGGGCAGGTGCTTCAGGTCGAGATCGAGGCGATCGACGTGCTCTACGACTGGGGCTACAACTCCGTGCGTCCGCTCGCCGGCGCGTTGCCCGACGACTTCGCCGACAACCGCCACATCCACATCGTGCTCGACCGCGCGCGCAAGAGCTGGCGACTCCCCTGGGGACAGCAGGTTCCGCTGGCGCCCTTCTTCGGCGTGATGGGCACTGCGCCGCCGCCGGCCTGGGGCATGGTCTCGACCGCGCCACCGCGCAGGAACGGTGGCAACATGGACAACAAGGAGCTCGTCGCCGGCACCACGCTTTATCTGCCGATCTTCGTCGATGACGCCCTGTTCTCGGTCGGCGACGGCCACGGCGTGCAAGGCGACGGCGAGGTCTGCATCACGGCGGTAGAGACCGGATTGACCGGAACGTTTCGCCTGACCGTGCGTGACGACTTGCACCTCGAATGGCCGATGGCCGAGACGCCCACCCACGTGATCACCATGGCCTTCGATCCCGATCTCGACGACTGCGTCGTGATTGCGCTGCGGCAAATGCTCGATCTCATTTGCGCGCGCGTGGGGCTCGATCGTTATCAGGCCTACACGCTGGCAAGCCTCGCGGCCGACCTGCGCGTGACGCAGGTCGTCAACGGCAACAAGGGCATCCACGTGATGCTGGACAAACGGTATCTAAAGCCGGGCACCGCTGCGGCCTCTTGAAGGCGCGCCGCGGCGCTTCGGCAATCACGAGGGGGCCAGGCTCAGTGCCATATGTTCGCCCAGCGCGGGAACCTGCGCTCGGGGGACGCCGGCACAGGCACGAAACCTTCCTGCAGGAAGAAGCCGCGAAGTGGCAACAGTCGCCCGGAGCGGCGCACGGGTCGACCAGGCGGCTCGAACGCGAACGCGTGTGACCGAGCAGCAGAAGGGACTCGGCGCAGAGGCGGCGCTCACTCAGTTTCGATTTTGATGACCTCGGACACCTTGTTGTCCTTGGGATCGACGATCACGATCTGCTGCGTCGTGAGGAAAAATCTATGGGCCTTCACCTGCGGGACCTTCTGAGCGACCTCGGCGGGCATGGGCTTGGGGCTGATCCCTTGCGGCACCGGCTCGCCGACCGCAGCCTGGACATTGGCGGAAGCGGCATCGGCCTTGTTGTCCTTGATCAGCTCCCTGATGGTATGACGCTGCTCTAGGGTCAGATTGATCTTGGCAGATGGCGCAAGCTGCTCCTGCGCGGGAGGTTGCGGCAGCGGGCTTTGCTGCGGTGCCTGCGAATGGGCGATCGTGCCCGCGCACGACAGCATCACGATGGCAACGCTGATCGAGGCCTTGTGCATCTCTTCCTCTCGTCACGCCGGGCGAATGGAGGCGCGGCTGGCTCCGAATAGAATGAACTTTTTCCTAGCTAAATAGTTCCATGGACCGGCTGCGCCAACGGGCGCATCGAGTTCGGCCGTGAACCGCCGCAGATCGCATTTGGGAGTTGTGGCGGCCGCGTCAGGAGGAGCAAAATCTTCATCATGAGCAGGGCATTCGTCAAAGAACCGGACGGCCAGGACGCGTTTGAGGAACTACCGGAGCGGCCGGTTTCTCCCCATCCGAACCTGGTGACCGCCGAGGGGCTCGCCCGTATCGAGGCCGAGGTCGCGCGCCTTCAGCAGGAGCATGCGGCCGCCCAGGCGGCCAACGACCGCAGCGCCCTGGCGCGCTCCGCGCGCGACCTGCGCTACTGGAATGCGCGGCGGGCGACCGCGGAAGTCGTTTCGCCGCCCAGCGATTCGACGCAGGTGCATTTCGGCTCGACGGTCAGCATCGTCCGCGACGACGGGCGTCGGCAGACGTTTCGCATTGTCGGCGAGGACGAGGCCGATCCCGCCCAGGGGACACTCTCGCATGCTTCCCCGCTGGCGCGGGCCTTGTTCGGCAAGAAGATCGGGGACGCCGTCCGCGCCGGGCAGTCCGACGCCGAGATCGTTGAGATCATTTGAACTTGCGCCAACGCAAATGCGGGAGCGTTGCAAACGCAGCTGGCGACGCATATATGTCGCCCACTCCGGATTTGCCTGACTTGCTACTCGCCCGTACCAGGGCCTCACAAGAATACGCCAAATCCGGATACAGGCCCGCGCAGTGCGGGCAGACACGTCTTCCTGAAAGCGGTGACGACCATGGCTCGGAAACCCGGCACGCGCGCCGAATTCGTATTGTTCGATGTGTTCTACGAGGACGGCTCGCAGCGATCCAATCGCAAGGTGCCGAGCACGGCACTGGGTGGCATCGATGGTGACACTCCGGCGCGCACGGTCATCGAACAGCAGGATCGCGAGATCGCCGAGAAATCGGGGCTTCCGGCGGTCCCCATCAAGGCCCTGCGACGCTCCGGTGCGAAGTAGGCAGGCGTGACGGATTTCGCTACGCTGGACCTATGATCGACAGGGAGGTCGGCCGATGCAGGTCTTCAATCTGGTCAAGGAGCAGGAGTGGAACCCCAAGCGCCATGTCGAGAAGGTTCTCGGTGAGATCGGCGAAGGGGACGTGACGGTGGCTTGCTGGGAGCCGGGACAGATCAGTCCCTATCATTGTCATCCCGACGCCACCGAGATCTATTTCTGCTTCGAGGGCGGCGGCAAGATGCGCACACCCCAGGAGACCATCGACGTGGTGCCGGGCGCGTTCGTGGTGCACCCGCCGGGCGAATTGCATGAATACATCAACGGGCCGCAACGCACGCTGCTGTTTCGCGTGCGCTACGGCGAGGACATGGCGAGCCGCCATTTCGAATGGCGCGGCAACGGCGACTGGAAACAGTCCGCGCAGGACGCCGAATACTTCCGGCAAAATCCGCCGGCGTAGCCGGGCGGTTCGCAGCTGCATTCGCTACGGGCGACGGCCCTCCTCGCGCGCGAGCCACTGCTGCAGCAGGCGCATGTTGCGGCGGTTCGAGCGCCACATCACGTCGAACGCGTCGCCAAGCAACGGCACCGCTCCGACCACGCCGTCGAGCACCACATTGGCGAGCATGCGCGCGATGACGTGCCGGGGTGCGCCCAGCTGGCGAGCTTCATGCACGATGTAGAGCGCCATGGCGGTGGTGATCGCATCGCCGATGCCCGGAACCAGACCAAGCAGCGCATCGAGCCCGAAGCGCACATTGGTGCCGGGCAGAACCAGCGCCGTATCGAGCAGCGTCGCGAGCGCGTCGATGCGGGCGACACGCTCGCGGCGCGAGCGCGGACGCGCAAAGGCGGAGCTGTAGCCGCGGTGGTAGGCGTCGTAGGTATGGGTCATGGTGTAGGCGTCCTCGGCGCCCCAGATGGGGATGCCGCTTCGCCACCGCAAGAGCCGCCCGGCGCGCCCATACCTCCTTGCTGCCGCCACTCTCGCCGCACGGTCCTCACCGCATGTCGGCACCGTGCCTCACGGCTGCGCGCTCCAGGCTTTGTAGTCGGCCTCCGAGATATCCGGCAGCTTCTTGACGAAGGCGACGATGTTCCAGATCTCCTCGTCCGGAGCCTCGATCAACCCGAAGCCCGGCATGCCGGTCATCTTGATGCCGTTCTTGACCACGAAGAACAGCTGCTGCGGCGTGCGCTCGTTGGCGAGCTCCTTGAGGTCGGGCGGATAGGGGCGCATGCCCTCGGAGAATTTGACCCACTCCACGCCGGGTGCGCCGTGGCAGGTCGGGCAGCCGCGGGTGGCAAACGCGCGCGCCCCCGCCTGCACGGTCGCGGGATCGTTGAGGTTCGCCGGCGGCCGGTCCTTGGCATGGCGCTCGATCGACGCCTGCCGCACATAGGTGAGCGCCCAGTTGACGATGCCGGGATCCTCGTGTGCGCCGGCCACGTTGTAGTAGCCGCCGAAGAAATAGACCGCGCCACCGACCGCGGCGAGGATGGCGAGAAGGCCGATGATCGCGAGCGTTTTCAGGGTTTTCATGGGGTCGATCTCCGGGCTCTGTCCGGTTGCTGTCATGGTAGGCCCGAACGGCATGAAAAGAAACGCGCCTTCCGCGGCCCGCAGCCGGCGTGGCTCCGATCGCTCGAGCGCATCGCGGCACGGCGCCATGCGTTGCGGGCAAGCTTGATCCGCTCCCGGCCGCGACGCCCTTTCGTCGCATCGCGACGATCCGGTAAGCTCCTTCCCGCCCGGCTCGCGGGCGTGCACATCGAAGGGACGGAATTCATGGCCAAGGCGTATTGGATAGCGTGCTATCGCTCGATATCGGATCCGGATGCATTGGCGGCCTACGCCAAGCTCGCGGGACCCGCGATCTCCGCCGCCGGCGGACGCTTCCTGGCGCGCGGCAACGCCGCCAAGGCCTACGAGTCGGGCGTCGCCCAGCGCGTCGTGGTGATCGAGTTCGACAGCGTCGAGCAGGCCGTCGCCGCCCATGACAGTGCGGGCTACCAGGCGGCGCTGAAGGTGTTCGGCAAGGCCGCCGACCGCGACCTGCGGATCGTCGAGGGGCTGGCGTAGCGCGGCAGGCGCGCGTGGCCGTCCGATCGCGGAGAACCCGTCATGGCACTCACCCAGGCCGGCCTGTGCGCGTTCGGTTGGAAGGCGCCGGACTTCGCGCTCGTGGGCGTGGACGGCAAGACCTATACGCTCGCCGACGTGCGCGGTCCGAAGGGGACGCTGGTCACCTTCATCTGCAATCACTGCCCCTACGTGAAGGCCGTGATCGCGCGCCTGGTGGAAGACGCCAAGGCGCTCGATGCGATCGGCATCGGCACCATCGCCATCATGTCGAACGACACCGACGACTATCCCGAGGACTCGTTCGACAACATGAAGGCGTTCGCGAAGCGGCACGGCTTCACCTTTCCCTACGTGATCGACGAGACCCAGGCGGTCGGGCGCGCCTATGACGCGCAATGCACGCCCGACTTCTTCGGCTTCAACGCGAAGGACGAGTTGCAATATCGCGGCCGGCTCGATGCCGGACGCATGGGCAGCGCGGCGCGCGGCCGCCGCGAGCTGTTCGAGGCGATGACGCAGGTGGCGCAGACCGGCCGCGGGCCGCAGGAGCAGACCGCAAGCATCGGCTGCTCGATCAAGTGGCGGCACCCGGGCTGACCATGGCGGGCTGCCGCTGATGCCGAGATCGCCACGCTCGCGCGGACACGGCGATGGGGGGACGGAGTGCAATGATCAGGAACTTCCACGTCCTCTATGTCGGCCAGATCGAGCTCGAGAATGTCGGGCTCGCCGGCACGCCGGCGAACGAGCGCCGCTATTCCGACGACCGGCTGCGCGAGGCCTTCTTCACCGCGCGCGACGTCGCGCAGACCATGGACCGCCTCGGCTACGACGTGTTGTGGACGGCCGAGCACCATTTCCAGCGCGAGGGCTACGAGTGCCTGCCGAACCTGATCCAGCTCGGGCTGTGGCTCGCCACCCAGACCGAGCGCCTCAAGTTCGGCTGCGCCTTCAACATCCTGCCGATGTGGCATCCGATCCGGCTGGCGGAAGACTATGCCATGGCCGACATCGTGACCGACGGGCGCATCATCATGGGGGTCGGCCGCGGCTATCATACGCGCGAGGTCGAGACCTTCGGCGCGCCGCTGCTCGACGCCGAGGCCAACCGCGCGCTGTTCGAGGAGCAGCTCGAGCTTCTGCTCAAGTGCTTCAACGAGGATGCCTTTCATTTCAAGGGCAAGCATTTCGAGTGTCCGCCGCCGGTCGACTATCGCGGCTACCGGCTCGAGGAGATCACCGTCGTTCCCCGCCCCAAGCATCTGCCGGTCGACATCTGGATGCCGATCGCGAGCGGCAAGACCATCGACATGATGGCGCGCTACGGCCTCAAGGCGATGGTGACGCTCAACGGTGAGAAGATCCTGGACGACACCGTGCGCGCCTATCACGCCGCCTGCGCGCGGCACGGCCGCGAGAAGGAGCTCGGCGAGGACATGATCTGGGGCGCCGGCGTCTACCTCGCTGACAGCCGCGAGGAGGCGATCCGCCGGCTCGAGCCTGCCCACGACGAGCGCTACAAGTGGTTCGCGCCGTTCGGGTTCGTGCGCTATGCCGACGACCAGGGCCGCTCCTGGGGCACGCCCGGGGCACCGACGCGGGTGCCGTCACTGCGCGACGGCGTCGCGCAGAAGGCCTGGTTCTGCGGTCCCCCCAGCGAGGTGATCGACGGGATCCGCTCGATCGGTGACAAGTATCCCGGGCTCGACACGCTGATGATCCACTGGGCCGAGGGCCTGCCGCCCAAGGAGTTCAAGGAGCAGCTCGCCTGGTTCGCCAGGGACGTGATGCCCGCCTTCAAGCGCGCGTGATCCCGTGCGCGCAGTCACCCATCCATCGCAAGCGAGGACTGCAAGCGAATGAAGGACAACGTGAAGCGCGTGTTCTACGTGCGCTATCTCGCCCACCCCTGCTATCTCGACATCATCGCGCAGCGCGGCGAGATCCGGATCGACAAGCTCGAGAACGAGACCGCCGATGCGGAGGCCGCGCCGATCATGGCGGCCGCGCATGCCTACCAGATCGGCTCGGCACGCGACGAACTGCAGCCGCGCTTCCATGCCCGCCGCGAGCTCATCGCGCGCATGCCGAACCTGCTGGTCGTCTCCACCAACGGCGCCGGCTTCGACACCGTCGACGTCAAGGACTGCACCGACGCCGGCGTGCTGGTGGTCAACCAGTCCGGCGGCAATGCCGAGGCGGTGGCCGCGCATGTGCTGGCGATGGTGCTGGCGCTCTCCAAGCAGCTGGTGCAGACCAATCATGCCCTGCGCGCCGGCCGCATGCACGATCGCTCGGCCTTCATCGGCAGCGACGTCAACGGCCGTACCATCGGCATCGTCGGCCTCGGCAATGTCGGGCGCCGCGTGGCCGAGCTTTGCCGCGGCCTGTTCGGCATGCAGGTGATCGCGTTCGATCCCTATCTCGACGAGGCGACGATCGCGGCGCGCGGCGCCGTCAAGGTGACGCTCGACGAGTTGTTGCAGCGCGCCGACTTCGTCTCGATCAATTGCCCGCTCGACGAGGGCTCGCGCGGCATGATCGGGGCGCGGGAATTCGCGCTGATGCAGCCGCACGCCTATTTCATCACCACCGCGCGCGGCTTCATCCATGACGAGCGCGCGCTGGCGGAGGTGCTCCGCACCAAGGCGATCGCCGGAGCCGGCGTCGACGTCTGGGACAAGGAGCCGCCCCTGGCCGAGCACCCTCTCCTTCAGTTCGACAACGTGATCGCGAGCCCGCACACCGCCGGCGTCACGCGCGAGGCGCGCGCCAATATGGGCCGCATCGCCGCCGAACAGATGATCATGATCCTCGACGGCAAGCGGCCGCCCCGCATCGTCAACCCGCAGGTGTGGCCGGTCTACGCCAAACGGTTCGAGCAGGCGTTCGGGTTTCGGCCGGAGGGGTAGAGCACTCCAGTTGCACAATCTTGGAACTTCTATCCCAAATTGCGCCTACGGTCGCGAAAAAGATACAGCGGGACGGCGAACGCTTGCCTCGCCCCACTCGTTTAGACGCGGGAGCTATTGAAACAACGGGACTCCCTGATGAAGAAGCACTCTGTCCTACTGGCCACCGCGGCGCTCGTGATCTCCACCGGCATCGCGGCAGCCCAGACCCAGGCCCCTCGGAAATCCGAACGGGCCGGCGCGCCGGCAACCACCGGCGAGAGCCGGGGAAGCACGATGGGTTCTTCGTTCGGCACGACCGGTGCCGGCGAGCCGAGCAGCACCAATCCGCAGGCTGGCGGCGGACCCGCCGGTTACCTCGCCCCGCACGAGGTTCCGGAGAACGGCGGGGCGGCGGACATGGTCCAGCCCGGTTCCACTCCGTACCGGCGCTAGCGGGTACGAGAGTTGCGTACAAGGGAGGAGCTTCGGCTCCTCCCTTTCGTCTTGTCCCGCGCCCGCGCAGGCTGGTGTCGATCGTGAGCAAGCAAACGTGTCGACGTCCATGGACGCGAGCCCCCGGCCCTGCCAAGTCCGAGCTGTGATGGAACGGCCTTCCCCTACGGCAGGATCGCGAAGGCGCGCGCCGGGAAGCCCAGACCCTTTCGCACCTTCGGCCAGGTCACCACGATCAGGGACCCTTTCGGCGGCACCTTGTCGAGGTTCGCCATGACCTCGATCTGATAATGACCGTGGCGGAGAATGTAGGTCTCGGACTCCATCTTGTCGGTGGTGTCGGTGTCCATGGATTCGTGACCGGTGGCAGTCACGCCGCGCTGCTCGTAGAGGAACTTGATGGTCTCGAAGGCCCAGGCCGGAAACGGGCTGCGCTTGAAACGCTCGGGATTGCTGTCCCAGTCCTTGTACATGTCGGTGCGCAACGCGACGAACGAGCCACGCGGGATGCGCCCGTGCTTCTTCTCCCATGCCATCAGGTCGGACACCGAGAAGGCATGGTTCGGGTCCTTGCCGAGATAAGGCGTGTCGTCGAGCACGATCAGCGGCAGAATCATCTGTTTGAGCGGGATCTCGTCCATGCCAATTCCGCTTTCGTCGAAATGCGCCGGCGGATCGACATGCGTACCGTACTGGCCGACCATCTGGTAGAAGGTGGCGCGGAAGCCGTCATCCTTGATCGTGTAGGGCTTGTGCGTTTGCGGATCGGCGGCCGGTGTCATCTTCGCCTGGCCGAATCCCGACCAGACCGGCGTGGTCGAATCGAAGCTGTGCGTCAGATCAACGAATTGCTTGCCCGCGATGACGCGATAGGCGCGCGCGAGCTCGCTTTCGGCGTGCGCCGGCGAGGCGGCGATGCCGGCCAGCACCGATAGTGAAAGGATGACTGCGAAACGGCGCCTTGGATCCATGCTGCGCTCCACTGGTGGGCCGGCGATGGCGGGCTCATAGCGCGGCCCGGGATAACGTTGCCAGCGGAATCAGGAGCGAAGACTCGCCCGTGCGCTCAGGCGGCCGCAGCCTCGGGATCGATCGCGGCGAGATTCTTCTGCCTGGCATTGTTCATGGCGCGGTCCATCGGACGCACCGTGAATTCGTTCAGGTCGAGGAGCAAATTCTCATCGAGCAGCGATTGCTGCGAGAGGTCGAGCCATGCCGCGACCTTGTCATCGGCCAACGCCAGCGGCATCCGGTCATGGTAGGACGCAACGAGCGCGTTCGGCTCGTCGGTCACGATGGCAAAGGCGATGCGCCGGTCGCCTTTGTACTCGGCTTCCTGCCAGATGCCCGCCAGCATCAGCTTCCTGCCATCCTTGCGGCTGAAATAGTAGGGCTGCTTGCCGCCTTCCTCGCGCCATTCATAGAAACCCTCGGCGGGGATGACGCAGCGCTGCTTCTTCAGGTGGGTCCGGAACTGCCCTC
This sequence comes from uncultured Alphaproteobacteria bacterium, assembly GCA_963739385.1. Lineage (GTDB taxonomy): Bacteria > Pseudomonadota > Alphaproteobacteria > Rhizobiales > Xanthobacteraceae > VAZQ01. Next base: position 151,995 of record CAVUAI010000068.1, read on the forward strand.
TGCGCATTCCATCCGTCCGCGCATTGAGCAGCGGCGGGCGGTGCTTGCCACCGGCGCCGGTCATGTGAATGCCGAAGCGGGCCAGAACCACGCTGTTCCCTGCGATCAGGACCGGGACGGTTTCCGTCGGCGCAACATTCGGGTTGAACTCGAAGTTGATGCGCGGCCCGCTGTGAAGGTGGCGGGGGATGTCAGACCATTCCCTGATCGAACGGAAGCGATTGCACACGGGCCTGATGTAGGGCCTCCACTGCGCAGATCAAGCGATTTATCCTGCGCTCGCCGCAGGATGCGATGCAGTCGCGGCGGCGCACACGACTTTTTGGCATGCGCGATTACCTGCCAAATTTGGTGAAGCGTCCGTTCCGGTAAGCGAACAGGCTCTCGGTCAAGACGTAGGGTCCATCAGCGACTAATTTGGCGACGAATTTACGCATCGTGCTTAAACCGCTGCGGTTGCGCGAGCCCCGTCACCAGCAGCATTCAGAACAATTCAGCTCTGCCCCAAGCACTGCCTGATCTTTCCACTTGCAGGCTGGACGTGCGGCAAACCGCCCGCCTGCGGTGTTCGCTTCCTGCTACCATGACGGCGCCGGCATAGCCCCGGGAGGGAGAGACCCCCAATGCTCGATATGAGGCGGCGAGAGTTCATCACGATGCTGGGCGGTACGGCGGCCGCTTGGCCGCTCGCCGCGCACGCGCAGCAGTCCGAGGGGAAGCGCCGCATCGGCGTGCTGATGGGATACCCCGAAGGCGATCCGCAAGCTCAGGCCAATGTCACGGCGCTGCGGCAAGGCCTCCTCGACCTGAGCTGGATCGAGGGGCGCAATGTCCAGATCGAGTATCGTTGGGCTGGCGGCAACTCCGACAAGGCTCGCACCTTTGCAAGAGAGCTGATCGGCATGACGCCGGACGTGATCGTGCCCAGTACCAACCAAGTGACGCGGATCGTTCAGCAGGAAACGCGCACTATACCGATCGTATTCGTCTTTGTCGGCGATCCAGTTGGCAGTGGCTTCGTCGCGAGCCTGGCACGGCCCGGCAGGAACGTCACCGGATTCGCCAATTTTGAGAATTCGATCGGGGGCAAATGGCTTGAGCTATTCAAAGAGATCGCACCCCGCGCCGGACACGTCGGATTCATCTTCAATCCGGACGCAGCCCCCAATGTGGGTTTCTTCCACGCCGCTGAAGCCGCCGCTCCGCCCCTCGCGATAAAGTTGACCGGCCTTCCGGTTCGTGACACCATCGACATCGAACAAGACGTCACGGCGTTCGCGGCCGAGCCCGACTGCGGTCTTATTGTCGCGCCGCATGCCGTGACACTGGGAAATCGCAAGCTCATCATCGACCTGGCCGCACGCCACCGCCTTCCGGCGATCTACAGTGATCGTTACTTTGCTGAGAGCGGAGGCTTGCTATCCTTCGGCAACAATACGGCTGGTCTGTTCCGCCGCGCCGCGTCTTATATCGATCTCATCTTCAAGGGCGCAAAACCTGCGGACCTTCCCGTCCAGCTCTCGACCAAATTCGAGCTTGTCGTTAATTTCAAGACCGCGAAGGCATTCGGTCTCGACGTGCCGCACGCGCTGCTCGCCCGCGCCGACGAGGTGATCGAGTGAGGCGGCGGGAGTTCATCACGCTGCTCGGCGGTGCGGCGGCGGCGTGGCCACTGGGCGCGCGCGCACAGCAAGCCACCGTGCCGGTGCGGCGAGTCGGCCTGTTGATGGGTCCGGCAGAGGGAGACCCGGAAGCGCGCACCTGGGTTGCGGCATTTGTGGAAGGCCTGCGCGAGCTTGGCTGGACCGACGGCCGCAACCTGCAGCTCATCTACCGCTGGGCCGGCGGCAACCTTGGACGGATCGAAACATTCGGCAGGGAACTGATCGAGCTGAAGCCGGATGTGATCCTTGCCAGCAATACGCCCGCCGTCGCCACGCTCAAGCGCGAGAGCCAGACGATCCCGGTTGTATTCGCGAACCTGTCCGATCCCGTGGATACCGGGTTGGTGCCAAACCTCGCACGCCCGGGCGGAAACATCACCGGCTTCACGGCGTTCGAATATTCCCTTGCCGGCAAGTGGCTGGAGACACTCAAGGCGATTGCACCCCGCATCTCGCGGATTGCACTCGTATTCGACCCCGGGACAGGCCCGTTCGCCGAGAAGTACATTTCGTCGTTGCAGGCTGCCGGCCAGTCGCTCGGTGTCGAGTCGATCGAGGCGCCTGTCCGTCACCCTGACGAAGTCGAACGCGTCCTCGTTGCTCAGGCACGCGAGCCCGGCGGCAGCATTCTGGTGATGCCGACCAGTTTCGCGGTTGCGAATCGCGGATCGATCATCCCGCTCATGGCTCGCTACCGTGTGCCCGCGATTTATCCCTACCCGGTCATGGCCAAGGATGGCGGTCTGGTTGCCTATGGAGCCGATTCGGTGAGTCTCTACCGGAGGGCGGCATCCTATGTCGATCGCATCATGCGCGGCGCCAATCCGGGTGACCTGCCGGTGCAGCAGCCGACAAAGTACAACCTCGTCATCAACCTGAAGACCGCCAAGGCGCTCGACCTCGACGTGCCGCCCTCGCTGCTGGCCCGCGCCGACGAAGTGATCGAATGAGCAACTGTGTTGTTGGCTCAGTTGGATTGCGGCTGCCACGCAGCATTATCGCGGAGCATAGCGTTGAGGGTAGTGATCATTTTTCGCATGACGGCAACGATGATGACCTTGGATTTCTTGTTGGCGTGGGTAAGACGGTTGGAGAAGGTCTTGAGAGCGGGATTGTATCGGCTTGCGCTGAGGGCTGCCATGTAGAGGACATTACGGATCGGCATCCGACCGCCGTAGATACTGCGGTGTCCCCTGAGCTTGCCACTGTCGAAGTCGTATGGTGCGAGACCGACGAGGGCGGCGATCTGCTTGCGGCTCATCTTCCCGAGTTCTGGCAGCAGGGCGATGAGCGTGAAGGCCAGCACCGGGCCGACGCCCGGCATCGAGGTGAGCAACTCATAGAGCTGAGCGAAAGCAGCATTGGTGGCGACCATCTCGGCCAAGCGCTTGTCGAGGAGGCGGATATCGGCCTCCAGTCGGACCAGGCGGCGTTTGCTGAGCCGCCTGAGCATGGCATCTTCGAGATGAGCTGCCTGGTTCTCGACGGCGACATGCTCGTCACACAGCTGTCTCCGCATGGTGACGACCTCGGCGAGCCTGTCGACCGCGCCGTCCCGTTGCACAACCCGTGTCGGCATGATGGCAACATACTCCGCGATCAGTCGTGCATCGAGGCGATCGTTCTTGGCCAGGACGCCGCGGGCGCGAGCGAACTGACGAAGCTTGTTGGGGTTGATACGTCGCACCGACAGTCCGGCCGCGAGCAAGGCACAGATGATACCACGCTCGTAACCGCCGCTCGGCTCAAGGCCAATTGCGCAGACCGCGAGCGGACGCAACCTTGCGACCAGCTCGGCCCATCCGGCGGTGTCGTTACTCACCGAAAAGAACCACCCCTCAGGCAGCACTACCACGTCCAGGCGGTCCTTCGACACGTCAATGCCGCCATAGGAAAGCTTTTCCATCTTCGTATCCCATCCTTGCTGATGCGGGCTCGTGCCCAGGCAACTGTGCGGGTATGGAAGAAGCGACTGGAGCACCAAGCTCATTCGCGGTCTGACATCCGAGGCGGCTGCGGGCTTCCGGTCGCGACGGGGGCTGAGCTATGACGACTCAGCCCCTGTCACCCCTCACAATGCTCCTTTCCCGACATACAAGGCGGCGCGAGATCCGGGCTTTGCAGGGAGCGCTTCGTTAGAGCGAAATCGCAATTCAATCTGAAACGGGTTCGCTCTAGAATGCGCATGGTCTTGCCCGAGGGACGGACGGATGGACATCCCCGAAGCTTGGCTGGAGACGATTCGCGCCTGGGCCGGTCGAACCGACAGCGTCCGCGAGGTCTGGCTGTCCGCAAGCCATGGCAAAGAGAGCTCGCAGCCGGACGGCGACGTGGGCTTGGCGATCGTGCTGATGCCGCCGAGCCGCCAAGCCAACTGGGCGTTGGTCAACTATTTCGAATTCGGCGATGACTGGCAGCGCGAGCTGAGCGCCGTGCTCGGCCGACACGTCAGCCTCGAGCCGTTATTCCCGGATTCGCCGCAGGACCGACTGGTGCGTGCGACCGGCACCCGGATCTGGGCCCGTCCTTTGATGCAATCAAGAACCGGCTTTGAAATCATCGATACACCCGAGCAGATGCCGGAATGAGCGGCGGCACGACTAGGCCGCCGGCCCCGAGCCAGCCGACACCTGCGCGGCAAAATTGGAGGGCGCAAGCGGGCCGATCGCGAGCAGAAGCGCGGCAACGGCGGGCATTTGTCGACAGCACGGCCGGGGGCCTGGCGGGCTTCAGAACGATTCAGGTCTGCCCCAAGGACCGGCCGGGCCGCCTGCGGCAGGCTCCGGGTGCGGCAAACCGCCTGCGCGCGAGCCCGGCTTGCGCGTCGACATGGCCGGCGACGGCGGCGCAACGCGGGACGGGAGGGAGCCTCATGGTCGGCATGCGGCGTCGCGACGTGCTTGCGCTGCTTGGCGGCACGACCGTGGCGTCTTCGATCTCTTGGCCCCTCATTGCCCGCGCACAACAGCCGGCGATGCCGGTGATGGGATTTCTCGCCAGGATGCTCGGCCTCAACATGCCGCCGGCCCTGCTCGCGACTGCCGACGAGGTGATCGGATGAGGCGGCGCGAGTTCATCACGCTGCTCGGCGGTGCGGTGGCCGCCGCGTCGCCGGTTTCCTGGCCACGCGCCGCGTGCGCGCAGCAGCCGGCGATGCCGGTGATCGGCTTCCTCGGCGCGGTATCGCCCGACGGCTTCGCGGATCGCGTGCGCGGATTTCGCCAGGGCCTGAAGGACGCGGGCTACGTCGAAGGCGAGAACGTCGCGATCGAATACCGCTGGGCCGAGAACCAGCTTGACCGGCTGCCGGGGCTGGCGGCCGATCTTGTTCGCAAGCAGGTCACGGTGATCGTCGCGCATGGCGGAACCGCTCCCGCCATCGCCGCCAAGGCGGCGACCACGACCATTCCAATCGTGTTCATCGTGCCCGAGGACCCCGTCAGGCTCGGACTCGTAGCCAGCCTCTCGCGACCCGGAGGCAACCTCACCGGCGTCAATCTCGTCATCGGCGAACTGGTGCCGAAGCGGCTGGAACTCCTGCGCGAGCTGGTCCCCGCCATGAGGCGCGTCGCCGCCTTCGTCAATCCCGCTAATCCTGCGCGCGCCGAGTCGCACGGCAAGGAGGTGGAATCGGCCGGGCGCGCGATGGGACTGCAAATCCAGATCTTCCACGTCGGCACCAGCCGCGAGATCAACGCCGCCTTCAATACGCTCGCACGCGAGCGGCCCGACGCACTTCTAATCGGCCCTGACCCCTTCTTCACCACGCGGCGCGTGCAGCTTGCCACGCTGGCTTCCCGGCATGCGATTGCAAGCTCGTTTTCGGTGCGCGAGTACCCCGAGGCCGGCGGACTGATGAGCTACGGCACCAACGTCCTGGATGCCTATCGGCAATCCGGCCTCTATACCGGCCGCGTCCTGAAGGGCGCGAAGCCGGCGGACTTGCCGGTGGTGCAATCGAGCAAGTTCGAGCTCGTCATCAACGCGCAGACGGCGCTCATGCTCGGCCTCACCCTGCCGGCGTCGCTGCTCGCCGTCACCGACGAGGTGATCGAATGAGGCGGCGCGAATTCATGACGCTGCTCGGCAGCGCGGTGGCGGCGTCTTCGGTTTCCTGGCCGCTCCCCGTCCGCGCGCAGCAGCCGACGCACATGCGGAGGATCGGCGTGCTCGCCGGGCCAAGAGAAGCACCTTCCAGAGTTCGAGGCTTTTCGCAAAGAGCTTCAGGACCTGGCGTATGTCGAAGGGAAGAATCTTACCATCGACTGGCGCTACGCCGAGCGAGGACCCGACCAGTTGCCCATCCTGGCCCGGGAACTCGTCGACCTGCATCCCGACGTGATCGTTTCGATCACCACGCCAGCAACTGCTGCGATGAAAGCGGCGACAGACAGCATTCCCATTGTGTTTGCGTATGTTGGCGATCCCGTGGGAACCGGCTTCGTCGCCAGCCTGTCACACCCCGGCGGAAACATGACTGGCCAGAGTATTCTCGCGCCGCAGCTGAGCGGCAAGCGTCTGGAACTGCTGAAGGAGATGCTTCCGGCATCCTCGACCATTGCCGTCATCGGGAATCCGACCAATGCAGCCGTTACTTTACAGGCGCAAGAGGCCCAGGATGCAGCACCGCTGCGAGACTCCGGCTGGTCTCGATCGAGGTGCGCAGCGCCGGCGATACCTCTCTGCTTTCGACATTGCAAAACAGGAAGGCGCTCAAGGTGTCATCGTGCTGCCCGACCCGCTCACCGGCAGCCACCGGTCGGCAATCATTGAGGCGGCGGCCAAGGCGCAAATGCCGACGATGTACGGCTACCGGGAATATATCGACCATGGCGGCTTCATGGCGTACGGACCTAACTATCGGGGTGTGTTCCGGCGCGCCGCCATCTACGTCGACAAGATTTTGAAAGGAACGAAGCCCACCGATCTTCCCGTGGAGCAGCCGACCAAATTCGAGCTGGTCATCAACCTGAAGACCGCCAAGGCGCTCGGGCTCGATGTATCGCCGACGCTGCTCATCCGCGCCGACGAGGTAATCGAATGAGGCGGCGGGAATTCATCGCGGTGATCGGCGTCGCGCTAGCGAATACGGTCCAAGCCCCGCGCGGTGAAACGCACGTCCTGCGCTTGCCAACCCCGTGACGCTTGTTGCACATCAGGCGTGCGCAGCGGGGGAGCAGGCAATGGACATCGACCTGGCGACCGGCGGCCTGGAGCGGATCGTCGGCGCCGATCCGCCGCTCGACCACATCGCCCAGGGCCTCACCTTCGGTGAAGGCCCGGTCTGGGATCGCCGCCGGCAACGGTTCCTGTGGACCGACATCATCGGCGACACCATCTGGCAGTGGACGCCCGGCGTCGGCAAGGCGGTCCTGATCCACCCGTCGCGGCACGCCAACGGCATGACCTTCGATCGCGAAGGCCGGCTCGTGGTGGCGGGATGGTCGGCGCGCACGATCTGGCGCCTCGAGCACGATGGCGCGCAGGTCACCATCGCATCGCGCTACCAGGGCAAGAAATTCAACAGCCCGAACGATATCGTGGTGCGATCCGACGGCACGGTGTACTGGACGGATTCCGCCGGCGGACTGGTGATCCCGGGCATGGTGGGCGAGGACCTGCAGCGGCAGCTCGACATGCAGGCCGTGTTCCGACTCACGCCGCAGGGCGAGGTCCGAACGGTGGTGGAAGATACGGTCTATCCCAACGGCCTTTGCTTCAGCCCGGACGAATCGATCCTCTATGTCAACGACACCCGGCTGGGGCTGATCCGCGCCTTCGACGTCAATTCCGACGGCAGCGTCCGCGATGGCCGCGTCTTTCACAAGCTCACCGGCAGCGAGGCGGGCGTCGCCGACGGCATGAAGTGCGACCAGGAGGGCAACGTCTACTGCACCGGGCCCGGCGGCATTCACGTCATCGACAAGGCCGGCGCGCTCATCGGCCGTCTGCGCATTCCAGGCCATGCCACCAATCTCGCCTGGGGCGACGAGGACTGGCGCTCACTCTATGTCACCACCTACGAGTACGTGCTGCGCACGCGCCTGAAGATCCCCGGAGTGCCGACATGGTAGTCGCCGAAATGCCGATGCGGCGGGAGCAACGTTCATGACCTGGCAGTTCGAGCGCGTGGCCGGTCCGCATGAAGGCCCGCTCGGCGGCATCGTCTGGCACGACGGCGCCGTGGTGTTCAGCGCCATCGACGAGGGCCGGCTGCTGCGGCTCGACCACGACAGCAGGGCGACGAGCGAGTACCGGCGCTATACCAATCGCGTGAACGGGCTCGGACGCGGGCCGGGAGGAGAGCTTTACGGCGCGCAGGAGGGCGGGCGGCGGCTGATCGAATTCACGCCCGACGGACGCGTCGTCGCCGTCGATGCGCTGCTCGACGGCAAGTACCACAACCAGCCTTGCGACCTGACGGTCGACACGCAGCACCGTATCTGGTTCGCCGATCCGCGCCATGCGGTGATCCCGTTCGGCCCCGCGATCTTTCCCTATCTCGACCACGCCTCGGTGCTGCGCCTCGAGCGCAACGACCGCCGGGCCTGGGTGGCGAGGCGCATCACCTACGACACGGTATCGCCGCGCGCCGTGCTGCTGTCCCCGGACGAAACAGTGCTCTACGTCGCCGACGGCGAGCCGCGTCCGGGCGAACGGCGGGAGCTGCGCGCCTATCCGATCGGCGCGGACGGAGCGGTCGGCCACCCGGCGGTGCTGCACAGCTTCGGCGCGGACCATCGCGGCCCGCAGCGCGGCATCGAGGGCATGTGCCTCGACGCCGACGGCAACATCGTCGCCTGCGCCGGCTGGAACCGGAGCGGGCCGGGGCCGCTGATCTACGTGTTCTCGCCGCGCGGCGCGGTGATCGAGACGCACCCGTTCCCTGCCGATTGTCCCAACCGTTGCTGTTTCGGCGGCGCCGGACTTGATACGCTTTATGTGACCACCGCCGGCGGCTGCGTCTATCGCGCCAGCACCGGCGCCCGACGGGGCCGGCCGCAACAAGCGTGAGGCAAGAGGATGACGATAACGCGACGGTGCTGCGCGCTTGCGCTCGTTGCCGCGACCCTCGGCTGTATCGGCCTGGCCCATGCGCAGGACTATCCGACGAGGTTCATTCGCGTGGTCGTCGGTCCCGGGCCCGACATCGTGGCGCGGCTGTTCGGAGCCAAGATCACCGACACGCTGGGCCAGCAGGTGGTGGTGGAGCCGCGCCCCGGCGCGGGCGGAACGATCGCGGCACAGACGGTCGCGAGCGCCGCGCCGGACGGCTACAACCTGCTGCTGGCGAGCGCGTCCTACACCATCAACACCGCCATGGCGCAAAGTCCGTTCGACCTCGGCCGCGACTTTGCCCCGATCGGGCTGGTGGCGACGGTGCCGTTCGTCCTGGTGATCCATCCTTCGCTGGCGGCAAAAGACCTCGCCGGGCTGATCGCGCTGGCCAAGGCCAATCCCGGCAAGCTCAACTATGCCTCCTCCGGCATCGGGACGCCGCCGCATCTCGCCGGCGAGCTGTTCAAGTCGATGGCCGGCGTCGATATCGTGCACGTGCCGTTCCGCGAGGCGAACGCGGCGCTCAACGCCGTCGTAAGCGGTTCGGTGCAGATGATGTTCTCGATCGCCTCGACCGCCGGATCGCAGATGAACGGCGGAACCGTGCGCGGCATCGGCGTCACGACGCTCGCGCCCTCACCGCTCGTTCCCGGACTGCCCGCGCTGGCGCAGTCGGGACTGCCCGGCTTCACCGTGATCGGATGGAACGGTTTCGTCGCGCCCAAGGGAACGCCGGCAGCCGTGGTCGGCAAGCTCAACGCCGCCTTGCAACGCGGCCTCGACGATCCCGAGCTGCGCCAGCGCCTCGCAGCATCGGGCTACGAGCCGGCGGAGCGCAATTCGCCCGACGACTTTGCGGCGTTCATCGCCTCCGACACGGCGAAGTGGGTCGCACTGGTCGAGAAGACCAACATCAAGGGCCAGTAAGCACGCCGGCGCCGGGTCGCGCAGGCTGGGCGACATCGATTTCGTCGCATTGATCCCGGCGGCGGGCTCGTCTTAGATGCGCGCACCATTCCTGCGGCTGCGACGCGGCACCACGTTGCAGTGCGCGCCGCCTCCATCGGGTGACATTATGGCTCGCGTTTCCGCCGTTCTGGTGCTGATCCTATCCTTCGCCTGCGGCGCGGCGGCGGCGGACTATCCGGACAAGCCCGTGCGCGTCGTGGTGCCGGTTGCCGCCGGCGGCGGCGTCGACGTGATGGCGCGGCTGCTTGCGGCGAAGCTCAGCGAACGCCTCGGGCAGCAATTCGTGGTCGAGAACCGCGCCGGCGCCGCCGGCGTCATCGGCACCAAGGCGGTCATCGCCGCGCCCGGCGACGGCTACACGCTGCTCTATACGCCCAGCAGCCTGTCGCTGACCGTCGCGGTGCACAAGACGCCGCCTTACGACGTCGCCAAGGACCTCACGCCGATCATCAACGTCGCCGTCAGCCCGTACGCCCTGGTCGTGCATCCCTCGTTGCCCGTACACCATCTCAAGGAGTTCATCGCCTACGCCAGGGCCAATCCCGGCCGGCTCAGTTACAGCTCCGCCGGAGTCGGCAGTGCATCGCATCTCGCGGCCGAGCTGCTCAAGTCGATGGCGGGCATCGAGATGGTGCACGTCCCCAACAAGGGCATGAATCCCGCGCTGATCGATCTCATGGGCGGGCAGGTGCAGGCGCTGTTCGCGAGCGTGCCGGGAATGCTGGCGGAGAAATCGGAGCGGCTGCGTCCCATCGCAATGGCCGAGCGCAAGCGGTCGGCGCTGCTGCCGGATCTCCCGACCATCGACGAGCAGGGCCTTACGGGTTTCGAGGTCGGCAACTGGGCCGGCCTCCTGGCGCCGGCCGGTCTCGACCCCGCGGTGGTGAAGAAGCTCAATGGCGAGATCGTCGACATCCTCGCGCGCGCCGACGTGAAGGAGCGTATCAAGACGCTCGGCTACGACATGATCGTGAGCACGCCGGAGGAATTCGGCGCCCAGGTCACAACCGATGTCGAGCGCTGGAGCGAGGTGGTGAGGCGCGCCAACGTCCCGATGAATTAGCGTCTGCCGCAGAAAGACGGCCACCACTTTCCGACCGGACAAGATCACAAGAACCCGGCGCAAGCAATCGCAGCCTTCACCTCGACGATCGAAACGCGCGCGCGGGCGCGGAGTTCTGACGCTGCCGTTCAGCCGCCGTTCAGCACCAGGGGCGGAAGGTTCACGCTTCGGGGCGCGGAGCTTCCGAGGAGGAAACAACATGTTGCCCAACACTCTCATCCGATGTGCCGCCGTCGCGGCACTCGGCGCAGCGGTTGCGCTGGCCCCGGCCGCGGTATTGGCGCGCGGCGGCGGTGGTGGACACGGTGGTGGCGGAGGTGGTCACGGCGGCGGTCATGGTGGTGGACACGCCGGCGGCCATGGCGGCGGGCACGCTGGAGGCCATGGCGGCCATGGCTTCGCGGGCAGCCGCGGCGGCGGTTTTGCGCTCCACGGCGGCGGCCATGGCCACGGCCGCCACGCCTTCCATCACGGTTTCCGCGGTTTTCGCGGCTTCGGCTACGGCGGCTCCATCTACGCCTACAGCGATTACAGCTGCTGGCGCTGGCTGCCCAGCGCCTATGGCCCGGTGCGCGTCTGGGTGTGTTGATCGTTGGAAGCGTCGGATGATTGGGGCTGACGGCGGGCGTCATTCATCCGGCGTAAACTTGAAATTGCGGCGCGCGGCGGCGGTGGCGCGCTCGTCGCGCCGCGTTCTGAATTCGATGCGACCGTCTACGATGCGGAAATCGAGCCGGTGGATGAGGCCGCAATCGCAGCACTGCTCGCGAAAATTCCGCAGGCGCGGCCGCGTCCATTCGCCATATGAAATGACGTCGTAGGTCGTGCGTCTGGTCATGGTATGCGCGCGAAACGGCGGGATTCGACGTGCGTGACAAGCGCCGGGATTAGGCAGCGTAGGATGGTTGAGCGCAGCGAAACCCATCGCCATTATCGCGTTGATACGTTGATGGGCGCCCACGCGGTCGCCACTACGCGCGTGAGATGATCCACTGCGAAATCCCGACCAGGAAGCCGACCACGCCGGAGACCGCGATTATGGCCCAGCGCACGCCGCGCGCCTGCAGCAGGATGACGTGCATCTCGTCGACCTTGGCCGACATCTTGCCGAGCTCCGCTTCCATGTGGGAGACCTTCTGCTCGAGCATTGCCAGGCGCTCGTTGTGGGAACGGGCGCCGATCATGTGCGGCTCCAGATCGTGCGCGCGATCTTCTCGAGCGAATGCGCATAAGGCCGCAGACTTCGTGCCCCTGTCGACTCAGCGGGGCTTTTCTTCGGCAGAACGCCCTGACCTGGAACAGCTCATTTCATGATGATTATCGCGCCATGAATCAGCCAGCCGATTTCACCGTGGGGCGGCGCCTTCCGGCGGGGTCGCGGGGACCGGGTTCACGACGCCGTAATGGTCAGCCATCAAGTTGCCCGTGTTGTTGTACGTCGCCGGCCGCGACCGTTCCTCCAGCATGGTGCTGTTCCATGCCTCCCAGTCACTTTTGAGTCGATCAAACACGTCCTTGCGGCGGTCCTTCAGATTGACGCGCTCGCGCGGGTCTTGAACCACGTCGATCAGAAATTCGTTCCCTGCGATCCGTAGGTACTTCCAGTCGCCGTCACGGATAGCGCGCTGGGACCCGGCTTTGTAGCGCCAATAGAACTTGCGCGAATGCGTCGCCGCGCCGGTAAGCGCTGGCAACAGATTCTCACCGTCGGACGGATAGGCCGAGTCGGGCTGCGTTCCGCCGGCAGCAAGCAGCGTTGGCATCCAGTCCATCGTGATCATGGCCTGATCGGAGACCGATCCGGTCGCAATACGGCCGGGCCAGCGCACTATCGCCGGGACGCGAATGCCGCCTTCGAGCAGTTCGAACTTCATGCCAGTAAACGGCCAGATATTCGAGAACCGCTCCCCGCCATTGTCACTTGTGAAGACTACGATTGTGTTTGCTGCCAGCTCGTGAACGTCCAGCGCTCGCAACACTCGCCCAATATTGGCGTCCAGGCTCTGCACCATTTTTGCGTATGTCGCCTGGGTACCGCTGTCGCGATCATTCCTGATGTCCCGAAGTCGCTTCGACTCGGCCTCGTCGTCCGGCCCCTCCCACGGCCAATGCGGCGCCGTGAAATGCAGGCTCAGCAGAAACGGCTCTTTCGACCTGGCATATCCCTCGATCGTCTGAATTGCCCGATCGCCGAGCAGGTTCGTCATGTAACCGTGCCGCTCGACCGGCACCTCTTCCTCATGAAGCTGGTATGCGAAGTCGCCACTGCGCGAGGCGTCAGGACCGTGATTAAAATAATCGGCACAGCAGCCGTATATTCCGAAGAAGTGGTCGTAGCCGCTCTTGAGCGGACTGAAATCCGGCAGGAAGCCGAGGTGCCATTTGCCGACCAGCGTCGTGTTGTAGCCCGCCTTCCTGAGCAGTGATGGCAGTGTCGGGTGGCTGGGGGGCAAGCCGATGTTCTTGGGGGTTGCCGGTGAAATTGGCTCTTCCAGTCCGACCGGAAGACGACATTGATACCGTCCGGTGATCAGTGCCGTGCGCGTTGCCGAACAGTCGGGAGAATTGGAATAGGCTTGGGTGAATCTCATGCCCTCAAGCGCAAGACGATCGATATTTGGCGTTGTGTAGTCGCGCTGGCCATAGCAACTCACATCCGCGAATCCAAGATCGTCCGCCAGAATGAAAACGATGTTGGGCTTACCGGCTTGGGCGGAAAGCCGGCCGACAGTCGCGAAAGCTAACGTGCCGGCGCCGCCGGCGAGCAGATCACGACGCGATAGATGTGTGTAGACGGACATTGTTTTCTCCGTCGCCAGCGTCATTCGCCATGAAAACCGATAAACGCAGTCAGGTAGCTAAAAGGGCCTACCGCGGACACCCGCGCCGCCGGTTTGCCTGAGCGGGAATCCGCCGTACGTTCCGACGAAACTCGCGGAGGAAAGTACGCCGATTGCCGTTACTCCGGAAGGGCCGGAATGTCTCTCATGGCGCATCGCGACGAGTGTGACAGCGGCCTGACATGTCCGAAATTCGAGGACAAGCGGACTCGTGTCCGACGCCCGATCGACACGAATGGACTCGGATTGGACATCATTGCTAGAACGCACCCACGCTCAGCCACTGGAGCATGATCTTTTCCGAAAACCGGTGCCCACTTTTCGGGATCATGCTCTAGTCACCCCGCAAGCAAGGCGCCGCCAGATGGTCCATAGACCTGCAATGATCAGGGACCAGGACAGGGTCGAGATCCGGCTGACGAAGGAGGCCGAATACCGGCTGCCGTTCACCTTCATCGAGGCGCTGAACGAGGGAACGCTTTTCGATCGTCCGGCTCATGTTTTCCGCGATGCGGCACGGCAGCACCGGTTGTTTCACGTCGTGAACCGGACCACCGAAAACATTCTCGGCACCGGAGTCGTTCAACTGACATCGGGCGGACAGAAATCGCCCGCCCAGGCCGAGGTCGGCAGGCTGATGGTTCACCCGGCCGCACGCGGCTTCGGCATCGCTTCTCTTCTGGTGAAGGTCATGATGGTCTACGCCATGAAGGAAAGCGGGCGCGATGCGCCGGCCGAGGAGTATCTCGCCCACGTCGTAGATGGTAATGGCGGCCCCATCCACGCGCTGCTCGAGGCCGGCTTCAGGCCCGCCGGACATGTCGATATCCACCGCGGCGACATCGACGCAGTGATCGACCACATGCTCAAGGGCGCGGAATCCGAGGTTCGTCTGCAGGCCTTCGTCTTCGACCGTCAAGCGGTGGGACAGCTGGTTTTGTCCCTTTGGACGTTCGTCCGCGAGCACCGCGGCCTGATCACGCGATCAGAGGGAGCAGGTGATATCCGGGTGACGGTTGATTTCTCGCACGTGATCCCACCCGCCCATCTCGACGCGCAGGTCGAGCTGCTCAATCTTCGGCATCGCGCTAACGGCGTTACCTGACCCGCGCGCGGCACTGACCCGCGCGCGGCCGTGTGATTCTTACCGCCGGGCGGCAGCCATGCGATTTGGAATCCTGACGGCTGCCGCCGCGGCGGCAGCCATGGTCGCCTGCGCCCGACTGAGACGCCGCGGCCGAGCCGCTTTTTGCCGGGTTGTCATCTTTGCTTCGCATGCGGCTTTCTAAGATGTGAGGTGTTGGCTTTGGCGGGATGCCCCTGCCAGAACCACGGGGTCCTCGGAGGAGTTGTGGCCAACCACTCCGGGGACCGCCCCGCCGCCTTGCCGCGCCGCGGCCTGGTTCGGTCGGGCGCGATGGCACCGGCGATCGTTGCCGCACACCGGCGCCTCGCCGCCTCGCACTGCGAGAGCCGGTCAAAGGCGGGCGTTGTAGTCGATGCATTCCATCCTGATCTCGCCTTTATCCGGATAGCTTTCGCCGCTTTGTATGAGGTCACCGAATTTGAAATTATCGTTCTGATACGATACCTCTTGATGAAGGTCGTGCAACTCCAGAAACGTCGACCCGACGTCCAGTCCTTATCCGATGTCTGTTTCGACGACGTCTCAACCAGGGTGATCTTCTTATCTCCGCGCGAGAAGACCATGGTCGGGGCAAGTCCGGAATTCTCATCGACGGACTCGAAGGCGCCGATCGAACCATCTCTGATCCCCAGAACCCCTCCTTGCGCCAGTTTCTTCGGCATGACGACAAGATAATTGCGATCGAATAAAAGCTCAGCTTCGCCGATTGCCCCCTTGCACGCATAGTTCCAGTAGGCGGCACGCGTTTCCGTTGCTGCTCCAGCAACAGACAGAAAGCGCACGAGTGCACAGGCGGGACCCCAACCAGTCATCGTCGATGTCATTCGTGTCTCCGCGGCAGGGCGCGCGCGCCACAGTCTCCGTCACCCGGCCGAGCGCGCGCAGCGCGCAGAGCCGAAATCCAGTAGTCGCCGGAGCCTGTTGTCGGAGCGGTACCTGACGCCACACCGCTGCGTACTGGATGCCCGCTTTCGCGGGCATGACGATCACGGCTGGCCTCTATGCGGAGGTTAGCCGACATCGTGCTCAGCCAATGCCCGCCATCCCAGGTTCATTCGGTATCGGGAATCATTGCTATAGTGATGGCTGCGGTAGATCGGCAGCCGGCTGCAAGCGGGAGCGGCCGGCCCAGGCAAGGGTGCTGTCTTGAGCGGTGATTTCGAGAGTTCGGTCTTCCCTCCCGCTCCGCCCGCACCGCTGCTCTGCCGGTTCGAATCGCTCATCGAGCGCGACGCCGAGCCGCCGCGCTTCCGCGTCGTGTTCTGCGTTCACGTGCCGAAGGCGGCGGGCAACAGCATGAACGTGCTGCTGCGCCAGAACCGATATTTCGATGTCCCCATCCGCGGCGACGATTTCTTCTACTACACGCCACAGGAGCGCTGGCTCGAGCTGGCCAGGCCGGGGCCCGCCACCATCTTCACCGGACACTTCCGTCTCGATCACCCGCTGCTTCGGCGGATGTGGATCCCCTACGCCACCCTGTCGGTGCTTCGGCACCCGATCGAGCGCATGCTGTCGGCGTACAATTTCACGCTGCGGCGCGAAGGCACGCTGTGGCACTCCGAGGTGACCACTGGCGCGATGTCGCTGGTGGATTACGCCGCCGCCTTCACGGCCGGCGTCGGAACGCAATACGGCTATTTCGACGACACCGGAAGCCGTTCAGCCAGCCCGCAGGAGTGCCTGGAGAACCTGCTGACGAAAGTCAGCTTCTACGGCTTCAGCGACCGGTTCGAGGAGTTCGCGGTGACCGTCGGCTATCTGCTGGGACTGCGCAACGTGCTGCCCGTGCCTGAGGAAAACGTCACCGCCGAGATTCCGAACCCGCACAATCGCCAGGCCAGACAATCGCTGACCGCGGAAGAGCTTACTCAGCTCGGCGAAATCCTGCGCGACGATCTCTGGTTCCATGAGCAGGCCCTGGCGGCGTACCGGCATCGCATGGCCGAGCCACGCCTGGCCGAGCTGCTCGCAACATCAGCGCCGGTGCTGGCGGCCTGTCGCGATGCACGCCGTCAATTCACGACCATCAAGGACACGGTGCGAGCCGGGCATCACGGCCCGCGCCCAGCGGGCTGAGATTCTCCGCGCCAAGTTGTCATGCCCGCGAAAGCGGGCATCCCGTTCGCACGGCGTGGCGTCAGGCGCCGCTCCGACAACAGGCACCGGCGTCTACTGGATTGCGGCTCTCGCTCGCTGCGCGCGCTCGGCCGGAATGAGGGAGACTGTGGCGGCGTGCGGGGCCTGGCACGGACTTCTGGCCGCTATCGCCCCGAAGGCAGAGCCGAAGGGTCGCCGTCACTTCGCCAGTACGACGAGCGGCTTCCCTTTTTCGACGACATAGGTGGCGAGCTCACTCGCGATGACGCTGCCGACGTTCCTCGCCGCGTGGATCGTTCCAGCGGGGATGAAGAGGACGTCGCCGGCCTTGAGCGTCACCGGCGGCTTGCCCTCGATCTCATACTCCAGCGAGCCCTCGAGGACATAGATGATCTCTTCGCCCGGATGCGAGTGCCTGGGGAACGCCGCTCCCGGGTCGAGGGCGACGCGCGCCTGCACGACCTCGTGTCCGGGAACGCTAAGATCGTGCCGCTGCAGGTCGGTTCGCTTGACTCCCGCCATTCCCGCGTCCTGCGCCCGCGCCACCTGCAGCGCCAAGCCGGTTGCGACGATCAGCACCGCTGCCGCCATGACTCGCGTCGACTTCATGTGGACCCCTTTTCATGCGAGGAGGCAACGATGCTACCCGAATGCGCCTGGTTTGAGCACGTGGCCTTTCGGCGCTGGGCATTGCGCGGCGGGTGACAACACCCGTTGCCGGCCCACCACCTGGCGTTGTACGGTTGCAGCGGCCCCGAAACGAAAGGGTTCAGTCATGATCCGTCTCGAATTTCTGGCGATCGGCCTTTTGGTTGCGATCTCGCTTGCGTGGCCCGCGGCAGCGGCACCCCAAGGAGAGCAACGCGTTGTTTGTCATCCCAAACTTGCCTGCAAAACCATCACGATGCGTCCCGGGTGTCGTTACGTACTGCTGGGCGGCCGGTTCGGCAGCAATCACGGCAAGCGCGTTTGCGACGGGCGCCGAGCTCTTGCGGTCTTTTTGACGGCAACTTGAGCACCAGCTCCGGCGCCAGTTCCTCGATCAACGCGCGCATCTGATCGGACACCGCGTCGATGCGCTGAAATCGAGCACGCCTGGTCCGGCCGCAGTGCTCGCCCACGACTGCGAAGGACGCGGCGGACTGCCGGCCGCGAGCGGCGGGCAGAGGCGTTCAGACGTTGCGCGCCAGAAATTCCCACATCAGGCGCATCGCCGCGCGGCACCCGTCGAGCGTGCTCATCTGCATGAACCCGTGCGGCAGTCCTTCCATTACGTGCAGCTCGTACGGGCTCGCAACGGCCGACAGGGCCTCCGCAAGCGCCAGCAAGTCGGCGAGACACCAGGAGTCCTCGCCCGCACCGATGATGAAGCAGGGTGGAAGCAGTCCCGGCGCCACCGCCCTCAGCGGGCTCACGCGTGGATCACCGAACAACTCCCGTTTGCCCGAAACGTAGGTCTCCAGTTGCTCCTGCAGCCCGGGCAGCGAGCTGGTGCGCCGGGCGGTCGCATCGAGATCGAATGCGCCGTAGAACAGCAGCGCCGCCTTCACCGGCGCGCGCAGCGCGGGCGCGCTCGAGGTCAGCGCGCTGGCCGCCAGGTTGGCACCCGCCGAATCGCCGCCGATCGCGATCCGCCGGCCGTCGCCGTTCCAGCGGCGCGCGTTGCCGGCCGCCCATCCGATCGCGAACATCGAGTCTTCCAGTGCCGCCGGGAACGGATGCTCGGGAGCCAGCCGATAGTCGAGGTTGATCGTGAGATAACCCGCTTCGGCAAACTGCATCCCGAGCTTGCGAAACGAGGCCGGGCTGCCGAACGCCCAGCCACCGCCGTGCAGGTAGATGACCACCGGATATGGACCGGCGCCCCTGGGCACCGCGACGTCGGCGCGCAGGCCCGGGCGCAGCTCGACGTTCTGCTCGAGAGCGCCGATCGCCGGAAGATCGCCGTTGTAGACGACCGCCAGCTCCTCCCAGGCGCGGCGCTGCGCGACAATGTCGCCGGTGGGATTCCAGACCGGCAGCCGGCTGAGAACCTGACGGTCGTGTTCGCTGATCATGCGTCGTCGCCTCCCCGCCGTCCGCAAGGCGCTATCACGGCGCGGCACTCGCAGCAATCAGCCCGCGAATTTTCATGTCCACCGATCTTGCCCGTTGCATGCGCGCGATCGATTGTCGCAAGCGGAGTTTGTCGCAGGCCGATGCGGCGACCAGGCGCGTTGCACTTTTGCGGTTTGTGCGAGCCTCGCATGACCCGCCAGCACTTGGGGCGGCGGGGCTCTCTCAGCCCGCCGCCCCATTTTGAGGCGAGCCGGCGGCAACAGCCCCGGCCAGCCCGGGATTTGTCACCGCGGGGTCTGATCGACGCGCATGTCATCGCGATGTCATGCCCGCGAAAGCGGGCATCCCGTACTCGGCGGCGTGGCGTCGGGCACCGATCGTGTAACCAAGTCCGGCGATTACTGGATTCCGGCTCTCGCTCGCTCGCTCGGCCGGAATGACGGAGAAATCACTGCGGTGTCATGCCCGCGAAAGCGGGCATCCAGTAGTCACCGGCGTGGCGTCGGGCACCGACCGTAGAACTCAAGTCCGGAGTTTATTGGATTCCGGCGCTCGCTCGCTGCGCTCGCTCGGCCGGAATGACGGAGTGTCATGCCCGCGAAAGCGGGCATCCCGTACGCACCGGCGGCGCGTCATGCCTCCGGCTCCCGTGTCATGATGAGATTGAGCCGCGTGCGGTCGGCGATTCGGTAGCCGCGGCGGATCAAGGTTTCCATCAGGTCGTTCCGCCAGTCGCCATCCTCGATGATGAGCAGCAGGGGCAAGAGCGGCTCGCCGGCGTCGCGGAAGAACGGCACGAGAATGCTGGCCTCGCTGCCTTCGACGTCGATCTTGAGCGCGTCGATGCGGTCGATGTCGGCTTCGATGAGCGTCTGCAGCAATGGCGCACACTCCGCCAGCATGGCGCCCGCCGCGTCGCCTGGCGCAGCCGCCGTGCGAGTGCCGCCGCGGTCGCGCAAATCGGGCAACAGTGCGACGGCGCCGAACGATTCGCCGAGCGCAATTTGCAGGAGGCGGATCCGGAGCTGCGGGTTCGCGGCACAGTTGAACCGGAAGCGGCGAACGTTTTCCGGGTCCGGCTCGATCGCCAGTATCGTTGCGTCGCGCCCGGCGTGGGCTGCGACGAAGAACGAGAACAGCCCCACATTGGCGCCGATATCGACGAAGACGAACGGCCGCCCAGCGCGCTGGATCGCGCGCGACAGCGCGGCCAGCTCGCGGCGCTCGTACATCTGCGGCGTGAACAGGAGCATCTTCTCGCAACCGTTGCGGCAGGGATAGAGGCGCAGCCGCAGGCCCCAGCGCACGACATCGAGCGGGCGATCATCGCGCAAGTCCATCATCACCAGGCGCCGGAACGCCATGGCCACCCGCATGCCGAGCCAGTTGTCGGGAAGACTTTCCGTGACGGAGAGGACGGCGCGCGCAAACAAATTTGGCTTGTAGGCCCCGTAACCCGACGAAAACGTCCGCATCGGCGAACTATGCACGTCGAAGGACCCGAAGAATAGTCCGGTGCGCGGAAGGTCATCCGCGTGCAACCGTCGCTTTGACGGACGCTCGCCCCATCCTCTCGACCGATACCGCCCCGGGGCCGGATTCAGAACAATTCAGATCTTGGCCAAAGACCCGCTGGCTCGCCACCGGCAGGCTCACCCTGCGGCAAACCGCCTGCCTGCGCCTTTGCGTGCTACCATCATGACGGCGCCGGTCCAGCGCGGCGGGAGGAAGTCTCATGTCCGGCATGCGGCGGCGCGAGCTCATCACGCTCATCGGCGGCGCAGCGGTGTCTTCTATTTTCGGGCCGATCGCTGCGCGCGCGCAGGTGCCGGAGCGGGTGCGGCGCATCGGTATTTTCGTCGGCGCCACCGCCGCGGGCGATGCGGAAGGACAGGCGCGCATCGATGCGTTCCGGCAAGCGATGGAGCTATTGGGCTGGACAACCGGCCGTAATCTGCAAATCGAGTACCGTTGGGGCATGGCCGATCCCGCCAACGTTCGCAAATACGCGGCGGAATTGGTCAGCTCTGCGCCAGACGTCATCCTATCCTCCGGCACCCTTTCATTGACACAGTTGCTGCAGGAGACGCGCACAGTGCCGATAGTGTTCGCCAACGTCGCCGATCCGGTCGGCGCCGGTTTCGTCAACAGCTTGTCGCGGCCGGGCGGCAACGCAACCGGTTTCATGCAGTTCGAATACAGCTTGAGCGCAAAATGGCTGGAGCTGCTCAAGCAGATCGCACCGGGCGTGACGCGAGCAGCGGTGTTGCGGGATGCCACGCTCACCTCCGGGACCGGCCAATTCGCCGTCATCCAGTCCGTGGCGTCGTCGGTCGGGGTGGAGGTCAGCCCGATCAACGTGCGCGATGCCGGCGAGATCGAGCGCGCCGTCGCTGCTTTCGCCCGCTTCCCGAACGGCGGTCTCGTTGTGACGTCGAGCGCGTTGGTGGTGCGTCATCGCGAGCTGGTCGTCGGGCTTGCGGCCCGGCACAAGCTGCCCGCGGTCTATTATCGGCGGCTTTTCGTCGACGACGGCGGCCTGCTGTCCTATGGGTACGATCTTCTCGACCAGTTCCGCCGCGCGGCGACCTACGTCGACCGCATCCTCAGGGGCGAGAAACCGGCTGATCTGCCAGTGCAGGCGCCGACCAAATACGAGCTGGTGATCAACCTCCAGACCGCAAAGACACTTGGCCTCGATGTCCCGCAGGCCGTACTCGCCCGCGCCGACGAGGTGATCGAATGAGGCGGCGGGAATTCATGACGCTCATCGGCGGCGCGGCGACGTCTTCAGTGTTCTGCCGCTCGCGGCAAATGAGGCGGTGCGATTTCATCACACTCGTCGCGGCGCCGCGGCCGCTCGCGGCAGGAACGGAGAGGCAAGAAGTTGTCAGTCCGCGCCCGCGGGGACCCGGCGCCGCCGGGAGGCGCGGACTACCTCAGCCGCGCCAGCCAGATCGTGCGTCCGCCGCAACCGGCGTCCTCGGACACATGCGACACGACCTCGAAGCCGTGCTGCTCGAGCAATGCGCGATATTCGGCCGGGTCCAGGCTCGCATGATAGAGCGGCTCGCCCTGATAGCTGCCCATCGCTTCACCGCGGCGCGGTCCGCTGGTGAACATGAGCGCCGCGTTCGGCGCGGCGTGCCGGCGGAAGACCTGGAACATGCGCTCCTGATCGTCGGCGCGAAGATGAAAGTAGCTGTCCCACGCGAGAATGCCGTCGAAACGCCGCCCGAGGCGGAGCGTGCGCATGTCCGCCACCACCCAGGCCTGGCGCGGAAAGCGGCTGCGGCAAAGTCCGATCATGGCGGGCGAGGAATCGACGCCCGTCACCTGGTATTGCGCGGCGATGAAATAACGCGCGATCGGCTCAGCGGACCCGCATCCGAGGTCGACCAGCGAGCCGCCCTCCGGCACCAGCGCCAGAAACCTGTCGAGCCACGGCCGCTCGAACAGGTTTCGCCCTCGATCATGGTCCCACTGCTGCGCGTGGCGGTCGTAAAGACCGATGACCCGTTCCGCATCATCGGCCATCGTGAACGGCACCGTGATCAGTCATCGCGCGAACGCAAGGCGACGAAAGAATTAGACTGGAGCGAGATCGCTTCAGGTTGAACCGCGATCGCGCTGCAAGCGTTCTGTTCGGTCGCATGATCTGATTTCAAACGTCTGCAACGTCTCGGGATCACGATCTGGCCCGCAGGCCAGGCAACCCGGTAATCTGGTCCCATGACCCCGCGCTCCCGCCCGCCATTCGCGCCCGTTACGCTCGGGCAGATGCGCGCCTTCGGCTGCCGGGACATCCTGATCTATTGCGATTCCATCCAGTGCAACCACGGCACCAGGCTCAATGCCGACTGGCTGCCGGACGAAACCGTGGTGCGGTCGCTGCGTCCCCGCATGGTCTGCACCAGGTGCGGGCTCATCGGCGCCGAGGTGCGGCCGGACTGGTCGCCGCACACGAGCCCGCCGCCGCCCTCGTAATCGGCCGGCCGCGGTAGCTTGCCCATCCTGCCCGTCTCCGTTCAGGATGCCGGTGCACCGCCCGCAACGGCCGCATCACCTTGTGCGCACTCGTCCACCGGCAAGGTGAAATGAAAAGCCGCACCCCGAGGTTGGTTCGCCGTCGCCCATATCTTCCCCCCGTGCGCTTCGATGATGGAGCGGCAGATCGACAGTCCCATCCCCATGCCGCTGGGCTTGGTCGTGTAGAACGGATCGAAGAGGCGCCCCAGACTCTCCGGGTCCAGGCCAGGACCGGAATCGCGCAGCGCGACAAGCACAGCATTTGAGGCATCCTTTTGCGTGCTGATCAACAATCCGCCTGGCCCCTCGCGGGCGCCGCTCGTCGCCTCGATGGCGTTGACGATCAGGTTGAGCAGCACCTGTTGCAGCTGGACGCGATCGCCGCGAATCAACGGCAAGTCTTTCGCGAAATCGGTCTGCAGCGAGACCCCGTTGCGCTGCAGCTCGCTCCGCGTCAAGTCGATGACCTCGAGGATGGTGCCGTTGATGTCCAGCAGGTCGCTCCGCGGAGGCAGCTTCTTGATGAGGGCGCGTATCCGCCCGATGACATCGCCCGCTCGCTTGCCGTCCTTGATGATATCGTCGAGGGCGTTGCGGACCTCCTGCGGATCGGGGCGCTGGCCGTCGAGCCAGCGCAGAGCGGCATCGGCGTTGGCGACCACCGCGGCCACCGGCTGGTTGACTTCATGCGCAATCGAGGCCGCCAGCTGCCCCATTGTCGCGACGCGGTTGACGTGCGCGAGCTCCGTCTGCGCCTCACGTAGGGCCTCCGACGCCTGCATGTGGTCCGTGAGGTCACGGCTGATCACGAGCGCGGCGTCGACCCGCTGCGAGTCCGGCCGCAGCGGCGAAAGACTTATCGCCCGGTAGCGAGGACCCCAGGGCGTCGGCAGCCACCCGGCGTAGCTGATCTCTTCTCCGGCGAAACACCGGTCGAGATGCGGCTTTGCCCTTTGCTCGAAATCTTCGCTGCCCAGGATTTCCGCCACGTGCCTTCCGACCATGCCCCCGGCCGGCATTCCCCAAAACCGCTCATAGACCTGGTTGGCACGTTGAAACCGGTAGTCAGTTCCGACGATGGACATGCCGTCAGGCGAGCTCTCGAACACATGTCCGGTGAGATGTTCCGCGCGTTTTCGCTCGGTGATGTCGGTAATGGTCACAAGTACGCTGTCGAAGCGCGCAGGCGGCGGCGGCAACGTCATCGTGATAAGCGCCGTCCGCCGCTCTCCCTTCAGAGTCTGCAAGGCGGTCTCGGCCTCGAACGAGGTCCGGCCATCGGCGATGGCGATCAGCTCTCCGACAAAAACCTCCCGCGACTCCGGCACGAATATCTTGTGCAGGGACGCGAGCAACTCGTCCTTGCTTTCGGCGGCAAACAGTTTGAGCGTCACATCGTTGACGTCGACGACCTTCACCATCGAGATGGCTTCCCGGACGAATTCCGGGTGCGCGGTGAAGTATCGGCGAAAATCACTCACCCCCTCGGATTTGAGGTGGTCAATCGCAGCCTTGACCCGGGAGAAGTCCTGCTCCCATATCGATACTCCCGTCGAACTCGAAGATATAACGATATCTTCGCTCGCTCTCGCGCAACGCCATCTCCGCCTGCTTGCGTTCGGTGATGTCCTGGACGATGCCGAACATGCGGTGAGGCCGACCCGACTCGTCCCTCATGATATCGCCCTGGCTGTGGACGATGCGCACCTCGCCACTTGGCCGGACCAGCCGGTACTCGATGTCGTAGCGCGGACCGCCGCGCAGCGCCTCCGTCACCGCGGTCAGCATCCTCTGCCGATCGTCCGGGTGAACCAGCTCCTGATACTGCGCAACGGGGACCAGATCGCCCTGCGGCGTCAGCCCGAAGATGCGGCGGCTTTCATCCGACCAGGTGATGAGACTGGTGCCGAGGTCACGCTCCCAGTAGCCGACATGTGCGATGCGCTGGGCCTGTTCGAGCTTGGCCTCGCTTGCCCGCAGATTGCGAAACATCAGCAGACTGGTCAGCGCGTCGGCCATCCGTCGGCCGATTTCCTGAAACAGCTCTTCCTCCTGCAGCGTCCAGATCCGCGGGTACGAGCACTGGTGCAGCCCGAACATGTAGGGCTTGTCGGACTTGGGATAGACCGCCATTCCGATCATCGATCGGATGCTGAATCGCTCCGCGAGCTGTGCCGGGATGGAATGCTCCGATCCCGGACCAAATCGCACGGGACCGCTGCAGGCTCTCGCCGCCCGGAACACATTGGCGACTTCCGCATCCATCGGCATTTCCACACCCAAAGCGAAGACGCCGGGGAAGTCCGCCCGCGTATGTTCCATCTGCGCTCGCCACGATGCGGCCTCGGGATCACAGGGAACGACCAGCCAGGCCCGGTCGCAGTCAAAGATCGAAAGCACCGTGTCGAGCACATCGCTCATCATCCTCTCGATGTCATTCGTGCCCTGGATGGCCCGGTTGACCTTATCCATGCTTTCCAGGAACCAAAGATGGGCTTGCCGCGCCTCCTCGGCCCGCTTGCGTTCGGTCACGTCGCCGGCGGCACCGACAAATTCAACGGCTGCGCCGGATGCGTCGAGAACGGGATGACCTACGCCGTTGATGTACTTGATGGTGCCGTCCGGAAGAACCGCCCGGAAAACCATCTCATGGCTGCGTTTTTCACGGATCGCCCGTTCCCAGTCCTCCACCAACCCGTCGCGATCGTCCGGATGAATGCGCTGCAGTAGCGCTTCAAATGTCGGCATACCTCTCCCGGGATCGAAGCCGTACAGCCGATAGATTTCCTGCGAGCAGTGCGTGATTTCGCGCGCGGCCACGTTCCAGGCCCAACTGCCCGTACGGTTGAGCTTCTGCGCTTCAGCCAGATAGGCTTCGCTGCGCTTCACGTCGGCGGTCCGTTCCACCACTTTGGTGTCGAGCTCGTCGCGGGCCTGAAGAAGGCGCTGCTCCGCCCGCCGTCGCGTGCCGCTGACCCAGCCCACAATCAACGCAAACAATGTGCAAAAGATCAGATAAACGAATTCGGCATGACCAAGCATGCTCATGGAATAAAGTGGAGGTACAAAGAAATAATCGAGAGCCAGGATTGAGAGGACGACTGCGAGCACACCGGGCCCGGCGCCCGCGTACCAGACCGTTGCGCCGATCGCGAACAGGAACGGCGTCAAATTCATGTGAAACGGTCGCAGGACGAGCGCCAGACCGATTGCGACCGCCACGGAGAGAACCGCAATACCAAAGCGGC
The DNA here is from genome assembly GCA_963739385.1 of uncultured Alphaproteobacteria bacterium. Lineage (GTDB taxonomy): Bacteria > Pseudomonadota > Alphaproteobacteria > Rhizobiales > Xanthobacteraceae > VAZQ01. The sequence goes on from CAVUAI010000068.1 coordinate 178,172, forward strand.
GAACGATCGGTGGGACTGTCGGGGATGAAGCGTCCCGAGGCGCCATTACTTTGCCTTCTGAAGACTTGTTTTCCGCAGCAGACTTTGGGAAGAAACCACGATAACACGCACCCCTCGGTTCTGCGATCCTGGCCGGCAGGAAATGTCGGCGCTCCCATTTCGTCGATTTAGGTGGTGTCGGAGTTGTGGCGCCCGCACCGGAACCCGCTCACCATTGTTCAAGATTTCGAAAATCTCGCCGGTCTGCGCGACCCGGCGCACTCCGGCGCCGGACGCCTTGCCCTTCACACGACTTTGATGGCAACGCGATGAATCGCATTGCGTGCGCCCGAAGACGGCTGGTGCCGGCCATCGATGGAGCGGGCTCGCGAGCAGAGTTCGTATGCACCGCGATCTCTCGGCCGCCAGGTCGTGGCGAAGCGTTGCCAGGCATGGCCCGTGGGCTGCTCGAGGGCGGCCGGCGTCCACCCCGACGCGTCGTCGGCCATGCATGGCCGCCATGTCGCCTCAGATTATTCGCCTGGAACCCCGGATCGGGTGCGTGCCGGCGGCTTTCAAACCGGCCTTGTCCGCGTCGCATTTGCGGCGCGGGCAATGGTCGCTTCATGTGGTCACGGCTGCCCGCTGGTCTCACGTGCGAATGAACTGGCCCTCCCCCAAGGCAAGGGCGTTCAAGAGCTGATCGGTGACACGCCCCAGATCCTCGAGCTCAACGTTCGGGCCGGCAACGTTGTGTCGAATGACGTCCATGGCTTTGACCGGGTCGGCTTCCGCCACGACGTAGACGGCGCCCGCGCCTTCCCGCCGGTTTCCCACCCTGATCAGCCGGCCGAACCGCACGATCAAGCCCACCCCGCAGACTCGCCAGCTCCATCATCGAAGAAGGCGGACAAGAGTCAACGCCGGTCGTGACCGATCATCATGGCGCAACTTTCACCCGCACCATCGTCGCCGGCGCACGGAGCCTTCAAGGCGATGATCTCCTGCGCTCACGCGTAACCGTGCGGCGGATACCCGATCCGCCGGTTGAACCCGCTCTGCACCGCGCGGCGATCGAGGGTGAGCGCGAGATAGCGGAACGAATCCGCCGCGTGCGAGGTCCAGTCGTGCACGGGCTGTGGACGCAGCACCTTGAGCCTGTCGTCGTAATCGGCACGGTAGAGCCTGAGCGCATCGATCCCACGCGCGCATCGCGCGACGTCGAACCAGCATCTTGGAATGAAGACGCGCACCGCGTTGATGCCGTCTTCGACCCGGTGCAGCGGCGCGAGCGTAACGTTCCGGAGGCCGAGCCGTTCCAGCACTTCGAGCCGGCTTTTGCCGGTGCCCAGTTCCTTCGCCTGTGCATCGTGCGGCACGATGTGGCCGGCATAGACGTAGGGGCGCAGGTTGATCTCGCGCACGTAGTGGCCGAGGTCGACGCCGGACGCTTCGTAGTAGTCGACGATCCGAGTCTCCCGTCCGATCACCTGCGCGAACCAGATCGCGGTCGCGTCGCGGGTGCCCAGATCCCAGGAGGTCCACACCAGCGCGGCCGGGTCGCAGGGCACGCCGGCGATGCGCTTCTCCGCCTCGGCCTGCGCCATCAGCTTTCCGTAATAGGAACCGACGACAGCGGCGTCGAACGAGCATTCGAACTCCTGCAGGTATTGCTCCTCACTCAGGTCGCGGCGCGCGAGCGCGAGCTCGCATTCCGGAATGAGCCCGGTCCCGCTCGCCTTGAGCAGCAGCGAGAACCAGCCCTCCTCCGCCTTCGCCCGCCGCCACAGCTCGAAAAAGGCGTTGCGCCCGCGCGGCGTTCCGATGAACGCCGCGCCATCGTCGAGGATGGCCGGACGGTTGGCCGGATCATTGAAGATGGCTCGGCGAGCACGCCCGCCGAGCTGCGCTGGTTCTGGTCGGTGACGGCGCAGTTTGAGGCGTCCAGGCGGCGATGGTTGGCGTGATCGGCAACTGAATGAGTAGGATGGTCCTGGGTGACAAGCCATGAAGTTAGACGCGGGAAGTTGGCCGCAATGGGTGACGGCAATCGTTGCGCTGCTCGCCGTGGCGGTGGCCGCCACGGGTATCGCCATTCAATGGTGGCTAGCGCGCAAGCGTGCGGCCATAGATTTCTTTTTGAAAACGGAAGCGGACAAACATCTGTTGGAAGCCTATGACGAATTTCATGCGGGCATCGACGAGATGAACAGCATGAACATTGACGTGTTCTGCACTACCAAGGATGTGGTCATTCGGAAGCACTACTTCGCGTTGCGAAGATATCTCAACATTCATGAGTTGATCGCGGTGGGAATAAAGAACGGAATGTTTCACGACCGGACCTGCTACGACTTTTGGGCTGGCATCTTGTTTCGAGGGGTCGAAGCAGCCCGGCCGGTCCTAGACCATGTGCGCGGGCGCCCGGGACGCGAAGCGACCTGTTGCGAACTCGAAACCCTATACACGAGGTGGAAGGAACTAGAGCAGAAGCTGGCGAGGCAAGGCCACTAGACTTGCGCGCCGCAGGGGACCCGATTCGATGCACGATGAGGCCAAGGCGCAGTTGAATTATTTTTTGGCCAAATATCCGCATACCCCCATCAAGCGAAATTAAAACACAATCCGATCCCCATTGTTGCGAGGGGATATCGGGGCCACTGGGAGGGCCCTTCCGTGAAGTTTATTGCCGCGCGCGGCATTTCTCGTCACTTTATATCGCGACACCCACCCAAGCTGCTGAGGTATGACGGCATCCAAGATGAAGAACCCGGACGCCCCGGCTGTGAAGCGTGAGGCCGAAGAGGATTGGGACAAATGAGGGCTGGGCGATCCATGAGCGCTCTATTTCTCTTCGTCATTCTGGTGATACTCGGCGGTTGTCAGAACCCCAGCCGCATTCAGGCGCCACAGAGCTGGGTAGCCGCCAAATGAGCCCTCGGAAAAGCACCAGGCGCTCGGTTCGAGATTTCGGTCGACGGCGTGCCGCGCTCGCATCGTGACCAGCGCGACATGGCCATCGAGGCCGCCGCGCAGCTCATGCTCAAATATCCGAACAGCGTCGTGGCGGTGAAGGACCTGCAGAACGGGAAGGCGCTCGCGGTAGACTACAAGCTCGACCTGCGAGACCCGCGCTGATGGCGCTCACTTTACGCGGCGCGGTTATCAGATTGAGAGCGATCATCGTCGGCTGCGGGGCGCTGCCCGCAGCGCGGCCGCGTCCCGCTGAGAAGCAGACGCCGAACCGGGTCGTCCATGCGCGCACCTTGCGCTTGGTCTGGCAGCGAGTTCGGCCGGACCCGATCAGCATCGGGATTCGTCCGCTTCGCCTCGGCCGACTGCGCGGTGACCTCGGCCAGGCGCTTCTCCTGCTCGGGCGTCAGAGGAACGCGATTCTTCGCGTCCAGGAAGCCCGGCATCTCGAACGGATCACAGCCACCATTGACCGCAGCCGCACCTGCAGCAGCGAAATCACTCGTATTGGGCCATGCTTCAAGTGCAAGGGGCGCGGCAAGCGGACCTTCAAGACCGCTCCCGAGCAGCGTGCCAAACTCAGCGGACCCTAGGCATTCATTCGCGTGTTGGTCGTATAGATCGGCAAGGGTCATCATCGCCTCCGTGTAGGCAGCCGCCGCCGCTCCACGGTGTCGCTAAGGGTGTTCCAATGAGTATTGGTCAAGCCCGGCTTCGGTTTGACTGCTACTTTGTTAGCATAAGCGCCCGAGCGAGAGTTGTTATTGTCTGCCAAACAGTTGTTTTTCGCCGCCATCGAAGGTGGTGCTGATCGACATGGATTACAAGGCTAAACACATCACGCAGGCGTGACGCGGCCTTGTGAACGGCCAGAACCCTTCCCGCGACGAATGGATATTGCAGCACTCGACTAAGCCAACCTGGACGCAATCATTGCTGCGTCTGGGCTGGTGTCGCGAGCGCGTGCGTGTCCCCCAAGAGGGGTGACGGATGCGGCAGACCAAGGAGCAATCCCTTATGACTGACATGACCGTGGCGAGGACCATCCTCGACCAGCTTGGCGGCGAGCGCTTTGTCGCCATGACCGGCGCGCGCGAATTCGTCGGCAGCGGCGACAGCCTGACTTTCAAGGTCGGCGTCAACCCGAAGCGCGTCAGCCAAGTGCGCGTGACGCTCACGCCCGCCGATCTCTACTCGGTGACGTTCTTCCGCATCGGCAAGGCGCCGCAGATCGAAAGCGACGTCTATTGCACCATGCTCGAAGCGGTGTTTTCCGAGCGCACCGGCCTCTACACGCAATTGCTGCGGCGGGCCGCATCATGACAAGACCGTGCGCGAAGCCTCCAAGATCGGCCCGTGCGGCGACTTACTGCGCTTCGAGCATCTGGCGACAAGTGGCCTCAGTGTGACGAGCAGCAAGGCACCCACCCTCAGGTAAGGCAAAGCAAGAGTTTCGGAGGAATTGGGAGCAGGTGCGCCCTCACACAGTCCGGGGGTTCGGATAATCGGGCCGCGGAAGCGGATGGCCTAGCATAAGTCGATCATCCCACTCAGGAACTTTTCGGCGTTTCGAGGCGGCCCGCCATTTTTCATTCTCGCCATCGGAACGCGAGGCGGCCGGAGGGCATTGTCTTGGTGGCCGTCTCGCTCCTCAGGGGAGGCGTATCATGCACCAAAGGCTGTATTGGCTGGACTACGATCCCGTAGCATTTGCAGTGCTGGTTATCGGAATGGGCATGATTGGACTGCTCACATTGTTTATTTGATCGCCCAAAGAGCAACGTCTGGAGTGCCCTAACACCTCCACGGCTGCGGGGTTCTTCTTATACGCGACGGGGCTGGGCGGCCCATTCGATACGGAACACGGGACCGCCCCGAAAAGCTAGGCGAGATGAAGTTTCGGGTACGGTAAGGCCCGGTTGAATGCGTCCTTTACCTCCGTCATCTCGCGCAAAAGCGAGCGGGCAACTTCTGCGGCATCCTCATTGGAGGCCAAACGGCGGCCCGCAATCACGTCGCCTTCAGCGTTGGTCAGAGTGAGCTGCCCCCGGTCTACAGAAAACCATCCTTCTGCAAGCCGGCCTGGAAAGCCCGTTTGGTCGTCGCCGTGCTCCAGGATGATGACCACGCGAGTGGATGGATGCGAGGGGGCGTCGTCGGCCTCTTCTCTCGCGGCGTCATTTGACGCCCCTTCCTCGGGCGAGGCTGCGCGCGTGCAATGGCCGCTTTTGCGGCCGGTCTTGGAGCATAACCGGACGTAACTCGGACATCGCGGAATTGACGCGAATGACCCAAACCGGTCATGCATCGCCTGCTTCATTCGATTGCCTCGTCGGCGCGAGCGAGCACCTTGGCGGAATTTGGATGCCGAGCGGCACCGGTGACTGCGTCGCGCAGGGGGCCCGGGCTGGCATCATCGCCTCCCGTTCGCGGTATCTCACTCAACACCGGACCTCGCAGCGATTGGCGCCCGGGTCTATATTCTTGCCATGCTGTACATCGAGCTGGCGATCATCATCGCTCTAATTCTAAATGTTCGCTCGGCATTTGTGGACCAGACCCAGGGCCAAGCATTGGCCATGTCGCGTGCCGCTCGATTATTTCCGTCCAAAAAAAGACAGGCATCGCGGAACGTATTGGGTGCCATGATCCTTTCGTTAGTGCTTGAGGTTGGAAGTCCCTTCCGTTTGCCGGGGGCTGCCACCATGGAATGGACGCCTAGGTTCGACGTGCTGGAAGTGGTCGCCATTGGCGTCATCGTGGTCTGTCTCGTCGCTGCGGCGGCCGTCTGGTATGCATTGTGGTAGGCCCGTGCGTGGCTTTGTCACGATGGTGCCTTCTACTCGGCTCCATCTCCGTGTGCAGGAAGAAATACCGGTGCGGTCGTCCCGGCCGGATCGGGGCCCCGCCAACACCACCTCGATTCAGAACGATTCAGGTCTACCCCAAGGACCTGCCGGTGCTTCCGTGTCAGCCTGACCGTACGGTAAAGGGGTTTGCATGGCGAATTTGCCCGCTGATCTGCACAAATTGCTCGAAGGGCTCGATCGGGTTACTTCGCTGCTCGAAGCGCAGATCGTTGCTACCGGTTTGAATCACACGCTCGACAAGGCGCTGATGCGGAATTTTGCCGAGATGAACCTCCGCGAAGCGACCGTCTCGATCACTGCCCGCGGACGCGATGCATTGAGCAAATCCCTCGTCATGCACCCTCGCAGCGGCCCGCGCACTGCGGCGCTGCGGCCCCCATTCAGAACGATTCGGGCCGTCCCAGCGCCCGCAACGCTCCGTTAATCCGACCCACGCTGGGGTCTGCGGCGCCTTTATGCCCGTTATGAGCGTGATGTGTTTCAGGGTTCGGGCGGACGCGCGGGGGGAGGGTTTTTTTGGATGGGTCATCTAGCGAACAGACCCGGCGACGCATCAGCCTCAGACTTATGGTTGGTAAAAGGTGCGCTCAGCCAACTAGGGAGGGTTACATGAAGATTTGTATTGCGGTCGTGGTCGCTAGCTTTCTGGCTTCCATCGTGATGATTGCGCCAGCGACTGCTCAGAAAGACCCAGCCTGCATGGAAAAGTGCAACCGGAGCAATGTGGCGGCCGGCGGCGGCCGGCCAGCCCAGGGCACGGCTCACGCGGTCCGGGCGTGCATCGCGGGCTGTCCTAAGGCGGGCACCGGCAAAGCGAAGTAGCGGCCTGCCATTTCGCGGGCGCCGCAGCCCCAGGTCAACGACGCGCGAGGTGTTGCATGCGTTGCACGGTTGCAACAGCAGGGCGGGCGTCTTCCAGTGCTAGCGCATGCAATTGATCTTGCACCCTCTTCCGGAATGCGCTGTTGCACTGGTTTTGCAGTTGTTGCACCAGGTCGCGTCGAGTGTTGCAGCTTTTTTTGCTCTGAGTCGTCGCGCGCGTGACGCGTCACTGGATAACGCAACGTCGCATACAGTGACTCGTACAGTTGACGCGCAACATCGGAGATGTGGCGACAGCGCGTCACGCGCAAGGATTTGGGCGCCCCCTTCGGGCTTCCGGGCAATCCAAAAAATCGCTACTATTCAATTCAGTTCGCGGGTCACCCACGGAATGCCGACCAATAACAATTGACAACGGAGAGGGGATGATGGTCTGGTCCACGAAAATCAATCCAGTCAGTGCTAACCTCGATCTCGATCAGAACATCGACGGAATGCTCTCCAGCTTTGCGTGGGATGCGACCGCGTTCTTCGTCGCCCCTTGGAGCCCAGGCATTGTCTATAAAGAGCCGACAATTACCTATAGTTTTCCAGATAGCATGTTGGACTATGGAAGCAATTACAGCAATGAGCCTCGCTCCAATTTTGCGGCCCTAAATCCCGCACAGCGATCCACAATAGACTACATGATCCAACAATTTGATTCGGTTATCGACTGGGGTTTCGCAAAAGTTTCCTACGGTGATTTAAATGATCGATTTGCGACGATCCGGTACGGCCTGACGGACAAGACGACCAGCGCCTGGGCGTACGAGCCTTCCGAAAAGGCTGAAGGTGGGGACGCGTGGTTCAACAATTCGAAGCACCTTTACGATGCCCCGATCATCGGGACTGATGCCTGGGCTACTTTTCTGCATGAAACTGGGCATACCCTCGGGCTAAAGCACCCGCACGAAAAGGTTTCAGGATTTGGCGTCGTTCCCCTCGATCACGATTCGCTCGAATACACGCAGATGAGCTACCGCTCCTACGTGGGCGACAAGACCAACGGGGAATATTCCAACGAAACATTTGGGTATGCACAGACCCTGATGATGTACGACATTGCAGCATTGCAGTACATGTACGGCGTTGAGTGGACGCCCAACGATGACACTAGGTACACGTGGTCCAACACGACCGGACAAGAGTTCATTAATGGCGTAGGCCAACCAGTTCCCGGCGCCAATCGGATTTTTATGACTATTTGGGACGGGGGCGGAAACGACACTCTGGATTTCAAGAATTACACCACGAATCTGCTCGTCGATTTGCAACCAGGTCATTGGATAAAGACCGACACGCTCAACAATTCTCAAACAGCACACCTGGACTTTTACGAGGGCGACACCCATCTCGCCGCCGGAAATATTGCGCTTGCCATGCTGCCAACATTCAGCAACAGCCAAGCTGTGCCTCTAAGTCAACAACTGCAAGCTTTGATCGAGAATGCCATCGGCGGCTCAGGTGACGACGTTTTCGTCGGCAACCAAGTCAATAACGTTTTCACTGGTAGTGAAGGCGCGGATCATTTCGTGTTTAATTTGAGTCCTGGCCAAAACAACATCGACATAATAACAGACTTCATTTCCGGTGTTGATATCATCGATCTTGACGACTCTGCTTTCGCGAACTTGGGAAGCATAGGAGTGCTGACTGCGGACGCGTTTTATGTGGGTGTCAGCGCTCACGATTCGACTGATCGCATCATCTATGACCAGAAGGCAAGCGCCTTGTACTACGATGTCGATGGAAGCGGATCTGCCGCTGCCGTTCAATTTGCTCAGCTAGGTAAAAACATCACTGCCGCGTATAGTGATTTCCACATCGTATGATTGCATAGAGGAAGCGACCCGGCGGCCTTCGCCCTGCGCAGCGCTCTTAGTTGTTGGCCAGTGCCGCAGAGCTTGCCCCATTGTTCATGGCCACGGCTTCCGCATCCACTCGCTCTACTGCGCGCGTGCAGCGAACGGCCACGCCGCCGCCAGATCCTATGGGTCGTGTAACGGCTTGTGTCCGTCATGCGGGACCCGATGGTCCCAATTCTCCAAATTGGGACCCCTTTTCTGAATTGCGGGTCCCATTGAAGGCGGGCAGAAGTAGTCGATCCCCCGCCCCCTCGGCGCGGGCAGGGGTGTGGGGGGTGTGCACCGGACCCCGTTTGCGAAAAACGCAAAAAAACAAAAAGAACAATGAGCGACAAAGGGCAATACCTAATTCCAAACTGTGAAGAAAATGGTTATTATCTTTCAAGTCATACTAACCAGAAGGTCTTTTGTCGTGACAAATCAGATAGCCGAAAGCAGCTCACCAACTATCGAAACCTTCACAGTCGAACGCCTTTACCTCACCGAGCGCGAGGTCGAGCATTTGATCGATGCTGCCCGCAAGCACAGCCGACACGGCCATCGCGATGCCACCATGATCCTGATCGCCTATCGTCATGGGCTGCGAGCAAGCGAGGTCTGCAGCCTCGAGTGGCATCAGATCGAGCTCGACCAAGGCAGGCTGCACGTCCGCCGGGCCAAGCGCGGCACGCCAAGCGTCCATCCCGTCCGTGGTGATGAAATCCGCGCCCTGCGCAGATTGCGCCGTGAAAACCCAACGCAAGCCCACGTGTTCGTTTCCGAACGTGGCGGGCCTATCAGCCCGATGGGCTTCCATCATCTCATGGCAAGGCTTGGCAAAGTCGCAGAGATGGCGTTCACCGTCCACCCACACATGCTTCGGCATGCCTGCGGGTTCAAGCTCGCCAACGACGGCCACGACACCCGCGCCCTGCAGCACTACCTCGGGCACAAGAACATCCAGCACACGGTGCGCTACACCGAGCTAAGTTCAGACAGATTCAAAGATTTCTGGAGGTAGCCGTCAGCCGAACAGTCACAGCGCCAGCGAAGCCGAGAGCACAGGGTCCGATGAAGTGAGCGAAGAACCCCTCCCATGGCGACCGACAGCCGCTAGAGACAAGGTGGGGGCCCCATGGGCTTTTCTGACTGGATTGGCATTTTTGCCATCATTACGTTCGTCGGCTTTGCGGGGATGTTCTGCGAGGTTGCGACCCGCGTCTTCGACGACTGAGACTGAACCCCTACGTGGTGCGTCCGCGTAGTAATTTGCCGTCCACGTTGTCCTCCCAACCAATGGTGTAAGGACAAACGTTGCGAGCGCGCCGCGACCATCCGGCACGGTCGTGCATGTCCGTGTATGTTTGAAATCGCCGAACGGCTTATTTTGCGCTTGCGCCAGTGCAGTGAACAGGACCAGCGCCGCAATCGTCAATGGTGCCTTCTGATCGCATCGCTGAGAAAGAACCTCACCTGCGAGCGGGAATTCCGCGAGAAGAACGTCATGTCCGCCCCCGTGTGAGCCGCATTCGGATTGCCTCTTTCTCCCGCCGCACCTTTTCAGCGCACGGCGTACAGTATTTGCGTTGCGCAGCCGGATTGAGCATCGCGGTCCCACATCGCGCGCATGGCCTGCTCGGCCTATTGGCTTTGCGAAGCCAGCTACCGCCGACGCTGATCACCGGATCACAGTGGCGTCGCGATAGTGAGCGTTCGGCGAACTATCATGGGGGAGCCCCCCGGTTCTCGATCCAGCCCTATTGCCGTCTCGACGAAGGGACCCTCCACATCGCCGCGGGCGGATTTGGGGAACTGGACTAGGTCAGGTTGTCACAACCCAAATGGGGGGTGATCGCGGAGTTAGCCGCTCAGCCGCTGCTCTATCGAGGTGAGAGATCGCAGCCGACGCCACAACGACCTCCGTCTTCCCGACCCTCGAATTCGTAACCGTCGATGCCGACCAGATGCCTCGGCCTGGGCCCGCGTCTTGAACGTCATGGGTTCGGTATCGGGACCGGTTTAGGGTTGTCTTTCGAAGTCTTTTCGTCCAGGCAGGCGCAACGCGCATTTCCTCTTCATCCGGCCATGAATGGAAAAGCCAGTGACCCGCCATTATTTTCATGTCACGACCGTCGCTCATTCGTATCGAGATAACGAAGGCATTCTCTGCATTGACGCAGAACAGGCAAAATCTCATGCTTGTTTGATGGTCAGAGAGCTTGCACTTCTGCTCAACGATGAACTTGCAGACGAGCGCCTAAAGGCTCTTTCTATTCAAGTGACGGACGAAGAGGGGAACGAGGTCACTCGGATGCCGATCACAACCAGTCAAGGCGGCCGCATAATCCATTGATGCGTTCTTTTCGCTTATTCGCCAATCGGTGCGGGAGCGGGATTAGTCCAAAGCAATTTGCCGCAAGCCACTGGCGGTCCGTTCGAGAACCTCGGCGGCACTTTCAAGTGATGCCTGAAACTCTGCAAGTACTGTTAGATTTGAAAAATCCTCGGCCCTCTTCTTCAAAAGTTCCCTCTCAACCTGATCTGCAAGGGCGCGACACCTATCGAGTGCTGCCTTCACAGCAGCTTTCTCGATTGCGTCGAGCCTGCGGTACTCAGTTAATCCGCCGGGCATTGCGCGTCCGGAATTGGTTCTTGCCCGTGACATTAGTCGACCCCGCGATATCACATTTCGAGCGCGCTTTTAACGCTGCCAATTGCCTAACGTTCCGCTGATTGCTGCGAACTGGTCAGCGCGAAGACGCTTCCGAGTTGAGCGCGCGTGGCGGCAGTGCTGTGAGTAGGGAACCCGACTCAGGAGCGTCTCTTCGCGTCGAGGGCGATTCCTCGTCGCAAAACTTACACCCACCGCAAATTATTCGAATTCAGTTTTTTTGGATTCACTTCGCGCGATGCCGACTCGGCTCATTGATTGTCCGGATTTTTCGATTTCCGTCCAAAAAAATCGCATCCCCCAATAGGTCCCGCTCGGCGCAGGATGGCGAGCGGCTTGGGGAGCGGTGAATGTCAGCCTTCCTCAGGCCTTAGGCCCCCGGCTCGACATTCCACTCTGGTGAGGGTCGGGGGCCACCCAAATTGAACGGAGAGGCCGCGCCAAGCTTCCAGGAGAAGCCGACGCGCCCACGCGCGGTGCGTCGTGGACCCCTCATCCGGCCCTTGTGACGTTCAATCGCCCGCCGCGTTACGTCTTTTGCGGCACTCCTTCATCCAGCACTTTTGAAGGATGGTTCGTAGGGCATACACGCCGAACCCTGTCATGTCGTGATCGAAGGAATGCCGTGAGTGGCCGCATGCCGTTACAAAGGTGCCGAGAGGTCGGCCGTCGAACCCGAATACAGGAGCAGACTGGACCGAGCGCAGACCAAATTCCGTGCAGGCGTCTCGCCAGGTTGAATCGAAACTGGTTTCGGTAGTGATGTCGTTACATGTGATTATCTCTCGCTCGCATATGGCCTTTGCGCACGTCCCAGCATAGGGCCGCGTGACCGGAACGCCGTGGAGCTTGCTGAAGGGCCAGGTTCGTAGGCGCGGATAGACCGCCGTTTGGAAGGTCGCAACGTGGCTGCGGCTGTCTATTGTGGTGTAGCCCACGATCGCATCGGTATCGAACTGCTCAGCGAGTGCACAGACCGCGGCCAGCTCGTCTTCAGGCGACCATACATCCTTGTCTGAGAAATGAACTAGAAATTCTATGGCCCGTGCCATTGATTCTACTTTATCGAGCGCGGCCGACTGCGTCATGGCACACCCTCTTTTAACTGGTTACAATATCGCTGTGGTCACGGGTTCCTTTTTCCGCCCCTGATCGTCAGCACGAAAGAGAACCCAATAACAGTTCGCGGGCCTGCGAGCGGGACTCCCTTCGCCAATTCCTAAGTCGTTGGCATGTGGTGGCAATTGGCAAATCTTTGCCGCTGCACGGTTAGTTCTCCCGCGCAACACGGCGCCCGCGCGGAGACTACGCCCTTGCTGCATTAAGGCAAGACTACGACCGCGTAAAAAATCGCGTAAAAAAAGCGTAAGCTGCGCCTGACTGCGATCAATCTGCGGGGCTTCGCTAAATCACGGTGGGGGCTACTGCGCGGCGAGGATTTGAGTAATGCGGTCCATCCTCGCTCACGACAGTGGTTGATTACGCGTCCGGCAGTGCATTCAATAATCGATTGGCCATTCGGTTAATCGAGCGATCGTCTTGACCACCGCCAATGGCTTTTAATTTCGGCTTGGGATTTGGGTCGATAATTAGATGCGTCTCGTTGTCTTTACTCTCATATCTCCGTGCACATCTAACGCGATTTTTCGGCCAACATCACATTCCCAAGCCGAGCGCCTGCAGTCGCAGGATTTCCGGCAATTGTGACTACGGCGCACCAAGGGGCGAAGCCGCGGCCGTTACTGAATTTCGCCTAGACGACGAGCAGCGCAAGCGGCTGGTGGTGCAGGAGTCGGATTAGCAAATCAGGGGAGCGTTGGCGCCCGTTAGTGTTGACGTGGCGACCCTCCCCCAACGAGGGTCAGATGCAGCAGGACGGCAGAGCCCCGCACCCTCAAGGCGGGGCTTTGCTTTTGGCATCTGCATCAGCCTGACTAGGCTTCGCCGCCCGCTGCGCGGTGTTCAGCCCGGAGCGCGAGACGGTCGTAATCGGCCGCGATACGAAGCATGGCCTGCTGTGATGCTTCGTCTTTCACGCTTTGCGCAAGGGTACGCATTTCCTCCGCCCGGTCTCGCCAGTGCTGGGGGTCATTGATGAAAGACGTTGACACCGCGTCGCTGCTCCCGCTGCCGAAACAACGGCCCAGGGATCAAAGGGTTCACTTGGAGCCGTACGGGGACTCGGATTATCCCGCATGGCCACCTATTTTGGCGGCATGTTGCGTATTGAACCTTGCCTTCCCTCACCCGCCGAGCGTCCGCCCAGCGGGCCTGATTGGGTCCACGAGATCAAGCACGACGGCTACCGGTTAATGGCGCGCCGCGCCCCTGGCCGTCTAATACCATGACATGGCACCGACGCCTTCAAAGGCCGTCATACTGAATGGCAGCGACGGCTTTGCTCGCGACCAATGCAAGCAACGTAAAGAATCCCAATTCAGCGACGTATGAGGAATCCGCTATCTCGAAACTAAATTGAGGAGGAACCAAAAAGAACGCAGCTGCAACAGCGCTGGCAACCGATGTAAGGACCGCAAATTGTGCTCCGAAAAAGATCGCTATCACAGTTGCAGGCAGCAGATACCCCATCAGCAAATGCTTGGTGCCCAAGGCAGGACCCGCGATCAACAATGCGGCCGTCGTCAGGGCTACCGCAGAGACGCATGCCACCATTGGCAACAAGGGGCGATCTTCTCCAAACAGGCGTGGAGCAGGACAGGAAGTTCGAACTAAAGGATTAGCGACCCGTTGCCGAGCCATAGCCATCAACTCAGCCTCGCCCTGCCGCACCCAGACTTCGCCGTGTCTCCGGCCTCGCCGCCCTACCTACTTCATCCTAATTCGATTCATAAGCTGAGCAACGTTGTCCAAAAAAGAATGCCGAAGCGAGCCGGCAGGTCAGACCGTGGCAAAGATTGACACCTGTCACCTCACGCTCACCGACCTGTGACCGTTTGCCCCCCAGGTCAACTGAACGGCGGACCGCCGACGGTCGACTAATCATCAAGGCGAAGATGATAGCTCCCCGCCCCCCGTGTGAGCTGTCGGAGATACGCTGAAGAATAGACCTCACCCCGCTCTGCGGGGTGTTCTTTTCCACATGTCGGTCGCCCGCCCGGCGCCCTTCGCGCTACTCCGCTCCGTGCAGCACCGGCAACCGCATTCCGCAAAGCGACGGCAGCGATGTACAACCCCCATTTGGGGGAGGCAGCCAGAGAGACTGGTTGACGGAAAAGAGGCCCCGGCGTTCCGGCCAGGGCCTTAGTTGGCAGAGCGGTCCGCATGGGAGAATTTGGCGGTTTGCTTCTCCCACATCCTCGGACCGATATCGCTTAGTCGCTCTGAGCCCATCCCTGGGATTTGTTCGCTTACGCCAAAAATTTGTTCGTTGAGGCCATGCCTTTGAGATCAGCACAGTGGGATCGGTGGCTTCAGCCTACCAGAAAGCGGCTCAGCCGAGTGAAAGACGCCGGATAAATTCCACCGATATTGGAGTAGACTTGGACAGTCCGACATGGGAGGCGACCATGCACAGACTGTTCTTGAGAGCCGCCATACTTGCTGGCCTCCTCTTTCCATTTCCGTCTGCATCGCAGGAAGTCAGGAAAGACGTTCAAGAACTCTATCAACTATGCAAGCACGAGAGCGGTAAAGAGTTTTGTCTCGGCTACATCTCAGGCGTAGCCGATCACATGCTTCTTACTGGCGTATTTCTTCGTGCCCACGGCAACGGATTGAAGGAGGAAGAACGCGACTTGTTAGCCGATCTATCAGCTTGCCTGAAAGCGGCAACGTCATTTGAGGGAGTTGTTCAGACGTTCATCAATTGGGCTGAAAAGCATCCGGAGGAGGGGAACTTGACCATGCACTTAGGGGTCGTAGAAGCTCTTAGTGAGATATGGCCTTGTGATTAAATTGCGGACTTGTGGAGCGGCTGCTCAACCAGCCAGTCGATCGCAACGCGGCCTTCGAGGCGTGGCGCGACGGCTACAGCGTCTGCGAATATGCCGCTGAGATGGCCGTGCCCTCTTTGGCCCCGCGCTGATCGGGGCGCACTCAAAGACCCGGAGGCGGTGATGGTTGAGTTAGCTGAGTACGCCGCGCCTTTGATCTTGCTCGCCGTCGTCTTCGTGCTGGCGTCGACGCGACCGGCGAGGTGACGGGGCGGGGAGCGCGCCAGCGGTGAAGCGCGAGGCGGAGGAGGACTGGGGGAAATCAGCATCACGCCGCCCGATGATAACCAAAAATGGCTGAATGCCCGACGGGGTGAGCTGTGAGCGGGCCGAATTTTATTTTAGCTGGCCTCAATGTACCAGCGTCGATCCCGGTGCTGCCTTGCGTCCACAAACGGCACACAGCTTCGATTGCTTGGATGCTGCAAGCCCGTCCCGCATCCACTCTAGCGCATGCCTGAGAAGCATCTCGCGCGCCAAGGGGTCTTCGGTTTGCTCTGCAGCTTGGAGGCAGTCCTTGGCGTGGTGCTCGCACAACTCGACTTGTGATGACATCGGGCCAACCTCGTGTGGACGCTAATGCCAGCTAGGGTGCCCGTGGCGCGCAGTTCCGGCCGGCGTTCATAGGTGTTACCAATCAGTTGGTCACACGGAGAGGCGATGGCGTTCACGTCAGGTCATTAATCTTTCGTCATACACGCAGGCGGCGCGGGAAATGAGCCGGCCTGGCGGGATGGCTCCGGCGTCCGCGAATATGCCGCCGAGGTGACCAGTCCGCCGCCGGTGAAGCGGGAGGCCGAAGAGGACTGGGGCAGGTGACGCCTAAGCCTCGCGCATATAGATTTTGTGCGTCTTATGGTTCATCGGTCGGATAGACGACCAAGGCAGCCCTCTGGGGCACCGCTTCCGCCTAGGGGGAAATCGCCACTGACTCATGAAAAAAGGGCCGCTCAAGAGGAGACAGAGTGAGCGGCCGCTAAAAGTCATGGGAGCACCGCCGGTGAAAACACCGTGGCGCCACCCGGTACTTTACGCGCGCGGCTGGGCGATGCACCTCCCATTTTTTGGACGGCGTCGAACGCTGCCGCGCTTGGCGCGTTGAAGACACGTACCCCTTCCCCCCTTGCGGGGTATGCATGTGAGCGAGTGCAGAGCCCCGCACCCTCAAGGCGGGGTTCTGCGTTTGTATGGTGCTGCGCTGCCCTAAGCGTCTCCTGAGCGGTTAAGTCGGCGCACGATGTCTTCCTTCAGCGAGAGGATTCCCAGTAGCACAATTAAGGTTCCAGCTCCCAGGACGATGAGCTGCCCGGCGCCCCACACCACGCTGTAAACGACAAGCGTAGTCCCACCATAATCAGGGCGGCGCCGAGTAAGACAGGAAGGACTTGTCTCATGACCCCTCTATATGCGAGGCGGCGGACTCGACTCAGCTCTTCATCGAACATCTGCGTGAAGCAGCTCAGCGATGAAGATGCTTCCAAGGACAAAATCCTTTTGATGGAATTTCCGGTTATGGCACGAAGCTGCCGTTCGCCGCGTTCAAAACTACGTCCGCTTTCTGGGGGTGATCTCAACCGATCGACGCAACACCTTCTAATCTTGCTGGATAAGGAGGTGGCAGATGGTGACGTCACGGATATTGTTCACGGCGAAGCAGAAGGATGAACTTTGGGAGCGCTGGAAGAACGGACAAAGTGTGTTAGCCATCTCCCGGGCGCTGGAAAGGAGGAACAAGACCGGCGTCCAGCGGATCGTGGCTCTCAATGGAGGGATCGCTCCGGCGCCGCGTTGCAGAGCTGTGGCGGCATTGAAGCTTGAGGAGCGCGAAGAGATTTCCCGTGGGATTGCGGCCGGCCGGTCGGTCCGTCGGATCGCACGAGGTCTCAAACGATCGCCATCGACGATAAGCCGGGAGATTCGACGCAACGGCGGTTCGCAGACTTACCGTGCAAACCGGGCCGAGAGGAGCGCCTGGGAGCGGGCGCTGCGCCCTAAGCCTTGTCGCCTGGCGCTCCATGGGGAGTTACGATGGCGCGTGGCGCAGAAGCTTGCGCTGCAATGGTCGCCAGAGCAGATCTCCGGTTGGCTGAAGCAGCAGTTCCCGACCGACCGAGACATGCGGATATCTCACGAAGCGATCTATCGCAGTCTCTTTGTTCAGACGCGCGGCGTGCTGAAGAAGGAGCTGACGGCACAGTTGCGTACAAGGCGGCAGATGCGTCACGCCAAAGGCGGCAAGGCCAAGAATGGACAGGGGCACATACTCGATATGGTCTCTATCCGCGAGCGACCCGCCGAGGCCGAGGATCGCGCAGTTCCTGGCCATTGGGAAGGAGATCTTCTTACCGGAGCAAGCGACACGCACATCGTGACGCTCGTCGAACGCCACAGCCGCTTTACGATGCTCGTCAAGCTTCCAAGGAAGGACACGACGACTGTGGTTGCCGCGCTCGCTAAGCACATCCGCAAATTGCCCGAGCAGCTACGACGCTCCCTGACGTGGGACCAAGGCAAGGAGATGTCTGGCCACAAACGCTTCACGGTTGCCACCAACGTGCAGGTTTACTTCTGTGATCCGCGCAGTCCATGGCAGCGTGGCAGCAACGAGAACACCAACGGCCTGCTGCGACAGTACTTCCCGAGAGGAACCGATCTCTCGCGCTTCTCCCAGGCCTACCTCAATGGCATTGCTCTGAGGCTCAATCAACGCCCGCGAAAGACCTTGGCCTTCGAAACCCCTGCCAATAGACTGCAACTGGTGTTGCACTGACCGATTGAACTCACCGGGGTAAAGCGGAGTGACGCAGACATCGCTGGAACGACGGGTTTGACCGACCCTGTGTGAAAACGCCTCTTTTGATGTGATTTTCGCGATATGATTCGCGGGAGGGTTGGATGAGGCGCTTCGTTGAAGGCACGGATCGCGGGCAGAGCGCGCTGTTTCCTGAATGCCTGGAAGACTGGATCGGCGAGGACAATCCCGTTCGGGTGATCGACGTCTTTGCCGACGAACTCGATCTTGCCGAGCTTGGGTTCAGCGGGGTCGATCCCGAGGTAACCGGCCGGCCTTCGTATCATCCGTCGGTCCTGCTGAAGCTCTACATCTACGGCTATCTCAACCGGGTTCAGTCGAGCCGCCGGCTCGAGCGTGAGGCCGGACGCAACGTTGAGGTCATGTGGCTGACGGGTCGGCTCGTTCCCGATCACAAGACCATTGCCGATTTCCGTAGGGACAATGGTACTGCCATCCGCGAAGTGTGCGCACGCTTCATCGCGCTGTGCCGCACGATGGGCCTGCTCACGGAAGCCTGCGTCGCGATCGACGGCAGCAAGTTCAAGGCGGTGAACAACCGCGATAAGAACTTCACGCGCGCCAAGATGGACCGACGCATGGCGCAGATCAAGGAGAGCGTCGCGCGCTATCTGCAGCAGCTCGACACTGCCGACCGGCAGGAGCCGTCCGAGGCGCTCAAGACCAAGACGAGCCGCCTGAAAGAGAAGATCGAGAAGCTGAAGGAGGAGATGCAGCGTCTCGAGATTCTCAAGGTGAAAATGCTCGCCACACCGGACCAGCAGATATCGCTGACGGATCCCGATTCCCGCTCGATGGCGACGAGCGGCCGAGGCTCCGGTATCGTCGGCTACAACGTCCAGGTCGCGGTCGACACCGAGCATCATCTGATCATCACGCATGAGGTGACCAACGTCGGTAACGACCGGTCGCAGCTTTCGCCCGTGGCCAAGCGGGCGAAGGCGACGCTGGAAGTGGAGAACCTCGATGCCGTCGCCGATCGCGGCTACTTCGACAGCGAGGAGATTCTGGCGTGCGAGGAAGCGGGCATCACGGTCACGCTGCCCAAGCCGATGACCTCGGGCATCAACGTCAGAGGGCGGTTCGGCAAACAGGACTTCCGTTACGTGGCGGAGCAGGACGTTTACATTTGCCCTGCCGGTGAAAGGCTCGCCTACCACTACACGAACGAAGAACATGGATTGGTCCTGCGCCGCTACTGGACCAACGCCTGCCAGAGTTGCGCCATCAAGCACAGCTGCACCACCGGCAAGGAGCGCCGGATCACCCGATGGGAGCACGAGCATGTTCTCGAAGCGGTGCAGCGCCGGCTCGACGAGCATCCGGAGAAGATGCGCCAGCGGCGCGAGACGGTCGAGCACCCGTTTGGCACCATCAAGGCCCGGATGGGCGCCACTCACTTCCTGATGAAGACGCTGCCAAAGGTCGCCACCGAGATGGCACTGCACGTGCTGGCCTACAATCTGACCCGCGTCATGAACATCATGGGCATCCAGCCGCTCGTGGCGGTGATGAGGGCATAGTCGCCGCCGACATGCGTCCGTCCGCCGTTGCGGCGCAGCCCAGGACGGCTGGAAGTTCAATCAGGACGCTTCTAGACCGAAAAGCTGCCAAATTCGGAAAAGACATCTCGCCGAAATGGTGAGGCGTCAATTGCTCCTACCAAGGCGTTTTTACACGACCAAGACCCATCTGCGACATCGTCCGATGGACCAGCACCGCTGCGGCTGCATACGGCTCAGGGCCCTTGTTCACTCGGCCTTGAGGTTGGCCTCGCGGATCACTTTTCCCCATATCTCTCGTTGACCTGATCAGCGCGGCCAATTCCTCGGGTGAGCCCACCATCGCTTCGCCGACGCATTTGTCGAGAAGCGCCGAGCGAAACGAGGGATCGGCGAAGATGTGCTGAACCTCGGCGTTTGATCTTGTCGACGATATCTCGCGGTGTCTCGCTCGGCGAGAACATGCCAAACCATTGCTTTGCCTCGAAGTCAGGCACACCGCGTCATGGCTATCATCCGGTGTTGTTGGACCTTTCACTGGCGGGTGCCGCCGTCGCCAAAGGTCCTCCGCGGCGCCGCTGCGTGGCAAGCTCTTTGAGGATTTTGTCTGTTTCGTCGATTTCCCTGGAGCCGCTATTCACGTCTTCCATGAGCTCGATATTTCCATTGCGGGCCAGCTGTGCATTCGTGAGTAATCTGGCCATGGGCGCGCCGATCGACCGGCTCATTGCGTAACCGATTGCACAAGCAAACAAGGTTGCGAGGCCAATGGCGCCGATCAGGATGATGGTGCTCTGGGATGCCGGTTCTAACTGTCGAGTTCTCGGTACAGTAACAACGAGCTGCCACGGCCAGTCGATGTTGGACATCTGGCCGACCGCAACAAAGTAATACTGCCCGTTTGCCTCCATTTCCCAGACGTTCGCCGATCGCGTGCCGGCTGGTTCTGAGAGCCGTTTGCCCACCTCTGCGGCCGACCTGCCTTCAACGCCGGGCAATTCAGAAATGACCCGAAACCGCAAGGCACTGTCGCCCCCGGCGCTATCCGGCAAGACGACACCGGCGTTGCTGTGGGCAATCACCTTCCCATCCGACGTGGAGATGTAGACCGATTCCCCCCTCAGCAGGTTGGCTCGTGCCAGGAAGCGCGAAATTTCGCTCATCTCGATATCAGCCCCGAGCGCGGCTTCAACCTCGCCGTCTTTCCCCATAATTGCTGAGGCGAGCGTGATCCCGGGTTTTTGCGAGGTGAAGAAGATGTAAGGCTCGGTCCAGGCGCGACCGCGCCGTTCAACGGCGGAGCGATACCACCCGCGTGTTCGCGGATCATAGGTGTCCGAGGGATCGCGCTCACGCTACCGGATGCTGATGATGAAGGACGCCACGATCCGGGAGATCCACCACCGGGTGAAGAACAACCTGCAGACGGTGGCCAGCCTGCTTCGGCTGCAGTCGCGGCGGAACGCGCGGCCGGAGGTCCGCGAGGCGCTGGCCGAGAGCGAGCGGCGGATCCGCTCGATCGCCCTCGTCCACGAGACGCTGTCGCTGGAGCGCGGGCGACACGGTCGACTTCGACCAGGTGGCCGGGCAGATCGCGGACGATGGTCAGCGAGGGCCTCACCGGGCCCGGAGGTCGAGATCACCGTGGAGGGCTCGGTGCGGGCCGGTCGATCGCCGATGTGGCCACGCCGCTCGCCGTGGTCCTGTCCGAGCTCCTCCAGAACTCGGTGGAGCACGCCTTCGACGAGGGAGGGGGGCGCATCGACGTCGGTCTCGGGACGGGCCGGCGGGAGGACTCCAGCTCGAGGTTCGCGACGACGGCCGGGGCCTCCCGACGGGTTCGATCTGGACGACGGGACCGGCCTGGGGCTGCAGATCGCGCGGACGCTGGTGGAGTCGGAGCTCGGCGGAACGGATCAGCCTCTCGGGCGACGACGGGACCCGGGCGACGGTCGAGATCCCGGTCCCCGCGTGAGCCGGTCAGGCGTGAGACAGGAGGGCCACGACGCCGGCGGCGGCCGCCAGGAGACGAGCACCAGGGTGAGGATCCATCGGCGGCTCGTGTGGGATCCCTCGGGGGAGACCCCGACGGGCTCGTGGAACGGCTGCTGGCGGGGGAGGCGCGGCACCTCAGCCGGCGACGGCGACGTGCCGGGTGGAGGCGCGGCCTCGCGCCGGCGTGCCCGGCGGATGGCCGGCGCTCGTCCTCGGAGGTCCCACCCCAGACGCCGGAGTCCTGGCCGGTGGCGAGGGCCCACTCGAGGCATTGAAGGCGAACGTCACATCCGGTGCAGACGGCTTTCGCCTCGTCGATCTGTGCCGCGGCCGGGCCGGTGCTGCCGACCGGGAAGAAGAACTCTGGGTCCTCGTCCTTGCACCTGGCCCGATGAACCCACTCCATCCCGAATCCTTCCCCTGGGGTCCTGACGACGACCATGTGCGGGTCCGCACCTCGTTCCCGCGGACCGCGCCCCGGCGCGAGGGCGTGAGTATAGTGACGCGCATTCGGCGGTGACAATAGCCAGCGGCGAATTCCACGAAGGTTCTTTGGTCGTCGCGCACCGCGGTGCGTCGGCGACGGAACCCGAGAACACGTTATCGGCATACGACGCCGCGTTTCGCGCCGGCGCGGACGTCATCGAGCTCGACGTGCGACTCACGTCGGACGGCGTCCCGGTGATCCTGCACGACGCCGCCGTCTCGGCGACCACGCGGACGGCGAGGGATGGGTGCATGAGCTGGACCCGCGGCGGTGCGCCGGCTCGACGCCGGCCAGGGCGAGCGCATCCCCACCCTGGCCGAGGCGCTCGACCTCGCCGCGGAACGCGGGGGGTCGGTGGACCTCGAGATCAAGAACCTCCCGGGCGAGCCGGCGTTCGACTCACCCGACGAATCGGTCCTGCTGGCGACCCTCGAAGTGGTGCGGGAGTCGCGGTTCGAGGGCCCGCTGCTCGTCTCATCCTTCAACTGGGTGACGATCGAGCGATGCAAGGAGCTCGCCCCGGAGGTCCCCACCGGTTTCCTGACGATCGGGCCGATCGACGCGCACGCCGCCCTCGTCTACGTCGAGTCAGCACGGTCACGAGTTCGTGCTGCCGCAGACGCCCGCCCTGATCGAGGCGGGTGAGGACCTGGTGCGCGAGGCGCACGAGGCGGGGGTCCGGGTGGGGACGTGGGTGGCCGACGAGGAGGAGCTGCTGGAGACGCTCTTCCGCTGGAACGTCGACGCGGTGGCCTCCAACGATCCGGCGCGGGCGGTATCGATCCGCGACCGGGTGGCCGCGGCTCAGTAGATCAGCGAGAGCGCGTCGGGGACCGACTCGAAGAGCACGCGTGCCGGTCGCCGATGTACTCGCCGTCCATCTGGAACGGCAGGGGCATGTCCCCCGTGGCCTCGATCTGCTGCTGGTCGTGGAGGTAGAGGACGTGCTTGTTCCTGATGTGCCGACCCGCGTGAAGATCTCGCCCAGGAGGCGGAGGATCGTCGCCGAGTTAACGTGTCCACCGACAGGCAGTCGAGCCCCTTCTCCAGCCTGGCCTCGGGGCAGATGTTCATCTCCCGGCTCCCGAAGAACGTGAAGGGCTTGGTCTTCTGGCAGATCGCCACGAACAGATCCTCTCGATCGTGCTCAGGTTCGCCCCCCACCGCAGGCGGATCGGAGGATGCTCCCGGTCGATCCCGGCGAAGAACTGGCGAACCCGGACCAGAGGTAGTACGGGTGCCCCAGGCCCTTCTTCAAGCCCTGCCGCCGCTCGACGTCTCGCACCAGGGCGCCGTCAAACCCGAGCCCCGCCGCGAAGGTGAAGTACCGTCGTCCGCGGCCGAGCGGCACCCGCCTCGGCGGGTTGTTCCGGTTCGCCAGCAGGTGCCACGTCGCCTCGATGGGGTCCCATGGGATCCCCAGGGACCGCGCCAACACGTTCGTCCCGCCCGCGGGGATGATCCCCATGGGACATGGGTCCCTGCAAGTCCGTTCGCCACCTCGTTCAGGGTGCCGTCCCCTCCCATCGAGACCACCAGGTCGAATCCCTCGTGCGCGGCGCCTCGAGCGAGGTGGGTGGCGTGTCCCTGCTTCTTGGTCTCGTTGCGCTCGACCTCGAACTCGGAGCGCAGCGCGCTCTCGATGACGTTGACGGTCCACGGGTCACTGACTGCGCTTTGACGTTGACGATAGGAGGAGGCGGGCCATGTCCGCCATTCTGTCAGATGGCCGCTAGCATCCTGCGCTGCCGGAGACGACGTCGCCCGAGGATCCGTTGCGCGATGGGTTCGAGCGAGTCCTCGAGTCGGTCGAGGGCTCGAAGGGGGTGCTCGTCACCGCGGTGCCGTCGCCCCGGGGCGTGCCGGGCCGTTCGCTCGCGGAAGCGCTCGTCGGGTTCGAGACCGGGCTCCGGGCCGCCCCCGCGACATGGCCGGCTGGCGACGCCGCGAGACCGAGGACACCTGGTGTGCGTGCGCCGAGGCGTCCGAGAGGCCCTCGCCGCGCCGAAGGCTCCGGCTCCCGGCGCCGGCCCTCGACTACGAGGGACTGGTCGCGGTCCTCGCCGACTCCTCGCCCACTGGAATACGTTCGAGGCCGCGGACCCCCCCGCGGGATTTGACAGGTCGGCTCTCCGAACGGAGCATGGCCCGGTCCGCCAACTGGGAGGGTAGACATCGGAAGCGTGTTCGTTGTTCACCGCGGCGGACCTCGGCGGCCGCGCTGGGGGAGGCAGTTCCACGACGGCACCAGCGCCCCCGAATCAGCCAACGTCTGCACATCACGTCCAAGGAGGGTGTCGGGAAGAGTGTCGGTGGTGATCATACTCGCCGGGCGGCGCGGCGATGATGCCGATGATGATGCCCCAGGCGACCGACGTTCCCGGTATCGGGGACAAGACGGGGTGGTACGGCATGGGCAAGATCTTCGGGATGCTGAAGGGCGACACCCTGCTCACGATCCAGTTCGTCGGCTACCTGACGGAACCAGTGCCTCGAGGCCGCCAAGCAGCTCGCGGCGAAGGCGAGCCCCCAGCTCTAAGCCCCTGCGACGCAAGGTGTCGGCCGTTCTTTGTTCCGTGCACCGAGCCTGGCGCGGCTGGTGGTACGTAGAACAGAAGGCGCATCTATACGGTTCGGTCACGGCGCGCGGGCGATCGACGCCTTCATCGAGCTGGTCCGTGCCGCCGGTATGAGCGGATCACGGATGTCCGAACCCTGCCGGGATCGAAGAAGCATCCTCCGTCAAGCGGAAGAGCTCGAAGCGTCCCTCGGCTCCGCAGGCCTGCGCTCTGAGTGCTCTCGGGGACGTCCTAGACGGGTTCCGCCGGCCTCGCCGGAAGCCGCCCCATGCCGGTGCGGCTCGCCGGGTTCCGAGGCTCTCCGATCACATGGAGACATTGCAGTTCTCCGGCGCGCGAGACGAGCTCATCGAGACGTCACGCCACCAGGCGACGGCGGACATGTGTGGTGCGGCCTTCCGGGGGCGCTGTCACCGCCGGCTCCTCGCCGACGCCCTCCTCGTCGCCGGGTGCGCGGTCAGCCACATCCTCGGTGGCCCGAGGCTCCAGGAGCCCCGGCTGCCACCTGCGGCACGCGTCCGAAGGACGCCTGCCCGGGTCCGACGTGCCGGAGGACGACCTGGCCAGCGTCGTCTCCTCGCCGAGAGGTGGCCTGTCTTCCCCCGCTGACGTCCATCGATCGCTCCGGTAGCCTCGACCCGGAGCCGGCTCGAGGAGGAGACCGCGTGGGCACGATCGACCTGGTAACCGAGATCCCCGGGCCGAGGTCCCGCGAGCTCCTCGCGCGGAAGGAGCGGGTCGTCGCCGATGCGCTGAGCCTGCACGTGCCGGCGTCATCGACCGGGCGCGGGCGCGGCGTTCACCGACGTCGACGGGAACACGCTGCTCGACTTCTCCGGCGGGCTCGGGTGCCACATCGTCGGGCTACTCGCATCCGAAGGTCGTCGAGGCCGTCCGGAGCGCAGGCGGCGAGGTTCTCGCACACCGACTTCTCGGTGATCCCCTACGAGTCGTACGTCGAGCTCGCCGAGCGACTCGTCCGCTCGTGCGGCGGGCGACCGCAAGGTCGCCCTGTTCAACTCCGGCGCCGAGGCGGTCGAGAACGCGGTGAAGTTCGCGCGGGCGGCCACGGGCCGGCCGGCGATCCTGTGCTTCGAGGGCGGGTTCCACGGCCGGACGCTGCTCACGATGAGCCTCACCAGCCGCCACCATCCGTACAAGACCGGGTTCGGGCCCGTTCGCCCCCGAGGTCTACCGCGCTGCCCTACCCGTACCCGTACCGAGCCGACGGCCCGACGAGCGCGGGCGGCCGCGCTCGAGGCGATCGAGCGGGCGTTCACGACCGTGGTCGACCCGGCACGGTCGCCGCCGCGGTCGTCGAGCCGATCCAGGGGGAGGGCGGCTTCGTCGTCCCCGCGCCCGAGTTCCTCCCCGGGCTGGCGGAGCTGTGCGGCGAGCACGGCATCCTGACGATCGCCGACGAGATCCAGACCGGAGCGGCACGGACCGGGAGGTTCCTGGCCTCCGAGCACTTCGGCTTCGATCCCGACATCGTGGTCCTCGGCCAAGGCGCTGGCCGGCGGCTATCCGCTGTCGGCGGTGGTCGGGCCGGCGCCGAGATCATGGACGCGCCCGGGCCGTCCGCGATCGGCGGCACCTACGTCGGGAACCCGGTGGCGTGCGCCGCGGCGAACGCCGTGCTGATGGTGATCGAGGAGGAGGGGCTGCATGGAGCGCGCGGAGCGTCGGCAAGACCATCCGAGCCCGCTGGGAGGAGATCGCCCGCGACGTGCCGGAGGTCGGCGACGTCCGCGGGATCGGCGCCATGGTCGGCGTGGAGATCGTCGCCGACCGGGCGACGAAGGCGCCCGCCAGGCGCTTACCTGTCGGCGCTTCATGCAGGAGACGCAGCGGCGGGGCGTCGTCACGGTCATCTGCGGCATCTACCACAACGTGCTTCGCCACCTCGTGCCGCTGGTCATCACCGACGAGGAGCTCGCGGAGGGGCTCGACGTGCTGGCCGACGCGGCGGTGGCCGCCAGCAAGGCTGCCGCGAGGCGTCAGCCGAGCGTCGAGGTGACGACCGCCTCGCGAGCGGTCATGTGCCCGTTCGTGGCCCGGAAGTACACGGTGTAGGTGCCGGCGGGCGCCGGTGGGCGTCCGGATCGAGCGATCGGTGCTCCGGATCCGGTCCCACGTCGCGTGGATGCGTCGATGCCCGGTCCCGCGAAGCGACTGTGAACACCGTCGTCGGCGCGAGGTCGTTGTAGATGTCGATCGTCCAGTCCATCGCCGTGACAGCGGGCCGTGAACCGGATCGCGGTGGTCCCGACGGCGCGGGGTTCGGCGAGACGGCGTCCGGATCCCAGAGTCTTCGGGAGCCCTCGGCTCGGCCCCGCGGCCGGATCGCCTGAGCCTCGCGTAGAGCTGCCGCCGGGGCAGGACGTGTAGCCGGTGTCGCGGTGGCCGGAGACCGCGACGAGCGTCGACCTCGTCACCCTTCTCGAACTTGGTGGTCGAGCCGCCCGCGGAGTCCATCCGGGCCGTGCCGGTGGGCGGACATGGGCGACGTCGAGCCGCCAGGCCAGCAGATTCGGAACGCCTTGATCACCCGTTTCTGCGGGCGTTCGCCGGGAGAAGTCGCCGAGGGCGGCCACGCCAGTGGTCGTTCGTGTTGAACCCCATGCGTGGGCGCCGATCACCGGCTGATCCATGCCGCCGTAGCGGCCCTCGTAGATCCGCCCGAAGCGGTCGATGAGGAAGTTGTACGCGATGTCGCAGAGTGGCGTCCCTCGCACGTGGTACGCGTAGATCCCTCGGACCAGGTCGTCGGCCCGGGACTCCGCGAGTAGCAGTTGCTGTTCACGGTGTGGTGCACGAACGCCATCTCGACCGAGTCGCATACCCGGGCCGCAGCGCCGCATCTTCTCGTTCGCACCCCACGCGGCGCGGGTGATGATCGCCGGCTGGCCGGTCGTCGCCGACGGCCGTGGGCGCCGAGAATGGCTCGCTGATCATCCCCCAGGCCGATGCCAGCATGTCGCCGGCTCGATCGAGGAACGAGGGCTCGGTGGCCGTGCCCGATGTGTTCATGAACACCGCCCGCACTCGCTCGAGCCACTCGAGTCGGGGAGTCGCAGACGTGAGGTGGGCGCACCGGGCCTCGGACGGTCCAGACGGGGGCGTCCCGATCGAGACCGGCTAGTCCGGGCAGCCCGGATCCGGGCCCTCGTCCGGGTCGGCGACGGCCGACGCATGCGCCGGGCCGGGCCGCCGACGACCAGGAAGCTGCTGCGGACGGGCGCGTCGCCGGCCTGCCGCCACACGACCCCACCATGGTGAACCGGATCGGGGCGCAGACCGTCGGTCGTCGGGTCCCCAGGGGACCGCGGAGCCAGCAGCCCGCCCGCGGCGTCAGGCGTGATCCGCTGCAGGGAGCCATCCGCGTTCGTCGAGGAGGCCGGTGCGAACCACGGTGGGGGGGCCCTCGTCGCCGACGGCCGGTGGCACCAGGCCCAGCACGATGCCGACGGCCGCGGCAGACGGCGAAGGAAGCGAAGGCTAGGGAGCGGGAAGGCATGGGTTGCCTGATTGTACAATCCGGCCCGCCGGGATGGACGATCGACCACCTTCGAGCGAGCTCGATCAGGACGCTGGCGGAGCCTTCGGCGCTCGGCTCGCCCCCTCGTGGCAGAGATGGGACGCTCCTTCCGCGACCTCGTCACCCGGGTCGAGGCCTGGAGGACCGGGTGGACCAGGTCTCGCTCCATCTCGCCGCGGCCATCGGCACGGTCAGCGAGGCGGTGACCTCGTTCGGGGATACCCAGGGGCGGTCGAGAGGCCGCCTCGGCGACCTGGCCGCGTCCTCGACGAGACCGCGACATCCAGCATACCATCGGGGACGCGGTGAGCGCGGGCCTGGAGGCCGTCGCCGCCGACCAGGCCAAGCGCGTCGCCCCCTGGAACGCGGGCTGCAGGGCGTGGACAGGCTGGCCGAGGGGATCGAGACGCTGGACCGGCGCCGCGGCCTGAAGGCAGCTGTGGAGACCGAGCACGAGGTCCGCGAACGGCTGGAGTCGCTGAGCCGAGCAGGTGTCTCCTCGGACGCGGTCGAGAGCGGGTCCTCGAGATGGAGCGGGGATCGCCATGATCCGGGAGGCGTCGACCCTGAGGCCCTCCGGCGACCAATGGTCAAACGGATCGAGGAGTCGGTCACCGCCCTCCGGCGGACGTGGGCGCGGACATCGGGACCCGCCTCAACACCGGGATGGTCGCGGTGACCGAGGCGCTGGCGGGCCGGGTCCGCGAAGGCGTCGCCGACGGGATGGGCAAGTCCGTGAATCGTTCACCGCCGGCCTCGAGGGCCTTCGTGATGCGGTGGTCGCCAGCCTCGAGGAGTCGAGAAGTCCTGGCAAAGGAGCTCGGGGTATGGCCGACGAGACCTCGGAACGTCGACCGAAGCCGTCCGGAGCGAGCTCAAGGCGATGCGGAGAAGATCGAGGGGTGGGGCCGGACCGGTCGGCGCCGAAGATCAGCGAGCGCGTCGACCAGATCGAGGCCCGGATGGGCGAGGTCGAGGAGGCCGTCCAGGGCGAGCTCGTGGACGCGGTGTTCGACCGGATGCAGCGATCGTTCGACCGGAGCTTCGAGGCGCTGGTCCTCCTCGTCGAGACCCGCATCCGCGAGGCCGTGGGGAAAGATGAAGAAGCCCCTCGAAGTGCTGTCGCTTCCGCCGAAAACAGAAGGACGAGGAATGAGCGACGAGTCCACCGAGCATCGGCCGGCCGGCGTGGGGTCACCCATCTCGAACGGGGATCCCATCGAGCGGCTCGACCGCGCCTTCACGGCGGTGACCGACCGCCTCGAGGTCGTGGAGGCGCGGCTGTCCGCCATCGCCCAGGAGCTGCACGGCGAGGTCAACGGATCGCGGGTGCTCACGATGCTGCGCGAGGAGCTCGGCTCGAGCCTCGCCGGCGCCGCGGAGGCCCTCCGCGAGGTGGTCCAGGTCAACATGGAGGACGCGCTCGCTGCGGTCCGAGGTGAGATCTCCTCGGGGTCAGGCCAGGCTGACGTCCGGCAGCCGCCAGCTCGAGGAGCGCTACCACGTCGCCCGCCAGGAGCTCGAGGAGCGGCTGGCCAAGGTCGAGGAGCCACTTCGGCAGCGCATCGACGGGCTGGCCTCGGGGGTCGAGGCTGCATCCGCCGAGATCCGGACGGGTGTGTCCGAGGAGCACGGGCTCGCTCG
>CAVUAI010000069.1:0-70827 GCA_963739385.1 uncultured Alphaproteobacteria bacterium
ACCCTTGTCATTGCCAGGGTAACCGTCGGGCCAAGGCTTCGTTCCAGATGAAATCATTACCTTTTTGTGAGGGGAGGGCACAGAAAGCCCGATCGCGGAGAGGGCGGCGACCCTTCGTGCCAGGCATCTTCCCGCACCGGGCGGGGGATCGCGCACCGATGCAAGGCTAGGCGGACGCACCCGAGGTCCCGGGCGATTGCTGCGACGGGGACGCGGCCAGTGAGATGGCACCCGCGATAGCGGCGAAGCCGCCCAGCAGCAAGATGACGTCGCGGCCGGCTGACACCAGGTGGATCGCTTCGGCGTGGAGGGTGTTGTGGCCGGAACCGGTCAGCACCGCCAGCCGCCACGCCAGCAGCGAGGATGCGGCCGCGATGCCAATGCTGATTCCGAGGGAGCGCGTTACGTTCAACAATCCGCCGGCTTCACCCGTCAAGGCTGCAGGTGCGGCTGCCATGATCGCGCTGTTGTTAGGCGAGATGAACACCCCCTGACCGATTCCGAAAATTGCCAGGGCCAGCATGACGAGCGGCATGCCTTGTGGCGTGCCGTCGAGGACGACGCACAGCAGGATCAGCGCGGCCACGCAGATCAGCATACCCGACACGGTCAGCACGCGGGCACCAAGCCGGTCGTAAAGCGCCCCGCCGATTGGGGCAATTACACCGAGCATGACCGGGACGATGGAGAGCCGCAGTCCCGCTGACAGGATCGAATCCTGATAGACCCGCACAAAGATGAACGGCATTACAAAGAAGAGCCCGAACAGCGCGGCGTAGGACATCAGACCGGCGCCGTTGCCGGCTGCAAATGCGCCCGCGCGGAACAGCTTGAGATCGATCAGGGGAGCATCGGCGTGCCGCTCAACGTGGATGAACAACGCGAGCAGGATGGCCGCCAGCAACGCACAGCCAAGCAGTGCTGGCGAGGTTACTCCCCACGCATATCCTTCGTTGAGTATCGCTACCAGCGCGGTGAGCGCAGGTGCGATCAGGACCGCGCCCTTCCAATCGAAGCGCCTGTCCTCCGCGAGGTCCTTGGTTGGCGGGAGTACGAACCAGCCCATTACGATGCCGGCGAGACCGAACGGCACGTTGATCCAGAACACCCATCGCCAGTCGAGGGCGTGAAGGATCAGTCCGCCAATCGCCGGCCCTGCGCTCAACCCGATAGCCTGCGCGGCTGACTGGATGCCCAGTGCGCGCCCCCGGCGTTCCGGGCCGGCAACGGCCACCACGATTGCGATGCTGTTCGACGCCAGCAGCGCCGCGCCGATCGCCTGCAGGACACGAAAGGCGATGAGCACCGGCAGGTTCGGCGCAAAGCCGCACGCCGCCGAGCCCATGACGAACAGCAGGAAGCCGCCCGTATAGAGGAGCTTGCGCCCCACGATATCGGCAAGGCGGCCAAAGATCGGCAGAAATGCCGCCATTGCCAGGAGGTAGCCGACGGCGACCCAGCTCACCGTGCTCAGTCTCGCGTTGAATTCGATTTCGAGCTGGGGAAGGAGCAACTGCGCGATGCTGGAGTTGACTTGACCCATGAACGCGCCGATGCAGACCGTACCGACGACGAACCAGCGATAGGACGGGAGCTCCGCCACCAGCCGCGCCGGCGGCGGCTCGTGGCCGTGACGAATGGCGCCGCGCAGAGCGGCGAGCGAGGCCGGGCCGGGCGCTGCGTCATGCATCATGGCGGCTTGTCGGGGAGCGGAGGATGAAGCCGCGCCCAAGGAGGAAGCGCTCCGAGGGCAGGCGCAAAGCCATCTGTCGCAATCGAGACTTGACCAGATGCGTCGATCTGGAACGATGGCGTCGCGTCGGCGTTGCGCTCTCGGAGGAAAGCATGGCTCGCTATGTCCCGCAGCAGCTCTTCGACGGCCTGGTGGTATGCCGCCTGATCGCCGACCTCGCCCGCAATGACGATATGTTCGATGAGCTCATTCGACGCTACCGCGACGCCTATCCCGACGACGACACCAGCGCACTCGTCGCGGACGTGACGGCGGCCGCCACCGAAGGCCGCCGGATCATCGCCGCCACGCCCACCACCAGCGACCGGCACCAAATGGCATTGTTGCAGGCCGTGCTCGACATCTTCAAAGAGGATGCTGCGCGCGGCAAGTCGCTATGGCGAAGAATGGTCGAGAACTATTTCTTCAACGTGCAGCCGGTGCCAATTCCTAACCGCGTCCAAAATGCCTGCGCGCATCTTGTCGCGGCGCAACAAGCGTTGCGCATGCGCAATCTGGAATTGCCCGTGGAGTAACAGCTTGGATGCTCTCGTGAGCGCAGATGGCGGGGTCTGACGCGAAATGCCGGTCGGCGGACTGTGACCGGAAAACTACACCCAACGACTATTTGGAGATGCCGGGACACATTCCACAATTGTCGCCCAAATCGTCGCGCACAACGGCTGGGACGGCGATCCACACGGGGGCATGGGAGTGGTGCGATGCTCGAAGAACTGGAACGCGAAATCCGTGACACGGCGCCCTACGAGGAATGGCTCGGGGTAGTCGGCTCCATCGTAGTAGCAGCTTTGGTCTGCGCGGTGCTGTTCTCAGGCGGCATCCTGACCTGAAGCGCGCTGCTCGCACTGGCGAGTTGGTTTGCGAGAGTGCCGAGGATGACGACGGTCACCTCCGGACTTATCGCGGCATAACGATCGGGCTTGGCAGAGGGCCACAGTCTCGTCGCGCGAGAAAGCTTAACGGCGTTTTTCGCGCTCACCCTTGTACCTGGCGGGGGTGGCCGGACCGCGCTCTCCATATTGCAGATACCAGGGGTTCTGCATGCATGAACCGCCGCTGCCGCGCGCGGTCATCATACATTGCTCGAAAGAGGTAAAGGTGCAGCTGTTGGATATCGTTGCGACATAGCCGATGCACCACGGGCGATAGACTTCGGCGCTGGCCGGCCGCTGGTCGAGGATCATCACCGCCAGCAACGAGAGCATCGCCGTGGCGGCGGGATGAAATATCGTCATGGCCGGCCTCCGTTCAGCCCTCGCCGAAGAGGATCCAGATTAAGCTCGCCGGGCCTGGTTTCACAACCGAGATCTGGTTTAGCAGCCAGCGTGCCCGCTACACCGAACGCAGACGCGCGCTGGCTCCTGTCACGCGCTCGCTCCAATGCGGTCGCGCAGCCCGCTCACGCCGCTGGCCTCGGCGCAGTGGTCGCAGCAGAAGAAGGTGCCGTCTT
The DNA here is from genome assembly GCA_963739385.1 of uncultured Alphaproteobacteria bacterium. GTDB lineage: Bacteria > Pseudomonadota > Alphaproteobacteria > Rhizobiales > Xanthobacteraceae > VAZQ01. The sequence goes on from CAVUAI010000069.1 coordinate 3,204, forward strand.
TCTCGAGCCCGTGACCGACGATGCGAATGCCGCAGGCCTCACAAGTCGGCGCCAGCGCATGGATCGCGCATTCGAAGCTGTCGAAGGTATGGGTCGAGCCGTTCATGCTCACCTGAAATGCCTTGTCGTAGTCGTTTCCGCAGGTCTCGCATCTGGCCATGGCAACCTCGCAATCGGATCTCGTTGGGGTCGGGAAGACAATCCGCGCCCTGCCGTGCAGTTCCGAGGCCTGAGGGAGGCGGTGTCCCACCCGGTGCGGGCGGGTTTTCTGTCGCTCCGAGGGCCCAACCTGCTGGCTTCTAACGAGAAATTGACCGGTGAACCTTTCCCGCCAAGGTGCGACTAAACACCTGGAGCCTCCAACCGCGCGTCAAGACGCTGCGGGGGCGCGTGGGTGGGTGTCAAATGTCCGTTTCGAAGTTCGTCGGCGGCCTCGTAGCCCTGGGATTGGGCGCGGCCGCCATCACCATGTTCGCGGGTGCAGCTCCCGAAACGAAGGCGGAACCCGCCCCGGTCGCAGCCAAGACCGAGCGCCCGGCCGGCTCGGCCTGCCCCAAGGAACCGTGGCCCTACGGATGCCAGTGGCGGGAACCTCCCGCGCGCCGGGTCCTCCGCAGCACGCGTCCGTCATAGATAGAAAGCGCGGCGCAATCCGCCCAGGCTCCCTTTAGCTTTCCAGCGGCCGGAGCGAGCGGCTGATGCGCGTCACGATCGCATCCCAGGGATGCCTGTCCGTCAGCGGATAGACCAGGTCGAAACAATGGATCGCGCCGCCAGCGTCGGTCGAGAAATTGCAGCGACTGTAGAACACCATCCCCTCGCGGGCCGAAGAGATCGCAAAGAAGGAGCGCGTGACCCTCTCATAGTGCAGCGCGGAGCGTCCCACGCGCAGATGGCTCTTCAGGTAGCTCGCCGGCGTGTCGCCGGCCTCATTCTCCTGGGTATAGATGGTCAGCACCGAGCGCCGGTCGGCGCTGTTGAAGCGCTGGCCAAATCCTTTCTCCGCCTTTCCGTCCGGCACCGAGAAGATACCGGCGGGATATTCCACCGTGGTCCCAAACTCCGGCACCAGAAACGTCTGCCAGTCGAGCGCGTCCTGGTGCCGTGCCCGCGTTTGGGCGTCGGCGCCGGAGAGCAGCGACCCGATCGCCAGCATTGCGCCAAGGATCGATGTTGCACGCGCGCCCATGTCTCGCCTCCGTCCGTCTGTGGTCGCCGCGAGGCCGCAGCGTTTGGTTTATCCCGGTACGTTGCAAGTCGTCACCTGGATGCAATGATGTCACCGCGTCCGACGTCTGTTTTCTGTCCGCAAGCCGACACTCGGTCTTTGAAATTTTTTTCTCGGACGTGTCAGCCGATCGACCCACGGGTCGTGGTTTGTTGTATGCTGTCGCGGCGTGGGTCGACCGCGTTCGGTTGCCGCCGATGATCGCGTCCATCAAGTGCCGGGAGCGCGCTCTCGAATGCCGAGAGATGGCCGATCACGCGCCCAACTTGCGAGTGCAGTCCATTCTCATCGACATGTCGCGAACCTGGACGCGGCTGGCGTTGGAAGCCGAGCAGTGCGAGCAAACGCGCCAACCGGCTCCGCATGTGCGCACGTCGCGGGAGTGACGCAAAGCGGACGAGCTACTCGTCGTCCTGCTTGGGTTGAATCTGCTGCTGCTGCTGGGCGACGGGCGAGCCGCTCGATTCCAATTCGGTGGCACGTCTCAAGAAATCGGCGGCAAGCTCCAAGAGCTCGCGGGCGACGACGGGCGACGCCGCTCGTTGCGCGAGCCGTCGGCAGCGTTCGGCTTGTTCTTTGAAGTATTCTGCCGTGCTCATGGGCCGCCCGTCATTAGGGTGATCCAGCCTGCAAAGCGAAGCACACCCGCGGCGCTTTTTTGCGTTCGCATGAGCGGAGTGTGGTATGGCGCGCGCCATGTGGATCGCAGCAACACGCGCGGACTCCACCCTATTGCGATCGATCGGCTGGAGCAACACAGCGTCGCGCAGCGGTCGCGATGTGTGACCCGGGCCATCGCCTTTTTCCCGTTCGTTACATCGACAGACGTCGGTGATGGAACTTTGTTCCGCTGGAGTCGCGAGCCGCGTATATCGAGCCATGTTCGCTGCGCCGAGAACTCATCGGTCGTAAAACGCGGTGCAGCGCCCGCGCAGTGCCGGCCCGGCCATGAGCGTTCGTTATTGAATGCCCGCTATTGGGTCGAGATCAGACCCCTGCTGGTCGCGACGATCCAACGGTTGCCCCAGAGGACGATGGAATCGACCGTGCCCACCCCCGGCACGACGTCTCCACGCGCCGCGGTCCAGATTCCAGTAGGCCCTTCCAGCACGACCTTGCTGCCCATGACCTCCCGTATCGTCCAGCCCTCGATCGTGGTCGGCCTTGTTTCCGGCGCCGCCATCGGGCGTGGCTCGGTCCTGGCCTGCTGCAGGACGGGCGCTGCTCGTCCCGAGGGGTTCGAGGTCTGGTGCACTACAATTTTCCGGCTGTCCCGTGTGGTCGGAACCGCTGCCGGCTCCGCCTTCGGCATCGCGATGCGGGAGGCGTCGGTTAGCACTCCCGTGGGTTGGATCGAAACATTGGGATTCTGCGCAAGTGGGATCGACGCCGCAGTGGAATCCGCGGTGACGGAGACGCCCCGGCCGCCGATCCAACCCAGGCCCAGTGCTGCCAGAAGCGCCGCCGTGATCAGCGCGGCGCGAATGCGTTTGGCGCGCGGAGTCGCGCTCGGGACCAGGAGGTCGCACTTTGTCCGCGCCCTGACGTGGTCGCCCCACGCGGCGTCCCGTTCCGGTATGGCCGTCCAAGCGCGATCCGCCGACCTCCATCGGGGTCCGGCGGAGCGTCTTGGGCGGAGGAATGGCTGTCCGGGAGTGGTGGCGGCTTGCGGCTGCCGCCCGGGGACGGAGGGGACCAGGGACACGATACTGCGCCCGCGGTCGGGATCACGCCGCGCCTGGTCGGGCTGTTGTCGGAGTGTACTGCCGGCTTCCTTGATCAGCGCTTCGATGTCCGCTTCAAGGTCTGCCGCATCGGACGGTGCATGCGATTGCGCCGTCTCACTGGCGGCACCGGCCGGCTCGGCCGGCGCGTAGGAGCGGTGCAGCGCATTGCGCTCGATCTGCCAGTCTCCGAACAGATCTCTGGTTCCCGTGATGCCGCCGTCCTCGACCGCCTTAAGGATCGTCTGTTCGCTCAAGCCGGTCGCCTTGGCGGCCGCTGCGAGCGTGTAGAACATTGCCCGACGATCCGCTCCCTGTGATGATGGAACACTGCGTCACAACCCTTATCAAACGCTTAACCAGCCCGCGCTCGCGGGCTCTCGCAGACTCCGGCCAACGGTAAGAAAATGCGTAAGGCCACTGATGGTGTGAGCGACCATCGGCATCGGCGTTTAACCATAAGCAGCAATTCTGCCGGGCCGGTTAAGACTCCGCCGATCGGCTGGGCCGACATGAGGTGACGATTGGGGTCGTCCGAATCAGGCGTGGCCGCCTGCCCCTCTGTCACGGTGGGGATGGCCGGATTTTAAGAGATTCTAAGGGAACTACCGGTTATCTCCCCGGCGAGGTATCCGATTTGGCATGGCCGGTGGGCATTCCATACATAATTCCGGCGGTCGCCTGCCACCTTTTCGCCCAGGTATGGGGGTGCGCTAGGGGTGCGGCGCGTCCTCCACTGAGGGCGGCCGCAACGGGGGGCTACATATGACCAGAATCTTGAGAGAAATGCTGCTGTTCTCCTGCCAAGCCGCGTTCGTTACGGGGATCGTCCTCGCGGCAGCGACTCTGCTCATCTGAGCGAACCCAAGTGCGAAGAAGGGGCTCGGCAGCATGCTGCCGAGCCCCTTTGCTTTTCCCCCGGGATCGTGGGCGGACGGAGCTTTCGCCGGCGCGAGAGCCTGCTACGCCGCCCCTCGTTCGGAACTCACCTGCATGTCATGGCGCTTTCGGCGGGAACGGCGCCTGCGGTCGCACGTTGGATTGTGCAGCAGCCGTGAACCGGACGAGACGTGAAATGATCGTTTATCCCTTGGATTTTCATCGCCGCGCGGAACAGAAGTGGGCGCGAAGGCTGAAGTCCGTGCGCACGCTGGTTGCGCACGGCGGAAATCGTGTCTGCGCCCCTGACGCGCTCGCTGTTCGCATGGCTCACCGCGCCCGCGGGCAGCGCAACCGTCCGGCGTTTGGCCGAGCTTGATCGCCCCGCGCCCAACTCCCTCCCCAGCACCCAATCCGGTGGAGTGAGTTAAGCGCGTACCCACGCTCACTTGTTAATCTTACGCGAATCGCTCACCCGACCGGACGGCGCGAGACGCCCCGGCCCTGCGCTTGATCGCTCAGAACACCATCGTCGCCGGTAATATTGTGTTCGTCCGACTGGCCTGCGGATGCGGCGGTGCCGGTGCCTGCCGCTCAATGCCGTGCTATCGTACGCGCGGGCACCCGATGCGTTCGACGCCGCTCCGGCCGGCTGCGTACTATTCGGTTTAGGCGCTCCATCTCCATCGGACGAGCCATCGGCCGTTGCGGGAGGGCCATCATGCCGGGCTCCATCAGCCCGTGGCCCCGCCGAACGAGGATTTGCAGAAGGGAGGCGTGCGATGGCTGAACCGGTTTTGAGGAAAGGCTCGAACGATCCGGCAGTGCGGGACTTGCAGGAAGCCCTGAAGGCGCTCGGCCACTATGCCGGCCCCGTCGACGGTGTCTTCGGGGCAGCGACCGAGGCGGCCGTCAAGGCGTTCCAGCAGCAAAGAGAGATCCCGGTCGATGGGGTCGTCGGCAAGGTGACCTGGCTCAACATCGACGAGGCCGATCAAAGCGAGCCCATTCTCCGCATCGGTTCAACCGGCCTTCCGGTTCGTCGCGCGCAGAAGAGGATGAGCCTGGTCGGTTTCCAGGTCGGCGGCGTCGACGGGCGCTACGGCCCCAAAACCGAGGCGGCAGTGAAGGACCTGCAGCAGCGGTCCGCCATCACCATCGATGGGATCGTCGGTGCGCAGACTTGGGGGATCATCGACGCGCTGGAAGATGAAGGACCCGCGAGCTGAGTGGCTGTGCTGCAAAAGTCACACGGCAACTCAATCCGTACAGCTTGGTTAATCGGTATCTCGGCACGACCGTGGATGCGCTCCGGCATGGGACAGTGCTGGTCGAGCGCTCGGCTCTAGATGCCTGACCAGCGAGCCGCCCGCTCCAATCAAACCCCGCCGGGGGGCCCTTTGGCGGGGTTTTCTTGTGTCTGCGCGATCTAGCGCTGGTGCGCGGCAGCCGCGCCGCCAGCTGGCGACCCGCGCGCGGGCGATAGCACGCGAGCGCTGCAGCGTAGCGCAGGTGCTCGCTCACTAAGGCACCGCTTCCGAAAGAAAGAATGATCCGCCCCGCGGCGCCGCGACCTAGCTTCGCAACTCTTTTTCGACTGCGGATGCGGAATGACCGACCTTCCGAACCGCTTCGGACAGCCGCTCTTTCGATACGTCAAACTTGTCGCACCAGAACTGGACCTCGTGAGGTTCCAGGAGACTGATGCGACTACGGTCCTCGGGACCTCGGTTGGAAAGATCATCCGGCATCGCTTCCTCCGTTGAATTCGGACATCAACGCCGTCCGCGGCTGCACGGTTCCTGTCCACGCCCCGATCCTTCCTTCCTTCCGGCTCAATTCGGACGAGCAGTGTGATCGCAACATCTGTGCGGCGGGAAGTTTCCCGCGCGCCCGCGCCGGACATTTCGTCTTGTTCATTTTCAGTTCAGCAGCGGAGGGACTAACTACTCGCAAGGGAGGCTGAACATCCCACGCGACCGCAACCGGTCGTGTGCAACGGAGGCGTCCAAATGAAGACAGTTCTTGCTCTCGGCGCGGCCGCGCTGATTGTTGCCGCTCTCACGCCGGAGGTGGCGTCCGCCCGCGCGGGCGGCTTCCACGGCGGTGGTGGTTTCCGCGGCGGCGGGTTCGGGGTGGGAGGCTTTCGCGGCGGCGGTGGTTTCCGTGCGGCCGCCGTCGGCGGCGGCTTCCGCGGTGGCATCGGCGGTTTCCGTGGTGGCTTCCGCGGTCCTGTTGTGGGAAGCGGCTTGGGTGTCGCCGGCTTCCGTGGCGGCTTCCGCGGTCCTGTTGTCGGAAGCGGCGTCCGTGTCGCCGGCTTTCGCGGCGGATGGGGCGGGCGCGGTTGGGGATGGCGCCGCGGTTTGGGCTGGCCGCTCGCGGCAGGCTTGGCGGTCGGATCGGTCGGCTACTACGGCTACCCCTATTACTCCTCGTACTACTCGGACCCCTGCGTCGCTTGGAATGGATACACCTGGGTGGATGCCTGCTACTGACGTCCGCGCCAGCTCAGCGAATCGGCAAAGCCCCGCCGTCGGCGGGGTTTTGTTTTCATGACGTCGGTCGGAGTCGTTCCCGGAGAACGGGCAGACCAAGTCGGCCTCACCGAATTGCAGGCGTCCCGGGGCGCGACAGAGAAGCAGCCGGCAGAACGCGGACTACGCCATTGCAAGGTAATCGTCGCGCGCGGGGGCCTAGCCCCGGGCGGCCGCGGCGAGCACATTGTGAAATTATATCTTGACTACGTTACGTCGGAACTGTATAAAAGCGCAGGCTGCATAATTGCGAGCTCAGCAGGGGTTTTCAGCCTCCGTGCGGCCCCCTCAATTTCCAAGTGTTGAGGATGTCTTCGACCTCGTCGAGGGGAAAGGCCGTCGTGCCGCACGGCTGTTGATACGTCGACATCCCGGTAAAGGCCAAACCGCGGGCCTTCGCGCCGAAGCGTGAAGAACAGCTTGGAAGCCAATGCGCGCAAGCGCATTTCGCGGTCGGTTTCGTGCTCCGGCATGGGGGTGCGCTTCTCCCAAACTCCAACGCAAGCGAATCGTGCTTGTTCCCAGCGGGCGACCACCTGGCCGCGAACCGATGGGCATTTCGCGGGGGCCTCGCACAACTCCGAAAGGAAACGACATGACGGATGACAACGCCCCGCCGGCCGACGGCCCGGCGGGCGGATTGATGCGGGCCGCGCTCATGCGGGCGCTGCGCCGGCAGGTGGAAGGTGCCGACGGCCAGCCGGTCGAGATGGTGCAGCTCATCGCCGACAGACTGGTCGGCAAGGCCGCCGACGGCGACATGCCGGCGATCAAGGAGGTGTTTGACCGTTCGGACGGCAGGTCTGCGCCAGGTGCTGCCGCCCCGGAGGCCCCCAAGCTGGTGACGTTCCGATGGAAAGACAGGAAATCGAACGCGAATTCGACTACGAGCCCCGAGAGCAGTTCCGCGACTTCCACCAGCGCACCGAGCGCTTCGCCTGCATCGTGACCCACCGCCGGGCCGGCAAGACCGTGGCCTGCATCAACGACCTGCAGCTCTGTGCCCTGGAGTGCAACAAAGTCCGGCCACGCTTCGCCTACTTGTCGCCGTTCCTGCGGCAGTCAAAGGCGGTGGCGTGGGACTACCTGCTGATAACGATTAGCCCCTGATTTTACGGGCTCAACTTGCGAATCAGTCAGCCTCGGTAAGCAAGGGGTCAGCAGTGGGGAATGGTGAGAAAGTTCACCTTGTGGGAAACCATCATTTGAAGGACATTTATCGGCATGTTGATGCCGAAAATCACTGGGAAAATGATTCGTGCTGGTCGGGTCTTCGCCGATATCACGCAGGAAGAACTCGCCGTCCGCGCTGGCATCCATCGCGACGTTGTCCGTGGATGGGAGGGCTCATCCGACGCCGCCCCCAAATGCCAGTACAGGACCTTGAGCCGGGTTATCTCAGCGCTTGAGGCTGAGGGGGTCCGTTTCTCTGAGAACGGCGTCTCCCATGAGGGCGCCCCGCGCGCCACGCCCATCGAGGGCACCGTCATTCACTCGGAGGCACGGCAGTGATTACCCCGTATGAACTCACGCACCGGCTGATGGATGTCATTGAGGCTACCGAAATTGAAGGTCCGTATGAGGGTGCGGTCCGCTCTGTCGAGTCAGTGCTGGCACTGCTGATTTCCCAGATGGGGCCTGCCCAGCGTGCCGTGCGCAAACATTTGGGATTGAATTAGATGAAGTCACGCATGACCAAGAATGCCGAGCCGTCGCTGCGGGGCAAACTGAGCGAGCATTTTCTCAGTGCGTTGCAGGCTGATTTCGAAATCAATGGGGCTGAAGTCATCGCGCAACTACGGCTGAAGTCCCCGGAGAAATATGCCGAGATTGCCGCAAGGCTCATTGCTGCGACGGAACCATCGGCAAAGAAGGGGGCGGAACCTAACAGCGTCCGGGATATCGGCCGGGAAATGTTGATGCAAGTCGGCGTCAGCGAATATGACATTACCGACGACATGATTGAACAGGCACTTGCCGCCAATGACCGGCTTGTCGCTGAGCTCCAGACAATCGCAGCAATGAAGGCGTCATTCGAAACTGCGGAAATGAAGAATTGAAGGAATGGCCCAGATGGCAATGCCGTGGCAGCTGAAAGAGGGATTGCGCCGCCGAATAAAAGGCAGGCCACCGCGACCTATTGTGGAGCAATTGCCATCAATCGCGGTACATAAATTGCCAATCCCATCACCAAATGACCGTAAAACGTATATATTAAGGGACATATCGCTGCGTATCCCGCAATTGGCTGCCGCGAAAGTCGCCCACAATGCCGTCGAATTTCATCTTCCGTCCCTTCACCGCTCAACAATAGGTCCAATACAGACATTCGGCCTCAAACATATTCGGACTGGCTTCGGCAAGAATAGCTTCGGCGGTATCCGCCACGCATTTATCTGCGATTGCGGCAGACCTGTCACAAAGTTGTATGTCCTCAACAGATGGATAGCCTGCCAACGCTGCCATAACGCTATCCATGCCTCGCAAGCCGTAAACCAGCAACAACGCCCAGTCTTACAGGCAAGCCGTATAGCAAGCTTCCTCGATAATAAGTCCAAACTCTATCACCGAACTCGCGAAAGACTGAGAAAGCGATTGGGCGACAAAGTCATGATGGCCCAAGGACAACTCGGAACATGGGCGCGCCCGCTTTGGGAATAACCACAAGAAATACAAGGTCAATCGAGCATAGACGGGTGATAGGTCCTTCGCTCTTCGCTCACTTCATCGGCCCCTGTGCTCTCGGCTTCCTAGCGCTGATTTTGTTCGGATAATCGATGACTTGGCCGGATGTGCACACACGTTTTGTGAGCCAAGGCGTTGATTAGGCTCATTTTTCGGTCGTTGGACATTTCAGCCCACCGCGTTCGTCATGAACATCGCTCGGCTCGCGGCTTATCTGTGTCGGGCTTCTCTTGTGTCGGGCTTCCGCGCTGGCCTGTCGCTGCCTTCGCTGGCGCTGTGACTGTTCGGCTGACGGCTACCTCCAGAAATCTTTGAATTTGTCTAAACTTAACTCTGTGTAGCGCACGGTGTGCTGGATGTTCTTGTGCCCGAGGTAGTGCTGCAGGGCGCGGGTGTCGTGGCCGTCGTTGGCGAGCTTGAACCCGCATGCATGCCGAAGCATGTGTGGGTGGACGGTGAACGCCATCTCTGCGACTTTGCCAAGCCTTGCCATGAGATGATGGAAGCCCATCGGGCTGATAGGCCCGCCACGTTCGGAAACGAACACGTGGGCTTGCGTTGGGTTTTCACGGCGCAATCTGCGCAGGGCGCGGATTTCATCACCACGGACGGGATGGACGCTTGGCGTGCCGCGCTTGGCCCGGCGGACGTGCAGCCTGCCTTGGTCGAGCTCGATCTGATGCCACTCGAGGCTGCAGACCTCGCTTGCTCGCAGCCCATGACGATAGGCGACCAGGATCATGGTGGCATCGCGATGGCCGTGTCGGCTGTGCTTGCGGGCAGCATCGATCAAGATGCTCGACCTCGCGCTCAGTGAGGTAACGGCGTTTGACTGTGAAGGTTTCGATAGTTGGTGAGCTGCTCTCGGGTGTCTGATCTGTCATGATAAAAGCCATTCTGGTTAGTATGACTTGAAAGATAATAGCCTTTTTCTTCACAGATTAGAATTAGGTATTGTTATCTGTCGCTCATTGTTCTTTTTGTTTTATTTGCGTTTTCCGCAAACGGGGTCCGGTACATACCCCCGGGCCCCGCGGCTGGGGTCGGGGGAGGTAGAGAGGCTGACTCCTCCTGTTCTCAGTAGAGACCCAGTTTCCAGACCTATCCTCCTGATGGGACCCTAAACCTAGATGGGACCCTATCTCTGGCACTGGGTCCCCTTTAGCTTCTGTTTGTCCCGCAAGTTCGGCAAGTGAACCCGGGCACTGCCTCGTGTGACCAACGGATTAAGTGGGCGACTGCGGTGTTGGGATGTGGCATGGAAGATTTTGCATTCAAAGTGACCCTCGTTGCTGTGGTGCAAGCGCGCGCCGACGACGAGAGCGTTGCCCGCGCCCGCTGTTACTCCGTCGTCGATGAGTTCTACGACGCCGCGGTGTCGGGTGCGGATCCGATAGCCGAGCGTCCCGGCTTCAGGGCCATGCTCGAGCGGATCGCCGGGAACGGCGTGCGCGTCATCCTGGTCGAGAGCCCGGACCGTTTTCCCCGCGACCTCGCGGTCCAGCTGGCTGGACACGACTTCCTCAGGTCGCTCGGCGTCGAGCTGATCCCCACCACAGCGCCCAACTACTTCCTGGAGGACACCCCGACCCGCAGTTTTGGTCAGACAGGTTTTGGGCGCGATTACGTCACTGGTCGCCAAGCTGCGCGGAGCCAGAGAGCGCAAGCGTGCCGTCACGGGCAAGTGCGGTGGTCGAAGATCGCACGCCGAGATACGGCCCGAGGTCGTCGCGCTGGTGCGCAGTCTGCGAAGGAGACGACCAAAGGGTGGCCAACTGTCCCTCCAGGAGATAGCCGCCGAGCTGGAGCGCCTGGGTCACGTGAACTCACGCGGCAGGCCCTTCTCGGCCAGCGCGATCGCTTCGATGCTGAGGAGGGGGAGATGAGCACCGTGGAGATCCAGGTGTGGGACGTGTCCACCTGGCGGACGTACGAGCGAGGGATTCCAAACATCCCGGCCTTCTACGTCGGTGCGATGCGGGATGCGGCCAGGAGCTACCCCGGGAGGAGGGTCCGCGCAGTCGACGAGGACGGTAGGCTGGTCGACCTCCTGGCCGCCTAGGCTCCGACTCGCTCGCTCCGATTGCTCAGTGGGTCCCATACGGGACCCATCTCTGCTCTGAAGGCGGTACCCTGTCCGTCTCCATGAGAGTCAGAGAGCAAGTAGAAAAGGTCGTGTCCCTCCGGAAATTCAGGGGCGCGACGTCTACGTCAGCCCTCATCACGTCGAAGACCATTAGCTGCGTCTTGCCGCAGGTAACCCAATCCCCTTCCGCCCTCGTGCTTCACGGCAAGTGACGCGCGCCTTGCGGCTTGGATGCGATATGCTTTGTACCCCACTGCACGGGATCGTCTATTTGCTCAGCCAAGTGACGGTACTCAGACGCAAGCTTAAGAAAGAGCGCTTTCAACGGAGGATGCGAGGTCCCCGTAGCGCGTCTTTCATTCTCACGTGCGAGCCACAAATAGCGCTTTGATTTTTCTGTGCTTCCCGGCATGGCGATCCCCGCGTCAGTAGGCAGAGAATCGACCGATTGTTTATCGGCCATTCCGCCTTCGATGCTTCGCCCCGCTGATGGGATAACCGCGACAGCTTGGGCCATCTCAGATGAATGGCAAATCACATTGGTGCGAGCCCCGGCGTCGCCGAAAGAAAAAGCCGCGCGGAAGCGGGGTCGACCATGCTTGCCACAATCGCGTTGGGAGGCTCGTCTGAGTCGTGCCGCGAGCAGACATGCGAACGGGTCAGCGGATCGCACATGTGATGGTGCTATCCTGAATTAACCTGAGGGCACTCGAATGAGACGGCGGGAGTTCATCAACCTGCTCGGTGGTGCGGCAGCCGCTTGGCCGCTCGCTGCGAGGGCGCAACAGCCGGCGATCCCGGTGATCGGGTTCCTAAACGGCACATCGCCCGAGGCGATATGGGCCGTTGGTCATCAACGTCAAGACCGCCAGGCTGCTCGGCCTCACCGTGCCCGACAAGCTGCTCATTGCCGCCGACGAGGTTATCGAGTGAGGCGGCGCGAGTTCATCACATTGCTTGGCGGCGCGTCTGCCACTCTGGAGCCCAGCTGTGGGCACGCGAAATAACGACGTGCTTGACAATTCCTCCTGCAGCCCCCAAATCATAAACGATTGGTTTATAAATATCGCATTAGTTGGCAGAAGACCGCTACGACGATTGAACCAATCAGCTCCCACAACAGTGAGCACCTTGTCGGGAACATTTTCTCCACTGTGAATAAGGCAGGTTGGCAAGCAGTGCGAGCGGCATAATTACCGCTCACACTGGTTCTCGTCCTTCATGCGCTGCACAAGCATATTTCACCTGCCATGACCAAGGAGTGAAGCCATGCAGAATGGCCGAATGACAAACATGAATAGGCGCCCACAGAGACCGGCAGGGTCACCTGCCGGCCGCTCACAGCGGTGGTCATCGAATGCACCACGCCCAGCACCGAACGGCGCCCACAACGCGCAAAAAAACTATGAACGTTATCTGGCACTGGCCCAAGCCGAAGTCCAGGCGGGCGATAGGGTCGCGGCCGAGAACTACTACCAGCACGCCGAACATTATTTTAGGTCGATGTCCTCGAACCGAGAGTGACATAGGATTCCATATTCGGACCCGCGCGAGAGAGACGGAATTTTTCAGAGCAACTCTTAGCCCGCCGATCCGGATCGCGCCCCTCATCGTAGCAAGGAGTGATTACGTCGTTCCGGGTGTTGATCGAGCATGTTGGGAGCTCGGCCTGCATTCACCGAATTGCAAAAACACATTGCTAATCGACGACTTCATTCAGGAGGCGTTTGTGATTGCTGGGCATCTTGCGCCAAGTACACAATCGTCAACATCCGCTGAAAGAGGACGCAGCGTGACCTCTCTGGCAATTTGTTAAAAACCGCCTCGATAAAAGGCTCTATCAATTCTACTCCGTCAGCCTGCCACAAGTACCTGCAGCATTCCATAAACTTCATTTCGGCAGCGTCGCCGCCAGCTGATAGGAACGGCTCGATTTCTTTCATCGACACCCCCAAGCCTCGTTTAAGTTCGTCGTCCACGACGTTCTTCCCGAGCATTGTCCGCTCCTCAAATCGCCGCATAAGATGAAGTCGCAAACACGCACAATGAGGCTGACGCTGCAACGAAGCAGAGCGTAGCTGCTATGTGAAGTAGTTCTTTAGATGCTAATCACGCTCCCGCGCCTATTTCAATCGATGGTTCCTCGCCCCGATGCATCCATCGTCAACACCTTGCGTACATCGGATTGCGATATGCCAAACTGTCGCGCAATAAGTGACGGTTTGATGCCCGCTTTAAATGCAGCAAGAACAGCGTTGACTTGCCCACGGGTCAACGAGACCGTCGCCGCTCCGACTTGCCGCTTAGGGAGAGATTTGTCCGTTCGCGATGAGCGGTTCGTGGTCTGATCGGTCGGCGGTAATCTGCCGCGCCGCGCCATTTCCTCGAGGGTTGTAGCGTGGAGCAAGTCCAATTCGGCGTCGCTCAAGTGCTTGACAGCTGTACGGAGGTTCTTCGGCAGCACATGTCGGTGCGAGGACGCATCGGCTGCTATCTGTGTGGCAGGTATCGGCTTTATGGGCGATGGAGAACCGTCTCGGACCGTCTCGGTCGAGAACAGGTCGGGCGTCGCTTGCTCACCACGATCGCGTCCCATGGCGGGATCATGCCTCCACCAATGTCCGCTAGCAACTTCGGGCGGACATGCCCCCGGGCGGGCACGCGCCGTCGGCTGTTGTAGGCGTGGCTGGCCGAGCAGGCAGGGTGCCGGTGCCGACTTGGACCCGCGCCGCGAAATGCCTTTCAGGCGCCCAGCAACGCCGACAGGGCTTATTGCGTTGTCCCATGTCCGGCCCTCACAGGCTTTGGGACACGGGCAAATGACGTTATGGCTGCTAACCGCGTCCCCGGCGGAGGGTTGGTCTGCTGCCGGAGCTCAAGGTAACCCATGCATCGAACAGGGGATCAAAGGGCCCGCCCAGGGCAACGCCTCACGGCCTGACCGTCTTCGCCGCACCTGCAGGATGGCCTCGAAGGACTCGCGCTACCGCTCGGGCTGTTCGCCGGATTGGCTCAAGAGCAAGAACCCGGCGTGCGAGGCGATGGCCGACGCGGACGAGGTGATTGAGTGAAAGGCGCGAGTTCATCGTTCGGTTCTGTTAGGATTGACAGGCTCGATCCTTGGCTGGGTCCGACCGGAATGGGACTAGTGACTGTGCCGACGAGGTGACGTTGTCTCGCAAGGGAGCGAAGAGCCGAACACGCATTCGTGGTCTTCGTTCGCACGGAACGAAGGTGGGAAAGCGCGTTACCAACGGGCCCAATTCACTGGTCGAATTGAGAAAGCAACTCGAAGCGCGCACCCGCGAGCTCGCCGAGGCGCGCGAGCACCTTGCAGAGGCGCTGGAGCAGCAGACGGCCACCTCCGAAGTGTTGCAAGTCATCAGCAGCTTCCCGGGCGATTTGGAGCCCGTGTTCCAATCGGTGCTGGAGAAGGCGACGCGCATCTGCAACGCTCAGTTCGGGAATTTGTATCTCTGCGAGGGAGACGCGTTTCGCATCGTTGCGATGCACGGCGCGGCAGCCGCGTATGTCGAGGCTCGCAAACACAATCCACTTGTTCGACCGCCCCCGGACTCGGCCCTTGGTCGTGTTGCCATCACGAAACAGCTGGCCCACATCGCCGACATCAAGACGACGCGGTCCTACATCGAGCGGGATCCATTTTTGCTTCGTGGCGTCGACCTAGGCGGTTATCGGACGATAGTTGCCGTGCCGATGCTTAAGAATAGCAAGCTCATCGGCGCGATCCTAATATTCCGCCAGAAGGTCGAACCATTCAGCGACAAGCATATCGAGCTCCTGAGCAACTTCGCTAAGCAAGCCACCATCGCCATAGAGAACACGCGCCTGCTCAACGAGCTGCGCAAGTCGCTGCAGCAACAGACGGCGACCGCCGACGTGCTCAAGGTGATCAGCCGCTCGACCTTCGATCTGCAGGCGGTGCTCGACACGTTGGTTGAATCCGCAGTGCGGCTGTGCGACGCCGATATGGCGGCGATTCATCGCCTGAGCGGCACGATCTACGAACATGCCGCAAGCCATTGGCTCACGCCCGCCATCCGTGACTATATGACAAAGATCCAGTTCGAACCGAGTCGGGGCACGATCGCTGGGCGAACTGCGCTTGAACGCGACGTCATCCATGTAACTGACGTCCAGGATGACCCAGAATACACGTTGGGCGCTTCCGCAAGAGAGATGGGCGCCCGTACCATGCTCGGCGTTCCCTTGCTACGCGAAGGAATCCCGATCGGCATGATCGTGCTGATGCGCCGAGTGGTACGACAATTCAGCGACCGACAGATCGATCTCGCCACGACCTTCGCCGACCAGGCGGTGATCGCGATTGAGAATGTGCGGCTGTTCTACGAGATCCAGGAGAAGAGCCGCCAGCTCGAGCTGGCAAGCCAGCACAAGTCGCAGTTCCTCGCCAGCATGAGCCACGAGCTGCGCACCCCGCTCAACGCTATCATCGGGCTCACAGAGATGATGTGTACTAACGCGGCGCGTTTCGGCACGGAGAAGGCGCAGGAACCGCTGCGCCGAGTGAATGCCGCCGGCACCCACCTGCTCGGCCTCATCAACCAGGTACTCGACCTGGCCAAGATCGAGGCCGGGAAGCTCGAGCTCAACCCGCAGAGCCTGCAGCTCGCTCCGCTGATCGACGAGGTCGTCGGCACCGCGCGCCAGCTCGCCGAGCAAAACGAAAACCGGCTGGTCGTCGAAACCCAGGAGAATCTCGGCGCCCTGACTGTGGACCCGATGCGGCTGCGGCAAATCCTGCTCAACCTGTTGAGCAACGCCTGCAAGTTCACCAAGCAGGGCGAGGTCGCGCTGCACGTGCGAAAGGTGGTGGACGGACACAACTGGATCGAGTTTGCGGTTGCGGATAGCGGCATTGGCATGACGGCGGAGCAGCAGGCTAAGCTGTTCCAGGACTTCATCCAGGCGGATTCTCTGACCACGCGGCGCTACGGTGGAACCGGCCTCGGCCTTGCGCTGTCGCGCAAGCTGGCGCGCCTGATGGGCGGCGACGTGACGGTCAAGAGCGAACCGGACAAAGGCTCGGTATTTACGGTGCGCCTCCCGGGCGGCGCGGACACCTAAATTTATTAGCCCAGCCAGACCTCGGGTGCTCCAAGCCTTGCGCTGCTGTGGATGAACCCTGAGGCGTGACCAGCGGGGTCTCGCTCACGCCGCGAGTGCGACGGGTTCCTTTTAAACGCTCGCCCTTGGTCGGCCTCCGCTCTTGTCCAATCGGATCTCGGAGGCTAACCGCCTGTCAGACGATCCTCAATGCTGTCGGCAACCTCCTCACAAACGGCTGCCAAGTCGAGGAGTTCTTGTTTGCCGACATTTTCCGTTTTTTCGGCAAGTTGCCGATATATCGCCGCTTCGTGCCGGAGATAATCATCCCAATCCATGCATGCCATTGTGCGTAAGACCTCTCCTGATGGCCCAGGGCGATAAGGGATGAGATTCGCCCGCGAGTCAGCGAGCACCATTACCCCAACCGCTCAGGACCTCAACAGGATATCCTGATCTTGTTTCGCTGCAGGACGTACCACGCAAACCCCAACGAAGCTGCCGCTTTCGAGACGGTTATGGGGCTTGCAGTGAGGCTCCGCCGCCGCAGAGATGAGTTTCGTATGTAGAAGGTTGTGCCGTATCCTAGCGCCGCTTCATCGTTGGCTGACCACAACAGGAAAAACATTCCGACACGACAACGTCAAAGTCGTCGGCGGGAGTGCAGGAATGCATCTACTAGCCTGGTTTCCTCGACTAAATCGCAGCGACCCTCAAAGACAGACTTGGTCGCGCGACTATATCCTAAACGACGATCGATCACACGACGTCAATCCAATCTGTCTCAAGAGTGCTGACGGCGGACAAAGAATCGATTGCTAGGTTGCCGACGGCAAGGAGCGCGACTGAACGACTGCATGAATCAATGCAGGCCCTGCGTTGAAGGCCTTGGCGGCGGCCAGCGCCGTACGAAGCGAGGCAATTGCGTCGGCCGTTCGTGCAAAACTGACGCCCATCGCCTTGGCTGTCGCGACGTAATCCCAGCGGGCCAATACCGTGTAAGGCAGCGGCGGCTCCGTAGAGTTCGCATAGTACGACCGCTTGAGAAGATACTGCTCGTAGCCATAGAGGCCGTTGTCGACCAGGACTACGATCGTGCGCTGGGCCTGCACCACCATGGTCGAAAGCGATTCCATGACCATCTGGGCGCCGCCGTCACCGCAGATCACAACAGGCCGCTTGCCGCTGGGAACGGCGACGCCGACGGCGGCGGCGAGGGAATGACCGATCGAGGCCCATAAGGCGCTGGCGACGAAGCTGTCCTGGGCCGGCATCTTGAGTTTCGCGGCCGGATAAATGCCGAGGAAGGTATCGGCCACGATGGTCATCGAAGCGTCGAGAAAGCTCGGCTCGGCGATGACCTGGAACAATTGATCATAGGTCAGGCCGTTCGGAACCGGCGTGGGATTTGCGGCCTTACCCTCCGGCGCTCTGGCCAATTTGCCGTCGCCATCCCAGACAACCTCGCCTTCGGACTTGAGCTTTGCTCTCGATGGGCGCGCGTATCGCTTCGATCTTGGCGTCTCCGCGTCGGTCAAGGACAACTGGTTGAGGATTGAGACGAGATGGGTTATGGGAACGGGTTCGGGCCGGTCTCCGCGCCGCCAGAAGAACTGACCATCCCAAAACCGGATTGTGCTGGCGATCTTCGGGACCATCGTACTCGCGTGCCCGGAACCGAAGACC
The DNA here is from genome assembly GCA_963739385.1 of uncultured Alphaproteobacteria bacterium. Taxonomy (GTDB): domain Bacteria; phylum Pseudomonadota; class Alphaproteobacteria; order Rhizobiales; family Xanthobacteraceae; genus VAZQ01. The sequence goes on from CAVUAI010000069.1 coordinate 21,114, forward strand.
GCGCCCAGCGCGATCACCAGAATCCGACGATCTGATCGCGGTCAGCAACGCGGACGGTGCATGCTCCCCGTTGAACACCCCGAGGAAGCCGGGATCGTTTTCCGGCAGCGTGGACTTTGCCAGCAAGGTGGACGCCCACCGCAAATTGAGCTTGCGGATGATCGAGAGCACGGAGGCAGCAAGCTTGAAGCGCTGAATTTCAACGCCGACGATGAGGAGCGGCTGCTGCGCATTGCGAATCTCCGTGAGGAGACGCCGCGCGGTGGCTTCAGCCGTTCCGGCGGGCACCGATAGATTGAGCGGTCCGCTCGGGCGGGGGCAAGTCGCTCCAAGCCACGGCTGAGCGATTTCAAGATAGACCGGATGCTTCTTGGTGAGGGCCGCTACGATGGCGCGATCGATCAATGCAGGCAAACCCGCTTGCGATGTCGCCCGCTCGGCGAAACATGTGAATGGCCGAAAGGCCTCCAGGTCGCTGTGCGGCTGCCCCATCGAGTGAGAAAACAGGATGCCGGTATTGTTCTGCTGATCGATCCGCGCCTGTGAGGGTCCGCCGTTGATGACGACAACCGGGCTCCGCTCGATATAGGCGCCGGCGACCGCATTCAGCAGGCTCAAGGTTCCGACGCCGTACGCAACTGACACCGCCGACAAGCCAAGCGTGCGGGCATAACCGTCTGCCGCATAGCCGGCGACCAGGTCGCTCGAGGTCACGACCACACGGAAGTTTGCCGTGTTGGCGGCGGCCTCGAACACTGGCGCGCAGTAGACCGCGGGCACGCCAAAGATGGCCTCGACGTTCTGCTGCGCCAGGCGGGTGATAATGTAATCCGATGTTGTAAAAGGCATGCGATTTCTTCCCGGCTGGAAATCGAGATGCGGCGTCGCCTATTTGTCCCGCATCATCCAGTCTTCTCTTTCGTCAAGCATCAGCGGGTGGCCCGCAAAGACATTCCGAGCCATCTGCAGAATGCGGCGGCATTTGACGGGGTCTGCGACCTCATCATTCACGCCCTCCTCGTACGATCCGCCAACGACGACACAATCGCCCCGTGGAAAGACATATGTCTCTCCGGTGCTGTACAAGTACTGTAGATGAGGCTGCGCCTTCACCAAGGCCAGTTGGCCTTTGATCGGCATCATCAGCAAGTCGTTGAAGAGCTTTTTCGAGCCGAACCCGGTACAGTTCACAACGGCCACTTCGGGCAGTGCGAATATCTGCGCGCGTTGCTGAAACGTGTACTGCGTCCAAGTGACGTTCGGGTCTGCCCGCAGATCGGCGCGAAGCTTGCCCAGGAAGACGGGCGGTTCGACCAGCAAGGTCTCATAGCCGAAGCCAGGGCGGTTCAGGTGGGCGAAGGGCAACCGGCTGAACGGGGTCGGCGATGGAACGATGTCGTACGGCGCCTTCTTGAAAGACGGACTTTCGCGAAGCGTGTAGTTGGTCCGCCGTGATACGCCATAGGCGAGGCTGTTCTGCAAATGCATTCCGAATGAAACACGAAGGATCTCTTCAAACTGCCGCTTCGAGGCTGCATCCGGCTTGGACTCGACAACCGAAGGCGCCCATTGACCGCCGGCGACATCGGAGGTCGTGCCGGAAAATTTCTCGGCATAGATTGCGACGCGATAGCCTGCCGTTCGCAGCAGGGTCGCCGCGGTAAGCCCCATGACGCCCGCGCCAAGTATCGCGATCGCCCCACCCGAGGGCACATGCGGAAGGATTGTCGAGCGCACGACATCCGCACAACCCCAGCTCATCGTGATCCCGGCGCCGCCGTGACCGTAATTGTGAACGATTGGTTTGGGGCCCGTCCGATCGAGTTCTAGCCTGAATGTCGTTTCGCGATACGGCCGCACGCCGGCAATAAATCTGCAGTTGACCGGGTCTGCCTCGTTACATGAGAAGTCCGGATCGGGAAGGATCGTGCCAGTCGCCTCCGCCATGGGGCACCTCACAATCATGCAGGCCGCACGCTTTGAGGGTGAAAGAACAGGTTGTTCGGATCGGCTTGACGCTTGATGGCCTTCAAGCGGGCAAGATTTGACCCCCAATAGGACTGCTCGAAATCCTGGAGTTGCAGGTCGCTGTAGTTGACGTACGCACTGCCGGGGACGTGCGGACGCATGGCATTGAACACCTTGTCCATTCTTGCCATGCGTTGCGGCGTGTCGGATGGGCTCGACCATTGTGAATAGTAGTGGAGGCAGAGATCGGTCCCGGCCCGGTGCGGAAACGCGGTGGCCGAATTCGCCACATCGTTAATGGCGCCGCCATATGCGTTGATCAGCACGACGACGTGGCCCGATGGAATCTGCAAAAGCTCGTCCAACAGCGTCAGAATCGCCGCATCGGAAAGCGCCGGTGTAAGATCCGATCGCTCTTTGTAGAAATTCGTTTCAGGGTTGTTCCAATCTCCGGCGAAGGCCTTGACCGCCTCGAAGAAGGTGCGTCGCGTGACCGACATCGACGATGCCGCCTCGACTGCAACCAAGTCCTGAATGGCGATTTGAACTTCGTCCTCCGCTCCGATGCTTTGCCCAACGCAGCGGATGTTGAACTTGCCGTTCGAGAGCTTGCCGACATTCAGCAGCGAGGTGATATCTTTCGAAGCGTTCGGCGCCCACTGCTGCCACGCCTTGATGACGCGCAAGGCGCTGCTCTTAGGAAGCTGCCAGACTACCCTGAAGTTGATGACATGCGAGATCGGATGGGTCTGGAACACAAGCTCGGTCGCGATCCCGAAGGAGCCGCCACCGCCGCCCTTGCTGGCCCAGAGAAGATCGGGGTAGCCGGCGGCACTCATGTCCAAGACCTGGGATTGCGCATCGACCAACGTGAGCGACTTCAGATTGTCGCATGCAAGGCCGAAGGCCCGTGACAGGAAGCCGTATCCGCCGCCCAGAACATGCCCACCAATGCCGACGAACGGGCATGTGCCGCCGACAAATGCGGCACCTCGCGTCGACAGGGTTGTGTAGATATCGCGAAGGATGGCGCCGGCGCCGACCTTCACCTCGCCGGTCGCGGCATTGAACGTCACCGATTTCAGGCCGCGGACGTCGATGACGATACTTGCGCTGTTGGAGAGGCCCTCGAACGAGTGGCCGCCGCTGCGAACCGCGAAAGGAAGGGAGTGGTTGCGGACCCACGAAACCATCGCCCGCACTGCCTCCAGCGAACTGCAAACGCCGCGCAGGAGCGGCCGCTTGAGCGTGCGCTTATTGTAGCAGCGCATGTGTTCTTCGAATTTCGGGTGACCGGGCTTGAGTATCAGGAGCCCGGGTGCGGTGGGCGCCGGCGGCAGCGCAAGCTGATTGATGTCCGCGCGGCGTGAGGCGGCTTTGGTTCTAGGTAGACGCTGGCGGCGCGGCGGCTTTGGAAATGGAAAATAGTACGGGCTGTCTGGACCGATGGAGCTACGACGCTTTGACACCCCATCCTCCCCTCACAAGTCGATGATCTTGCGACGGCAGTCCGATTGGGTACTAGACCATGAAGAATATGGTCCTGCAATTGAAAATGCGCTTGGCCACGACGTGACCTAGCTGTTCAAACGTCGCCACGTAGCTTGGCGCCACGCCGAATGCCTTCTTAAACGCGCGGGAGAATGCGGCCTCCAAGTCGTAGCCGACAATCTCGGCGACCTGTGCAAGGGACGCGCTTGTGTTGCGGGGAGCTTCTAAGTCGCGACATGCATGCGCCAAGTGGCGAGGTAGTGCATCCGCCGCATCGACGCCATGATCAGCGATGTGCTTCCCAAGGGCTATCGCTTCGACATCGACCCCAATGGCGTCGCCCGCGCTGTACTCGGCAAGAGCACCTGGGCGGTGCTTGCACTGACGTTGGACATTGAGCTGTTTACCCAGCTTCACTATCGCCAAAACATTGATCCGGACCCCGAGCTCTCCGAGCTGTTCAAGGACGTCTTGCTCTATCACTGGAGGGAGGAGAGCCAGCACGCGACCCTCGACGAACTGGAGTGGGTACGCTTCGCATCGGGAGCGCCGGCTCACCAACCGAACCCACGCTGTCCAAAAAAAAATTACCGAGGCAACCGGCAATCCAAAAATCGAGAGTAGACACACGCCCATTTGGGGGCCCCCTATTTGGGCAGTCTTCATTTAGCGTTGCTCGGATTTTCGTCGAAGCTTTTGTTGGAGACAAAGTGTTGCGCAAGGGTGAAGTGAGGCAGCCTCAAGTTTGCGATCATTGCGGAGGACGGTTCGGCCTGTTGACGCACCGGTGGTGGAGCAACAAATTCTGCAAGAAGAAGTGCAAGGATGCTCACCTGCATGAACTTGCATTCCGCCGAGATCAAATTCGCCGCTGGTACGGCTTCCTTTCTCAGGGAGGGTCTAGACTTCCCTCATAAAAAGCCTTCGCGAACCGCGCACACGCAGCATTAAGCATAGGACGAATTGAGCCTCGGCTACCCGTCCCCCGGCATCCCGTACCGAGGTTCTGAACCCCGTTGGACTCCCCACTCCAGCGGGGTTCGCATTCTAATGACGGGCAACTCGTGCTGCAGGAGCGGGACTTTGTATCCCACCAAACGGGAGATGGAGGATATGGAGGATGAAGTCTCTGGTCGTCAAACGCAACGTCGTCATTGCCGGACACAAGACGAGCATCAGCGTTGAAGATGCCTTTTGGAGAAGCCTCAAGGAGATCGCCCGAGATCGCGACACGAAGTTGTACGACTTGGTCGCCGTGATCAATTCCAAGAGGAGACACAGCAACCTATCATCTGCCATTCGCTTGTTCGCGCTCGACCACTATCGTCGGCAAGCCGTCCCTCTGCAAGGAATTAGCGGTCGGTGCTGGCCTGCACCGCATGGCTGATTCCTCGGCCCGCCAACGAACGGCAGGCCGAAGCCGCGGCGGTCACCGAATTCAATCTGAGCGATGAGCAGCGGATGCGGGATTAAACGTCGCGGGCACTGTCTCATTCCAATCGCCTAGAAGGCCCTCACTGAGCCCGTCTTGGACGGGCACGTCGTTTCCCCCGGTACTTGCGCCGGGCAGAGGTCTGACCGTTGGGCGGGAGCGCCGCACACACCAAGCATAAATCCCTGCCCTCGCGCCTGTGGTAGCGGCCCCGCGCTTCGACCCGCAGGTCGTTGGCACTTATTCCGTCGTCGATCACTGCGGCACACCTATCGCAAACGAGCTTCACTTTGATCACGATGGCCACCCCGCCGACTTGTGCACCAGTTCCGGCCACAGCTCCTCGATCAGCGCGCGCACCGAGCGCGATGACGCAATGTGCCGGCCGTGGGCGGCTGGTGAGTGAGAGGAGGTCCCCGATGGTTGCGGCCATGCAGCACCGAGGACCCCCAGCGGACTCGGAGACGCGATCCCCAAGCCGCCCACACCTGTGTCGCGCGCCACTCCTTTTAGGTTAGGATGACTGCATCAATTTCCCAAAAACGTTCCGACCGTAAAAACTGCAGTAATCTGAAGAATTTGTCCATTACAGAGCGTCCCCCTGATAGGTGACGCGCGGCGCATGATCGTGAGCGGGCTGCGCTGCAATTATTAATTCACCTAACATTAATTCACGGAGCGCACGGCTGGTTCGCTGAAATTAAAGTTGGCAATTGCCCGAATTTGGAGCTTGTTGCAGCAGTGCCCGCCCTTCTACAGAAGACCCTCAAGGTCGTTCCGGCGCCGCTCATTGAAAGGGTGCCGCCAATGCTGGAAGCGCCTAATCCTACGGTCGAATGCAAATGCGGAAATTGCAGTGCCGTCCTGATGCGTGTGGACGGAAGTAAAGCCTACCCTCTCATGGTCCACTGCATCTCCTGCGGCTCGTACAATTCGACGGACGCCTGACTGTCCCCATTCAACGCTTGTTACGCCGGGCAGGCGGAGGTTGCGTGCTTTCCGCGCCTCGTCTCAATGCTTGAGCGTCCTCTTGCCACTGGCTTGCGAGCTTGAGCAGTAGATCGCGATGTTTGGGGTCGTCCGTCAGTCCTGCCGAATGAATGCAATCGCGAGCGTGGTGCTCGAATAACTCGTCTAGTGGCTGCATCGGTGTTCCCTTCTATCCTGAGAAAAAAGACGCTATAGTTGCATTGAGCTAATTGGATGGCCGTTCGTCACGCCGGCGCTCGTGTTGCTTTGCGTGGCAAGCTGCATCCATCTGCGGGCAAGGTCCATTAAGTCTTATTTTTCTTTCTCAGTCTTGGATTGGCGAGCCCAACGCATCGCTTCCTCGGCACATTGCCGGAACTGATCGGCCCCTGACACGACACCTCCGACTTCAGCCTTCGCGCCCACTTCTGCTCCGCGCGGCGATGAAAATCCAAAGGATAAAGGATCATTTCAAGCCTCGTCCGGTTCAAGGCTGCTTCACAATTTAACGTGCAATCGCAGGCGTCGTTCCCGCCGAAGCGCCATGACATGCTCGGGACTTCCGGATGGAGGGACGGCGTAGGAAGCCCTCGCGCCGTACACCTCCCGCCACCAGACCCATTCACTACGAGCTTGCGCCTGTTGACGGTGGAAGTCTGAGCAAAATTGCTCACAAGGCACACGCCACCGGGCGGCCTTTTCATTTGGGAGAAAGCCCCAGCCGGGGGAGCTACCGGCCGGGGGCGCACCGCCTCTGGGGAAGCGGGGCATCGCCATCACTCATGCGACGGCAATTCAAATCGCGGTCAGGGGGTCGGCGAGAATTTGTCCGAGGGGGCTGGCCGCCGACATCATTCTTCCGCCGAGCTTCGCTGCTGGGTTATCAATCGCGGTCACCTCGCCGCTTTGGAGGTCCTTCACCGCGACGACGCTATTGGATATTTGACCATGAGAGATGCCCCTCGAGGGCGGTATCGCGCTGGTCGCGATACGTGCGCGGCACGCCGTCGATGGAAATCTCGAACCGAGCGCCTGGTGCTTTTCCGAGGCTCATTTGGCAGCTATCCAGCTCTGTGGCGCCTGAATGCGGCTGGGGTTCTGAACAGCCGCCGAGTATCACCAGAATGGCGAAGAGAAATAGAAGGCTCATGAATCGCCCGGTCGTCATTTGCCCCAATCCTCTTCAGCCTCGCGCTTCACAGCCGGCGCGTCCGGGTTCTTCATCTTGAGCCAGTCGCGGGTGCGCCCGGACACGTAGCGCGACCCGAGCCGCTTCGACACGATACCCTCCAGGCCCGTCTTGCAGGCGTGCCGGAATACGATGTCACCGGGGTGTGTGAGATGCTGATTGAACTGCAGGCCAGGAAGGCGCGCAAGTAGCAAACTCGCCAGTGTTGCTTTCCTCACCTCCAGTGGTTCCCGCGACAGGTCCTTGCCATCCAGTTCCAGCAGATCGAAGGCGCAGAGGAATACTTGTCGGCTCCGGCGCACCTTCCTCAGCCGCTCGAATATCGCCTGCCGTCGTCATCGCAGACGACTGCCTCCCCATCGATCAGGCAGGAGCGCGCCTTGAGCCGGTTCACCGCCTCGACGATGAGCGGATACCGCGGAGACCAGTCGCTGCCGTTGCAAGTCAGCAGTCGGATGCCAACCGGATCACGGCGGGCCATCAGCCGGTAGCCGTCGTGTTTGATTTCATGAACCCAGTCGGGACCGCTCGGCAGGCGGTCGGCGGATGACGGAAGGCAAGGCGAGATGAAGCCTGTACGCAACAGGAATTAGGCACTCGAGCTTGATGAGTTGAGTCACCCCTATGCTGCCTGATTGCAGGCGCCAAGGCCGATCACCGACCTGCCCGATGAGGTCAAGAAACTGGCCAAGCCATATAGATTTGGACCACAAGGCCAATCAGCACCATCCGGATGTCCGTGCGTGAACCTCAGCGCTTCCCGATGCCGTGCTGATCTCATTTTGTTGGTTCGTTGCGCGGTGCATGTGGTGCACAAAATGGTGCACCAAACGCGATCTATCGACGTGCATCAGCGTCCATCAGCGTGCATCAATCCAGGTGCGCCATTTCGTGCACCACACACGACGATCCCTGAGCCAGCGCCATTTGGTGACTGAGGGGGGAATTGGCCCGCCGCTTTCTTCGTACAGCCAGTGGCTCGCCCACTGTCGCCGCAGACAACCTTGAAAGCTCCGGGCAAGCCGACGAAGCCTCCAGTCGCTTGGTAGGCGTAGGCGCGCAGGCTGCCGTCGCCAGTCGGCTTCTCGAGCTGCCTCGGGAGCGACCGCCTATCGTAGGACCCTTTCTGCACCGCCATAAATGATGTAATTTGAGGTTTCGCGCGGCCTCGCCGTTTTGGGAGTGCTAATCACGGTAGTCCTGGAGAGCCGGATATGCTGGATCGATCGCTTCAGTCCGAGTTTGAAAGTTATCGAAAGACCCTCTCCACCGACGAGGCCAGACGTGCATTCGACGCACGGATTGAGCGCCTCCTGAGTCAGCACGGAGTAGATTACGTGCGCGGATATGTGGACGCTCTCAAGGATGCGTCATTTTAGAATCTGAGATGCAGCCGGTTCCGTTGGCAGCTATCGATTTCTCCCGCGAATGTCCTTTCAAGGTTAATCACGTCATTTCGACGATCTGAACGAGGCGCTGCGACAAATAGGGGGGCCGTCCATCAAGCACCGCATCCAGGCTCAACTTGATGCGGTTGCTGGACGTCCTTGCGCCCACCAACCGGATGATCCCGCAATTCGCGGTCCGGATCGTCTGCATTTTTGCGCCGTCGAAGCGCTACCGCTCCCGGCACCGTCACGCGTCGCTTCGGTCGATGCCCTGCGCGGCTTCACCATGTTCTGGATTATCGGCGCGGATGGGGCCGCCAAGGCGCTCGCCGAAATGCTGTCCGACAAGGGCATGATTCCGAGCACAGCCGGTAACATTATCGGTGAGCAATTCGAACATGCGAAGTGGGAGGGATTGCGCTTCTACGACCTCATCTTCCCGTTGTTCATCTTTGTGACCGGCGTCGCGATCGTGTTCTCGCTCATGCGGCTGATCGAGCAGGATAGGAAATCCACCGCGTATTGGCGCGTGTTGCGCCGGTCGCTGCTCTTGTTCGCGCTAGGGCTCGTATACGGGGGCGTGACCGAAAGTTGGCCGGACAGCGACGTGAGCGAAAGCTGGCCGGACATCCGGCTCCTCGGCGTGCTCAACCGCATCGCGCTTTGCTATTTGTTCGCGTCGCTCCTGTTCCTCAACCTTCGTCTGCAGGGATTGATCGGCGCGTTCGTGGCGATCCTCGCGGGCTACTGGGCGCTGATGACCTTCGTGCCAGTGTCTGAGATAGGGGTAGGGTCCTACGCAAAGGACGCGAACCTCGCCAACTGGATCGACGCACAATACTTGCCGGGGCGGAAATGGAACGGCACCTGGGATCCCGAAGGTCTGCTCAGTACGCTGCCCGCAATCGGCACCTGTCTGCTCGGCGTGTTCGCCGGCCTGCTGCTGAAGGAGCCAAGTCTGCAGCCGCACCAAAAGACCTTGTGGCTGATGGGTGCCGGCATCTCGATGATCGCGCTCGGAGTGCTCTGGGGGCTGCAGTTCCCGATCGTTAAGGACATCTGGACGTCCTCGTTCGTGCTCGTGTGCGGCGGATTGAGCGCGCTCCTGCTCGGCGTGTTTCATCAGGTCATCGATGCGTGGGAGCGGAGGACCTGGGCCACGATCTTCATTTGGATCGGGGCAAGCGCGATCACGCTCTATTTCATCAACGGCATCGTGGGTTTCCAGCCGCTCGCAACGCAGTTGGTTGGCGGAGACGTGGGCAACTTTGTGGACAGCTATCTGACGCCCGGTGCGGGGAGCTTTCTCGCCCATGCCGTGGGGCTGCTGCTAGCGGTGGCGCTGGCCGGCTTCCTATACCGCCGCAAGATCTTTCTGCGCGTGTGACCTCTGTGCAGGCTCCTGCCTCATAGCTTCCGTCCCAAATATCCCTCCCGACCCATCCTGGACGATCAGGCGAAAACAGGACGAATGACCGCTCGGGTCAAAATGCGAAGAACTCGCATTGAGCATATGTTGTCTGCTTTGCCCCCGATACTCGCCGTCAAAGCGGACATTCAAGATCGGCAGGTTCGTGCCAGGAGACTCGTCGAACACTTCAAAATTCCCGCCGCCCTGCACCTCTTCGGTGTTCCGGCGCACGACCGCCTTCGCGGCCTCACTCGTATTGTTGATCGTCATGGCCTTCTCCACTCGTTGTGCTGGCGAGGCGCAGCCGTCAGCTCAGCTTGGTAATTCAGGCGATGTACCGGTCCACGTAGGTTTGAAGAAACTTGCGCGTTCCGTGGCATGCTGGGCAGGTCGGACTCGAGCCGCGGAGTCGGCTGCGTATTACCCGCGCAGCAGCTCAAACGCGAGCTTTATGGATTTGATGAGTTCCGGCGAAGGTTTCTCGGGGAGCCCGCGCATTGACCAGGAAACGTCGGTTCGCGCCCGCGCCACGCTCGTCGCATCGATCGCGCGTGGCCGGTTGGCTTGATGAGATCTTTGCCGGCACCGTCACCAGTGTCGAGCAGATTGCTGCACACGAAAAATGCAGCATTCGACAAGTCAATATGACAATCTCGCTCGCGTTCCTCGCGCTTCATCGGCGTCTTTTTCCATGGGATGCGCAGGACAAGCCGGTCATTCTCCAGGGACTCGGCATTCGCGCAGCGAGGACAGGCGCGGTCATCGCTGGGGGCGCACGCAGGCAAGATCGGTTTCCACGTTGGTAAGATCGTAATCGGACGACTACTGCCGACGCGAAAGGATCAGGAGTGAGCAGTTTTGCTCAGACCTCGCCCCGTCCACGCGGCTAGTCTGCTCAACGAGCCGTCATCCTCATCCGCGCGCCCCGTCGGGGTGCCGCAGCACGGGCTTTCCCTTTAATGACGCCGTCGGTCGGTTGCGGGCGCGGTGGGATTTTTGTGAGGTCTAATGCCCATTGAACCAACTAAGGCCGCCATCACTCGCGATCCTATCCTGGTCGATCTTGCGTTGCAGGGCGGAGGCTCTCATGGGGCATTCACCTGGGGCGTGTTGGATCGTCTGCTCGAGGAGCCATGGCTTGGAATCGATGGCATTTCCGGTACGTCGGCTGGCGCGATGAATGCTGCGGTGCTGGTCGATGGTCACGCCAAAGCTGGGGCCGCTGGCGCACGGACAGCCCTGGAGAATTTCTGGCGCCGCGTCTCAGAGGCGGCTCGCTTCAGCCCTCTCCGGCGCGGGCCGCTCGATGTGTTTCTCGGCCGATGGACGCTGAACTCATCGCCCATGTACGTCGCCATGGATCTCATGTCTCGCCTAGTGTCGCCCTATGACTTGAACCCAATGGGGAACAATCCACTGCGTACAATTCTGGCCGAAACAATCAATTTCGACCGGCTGGCGCATGCACCTATCAAGCTCTTCATCACCGCTACCAATGTTCGGACCGGCCGCGGTCACGTGTTCAAAAACAATGCCATTACGCCGAACGTTCTGCTCGCTTCGGCTTGTCTGCCCACCATGTTCCAGGCCATCGAGATTGAAGGCGAGCCCTACTGGGATGGAGGTTATTCCGGCAATCCCACAATTACGCCCCTCATTCAGGAATGCAAATCGCAAGATACCATTCTTGTTCAGATCAACCCGGTCGAGCGTGAAGGACGCCCGCGCTCTGCGTCGGAAATTCTCAACCGTCTGAATGAAGTGTCCTTCAACGCCGTTCTGCTGAAGGAGTGCGCATGATCGCCGTGCTTCGGCAGGTCGCAAATCCGGGCAACAGCGAGGGCGCGCAATGGGCCGGCATGCGCATCCACCGCGTCGCGAGCGAGATGATAACGGAGCTCGGCGCTTCCTCCAAGCTCAACGCGGAATGGGAATTCTTCTCCCTGCTGCACGATGAGGGGCGAAGGTCTGCTCAAGTCTTTTTGGAGACGCATGCATTGGATCTCGGGGGCCGCTCCACCCTGGATCTCGACGTCTTATTGCAAAGTGTCTAGGTGGTGTGGACGCATTTGATTGCCGTTCAAGAGAGCGTCAAACCCGCGAGCGTTGAAGTGCCATTTCTGGCCATTGACATCTCTCCCAATAAGAAACCCTACAAACATAATAACGTATAGGTCATCGTTGGGGATGGCTAGAGGCTGTGGCGCTTGCGGTGGTCAACTCGTCTGCTCCAGGTTCAGCCCACGCTCAGCCTTACCGATTTGCCGCGCCGCGCGCCCATTGGCTTTCGAGTAGTTCTCGTCGGAAACTTCTCATCTTCTGTGTTCGACAGCCGCCGCAACGGCAGTTCCGGGGCGATAGATAGCCAACGGCGTTGATCTCTCTCGACGATTTCGAAAGATGGCTGGAGCAGATCCGCTCCCACCTCATGTCCAGGTTCGGAAGCGCGAGCACCGGCGTCCATTCGTCATATCGGGTGGGTGTCTCTCGGCGCGAGCGCGCATGGGACCGTTGGCGGGGCGCGCCAGCACACTCGCAGGCACACGTGCACGAGGTCGTGGTCAGGGCATCAGCAGCACGAATACACCGGCGTTCTAGGAAGCTGGCTTCAAGGTACAGTCGGCACTCAGAATGAGATTACTGATAAAACCGGCGTAGAGGTCTTCAATTTTGCTTCAATGCCAATAAGTCCTGGTTGCTCGTGCCCAACAGGAACGTCCTGAGCAATTCGAAAGCCAGAATACCCAGACATGCGCACTACAAGAAATGAAAACTTTGACGTCTTTAGTGCTTTGGTGACGCTTTCCGCCACAATGACAAGTCGACCGCCGTCGTCCTCAATGCTGCCCACTGCAATACTCTTAGCATTGTTCCAATAACACAGGGCGGTTTCGCTTACTTTTTTATGGGATACTGGTGAGGTGATGGTTGTTTCGACCCAGAAGTCAGCATTAGACGCATCACCTGGACGGTATTGAGGATCCAAGAGAATCTTCTCAATTTCTCCATTTTCCCGCGGGTCTTTGAACTTCAGATTAATCTTATGTTCCCTAAAGGTAATCCGTCTGTTATTTCTCGAAAAACGCAAATGCGCAAGCTGACTATCGGTCCAACGGAACGACGCCGCCACCTCATTTCCGGCCATGAGAGCCTCCCAGTGTACGAGCATTTATTAAAACAGAATACGCTGGTTTGCCCCGCGCGAATAGGCGGGCTGGTGTCCTTATCCCACCGTCGTGCTTGATCTCATGCACCCACTCAGACCCCATCGGCGGGCTCGCTCAAGGTGCGCTCCTGCAGGATCGACGGGGAAGCCGTCGCCTGTGACGATAAGGGCGTCGCTGTGTGGTTCATGGAAGTCCCAACTCGAAGTGAATTGTCCCCATTGCCATAAGACGCACAAAATCTATGTGCGAGAGGCTTACCTGGACGGCGCGCTGAGTGACGCCGCGGCGCGTCTTCGTCCAAGCATTTGATCCCGTGTGCGGAAGGGTTTCCCAAACGCTCTTCCGCTGTTGGCCCCGCCCCTTGTGTAATGGTTGGGGGGCGGGGGCTCATTAGAACGTAAGCCGCACCATTGAGGCGGCGGCGGGGAGGCATCGTTAAATCAATTGAGCTTGGGCGGGCCCCGACTGTGGTCGAATCAGCCGGGAGCCCTAACGGCCTCGGAACGCGCAGCAGCTGGTTCCGCTAAACCGCTGCTTCGAATGTGTGCAGCAGCGCGGCAAACTTTCTAGTATCAAATTTTGGAATCCAGTTTTTGTCGTTTGCCGAGAGTCAAGCGATGCAACTAAGGTGCGCCTTACCGACCAACTCCGCTGGCGGCCAAGTGGGATTGGGGGTCAAGCCCCGCCCCAGGTTCAGTCGCCTCGATCCTGGTGGCGGGGTGCGCAGCATTACTCTGTTGTAATTGGAGCCTCGGCTATCCGTCCCCCGACATCCCGCACCGAGGTTCTGAACCCCGCCGGCGGCGCCCCCTCCGGCGGGGTTCGCATTTCAGATCACCACACGTAGCAAGCCGACGCCGCGGCAGTCGAAGAGTCCAATCCGAGACGATGAGCAGCGCAAGCCGCTCGTGGTGCAGGAGGGACTAACCGGAAGGCATTGCGCGAGCTCCTGCGCCGCGCGATGGCTTGCTCGCGGACCATGGCCTCATCGTGGTCGTTTGGAACGAGGACCGTCTCGATCTCGCATTGCAGCAAGGCAGCCTCACCCTCCTAGACGCTCAACAGATCGACCGCCGGCAGCTTGTATGCCCCTGTTTCGTTTCGACATCCGCGATCAGTGCATCCGCTTTGGCCAACTCACTTGCGTCTATGGCCTCCCGGACTTCGGCTTCCGGAGCAGAGGTGTTGCTGGGCAGCGCCGATAGCGTTCCCCGCAGGACTTTAAAGCTCTCTGCGATCTCCACAAGCTTGACGACGAGGAGTTCCGCCGGAATGTCGGCGTCGGCAAGAATATCCAGTGCGGCAAGTACTTGGCGGTCATTGAGGTTCAATTTTCCCCCAAGTAGAGCGACGTTCTCTAGCAGTTGAGTGGTCAAGTTCTCCTGCGAGCGTCTGGCATCGCGAACGAGCTCCTCCACTTTCTCCTGAGAGATGGCGGAGGTGGTCGACCTACCAGAGTTGCCTCCGATGGCCACCTTACCTTCAGCGTTAATCTTTTGACCGTGGACAGCGGTATTCAGCGCGTAGAAGCACACGCTTAACCCCACAACGAAAGGCAGATGCCATTTCACAAAAGCACCGTCATTTCCGCTCGAGGTATAAACTGAGGGGCCTAGAGGTCACGATTGATTCATCGCAATGACTTCTTGGGATTCCAACTCTGGCTCCCAGCGGGTCACCGCACATTATTACCGCAGATCGCAGGAGCGTACCATTGACCTGTCATCCCAGCGCGGTCGGAGAGCCCGTCAACTAGTCGCCAGCATGTCGGCAGCATGGCGAGCGGTGTCGAGCCGGCCGAGGATGCGTAACGTGGGAAATCGTGCCATCATACCAACGTCTGAACATGATGAACCGCGCGCGATAAATAATATGGGAGGATGGTCAATGACGCCTGCAACGTTCCGGCACCACGTTGCCAACATTTTCGTCACGGCGCTGCTACTCGCAGCACTCTCCGCGTCCGCTATGGCGCAGGAGAGGAATTTCAAAGCGGTCTCTGTGAAGACGCCCGACGGGCTCACGATTTCGGCGCAAGACTGGGGCAATCCAAACGGACCCGAAATCCTCTTCATCCACGGTTTCTCGCAGAGCAGCCTATCGTGGATCAAGCAAGTCACCAGTGATCTCGCCAAGGAGTTCCATATGGTGACCTATGATCTGCGCGGCCATGGTAATTCCGACAAGCCATTCGAACCCGAACGATACAAGGACTCCAAAGCCTGGGGTGACGAAGTCCAGGCCGTGATGGACGCGACTGGCCTCAAGCGCCCGGTGCTGGTCGGCTGGTCCTATGGCGGCCGCGTCATGGCCGACTACTTGAAGACCCACGGTACCGCCAAGCTGGCCGGTCTCAACTACGT
The DNA here is from genome assembly GCA_963739385.1 of uncultured Alphaproteobacteria bacterium. Classification (GTDB taxonomy): domain Bacteria; phylum Pseudomonadota; class Alphaproteobacteria; order Rhizobiales; family Xanthobacteraceae; genus VAZQ01. The sequence goes on from CAVUAI010000069.1 coordinate 36,492, forward strand.
CGACGCCGGACAGAAGGCCGATCCGAGTTTCTTCGGACCTAATCTCAAGAACCTTCCGCTCATGGCGTCGGATGATCTCGCCACAAATATTGCGGCGACGCGAGCCTTCTTGCGGGACTGCTTCTCCAGGCAGCCGAGCCAAGACGAGTTTGAAATGATGCTGTCCTTCAACATGATGGTGCCGCCAAAGGTGCGTCTGGGCCTGAGCAACCGACCGCTGGAAGTTGACGATCTCCTCAAGAGCCTCAAGCTCCCGGTGCTAGTGACCCACGGGTCCGAGGACAAGAACTCGAACCTCATCGCTGCCGAGTACACGGCGAAAATGATCCCGGGCGCCAAGCTGTCGATCTATCAAGGCATCGGTCATTCGCCTTTCTTCGAGGACGCGCCGCGTTTCAACGCCGAGCTCGCCGCTTTCGTGCGCGGCGCCCAGAAGGGGAATTGATATTCACCTCATCCCAGGGCAACGGGCCGGGTTTCTACCATACTCAGAGGAGTCACCGGATGGATCAGCAATCGCAAGAAACGTCTGAAGTGGTTAGGTTCGCACGTCGACAGAGGATGCGCAATGAAAGTGACCCGATCGATGAGGTGGGACACGCCCTTGTCGGCATGCTCAAGGCCGGCCGCAAACCACGAATGATGAGGCGAGCGGCCGCTCCCTCTATTGGCTCAAGTTCAAGAACCCGGAGGCGCCCGCGGTGAAGCGCAAGGCAGAGGAGGAGGCGCGGTCTCACGTTCTTGATAAGACGAAACCCGCCGGCCTTGCAGCCGACGGGTTTACAACGACCAGCATCGCCCTCAGAACTCGGCGGGAAGGTACCCGTTGATCTCAAGCCCGATGCAGATCTCAACGAGAATAGGTGCTGTCCAGTTCATTCCGAAGCTCCCTTCATTAACTGATGTCAGGAAGATAAACAGAATGCGCTCGGGCTCAACCCCCTTCGTGCGGCAAGCAACAATTGTCGTGAGAGGGCTGATTTACACCCAAGGCTCGGGAAATTAGATGGAACTCGTTCATTTCCCTTGTTAACGGAACAAATGAGATCACGTGAGACGATCACTCGATCCGTGAGAAGGCGGGATTGCGAGCGCGCCGCGCATAGGCCCACGATCCATCCCCGCCGAAGATCCATCCTTGCTGGAAGCCTCTGGGCGCGCTCGCCGATGAAAGCGCGACGATGACCCCCGCCCAACTGGCGAGCGATCGGCCGCGTGCACGCCGATTTTGACTCTCACCGACCTTCGAATCCTGCCCGAACGCCGCGGGTAAACGCCCGATCCGCCGGACTACTCCCGAGTCGGGCAGGCATCGCCTTGCGGGATAGTCTCGTGTCGCTATCCGAGTCCGCCCTCGTGGGCGGTTGTTCTGTCGTTTTCGAGGTTGTTGCGCTTTCGGTTCGCTCGAGTTCAGGCATCCGTGATGCCGGACCTCCAGCCAACAGCCTGCTGCATGTGGTCGTCGAGACCCCGCGCGCGCGCGAGCCAAATTGAGTTCGATCCAGAGCTGGCGACCTTCGTCCCGTCGAGACGTCTCAGTCGCACGCCGGTCTGGCGTCCCGAACATCGCGGTCGGTGGCGATGCCGGCCCCCCGTGACGAGGCAGCACCACCACCGGCGTCGCAGTCTACCTCAACATCGAATTGGACTTGCCGAGAGCGCATTCTCGAGTGTCCTTGACCAACTCGGCCAATTTCTTCCGCGCGTAGAACATGCGGGTCTTCACGGTGGCGGCGGGGATGCCGAGGATTGTCGCGCACTCCTCGACCGACTTCTCGTGATAGTAAACGAGGTCGATGATTTCCCGATGTTCCAGGGATAGCCGGGTCAATGCTTGGCGCAGAAGCTCGCCACGGTTCTTCTCTTGCAAGTCTTCGGGGTCATTTGCCGTGTCAGCGACAGTGCTCTCGATCTTCTCGTCCAACTCGGCGTCTGTCCGACGGCGACGCGCTGAGAGCGCCTTGAAGCGCGCAATCGAGATTAGCCAAGTCGAGACGGAGGAGCGACCCTCGAAGCGGTCAGCCTGCCGCCACACGTCGAGGAACACCTCGCTCAACAGGTCTTCGGCGTTTGTCTCATTCCCGACGAACCGAAGAAGCCAGCGGTAGACCAGCGTCCGGTGCCGAGCGAACAGGGCCTGCATCGCGAGTTTGTCGCCAGCGGCAATGCGGCTAACCAGAGCGGCGTCTGATGAAGCGTCCTGCGCCGTGGCTGCACCAGCAGACACTGCAGCAACGGCCGATTGCGGCCGACTGAACACGTCAAGCATTTGGAAATCCCCTAAAACTCTTAGTCACGTCCCGCTGAACCAAAGCCGGAACCCGCGTCCCAGTTCCTGCTTTTTTTTCGCTCGATCCCCAGGAACCAGTCTTCGGGTTCGCCGTTAGATTCCCCCAGCTACGGGAGATATCATGCTTAATAGGTGGCGGCCGTGCCGTGATGGCCATCACTGATTGGCGCTTTCCCAGGCGCGCCATGACCACGCTCGATTAGCCGCGCGACCTCGCGGTGGCGATGAAGCCCGCATCAGCACCAACGCATCGCCATGATGAGATGCCAAGTCTGTAAGCGCGAATTGGCTGAGGTCGAGCCCGTTCTACCTGGTGGTTATCGGCTCGAGTGGTTGGACGAACCCCACGCAGGACCAATCTTTAGTATGCAAACGCGCTGAGTGATGGCCTTCACTGACCATCCGAAGAGAGCGCGCTAGCTCAGGAGGAGCTTCCCGCATGGAGGTTCCACCCATGAGCACAGCAGACCTATTCAACTGGTTCGCGCACGAGACCCTGCAGGCCGCTAAGCAGTCCAAAGAACCCAGAGAGCATATGATACTGTTGAAGCTCGCATTGCACTGGGCGGCCGCTGCACAACGCAGCCGTGACGAGGCAGCAAGCGAAACCATTGACAATGCGCTGCCGGGAAAAAATGACGGCGGGCTGTGTAGCGAACCCGCCGCGTCTTGAGGAGCCTGAGGGCGGGTATCCGTCACGACCGCTGCCCACGGCCAAGCCGAGGAGCGTCTCGCGCCGTCTGGGTTCGATGCGTTGCCGCGAGAGGTGTCGCGTGAGTCCAAACTTCTCTCTGCTCGACATGAGCCGCCCCGAGGTGGCGACGCTGGTCGCCGCGATGACCCGGGCGCGCGAGGCGGTCGAGCGGCGGTCGTGGTCGCACCCGCTGCAACACGCGGGCGACGACTGGTGGGCCGACGTCCTCGCGGACCCCCGCGCGCGCGTCACGACTCGACGGGCTCGCGACGCGGGCGGCCGATCGTTCTATCGGCTCGCGGACGAGACTCGCGCGACCGTCCTGGTCGAGTGCACCAAGTGCGACTGGAGGGCCGCGTTCGATCGCGACGAGCTGGTCGCCGCGCACGGGGCGGACCGTCCGATGCCGGACCTGCTCGAACACCTCGCCAGGCCGGGATGCGCGAGGATCGGGTCGTCGTGGGACCGCTGCGGCGTGTACTACGTCGAGCCGATCGAGGCCGACACGCCTCGTTGATCCCGAACGGCGGACGGTCACGCCCGGAAGTCACCGGGCTTGTACTCATGAACGAGGGCATTGGCCGAATGTCCGCTCTTGGTGCGAACTTGACACGCGGGGTTGGCGGGAATGACGTGAATGAGACCATAAGCGGTCATTGGCACGTTCGCGAACCACCTCGATTCAGAACAAACCGGGCCGTCCTTTGAATTCTAAAGCGTTTTCGCCGTAAGTGCCAAAATAAGGCGCTCGGCGACGCATCGGACGCCAAAAGCTTTTTCCTGAAAGTGCCAAACCGAATGGGCCGGGTGCGGCCAATTTCCACCGAGGGAGAGCAATTACGGGCCGCGAGGCGCTCGGCGCGCGCGGCGGCGATGATTACTTGCCGGCGGTGCCCGCGACCGCGAATACTGCGGTACAAGATGTAGGGCAGGGCGCGAAGGCGGCGCGCGCCTCGATGCTATGGTCCGGCTGCGATGAAAAAGCCGAAGAGCACATCCGAGGAGCCATCCTGGCTGCAGGTCGCGGCGATGGCGCATGCGCGCGACAGTCTCGCGGTGGTGCGCCGCTCCAACGTGCTCGAGCTCGACAATTCAGACCCGTTTGGTGACGCCGCTCTGCAGGAAATGCTGCGGCGAGTGCTCAAGACGCTGGCAAGCTGGCATCCCCGTAATGCCGCGCGGGTCGTCGAGCTTGCCCTGCGCGGTGGCCTGGAGGCGGCGCACCATGCGCTGGTCGAGCTGATCACCGACCACCACGAACGCGGCGAGCCGCTGAATTCGGCGCTGACTACCTACGACCACATTCTCAAAAATCGTGATGAGGACATCACCTTTCGCCGCCCGCGCAGCCGGCCACGCGAAAGTCCACTCGCGGCCTTCGTCATCGTCGTATTGATTGTCGACCTTCTGCGCGAATTCCCGCAATTGCGCCTGCATCGCAGCAGCGCCCGTCACCCTTCCGCCTGTTCGGTCATGTCGGCGGTTCTGATCGAGGCCCGCCTTGGCCGCGGCGGCGAGGGGGCGATCCACAAACTCTTTACCCAATATGGGCCGCCGGTTTTCCTGGCGGCCGTCGGCGGGCAGCAAGAGCGCCAACATCACCTCGCTTTGCTCAAAAAAGGTTGAGGTCAGGGGACTTTTTTCCAACGAAATAAACGTCGCCACGTGCTTAATAAGGGACCGGCTGTTGCACGGCCGGGCCTACGAGAAATCGCTGATCCGGCAATGCAAACGCCCCCGCAAGGGGGCGCTGCCATGTCATGGGCCGGGTTGCGAATAGGCGCAACAGAGCGCGGTCGCTCTCGCGGGTTCGAGCCCCGTCCGGTCCAACACCTCGCCCCAAAGGGCACTACGTCGTCGCGGCACGGCGGTCGTAGCGCGCCTGGGGCTCGTTGGCAAACCGGAGTTTGCGTACCATGACCCCGATCTCCGCTCCTCTTGGGCCGGACGGCCCGACCCGCCGCATCGACGAGATCGTTGCTGGCGAGCTGCCGTTTCACCCGCTCGCCGACCTCTTCCCGCTGCTCGAGGGCACCGAATTCGAGGAACTGGTCGCTGACGTCCACGCCAACGGCGTGCGCGAGCCCGTCTGGATCTACCAGCGGCAAGTCCTCGATGGCCGCAACCGCTGGCTGGCCGCACAAGCGGCCGGCGTCGAATGCCCGACCCGCACCTATGACGGCGACGACCCTGTCGGATTCGTCGTCTCGCTGAATCTCAAGCGCCGTCATCTGTCCGAGTCACAGCGCGCCATGGTGGCTGCGAAGCTGGCGACGCTGCGGTCTGGCGACAACCAGTACAGCGAGGGTCTGCCAATTGGCAGAAGCTCTGAGCTGTTGAACGTGAGTGTGCGCACCGTAGCCCGCGCTCGCGACATCCGCGAGGGAGGCGCTCCCGAGCTGGTGCGCGCGGTAGAGGCGGGCGTTATCTCGGTGTCCGCCGCCGCCGACATTGCAACTCAGTCGCTCGACCAGCAGCGCGAAATCGTGGCCCGGGGCGAACGCGAGATTCTCAATGCCGCGAAGGAAATCCGCGCCAGGAAGATGCAACAGCGCCACGCCGAGCGCATGAGGCAAATCCTGGAAATCAGCAGAGGCAATAAGCCGCTTCCAAGCGGCCGCCACTATCCGGTCATCCTCGCCGATCCGCCCTGGCACTTCCAAAACTACGAAGAGGCTACCGGTCTAAACGGAGCCACGGCCAATCATTATCCGACGATGGCTACAGAGGAAATCTGTGCGCTTCCCGTGAGAGATATGGCGACAGCCGATGCCGTGCTCTTCCTATGGACGACTAACCCGCACCTGCAGGACGCATTCCAAGTTATCGAGGCGTGGGGCTTCACGTACAAAACCAACATCGTTTGGGTAAAGGACAAGGCCGGCCTCGGCTTCATCGTTCGAGGCCAGCACGAGCTACTGATCATCGCGACCCGCGGTGACATTCCGGCCCCGCTGCCGGCGGCGCGGCCACCTTCGGTAATTACGGCACCGCGTCGCGAGCACAGCCGCAAGCCCGACGAGGCGTACGACCTAGTCGAGCGCATGTACCCCGACCTACCGAAAATCGAGCTGTTCGCTCGCTCGCGGCGACCAAGTTGGGACGTTTGGGGCAATCAGGTGCCCGCCGATCCCTGGCCCGAGGTTCCCGATTTCCTTCGGCGAGCAGCGCCGTGACCGCAGCCGCCGCACGCACCAGCTACGAACGGGCGCGTGCCAATGACGAGGAGCACAAGCGCGAGCTGCTCTCCGCGATCATGGCCGTGTTTGCCGGGGTTTCCAAGGTGTCCGACGCCAATGTGATGATGATGCCCACCGGCGAGGCGGCGAACGCCCTGCTCAGCGCCCTAGCGTTCATCCTCTCATTGTCGCCGGCCGCGACGCTTTCGCCGACGGCGATGCGCAAAATGCTCGACGAGCTGGGCCGCCGCCGGCGCCGTGATGCGCAAGGAGATTCGGAGGTCCAGGATTTCGTGCGCGGCTGTTTTTACGGCGATGACGAGGCGGGGCACGCATGACCCAGACCATCGCCGATGCCGCGATTACGTACGCCAAACGCGGATGGAAGCCGGTCCCGGTCCGTCGCAAAGACAAAAAGCCAATCGACAAGGGATGGCAGAAGCGCCCGTACGCCCCGGAGCAATTCAACGGCAACAGCCAAAACGTCGCGATCCAGCTCGGTGAGACTTCCGGCGGCTTGGTCGACGTCGACCTCGACAGCACGCTCGCGATCGGATTCGCGCCCGAATTCCTACCGGCGACCGGTGCAATATTCGGGCACCGATCCAAGCCGTGCTCACATCAACTCTATATCAGCGATCTCTACAAGACCGAGAAAGGCGCAGCGCTCCAGTACAAGGACAAGAGTGGGTCAACCATCGTTGAGTTGCGCGTGGGCGCGAACGGCAAGGGGGCGACGACCGTGGTCCCGCCCTCGATGCACGTCACCGGCGAGACGGTGGAGTGGGCGAGCGACGGCCAGCCGGGCCGCGTCGCCGGCGCGGAACTCAAGCAGGCGGTGCTCAAGCTCGCGGTCGCCTGCGTACTTCACCCGCATTATCCGGGGACCGGCTCACGGCATGAGGGCGCGCTCGTCCTCGGCGGCGTGCTCGCCCGTGCGGGCTGGAACGAGGACGACATCCAGCATCTCGTCGAGGTTGTGGCGAACGCCGCCGGCGACGACGATGTGCGGGATCGTGTCACCGCTGCCGCCAGCGCAGTGAACGTGAAAGCCAACGGCCATGACGTTCCGGGGCTCACACGCTTGAGCGAGCTATGGGGCACGGATGCCGCCACCACGCTCGGCAAATGGCTCAGCGGGCGTGAGCTTCGCCAGGACAAGGGCGCCGGGCTCGAGGACCGGGTCGCGCTCGACTTTGCCGCGCAGCATGTCGACGACCTGCGCTATGTCGCCAAATCGAGCCAGTGGCTGCGATGGGGAGGCTCGCGCTGGCAACCCGAGGACACGCTCGCCGCCTTCGACGAATCTCGCAAGCTGTGCCGGGCGGCCGGCGATGCCAAGGCCAAGACCGTGGCCGCTGTCGTTGCTCTGGCACGCTCCGACCGACGCCTGGCCGCGACCGTGGACCAATGGGACAGCGACACCATGGTCCTTAACGCGGTCGGCGCGACGATCGACTTGCGCACCGGGCACGTGCGGCCGCCGATCCGGCTCGACTACATCACCAAGATCGCCGGGACCTCGATCGCCGATTACGGCACGCCCCATCCGTTGTGGACCAGTTTCCTCGACTGCGTCACCGACGCCGACGAAAACCTCATCGGCTTCCTGCAGCGTTACGCCGGCTACTGCCTCACCGGCGACACCCGCGAGCAAAAGCTTCTCTTTCTGTTCGGCCCCGGCGCCAACGGCAAGGGCGTTTTCGTCAACACCCTCGTGCGCGTGATGGGCGACTACGCCATCACCGCGCCGATGGAAATGTTCCTGGCATCGAAACACGACCGCCACCCGACCGAGATCGCGCGGCTCAAGGGCGCCCGCCTGGTCGTCGCGCAGGAAACGCAGAAGGGGCGTCGATGGGATGAAGCCAAGCTCAAAAACCTGACGGGCGGCGATAAGCTCTCGGGCCATTTCATGCGGCAGGATTTTTTCGATTTCGATCCAACCCACAAGCTGCTCATCACCGGTAACCACAAGCCGAGCCTCTTGAGCATTGACGAGGCCATCCGTCGCCGGTTGCTGCTTGGGCCATTCACCGTCGAGATCCCGGTCGAGGAGCGAGACCCCGGCTTCGCCGGGCGGCTGGTGCCGGAATATCCCGCGATCCTGCGCTGGATGCTCGACGGCTGTCTCGAATGGCAGCGCGAAGGGCTGGCGGTGCCCGAGCGCGTGCGCCGGGCGAGCGACGACTATTTCGCCAACCAGGACACGCTCGAACAGTGGATCGACGACTGCCTAGACACCCACGACCCGAGGGCCTTCACCACGTCGCGGGTGCTGTTCACCTCGTGGAAGGTGTGGGCTGAGGCGCGCAACATGCGGCCCGGCACCGAGAAAGCCTTCGTCGAAGACCTAGCGGAGCGAGGTTACCAACAGCACCGAATGGGATATGGCCGAGGGTTCAAAGGCATAGCTCTAAGGGCGTCGGACTGGGAGGCGAGAACATGACGGGACATGTCAGGGCGTCCTTATTGGCACGTATGGCGCGCGCGCACACGCGCGATGACGGGGATAACGGACGTCCCGTCATACCCCGTCATGCTGAGGCTGCCGAGCGGCAGCAGCGCATTGACGAGATCAAGGGACTGCTCGCCGCGGCCGGCTTCGTGCCGAAGGATATGTTCCTGACGCAGCCGCCGGCCCCCGACAAGTAGGACGAGGCTGCCTATGCCTGCTGGCAAGAGCGCGAGCGGCACCGTAGGCCCATCGCCCACCGCATGACTTCTGTATGGCCTGACGGCGCACGACTTGGCGCCGCAACGGCCGCACGACGTACCTTGAGCCGCCCGATGTTCATCCGAGCACGCGCCACTTTCAATCGCTACCCCGATCGCGAGGCGATCGAGGAAATCGTCAGCGGCATAGTGCGCGGCATGTCTGCGCCCGATGACGCGCCGTGGGGCACCAAGGCTTTCGATGCCCTGCACAGTTTTTGCACCTCGATGATGCGCATGCATGGCGTGCCAGTGCCTGCCGATCTCGACGCGCTCATCCTCGAAATGTGCTGGTTCCACGAGCGCCCACTTGCCCCCGATCTCGCCGCCCGGCTCGGCGAGCTGATCGATGTCGAGCCGGACAAGCCATCGACGAAGGTCGCGTGATGCTCGAGCGCAGCCCCCGCCAAGCCCAGCGTCGCGAACTTCAGCGGGTCAGGGGGGCGTAAACGCCCCGGCCTGTAGCTTCATTGTGCGCAGACGCTTCGCCCACCACCGGTCAATTGCTTTCTCGGCCGCGAGAATTGCGTCGCGCTTAGCGCCTCCGATCGAGCCTTCCTGTGGTTTGGGCGGTGTGTGAGCAATCCAAGTCCATTGGCTCCGGCCAATGGCAACTTTGATCTCGTACCTGACGCCGCGGTGCTCCACGAACTTGGTGCTCCCCCTCGGCTCAATTTCACCACGTGCCGCGCCGATCGCGCAAGCGGGTCGACGTGCAGTACCTCAACGCGACCGATCGACCGCATCATTTGGCTGCCATCGCCACGGCAATGGTTTGCGGTCCAATCGTGAGATTGTTGGCCGCTCGCGCCTGATTCAGAACGATTTAGGTCTGCCCCAAGGACATGACCATCCGATTGCAGCAAGTTGAACGAGAAAAGCGCCTGCACGGCCTTTGGAGGCTGCTGTTGTCCCCGGGCCCCGGCGCAAATAAACCCCTACAGATGGAGGCCGACAATGGTCGCTTCCGAGGAATACCGCCAGCTGGCCCAGCGATGTGTGAAGCTAGCAATTGTGTCCTCTGCACCCAGCGTTGCAGGCGCTCTGATGGCGCTTGCGTCGGACTACCTTGCTCAGAGCCACGGGTCGAGTGAGCCATCAGCTGCGCAACGGCATCAAATGCCGCTCGATACGGCCGCCGGTTTCGGGGATTAGTCCTCCGCTATGCGCCATCGGCGGCAGCTGGTAGCCGAACCGCCCGAGCCTACCGGCTCCTAGCAAACATGCGCATGCTCGACGATAAAGATATCGTTTGCTTACTTCGCTCGGAGGTGGAACGAGCCGGCGGCCAGTCTGCCTGGGCGCGAAGGGAGTGGATTGACCGCACGTTGGTCAATAGAGTTCTCTGTGGTCAGAAACCACCAACCAAAGAAATCGTTAGGGCGCTAAAGCTTTGCAATCTCTATGCATTGCATTCCCTCCCAGGACGCCGCTTCCGCGGCCCGCCCCAAAACCAGCTCCAATTCGAACAAGACTTGTGCAGTGGGCGGGCATAAACAGGCGGCCCCTCCGGTTTGTTGAGCAATGAGTTAGGGCTGCGCGGGCTGGCGCCGTGTCCGCAAAACCTCAAGCATCGCCTCGAGACCGAGGATGTAGGAATGCATTCCGAAGCCGGCGATCAAGCCCTCCGCCACGTCCGAGAGGACGCAGTGGATCTGGCGTTTGGCAATACTGCTGATATGTACCTCGACATAAGGCAAGGCGGCACCCTTGAGGCAGTCCTTCAACGCGAAGCCGGCATAGGAGAACCCCGCTGGGTTCATCACCAAGCCGTCGAACCCCTCATCCACAGCGCGGTAGATGCGATTGATCGCCTCGCCCTCAATGTTGCTGTAGAAGATTTCAAGGCTGTAGCCGCGCTCCGCGGCGTGACGTTGCAGCATGGCGTCGAGCTCGGCGGACGTCGTGGTGCCGTAAATCGTGGGCTCACGCCGCCCGAGAAATGTCAAATTGGCGCCCTGCACTAGTAGTATTTTGATCATCTCTCTTAATCGCACACGGCACTTGATGCTGCACGCTAATTAGGGCGTCGCGTCGCCCCCGTCGACCGTGACGAGCTCGACTTCACCGGCCCCGCCCCGGCGGAACGCAGCGGCCTCTTCATATTCTGGAGATTGGAAGCACGCGACGCCCTGCTCGAAGGTCGGGAATTCGATCACCACGAAGCGGTTGAACTCGTTCGGACCTTCCATGATCTGAAACCGCCCGCCGCGGGCCAGAAACCGCCCTCCGTATTTGGCGATGACGGAGGGCGAACGGTCGGTGTATTTCTTGAATGCGATCGGATCGATGATGCGCGCGCGTGCGATCCAATAGGCCGGCACAGAGCCTCTCCGTTCGTATTGCGGGAGGAAATGATCGACAGAAGGTTAAACCCACCGGACGTATACGGCAACCCGGGACCAGCGTTACCGCGGGTTGGCGACAATGACATCATACACGCCCTCGCGCTCCGTCGGGATACATGCAGCACTTATCCGACGGTTGCCCGAGCTACGTCGTCGCATCCTCAAGGGCGAGAAGGCGGGGGATCTCCCGGTGCAGGCACCGACTAAGTATGAGACGGTCATCAACCTCAAGACCGCAAAGACGCTCGGGCTGACGGTGCCGCTGACGCTGCAAGCCGCTGCCGACGAGGCGATTGAGTGAGACGCCGCGAGTTCATCACGCTGCTCGGCGGCGCGGCGGCGGTGTGGCCGCTCGCGGCAAGCGCACAGCAGGCTGCGCGTGGCGCGTGAGGAAGAAGCGCGAGTAGATTCCGAAAACCGCTTCACACCCTCGGGTCAAGCCCGAGGGCAGGCTTTTTCGGGATCATGCTTTAGGCAGGAAGCCGGGACGGAGAACTACCTGGCCGGCTATGGAAGCATGACGAGCGCGCCTGTGCTGCGCCGGCTCGCGAGCAGCCTGTGGGCGTCGGCGGCACTGGCGAGCGGAAAGGTGGTCGGCCGGCCGGGCCGCAGCAGGCCGGTCTGCACGGCACGGAACAGGTTATCCGTGATCGATCGCACCTTTTCCGGCGTGTCAGTGAAATGCGCAAAGTTGGGCCGCGAGATGGTCGCCGACTTGGCGGCAAAGCTCGCGACGTCGACGGGAGGGGTCTCTCCCGAAGCCTGGCCGAAGCTCACGAGGTGCCCACGCGTTGTTAGCGTCTCATAGGACTGCAGGAACGTATCGCGGCCGATAGCGTCGAAAACGACATCCACGCCGCGCCCGGCGGTGATTTCGCGACAGCGCGCGACGAAGTCCTCTTCGGTGTAGACGATCGGATGCTCGCAGCCGGCCTCCCTGGCAATCGGCGCCTTGTCGCGGCTGCCGACGGTGCCGATCACCGTCGCCCCAAGGCCTCTCGCCCATTGGCACAGGAGCTGGCCAGTGCCGCCGGCAGCGGCGTGCACCAGGACGAACTCGCCTTCCTTCACGCGCGCCACGCGGTGCAGCAGGAACTCGGCGGTCATGCCCTTGAGCAGAAGGGCCGCCGCGGTGATGTCGTCGAGCTCGGGCGGAAGCCGCACCAGCAACCGCGCCGGGATGGTGCGCATCTCGGCATAGGATCCCGGCGGCGGGCCCGCATAAGCGACCCGATCTCCGAGCGCGAGATCGCGCACGCCCGCACCAACGTCCGAGACAATGCCCACGCCCTCGATCCCAGGCACTCCGCCGGGCGGCACCAGATCGAAGTAGCCGGTGCGGCAATAGATATCGATGAAGTTGACCCCGATGGCGGTTTGCTTGAGGCGCACCTCGCCGACCCCAGGCGGCGGGACCGAGACTCGGCGCCATTCGAGCACCTCCGGGCCGCCATGGCGGGCAAGCACGACGGCGCCGCACTCGACAGCCTGCGCAGGTGCCGATGCAACGGCCGGCGTGGAACCGCCTGTTGACCGGCTCCGTTCCTCCGCTCTCTGCCGGGCAATGATCGCCTTGATGGCGCTGAAGCCGCGTTCGTAGATGTCCTCGCCCACCATCCGCGCCAACTCGACCTCGCGCCCGGGCGACGGCTTGAACTCGGATCGCCAGTGCCAAAATGTGCGGTTTCCGTCGGTGACGGGCTTGAGGCGTACGGTTGCCACGTAGCCCTCGAGCGGTACGGGCGCATCGAGGATGCAGTAGGTGAAGCTATAGTCGCGGTCGGACAGCGACAGGAGCTGTTCGCGGATCGCACCGCCAGCGGCAAGGGCAAAGTCCCGCACGCATCCGACTTCGTCGGCGCTGCGCCGCTCCTCGATCCGGCTCACCGCAACGGCGGGATGCCAGCTGTCATGCCCATTGAAGTCGCGCAGAAGCTGCCACACCTCGTCGATCGGCGCGTCGATGACCGTGCTCCTGGCGACCTTCACCATCGCGGAATCGAATGTGAGCTCCTGCCCCCACACCTCCTGGAGCGGGATGACGTTTCTTCAAATCTTCATCCCGCTCCAGCTTCTTCTCTCAGCATGATCTTTTCCGAAAACCGCTGCACGCTTTTCGGGATCGTGCTTTAGGTACGATCAATGTCCCCCGAGGCGCACCTTGAGAGCGTCGAAGCCGCCTTGAAACACGCCCTGACCGATACTCTGCGCGAGCTCCTTGGCGCGTTCGGGTGGACAATCGAACTCGGCCATCCACTCGGCGAACGTGCGATTGCCATCGGTGATCGGGGTGAGCTTCAGGGTGGCGACATAGTTGGCCACCCCCATGGGGCTTTCGAGAATGGCATACGTAACGCTGTACTCGAAATCCGAAAGGGCCAGCAGTCGCTCGCGGATACGACCGCCGGCCTTGAGCGTGAAATTGCGAATGCAGCCCACCTTGTCGGACGGCAGCCGGTGCTCGATGTAGCTGTCCTTGATCGCCGGATGCCAGCGCGGCAGCCCATTGAAATCACGGATCTCCGACCAGACCTTGTCGGCCGGCGCGTCGAGCACGCTCGATGCATACACCTTCACCATCTCGGCCGCTCGGCTAGCGCTCCTCCGAGGAGGAGTCCGGCTGCGGCTTACCGACGCTCTGCCCCTTGGCCGGGTCAATCAACTTCTCGAGGTCTCCGGTCACCTGCGGCAGCGAGCCGGCCGGCAAGCCGATCTCCTTGAGCAACTTGTCGATCAATGGGGCTTGGGCACGATAGCGCAGCGCGCTGTTGACGATCTGGTCGCTGAGGCTCTGCTGAAGGCTCCCATTGGTGCCGCCGCCACCAGCGCCACCCAGCAGGCCGTCGACCTGGAGAATCTTGATCTCGTCGATCTTCTCCAGCGGCTTGACGCTCTCGCGCACGATCGCTTCGAGGTGCTCGATCAGCAGGCGGCGCAGCATCGAGGCCCGCGCTTCGGGCGACAGCACGTTCTGCGCCTCGTTCATGAGCCGCTGACCTTCGGCCTCCACTTCGTGCCGGATCTTCTCCGCCAGCGCGTGGATGCGCTCGGCGTCCGCGTCGCCTTGCGCGAGCAGCCGGGTGGCCTCTGCCCGCTCGGCCGCGGCCTGTTTGTCGGCGCTGGCGGCGATCAGCAGGCGGGTGGACTCCCGCTCGGCCTCCTGCGCGGCAGCGATCAGCTGCACCTTCTTGCTACGCTCGGCCACGGCGAGCTCGCGTGTCGTGAACACCTCCTCCTCGGCGGCGATCGCGACGGCGCGGGCACGCTCGGCGGCGGCCTGCGCCTCCGACTGCCGGCGCGACTGCTCGGCCACGGCGATCGTGCGCGTCTGCTCGGCCATCTCGAGCGCCTTCCTACGCTCTACCTCGAGCCGCTGCAGCTCGGTCTCGCGCAGAATGCGCTGAGTATCGATGGCCAGCTGCTGGGCAACGCGTGAACGCTCCACACCCTCCTGGAGCGAGATATCGGCTTGCTGCGTCTGCAACTCGCGTGCGGCTCTTTCGGCAGCAAGCTGTGCGCGCTGGGCGGCGCGCTCGATCTCCACTTCGCGCTCCTGGGCAATACGGGCGATCTGCGTCTCCCGATCGATGTCGAGCGCCAGCTTCTCGGTCTCGAGATTCTTGTTGCGGATGGCGATCAGCGTATCCTGCTCGATGTCGTTGCGCTTCTTCTTGCGCCGCTCGATCTCCTCCGTCAGGCGGGTGAGGCCTTCAGCGTCGAACGCGTTCGACGGGTTGAAGTACTCCATGTTCGTCTGGTCCAACTGGATCAGCGACACCGCCTCCAGCTGCAGACCACTGGTCGCCAGCGTCGGCGTCACCACCTCCCGCACTCGCCTGGCGTACTCGCTGCGCTTCTCGTGCAGGTCCTCCATCGTCATCTCGGCAGCAACCGAGCGCAGCGTGTCGACGAACTTTCCCTCGACCATGTCGCGCAGTCCGTCGGCATCCATCAGCCTCCGGCCGATCCCCTGGGCAGCCGTCGCCACGGCCCTCGCTTCTGGCTCGACCCGCACGAAGAAGTCGGCAACCACATCAACCCGCATTCGGTCCTTGGTGATGATCGCGCTGTCGCGCGTGAGCGGCACGCCGATGCGCTGCGTGCGCATGTTGACCAGGGTGACGTCATGGAAGATCGGCACGACGAAGGCACCGCCGTTCATGACCACCTTCTGTCCTAACAGGCCGGTCCTGACGAAAGCGGTCTCCTTGGTGGCGCGCCGGTAGAACCAGTAGAAGAGGAAGCAGGTGACAACGATCACAACGAGCGCCGTGATCAGCCACCCGGCCGGGCCGCCTGCAAATGATGAAGCCATCGTCTCCTCCCGTTGTCCGCGGCTCGCGCCGCCCGGCTTATCTGCCGCGAACCCCCTTGAATTTACGCGTCTGCTCGGTGAACGCCACCTCCGCCGGCAGGCGCTCCATGGACGACGCGCCATAGAAGCCTTGGCAAAGCTCGGTGTTCTTCATGATGAACGCGGCGTCCTCGGGCTGCGCGACCGGTCCTCCATGCACCAACACGATCATGTCGTTGCGTACCTTGCGGGCAGCTGCGGCCCATTTGTCCACCAGGGGCGGACAGGCCTCGAGCTTGAGCGCGGTGTCGGATCCGACCAATCCGCCCGTCGTCAAACCGAGGTGGCAGACGATGATGTCGGCGCCGGCCCTGGCCATGGCTTGCGCCTGTTCTTCGTCGAAGACGTATGGCGTGGTCAGCAGGTCCTTGCCGTGCGCCTTCGCAATCATGTCCACCTCGAGCCCATAGGACATGCCGGTCTCCTCGAGATTGGCGCGAAAGGTGCCGTCGATGAGACCGACGGTGGGAAAGTTCTGTACGCCCGAGAGCCCGAGAGTCTTCAAATCGTCGAGAAAGCTGTCGAACAGGCAGAACGGGTCGGTGCCGTTCACTCCGGCCAGCACCGGCGTGCGATGGACGACCGGCAGAATCTCGCGCGCCATCTCGACCACGATGTCATTGGCGTTGCCGTAGGCCAGAATGCCGGCAAGGGAGCCGCGTCCGGCCATCCGATAGCGGCCGGAATTGTAGATCACGATGAGGTCGATGCCTCCGGCCTCCTCGCACTTGGCGGACAGCCCGGTGCCGGCGCCGCCGCCAATAATCGGCTCGCCGCGCGCAATCATGGCGTGGAGCCGCTCAAGGATCTGAGCCCTAGCGATACGAGGCACGATGCATCTCCCTCGTGGCTCGCGGTCTTGCCGGGGCAATCGCGCGGAAATTCTCGACCACCGCGTGGGCAAAGGCGGGATCGTTGATGTTGTACTGCAGTCGGATCAGCCGCCGATCGTTGCTCGGCCGAAAGTTGCGTTCGATCGTGGTGAACAGCGCGCGATCAGCGGCTGGATCGTGGAACGGCCTGCCGGGCGCGTCGAGCAGGGAGACCCCGCCCTCGGGAATGAGGAACCGGACCGGCCCCTCCATGCGGTTGAGCCGCTCGACGATAAAGCGGCCGATCGCCTCGTTCTCCTCGGGCGTCGTGCGCATGAGCGTGACGTTCGGATTGTGAACGTGCAGCTTGCGACCGCGGAAGCGTGACGGCACCGTGTCCATGGCGTGGAAATTGACCATGTCGAGCGCGCCGCACGAGCCCACATAGGGCACGTTGCGGCGGATGATGGCGCCGAACCGATCGTGGTCGGCGGGGAACACGCCGCCCACCAGCAGGTCGGGCACCTCGGTGGTGGTGATGTCGATCACGCCCGCCAGCAGACCGGATTCGATGAGTTTCTCCATCGACCGTCCGCCGGTGCCGGTGGCGTGGAATGTCATGCAGTCGTATTCGGCCGCGAGCGCCTGTTGCACCGCCTGCACGCACGGCGTCGTCACCCCGAACATGGTCAGGCCGATGGCTGGCCTTGTCGCGCTTCTGCCCGTCTCGCGCAACCGGTGGCCGATCATGCCGGCCAGCGCGTGCGCTGCGTTGGATAGCACCTTCTCGGAGATGGCATTGATGCCCTGCACGTCTGTCACGGAGTACATCATCGAGATGTCGGACGGGCCGACGTAGCGCGATACGTCGCTGCTGGCGACCGTGGAGACCATGAACTTGGGCGTGCCGACGGGAAGCGCGCGCATGCCGGCGGTCGCCATCGAGGTGCCGCTCGAGCCGCCGGCCGAGATGAGTCCCCCGACATCGCGGCGCGTGCGCATGAAGCGCTCAAAGGCTTCCGCCATGGCTGCAACCGAGGTGCCGCGGTCGTGGGTGAAGACCGCCGCGGCGCCCCTGGAGTGATAGCCGGCAACTTCGCGCGGCCCGATGTCGGCCGGACTCGGGCGACCGCCGGTCGCGAGGTCGACGGTCGTGGTGCGCACCCCAAGCCGCTTCAGGCAATTGGCGATGAACATCAGCTCGTCGCGCTTGGTATCGAAGGTGCCGACCACATAAGCGGTGCGTCCGACCAAGGATGCCACGGGCACCGGCGGCAGCTCCATGGCTTGCGCGGAGGCCGGCTCAGGGGGCGGCGGAGCCGCTGCGCCATCCGTCGCTGCGGATGTCGTCTGCGTCCACGCGGCCGGTGACGGATCGCTGCGGTTGTCGGCCGACCAGCGGTTGGGAATCGAACGAGCCGAGTATGCCAACGGGTTGCCGTCGGCAAACGTATGGGAGGGCTCTTCACGTTCACCGCCGTGTTGGCGCTCAACGCGGATATAGCGGGTCTGGGCCTCACTTTCCGTTGCGTCGTCGCGCTCGGCGGGATCGTCGGCATGACGACCGACCCCGAGGAGGCGGCGCTGCAGGCCCGGATCGGTCTTGAGCTCGGCGGGGAGCATCTCGCGCTCGATTTGGCCGTGCAGCATGATCGCCACGCGATCCGCGATATCCAGCGCCACACCGAGCTGTTGCTCGATGAGCAGAACGGAGATTCGCCCCTCGCGCACGAGCTCGCGGATCATGTGCTCGATCTGCTGGACGACGACCGGCGCCAATCCTTCGGTCGGCTCATCCATTATGAGAAGCCGTGGATTGCCAATCAGCGCCCGGCTGATGGCCAGCATTTGCTGCTCGCCGCCGGAGAGCTGTGCGCCGCCGGCACGCCGGCGCTCCTTGAGCCGGGGAAAGGCGTCGTAGACGCGCGCGAGCGTCCATTCGCCACTCGCGCCCTTGCGGCTGGCGAGTTGCAGGTGCTCGTCGACGGTCAGCGAGGGCCAGCAACGCCGCCCCTGCGGCACATAGCCGACGCCAAGGCGGGTAATCCTGTGCGGCGGCAAGCCTGCGATGCTCTCGCCGCCGGTGTATATGGAGCCCGCCGTCGGCCGCACCAGCCCGGTCACCGCCTTGCACAGTGTGGATTTGCCCATGCCGTTGCGGCCGACCACGGCGACCACGCCGCGATCAAGCTTCAGGTTCAGGCCAGGCAGCACCGGCACCCGGCCGTAGTGCACGTGTAGGTCCGATATCGCGAGCATGGGGGCGGCGGCGCTCGGGCCACGGTGATCAGCCATGTTTGGCCCCGAGGTAGATCGATTGCACCTCGCTGTCGGCCTCGATCGCTTCCGGTGTCCCTTCCTTGAACACGCGGCCGTTGTGCATGACCGTCACGCTCTCCACCACGCGCAGCGCGACGTCGAGATCGTGCTCGATCACGATGTAGCCGATGTGAGAGGGCAGCGCCCGCAGGATCGCGATCAACTCGTGGCGGTCGGCGGGCGAGAGCCCGGCCGCCGGTTCGTCGAACAGTACGAAGCGCGGCGCGCCCGCGAGCGCCATGCCGATTTCGAGCTGACGCTGCTGGCCGTAGCTCAGCTCCGACACGGTCTTGTCCGCCACGACGTCGAGATGGGCCACATGCGCCAGCTCGCGTGCCGCTTCGAGCGTGGCGTCATCGGGGGCGGGCCGCATCGGGCTGTAGCGCCGGCGCGTCACGCCGCGGGTCGCAAGATAGAGGTTGTCGAGGACGCTGAGACCCTGGAACAGCAAGGAAATCTGGTACGTACGCCGCAAGCCGCGGCGAATGCGCTCGTGCGGCGGAAGGGTCGTGACGTCCTCGCCGAAGAAGCGCACGCTGCCGCTGCGCGGCGGGAAGTCGCCGGTGATCACGTTGAACAGTGTGGTCTTGCCGGCACCGTTGGCGCCGAGCACGGCCCGCCGTTCACCTGGCCGAAGGGTGAGACTAAGGTTGTCGAGGGCAACGAGCGCACCGAAGTGGCAGCTCACGCCCTCGATCTCGAGGGCGCGAGCCGATGCGCCTTGCGCAATGCGTTGAGCCCGGTCGGACACCCTCTGCTGCTCAATCGCATTTCGGGTTGTCGCGGCCAACCGGGCCGATCGCCATGAACTTGGCGCGGTCCATGTTGAGCGTCTGATTGACGCTCGGGATGACCTTGACAACTTCGTTGTAGAGGCTGCCGTCCCGGCGTTCGGCGACTTCAGTGATGAAGTTCGGCGCGATCGCCTGCCGGTTCTCGTCCAGCCTGATCTTGCCCGTCGGGGCGTCGATGGTCGCGCTCGACAGCCACTTGCGGAGCTCCGCCTGATTGTTCGTGAGATCGCCCTTGATCGCGTTCAGCCCATCGAGCGCAGCCTTGGTCGCGATATAGTAGTTGGCCGCGAACAGCGACGGCGTCGGGAAGCGCTGGTCCGCCGGGAACGTATCTTGATAGAGCTTCACGAATTTCTGCCAGTTCGGGTCGCCCCAGTTATCGGCGATCGGGCTGCCGGCCGGCGTGCCCAGCAGCGCTTCCTTGGCCCTCCCTCGCGAGGTGAGTATCGCCGGATCGACGGTAATCGAGCCGGCGATGAACTTCGCCCGGCCACCCGCCTGCTGATACTGATTGAGGAAGGCGATCGCATCCGCCCCGCCCAGAACGACATAGATGGCGTCGACGTCCTGGGGCAACGCGGCAATCACCGAGGCGTAGTCCTTGGTGCCCAGCGGGACCCAGGAACGGTGCGTGATCTTGCCGCCGAGCGCGCAGTATTCAAGGGCGAAGCCGTAGAACTGCGTATAGGGAAACGAATAGTCCTCGGCCAGCGACGCGACCTTCTTCCAGCCTTTCGTCTTGTACACGTGCTCGCCGAGACCGTAGGACCATTGTGCGCCATCGCTGGAGAAGCGGAAGAAGTTGGGTGCCGGGTCGCGCAGCGTCGTGTCCTGAGCGGCGGACGAGCCGTTGATGAACGTGATCTCGGGCTTGCTCTTGGCGAAGTCCTTCATGGCCAACCCCTCGGAACCCGAGAGCGGGCCGACCAGAATCTGGACGCCGTCCTGCTCGATCAGCTTGCGTGCCGCGCGGATCGCCGTGTCGGGCTTGGCGTCGGAGGACGCCTTGACAAGCTCGATCCTGTAGCCGCCGGCAGAGTTCTTGTACTCCTTGAGCGCCATCTCGATGCCGCGCATGGAGTCCTCGCCGTTCTTCGCGAACACCCCCTCGAGCGTGGCGAGCCCGCCCAATTTGAGCGTCTTCTCCTGTGCGGGTGCCGGCGGCGCAAGCACGGCGGTTGCAAGCGCAATCGTTGCGAGCGGTACGAGCGCGTATCTACGTGCAAAGCGCATGTTGACTTCCTCCCGTTTCATCCGCAGGTCGACCGGCGACCTGCCGGAGTTTCTTCCTTCGGCTCACGCCGAACCGTTGCGGCGGACCGATCGCCGGATCCTGTCGACGATCCCCATCACGCCGTCCGGCGAGAACAGGACCATCAGCAGAAATCCCAGTCCCACGACGAGCTTGAACCGCTCGCGCGGAATGACAACCTCCACGATATCCATGGCGAAGGTCGAAAGGCACACGAAAATGAGGGCGCCGATGAACGGCCCGATCGGGTGACGGAGGCCACCGATCACGGCCATGATCAGGATGTCGATGGCCGCGCCGACCCCGATGGTGCCGGGCGAGATGCGCCCATTGTGCCAGAGCAACAGGATGCCGCCCACCGCAGCGATCATGCCGGTGAACACGTACGCGGCGACGCGATGGGCTGGCACATTGAACCCGATGGCTTCCATCCGGCGCGCGCTGTCGCGAATGCCCTGCAGCGCCAGGCCGAACGTGGATCGGGAGACGTATAGAGCGATGAAATAGCTGAGCGCGGCAAAGCCGAGCAGCAGATAATAGAACGCCGTCGGCTCGGTCCAGTCGACGCCGAGTACGCGGGGCGGGCTGACACCGTTGATGCCGTTGTAGCCGTTGAAGATGTCGTAGTTCTGGAAGGTGAAGTAGGAGAACGCCGCGCAGATCGCCAACGTGATCATGATCGTATAGATGCCGTCGGTGCGTATCGCGAGCAGACCGATGGCGGCGCTGACCGCGACCGCGATCAGGAGCGAGATCAGGATGGCGACCCACCACGGCCAGCCGAGCCCGAATCCCATCGTATTGGGGCCGATCACCGCGACCATGTAGCCGGCGACGCCGGCGACCGTGATCTGGGCGAGGTTCACCATTCCCCCGTAGCCCGCGAGGAACTGCAACGAAAGCGCAATGATGCCGAACGCGTAGGTGAGACCGAAGACCTCTGTCAGCACGAACCGGCTGGCAAAGGCCGGCATCAGGATGAGCAGGGCCAGGATCGCCAGCGACGGCAGATCGACGGGCAATGCACGGGCCGGCTGCGCCGGACGTGCTGCCTCGTGTCGCTCCACGGCGATGGTCATCGGCGCGCCCCCATGATCCCCTGCGGTCGGAAGGCGAGCACGATGACCATGATGAGGAAGGTCAGAATGACGGCGTAGGTCGGCATATAGACCGATCCGACCTGCTCGGCCAATCCGATAAGCATCGCACCGAGCGCCGTGCCGACCACGCTGCCCATGCCGCCGACGATGACGACGACCAGCGAGGCCAGCAGGGTCTTGACGTCCTCGCCCGGAGCAATCGCCTGGAACGTGCCTCCGATCACGCCGCCGATGCCGGCCAGTCCCGCGCCCAGGGCAAAGACCAGAACGAACACCAGCTGGATGTCGATACCGGTCGCCGACAGCATGTCGCGGTCGTCGACGCCGCCGCGGATGAACAGGCCAATGCGCGTGCGGTTGAGCATCAACCACAAGAGAAGGCCAATGACGATCGCCAACGTCAGAATGAACAGACGCAGCATCGGGTACTGCAGATAGACCGCCTCGCCGCTCGATGTGGCCCCGACCACGACCGGGAGCCTGACAGCGCCGTACAGCCACTCCGGCGTCTCGATCTGATAGAAGCTGCCGCCCCAGACCCACAGCATCAGGTCCGCCAACACGATCGAGAGCGCGATCGTCACCAGCGTCTGGCGCAGATCCTGGCCTTCCATCCGACGAAAGATCAGGACCTGCAGGGCCATGCCGACCAGTGCCATTGCGAGAAACGCGACGAGGAGCCCGGCCAGCCACAAATCGGTCAGCGCGATGGCGCCGTACCCGAGATAGCCGCCGAGCAGATACAGCGATCCGTGCGCCAGATTGACATTACGCATCAGTCCGAAGATGAGCGTGAAGCCGCTCGCCACTATGAAATAGAGGGCCCCCAGCGTCGCGCCGTTGAGCAGCGTCAGCAGAAACAGGCGCATGGGTGCCCCGATCGTTGTGTGCGCCGCGGCGCGCCGGCTCACCCCGCTTCAGGCGACGCGCCGCACACTGGCGCGATGGGCCACCGGCTCCTTGTGGAACTTGCCGTCCTTCATGATAGCGAGCAGGCGGCTCTTGTCCTGGAGAATCCGCACGTCCGCCAGCGGATCGCCATCGACGAGCAGCAGGTCCGCCAGATAGCCTTCCTTGATCTGTCCGAGCTCGTGGCCCATTCCCATGATCTGGCCGCCGTATTTGGTTGCCGCCACGATCGCCTCCATAGGCGACAGCCCAACCAGGTTGACGAAGTACTCGAGGTCCTTGGCGTTGGTCCCCTGCGGGGTCCAGGCGAACCCATAGTCGCCGCCGATGAGCACGCGGACGCCGCGCCGGTGCATCTTCTGCATCGTCTCGACGGCCATCGCCAGTTCCCGCTCATACGCGATGGCGATCGGCGAGCCGGGCTTGACGCCCCACTCGCCGGCATGGCGGGCGGTACAGACGAGCCAGGCCAGACCGGGTGCCACGAAATGGTTGTCCTTGGCGGCCTCGAGCATGTCGAGCGCCTCCTCGTCGGCAAACGACGCGTGATAGATGTTCTGGATGCCGTGGCGCACGCACTGCTTGACCAACTCCGAGGAGCGCGCGTGCGCGGCCAGCACCTTGTTGCGGGCCTTGGCCTCCGTGACCGCCATCGCCACCTCTTCCTCCGACATCGGAGTCTCTTCCGCGCGCATGCCGGTGATCTCCTCGCCCGAGAGGTTGAGCTTGATGGAGTCGACCCCGTATTTGATGAGCGTGCGCACAACACGGCGCACTTCCTCCGGCCCTGAAACCACGATACCGAGGTTCAGTCCCTCGTGGGGGATGTGCGAGGGGGCACTGTCGCCGAGCCCGCCGACGGTGGTGATTTCGGGTCCGGCCGCCGTGTAGCGCGGGCCGGGGATGCGGCCGGCGTTGATCTCATTGCGAATGACGACGTCGAGCCGGGGCTTGGCTGCCGCCGCGCCGCGCCCGGCCGTGAAGCCGGAATCGAGCACCAGCTTGGCCATGTACATGGTGTTAAGAGTGTGCTCCTCCGGCGGCATCAGCTGGATTGCGTCTATGCTGGGCGCATTGTTCCAGGACAGGTGCAGGTGAGCATCGACCAGGCCGGGCATCAGCGTGGCGCCGCCGCCATCGATCACGGTGCCGCCGCCGGCGTAGGCGATGCGCTGACCGCGGGCGAGGCCGACGATGCGGTTGCCGCGCAGCGCCACTTCGCCCATGAACGGCTCGTCGCCCGATCCGTTCAGGATGCGAACATTGGTGAAGACCGTCGTTCCCTCGCCGCCGATCGGTTCGCGGCTCCATTGCGGGCTGGAGGTCGAGGTATCGCTCATTGGTCGCTCCTTCCTTCTCGATCGCCGATGATCGGCGTTGTTGTGGCTGGTGGCGAACGGCGCTCGCCGGTCAGATGAATCCCCTGATTTGCGCATTCACCTCCGCGGGCCGCTCCACCGTTGACCAATGTCCGCACCGAGGCAGGATCTTGACCTGGGCGCCGGCGATGCGGTCAGCGAGCGTGCGCGCCACCGACGGCGGCGCCGTCGCGTCGTCCTCCCCGGTAATGAGCAGCACCGGACAGCGGACCTCCCGGTGATCCGCAGCGCGCGCCGCAGCGACCGCCTCGCAAGTGCGAGCATAGCCCTCCGGCGTCTGCCGAAGAATGCTTTCGCGCACGAAAGCCGCGGCCGCGGGATTGCGTTCTCTCACCTCGGGAGACATCCCGCCCTGCACGATCTGGTCGGCAATCCCGACAAGACCACCCGACCGCGCCGCCGCTGCACGCCGGCGCAGCGCCTCGCGTGCAGCCTCCATCGGCTCGATCAGTGCACCCAGCAGGATGAGCTTTCGCACCAGGGTCCCATGCTGCGCGGCCAGATGCTGGGCGATGATCGTGCCCACGGAGTGAGCCACGATCACGGCCGTCTGGATGTGGAGCCCCTGGGCCATGCGGGCGATGGCGGTCGTGAAAAGGGAAATCGACGGCTCAGCGACGAGAGCCGAGCGACCGGATCCGGCAAGATCGGGTCGCACGACCCGGCGACCGGAGAGCACCGCCATCTGCGGCTGAAACGTGTTGGAGGTTCCGCCAAGCCCGTGGACGCAGATGACCGCGTCGCCTTCGCCTGCGACCTCCACGGCCATACCCTCGACTAGGCGCGAGTTCATGCAGCGAACTCCGCGACGACTTGCCGCGGAATGCGGGTGCCGGTGTGTTGCCGGCCGACGGGTCCGTCGCCATCGCGGCAGCGCTCGGCAGCGCGCCAATTCATCCGGGCGCCAGGAAGGCCTTCCATATCAGTGCGCTGCACTCTGCAGCAATGCATGGTGCCGAGCTCGCTCGTTCCTCCCGCGAACATCCAGGCTAGACCAAACACGAAGCGGCCGCATCTACTCTTTGTTCGCAAAGCATCGAGCGACCGTCGATCGCTGGCTGTTTCGCCTCGTTAGCAACGAGACACGTCCTTGACCGGCATTGGAGACCTTGCTTCCAAAAGCGTGATTTTTCGCGTCGCAACGAACCGACGTCACTTGCGGTCGCGGTGACTTCAGCGTGCCAGCCTTCCAAATCCATATCCAAGATCATGAAAATGCAGCCGAGCCGTCCGTTGGCCGCACCCGCGTAGCCGTTGCCTGGATGAGCGGCGTCCGGCATGCGAGACTATGCCGCGCCTGCTCGTCGCGGTCGGGACCGCGCTGGCACCGCGCCGGAGTTTCCGACTATCGCGGAGTCGGGCGTCCCGGGCTTTGATGTACCGGGCTGGTACGGACTGCTTGCGCCCGCGAAAACGCCGCCGGATATCTTGAAAAAGATGCACGCCGATGCAGCAACAGTGCTTGCCGAACACTCGATCAAGCTCAAGTTCGAGCCCCTCGGCGTCGATGTACAAAGCTCAACACCGGAGGCGTTTGCTGCCCGCATGCGCGCCGAGAGCGAGCTGTGGGGCCGATCATCAAGGCTGCCAATATCAAAGATGAGTAATTAGCGGTCGGACATTCCATAACGTCCGTTCCGCGAATGGCGGAGTGGCCGCACCGGCGAGGTCACCAATGGTAGGGACGTGATTTCGCTGTTGGGCCACGCTTCCAAAATGTCATCCACAACAAGCGATCGCCATGCTAAATTTTCTAGGACCACAGAGCACGATAGCTAGCGGCTATTCACCAGGGGGTGGTCGATGAAATCGAAATCGCTGGAGGACACGATGAGATCATCATTTTCAGTCGTAATCGCCGGGGTGTTCGCGGCTGGACTTTCAGGTGCGCCGGCGGCTTTCGCTCAGGATGAAACCGACCAGCGCTTCGGCACCGTCCATTTCGCGACGTCGTGCAACGAGACGGCGCAGCGGCGGTTCGATCGGGGCATGCGTTACCAGCACTCATTTTGGTATCGTCAGTCGAAGGAGATATTTGAGGATGTGCTGAAGGCCGATTCTGAATGCGGGATTGCTTACTGGGGTATTGCTCTGAGCCTGCTCATCAATCCGCATGCTCCGCCGCCCGGACCGAACCTTCCGCTGGGCCTTGCTGCGATCCAGAAGGGACAGGCCGTTGGCACCAAGACGCAGCGGGAGCGTGATTACCTCGATGCCCTTGCCGTCTTCTACACTGATTACGACAAGGTCCCCCATGGTGCTCGTGTCCAGGCATATCTCAAGGCCATGGAGACATTGGCAGCGCGCTACCCCGATGACGACGAAGCGCAGATCTTCTACGCCATCACGCTCAACGTTGCGGCCTCGCCCAACGACAAGACCTATTCGAATCAGCTCAAAGGCGCGGCCATCCTGGAGCCGATCTTCAAACGCGAGCCGAAGCATCCCGGCGTCGCCCACTATCTCATCCACCTCTATGATACGCCAGCTCTTGCGGAGAAAGGTCTTGAGGCGGCCAAGCGATACGCCGGGATAGCGCCGGCGGCCCCGCACGCGCAACACATGCCGTCGCACATCTTCACGCGCGTCGGTGCCTGGAACGAGTCAATCGCGTCCAACTCCGAGTCCGCCCGCGCGGCGAAAGACGGCAAGGAGGTCGATGACCAACTGCATGCAATGGACTACATGGTCTATGCATATTTGCAGCTGGGCCAGGATCAGAAGGCACAAGGTGTAGTTTCTGAGATGAATGCGATTACCGGAATAAATCCTGACCGGTTTGTGGGGCCGTATGCGCTGGCCGTAAGTCCCGCGCGCTACGTGGTCGAACGCGGCGACTGGAAAAGCGCCGCGGAACTGCAAGTCCGGCCGAGCAAATTCGCCTATGCGGATGCGATGACACATTTCGCCCGCGCAATCGGGGCGGCCCGCGTCGGCAATGCGGGCGCGGCCAAGGACGACATCGCGAAATTGGCCGAACTGCGTGAGAAGCTGCGCGCGGCGAAGGATGCGTATTGGACCGAGCAGGTTGACATCCAATGGCAGGTGGCGACCGCTTGGATGCTGCATGCCGAAGGTAAGTATGACGAAGCGCTGAAAGCCATGAGCGCGGCAGCGGATGCCGAGGACAAGACTGAGAAGCACCCGGTCACACCGGGTGTGCCCACGCCCGCGCGCGAGCTCTACGGCGCCATGCTGTTTGAACGGGGACAGGCGAGGGAGGCGCTTACCGCCTTTGAGGCAACGCTCCGGAAGGAACCGAATCGTCTCGGCGCCACCATCGGCGCGGCGAGGGCGGCCGACAAAGATGGCGATGCTGCCAAGGCGAAGCAATACTACGCGGCCGCCGTAGCGCTCGCCGAAAATGCCAATTCGGTCAGGCCCGAGCTCGCGGAGGTGCGGGCGTTCATGGCGAAGAATTAGGCTCATGGATTAATGGCCCGGCCGCTGACTGCGATGAACAAAATGTCCACATTCGCTCTCGCCGGCGCGTTCGGATTGGGCGGAGCAGTTGGAGCCTTCGCGCTGTTGTCCAACTCCGCAGGTGATAGCGGCTTCGCGCTCAGCGCATTCCGACCGGTCTGGACAGAAGTGCCGTGGCCTTTCCCAACGGACCAGTGGGGCAGAGGAAAAGCGTTCCTATGTAAGCCGGCGGATTGCGGCGCCAAGGTGAGCATCTATCTCCGCGCCAAGCTCGGCGCCTGCAATTGCACGACCGGCGTGGCAGATGACGCGGAGCTCGACCGCATGAGCGACTTCGATCTTGTGGCCGGTGAGGTTTCGCCGCTCGGTGCTGGCCAGCCAATCACAATTGGCTCGATGAAGGGCCGCAGTCGTGCCTACACGCTCACAGGTCGCAATCCGACGGTCAAGACCGCCTTATCAGTCGCCTTCAATGACCGCTGCGACATGATCGTCGCGACAGTCGTGCTGCCGCACGATCGACCGGCGACAATCGAACCTGCCGTCATCGAGTTTCTGAACACCAGGACCGTTTTGCGCTGGGCCGAGGTGACCCTCGGGTTATGAGCCCCAACCAATTCAGCCGCCCGCTCGGTCGCTCGATACCTGTTCTCGCCGTCCGGCCATCCGGTATGCCACATGTATCGCCCACAGAGTAATCGTACTCCGCGCTGCAACCCTTCAGGTATAAGATATTGAAGGAGATGAGCAGCGAGGCCCGGCCCCGGGCTGGCTCGGAGGCGATGAATGGCATTGGCGAGAAGCGGATAGCTTATCCGCGACCCTACCTGATCCGTTCCAACCCACTACTTACCCTATGCCCAAAAGCCGAGGACGGAAACCGAAGAAAAAGCGTGCTCCAGCGAGCGCGCCAAAGAGGCCGTTAGATAATTTCAACACTACGCCGCAAGAGCCCCCGTTATCGACGCAGCCACCCCAAGAGCCGCCCTTGGCAACGGCGCCACGCCAAGAGCAGCCCACACCAAAAATAAAACAGATCGCGAAGCTTACAACGGCTGTTGTCCTTGCGGCCATCGCGATAGTCCTGTGTGCTTATGCGTTTATATTGACGAAACAATGAGGAGCTACGGAATTGATGGTTACATGCTCAAGGCGTGGCAGCCGCTCAATTTCCTAGTGGCCGCTGAGCAGGCATTAGCCTCTGCGCGAGACCGCCTCGCCAGCAGTAACGAGTGGAGAAGGCCATGACGATCAACAATACTAGTGAGGCCGCGAAGGCGGTCGTGCGCCGGAACACCGAAGAGGTGCAGGGCGGCGGGAATTTTGAAGTGTTCGACGAGCTCTTCGCCGATGACTTTCTCGACCACACGCCGCAGCCGGACCGCACGCCTGATAAGGACGGCGCGCGACAACTCTACAAAATCCTCCGGACCGCATTTCCCGACTTTCACGCGGAAATCCATTGGCAGCTTGCAGATGGCGACCGCGTGACGACGTACAAGACCTACCACGGGACGCACCGGGGAGAATTCCTCGGCGTGGCACCGACGGGCCGCAAGATTCAGTTCGAGACCGTTGATGTCATGGGCGTGCGCAACGGCAAGATCACCGAGCACTGGGGCGTGGCCAATCTCTTCTCCCTTATGCAGCAGCTCGGCGCCTGGCCGGCCAAGCAAGACCGAGCTGATTAGGTTCGCGGCCGCGGTTTTGAACGGACTCAGATGTCGCCCGGTGGAGACCGGACTGGCTGGCTGGGGCGGCAGGACTCGCACCTCTGCATCAGGTTCGTGCCCGATTAGGCCTACCGCTATCATGCGGCGCCGACTCCAACAGGCGCGTGGACGATCTGCCCCCTCCGCAAAGCACGACAGCAGTAAAGCCAACGGGAGACAGATCCTGATGCGGAGGTTCGAATCCTGCCGCCCCAGCCAGCCAGTCAACACGAAAACTGGCCCGGCGCCCGGCTTGCTAGTCGGAGGGCAGGATTTGCCGACGGCCAGTTTGCTCATTGAAATTGATTGGCCTTTTTCGAGCGATCTACCCGCTTTGTGTACTCCAATAGATGGCACCGGCGCCTGGTGTCCTGATGATCAGAGGTGCTATCGGCAATAAGCGGGCGAGACACGGTTGACTTTTGAGCGGCCGACCGGCCAGAGGAACCCCACGAAGCCTTTTCAAATTAGTGTAAGATTGGAGTGCCGTTCCTTTGGTGGTGGACGCCATGGGACTTCCTCGACCAGTTGTCTACATCGTGACCGCTGCGCTTTCCTCGTCGAAAGCCACGCCGTTCCTGAGGCACTGTCACGAAACAATGGCCAATGGGAAAGCTCGCCTCCCCACATTCGGCGGTGGTTTCAAGAGCTAAAACAGCCCGACAACCCCAGAGTATCGTGTTGTGGCGAGGCCGACGCATACGAGGCGGACCTCTTCGAGGTAGATGAGGATCGTTACGTCGCCATCATCACGGATGGAAAGGGAGACATCCCGAACGGGACCAAAATCCCCGTCCCCAATTACAAGCTGAAATGGGACGAAGGCAATCCAACCGGACACGGCATCATCTTCATTGGTCTCCAGGGACAGGTCTACTGCTACGTTGTCCCTGGCGGAGTGTGAGTACGCAGATGCTCCTCGCCCGTGTGTTTCGGGTGCGAAGCGCTACACCAGGGCTGACGATAGGAAGCGACTGGCGGCACGGGCACAAGCCAAGGTCGCGGCCGCAAACAACGTGACGCCGCTCACGGCTGTTGGCAATGAGCGGAAGGCAAGATGTCATGAGCAAAACCATGGTGTTCGCCGCGCTGCTACTGGGGTTATGCGGCACCGCTGCACATGCGATTGAAATGCCGGAAGACCTTGTGGGTAGGTGGTGCCAAGCCGAGGAAATGTCATTCATTCAATGCGACCGGGAGGACGCGAACTTGATCATCACGCGCAACTCCTTCGAGCCGAAAAGCGGAAGTTGTGACATCCTCAGCGTGCGCAAGAGCAAGCGAGTCAAACGCGCTTGGATAGTAAGGGAGCGCTGCACTGGGGGAGATGCTTCTGTCGGTGCCAAGCCCATCACCACAATTTCCCGCTATACCAGAAGGGACGTTTATCTTTACGTCTATCCAAATCCATGATGGCGGCGTGCCGCGAAAGTGTCCCCATTCGAACTCGGTGGGGACTTTGTGGGGAATTTTCCTCAACGATTCCGGTGATCGGTACGATTCAGAACAATTCAGGTCTGCCCCAAGGACCGGCTGATCCTCCCCCGGCAGGCTCCTGATGCGTCAGACCGCCTGCGCCCGGCTGGTCCTGGGTGGTATGATCGGCGGCGGCACCCTTGGGAGGGAGCCCCATGCTCGACTTGAGGCGGCGCGACTTCATCGGCCTTTGCGGCGCGGCAGCCGCGTGGCCGCTAGCGGCGCGTGCGCAGCAGGAGAAGATGCCGGTCGTCGGATTCGTCAATGCCGGATCACCTGATCCGCCCCTTGCTGCCGCGTTCCGCAAGGGTCTCAACGAAGCCGGCTACTTCGAGAGCCAGAACGTAACGGTAGAGTACCATTGGCTAGAAGGCCAATTCGATCGCCTTCCGGCGCTTATGGCTGATGTCGTGCGTCGTCGGGTAGCCGTTATCGCCACGCCCGCGGGCAATTACGCTGCTCAGGTGGCCAAAGCCGCGACTACGACGATCCCGATCGTCTTTGGTGTCGGCGAAGACCCGGTTAAGCTCGGTCTTGTCGCCAACCTCGCACGGCCCGGCGGAAATCTGACGGGGATCAATTTTTTCGCAAGTGAGTTGGAGGCGAAACGGCTGGCACTTCTGCATGAGCTGGTCCCCAAGGCCGTCCGCATTGCGGTGCTGGTCAATCCAGCCAATGTCCCGGCCACCGAGAGCGCGCTACGAGACATACCGGACGCCGCCCGCGCCATGGGACTGCAAATTGAGGTCCTCAACGCCAGCACCAGGAGCGAGATCGAGGCGGCCTTCGCTACCCTAGTGCGCAACGGTGCTGATGCCCTGCACGTGGCTGGCGACACGTTCTTCACCAGTCGACGGGTCCAATTTGCGACGCTCGCGGCGACCAATCGCATTCCCGCGACCTATCCTTCTCGCGAGGCTGTCGAAGTTGGCGGGTTGATGGGCTACGCAACCGATCGTGTGGACATGTGGCGTCAGGTAGGCGCCTACACCGGTCAAATCATGAAGGGCGCCAAGCCCGCCGACCTGCCGGTGCTACAGTCGACAAAATTCGAATTCATCATCAACCTGCAAACGGCCAGAGCACTCGGCCTCGAAGTGCCGCCGACGCTCATCGCCCGCGCCGAGGTGATCGAATGAGGCGGCGCGAGTTCATCACGCTGCTCGGCGGCGCGGCGGCGTGGCCGGTTACGGCACGCGCGCAGCAGCCGGCGATGCCGGTGGTCGCCTTTATAAACGGCGGGGCAGCCGATGCCGCCGCGCGCTATGTGGCCGCGTTCCGCAAGGGCCTGCGAGAAGCGGGGTACGTCGAAGATCAGAACGTGACCGTCGAATACCATTGGTTGGACGGGCGCTATGAGGGCGTACCGGCGCTGATGGCCGACTTCATCCGCCGCCAAGTAGCGCTCATCGCCACGCCCGGCAGCAATGTTGCCGCTCTTGCGGCCAAGGCGGCGACCGCCACGATTCCGATTGTGTTCGGCTCCGCCGAAGACCCCGTAAAGCTCGGTCTTGTCGCGAGCCTCGCCCGGCCGGGCGGCAATGCAACCGGCGTCAATTTTTTTGCCTACGAGGTTGCCGCCAAACAGCTCGGGCTCCTGCGGGAGCTTGTACCTAAGGCTGTTCGCATTGCCGTGCTGATCAATCCAAGGACGGCCATCAGCGCCGAAACGACATTGCAAGCGGTGCAGGAAGCCGCTCGCGCGCTGCGGCTGGAAGTTCAGGCCCTGAAGGCGGCCAGCCCCGCCGAGATCGATTATGCGTTTGCCGCCCTTGCACGCGAGCGACCCGACGCGTTGTTCATCCAGGGTGACGGATTTTACTCCAGTCGCCGCGTGCAATTGGCGACGCTGGCCATGCGCGAGCGCATGCCCGCGAGCAATGTCTCGCGGGAAATGGCGGAGGCCGGCTTGTTGATGAGCTACGGCACCAACATTGCGGACATGTTCCGCCAGGTCGGCGTCTACAGCGGCAGCATCCTTAAGGGCGTGAAACCGGCCGACCTGCCGGTCATGCAATCCACTAAGTTCGAATTCGTCCTCAACCTGAAAACCGCCAGGGCACTTAATCTCGAAGTGCCGCCCATGCTGCTCGCCCGCGCCGACGAGGTGATCGAATAGAACTGCTGTTCGCTGCACCTGCTCACAGCCGCTTCTGGCTCATCCGCGACATCGCAAGATCGCAGATCGAAGTCCGCTTTCGGTGCAAGAGTGGTCATACGGCGGACATCACGGCAATGACCGGGTTTGACCCCAATGTATGGTCCGGCCGTGCGTAGCAAGAAGATTTCGACGAGTTGGCGGTGAACGGTCTTGCATCAATGTATCCGGCCTTTGGTTGGAGCGCGGTGCTCCGGGCCATGATGGATATCAGCGCGCGTGCGAGCTTATTACCGGACAGGCCTCAACTGGGCCATTTGGGTTACCAGTGTTCGCAGGCGCCGGGAAGACCGAAACTCCATCTCGTCTCATCCTCTCGCAGACCTCGGCCGGGCAAGTAATTTCAATTACTCGCGAACGATCACGCGGTAGCCTGAAGCTTGTTCGCCTCGAAGGCGCGACCATGAGCAAGAACGCTCCACGCGATGCGCGCGAGCTTGTTGGCAAGCGCGATGGCGAGCACGTTGTGATGCATCCGCCTCTTGGCGGCCTCGATCCAAGGCTTGAGACCGTGGCCTTCCCATCTGTTCGGTTTCACTTTCACAAGAACGACCCACGCTGCTTGCACGAACAGGACGCGCAGGTAGCGATTGCCGCGCTTCGATATCTTGCCGAGGATTGTGCGGTCCCCAGTCGAGATTTGCCTCGGAACCAGCCCTAGCCATGCGGCAAAGTCGCGACCCTTGGAGAAGCTGTCGCCGGTCCCGATCGCGGCGACCATGGCGCTGGAGATGATCGGTCCGATGCCGGGGCGCTCATCAGGCGTTCGCATCCGGCGTCCCGTCTGGCAAGCTCCTCGATCTCGCTGGATAAGCCCTCGATGCGCTCATCCAGCCGATGCCAGTCAGAAGCCAGCCCCTCGATGACACGCACCATGCGGGGGGAAAGCACATCGGGCGGTGTGGCCAGGATGCGCGGCAGCTCCAGCCGCAGGAAGCGCTGGCCCTGTCGCGCCGCGATGCCTCGCTCCAGCAGGAAGGCTCGAATTTGATTGATGAAGCCAGTGCGCTGGCTGACCAGCCGCTCGCGCACGCGATGCAGAGCCTGTAGGTCGAGCTGATCGGCGGTCTTCGTGGCCACGAACTTCATCGTCGGCCGCTGTACTGCCTCGGCAATCGCCTCAGCGTCACGGAAGTCGTTCTTCTGACCTTTGGAATACGGGCGCACGTAGCTCGCCGGCATCAGCCGCGCATCATGCCCCAGCGCCTCGAGCTTGCGACTGAGGTGATGGGCACCGACGCAGGCCTCCATGCCGATCAGGCACGGGGACATATTGGCAAAACGTGCTTCGACCTGGCCACGCCACCACTTCTGCCGCAGCACGATTGCGCCACGACCATCGAGACCAACGACGTGGAACGAGTTCTTACCGATATCAATGCCGATTACGGCAATCTCACTCTGTGCTGTCGTAGCCATGGC
>CAVUAI010000070.1:0-214121 GCA_963739385.1 uncultured Alphaproteobacteria bacterium
GGTTTCGTTGGGATTGCGCCGCACTTTCCCGCTGTCATTCCGGGGCGGCGCCACGCTGTCCGCTGTCATTCCGGGGCCGCACCACATTCTCCACTGTCATTCCGGGGCCCGAACGAAGTGAGGGCACCCCGAATCCAGTAATCACCGCCTGCGAGTACTGGATTCCGGGTTCGCCGCTGCGCGGCGCCCGGAGTGACACCGCGGGTGGGTTGGCACCGGCGAAGCAGTCGGTAACCGGCGGGGCGGCCAAGCGATGGCGGCGCGGCTTGCCCACGTATGATAGAGCATGATCCGACTTGATCCGCGCCGTCATTGCCGGGCTTGACACCGTAAGTCGGGTTTACCCGACTTACGCGCTCATACGACGCAACTCGGGCTTGCCCGAG
Source organism: uncultured Alphaproteobacteria bacterium (assembly GCA_963739385.1). Lineage (GTDB taxonomy): Bacteria > Pseudomonadota > Alphaproteobacteria > Rhizobiales > Xanthobacteraceae > VAZQ01. The sequence goes on from CAVUAI010000070.1 coordinate 387, forward strand.
TTGCGATGCAATCCATCCCCTTCGCGAAGAGCTCTCGCGAAGGATGGACCCGCGGGTCAAGCCCGCGGGTGACACACCGCCAGGTGCCATAGGCGGACATCGGCCGGCTATTCGATCACCTCGTCGGCGCGCAGCAGGAGGGCGGTGGGGATCGCTAGGCCAAGCGTCCTTGCGGTCCTTAGGTTGATCACAAACTCCCATCGAACGGGGAGTTCGATCGGCAGGTCAGCTGGGCTTGTACCTCTGAGAATCTTGTCCACCAATACCGCGGAGCGCCGAAACACGCCGGGAAGACTCACACCATAGGACATCAAACCGCCCGCGACCGCGAACGCCCGGAATCCATAGACTGCCGGCAGGCCGACGGTGGCCGCGATTGCCGCGATTTCTGCCGGGCGAGAATTGAAGGTGGGGGCTTCACTGATGAACAGGCCTTGCATGCCCTCGCGCGCAGCCTGGGCGAATGCGGCATTGAAGTCCGCCTTGCGAACTTCATAAAGCCGCAAGCTCAAACCTAAGGCATGGGCCGCCCTGGAACGCGCTTGTAATTTATCGCATCGGCAGGATCGTCCGGGCTGACAAGGACCCCGAGCCGCGCAAGATCGGGCACTATTTCCCTGAGGAATTCGAGCCGCTTCCCGACCACCGCGTCATCGCCGGCAGTCCAAGTTCCGGTGACATTGCTGCCGGGCTTTCGGATGCTTTGCACCAATCCCGTTGCAACCGGATCGTCCGACGTTATGACCACGAGTGGAATCGTGCGCGTGGCATTGCGCGCTGCCAAAGCTCCGGCCTGCGATCCGGCCAAAATGACATGAGGTCTCAACGCGACCAGCTCCATGGCGAGTTGCGGGAGGCGTTCAGGCACGCCATCGCTATACCTCAGCTCAAGATCCACGTTGTGTGCCTCGATATAGCCAGCTCCCGCAGCGCAGCTCGAAATTCTGCAACATTCGGCGCCGCCCCGGCTTGCGCTATCGGCAGCAGCATTCCGATAAGTGGACGCCCCGCCGGCTGTTGTGCGCGCGTCGGCAGCGGAAACGCGACCGCCGCACTACCGAGCAAAGTGATGAAATCCCGCCGCCTCATGGAACGCGCTAGCCTTCGAGCAACGGCTTGGCAGCTGAACAGCAGCATATCCGATCCAAACCATTGAACCAATTCGATCTGCTCGCACGATCATGGATCGCACCGTCACCTCTTCGGGTCACGCGACGCGGTCCCCCGCGCCGCGCCTATCTCCGCGCCCCATCGGGTCCGGCATTCGAGCCATGAGCCTTTACACGAAGAGGAAGTCGTGGACGTTCAATGTGCCGATCTGCACGTTCTCGATCACCAGGGTATCGTTGTGATCAAGGGTGACGACCACGTCGTTGCCGCGCTGTCGGCTGTGCGCCGTCAGTTGGCTGAAGCTAGAAAAGAACGCCGAGACATCGATGACATCGCCGGTCGCGGCGCCGGCCGCAAAATCGGCAACGCGCGTCGCGCCGGACCCGTCCTCCATGACAACGGTGTCATCGCCCCCGCCGAGAAAGAGCTCGCCGGCGAGGACGCCCCCTTGCCGAACACGAACGTGTCCGCGCCACCGCCCAGCTCGACGTCTCCCACGATGCGGCCATGATTGATCACGATCTCCTCGCCGGCGCCGCCGAGCACCGCGACGTCGGCGCCCTTGATGAGGCCGAAATTCTTCAGTTGCGAGGCCATATCCGCAGCGGGCAGGCCGTCCCGCTCCAGAACGTTCAACTCGACGGCAGCCGAATCGGCGTTCCTGCTCTCGATAACTCCCGAACGAGTGTTCTCCACGACCGCCTCGTCGCCGGACACGACCACACCCGCCGCACGGAACACGGCACCGACATCAGCGCTGTCGAAGGCGCCGCCGGCCGTGGTGATCCGCCCGCTATTGGTCAGGTGATGGCCGTCGCCCACCATGACGACGCCCGCGGCGCCATCGCCATGGGTTTCGATGATGCCGCGGTTTGCGATCTCGTCGTCTCCGGCGGCGGCGAACCCGAAACCGTCGAGGCCGATCGCAATGCCCATGGCGCCGTCGCCGGCGCTGACGATGTGCCCGGCATTGAAGACCTCGGTGCCGAGCCCGGGCAACTGCAATGGACCCCCGCCACGCGCCACCATGCCCATCGCAAAGGTTCCGTGCGCTTCGATGAGCCCGAAATTGTCGACCCGATGGCCGTCGCCGAATCCTCCCATCCCGATATCGTCATCGGCCGTGACGACGACGACACCCCGGTTGGTAACGTGCGTGTTCGCCAGTACGCCCGCTATGCCGGCGGTATCGATGCCGGTGACCAGAACCCGCCCGAGATTGAGTGCGGAGGCGCCATCGCCAAGAACGTGCAACGCATCGGTATCGGCGCCGCCGGCGGTCACCTGTCCCGCATTGACGACCCGCGACCCGTCGCCGAAAGCTGCAACGACGACCGACGCATCGGAGAGACTTTCCACGCTACCGTAATTGACAACGAGGCCCTCCGCCCCCACGCCTACCAGGCCGGACGAGGATTCGCCGTCAACGTGAACGCTGCCGTGATTGGCAATATAGAATCGATCCCCCTCGGCGAAGATGCCTTCGGAGAAGAGCTCGTCGCCGTCGACGCTCGGATCGGGATCATAGAAATCGCCATGCGTGACCACCGACCCGTAGTTTGCGATATGCGCATCATCGCCTTGCACGAAAATGCCGGCGGCGCCGAGACCGCTCGTCTCGATGGTTGCAAAATTGCGGATCGCTGCATCGTTTGCGTCGGCGAAGATGCCGTTCGCGAGGTTGCCGGTGGTCGTCAGGTGGCCAAAGTTGATAACCCGCTCGCCGGACGTGGCCGTCGTGAGCACATCTTCATCGAAGCCAGACGTGGAGATGTCCTTGAAGTTGATCTTTGCCATGATCGCCTCCTGTTACAGCGCGCGTCGTTCGACGCGATGTCGCATCACTGCGTGGCGAAACCTGACGAGCGCGACAATCCAAAAGCAACCGCGCCCGTCCCGTCAGCGGAACGGTTCATCTGCTCCACTCGGAAGAGCAGACCGCGTCGCAGCCGCAATCGGCGGCAAACGTGCTCAGCGTGTCACTGGTCCACCGGCAGGTCCTTGGGGCGGTCCTGAATTGTTCTGAATCGAATGCATGGCTGCCGCATATCAATCTACGATTATTCGATCCCGGCCGAGGGCTCGAGGTCCGCGATGGGTCATTGGCGTCGATTTTGGCATGTGCGCGGCACGTCTGCTTACCCTCCGTTAGCGACCGAAGAGCGGACATCCTAAGTGGGCAGCTCCGTGCCAGGAGCGGACTCTGTGCGGCAAGAAAAAAGATGATGCCCCCTTCCGCCTGCGCGCAAGCCTGATGTAGCGTTTCCTTGGAGCCGCCAGCGGAGGTGCCGAATCCTAATTATTGCAACGGCGGCAAGGGTGCCATCGGCGGGCCTCCAACCAAGGGTACCGCGACCATGCCAAAACTCTACGAAGCCCTCGCAGAAGCCTTCCTTGCGGAGGGAGTCGACACGCAGTTCGTCCTGATGGGCGACGGCAACATGCACTGGTCTACCGCCTTTGCCAAACTGCCGGGCGTACATACCGTCCACGTCAGGCACGAGCACAGCACCGTTGCGGCGGCGACAGCCTACAACGTAGCCACCGGCAAGGTCGCCGTTGCCTCCGTCACGTGCGGCCCTGGCGTGACCCAGTTGATGACGGCGCTGCCGGCCGCGGTTCGCGCCCGCCTGCCGATGGTGGTGTTCGCCGGCGAGCCGCCTATCAACGCCAAATTCTACAATCAGTACATCGACCAGGCGCCCTTGGTGACGGCGACCGGGGCGCATTACATCGCCGCGCATAGCGTGCCGCGCATGATGGACTACGTGCGCGAGGCCTTCCACATCGCCAAGCACGAGCGGCGGCCGGCGGTGCTGGGCATTCCCTACGACCTGCAGAAGGTCGAGCACATGGCCAACCAGCCCTACGAAACCTCGGCGATGTACCAGCCCAAAGTCGGGCGCACGCACCCCGATCCCGAGGTCGTGGCCGAGGCCGTCGAGCGGCTGGCCGCGGCAAAGCGGCCTATCGTCCTCGGTGGCCGCGGCGTGTTGTGGTCCGGCGCACGGGATGCGGTGATCAAGCTCGCCGATCGCTGCGGCGCCTTGCTCTCCAACACGCTGCCCGCGCGCGGTCTCTTCCACGACCATCCGTTCGGGCTCGGCACCACCGGCAGCTACTTCACGTCGTTAGGCAGGGAGATGTACGAGTCCGCGGACGTCGTTCTCGCGGTTGGCACGAGCCTATCCTACTACGTCGGTGGCGGGCACTACTTCGCAAAGGCCTGCAAGATCCAGTTGGATGATGCCCCACGCGGCTTGCGCGATGGGCAGAAGGCCGCCGACATCTACGTCAGATCAGATGCGCTCATCGGCATCGAGGCAATCCTTGCCGGCCTCGACAAGAAGTTGGGGGTTGGCAAACCGACGGCGGCGGCTATACGCACGAAAGAGCTGGCGCATCGCATCGCGATCGAGCCAGCGGACTCGATGCCGTTCGACATCGCGCCCGGGGTGCTGGATCCACGCGAGGCGATCCGGGCCATCGACGCGGTCGTTCCAAAGGACTGGGACATCGTCGTCGGCGGCGGCCATCAGGCCTATTTCAACACCCAAATGCGTGGCAGGCCGGCGGAGCGCTACACGACGGTCCGTGAATTCGGCGCGGTCGGCAACGGCCTGTCGTATGCGCTTGGGGTTGCGGCTGCGCGCTGGCAGGGCCGCGAGGGCAAGATCGTGCTGTTCGAAGGAGACGGTGGGCTCTTGTTCCATATCCAGGAGCTCGAGACGCTCAAGCGCCAAGGATTTCGCATCCTGATCTGCGCGATGAACGACGGCGGATACGGCTCGGAGTTTCACAAGCTGCGCGCCGACGGCATCGACGATAGCTTGGCTGTGTTCGGCCGGCCCGCGCTCGAAAAAATCGCGCGCGGCTTCGACCTGCGCGGCCACGAGGTACGCGATGTATCGATAATCCCGAAGCTGTTCGCCGACTTCGCCGCGCAGGGCGAAAGCGAAATGTGGAACATCCAAATCTCCGACCAGGTCACGGCGCCGGTGATCCGCCAGACCATCAAGCGCGGGCACGGCAATATGTGAGCATTTCGATCAGGTTGGCCTTGTTGGTCGCATAAGGAGATGGCATGACGGCCGCTTGCCGTAAGTCGCCGAATACGGCCACTCCAAATCAAGCAACGCTCTCAGGTCCGCTACGGGTCATTCGCGTCATTTCGAGCGCGAAGTTGGCATGACCACTTCACCCCAATGAACGGACATATCCAGTGGTGATCGACTCGTCCGATTCGTGCCAGCAGCGGACCTGACGACCGGAAACACACCTCGTCGCTCACGATCCCTCGGCGACTGTCGCACCGTCGGCGAGTAGCATCAACCGAAAGACGGCGCCCTCGGGTTTGTTCGGGGCAACCCACAACCGGCCATCATGGGCCTCAATGATCGAACGGCAGATCGACAGACCCATCCCCATACCGCCCGATTTTGTCGTGAACAGCGGATTGAATATCCGCTCGAAATCTTGCGAGCCGATTCCTGTTCCAGTGTCCGCCACCGATACGATTACGCCGCCGCCGTTGTGGACCTCGGACCTCACACACAGGACCCGCGCCCCATCCTTGCCGGCCATCGAATTGATCGCGTTCGTGATCCAACACCCTGGGTCGTGCCGTGGAATGCAGCACCCGCCAGAAACGAGGATGCGCGCCTACTGGTTCATAGTTCTCAAACGCTGTAAATTGCACACATCAGCAAGTTATCCAGCTTGTCCGACTGAGTTCGAGATGCATGAAAACGCCATCTGAGTTGCTCGCTGAAGGCCTAGGAGATCTTCTCACCTCCGAAATGACTCGCAGGTGTGGGGCGACCCATCCGGCTTTGACCGAAGTGGTCCCCTTCGCCGCCCAGCTTGCTCTTGACTGCATCGCGAGCAGCGACGCCCTTTATCACGACGTCGAGCATACAATGCTCGTAACGCTTGCCGGGCACGATATCTTCTTCGGGCGCGCCCTGCTTGCTAACGTAAACGCTAGCGACTATGCGCATTTCATAATCGCGTGCGTAACGCATGATATAGGCTACTGCCGAGGTGTTCTTAAAGGAGATGGAGACGACAGCTACGTCATTGATTCGACCGGCCGCAAAGTATCCTTACCACGGGGGTCCTCTGACGCCGCAATGGCGCCCTATCACGTCGATCGGTCCAAGATGTTCGTGCTGGAACAATTCAAGACCATCGCGCAACTCGACGAAGAACGGATCGCCCACGCGATTGAGTTTACGCGATTTCCAGCCACCTTCATGGCTACCGAGAACGAAATCGATGAAGAAGGCTCCCTGTTGCGGGCGGCCGACCTAATTGGCCAGCTTGGTGATCCTCACTACATACGAAAATCCAACGCGCTCTTTTACGAATTTGAAGAGATCGGGTTGAACAAGGAGCGGGGATACGAATCGCCAGCGGATATGGTCGACAAGTATCCGCAATTTTATTGGAACTCCATTTCTCCCCACATCAAGGCTGCGATCCGCTATCTCAATGTCACCTCGAGGGGACGGCAGTGGATTGCAAACCTCCAAAGCAACGTTTTTCGTGCTGAGCGAGAGATGCGAATTTCTGGGCCGCAGCTCTAGGTCAAGACCAGTCAACAGGCGTTCTAGGATATCTGCTCGGAGCGCATGTTGGCGGGGTTGATGCCATGTCCGCTGTGGGTCAAAGGCAGACGTCGCGCCATCAATTAGGATGAGTTGGCTTTAGCCCCTCAAAGCGGACATGCGAGAGCCGTCAAGGCATGTCCGTTTGTGCCCTGAGCCGACATTGGCCTGGACTCGCAGCTGAGCTGAAACTACCCGCGCATAGCGGAATAAGAACGGGCATCCGCTCCGAGAAATGATCTGCCACGATGGTCGTGTGCGAGCAACAAGATCAAGCACTGCCGTCGCATTGCCACGCGATACGACAAGCTCGCAGCGAACGCTCAAAAGATACCTGTCCTTCAAAAATTCAGGCTGCAGCGATCGATTGGCGTTGCTCAGCCTTTCTCGAGGAACGAGACAACATCGCTTTTTAGTTGCGACTCAAGTCGACTATATTCGCTCAACTGATAGGGGGTGCGTTGATAGCTGACGCCGCTTTCGGAAAGCACAAACTCCCAGCTCACCACTCGGCCATTGGGGGCTGTAATGGTCGCCGTCGCATGTTGATATTTGCCGACGGGATAGGGCCCGGCCACCTCAATCTTGCCAAACTCCCCCAACGCTTCGTTGAATCTCAACAGAAAATTTCTTATCGGGCCAAAAAGTCGTAGAGCCTGTTCACTCGCCTGTATGCGCTCGTCATTTCGACTCTTTGTAACGTGAGCAAGGCGCTGCAGTTCTTCTTTGAATTCGTCGGCGTCGGAGGCCATTTTCATTCTTCACTGTCAGTAAGCGGTTAGCGCCTGCCCTAGGAGGTTAGTGATCGGTCACTTGACCTTGAGTTTTACCGCAGACTCCTTCCCGCGGTTGCTCTCGACCTCGAACTCGATCGATTGTCCCTCATTTAGCGTGCTCAGGCCCGCCTGCTCAACGGCGGATATGTGGACGAACACGTCCTTGCCGCCGCCTGTAGGCTGGATGAACCCATAGCCCTTTGTCGGATTGAACCACTTCACGGTGCCTGTAGCCATTCTAGTCTCCGATGTTGACCACTCACGATACAATCCGCGCTTAAGGGTGCCTAGGGGCACACCGGGGTGGTAGCGCTAGGGGAATTCTTGATTGGCCTTACGATTGGGCGCCGGATAGAGCTGGACCGATCCATCCACCAGTTTCCCAAAGCCGATCGGTCACTTCTGCGGCCATCGCAGATTGATTAGCTTGATGTGCGGGCCGGACGGCCGATAAGGTCAGAAACTCCATCAGCTCTGTCGGTCAACTTGCCGGCCGCGCAGCAAGACTAGCGAGCCGAATGAGCTTCGACTTCGAAGAACTAGACTATCGCCCAACACCGATTGGGGCGTTGAGTTTGCGCAGGCGTCGCGAGTTGAAGCTCGGTGTGGATGTCTTTGAGATCAAACTTGGCGACGAATTTCTAATGTCGAGTTTGTTCACGGCATCGGAGATCGCTTTGGCCCGGCTGGGGCTGGCGGGACTTTCCGAACATGGACTTGACGTCGTCGTTGGGGGGCTGGGGCTCGGCTACACGGCCAAGGCCGTGTTGGAGCACCAGAAAGTCGCCTCGCTTCTTGTCGTCGAGGCGCTGGAAGCTGTGATCGAATGGCATGTGGGAGGGCTGGTGCCTCTCGGCCCCGAGCTGACCGGCGACCTCCGGTGCCGCTTCGTCCAAGGCGATTTCTTCGCGCTCGCGGCGTCCAAAGCGGGCTTTGATCCGGCCGTCCCCGCCCGCAGATTTGACGCAGTGCTCGTGGACATCGATCATTCCCCCGACTTTGTGCTCGATCCGCAGAACGCCGCTTTCTACGGCGAGCAGGGGCTCTCCCGGCTTGCCGCACATCTGCGCCCCGGCGGTATCTTCGCTCTCTGGTCCAATGATCGTCTGGACGACGCCTTCACCGCGCGTCTTGGCCGCATTTTCTCGGATGCGCGCGCCGAGGAGGTGACGTTTCACAACCCGCTTCAAGATAAGCCCTTCACGCAAACGGTTTATCTTGCGAAAAAGCAGGCGGTACCCCGCAAAACTTGAATGTCCGAAACGGGTCGATGGCGTTGATAAAGTCACCGATGGGAGGGTTGAGGCTCTATATTGGAGCGCTTGGCGCGCGCGACTTCGATCTCATTTTTCTCAACGTTCCGGTTGGAGCGGAATTACATTGACGCTGCCGACCGACGCCTGACGCAACTGACATTCACGCGACGCACGCAACCTGCATGTCCGGTGGTGGTCGCCAGGTGTGGTTTGCAAGCGTTTTAAGGTTCTGCGCGATAGCCGCGAGGTGGAACTCGTCGCGAGCACCGGAGAGGCCACGTAGACGCATGCGCTCGAAGCGGTGGTGGGTCTTCAGGTGCGCAAAGCGCATCTCTACCTTCTTGCGCTCGTCGCTCGATTGCTCAAACTCCGGGGTGTCCATTAGTGCGCGGACGTGATCGCGCGCTTCTTCGTTGATATCACGTGCGATCTTTCTGAATGGGGCGCGTGTGCATCTCTCCTTGAGTTCGCAAACGCGGCACTCTCCGGATTGTGACAAGTAATTCCTAACGCGGCCGTCATGGACTGTTCCCGTGGTTCTTAAAAACCGGCCGTTCGGACAGATATAGACATCGCGTTCAGCGTCGTAAATGAAGTCGAGCCGGGAGAACATGCCATCAGTTCGTTCGTATCTCTCCCACACGGGAATATGCGGGGTGATATCCTTTTCCAAGAGCCAGGCCAGCAGCTTACCGGTTCCATAGGCGGTATCGGCTGCGAGCCGCTTGAGCTTTAAACCGAACGTCTTCTCTGTGCGATTGATCATCGTTTTTGTTGCCGCGACTTCATCGTAAGTGCGAGCGGGAGTGCCCTCAACGTCGACGATGACGGCATGGGGTCCGAGATCGATCAGGTAATTGAGGCCATAGCCGAACTGTACGCGCTTGTTGGCCTTCGCTGTCCAGGCTGAGCAAGGGTCCACCGGTGAGACCACCTTCGGCACCTTGCGATCGGCGTCGGGATCTTCGTCATCGAATGCCGCAAGGAACTCGACAACGGCGCGCGTTTGACGCTTGGGTGCCAACCAGTCGATCTCATCGGCTGCCTTGCCGTGATAGCGGCTGGCGTTGGCCTCAATGACGCTGGCATCCACGGCGAAGCCTTCGCCCTTAACAAGACCTGAGTTCATGCACGCTCGCACCACCGCCTCGAACACATGGCGCAAAATATTGCTGTCGCGAAACCGCCCATGGCGATTGACCGAGAACGTCGAATGATCGGGAACCTTGTCATCGAGATCGAGCCGGCAGAACCACCGATAAGCCAGGTGCAACTCAACCTCCTCGCACAGCCGACGCTCGAAGCGGATGCCGTAGCAGTAGCCCACGATCAGCATTCGGATCATCAGCTCAGGGTCGATCGAAGGTCGGCCGATGTCGCTATAGAACGGTGCCAGCTTCTCGCGCAGATCAGCCAGCACCTGCATTACGATCGGATTGATCCGGCGCAGAAGATGGCTCGCCGGAATGCGCCGTTCGAGGTTGAACAGATAGAACAGTTGGCACTGATCGCCCGTCTGCCAACCCATCATCGCAAGCCTCCGCCGCTGAATGCCTCAAGCGACGGAATCACTGTTCGCCAAAAATCACGAGCACTTTTTCAACAGTATCGGTCAAAAGCGGAAAGGCTCGCAGCGAGCATATCCCGTCCGGATTACTCCCAAGAGCGGACATCGTTGATGCGTTCTGGCACTTCCGATTTATGCCAACTTTCGGACTCATGCACCGCAGCAAATCGCATTCCTACTCGATCACCTCGTCGGCGCGCTGTTGGAGATGCGGGGGCACGTTGAGGCCTAGAGCCTTGGCTGTCTTCAGGTTGATGACCAACTCGAATCTGAAGCTCGGCCTGAACTATCGCTTTGGCTATTGGTTTTTGGCCTGGCCATCGCCGCACTCCCGTTGCAAAAACTTGCTTTGATTGAGCATAATTAAGCGCCGCACTGCGCAGAAACCCCGACCACAGGTATCGCCTGCTTCTGCGCGCGGGCTGCGAGCGGCCAAGTCCTCGCGCCCGGCCCGAAATGGATCCGAGACGGCGTCCGGGGGCTGCGGGGTTTACGGCTGCGGCTTGGCGTGTCCCATGATGAATGAGACCACGCTAAGGCAGATCGCGGCCGTCAAACCAATGGTCAACAGAGGGAACCACATCTGGACATAGAACCACATGGCCACGCTCCTGGTGTTGGCCCCCGTTCATCACAAGCTACGGCTATTCTTCCGCGGGGCGTTCGAGCTTGCACGCCAAGTCGAGCTCAATCGGAGCAGTCCAAGTCGTCCGCGAACTGGAATCAAAGAGCCTCGGTCGGAGACCTCTGAGTTTCGGCGCATATGCCGTCCAGGCGTTCACGGACTCGCTCGGGGTATAATAGTTGGCGCGCTTGGGGATACCCAAACGCCTGTAATTCCCATTCGATAGCCTGGTAGTTTCGATGTTCGCCGGACTGGGCCAACCTGTAGGCCAAGTTCCACATACGCTCATGACATTCCCGGGTCATGCTTGGTCTTCTATCGTCGCTGAGACTTTGTATGCCCCATGATAAATCGCCGTGACGTTAGATTGATCATGATGTTCACTCTTTTGGTTCAGCAAGGCTCGGGATCACCTTATTGCCCGGAGCGGGGCCGGGCATTTGGACTCCCGGCGGTCGCGTGGTGTCCGACTCGCTAAACCGCTTGTGAATGGGCGCGCCGAATTTTTCGGGGATCGCTGTGTGGTCCGGGAAAAGCGCGGACCATTGCTTCTCCACCACCTCAGCCGCTCTCGCGTGGGTGGCCAGACCGATAAAGATGGTGGCCAAGCCAAGAAAGATCACCACCGCACAAGGCGCAATTTTTTTCATGACCGGTGCTCCCATGTGCAGGCGGGAGCATGATCGGTCTCTCAGGCACCAGCGCCTGTCTTTGGATACGATTGCCGGTGATTACAGGAACATGGGGTGCCGCGGACAATTAACAAGACCAGATGCCGGCATTTCGTTGGTCTGGCTGATCGTGTCGGCAATCATTTACCGCCCGTGGTGACTTTGAATTCAATCTGACCCGCTGAGCCGGGATTTTTCCATACTTTTCTATGTACAGTGTCCGCCACCTTCGCTCGACTTTATCTCGGTAATCCGCAATGTCCGCTTAGGCCCCGACAGCGGCGCAGAAGCGGACATTGCGCAAGGTCCGAGAAGTGCCAGAACCGGCCGTGAGCAGACGCAGCAACATGCCGTGCGCGGAAAGGCAGAGTTATTCGATCACCTCGTCGGCGCGGGCGAGGAGCGTCGGAGGCACTTCGAGGCCAAGCGCCTTTGCTGTTTTGAGGTTGATCACCACCTCGAATTTGGTCGACTGCAACACCGGCAGGTCGTCCGGCTTCGCACCCTTGAGGATCTTGTCCACATAGGTCGCCGAGCGCCGGTTCAAGTCAGGAATGCTCGCCCCGTGGCCGATGAGCCCGCCGAGTTCGACAAACTCGCGGGCATTGAACATCGCAGGCAGCCGGTTCACAGTCGCAAGCTCGACGATGCGTTGCCGCTGGGTGAACAGCAATGGGCTCTCGCTTCGACTCTTGACGGTCCGCGGGCAAAGCCCGGCGCACCACTACCTGTCAGGGAATTACTGTCTCAGTTCAGTTCTCCCCCAGCTGATGCTCCACCGACTTGAGCATAGGACTCCTAGCGCGATCCCACTGCCCATTGAGGGTTTCACTGGCGGCGAACCGACTGCGTAAATCATAGCCGAGTATTACCCGGAGCGCGGCCGCTCTCCGATGCCCTGACGTTGTCAAGCCGCGCGCGAGCCGATGGCAGATCGGCCACCCGCCCGGGGACTGTAACCTCTGCCGATACCCTTTCAATCTCAGCAACATCCCGACTATCGGCTTGCGCTCGCTCATACTTAAACACACACACGCAAGCTCCGTCCGCCTGCCTACTCAGTATTTCAACATTCATGCCAGGAAATGCCCTTCGACTCGCCTCAGCATCCATTTCGCAAATCACGCGACATGGTTTTGCCAAGCCATATTCTTTACACACTGCCAAAACTGGACAACTTTTTTGGACCTCTATTACAGCGTCTACACCCAGATTGGATATGTCGTAGACACCCATTTCCATTCCCATCTCTTCAAAAATCGGAATAGCCTTCGAAAACCCATCGGCCAAACTTCTGTCATCAATAAAGGCTCCCAACTGTTTCTTTTGCCTTTCAGGATACCCTTCCAACATCTTCTCGAACGCTTGCTCTTCGCCTACTGCAATAGCAAGCTCTCGGAATGTTTCGAACTTCTTTCGGAACCTCTCCTCGGCCTTTGGTGCCTGCTTGCTCATCTCTTATCCCTCCATGAGATCGGAATCCCCTAGGAGCGAAAAATCTTACACAGCACTTCCAGGTTTTTGCCCCGAAAACAGACCAAGCTTGTACCGAAGATATATACAGTCGACATTGTAGAATCCGGCATTCCGCAGTTCCGCCAAATGCCATCGCCACGGCGCTAAGAAGATATCTGTGTCTGCACTCCCCTTGATGTCCTTGAGCCACTGCGCTTGTTCTTTCGAAATTGCTAGATGCCCTACCAACATTCGCCCCACAGCACTCTCAACGATCGACGCATTTTGTGCGACGTTTGCCGCGTACACAAACAACCCATCTTTTTTCAGTAGATGGTTGACGGTCCTATACAGCGCGGCATGATTTACCGTATAGAAGGTAAGTGCTATCGCCGAGATGACGACATCAAATTTCTGATCAAACAAACGGTTGTCGGAGAAATCGCCACACAGTAAGGTTACCCTGTCGCGATACCCCGCGAGATTTGTCGTAGCCTTCTCCAGCATCCTTGGAGACGTATCTATTCCGACGACTGTGCTCCGCGCATGCCCTCTGAGGATGTGTTCCGTTAGCTTCCCAGTACCTATCCCTAACTCTAGGACTCTGAGGTCTTCGATGTGGGACGTGGCGGTCCGGATATATTCGGCGAAGTACTGGTATCCATCATCGAGTTGAAAGGCCAAATTCCCGATGATCTCATCATACCTCAGAGCGTGCCGGTCAAAATATTCAGTGATTGCATGATTAGAGTCTGAAAACTCCCTTTTCATGCGCGGACCCTACCGAAAGGCACGCGGCCGGATACCTCAGAGCGTGCCGGTCAAAATATTCACTGATTGCATGATTAGAGTCTGAAAACTCCCTTTTCATGCGCGGACCCTACCGAAAGGCACGCGGCCGGACCTCACGGGCTGACAGTAGTACGCACTTGTTGACGAAACGCGCGATGGCAAGCTGCCAGCAGAGCTGTTTGCCGGGCGTACAGATCAACGATCTCGGCAGAAACTTCTACTTCGCCATTTTTCATCGCTTTCTCAGCTGCTGTCTTCAGCGAACGAGCGGCAGAGGCCAGCCCGAGTGAATTTTTCGTCCAGTCGTCCTGCTTATCACGTTGCGCTATCTTGATTTTCGCAGTGGCCTTCATGTGTTTCTCGAAATCCTCTGCCCCCGCGACGACCTCGTCGAGCAGGCCCGCGGTGATTCCTCTGCCAATCCTGGTGTCTGCACTTTGGGCTCGTAGCATGTTACGCTGTAGTTCACTCTGTTGTACGGCCTGCGTGCCCGTCGTGGATTTTGCCATACTTTCATCTCCTCTGGATTTGACTTCAGAGACTGTGCACATCCTTTGGCAGGATGGAGAAAGAGCGAGGCACAGTTATAAAGGAAACCTTAGCGCAACGCGCGCCACCTTTCTACCGTGCCCGCGCGTTCGTCCCCGCTTTGCACAGGGGGTGGACGCGTGCCCGAGTGCGGCGTGGACCCAGCCGTCGACTACTCGGAAGTCAACTGTGGTACGGCCGCTGATACGGCTCGATCCTGCTGTCCCTGCCGAAAACGTCCTCCGCGCTGGATTAGCCGATAGTGTTGGACAGGTCGCGACAGCGGCGCATCCTTGGCCAGAGCCAGATGTGGCCGGACATCGTTGTAGTAAGCGGCATACGCCGCAAGAACGCGACGCAAGTGATCCTCGCCCAAGATCACGATGTGATCGAGGCACTCCCGACGGATCGAGCCGATCAGCCGCTCCACATGTCCGTTCTGCCAAATGGGTTCTCGACCTCCGGGTGTTGGACGGCTGGCCACTCCCAGGGGCGCGGGGACCGCTGCATTGCGGGATTTCCGCCCGGCTTACGTCGGCTCGGGGTCAAACCCGGCCATTGCCTGATGTCCGCTGGATGACCGCTCTTCCACCGAAAGCGGAAATCCATCCGCGATCTTGCTATGTCGCAAAAGTGCCATGAGGCGACATCGACCAGGTCACTCGATTACCGTTTCCCCGCGGGAGAAAACGTAGCGTGTCGCAGGCCGCAGCGAGCACTGGACCGAATCTTCAGAAAATCTTCAAGACGACTTCAGATCCCCCTCAAGCTTGTCGTCTCCCCTGCCGCTACGTGTCCGCGCGATGGTTCGGGCACCCGCCGGCCGCTTTGATGGAATCTCCGCATGCCCAGCGTGATTCTCAGCATCACCGCCGTTCTGACCCCGGCCATCCTCAGCTCGCTGTAGTCGACGCAACGAAGACCAGAGGGGGTCGCGATGAAACTTCTTCGCCGCAGGTTCTTGCAACTGGCCGCGGGCGCTGCCGCGCTGCCGGCCGTCGCGCGTATTGCGCGCGCACAAGCGTATCCGTCGCGGCCGGTGCGGATCATCGTCCCTTTTGCCGCTGCCGGTCCAAACGACATAATTGCCCGTGTGCTGGGACGGTGGCTGTCGGAGCGGCTTGGGCAGCCCTTCGTTATCGAGAACCGACCGGGTGCGGCAACCAACGTCGGCACGGAGGCGGTGGTAAATGCGACACCGGACGGATATACCATTTTAATGGCATCATCGCCGCACGCGATCAACGCCACGCTCTACGAGAAGCTCCATTTCAATTTCATGCGCGATATCGCTCCTGTCGCCGCGATCATGCGCGCACCTAATGTGATGGTCGTTTCTCAGACATTTCCGGCCAAATCGGTTCCCGAATTCATCAGCTACGCCAAAGCCAATCCAGGCAAACTCAATTTCGCTTCGTCGGGGGTTGGGGCGTCCAACCATATGTCCGGGGAGTTGTTCAATATATTGACCGGAATCGAGATGGCGCACGTTCCATATCGCAGTTCCGGACCGGCGCTGACCGATCTCCTTGGTGGTCAGGTACAGGTGATGTTTGACGCGATTGCCTCCACGATCGAGTATCTCAAGGCCGATAAACTGCGCCCGTTAGCTGTGACATCGGCGCCGCGATCTGCATTGATTCCGGAAACTCCTGTCATGAGCGATTTCGTACCCGGCTATGAGGTGAGCAATTGGTTCGGCCTCGGTATGCCGAGGAATACGCCGGCAGAGGTCATCAACGCGCTCAATGTCGCCGTGAATGAGGGTCTCGCGGATTCCAAGTTGAAGGGGAGATTGGCCGACCTGGGAGGAACCACATTGCCCGGCTCCCCTGCCGATTTTGGCAAGCTCATCGCCGACGAAACCGAGAAGTGGGGCAAGGTAATCCGGACGGCCCATATCAAGCAGGAGCAATGACGATCTGCGACTTGGGAGGAGACCACACTGCCCGGCTCCGCTGCCGATCTTGGCAGGTCATCGCCGAGGAAACCGACAAGTGTGGCAAGGTGGTCAAGATAGCAGCCGTCAGGAGGAACTGATCGGCCCAGCGGCCGAGACGATGAAAACGATGGCCGTGACCGCGCCGGAGGCCGGCACCAGCGCAATGTGCCGGTCTATCCCTCCACCAGGTAGAGGCGACCGGATTTTCCGCTTGCACGTTCGGTGGTGACCGTTTCGCGCAGGGATTGCCGCAACACCTTGTTGGCGGCGTTGCGCGGCAAAGTGTCCATCGTCAGATAGGCGCGCGGCTTCTTGTAGCGTGCAAGCGTGCTCGCCCGACAATGGGCGTCAAACTCCTGCCAACGCGTGCCCGCAGCCGCCAGCGCCACGCAGGCGACGACCATCTCGCCCCAGAGCGGGTCGGGAACACCGATCACCGCTGCTTCCCGGATGGCCGGATGAGTGGCCAGCACCGCCTCGACCTCCTCCGGATAGATGTTCTCGCCGCCCGACCGGATCACGTCATCGATGCGCCCGACAAGATCCATGTCACCATCGTCGCGCAGGACGCAAACATCGCCGGTGAAGTACCAGCCGTTGCGCAGCTTTTCGGCAGTGGCGTCCGGACGGTTCAGGTACCCGGAGAAAAAGGTGTCGGCCGAAGCATCGACGATCAATTCGCCGGTTTCGCCCGGTTTGACCAGATCGTTCTCGTTGCCGCCCTGGCGCACGATGCGCACGCGCGAATAGTAGCCGGGGCGCAGGGTTACCGGCCGGCCCACCGGCTCGGGGTTGTGAAGCGCACACATGATTTCGGTCGTGCCGTAGATGTGGCGCACGGTCGCGGGCCATTCGCGATCGATGCGATCGAGCAGCGCCGGCATGATCGGGGCGCCGCCGTACAGGACGAGATCGAGCGACGACAGTCTTTCCGGTTTGTAGTTCGGGGCCGAGACCATGGCCTGGTAGAGCGTCGGCACCGAAAACAGATAGTTGATCTTGTGCCTTTCAATCAGGTCATTTGCCGCGACCGGATTGAACGCGGACATCGTGTAAAACGTGCCGTTGTAGGCGAGCGTGACAAGAAAGGTGCCGTAGAAGCCGATCGCGTGGCTGATGGGCACCATGCCGAGCGTCCGGTTATGCGTTCCGTGGCGCAGCCCGGCCTGCGTCGATATCCACACGATGCGATGCTCGGACGTGCGGTGCGCGATGACCACGCCCTTCGGCAACCCGGTCGTACCGGATGTGTAGAAAACAAAGGCGGTGGCTTCCGGGTCGGGCCGGGGTATCTCCGGCAAATCTGCCGGGTCGCCCCGGCACGCCGCGAAATCCTCAGCCTTTCCGACCGCGCTGTCCACGCTCAGCAGCATCGCGCCCGCCGGCAATGCAGCGGCGATCGCATCTGCCAGTGTCTCGTCCCTGCGGATGATCGCGCCCTCGATTTCTCCCTGCGCCACAAGCTTGGCGAGCTCGGCCGGCTGCAGCCGTGCATTCATCAGCGCCGGAACGGCCGCCAGTCGCTGCAATGCCAGAAGCGCAACGCAATGCTCCAGAAAGTTGGGAAGGATGGTTGCAACCCGGCTGCCGGCCTTGACGCCGCGCGCCGCGAACCCGGCCGCGACCATGTCGATCTCCGCCAGAAGCTGCCGGTAGGTCAGCTTGCGGTCGGTGCGGTCGTCGACCAGTGCGAGCTGATCCGGCGTGCGCTCGCCGGCGATCCACACAAGGTCATATGCCGTCTTCACAGCCTGCCCCCTCCCGAAGGATGGCGTCCTGTCAATTGGGCAACGTCACCTGCGGCTTGTTGCTCTTTTGCTCGCCGGACAGGAACCTGGCGAGCGTCTTCTGAAAGTGCGGATGTCGCACGGTCTTCATGACGTTCTGGATCTCGAACTCGGTTGCCTCCTCGATCGATTGCCGCCAGCCCATGTGGAAGCCTGCCTTCGCGATCCCCTGCAGGTGGGTCGGCCCGGCGGCGAGCTCGCGCGCGATGATGTCGACGTTCTTGTCGAAACTGGCTTCATCGTAGACGCGGTTCACGACGTTCCATTCGAGGGCTTCTTTCGCGTACACCGTGCGGTTGGTCATCATCCATTCCATCGCATGGCGGAACCCGACGATCTTGGCGAGCGAGTAGCTGGTGGTGGCGTCGTTGGCGATGCCGATGGTGTGCCACGCCGGAAAGAAGCTCGCGCTATCCTTGCAGACCGCCATGTCGGCGCAGAGCGTCATCCCCAGTCCCGAGCCCGCCGCAACGCCGTTCACCGCTGCCAGGATCGGCTTGGGCATGCGGGTGAACAGATGAAGGATCTGATGCCACCACATCGCAAGCACGCGAAAGTGCGCGGCGACTTTCTCCACGTCGAGGTCCTTGACCGGGATTTCCTTGAGATTGAAGCCGGCGCAGAAGGCCTTGCCGCGCCCCGTGACCACCACCGCGCCGACCGCGTCGTCCGCCTCGGCGCGGTACAGCGCGTCGAGAAACTCCTGCAGACCCTTGAGCCCCAGCGCGTTGTTGAACTGCGGCGCGATGAAGGTGATGGTGGCGACGCCATCGGCGAGTTTGTACTCGATCCATTCGTAGGGTTTCTCGGACATCTCCCTCATCCTTTTTTGCGACGTCGGCCGATCGGTTCACGCGACCAGGCAATGACCAATTAGTAACAAACGATATTAAATCGCCTGAGCCTGCGCAACTCCGGTCCCATCACACCAGGCGCTTGGCGTTCGCAATCAGCACGACAAGCGCGCGCGCCAGGCGTGCGCGCTCCGCCGGTGCGAGACAATCGACAATCTCGTGGTAACGGGCATTGGCATCGGGAACGACCGCTTCGTAAACCCGCTGGCCCTTGCGCGTCAGAAACAGCTTCTGGCTGCGGCGGTCATTCGGTCCGACGCGCCTGACGATCAAACCGCGTTGCTCGAGTTCGCGAATGGCGCGGCTGACGCTCATCGCCTGCAGCGCCCAGCGGGCAATGATCTCAGCCGCGGTGGCGCCGCTGTGATGCGCAAGCGTGAGCAGAATCCGCCAATGCTGGACCGACAGGCGATGGCGCACCTGGAGGGGGCCGTAAAAGGCCCGCCCAATCAGATTGGAAAAGACATGCACCAGCGCGAGAATATTGTCGGCCGGGCTGAGCGGTTGCGCCGACGGCCGCTGTTTGACCACGGACCCGGGTGTTCTGCTCAACGTCGCTCGCCTGGCGTTCACGAACAGGTGCTCAGCTGCGGTCCTGCAAGGGTGGCATCGGCAGTACCGGCGTCATGGTCGCCAGCTCGGCCGGCAGCACGACCGTGGGCGTGCGGTTGCGGCTCTGGACCGACGCCGATGGAATGCCGATGTTCTGCCCCTTCTCGTCGAACTTGATCGGCGGGCCGATAATGATGTGATCCGCTATGTTGGTTTCCCGGATCGCCTTCATGAGCTCCGGCCCGTTCGTCGATCCTGAGCGCGTGAACGCATCGGCCGCGACCAGCAAGGCCTCGAAGGTAAAACCGACGTAAAAGCATTCAACCGGGAAGCGGAAGTTCGGAAACGCCGGCTTGAATGCAGCTTCCAGCGCCTGAGCCATCTGGGACTTTGGATTGGGCCATGGCAGGTGAAAGATCGTGTAGTCGGCGAGCGGGCCGAGCGTTTGATAGTATTCCTCCTCGAACATTCCGGAGGAGCCCGGCGAGATGATCGCCTTCGGCAGGAAGCGCTGGCGCGCCATGTCGCGAATGAGCTTGACCGCGTCGTTGCCGCGCGTGACCACCAGCACGATGTCGGGGTTGGACGCGCGGATCTTGGTGACTTCCACCGAAAGATCCTGCGCGCGCGGGTCGAAGGCGATGTGATCGACGACCTGAAACGGCAAGCCGGCGCGCGGAAACAGCGCGTCCAAGGCATTGCGCTGGGCCTGGCCGAACGTGTCATTGGCGTAGAAGAAGACCGCCGTCTTGGCATCGAGCCTGGTGACCTCGAGCAGGCTCTTGATGAGCCGAAGGCCGTCTCCCATCAACATTCCGGCGTGCGGGAAATTGCGCGCGACGAATTTGAACCCCTGCTCGGTGATCTGCGGCGCGGCGCCGACATTGACCACAAGGGGTATGCCCCGCTGTTCGCAGACCTGTGCGACGGCGAGCGTACCGCCGGAATCGACGTTGCCGACGATGCAATGGGCACCGTCGTTGATGATGCGTTGAGCCGCGATCCTGGCCGCATCGACATTGCTTTCGGTGTCGATATGGATGAGCTCGACGCGATGGCCGTAATCGGCGAGCACCTTGGGCGCGATCATCGCGCCGCGATGGGAGGCCTGGCCGGTCGGCGCCATGTAGCCGGAGCGCGGCAGCAGCACGCCGATCCGCAGTGCCTTGGGCTGGGCATGAACGACGGCCGGCGCCGCCAGCAGGGCAGCCGCCGCAGTCGTACCTGCCAGCAGGTCGCGACGCGAAATCGAGGTCGTGAGCCGGTTGGACATTGGTTTCCTCCCTGGGAATTCTGTCCCGGATTTTATTATCAAATGATACTATCGCGGCTGCATGCCGGTGGCTACCGGGGCACATGGTCGCGCGGGGTACGATTTCGCGCGGCGGCGAGACCATCACGCGCGACCGCAGCTCACGATCGGTGCAAGCCATCCCGGTGCGGTCGGTCACGGCGCGGCCGCCGGCGACGACGCGGCGCTCCCTCCGCTGTCATTCCGGGGCGGCGCTACACTCTCCGCTGTCATTCCGGGGCCCGAACGAAGTGAGGGCACCCGGAATCCAGTAACCACCGCCTGCGAGTACTGGATTCCGGGTTCGCCGCTGCGCGGCGCCCCGGAATGACACCGCGGGTGGGTTGGCATCGGCGAAGCTGCCGCGGGGGGCAAAATCGCGGCTTGGTTTTTTTCTCCGCTGCCAGTCCGCCCGCGCCACGCTCTCCGCTGTCATTCCGGGGCCCGAACGAAGTGAGGGCGCCCGGAATCCAGTAACCACCGCCGGCGAGTACTGGATTCCGGGTTCGCCGCTGCGCGGCGCCCCGGAATGACACCGCGGGTGGGAGGCACCGGCGAAGCAGTCGCCCAGGGTGCGCAGGGACGTGCAGCTTGCCTTTTCTCTCCGCTCCAGTCCGTGCGCGCCACACTCTCCGCTGTCATTCCGGGGCCCGAACGAAGTGAGGGCGCCCGGAATCCAGTAACCACCGCCGGCGAGTACTGGATTCCGGGTTCGCCGCTGCGCGGCGCCCCGGAATGACACCGCGGGTGGGAGGCACCGGCGAAGCTACCGTAGGGGGCAAAGGCGCGGCTTGCCTGTTGCGCTAAGCCGCGATGACACGTGAAATTCATCCACGTGGGTTCGAGTCCCACCGTGCGCACAGCGCGCCAACCGTCTCGACCGGCATCACTCTCTCCCCGGGATCATCAGCGAGGCAGGACACACATGAAACGGCGCAAAGCAGTGATCATCGCAGCCATCCTGTCTGCTCTCGCAGCGTCCGGCACGCCGTCGTTGGGCGACCCGAGGGTCGCGGACCTCGTGCAGGCCGGCAAGATCCGGGTCGCGCTGTTTCCGCCGCAGTACGTCCAGGACCCGGCGACCGGTGAGCTGCGGCCGTTTGCGGCCGGGGTCATCTCCATGGAGCTTGCGCGCGGCCTTGCCAGACGCCTCGGAGTCGAGGTGCAGCTGGTCGGACAGCCGACGCCGCCCAAGGCCGTGGAGTGCGTCAAGACCGCCGCCTGCGACGTGGTCATCGTGGGTATCGAACCATCCCGGGCCGCAGAGGTGGACTTTTCCCCGCCGGTCATCCAGTTCGACTACACCTATCTGGTGCCGGCCGGCTCTTCGATCGACAGCATCGCCGACGTGGACCGGCCCGGCATTCGTATCGCGGTCGTGCGCAATCACGCCTCGACCTTCGCGCTGAGCCGCATCGTGAAGCACGGCGAGCTGGTTGCCGCCGACATGCCGGATGCCGCTTTCGACCTGCTGCGTGCCGGCGATGTGCACGCATTCGCGGCACCCCGTGAGGCGCTGCTCGACTATTCCGTCAAGCTGCCCGGCTCCAGGGTGCTGACCGACGCCTATGGGGTCAATGTTGTCGGGCTGGCGGTTCGCAAGGGCCAGGATGGACGGCTTGCCTATGTCAGCGAGTTCATCGAGGAGGCCAAGGCGTCGGGCCTGATCCAGCGCGCCATCGAGGGCGCCGGCTTGCGCGGAGTCCGGGTGGCAGCTCCGGTCAAGCGCGAATGAACGGCTGGCCGCACGGCGAGCGCTGACGGGATGTCGCTTCGCTCCATCCGGACTACGGACTTTCGGTTCGAGTTTGCGCGCACCCGCGCCGCGCGCTCGGTGCACTCCCCTCCCCCTTGTGGGGAGGGGCTGGGGGTGGGGGTGCGGGTGCGCAATTCTGGTGCATTATCGCACTACCCCCCTCCCCAGCCCTCCCCCACAAGGGGGGAGGGAGCAGACCGAGTTTGCGGCTCGCTCCAATTCAACTGACAGACATCCCACCGGGCAGTTCCCATGCTGATCACCCGCCGCGTCGCCACCGGCCTCATCCTCGTTCCGTTCGGCGGGCTGCGCTTTGCCGCGGCCGAGCCGGCGGCCGCGAGCGCGCAGGTCACCTTCGTCCTGGTCAACGACATCTACCTGATGGACGCCACCGAGATGCCCGACGGCAAGCGCCGCGGCGGCTTCGCGCGGCTCGCCGCCGTGGTCAAGGCCGAGCGCGAACGCGCGCGCGCCGCCGGCAGCGAGGTGATCTTCGCCCACGGCGGCGACACCATCTCGCCCTCGCTGATGTCGGGCATCGACCACGGCACCAGCATCATCGAGCTCACCAACATGGTGCAGCCCGACATCTTCACGCCCGGCAACCACGAATACGATTTCGGCAAGGCGATCTTTCTCGAGCGCATGGCCGAGGCGAAGTTTCCGCGCTACGCCGCGAACCTGCGCACCGCCGACGGCGCGATGCTGCCGGGCTTCCAGGACCGCTCGATGGTGACCGTCGGCGGCGCGGGGGGCGTGGGGGGCGTGCGCATCGGGCTCACCGGCGCCACCTACGAGGACAGCCCGCGCGCGTCCGATCCCGGCGACCTCAAGTTCGCGCCGTCGGTCGCGACGCTCATCGCGCAGGCGCGGGAGCTGCGGCGCGAGGGCGCCGACTTCGTGGTCGCGGTCGCCCACGTCACCCGCGACCAGGGCTACGAGCTCTTCCGCAGCAACACCGTCGACCTCATCCTCACCGGGCACACCCACGACCTCTACATCAACTATGACGGCGACACCGCCATGGTGGAGTCGAACTACGACGCGCACTACGTCACCGCGATCGACATCGCGCTCGCGGTGAAGGAGGAGGACGGCAAGCGGCACACCGCCTGGTGGCCGCAGTTCCGCGTGATCGACACCGCGACGGTGACGCCCGACCCCGAGGTGGCGGCGGTGGTGGGCAAGTTCGAGGCCGATCTCGGCCGCCATCTCGACACGCCGATCGGCACCACCGCGGTCGAGCTCGACAGCCGCGGCGTGGCGGTGCGCTCGCGCGAGACCGCGATCGGCAACCTCATCGCCGACGCCATGCGCTGGTCGGCGCAGACCGAGGTGGCGCTCATGAACGGCGGCGGCATCCGCGTCGGCAAGGTCTATCCGCCGGGCTCCGCCCTCACGCGCCGCGACATTCTCGCCGAGCTGCCGTTCGGCAACCGGCTGATCACCCTCGACGTCGAGGGCGCCGTGCTCAAGGCCGCGCTCGAGAACGGGCTCTCGCGCCTGCCCAATCCGAGCGGCCGCTTTCCCCAGGTCTCCGGCCTCACCGTCGAGGCCGATGTCAGCCGCCCGCCCGGCAGCCGCGTTACTTCGGTCAAGGTCGGCGACGCGCCGCTCGACCTCAACCGCACCTACACGTTCGCCACCAACGAGTTCGTGGCGCGCGGCGGCGACGACTACACCATGCTGCGCGACATCGAGCCGGTGCTGCCGGTCGCCGACTTGCCGGCGCTGGCGTACGAGGTGATCGATTATGTCGTGAGCATCGGCACGGTGCGGAGCGCGGTGGAGGGGCGGATCGTGGTGAAGTGAGGGGCGCCAACAGCACGCTGCGGCTTGCCGATCCGCGCAACCTGATCGTGACGATGCTCGACGGCATCGGCGGCGGAGAATTTCCCGCACCGCGAGAGCATGCAGGCGATGCCGGGCTTTTCCGACAAGCTGAGCGACGAAGAGGCGGCGGCGCTCGCGAACTATCTGCGCGTCACCTGGGGCGGGCAGAAGGGCGACGTGACGGCGGCTGCGGTGCGGGCGCTGCGGTGAGTGCTGTCCTCAGGTCTGCGGCCTCACCATCGGGGCCGACGCCGGCCGCCCGCGCGGCCGCGTTCTTTCGGTCAAGAAAGTTGCTGATGGCGATGAAGCTAAGTCCAAGCCAACTAAACAGCGTGTGTAGGCTTGTCTGGATTGCCAAGCGTTGCGGTCCTCAATTCCTCAATAATGCGAATAGCTTTGACAAGGTGGTCGGGAGAGGCCGTTTTGCCGAGCTTGATCGCGGTGTCCTCCGCGTCGTTCGCAGCATCGTCAAAGCCCCGCTTAACGGCATCGAAGCATTGATCGTCAATCCTGCTGATGCGGTCCAAAACGTGGGCGAGGACCGTTTGTATTGCAATCGCTTCAACGAACAGTGAATTAATCTCGTGCTCATAGTCCATGCCTTCCTCCTTTGCGCCTTCTCCAGCGCAAAAACCGCTTTGCCCTTTGCTTGATCGTCTTAGGCCGCGTGAGGTCGCGGCACGTCAAGTATATAATTGCCCTCGTGTGTCCCGGATGCGGTGTAGCGCAAGCAAAGCGAAGCGGTGCACCGCTGATCCGGGATCGTTGCGAAGGCGGTGTGCCGAACGGTCGGTGTGCGGAACGGTCCCGGGTCTGCAGCGCACCACTTCGTGCTGCGCTGCGCCCGGGACACGTGGGTCTTTTCTTCGCTGACGCCGGGCTTCGGCCGATCCGGCCTCACGCGGCATAGGCGGTCGGAACAACTGGCTCCTTGTCCCATTCGCCGATGGGATCGTAACCCCAGACCCAGTCGGCGTTGCCGTGGACGCTGCCCTTGCCGGCGGCGATCGACTCCTTCTGCACCGCGCTGTCGCGCATGTGCTTGAAGCGCGCGTTGGAGAAGGAGAGCCGCTGCACCCCGTGCACGCGCGGGATGCGGATGCGGCGGAAATTGGCCAGCGCCTCCACCGGATCGCGGCAGGCGTCGAGCCAGCGCGCGAGGATGTAGGCGTCCTCGAACGCCTGGCAGGCGCCCTGCCCGGCATTGGGCAGCATGGCATGCGCGGCGTCGCCGATGAGCTGGATGCGGCCGCGGCCCCAGTTGCGCGTGACCGGCCGCGTGAACAGGCCCCACTTCGAGCACTCGGTCACGAGGGCGAGCAGCGTCGCGAGGCGCGGCTCGGGGTTGGGAAAGCTCAGCCGCATCTCGCCGGGATCGCCGCGGGTCGACCAGCCTTCCTCGACCCATTTGTCGGTGTCCTCCTGGGTGACGATGTTCACGAGCTTTTTGCCGCGGATGTAATAGGCGAGCAGATGGCAGCCCGGCCCGACCCACTGGATGTGGCCGGTCGGCTCGAGCACCTCCTCCGGCACGCCGCCGCCGTCGAGCAGCGCGCGCCAGACCATCTGGCCGGTATAGGCCGGGTTGTCGTCGCCATAGAGCGCCTGGCGGATGACCGAGCGCACGCCGTCGGCGCCGATCACGATCGCGGCCTCGACCCGGCTGCCGTCGGCGAAGGCGAGCAGGGTGCGGTCGCCGCGCTCCTCCAGTGCGGTCAGGCGGCGGCCGAGGTGAACGGCGGCGCGATCGAGCCCGCCGGCGAGCGCGTCGAGCAGATCGGCGCGGTGAAAGGTGTAATAGGGAGCGCCGTAGCGCGCCGCCGCCTTGTGCCGGTCGTTGAGCTCGAGGAACTCGCCGGTCTGCATGTTGCGGGTGTAGATGCCGGGCGACGAGTTCGCGACCGCGGCGACCCGGTCGCCGACGCCGATCGCCTGCAGCGCCTTGACCGCCTGCGGGCTGACGTTGACCGCGGCGCCGATCTCGCCCAGGGCCGGAGCAGCCTCGAACACCTCGGCCCTGATCCCGACGGTCCTGAGCGCCTGCGCGGCCGCGAGCCCGGCGAGCCCGCCGCCGACGATCGCGATGTCGCAGCCCGATGGCATTCGTCCCTCCCGACCCACGCCGTGACCGCTCCCGGGCACGGCCGTGCGAGCCTAGCAGAACGCTGACTGTCGCGGAGCGGCCGGGCCAGCGGAGCCGCGCTATTGCTTCGCCTGCGTCTGATCGAGCCCGAACTGCCCGCGATCGACCTTGGCTCTCGCGGCATCGTCCAGCGTCTTCTGCCGCAGGTGCTCCCACGGACGGTTGATGTCGAACTCCTCCGGCCTGAACAGCTCGGGCTCGTTCATCGCGACGATGTCGCGCGAGAGCAGCAGCGCCTGCATCTGCATGCGGGCATTGATGTCGACATAGGCGGCATAGACCACCGCCTGCTTGATCGACGATCCGACCACGACGTTGCCGTGGCCGCGCATCAGCGCCGCCGGATAGGACGCCAGCGTGCGGGCGAGCGCGGCGCCGCGCGCGCTGTCGGTCACCTGCATGCCGCGCTCCCCGTCCTTGCGGGCATCGCGGATCTCGAAGGTCGGCGTCTCCGGCGGCAGGAAGCCCGCCTGCGCCACCACCGGCCGAAGTCTTGATCGAGGTCAGGCTGAGCGGAATGACCGCCTGCGAATGCGAATGGATGACGGACACGACGTCCGGCCGCGCCTTGTAGATCTCGCCATGGATGTAGCGCTCGCCGTTCACGCGGCGGCCCTTCGGCTCCAGCGGCTGGCTGTCGGACACGCGCAGCTCGAGGATGTCGTCGTGCGCGACCAGGGCCGGCGGCATGGCGCGCGGCATCAGGAAAATCGCCGGGTCTTTCGCCGAGCGCACCGACACGTGCCCGAAGCTGTCGAGAATGCCCTCGTTGACCAGAATCCGGTAGGCGGTGACGAGCTCCGCCTTGCGCTCCGCATCGGGGTCGGCGGCCGCCGCCTGCGCCGCGGCAAGCCCGGTGCTGCCGGCAAGCGCCATCATGCAGATCGCAAGTCGTGTCAGCGCTCGCGGCATCGGCTGTTCTCCGTCGGCGTTTTCTCTGCGCAACGTGCGAGGCTAGCACGACTGGCGCGCGCCGCGTCCGCTACGCAGGACGTGGCGCGATGCTCCGCCACGACCAATGCGACAGCAGACATCGCCGGAGCATATTCGTCGGGCTTGAGCAGAACAGCTGCGGGTCTGAAGCAGAAGGCGCTGCGGGTCTGAGGCAGAAGCTGCTGCTGGTTGACGAGAAGCTGCCGCGGACTCGGTGTGCTCCCCTCCCCCTTGTGGGGAGGGGTTGGGGGTGGGGGTAGCAGTTGGTGGATGCATCTCAGTCACCACAACCACCACCCCCCTCCCCACCCCTCCCCCACAAGGGGGGAGGGAGCAGACCGAGTTTGCCGCTTGTGCTGATTTCACATCGCTCGTCACTTACATCCAGACCAGAACGAAGGGAACGCAAGGAGGGCAGCACCATCTTTGGGGACGGCAAGCGCGCGCGAGCGCCGGCGGCCGGTCGGCGAGGCATTTCGCAGCGGGCGAACACTGTCGTAGAGTGCCACACGGCTGGCGGCGTCGGTTTTCCATCCACGGGAGTCCGTCCGGAGAGACACCATCATGCGGAAAGCGGTCGCCGTCCTGGCCGTGCTGCTCGCGCACGCGCCGGCAGTGCCAAGCGCGCAGGCGTTCCCGGACCGGCCGGTCCGGCTGATCGTGCCGTCGCCCGCGGGCGGACCGCCGGACGTCATGGCGCGGCTGCTCTCGGAGAAGATGGCGTCGATTCTCGGACAGCCTGTCATCGTGGAGAACCGCGCCGGCGCCGGCGGCACGATCGGGGCGAGATCGGTCGCGGCCGCGGAGCCCGACGGCTACACGGTGCTGATGGGAAGCACGAGCACGCTGCTGGTCGCGCCGTCGATCTACAGCAATGCCGGCTACCATGCCGGAACATTCGCGCCGATCGCGCGCGTGGCGGACAGCGTCGAGGTGCTGGCGGTGCATCCGTCGGTCGCCGCGAAATCCGTCGCCGAGCTGGTCGCGCTGGCGAAGTCGCAGCCGGGCGCGCTCAACTTCGGCTCGGCCGGCAACGGAACGCTGCCCCATCTCGAAGGCGAGCTGCTCAAGGCGCTGGCGAAGATCGAGATGAACCACGTGCCCTATCGCGGCGGCGGCCTGGCGCTGACCGGCCTGCTCGGCGCGCAGGTACAGGTGCTGTTCTCCACCCTGACCCAGATGCTGCCGAATATCCGCGACGGCCGCCTGCGCGGACTGGCCGTGACCGGCGCGGCCCGCAGCAAGCTCGCGCCCGAGCTTCCGACCATGGTGGAGAGCGGGTTCGACCAGTTCGTCATGACGTCGATCACGGCGATGGTCGCCCCGCCCGGCACCCCGATCGCCATCAGGCGGCGGCTCAACGAAGCGGTGACCGGTGCGCTCGCCTCGGACGAGGTCGAGCGGTCGCTGGCGCTGACGGGCGGCGAGGGGCGGCCGTCCTCGCCGGAGGAGCTCGCGTCCTACCTGGCGACGGAACAGCCGCGCTGGGCCCGCATCATCGAGCTTACGCGAATCTCGGTGGATTGAGGGCGGCGGGCGCCGCGGGGCGAGCGTGCGGGTGTGGCACGGCCAGGCTATGCAAACAGATCGGTAGCAGGGGCGATCGCCGTTTGCGTGTCCCGGATGCGGTGCAGCGCGCAGCTCTTGCGGAGCGGTGCACCGCTGATCCGGGACCGTCGCGAAGGCGGTGTGCGGAACGGTCCCGCGAGTCGGGCCCGACTTCGCGTAAGCGCCGTCTGGACGCGAATCGGGTCTGCAGCGCACCACTCTCGTGCTGCGCTGCGCCCGGGACACGCGGCACCACCGCCGATCATCTCATTCATTGAAATCGGCGCGCATCGATGTCGGGATCGGGATCATCCAATCGTCCTTGGAGCGCGGCACCTGCTGGTCGCACCAGCCGGTTGCCCCAAGTGGAAGCACTATTACACCGTCCCATGCGAGAGGCACGCCATGAAAATCACCGTCGAAACCAACGTTGCCGCCCCCATCGAGCAGGTCTGGCGGGCCTACACCACACCCGAGGACATCAAACAGTGGAACGCAGCCTCCGACGACTGGCACACGCCCGCTGCCACGGTGGATTTGCGGGTGGGCGGCGTCTTTTCCTCACGCATGGAGGCCAAGGACGGCAGCATGGGCTTCGATTTCGCCGGAACCTATACCAAGATCGTCGAGCACAAGCTCATCGAGTATTCGTTCGGCGACCGCACGGCGCAGGTCGAGTTTGCTCCCGGGCCGGATGGTGTCGGGGTGCGCGTAACCTTCGACAGCGAGCCAACGCATTCCATCGAGCAGCAACGCGACGGCTGGCTAGCCATTCTCAACAACTTCGCCCGCCACGTCGAGGCGAAGCGGCGGGCCTGACCCGCGCACCCGCGCGTGTCAAGCGCCGACCTCAGGTAAACCGCAAGATCGCTGCCGTGCAGCGCTGATCGACTGTCGCTGTGCGCAGACTGCGTAAACTTGTCTGCGCTGTGCTGCGCGTGCGCCCGGGACACGCGCGGCGCCCGGCTACCGTTTTCTGGTAACAAGCCGGAAAAACAACGGCACGAAGAGAATCGCAATCACCGTGGCGGCCAACATGCCTCCGATGACGCCGGTGCCTATCGAGTGCCGGCTTGCCGAGCCCGCCCCGGTGCTCACCGCCAGCGGCATGACCCCGAGAATGAACGCAAGCGAGGTCATGATGATCGGACGGAAGCGAAGCCGGACGGCTTCGATCGCGGCATCGTGCGCGGAGAGGCCGCGCTGAAAGGACTGCGAAGCAAACTCGACGATGAGAATTGCGTTCTTCGCGGCAAGTCCGATCAGCGTAATGAGTCCGATCTGGAAGTAGACGTCATTTTCGAGCCCCCGCAGGAAGACCGCGAGCAGCGCGCCAAACACGGCAAAGGGAACGGCTGTGATCACGGCGAGCGGCAGGGACCAGCGTTCATATTGCGCGGCGAGAATCAGGAAGACCATCACCAGGCCAAAGATGAAGCCCATGTATCCTGTGCCGGCCGTCGCCAGCTCCTGATAGGCCGAGCCGGTCCAGCCGATCGTGTATTCCGGACCAAGCGTGGCGGCCACCACCTCCCGCATCGCGGCGATGGCCTGACCCGATGAATACCCCGGAGCCGGGTTGCCGAGGATCTTGGCGGCGGGAAAGATGTTGAACCGGTCCACCGTGTCGGGGCCGATCATGCGCGAAACGGAAACGAGCTCGTTGAGGGGAACCATCGCGCTGGTGTCCGAGCGGACAAACACGTGGCGCAAATCGTCGGGCGTCTCCCGGAACTCGGCTTCGGAGGAAAGGCTCACCCTGTAGGTGCGGCCGAACAGAGTGAAGTCGTTGACGTACAGGCTGCCGAATGAGCTCTGCATCGTGTCGAACACGGTCGTGATCGGGATGCCGATCGACTTGGCCTTCTCGCGGTCGACGTCGATGCGATATTGCGGCACGCTCGTGCTGAACGTGGTGGCGACCCCCTGCAGTTCGGGACGCCGGTTGGCGGCCTGCACCACGCGGTCGGCAGCCTGCGAAAGCAAGGTGAGCGAGCCTCCGGAGCGATCCTGCAGATAGAACTCAAAGCCGCCCGTGGTGCTCATGCCCTGGATCGGCGGCGGGTTGAACCCCATGACGACGCCGTCCTTGAAGTCGGCATTCAGGGCTCCGAGGGCACGCGCCAGGTTGCGCGCGTCCTGGCTGGGTTCTTTGCGCTCCGACCAGTCCTTGAGAGTAACGAACGCGACTCCCGAGTTCGTCTTCTGCGCGCTGGAAAGCAAGTCGAACCCTGAGAAGCTGACAACGTTGGCAATGGCGGGATTTTTCTGGAGGCCCTCGCCTGCCTTGGCGGTGATTTCGCGCGTCCGCGCAATGGATGCCGCCGGCGGCAGTGCCGTGACGAGGAAAACGTATCCCTGGTCCTCGCTCGGCACGAGTCCCGAGGGAACGCGCTGGAACAGGAGCACGACCAGGCCCAACAGGACGCCGAACATCGCCATGCCCAGTACCGCGCGGACGAGCAGCGCCCTGACCAATGTCGTGTAGCCCCTGGTCAGCCAGTCGAACACGCGATTGAAGAGGCGGAACGGCCACGACGGCTCGGAATGCTGGGGCTTGAGGATCAGCGCTGCCAGAGCCGGCGTGAGCGTCAACGCGACAATGCCGGACAGCACGACCGACACTGAAATCGTCACGGCGAACTGGCGGTAAAGCTCGCCCGCCAACCCGCCGAGAAACGAGACCGGGATGAAGACCGCGCAAAGCACGAGGACGATGGCGATCACGGGTCCTGACACCTCCTCCATCGCCTGGATCGCGGCATCCCGCGGAGATTTTTGCTCCGTCCTCATGATGCGCTCGACGTTCTCCACCACGACGATCGCGTCGTCCACGACGATACCGATGGCAAGGACCAGACCGAACAGCGTCAGGAGGTTGATCGAGAAACCCAGGAGATACATGCCGGCAAACGTGCCAACGATGGAAACGGGAATGGCGATGACGGGGATGAGGGTCGCACGCAGGCTCTGCAGAAACAGGAAAACGACCAGGACGACGAGCACGATGGCCTCGACGAAGGTCACGACCACCTCCTCGATCGAGACCTCAACGAAGCGCGTCGTGTTGAAGGGGATGTCGTAGCGAAGGCCTTCGGGAAAGCGCTTCGCGATGTTGTCCATCGTCGCCTTCACGGCGGCGGCGACCTGAATGGCGTTGGCGCCCGGTTGCAGGTAGACGCCGATCGGCACGGCAGGCGAGCCGTTGAATGTCGCCGAGAACCCATACGTCAGCGCTCCCAGCTCGACGCGGGCGACATCCTTGAGGCGCAAGGCCCCGCCGATCTCATCGGACCGGATGATGATGTTCTCGAACTGCGCGGGATCGACGAGCCTTGCCGGAGTTGTAACGGAATAGGTAAAGGACTGCGCGTTCGTCATCGGCTCCTCACCGAAGCGGCCCGCAGCGAATTGCGCATTCTGCTCGCGTATCGCCGCGGCGATGTCGCCCGGGGTGAGGTTGTACTGGGCAACCTTGTCGGGACGCAGCCATACCCGCATTGAATAGTCCGACGCACCGAACAACGAGGCGTCGCCGACGCCAGGCACGCGGCGAAGCTCGTCGAGCACATTGAGCAGCGCGTAGTTACTGATGAAAATGGTGTCATAGCGCCCGCCCGGCGCGGACATCGTCAGCACCTGCAGGATCGAAGTCGATCGCTTCTGCACGACAACGCCCTGGCGGGCGACTTCCGCCGGGAGAAGCGGCAGGGCGCGCTGCACGCGATTGTTGACGTTGATCGCGGCCTGATCGGGATTGGTGCCGATCTCGAAGCTGACCGTCAGGCTCATCGTCCCCACGCCGGTGGACGTGGAACGCATGTAGATCATGCGCTCGACCCCGTTGATCTGCTGTTCCAGAGGTGCCGCAACGGTGGCCGCAATGGTCTCGGCCGTGGCGCCGGGATACGTGGCGGATATCACGACGTCCGGCGGTACGATCTGCGGATACTGCGCAATCGGCAGGACGCGCATCGCCACCAGGCCCGCCAATACGATGACGATCGACAGTACGGTCGCGAACACCGGCCGATCGATGAAAAATCTGGAGATCACTGCTTGGCTTCACCGCCGGAGCGCGCAGCAGCGGTAACCGCCACGGCTTTCACCGGTACGCCGGGCCGCACCCGAATAACCCCCTCCGCGACGACCCGCTCGCCGGCCTTCAATCCCTCCTTCACGATCCAGCCGTCGCTCAGTTCACGGTCCAGCCGCACCGGACGCGCCTGCGCGACAGAGTTTTCATCGACGACGTAGACGAACGGCCCTTGCGGGCCCTGCGTGATGGCGGCCTTGGGAATGGCGATGGCATCCGGCATCGTAACGCCTTCGATGTTTACCCGCACGAATTCACCCGGCAAAAGACCGTTATCGTGATTGGGGAACACCGTGCGGATCTGGATCGTGCCCGTGCGAGGATCAACGGTACGAGATCGGGTATCGAGCTTTCCTGTCTGGAAATGCTTATCGCCATCTGCAAACTGCAGTGCGACCTTGAGATCATCGGCATTGATCGGCGTGGTACGACGCCTGTTCATCTCCTGGAACTCGCGCAATTCGCGATCCGTCGTCGTGAAGTTTACGTAGGCAGGATCCACCTGCATGATGGTCGTCAGCAACGTCTGCTGCGCCTGGATCAAAGTCCCTTCCGGCGGAGACGTGAGACTGGTCGGTCCCGTAATGGGCGACTTGATGACCGTGTATTCCAGATTGAGCTTGGCAGTCTCGAGGTCTGCCTTCGCTGCTTGCAGAGCAGCGCGTCCCTGGTCGCGAGCAGCAGTCGAGTCGTCAACCGCCTTCTGCGTGCTCACTCCTCTCGATGCAAGGGATTGCGTGCGGGTGAAGCTTTCTTCGGCCTGCGTGAGCGTTGCCTGAGCCTGGGCCACCTGTGCGTTGGCTCGCGCGACCGCTGCCTCATAAGGGCGTGGATCAATCCGGAAGAGGACATCTCCGGCCTGCACGGTGGCGCCCTCGTTGTACTCGCGCTTGAGGAGAATGCCTCCGACCTGCGCCCGCACCTCGACCACCCGAAAGCCCACCACCCGGCCCGCATATTGCAGCGAGAGCGGGATGTCCCGAGCCGACAACTCGATGACGCCGACCTCCGCCGGAGGTATCGGCAGTTGGCCGACCGGCGCCGCCTCATGTGATCGTGCCCACCAAAAAGAGACGGCTGCGAGGAGCGCAACAGCGGCGGCAAACGCTCCGGTTCGGCGAAGCAGGACTGACGTCGATTTCATTGGCGCCGCTCGCCCACTGCTTTGCGCTCAGCGCGCCCGAAAGACTTCGATTTCAAGATACTTCGAAATATTACCGAACCATGGCGCCCTTGCAGATTTCGTCGAGCGGCGAGACTGGCGCGCCCTGATTTCGCCGAGATCAGGGCTGCAAGAGAGCAGGCCTCCGTCGGGAACCATGAGCTCTGCTTCGTACATGAACGGAAGGCGTGCATCGCCGCGAATTCGATCTGCGTTTGCATTGGGGTTGGAGGGATCGAGGCGTTCGCCTGCTCGGATAGAGGCCACGCCAGAGCTGATAGTAGAGATCATTGTGTCATTTGGAAGAATTCGAAAAGTAGCCAGGGCGAGATGTCATTGCATGACCGTTGCGACGGAGGTGTGCGTAACGGTCCATGCAAATCTGGTCTACCCGACTTGCGCTTTTGAGGGCCGACCTCGTAGGTAAACCCGAGAGCGTTTAAGCGCCGATCTCGGGTAAACCCGAGATCGGTGTCCGCAGCGCATCGCTCTCTTGCGCAGACTGCGTAAACTTGTCTGCGTGTGCCGCGCTGCGCCCGGGACACGGGCTGGTCATTCCATTCAACCGGATCGGCTTTTTTTGCGATGGGATGCGCGGGTCAAGCCCGCGCATGACGATGCAGCCGCGTCGGTCATCGAATTGCGGGTGTGCGCGGATCGTCCAGCGCGCGATCGCCGGGGTCTTGAGCCCGCGTGCCGCGCCGGCCACGAGGCCAACGCGCCGGCGGTCAGTGTGCCATGAGTACCGGCAATTCTGCGTTGCTCAGGATGTAGCGGGTGGTGCCGCCAAAGATCATCTGCCGCAGTCTACTCTGCGTGTAGGCACCCTTGATCAGGAGATCACAGCCCAGTGCCTTCGCGTGGGCCAAGATCACCTCACCCGTCAGGCGGCCATCGAGACCGACGGTCAACGGTTTTGCCGGCACCGCGTTCAATTGCAGATACCGGCAGAGTTGCTGCCCGGTTGGTCCCGGTACCGCTGCTCCGCCTTCGACCGTCAATACGATGACGCGGCTGGCACGCTTGAGGATGGGCATCGCAAAAGCGGTGGCGCGCGCCTGCTCGGTGCTGCAATTCCACGCAATCAAGACATTCGTGCCCATCTGAGGCTGCGGCCGCGGCGGTGCGATCAAGACCGGCCGGCCGCTCTCGAACAAGCCAGCTTCAAGCGTGGTCATCCGTGGGCCCCTCGGATCGCGACCGGGCCGGCCCAGGACAATCACATCGAAGACCCGACCATGGCTCCCTACAAAGTGGTCACCCTCGGGGGCGCCTTCCAACCAGGCGCTCGACAGGGCCTTGGTGTCACCTCCGCACGACACACCATGCTCGCGCATGAAGCTCTCGAAAAGGCTCCGGCTCTGCTTCTCATTTTCCGCGAGTTCCTGATCGAACGCCGGTATCGGCACCGCGCCGACGTCCCCGATTGCGAAGGCAGTGGGCGGGATCGCAACCCGCAAGGCGAACCCTTCGATGTAGCTGTCGAACTGCCGCGCGAGACGGAGTGCGGTCTGCAACGTCGAGTCCATGAGATCATGCTGTTCGACCGGAACGAGAATGGTCCTGAACCCCATGGCGATCTCCAATTCGAGCGCAAGTGGCCCGCCCTGCGCGCGCGGGACGCTCGAAGGGGTCCCGGACAACAAGTTGGACGGAGGACCGAACGCTCTGGGATGGCGTCTCGGCGGCTCCGCGATTTTACCCAGACAGTGTCGAGACAAAAAGAGGCAATGGGGCTTGCGGTGGCCCGGAAGTGCGGTGCGCGGGCGAAGCGGTGCACCGCTGATCCGGGACCGTTGCGAAGGCGAGGTGCGCGGGTCAAGCCCGCGCATGACGGGTGACGGATCGAACCGCGTCCGTCAGCGAATTGCGGGCGTGCGCGGCTCCGCCAGCACGCCGAACGGCCGGGCCGCCTCGAAGGCGCGGCTGGCGCGCAGGACGAGGGCGTCGGCGCCGATGGCGCCGACGATCTGCAGGCCGATCGGGAGGCCGGCGCGGGTCAGGCCGCAGGGAATGGACGCCGCCGGCGACTGCGTCAGGTTGAACGGATAGCTGAAGGGCGACCAGCCGGTCCACGCCTCGCCCCAGTCGCCCGACGGCGGCACCAGATGGCCGGCTTCGAAGGCGGCGAGCGGCATGGCCGGCGTCAACAGAAGGTCGTAGCGATCGAAGAAGCGCGCACAGGCGCCGTGCAGCTCCGCGCGCGCGAGCTGGGCGCGGATATAGTCGATCACCGAGGTCTTTAGCCCGCGCGCCGCGCCGGCCACGAGGCCGGGATCGGCGAGCTCGCGCACGCGCGCGTCGTCAAAGGACTGCAGCACCGCCGCGGCCGACGACCACCACAAGGTGTCCCAGGCCGCGATCGGGTCGCCGCCCAGATCCGGATCGGCTTCCTTGACATGGGCGCCGAGCGCCGCGAACACGCTCCGCCGCGGACTTCACCGCCGCCGCGACCTCGGGCTCGACGCGCGTGGCGTAGCCGAGCCGCGGCGAGTACGCGAAACGCAGGCCGGCGACGCCGTCGTCGAGGCCCTCGCGGAAGTCGGGCGCGGGCGTGGTCCAGGCGTAGACGTCGCGCTGGTCGGGCGCGGCCATGACGGTGAGCGCCAGCGCCGCATCGGCGACCGATCGCGTGAGCAAGCCGACATGCGCCAGCGTTCCGAGCGGCGCCGCCGGCCAGGCCGGCACGCGCGCGCGCGTCGGCTTGATGCCGTAGCTGCCGCCGAACGCGGCCGGGATGCGGATCGATCCGCCGCCGTCGGTGCCGACATGGATGCTGCCCATGCCGAGAACGACCGCGGCCACGCCGCCGCCGGTGGAGCCGCCGGGCGTCATGCGCGTGTCCCACGGATTGCGCGTCACCCCGGTCAACGGGCTGTCGGTGACGGCCTTCCAGCCGAACTCGGGCATCGCGGTCTTGCCGATGACGATGGCGCCCTGCTCGCGCAGGCGCGCCACCGCCGGCGCATCCTGCGCCGCCGGCGCCTCCGCGGTGAGCCGCGATCCGAACCGCGTGGGCATGCCGGCGACCAGGAGGTTGTCCTTGATGCCGACCGCGACGCCGTCGAGCAGGCCGCGCGGCGCGCCCGCCATCCAGCGCGCCTCGGATTCGCGCGCGCTGCGCCGCGCGCCCTCGCGATCGAGGCAGCACCAGGCATTCACCACGCCGTCGTGACGGTCGACCTGGTCGAGCACGGCATCGACCGTCTCGAGCGGCGAGAGCGCCTTGCGCCGGTAGCGCGCGATGAGCTCCGCCGCCGGCAGGAAGGCGATGGCGTCACTGGGCGCTTGCGTCGTGATGCTGGCGTCCTCCGTTCGCACCCGATCGTATCGCACGACGGGCGCAGCGGGCCACTGCTGCGCGCGCCCGACAGAAGCCCGGGCGGAGTAGGGAGGACAGGAAACGCGATCTCTCCGTCGTCATGCCCGCGCAAGCGGGCATCCAGTAATCCGTGGAGGCGCGATCGGAGCCGAAGTCGTGCCTCAAACCTGGTCCGGCGATTACTGGATCGTCCGCTTGCGCGGACGATGACAGCCGAGAGCGGTGCTCAAGTTACGCCTACGGGACGGGGGAAGGGACGAAGGCATGACAAACCGCCGGACAGACGCCCGCCGTTGTCATGCCCGCGAAAAACCGCCGGCCGTTGTCATGCCCGCGCAAGCGGGCATCCAGTAATCCGTGCAGAGGCGATCGGAGCCGAGGCCGTGCCTCAAGCCTGGTCCGGCGATTACTGGATCGTCCGCTTGCGCGGACGATGACAGCAGAGAGCGCGTCTGAAGTTACGCCTACGGGACGGGGGACGAAGGCATGACAAACCGCGGACAAACCGCCGGCCGTTGTCATGCCCGCGCAGGCGGGCATCCAGTAATCCGTGCAGAGGCGATCGGAGCCGAAGCCGTGCCTCAAACCTGGTCCGGCGATTACTGGATCGTCCGCTTGCGCGGACGATGACAGCCGAGAGGCCAGCGCCTACGGGACGAAGGAGGAGGCAATGAACGGGGCGCCCCCACGCGCGTTTCACTTCGCCGGCGGGCGCGCGGCGGGGTCGATCTCGACGGTGGCGGTCATGCCGGCCGCAAGCACGACGTCGGGCGGCACCTGGTCGATATGGACGCGGACCGGGATGCGCTGGGCCAGGCGCACCCAGGTGAAGATGGGGTTGACGGTCGCGACCCCCTGCCCGTTGGGCTGGGCGTTCGACACATTGATGGCGCGGGCGATGCTGTCGACGTGGCCGCGCACGACGTCGCTGTAGCCCATGAGCTTGATGCGGGCGGGATCGCCGACGCGGATGGGCGCGATGTTGGTCTCCTCGAAATAGCCGTCGACCCAGAACGAATGGGCGTCGACCACCGAGATGGTGTTGACGCCGACATTGACGTAGTCGCCGAGCTGCGCGAGCAGGTTGGTGACGTAGCCGTCGACCGGCGAGACGATGCGCGTGCGCTCGAGATTGACCTGCGCCTGGTGGAGCTGGGCCTTGGCCTGCGCCAGGCTCGCCTCCGCGCTCAGGCGCTGCGCGTCCAGCGCCTGCACCTGCCGCTGCGCCAGGTTGAGGTTCTCCTGCGCGGTCTGCACCGCGGCCTCCTGCTCGTGCAGCTGGGAGGTGAACTGCTGGGCATTCTGAACGGTGCCCCAGCCTTCGTTCGCCAGCGTCGTGTAGCGTCCGGCCTGCTGCTGCGCGAACACGAGCGCCGCCTTCGCGCGGTCGAGCTGCGCCTGGTTGGCACTGATCTGCGCCTGCTGCACGGCCACCTGCGCCTCGACGTTCTGCACGCTCGCCTGCGCCTGCTGCACCGCCGCCTCGGACTGGTGGACGGCGATGCGGTAGTTGGTGGGATCGATCTCCATCAGCAGATCGCCCTTGTGGACGTATTTGTTGTCGATGATGGGCAGCTCGACGATGCGCCCCGCGACCTCCGGCGCCATGGTGACGACATAGGCGCGCACGGTGGCGTCGCGCGTCCACGGCGCTCCCATGTAGGCGCTCCACATCCCCCAGCCGAGCAGCGCGGCAAGCGCGACGGTCGCCAGCGTGATCAGGACCGGAAGGATCCGCCGGCGGCGGCGGACGGGCGCGACCGATGCGGGGGCCGCGAGCGACGGGACGGGGTCATCGGCGGGCTTGCCGCGCTTCGAGGTGATTTCGGTCACGGTCATGATGACGGGCTCAGCGTGCGATGATCAGGATCCAGGACGAGAGAACGATGATGTAGACGGCGAACACGAACAGCGACGGGTGCCAGACGTAGTGCAGCAGGCCGTAGCGGTCGGCGACCCGGCGCAGCGCGATGGTCGCGATCCAGGCCGCGACCATCATCAGCGAGATCGGCGCAACGTAGACGCCGAACAGATCGATCTCCGTGAACCTCATGCCGGCGCTCCCCTGTCGAGATACGCGAGATGGCGGGACAGCGCCTCGGAGACGACCAGGACCAATCCGCGCGCCCGCAACGCGAGGGTCGTCTGCGGCCCGGCTTCGGGAGCGGAGGCGAGGCGGCGGTCAAGTTCGCGCAGCCGCGCGATCGCGAGGGCGCAGTTGCCCTGCGCGAAGGCTGCGAGCGCGGCGTCGAGCGCGGCGCCTTCCCCAAGCCGCGGAGCCATGTCGCGAAGCTCGATCATCCCGTTGCCGATCGCCAGCGCCGCCAAGAGTTGCGCGCGCTGCAGCGGATCGGCCTCGGCCGGCATGGCCGCGAGCCGGCCGTAGATGCGGCCGTCCCAATCCTCCGGCGCCGGCGGGCGGGGACCGACCGCGAGGCGGCGCAGGTCGCGCAGCGTGAGATCGAGCAGGCGGCGCGTCCGCAGCGCCGGCGACAGCGGCGGCAGCAGGCGGAATGCGACCGGTGCGAGGATGCACGCGACGACGATCGCCAGCGCGCTGTTGTAGAACTGCGCCGTGTCGTAGGTCATCGGATTGGTGGGCGCGACGAGCGGCATGAGGATGTAGGCCATGGCGGTGAACACGGCCAGCGCCGCCGGCCGGCGGCTCCACGCCAGGACGAAGCCGACCGGCACGAGGTAGAGACCGAGCGCGACGCAGAAGGCCGGGAATGTCTGCAGGGCGGGCAGCACGGCGAACGTGATGACGGCCGAGCCGATGACGCCGGCGGCGGCGCCGAGCGCGAAGGCGACGGCACCGGCGTAGGCCATATCGCCGCGCGGCGAGAGCAACAGGACCATGATCGCGGCGAACACGATCGCGAGCGCGCCGCTCGGCCACGCGGTGACGACCCAGAACAGCTCGACCGCGGCGATGGTGACGAACGCGCGCGCCGCATTGACGAGAGCCGGCAGCCAATCGGGCAAGGTCAGCCGGAAGCGCCGGCCGGCGGGAGGCCGGCCGGGCGCATCGACGAGCAGCGCCAGCGCGTCGAGCACATGCACCAGGCCGTCGAGCGCCTTGGCGGTCTCGTCGGCGAGCAGCCGCAGCGACGGCGTGCGGGCCGGCAGCGCGATGAGCGTCCGCGCCGCCTGCGCGCAGGCGCGCGCGAAGCGCCAGCGGATCGGCCATCCAGCGCGCCGGCGCGCCCGGCTCGCGCGCCGAGCGCAGCTCCGGCGGCAGGCTGCGACAGATCAATTCCGCCGGCCGGCACTCCTCCTCCGGCAAGCGGCCGAGATGGGTCGCAACCGCGCGCCAGCCGTCCAGCGCGCGGAACAGGCCGTGGATGGCGCCCTGCAGGATCGGCGAGTGGTAGCGCAGCTCGCTCGAATTCTCCGAGCGCTTCGTCGATCACGGGATCGAGCGCGATGACGCGGCGGACGAACTCGCGCCGCTCGGCCTGCGTGTCCGGCAGCTGCGTCGGCGCCAGCGCCAGCATGCGCACAAAGCGATCGGCGATGCCGGCCGCCAGACCGGCGAAGGTCTGCGCGAGCTGCCGGCGGGCGCCGCCGAGATCGGTCCCGGCGAGAACGACGCCGGCGCACACGATCCCGATGCAGATCGCGCTGGCGCGCGTCGACCGCAAGCAGGAAGACGCTCGGGCTCGCGCCTCCGGTCGCGCCCAGCGTGTCGGCGGCGATGATCGCGGCGGTATAGCCGGCGAGCGCGGCGGCGTAGGACGCGAAGTTCTTCAGCACCGTGGCGGCGAACGCGCAGACGCCGCCCCACAGGGCGAGGAGCCCGAGGAAGGCGATCCGGTCCTGCGGAAAGAACGCGGTCAGCACGACGATCATGACGGCGCCGATCACGGTGCCGATCACCCGGAACCAGCCCTTGCGCAGCGAAGCGCCAAGCTGCGGCTGGCACATGATCGCCGCGGTGGCGCCGGCCCAGGACGGATTGTCGAGCTGGAGCCAGAACGCGACGAAGAGGGCGAGGCAGACGGACACCCACAGCCGGACGCCGAAGAGGAGCGGCGCGCCCGCGCCGGCAAGCGCATCCGTCAGGTCAAACCGAGGGCGCATCGCGCCGGTTGCCGGGCTTGTCATGGCGTTGCCGTGCTCCACTTATCGGCGTCCACGAAGGCGGGCGATCGTGATCAGGTCTTCAAAGGCGTCGCCGGGCGATCGCCGGCGTCTCCCTCCATTGCGTTTAAGCCTTTGGCGCAGGATGCTTTAGCGATATTGCCCCGCCTGACGTGACCTTGCGCCTATTGCCGGCTGCAGGGGGCAATGGACGACCGCGAGCGCACAGGCCCCCTCACCCGGCGCCTGGCGGCCGGTGGCCTCTCCCCGCCAGCGGGCGCGGTGGAGCGCGCGGCATGGCCGGTGCGGCGGGACGCATGGGGTTGGCGCGGCACAAAGGCGCGATGCCGTCGTCTGGCCGTTGCGCTATGATGCCAAGTCACTCGTTTTCATCATGTTCGCATCCGGTCCCGTCGCACGACCCAACTGGCGTGGCGATGCGGCCGCGGGCCCGAAGCACAGCCGGAAGGACGAGTACTCGGAAAGACATTCTGCAACCGGTTGTGTGACCCCCGACAGTGCCGCGGACTCGGTGTGCTCCCCTCCCCCTTGTGGGGAGGGGTTGGGGGTGGGGTCGATGTTGCTGGACGCACCTTCCGCAACAACTACGACCCCTCCCCAACCCTCCCCACGAGGGGGGGGCAGACCGAGTTTGCCGATAGGTTATCGAGTCACGCGATGTGATCCGCGCATGAACGACGTGGGCACGAGGGAGGAAAGGAATGACGAACCGCCGGCAAGTGCTGAAGGCGACGCTCGGGCTGCCATTGTCCGCGGCCGGACTTGCGCTCGCGCCGCATCGGCTTGACGCGCAGGAGCCGTGGCCGACGCGCACGATCACGCTGGTGGTGCCGTTCCCGCCCGGCGGCACCGCCGACTTCGCCGGCCGCCCGCTCGCCGCACATCTCACCGAGAAGCTCGGGCAGAACGTCGTCATCGAAAACAAGGGCGGCGCGGGCGGCGGGATCGGGCACGCCTATGTCGCGCGCGCCGAGCCCGACGGCTACACCATCATGATCGCGCTGCCGTCGCTCGCCGTCATTCCCGAAGGCAACCGGCTGCAGGGCAAGCCGCCCGGCTACGAGATGGACCAGTTCGTGCCGCTCGCGCGCATGTTCGCCGATCCGATGATCCTGGCGGTGAAGAAATCCTCGCCGTGGAATTCGCTGCAGGACTTCATCGCGGCGGTGCGGGACAACCCCGGCCGCATCCCCTACGGCTCGTCCGGGCACCTGGGCACCGTCCATCTGGCGATGGAGATGTTTCTCAACGCCGCGCAGCTCAAGATGATTCACGTGCCGTACCAGGGCGGCGGGCCGGCGTTCAACGCGCTCCTGTCGGACCAGGTGCCGGTGTTGCCGACGCTGGAGTCGATCGGCAAGGGCCAGCTCGACGCCGGCAACATCCGCGTGCTGGCGCAATGGGGCACCGAACGGCTGGCGAGCTTT
The DNA here is from genome assembly GCA_963739385.1 of uncultured Alphaproteobacteria bacterium. GTDB lineage: Bacteria > Pseudomonadota > Alphaproteobacteria > Rhizobiales > Xanthobacteraceae > VAZQ01. The sequence continues at coordinate 43,526 of CAVUAI010000070.1, forward strand.
CCGCACGCGCCGACGATGCAGGAGGCGGGATATCCGGAGGTGATCTACATCCTGTGGGCGGGCGTGTTCGCGCCGCGGAAGACGCCCGCGCACGTGACGCGCATCCTGCGCGACGCGATCCGCCCGTTCATGCAGGACAAGGCCGTGGTCGAGCGCTTCGTGAAGGCGGGCAGCCAGGTCTCCTACCTGGACGGACCGGACTTCGAGCGGTTTCTCGAGGCCGACACCGATCGGCTGCTGCAAGGTGGTGCGCAAGATCGGGCTGTCGTAGGGGCGGCGGGATCCGCACGGGGCGGGGCGCCAACGGGCGAACTGATGCTGTGTCCCGGATGCGGTGCAGCGCGAAGCAGCGCGGATAAGTTTACGCAGTCTGCGCAAGCTTGATTGCGCTGCGAAGCGGTGCGCCGCTGATCCGGGACCGTCGCAAAGGCGGTGTGTGGAACGGTCCATGCAAGTCGGGTTTACCCGACTTGCGCGTTTGATCTCCGATCTCGGGTAAACCCGAGATCGGTGTCAGCAGCGCATCACAGCGCAGTCTAGCTTGCGCAGACTGCGTAAACTTGTCTGCGTGTGCTGCGCTGCGCCCGGGACACGCATTCCCATCGAAGCGATTGCTTTTTTTCGATGGATGCGCGGGTCAAGCCCGCGCATGACGAGGAGGAAGGAAGAACAAGCCGTTCACGGATGGATCACGCCGAAGAAATTCCTGGCATTGCTCGCGACCAGACGGAACTCCGAGTCGCTGCCCTTCCAACCGAGATCGCCGTAGAAGCGGGCCATACGCGACAGCGACTGGTAGCGCCAGCGGTCTTCGTTGAGCTGCTGCGCGGCAAGATAGAGCGCCCAGCCGCCATCCGCGACGCGCTGGCCGTTCGCTTCCACGATGACCGGTACGGTCCGGCGGGTCGAAGCGAGAGTAATATTGGCTTCGATCAATTCGCGCATGCGGGCATCGCGCGCAGCATTCGACCTGCCACCGAGGACCACCGCGACGATGTGCTTCTCGTCGCGGCGAACCGATGTCACCAGGTTGTATCCGGACGCGTCGGTATAACCGGTCTTGATGCCGTCAACGCCCTTCACCTGTCCGAGCAGGGCGTTGTGATTGCGCATCTCGGCGCCCTTGTAGCGGAAGCTCGGAGTCGCAAAATATTGGTAGTAGCCGGGAAACCGGTGCTGAATGGCACGACCCAGAACGGCCTGGTCGCGGGCGGTCGTTATCTGCTCGACGGCGGGCAACCCCGAAGCATTGACGTAGGTCGTGCCCGTCATGCCCAGCGCTCTTGCCTTCAAGGTCATCAGCCGGGCGAATTCCTCTTCGCTGCCGCCGATCGCTTCGGCGACCACCACCGCGGCGTCGTTCGCGGACTTGGTGACAAGCCCCTTGATCGCGTCCTCGACCGTGATGGTCTGATTGGCCCTGAGCCCGAGCTTGGTGGGGTTCTGGATCGCGGCGCGGGTCGAGATCGGCAGCGGCGTGTCAAGCTTGAGCGTGCCGTCTTCCAGCTGCTCGAACAGCAGGTAAAGCGTCATGATCTTGGTCAGGGACGCCGGGTGACGCGGTTCGTCGACGCTCGCCTCATGCAGCACGAAGCCCGATTTGTCATCGACCACGATGGCCGCATACGGGGGTCGATAATTGGGGCCGTGAACCACCCGCTTGGGGGGATCCTTGCGCGGGCGGGCTTCCGCCTGATCCCACCCCGCGCCGGCAATCATCAACGTTAGCAGCACACCGGCAACCCGGTACCAATGCGACGGCGAGCTTCGAGCCCAACCCTTTGAAGCGATCCTCGCCGGCGCGGCGCTGGTCGTGATCCTTGCCGCGCTGCGGTGGTAACGGAGTCCAGTCATGGACATTGTCCCCAAGCCACATGTCGGGGGGTCCTGCCCGGCGCGAGCCGCAAGGCCGCTGAATGCGAGCACGGCGAGGGCGCAACCGGCCGTCACCGAGCCGAATCGCCGTCAGAGCCCGCTTCGTGTGCGCAAGGAGCCCCCAGATTTACCATCCCGTGTCCCCGCCTCATCGCCGGGGGGAATGGCTCCCGACTATTGGTCGCATTGGCTGGTCGATTGGTTCAAATGCGATCGGGGGATCGTGAAGTCCGCGACGCCCAAGATTAACGAAACGGTCTCCCCACATCGTCAGTGACGATGACGACAAGTCTTCATTCCTGCTGCCATCTTTTCACCGCCCGCCGCGGCGGCCATGCCAAATTGGGGTTCAGACGGAATTGCCGGCCGCTTTATCCCTGCGCGATGACCCCCGCCGTGCCGCCGATGTGCTATTGTCCGGCCAGCGGTCCTGCGTGTGAGGACCCGTTGACGGGCCGGCAGTAGCTGCGCTGTTCAGAACGCTTCAGATTCGGTCCAAGGACTTGGCCGGTACGCTGCAACAGCGTGAGGTGACGCCAGTTCATCGGTGGTTCGTGGTCACCTCTGGGCGGGAGGAATGCCCGTGGCCGCAATCAGGCGACGCGAGTTTTTCACGCTGCTGGGTGGCGCGGCGGCCTGGCCTGCTGCAGCGCGGGCGCAGCAGCCCGCACCGCCGGTGGTCGGATTCCTGCACCAGGGGTCGGAGCAGCCATCTAACCAACCGATGGACGGATTCCGCCGCGGCCTGTGGGAAGCCGGATTTGTCGAAGGGCAACACGTGACCTTGCAGTTCCGGTGGGCGAATGGCGAATACGACCGGCTGCCGGCGCTGGCGGCCGAGCTGCTTCGCGCCCAGCCGAGCGTGCTCGCTGCCGCGCTGCTTCCGGCAGCGCGCGCGGCGAAGGCGGCGACAACGACGATTCCGGTTGTGTTCATCACCGGCTCCGACCCGGTCGAGACCGGGCTGGTCACGAGCCTGAACCGGCCGACCGAGAACGTCACCGGCGTGAGTCTGTTCACCGTCCCGCTGATCGCCAAGCGTCTGGAGTTGCTGCATGAGGTCGTCCCCGGCGCGTCCGCCGTGGCCGTGCTCGTCAATCCGAGCAATCCAAACGCCGAATCGAATGAGCAGGGAATCGAAGCCGCGGCGAAAGCGATGCGGCTGCGCATCGAATTCATCAGGGCCAGCAGCGAACGGGATTTCGAAGCGGCCTTTGCGACGCTCGCCCGGCAGCGGACCGGCGCTCTCATTGTCAGCGCCGACGGCTTTTTCGCCGCCCGGCGCGAACACCTCGTCGCCCTGGCGACGCGTCATGCTGTCCCGACCATGTATTTTCAGCGCGAGTTCGCCGCCGCCGGGGGACTCATCAGCTACGGCGCCAGATCCTCGGACATGTATCGCCATGCCGGTATTTACACCGGCCGCATCCTCAAGGGCGCCAAGCCGGCTGACCTGCCCGTGCTGCAGCCGACCAGACTGGAACTGGTCATCAACCTCAAAGCCGCCAGGGCGCTCGGCCTCACCGTACCGTCGTCGCTGCTCGCCCGCGCCGACGAGGTGATCGAATGAACCCGCGGCAGACGGAGGAGCGAGGATGAAACTTCCACGCCGCACGTTCCTGCATCTGGCCGCGGGTGCCGCCGCGCTCCCGGCCCTGTCGGGCATCGCAAGGGCGCAAACCTATCCGTCGCGGCCGGTGCGCTGGATCGTGGCGTTTGCTCCCGGCGGCCCGAACGACATCGTGGCCCGCCTCATGGGCCAGCATCTGTCGGAGCGGCTGGGCCAGCAATTCATCATCGACAACCGGCCGGGCGCCGGCGGCATTGTCGGCACCCAGGCCGCGATCAACTCGCCGGCCGACGGCTACACGCTGCTGATGGCGGCGCACGTTCACGCCATCAATGCGACGCTCTACCAAAAGCTCCCGTACAACTTCCTCACCGACATCGCGCCGGTCGCCGGGCTGGTGCGGATGCCGAATGTCATGGAGGTGAACCCGTCATTCCCCGCCAGGACGGTGGGCGAGTTCATCGCCCATGTCGCGGCCAATCCGGGCAAGGTCAGTTACGCCTCGGCCGGGAACGGTACGTCGGCTCATCTCGCGGCCGAGCTGTTCCGGGCGATGACCGGAGTCGATTTCGTCCACGTGCCGTACCGCGGCTCGGGCCCGGCGCTGACCGATCTCCTGAATGGCCAGGTGCAGGTCATGTTCGACGCGATCTCGTCGTCGATCCCGCACATCCAGGGCGGACGACTGCGCGCGCTGGCGGTGACGACTGCGCGCCGATCCGATCTGCTGCCCGACGTGCCGACGATTGCCGACACGGTGCCGGGTTACGAGCTCAGCGGCTGGTTCGGCGCCGGCACCGCGGCCGGGACGCCGTCCGAGATCGTTGCGAAGCTCAACCAGGAGATCAACGCGGGACTGGCGGAAGCGCGGATCAAGACGCGATTTGCCGAGCTGGGCGCCGAGCCGATGCCGATGACGGTCGCCGAGTTCACCAGGTTCGTCGCCGACGAGACCGAGAGATGGGCCAAGGTGGTCAAGTTCTCCGGCGCGAAGGCGGACTGATCGGGACAGGCCGCACTGAGGCATCCCGTGTCCCGGATGCGGTGCAGCGCGCAGCGGTGCACCGCTGATCCGGGACCGTCGCGAAGGCGGCGTGTGGAACGGTCCACGCGGCCAGGATCAATTCACGGCGCGGGAGGACTTGCGGGCGGAGTCGGCCTGCCGGCTGGGTTTTGTCGCGGCTTTCGAATCCTCGCGCGCGCTGGCCGAGTCCGGCTTGCCCTTGCCATCCGGTTTCCTGGCGTCTTTTTTGACGTCGGTGTCGGCGGTCTTGGATTTCGAGGCGGACGCCGGCGTCGGCTTGCCCGCAAGCTTGCCGGCAGTCGCGGGCTCCGTCTTGCCTTTGCCGTCCGGCTTCCGGGCTTCGTTCCCGGAGGATTTCCTGGCTTCGGCCTCGGAAGACTTCGATTTCGATGACGACGAAGGCGTTTGCTTCTCGGCTGCGAGCTTTCCTGCGGCGAGCTTGCCGACGGCGAGCTTGCTGGTGGCGGGCTCCGTCTTGCCGTTGGCGTTTTGCTTTTTGACGTCGGTCTCGGAGAGTTTCTGTTTCGGCGACGGCGAGGGCTTCTGCCGGCCGGCCACGGTCCAGGCGGAGTCCGCTTTGTCTTTTTTGTCGTTGACGTTTTGCTGTCTGGCGTTTTGCGTCTTGGCGTCCGCCTTCTTCACGTCGGCGTCCTTCGGCTTCAGCACCGGCAAGCGGACGGGCTTGCCGGCCGCGGTGGCGGCGGACTCTGCCTTGCCTTTGCGATCCTGCTTTCCGATGTCGAGCGCGGCGATCTTCGTCGGCGCGGGTACCGGAGGATGCCTGGAAGCCGCCGCGCCGGCGCTGGCGGAATTTGTTTTGCCCTTTGCGTCCGGCTTGGCGGCGTCGAGTGCGGCGAGCTTCGGCTTCGCCGCCGGCAACGGCGTCGACCGGCCGTCGGTAGTCGCGGCGGCATTGGTGGACTCCGCCCTGCCCTTGCCGTCCTGCTTCGCGGCGTCGCCGTGCTTGGCGGCGTCGTCCAGCTTTGCAACCTCGCTCGCGGCAAGCTTCGGCTTCGCCACCGGCAACGGCATGCCGGCGCCGGCCGCGGCGAGGTCGACCTCGCGCGGCAGCAGCATCGCGAAGCGGCCGGGATGGCGGATGCGGTTGGCGATGCGACCGGCGTCGTCGCCGGCGCCGAGATAGAGATCGGCGCGCGCCGGTCCGACGATCGCCGAGCCGGTGTCCTGTGCGATCATCAGGCGGCGGAAGGGCGACGCCGACTTCGCGCTATCGATCGGCAGCGTGGCCTCGATGAAGAACGGCGTGCCGTATTCATGCACGCGGTCGACGGCGATGGAGCGGCCCGGCGTCAACGGGACGCCTTGGGCGCCGACCGGCTCGCCGTCGTTGGTCAGCCCGGTGACGCGGAAGAACGCATAGGCGCGGTTGGCGGCACGCACCTTGGCGGCTTCCTCGGGATGCGCGGCCATCCAGCCGCGGATGCGCTCGCGCGACATCTCCGCGCGCGGGATGAGATTGCGCTCGGCGAGCACGCGCTCGAACGAGCTGTAGCTGTAGCCGTTGTGCGAGTCGTAGCTGACGCGCAGCGGCGTGCCGTCCTCGAGGATCACGCGCCCGGAGCCCTCGATCTGGATCGCCAGCAGGTCGAGCGGATCCCTGAGCCAGCAGATTTCGAGCTTCTGGCCGTCGAGCGCGCCGGCCTCGATGGCGCCGCGGTCGTGATACGGCACGAGCTCGTTGCCCTCGGTGCGGCGGCCCACGCGCACGCCCTTGTTGGGAAACGCGATGGCGCCCTGCTTGTAGCCGGCGGCGACCAGGTCGCGCGGACGGCGGTAGAGCGGGACGGAAAATTCAGGACCGGGAAAGCGCGAGCCCGCGACCACCGGCTCGAAATAGCCGGTGAGCAGCCCGCCGCCTTCACCCAGGCGCGCGATGCGCACGGCCTGGAAATTCTGCTCGAAGAAGGTGCGCGCGGTCTCGGAATCGCGCGGCTGCAGATCCATGGCCTTGCGGCAGACGTTGGAGAGAGCGCCCACGAGCTGGGCGCGATCGTCATTGCGCCGCTTGCGCAAAGCCTGGCAGCTTGCCTGATAGGCCGCGAACGCTTCGAGATGATCGTCGTCGGCCCAGCCCGCGAGCTCGCTCCATTTCACCGGCTCGAGCTGGTTGCCGGCGAGCTTCTGCGGCGTTTGCGCCGACGCGGCGCCAGTCAAGCACGCGGTCGCGCTGCATGCGATCGCGATGCAAATGATCGCGCTGGATACAATTGCCCTGGATGGGATTACGCTGCCGAGGTCGGCAAACAGGCCACGATGCAGCGCTTGCGCAGCTTGCGCAGTCCCCCGATCGGTCCGCATGCCCATCAATGCGGGCAGATCGAAATGGTTCCGCTTGAGCGCGCGCACGCGGCGCGCGAGTGGCGAAATGGCAACACTGCGGCGGCAGCGTGGCGGTATCGCGATGCGCGGCGCGGACTGCAACACCGCTGCGCGGTTCAGGTGTGCGCCGGAATACCACTGCGAGGAATCCGACTGTCGTCCATCGTTAACCGCATCACATCGGGAACTTTCACTAGCGATGATCATGGCTGCATGAATGCCACGATCACGGCTTCGATCAGCGGGACATACGGAACGATCACATCGCGTGATCGTGGATAAATCTGCGCGCTGTAAGACCAGCGGCTTGCACCCGCGGTGGTGTCGGGCGCGGGCGCGCGTGAATCGGAATCGCGCGCGGCGCAGTCGCCACCGCCACGGCCGCCCCGTAACCGCGGCAGGTCACTGATGCAGCAAACCGGCTGCCCCACGGCCGCAGCCCGGTGGTATCATTCCCGCCGGGCGGCCGCAGGCTTTCGCGCTCGTGCCGCCGACCAGGCGAAACCAGCTTCGTCACATCAGACTGGTGACCTTGGAGGAACGACAGGGAGGCTCCCAATGCATCCGATCAGGGTGAGCGTGCTGGCGGCCGCGGCCGTGGCGGCGACATCGTTGCCGGTGCGGGCGGATTACATGGTCAAGGAAGTCGGCAGCTTCCACGTCGGCGGGCGGACCGCGGCGCTGAGCGGAATGCCGACCCGCGACGTCGTGTTCAGTCCCGGCGCGCCGCCGGTGAAGGTCGATCCGAACGGCGAGTTCGCGGTCGAGCAGATGTACGTGCAGTACGTCAAGCTGGCGCAGCCGAAAGCCAAAGTCCCGATCCTGCTGTGGCACGGCGGCGGCCTCACCGGCGTCACCTGGGAGACGAAACCGGACGGCAAGCCGGGCTGGCAACAGTTCTTCCTCAACGCCGGCTACGACGTCTATGTCTCGGACGCGGTCGAGCGCGGACGCGCCTCGTGGGCGCGCTATCCCGAGATCTTCAAGTCCGAGCCGATGTTCCGCACCAAGAAGGAGGCCTGGGAGCTGTTTCGCATCGGGCCGAGCTACGAGATCGGCGGACAGCGCGTCGTGTTCGAAGGCCAGCAGTTCCCGATCGAGGCATTCGACCAGTTCGCCATGCAAGGCGTTCCGCGCTGGGTGACCAACGATGCCGCGACGCAGAGCGCCTACAACGCACTCGTGGACAAAGTCTGTCCCTGCATCGTCGTCGTACACAGCCAGGGCGGCAATTTCGGTTTCAATGCCGCGCTCGCCGCGCCCGACAAGATCAAGGCGCTGATTGCGATCGAACCCTCGGGCGCGCCCGATCCCGCCAAGGTCGATGTCGGCAAGCTCAAGGATGTGCCGCATCTCATCGTGTGGGGCGACTTCCGTGACAAGGTCGCGGTGTGGCGGCAATTTCCCATCGCCCCTACCAAATATCGCGATGCGCTGGTTGCGGCGGGCGGCAAAGCCGACGTCTTCGATCTCCCGGTCATGGGCATCAAGGGCAACACCCACATGCTGATGATGGACCGCAATTCCGACGAGGTCGCGAAGCTGATCCATGACTGGATCGGCAAGCAGGGGCTGACGAACTGACGCGCCACCGGCGCGATTTTCGAGTGCTGCGTGTCCCCGCTGTCCGCCGTCTGCTGAAAGCTCCGACGACGGACAGCGCATGTGATCCCGTCCAGGCGGTTTCCGTTAGTCCCAGCGCACCGGAGATCTCACCATGATGAGCCGACGCCAGTTTGTCTGTGCAGCCGCCGCCGGCGCGGCGCTGTTGGCCCGCGTGCCGCAGGCCCTCGCGGCCGCCTACGACCTGATCATCCGGGGCGGACGCGTGATCGATCCTTCGGCCGGGATCGACGGCACCCGCGACGTGGCCATCGCCGGCGGCAAGATCGCGGCAGTCGAGGCCAACATCGCGGGCGACGCCACCGAGACCATCGACGCGCGCGGCAAGATCGTCGCGCCCGGCCTGATCGACATCCACACCCATGCCGGCCGCAGCAAGGAAGGCCCGCCCATGTGCCTGCAGGACGGCGTGACCGGATGGGTCGATGCCGGCTCGGGCGGCGCCGACAACATGGATGCGATCGCGGCGGTCGCGCGCGGGGCGCCGCAGATCGGCCGCTGCCTGGTCAACATCGCGCGCACCGGCGTGGCGCCGGGCGGAGAGCTCAACGACCTCAGCCGCGCCGACGTGGATCTCGCGCGCGGCGCCATCGCGCGCAACCGCGACGTCGTCATCGGCGTCAAGGCGCGGCTCTCCGCCGTCGTCACCGGGCCGAACGATCTCGAAGCGCTGCGGCGGGCGCAGGCCGCGGCCGGCGACCTGCCGGTCATGATCCATGTCGGGCAGAACTACTCGCCGCTGCGGACGCTGCTGGCCATGCTCAAACGCGGCGACATCGTCACCCATATTTACGCGCCGGGGCCGCACAGCCTGCTCGACGAGCGCGGGCGCCTCTATCCCGAGGTCATGGCCGCGCGGCGCCGCGGCATTATCTTCGACTTCGGCAACGGCGTCGTCGATCACTTCGACTGGGACACGGTGGAGAAGGCAACCAAGCAGGACTTCTGGCCGGACACGTTCTCGACCGACTGGAACGTGATGTCGCGCACCACCGGCGTGGTCGATCTGCCCAACGTGATGTCGAAGTTCATCATGTTCGGCATGCCGCTCAACCAGATCATCGCGGCGGCGACCAGCAATGCGGCGCGGGTGTTTCCGTCGTTCGACGACCGCGGCACGCTCAACGTCGGCGCACCGGCCGACGTGGCGATCCTGGAGCTGCGCGACGGCACGTTCGAGTTCGTCGACAACTACAAGGGCACGCGCACCGGCCGCCAGCGACTGTTCCCGAGCGCGACCGTGCTGGCCGGGAAGGCCGTGCCGCGCACGTAGAAGGTGCCTGCGAGCGAGGACAAAAAACGCCGCCTATGCCCTCTCCGGAATCAAGCGGCTGAGGGCGCCGCCGATCATGCCGACGAGCGCAATCATCGTCAGCACGGCGACAAATCCTCCCAGCGCGAAGGCGGTGGCGCCGCCTGCAACGCCGGTGCTGCCGCCGAGAAATGTGCAGGCGTTGACGATGCCCGAACCCTGCCCCGCTTGCCCGGGCGAAAGCGCCGACAGCGCCAGCCGCGGCGCCAACGCATAAGGCACGGCCAGACCGGCGCCCATCGCGAGAAACCCGACGGCCAGGAGGGCCATCGAGCCTTCGGCAACGGCCGCGCCGAGGATGGCGCCGGCGATCGCGACCAGCGCCATGCCGCCCGTCATGGCGTTGCGCAGCCCGATCCGCGCCGCCACGGCGGACGCCGACAGCGCGAGCGCAAGCAGTGCCGCGCTCAGCGGCAGCAGCGTCGCGCCGGCCTCCAGCGCCGTGAGGCCGAGTCCGTCCCGGCTCTGCGCATAGAGGTTGAAGTAGAGCAGCAGGCTCATGATGCTGAACATCGCCAGCGAGCCGATGGCCACGCCCATGACGAACCCACGCCGCGCAAAAAAGCCCAGGTCGACCAGCGGCGCCTCGGCACGCAATTCCACGCGCAGCAGCAGGACGAAGGCGGCCGCGGCCAGGACGAACGGGCCTGCCACGGCGAGCGGTGACTCACTCACATGCGGCAACGCATGCAGCGCGAAGACCAGCGACACCATCACCGTCGCCAGCAAAACAAAGCCGATCCAGTCCGCGCGCCTGGCTTGGGTGCCATGAGTGCGGGCGGTCACGGGGCCCGCGGAGAGGAGACCGGCAAGCGCGGTCAACATCAGCGGGACGTTGAACCAGAACACCACACGCCAGCCGGTGACATGCGTGAGCGCGCCGCCGAGCAGCGGCCCGATGCTGAAGCCAAGCATCAGAAATCCGGTCCAGGCGCCGATCGCCGCCGCCCTGCGCTCCGGCGGTGCGCCGGTGTCGACCGCGGCCAAGGTGCCGGGCACCGCGAACGCGGCGGCGAAGCCCTGCAAGGCCCGTCCGGCCAACACCTCGGCTTGCGTGCCGGCTGACGCAATGATGCAGGACGCGAGGCCGAACAGCGCCAATCCGACGATCGATGCCCGCCGCGCTCCGAAGCGATCCGCCGCCTGGCCGCCGAGCACGATGAAGGCGGCGGAGACAACCAGATAGGCATTGACCGCCCATTCCACGCCGGCCGAGCTGAGCGATAGCTCGCTGCGCATCTCCGGCAAGGCGGCCATGATCGCCGTGCTGTTGGCGCCGACCGCGAGCATCGCCAGACATGACGACCACAGCACCGTCGCGAATCCCGTTCGCTTCATCAAGGTTGCTGCGTCCTCGGCCCGGCATCGCGCGGATGGCATGTGCCCACGGCCGCCGCGCGCATGACAACTCCTGCACTCTAGACGAAGGGACGTATCGTGGTCAGGGGGATGTCAGCTGCCGCGCGAGCATCCGTTTTGCGGCAACTTTCCGGGGCCAGGCAACTTGTCCTCGACCGAACGCATCGACGCGATTCGGGCGCTCGAATGGAGCGCGAGCGCGCTCACCAGCTCAATCTGATCCCACCCCGTCCGGCATAACTATGGCCGCTGTTGGCAAACTCGCCGTCGAAGCTGGCGAACAGCGACGCGTACTGATTGATGGCGAGACGCGAACCGGCATTGATCTTCAGCGCGTCGCTCCATGCGCGCGCGCCGTCGACGGCGAACAGCGTACCTGGCACCGATACGAACGAGCCGGCGATCGAGCGATCGGGCATGAACTCGTGCACCCAGGCCGCCCGCACGAACGGCGACCACACCGTGCCGTTTGCCAGTGCCAGCCGGGTATCGAGTTGCACGCCGAGGAAAGTGGGCAGCGCAGTCGTTGCCTGCGACTGGTAGCTCAGCCCGAGAATCCCCGGCAGGCCGCCGGCAGTGGTCGTCTCGGTGAAGCCGCGCTGCCAGAGCGTCGAGGTCTGCACCGCGGCGAACGGCGTTACGTTGAGCCACGACAGCGTAAAATTGCGTCCCAGTTCGAGCCGTGCGCCGAGCAGATCACTGGCAAATCGCCCGCTTGCCGCCTCGGAGGGTCCCACCCCCGCAATGGTGCGCCTGACCTCATTGTCGAACCGGCTGTAGCTCAAGATGCCGGCCGCATAGAGCGCGCCCCATGTCGCCACCCCATAGCCGCCGACATGGCCGCCGAGCAGGTCGCCGCTGGTGGCGCGATCCGGCACCGAAAAGTGCAACTCGCTGCCCCCCACCGCAACACCGACCAGCCGGGTCGGGTCGACCTGATAATCGAACCCCATGGCGCCGCCGGCGGCGGAACCGCGGGCATCGGCGCTGCCGACTGCGGCATTGCCGTTGAACGACTGCACGCCGCCGAAACCGCCGGTCCACACCCGCCAGGTCCGCGGCTGATAGGCCGGCGGCGGTGCTTTCAGCTCCTTGAAGGCGTCGGTTGCCGGCTTCTTCTTCTCCGCGGCATAGGCGAGCGGCGCTGCGCGAAGGGTGATGCCATTGCTGTCCACGGTTTCGCCGTTGCGCCAGAACGCCCCCTGGTCCATCAGCATCTCGTTGAACATGGTGCCGCTTGCAAAGGCGGTGTTCTGTGCTGCCGTCGTCCCTTCGCCGGAGAGCTGCGACAGCGCTGCGGGCGTACCCGTCATCAGCAGATTGGTATAGAGGGTCGCCGCGGGGCCGGTGAGCGTCGTGTTGTAGGCCCCTTCCAGCGCGTTACCCACCGCGCGCTGGTTGGCGTTCAGACCCGCGACAGCACCGAACGGAGTTCGTGTCAGGGTCACGCCGACCGAGGTGGGGCTGTAGGCGGGCCCGGAGAGCGAAAGAAATGCGGACGGCGGGGAGGACATGAACTGTGCGAACTGGCCGCTGACCGCGCCCGCGGTCAGCAGCGTGTACGGGGTCGACAGACCATAGAGTCCCGGCGTCACGGCAACACCCAGGGTGCCGCCCAGGGTGGCGGTGTTGGCAACCTGGATCCTGCCGCTGCCGCCAGGCGCCAGCTGGAACTGCAGCAGACCGCCCGTTTGCGTGTAATTGCCCTGAATGTTCAGCGTGCCGACCGGTGCCACCGTGCCGCCGGTGACGGTGACGCACACGTTGTTCCCACATGGTCCTTGAAAGTTTGGTGAGCCCGCAATCGTGCCGCCGCCCGTCAACAAGCCGTCGATCATCAGGAACTCGGATGTGGCGAGCGTGCCGCCAGCCATCGTCAGCGTGCCGGCGGACAGCGTGGTGCCCAGCAGGACCTCAAGCGTGTACGGCGCACCGATGATGAGCTGCGAGTGCGCCCCTGCAATCGACAAGCTGTCGATCTGAGGATTCATATCGAGCGTGATCGTGCCCGGATTGCTCAGCGCGACGTCGTAATAGCGGGCGGCTTTGTTGGCAGCGATATCCACGCTTCCACGGGTGTTATCAGGCACGCGGCTTTGCACTCCCGGCACGCTGTCGATCCAAGCCGCCGCGTTGCTCCAGTTGAAATTTCCCGCCGCTGCCGTGACCCGCCGCAGCGGGTTGTTCTCATCGATCCACTGCCGGAACACATTGATCGGCGTCCAATCACTGAACTCGCCGTAACCAAAGCGCTCCACGAAACCTGTCTGCTCAGGCGGATTGTTCTGGTCGTCGCAAATAACCGGTTCTTCTGGTCCTCCCGGTCCCGGACAGTAGTAAGTGATTTGGCCTACACCACCCCGCACGACCCCGATCTGGGTCATCTGACCATTGATCATCGCAAACAGCGGACCGCCACTGTCCCCCGGTGCCGTGCCGCCCTCGAGCGGCGGCGTCGGGACCTGCAAATTGAAGAAGTCTGGATTATTCGGCGACAGGGGGTTGCGAAATTGCGAGTTGAAGAATGGTTGGAGCAGGTCCGAGGTGTTGGGCAACGGGCCATAGGAGCCGAGCAAGCTCGTCGCCACCCTGCGCCGACTGTCTGCCATTGTTTGCTGAAAGCCCGCCGGGGGAGGGTTCTCCGTTCCTGGAGCTGGACGCCAACTGGCGGCGACTTGCGATGAGCCCGTCCCCTGCAGGCCGTAGCCGACCATGGTGATGGTCGTGCCTACCATCGGGAAGCCAGGTTGCCCCGGCTGCAACGTCAGCAGCTTCACGGGCGCAATATTCGTTATGGGTTGCGCGAGCGAGATGACGGCGATGTCATTCTGGATGGAAGGCGGGTCCCCCGGGATGAAGGCCGGCTGCCGGACGAAACTGGTTATGCCGACGCCGGGACCAGAGTTGGGACTGAACGATATGGATGGGGTTCCGTAGATATTTGGAAGGAAACAATGTGCCGCCGTCAGGATCGTGCGGGAATTGATCAGCGAGCCGGTGCACTGTGAGCCAGGCTCGGAGACCTGCGGCAGACCAGAACTATAGAGGCTCACGACGAAGGGGAATTGATTGTTCTTGTCGTAATAGTTAGCAATGCCTCCCGCATCCGCCGCGGTCTGATCGTTGATGACGATGGCGTTTGCGGGCTGGGCAATCGAGAGGGTAATGGCCGCCGTCCCGCTGAGCAGGATTGCCGAGCGGCGTTTGATTGCGCCCGAACGTCTGCAGGATGATGTCGCTCGCGGGCCACGCAAATACGTGTCTCGCATGTCGCCCCTCGCGTCTTCCGGCACCGAACCGGTAAACAACGCTGATCCCCCGGAGTATGAATAAGACGAAAATGCGCAGTGGTCGTGGCAGTAACGAACTGCATCGCTCGAATCGTTTCGCGTGTTGCGCCGTGGACACACTCACGGCGAGAGAGGAGTTGCCACGACAGGCTTCACGCGCAGATCGTATGCGACGCTTCAAGGTCGTCGCCATTTATCGCGCGGATCTGGCGCGGACCTGAAGGGGTCACGCGCCCACCCCAAATACGATCGTCGTCAGCAATCACGTGCTTGAAACCATCAGCGCATGCAGCCCGTTGAAGCTCGCCGATGTTCGAGACCTCACCTGGCGCATAATGGACCGCCGGCCTGGTCATCAACCTTGAGACAGCGAAGACGCCAGGCAGCCCACGCTGCTCGCGATCGCCAACGAGGTGATCGAGTCAAAAACTCAATTTCATGTCCGCACCGGGCAGTCTGCACAGTGCGCTGCGGGCACCGCACCGGTTCGACCGCACGGGTGGCGGCCTACTCCATTCTGAAGATTGGCGGCCCGGATCACCTTCGCCCATTTTGCGATGTCGGCCTGAATGCGGGCAGCGAACTCATCCGGCGTGCTGGCGATCGCCTCGAAGCCCAGCGCAGCGAGCTTCTCCACCATTTCCGGCTGCATCAATGCGTTGCTGATCTCGTGGTGGAGCAGCGTAATGACCGGCTGCGGCGTATGGGCGGGGACAAGAATTCCCAGGGTCGTATCCGACTCCTGGTTGGGCAAGCCGGCTTCCGCCAATGTCGGCACGTCGGGCAGCGCCGATGAGCGCTTCGGCGTGGTGACCGCCAGCGCGCGCAGATTTCCTTGCCTGACCTGCGGCAC
Organism: uncultured Alphaproteobacteria bacterium; assembly: GCA_963739385.1. Classification (GTDB taxonomy): domain Bacteria; phylum Pseudomonadota; class Alphaproteobacteria; order Rhizobiales; family Xanthobacteraceae; genus VAZQ01. The sequence continues at coordinate 58,772 of CAVUAI010000070.1, forward strand.
CGCCGACGTCAGCGCGGCAAAACCGATCGGCGCATAGCCGGCGAGCGCCGCCTGGACGGCGGGACCGGAGCCGTTGAACGGCACGGAGACGATATCGAGATTCTGCGATTGCTTGAACAACTCCCCGGACAGATGCGACGTGGTGCCGGTTCCGGCATGCGCGAAGCTGTACCTGCCAGGATTTGCCTTGAGAAATGCGATCAATTCCTGGACGTTGGCCGCTGGAACGGAGGGATGGATCACCAGTACGTTGGGCGATACGGCCGCCAGGGTGACCGGGGCGAAATCCTTGTACGGATCGTAGGGGATTCTCGAGTAAAGGCTGGGATTGACGACATAGCTCCCGCTCACGGCGGTGATGGTGTAGCCATCCGGGAGTGCCCGGGCTCCCGCGCCCATGCCGAGGTTGCCGCCGGCACCCGCCTGGTTCTCGATATAGAAGTGCTGGCCGAGGCTCTGCGACAGCTTCTGCGCGATCAGTCGCGCGAGCACGTCGGTCGGTCCGCCCGGCGCGAACGGCACGATCACGCGCACCGGCCGCGCCGGATAGGCTTGCGCTCCTGCGATGCGCGAGCAGGCGGGGAGCATGGCAGCACCCGCCGCCAGATGCAGAAAAGTTCTGCGGACAAGTCTCATGGCGCCCCCCTGGCGTCATCGCCGAACGCGCGCGTGGACACGCGAAATGCCTGCCGACGGCGTGGACGCGCTGCCGTCTGCCGACGGCATGGGCGCGCTGCCCGTAAAGCAGGACTTCGGCACTTCCCGCAGGCTGCTATCGGATCGTACATCACCAACATGTCAACGCGACAGGGGCCGGGCGTCATGTCGGACATGCGCAAGCGCCGCGAGCAGGTCCGCGCCGCAGGTCATCCGGACATCGAGCCGACATGTTCGGAAGGCCAAGTGGACCCGACACGTCGTTGCGTCGCCCGATTTTCAGCCCGAGCCAGGACGCGGAGTGGTGAACATGCCGAAGGCGCGAATGATTGCGGTCCTGCTGGCGGCGGCAACTGGCCTGGCCGTCCCCGACGGCGGCGCCCGGGCGGAGACCGCGCCGTGCCGCGCGATGGCGTATGAGCGCAATGCCTACACCGTCTGCGAAGTCGACCTGCGTGCGCACACAGTCAGGCTGTTCTGGCAGCGGCCGGACGGGGCGCCCTACGGGTATCTGTCCGCCCTGCCGCGGGCGCTGGACGGCGAGGCGGGCAGGCTGCTGTTCGCCACCAATGCCGGCATGTTCGATCCGGCGCTCAAGCCGGTGGGCCTCTACGTGGAACGCGGACGCGAGCTCGTGCATGCCAACACCGCGTCCGGCTTCGGCAATTTTCACATGAAGCCGAACGGGGTGTTCTATGTGTCCGGCGACCGGGCGGGCGTCGCGGAGACGCGGGCCTTTCTCAAACAGCGGCCGCAGGCGGAGATCGCGACCCAGTCCGGGCCGTTGCTGGTGATCGACGGACGGCTGCATCCCCGTTTCGACCGGCGCAGCACGTCGCTGAAGGCGCGCACCGGCGTGGGCGTGCGCACCGACGGCAAGGTCATGTTCGCGATCTCGCAGGACGAGGTGACGTTCGATGCCTTTGCACGCCTGTTCCGCGACGGGCTTCATTGCCCCAATGCCCTGTTTCTGGACGGCGGCAGCGCGACAAGCCTGTACGCGCCGTCGCTCAATCGCCATGGCAACATCCTCTCGCTCGGCCCGATGCTGGCGGTGTTCGAGAAAGGCGCAGGCGCCAGGCGGCAGTAACCGGCGCCGACGCTATTGGCACGAAGGTACGCGCTGATGGCGATTGGATTGCCGGCTGGCGGGAAACGCGAGACGACGGGGGCTGACGGCCTTATCGACCGGCCCAAAGAGTTCCGCCGATGTTGAAGAAGTCTTCTCATCCTTCGAGGCCCGCGAAGACGTTGGGCACTTCAGGATCGACGGACGGTCGGATCGACGTTCGACCGGGATATGCTCCGGGACGCCCCGCCACTGGCGAGCCTCACCGCTTCTTGCGGGCCTTGATCTCGTTGAATTTGGAGAGCGCCCGCTCGAACTTGTCGTCGAACAGCCACATCGCATTAAGAATCTCGCGGTAGGTTGCAGATGTTTTTGCCCGGTCGGCCTGTCCGAAGGTGAAGATGCTGTTGTTGCGCAGATATCCCATGATCGTCGGGTCGGAAACGCGGTAGCTGGCCAGGTTGCCCGAATTGAGCGCGGAGCGGGTCGGGCTCGGCACGATCTGGATGAGCTCGAAAAATTTCATCTGATCGATCGGACTCGGCAACGCTTTCACGATCGCCGGTATATGCGGAAAAACGTCCGCATGTGCGTTCATGAGGGCGTCACGCACGGCGGTCCAGTGATTGTAGCGATGATCCATGCTGCCCACCCGCGCCTCTTCCCTGTCGTCGCGGGCGCTCAGGGCGGGATCAAGCGCCGCGATCGACTTCTTGATCGCCGCCCATCTCCTTTGGCCGTTCTGATCCTCGGAGACGCCGGCCTGCAGACTGCCCTTGTACGTATTCGAGCGGGCATTCCCCATGTTCTGATTGCCGTTGGTCTCGGCAAAGAAGAGGCCCAGGCTGATGCGGCCCGCCACCTCGGCATGGGCCGTATCGAGGCCCCTCACCCGCGCGATGGCGGTGCCGAGGTCGACGACGTCCTCGAACGGCGTAGCCGAGCTTTGCGCATTGCCTGGCGGCGCCTGCATGATGGTGAAGAGATTGGCGTACTCCTCGAGCAGCGGCTCGTTGTCGGCATCGAAATAGGCCGGAGGAAGCCCGAACTTGTTGGGCCTTCCGATCCTGGACGGAAGCGCGTCGGTGAGATCCTTGTAGGCGCTGATCATGCCGTTGCGGGCGAGGTAGAGGGCTTGTCCCGGCAGGTTCGGCAGCTGCTGCTTCGCATTGATCTGGGCGCGCCGCTGGCTGAGGATCGACCGGAACTGGCTCAGTGCAGCGTTGTACGCATTGAGCGCATCGGACTGCGATTTCGTGAGGGCGGCCGGCTGACCCATCGCGGGGGAAACAAAGGCGAGATGGCCGGACACCGCCGGCGCAAGGATGAGCCAGAGCGCAAGCGCGGCCGTGTGACGTATCATCCCCATGACGGTCGAGATGCCCCGGTTTTTTGCGACAAACACCCGGCGGATCGTAGACAGCAAGCGTGCGGCTGCCCATCCCCGCGGACACAAAGACGCGGGTCGCAGGGGGTGCGCGAAAACGGCTGGACCGGGCCCGGCACACGGCAGCGGGGGCAGACGATGTTACCGACGAATTCGGCCGGGCGACGAAGGATTTCGCCATGATTCAGCCAAAGCTTGCGCAAATATTGCTCAATTGCGGGCAAAGCAAAGCCAGGGGGCGCAATGGTTCTGGCACGCCGTTTTGCTGATGCTGCGACAGCATTGTTGCTGGTCGCGGGGGCATTGTTCGTTGTCATCGTTCCGATCGGGCCCGCACAGGCCCAGGGTGGTCCGTCCGTCAGCTGCGAGGACGCAGCCGAGCTTGCGGTGCTGCCCTCGCCGGTGGCGCCGTGGAAAGGCGCGCCGCTGCGCGTCATCGTCGCTGCGGAGAAGCCGCTCGAGGGCGAGCTGTCGCTGGTCGCGCCCGACGGGAGCGTCGCCGCCAAATCGCGGGAGCGGCACGGCGGCCCGCCTTATTTCTGGTTCGCCGAGGTCGCCGCTCCGGCCGCCGGCACGTGGCACGCCAAGCTCGCGCGCGACCGCGCGCCGGCCGAGTGCAGCACGATCACCCGTGAGATCGCAGTGCGCGCCGCCGAGCCGCCGCGTCCGAGCGCGACGGACGGGAGCCTCTGGCCCCTGCGCAATACCTGGAACCGGGAGACCGAGAACCTCTATTCCGCGTGGATCGAGAAGCTGTTCGACGCGCCGCTCGACGCGTCGCTGTCGTGGAAGGCGCTGCACGAGGTGCTGCGCGACAAGTCGCGCAATGTCCTGTTCAACCATCTCGGCCTGCGCGAGGACCAGCTCGGCCTCGTCATCCGCCCCGACTGCGCCGACCTGCCGTACTTCCTGCGCGCCTATTTCGCGTTCAAGATGGGACTGCCGTTCGGTTACGCGAAGTGCACACGCGGCGGCGCCGGCGAAGGGCCGAAGTGCCCGGCGTGGTGGAACATCCAGAATATGGAGCCGACGCCGATCGCCCCCGAGCAGGAGGTCGCGTCCGCCACCCCGATGCTTGACATGTTCCGCCAGCCGGTGACGCCGCCCGCGCCGGTCGCACCGGCCCCGAAGGGGCTCTCGCTCGCGGCGGCAAAGCGCATGGGCCTCGCGCCGGCGTTCGGCCAGTACCTGGCCAGGACCGTCGCCGACGGCGTCCATTCCGGATCCGGGCGCACGGCGCTGGCCGACGACAACACCGATTACTACCCGGTATCGCTGAAGGAGGAGACCCTGCGTCCCGGCACCGTCTACGCCGATCCATACGGGCACCTCCTGGTGCTGGTGAAGCGGGTGCCGCAGTCGGGCGGCGAGGCCGGCGTGTTCCTCGCGGTCGATGGGCAGCCCGACGGGACGGTCGCGCGCAAGCGCTTCTGGCGCGGCAATTTCCTGTTCGCGCAGGACCCCGCGCTCGGCGGCCCCGGGTTCAAGCACTTCCGGCCGGTCGTGCGCGACAAGAACGGCGGCTTGCGGCGGCTGACCAATGCCGAGATCGCGAAAGATCCGCAGTACGGTGATTTCTCGCTCGACCAAGGGCGCATCGGGGTCGAGGGCTTCTACGATCGCATGGATGACCTGATGTCGCCGGCCCCGCTCGATCCCTTGCGCGCGATGAAGGAGGCGATCACGTCGCTCGAGGAGCAGGTGAAGACGCGCGTGACCTCGGTCGAGAACGGGCGCAAGTTCCAGAGCAGCGGGCGCGACGCCGAGATGCCGGACGGCGCGGCGATCTTCGAGACCACCGGCGCGTGGGAGGATTTCGCGACGCCGTCGCGCGACCTGCGGCTGTTGATCGCGATCGACGTGGTGCGCGGATTTCCGGAGCGCGTCGCCCGGCGGCCCGAGCGCTACGCGATGCCGGAGGCGAAGAGCGTCGCCGACGTGAAGGCCGAATTGGAGAGCGTGCTGGCGTCGGAGCTGTCGGCGCGCAAGTTCTCCTATACCCGCAGCGACGGCTCGGCATGGACGCTCTCGCTCAAGGACGTGATCGACCGCACGGCCCAGCTCGAGATGGCGTACAACGTCAACGACTGTGTCGAGCTGCGCTGGGGCGCGCCGGAAAAGAGCGACGAGGCGGCGACCTGCAAGCGGCGCGCGCCGGGCTCGCAACGCGCGAAGATGACCGACTACCGCACCTGGTTCCACGAGCGGCGCCGGCCGCCGCGCGGCTAGCGGTGCATGCCACTGTAGTCTGTGGGCGCAATTATCCTCCAGGCACGCCATTCATGCCACGCGCAAGTGTCACCTCTCCCCGCTTGCGGGGAGAGGTCGGCGGCCGCTGGCCGCCGGGTGAGGGGGAGCTGCCGCGATGCGCGGTGCCAATCCGACGAAGACTTCGCGTGCCCGCCGCCTGCGTCGCTCGTCGACTGACGCGGAGCGGCGCCTGTGGTACCGGATCCGCGCTCGCGCGCTCGCGGGGCACAAGTTCGTCCGCCAGGAACCGATCGGCCGCTACGTCGTCGATTTCGTATGCCGCGAGCGTCGATTGATCATCGAGCTCGATGGCGGACAGCACGCAACGAACGAGCGTGACGTCGTGCGCGAGCAATGGCTCGCCGCTCAGCACTACCGCATGCTGCGTTTCTGGAACAATGACGTCATGGGCAACATAGACGGTGTGCTGGAGGCGATTGCGATAGCGCTGGACACGGAGGCTGCCGCAAACGCCCTGAATGTGGAAGCTCCCCCTCACCCGGATCGCTGACGCGATCCGACCTCTCCCCGCAAGCGGGAGAGGTGGAGCGCCCGGCACGCGAGACCCCCCTTTCCAGGATGTTGCGCGGACCGGTACGATCCTCCCTGCCGGGCACAGGGAGTTGGGCATGAAGCGGCGCGAGTTCCTCACGTTGGCCGGCGGCGCGCTGGCGTGGCCGGTCGCGGCCCGGGCGCAGCAGATCGACTACCCGAACCGCACGGTCAGGATCGTCATCGGGTTCGGGGCGGGCGGCGGCACCGACACGGTCGCGCGCATCTTTGCGCAGAAGCTGCAGGACATCATCGGCGGCACCATCCTGGTCGAGAACAAGCCCGGCGCCGCCGGGCGGCTCGCACCGGACACCGTCGCGAAATCCACGCCCGACGGCTACACGCTGCTCGGCGCCGCGGCCGGCGCCATGACCATCGGCACCGCCATCTGGGACAAGATCCCCTACGACATCTTCAAGGACTTCGTCCCGATCTCGATGGTGGCCGACTATCCGATGCTCGTGCTGGTGAGCAAGTCCCATCCCGCCCAGACCGTCGCCGAGCTGGTCGCGTGGCTCAAGGCCAACCCGGACAAGGCGAACTATCCCACGCCGTCGCCGGTGTTCACGCTGCCGATCGAGCACTTCAAGATCAAGACCGGCGCACCGGCGACGGCGATCTCCTACCGCAGCAGCAACGAATCGATCACCAGCCTGCTGGGCGGACAGACCGCGTTCGCCTTCGTGGAGACGCCGGCCGCCGTGCCGCAGGTCGCCACCGGCAACCTGCGGGCGCTCGCCGTGACGGTGCCTACCCGCATCCCCGACCTGCCCGACGTGCCGACGCTGGCCGAGGCCGGCGTGGCGGAGGTGGTGGCGGGAACCTGGTTCGCGCTGATGGCGCCGGCCGGCACCCCGGTGCCGATCGTGAAGAAGCTCGAGGCGGCGTCGCGGCAGGCTGCGGCGTCGGACGATTTCAAGGCGCGCCTGAAAAGCCTGTCGGGCACCAGCATCGGCGGCAGCGCGGACGAGCTCACGGCGCAGATGAAGGCCGAGGTGCAGCGTTGGTCCGCCGTCGTCAAGGCGGCGAACATCAAATTCGAACAATGATTGGAAACCTCCCCGCGCTTTGCCTATGGTCGACACATCGGGTCCGCCGCGCGCGATCGGGGGTGGGCCGTTCGAGCCGGTTCCCCTGACGGGACCGAGCGACGGAGTGGAGACATGTCCAAAGCGTACCTCGTGTGCCGCACGGACGAACTCAAGGACGGCGACCGCAGGGTCGTCTCGTGCGACGGCATCGAGGTGGGCGTGTTCAAGGTCGACGGGCAACTCGTCGCCTGGCACAACGAGTGCCCGCATCGGCAGGGCCCGGTCTGCCAGGGCCGGATGTACAAGCGGGTCGTGGAACCGATCGCCGGCGACGGCACGGTCCGGGGGCTGGCCTACGACGACAGCGTCACCAACATCGTGTGCTCGTGGCACGGTTACGAGTTCAACCTCAAGACCGGCGTCAACCAGGGCTCCGACCGAATCAGACTGCGCAAGGCGCAGCTCGAGGAGAAGGATGGCAACATCTATGTCGCCGTCTGACGACAGGGCTGCGGCCGGGCGCGCCAACGACGAGTACGGCTGGATCGACCGCTACGCCGCCGACCTTCACCGTTCCGCCAAGGAACTGGTGGCCAGGGGCGAGGCCGCACGCGTCTCCGACGAGGCGGTGGCGCAGATCATCACGGCCGCGGTGCGGCTCTATTACGCCAAGTCCGAGCTCGAGGATCGCCCGGTGCCGGCCATCGTGCAGGAGGGCGGCGAGACGCTGACCGCGACCGAGATGCTGGTGGCGGTCTCGGAGATGCTGCGGGACGTGCAGCTCGGACCGATGGAGCTCGGCCTCTGGTTCCGGCGCCGGCCGGGCGAGAACGACCCGGACGACAGCGGCAGAAACGATTCAGGAGATATTGCGAGGAGCAAGCCATGAACCAGCCAGTGGTGGGCGTGCCGCAGATGCTGCCGACCCAGGTCATCGATACCTCGACCGACAGCCGCGAGATCCTCAAGCACGCCCGCCTCGCCGCCCGCAGGCGCAAGCTGCAGGACTGGTTCGTCGTCGACGTCGACGCGCACCATGTCGAGACCGTGTCGTGGAACGAAGTCGTGCAATACATCGACGATCCGGTCGTCCGCGATCAGGCGCTGCACTTCCACCGCGACCGCATCGGCGCTCCGCCCTATGGGCTCAACGGCGATCTCGGCCTGCGCTATCAGAGCGTGGGCGGCCGCATCCCGCACCAGGACGGCCTGCGCGAGAAGGTCGACGACACCAGCGTTCATCGCGACGTGACGCTCACCCGGCGCGCGATGGATTCGCTCGGCGTCGACAACATGGTGGTGTTCCCGACGCCGATGTTGTTCCTGGGCCTTCATCCCCAGCCCGAGATGGAGGTCTGGCTGTCGCGCGCCTACAACAAATGGATGCAGGAAACGCTGCTATCGGCGGATGACCGCATCAAGTTCCTGGCCCTTCTGCCCTACAACACCCCGGAGGAATGCGAGCGCATCGTGACGGAGACGGCGGGCAAGAAGGGAATCATCGGCTACGCCGTGCCCTCGACCCGGCATGCCCCGGTGCACCACAACAAATACATGCGGCTGTACCGCATGATCGAGGAGACGGGCATGCCGATCTCCTTCCATGCCGGCTACCACTGGGACGATCCGTCGCTCAAGACCGTCAACCGTTTCCTCGGCATGCACGCGCTGGGCTTCGTGTGGCCCAACATGGTCCACTGCACGAACTGGGTGCTCAACGGCATCCCGGTCCGCTTCCCCAAGCTCAAGGTGATCTGGATCGAGTCGGGCATCGCGTGGGCGCCGTTCCTGATGCAGCGGCTCGACGACCAGTTCCTCATGCGCCCGTCCGAGGCGCCGCATCTCAAGCGCCTGCCGTCCGAGTACATGCGCGATCACTGCTGGTATACGACGCAGCCGATGGAGGCGACCAACCGCAAGGCGCTCGAGTGCACGTTCGACATGATCAAGGCGGAAACTCAGCTGCTGTTCGCGTCGGACTGGCCGCATTTCGACTTCGACCTGCCGAGCGAAATTATCGATCTGCCGTTCCTGTCCGAGCAATCCAAGCGCAACATTCTTGGCCTCAACGCCGCGCGAATCTTCAATCTCGATGCGACGCCGGTGAAGCAGCTGTGACAGGGATTAGCCGGCGCTCGGAATCCGATCGGTGAAGGCAATCCCGTTGGCGTAGGTTGGGTTAGCGCGAACCGTGACGCGGCGATCCTGCGTGCCCGTCACTCCGCGCGTAACCCAACATCATGAGTGAACGTCTTGCCGCGAGGGGTGATGGGGTTTCGCTGCGCTCAACCCCATCCTACGCGATTTGTCCGGTCGCATCATCTTAGCCGAAAAGTCTGCAACTTTTCGGAATCGTGCTCTAACCCCGCTGCGGTTGAAGTCCAGCTAGCGCCGCCTTCACCTTTTCCGGCGTGAACGGGATCGAGCGCAACCGCGCGCCCGTCGCATCGAACACGGCATTCGCGATGGCGGCCGGGATCGCGCACGCCATCGGCTCCCCCGCACCCCAGGCGACCGTCCCCGGACGATCGATGAGCGCGACCTCGACCCTCGGCGCCGCGGGGAAGCGCATGATCGGGTAGGTTGCCCAATCAACGCTTTTGACCATCTCGCGGTCCCATATCACCGTCTCCAGGAGCGTGCGGCTGACCGTTTGCAGCACACCGCCTTCGACCTGGTTCGCTACGCCGTCGGGGTTCACCATCTCGCCGCAATCGTGGCTGGCGCAGACGCGGGTGACGCGGATGTCGCCGGAGCGTTTGTCGACCTCGACTTCGGCGACCGCAGCGACGTAGGTGATCGCGTTGTTGTAACGAAGATAGGCGATCCCCCGCCCTTTCACGACCGGTTCGCTGCCCGCGTTCGGATTCGGGGCGGGCCGTGCCTGCCAGCCTGCGAGCTTCATGGCGGCCTGCAGGACATCGATCGCCCGCGGATCCTTCAGGTAGCGCAAGCGGAATTCCGCCGGATCAGTGTTCGCCGCCGCCGCGAGTTCGTCCATGAAACCCTCGTTGGCAAAGCTGTTCTCGATCCGCCCGGGGCTGCGCAAGTGCGAGGAGCGGAAAAACGCCTCGGCAATGTGATGCGTATTCACCCGGATGTTCGAGAACTGGTAAGGCTGCCCCGAGTTTTGGAACAGGAAGCCGACCCAGTTGCCTGGCCGCGGAATCCCGGTTTCCGCCGCGGCGAGCAGCGGGAAGTCGAGCGGCTTGAAGGCGGCGATATGGTTGAGTGCGATATAGAAGTCCCCCGTCCACGCGACCACGTTGCCTTGCGCATCGAGGCCCGCCTCCAGGTCCATTGTTCGCGGCGGACTCTTGGGGGCGCGCGCCGTTTCGTCCGCCCGCGACCATTGCACGCGCACCGGCTTGCCGATGAGTGTCGCAATCAGTGCCGCATCCGCAGCGGCGTCCTCGGTGCCGTTGCGGCCGTAGCAGCCTGCGCCTTCAACGAAGACCAGGCGAATCGCTTCGCGGGACAGCCCGGTGATCACCGCGAGCTCGTGCTGCATCGAGTGGGTCGCCTGCGACGACGTCCACACCGTCAGCTTGCCGCCCTGGAAGTCCGCTACCGCGCAGGACGGGCCGATCGTCGCATGCGTCTGCACCGCAAAATCGTAGGTCGCCTTGATGCGCTTCGCACTGCCGTCCAACGCCGTCTTGGCGTCGCCGACATTCTGCGTCACCTCCTCCTTTGCCACCGGGCGCTGGCGCCAGGTCTGGAAGACGGTCGCTTGATCAGGGAGTCCGGTGCCGGCGGTCCAATTGACCCGGATCGCCCGCGCCGCCTTCACGGCCGCCCATTCATTGCGGGCGACGACGGCGACAAAATCACCTTTGCGCACGGTCTGCACGAACCCGTTCACCTGGCGGGCCGCCAATTCATCGACGGACTCGACTCGGGCGCCGTAATGGTCGGACCGGATCACGCGAGCATGCAGCATCTCCGGCAAACGGAAGTCGTGGATATAGGTGAACTCGCCGGTGACCTTGGCGGGTATGTCCACGCGGCGGATCGACTTGCCGATCACCTTGTACTCGGCGTTCTTTTTCAGCGCGATCTTCTCGTCTACCTGCAGCTTGAATCCGTCGCCGATCAGCTCGCCGTAACGCAGGCTTTGCGTCGGAGCAGCCCTCACCCGTACGACGCCGTCCTCGACGGTCAATTCGCTCCCCGGCACGCCGAGCCGCTGTGCCGCCCGCTCCACCAGCGCGCGGCGTGCACTGGCCGCCGCTCGCCGCAATTCCGAACCGCCCTGGAAGATCGTGAGATTGCCGGCCGTCAGCCATTGGTCGGGGGTCGTCGCGGTGTCGCCCATCACCATCTCGATGCGCTCGAACGCCACGTCGAGTTCCTCGGCGGCCAATTGCGCCAGGGCGGTTCTCGCCCCGGTCCCGAGGTCCACTTTCCCGCAGAAGATGGTGATGCGGTCGTCGGGGCCGATGGTGAGCCAGGAGTCGACCGCTTCCTTGGCCACGGATTTCGGCGCGAGCAGCGTTGCGGCACTTGCCGAGCCGACCGCTCGTGACATGGAGAATCCGATGGCAAGCATGCCGCTCGCCTTGAGGAGCTGGCGGCGGTCGAATGAAGTCATTGCGCTCGAAGTCGTCATGTCCGCCTCCCGTTCAGGCCGTCGCCGCACGCTTCACAGCGGCGACGATGCGTTGATGGGTGCCGCAGCGGCAGAGATTGTCGGCGAGCGCTGCACGGATTTCGGATTCGCTTGGGTTCTTGTTCCTCGCCAGGAACGCGGCGGACGTCATGATCATGCCGTTGGCGCAATATCCGCACTGCGCCGCCTGCTCGTCGATGAAAGCCTGCTGAAGCCTCGACGGTTTCGCGCTGGTGCCGAGCCCCTCCAGCGTGGTGACCGCGCGGTCCCTGACCGCCTCAACCGGCAGCACGCAGGAGCGTACCGCCTCGCCGTCGACATGAATGACGCAGGCACCGCATTGCGCGAGGCCGCAGCCGAACTTGGGTCCTTTGAGCGCAAGATTGTCGCGCAGGATGTAGAGCATCGGTGTGTCCGGATCGGCATCGACGACCCGCGCTTCGCCATTTACCCTGAGGTCGTAACTGGCCATGCTGTCCTCCCTGGTAGCGTTATCTGAACTAATTCTTGCTCGTTCGCCCAGCGGCGATTGCCGCATCGTCCGGCAACTCATTGAAGGGTGCGCAGCCCCGCAGGATCATTTGCAGGGCCGCCCCATCTTTTCTTCGCAACCCGTCCGCCGGGCGAGCGGCGTCACACGTGTTTCAGTGGTGGGCAGAAACGCTCTTGACGCATTCGGACAAAAGATCACCGGGCGCCGAATGACCGACGTCGCCCAGGCTGAGGATGCCGACCATCCGTCTGCTCTTGTTGATGACCGGCAACCTGCGGATCCTCAACGCCTCCATGTGCCGCACTGCCTTGGCGAGGTCATCGTCATCGCGGCAGCAATGGATGCCCGGGGTCATCACATTGCGCGCGGTTGCGCGGCCGGCATCGAAGCCGTCCTGCGCCAACCCTTTGCAGACAATGTCGCGGTCGGTCACCATGCCGATCAGCCGATCGTTTTCTCCGATCGGAATGGCGCCGATATCGTGCTCACACATCAATTTCGCGAGTTCGGTGACAGGGGTGTCCGGGCTGACCCAGTCGACGCCCTTGTGCATCGCGTCTTTGACTTTCATGGGGACCTCCGTTGCTGGAGTTGGGTGCACTCGATGAAGTGCGGGCCCCCCATCCCTCCAACTATACAACGGATCTGGTCCGGTGGCACGCAGATACGCTCGGTTGGTCAGGTCACCTGACTGTCGTCCCCGCGCGACACCGCTGCGTGGCGCGTAAACTGGTCCGCCGCGTCGCGCCCGGGACGCGTGTTGGCCATTCCATCCCACCGGATCGACAGCTTGTTTTCCGATGGATGCGCGGGGCAAGCCCGCGCATGACGATCAGCGGCTGAGGAGTTGCCAATCGACTTACAATCTCCCCACTGCATTCCGTCAGCACGCGCGCTTGCGTGCTTGCGGAATTATGGGCAGCATCCCCGCCGACCCCCCGGAGCGGCAAATAGCATTGTTGTCGCAACCGTCCGTCGGACAACATGGGCGGTGCGGCGATGTTTGCCCAACGATAGTCACCAACATGGAAAACTGGCATGTCCGTTAGCGACGCCGCCGTTGCGCTGATCGACAAGGACGAGCTCGTCCGTTTTGCGCTCGAGATCTGCAACATCGACAGCGCGGTGGGGCACGAGCGCGAAGTCGGCGAGCATCTCTACGACTGGATGCGTCAACAGGGGTTTGGCCCGCGCAAGATCGGGCTACTGCGCGACCGCTTCAACGTCTTGGGAATGCTGCCGGGCACCGGCGGGGGCTTGAGCCTGATCTTCAACAGCCACATGGACACTGCCGTGCCGCGCGAGCCGGACCTGGTGCACGCCGATCCGACCCATCCCGTCTACCACAGCGCGTGGCAGGAGGACGATCTCCTGGTCGGCGAAGGAATCTGCAACGACAAGGGACCGATGGCGGCGTTTCTCATCGCCGCCAAGGCGATCAAGAACTCGGGGCACCGGCTCAAGGGCGATCTGCTGCTGAGCGCCGCCGTTACCGAGACCGGCGGCGAGCCCTGCGACGAGCCGCCCGGGACCTTCGTGGAGTCGAAGGAGATCGGCGCGCGCTTTCTGGTTACGCACGGCGGCGTGGCCGATTATGCGCTGGTCGCCGAAGGCACCGGCTTCGGATTGGTCTGGGTTGAGGCCGGCGAGTTCTGGTACAAGCTCACGCTCAAGTCCGACCAGCCGCCGTTCTACACGCCCTACCTGCCCGAGCGGACGACGCCGGCCGCGAGCCCCAACATGATCGTCGCGGCGGCGGCGGCGATCGAGGCGATCGAGACGTGGGCGGCCGGCTACCAGACGCGCAACGTCTACCGCTCGCCCGGTGGCACCGTCGTTCCAAAGGTGCAGATCGGCGGCATCCGCGGCGGAAGCGCGCGGCGGCCGATTCTCGCGCCGCAGCTCTGCCACCTCTATATCGACGTGCGCTCGGTGCCGGGCCAGGACCCGCTGGCGACCAAGGCGGAACTGAGCAAGGTGGTGAGCGACATCGGGCTTGCGCACACCATCGAGCTCTATTCCTTCCGTCCCGGTTTCGAGGCCAGGAACATCGATCGCTTCGCCGATGCGGTGAAGCGCGCGCATCGTGCGACCTTCGGCTCGGACCCCGGGCCGGCGCAGGTCGAAACCTCGAGCATGTGGCGCGACATCAACGCCTTCAACGAGGTCGGCATTCCCGCGCTGACCTACGGCCCGCGCTCGGCGTCGCATTCGTTCAAGCGCGCGCTCTCGATCGAGAGTCTTTATCAGGCCGCGTGCGCTTATGCTCGCATCGCGGTCGAAATCTGCAACGAGGACAAGGTTCATCGCGGCATCGGTGCGCGATGACAGCGACCCGAGGCGCGAAGCGTCACGGGCCGCCTTCCGCCCTGAAGCCTGACGCTTTCACAAGGCGGGCCCAGCGCGCGCTCTGCGCCACGATGTCGGACGCGAATTCCGGCCCGGACTGACCGGACACCTCGAAGCCCTGCGCTTCAAGCTTTGCCCTCACCTCCGGATCGGCGTGGGCCAGTCCGGCGGCGTTCAAAAGGCCGTCCACCACCGCAGGCGGGGTCCCGGCGCGGACCATAAGGCCGAACCAGACGTTGGCGGTGAACTCCGGATGGCCGAGCTCCGCGAAGTTGGGAACCTCGGGCAGGAAACGGGATCTGGCCACGCCGGTCGTGGCGATGGCATTGAGCTTGCCGGCGCCGAGAAGCGGGAGCGCCGGCTGGAGCTGGGCGAAGCCGAACAGCACATGGCCGGCCATGAGGTCGGTTGCCTGCGCGCCCGAACCCCGGGAGGGCACGTGCACAACATCGAGGCCGAAACGGTCGGCCAACTGAAAGCCAAGGAAATGCGAAGGGGTGCCGGCGGTGTAGGACGAATAGCTGAGCTTGCCGGGATTGCTCCTGATCCATGCGATGAGCTCGGCAAGCGTCTTCGCAGGCACGCCGGGGTGAGTGACCAGCACAAGCGGCGCTTGCACCCCCCGGATCAGGGGAATGAAATCCCCGAGCGACCATTTCGGGTTGTCGTAGGCGCTGGGATTGATTTCCGTCGCCGACTGCGTAGCGACCCAGATCGTGGTGCCGTCGGCGGGAGCGCCGAGCACGAACTGGGCGGCGATGTTTCCGCTCGCCCCGGGTTTGGCCTCGACGATGATGGTCCGGACGAGCGTCCTGCCCATGTGATCGGAGATCACGCGGGCGTAGGGGTCGATTGCCGAACCCGGCGCGGATGGAATGACCAGTCGTATCACCCGCGTCGAACTCGACTGCGCATGACATCGGGCAAAGGTGGCTGTGCCCAGAGCGCTCGCCAGCGCGGTCTTCAGGAGATCACGTCGATGCATGATGTCCTCCTTGCGGCCTGCTCCGTACGTCCGAGGCTTGCGGGGATGCCGGGAAACGCGAATAGTCTACCTCTTTCGGATGTCATCGGGAGTACTCGCTTGGAGCGCCGCAATCGATGGGGGTATCATGATCACGTCTTCACGGACTGCATCCGCTTCGCTGCTGGGCCTCGCGCTCGTGTTATCGCCGGTCGCCGACATGCAGGCTGCTGAGCTCCAGGTGCTGGCGGGCGGCGGCATTACGGGGCCGCTGCGCGAGCTCGGCCCGCAATTCGAGAGCGCCTCCGGCCACAAGCTGGTGTTTCGCTTCGGCACCACCCCCGAACTGATCAAGCTGGCCACCAGCGACGGCCCGTTCGACCTCGGGGTCGTCCCGCGCGAGGTGTTCAAGGATGCCGACGCGCAGGCTCGCTTCGCATCCGGGCCGACCACCGACATTGCACGCGTCGGTCTCGGCGTCGCCGTACGCTCGGGGGCGCCCAAGCCCGACATCAGCACACCCGACGCACTGAAGCAGACGCTGCTCAAGGCGCAGTCGATCGCGTCCATCCCGGCCAGCGCGGCCGGCGCGCAGGTTCTGCGGGCGTTCGACCGCCTCGGCATCGGCGAGGCGATGAAAGCCAAGATCAAAGTCCAGACCGCGCCGGCACAGATCGTCCAGGCCGTCGCCAACGGCGAAGCCGAGCTCGGCGTATTTCTCGCCAATGTGCTGACGGCGCCCGGCGTCGACCTGGTCGGGCCGTTCCCCGCCGAACTGCAGCAGGAGATCGTTTTCACCGCGGCGGTCGCCGCGAACGCCAAGGACGCGCAAGCCGCCAAGGCGTTCATCACCTACCTGACGACGCCCGCCGCCACCGCGGTGATCAAGGCCAAAGGCATGACTCCCGGCTGAGGCGACCGCGCCGCCAGCGTCGGCCACACCTTCACCGTCCGAGCGGACGCAACGGAGAGACCATCATGATTGCCGACGGCAGCCGATCCGTGACGCGCGGCGTGGCCGCGATCTGCATTCTGGGCGGCCTCGCCGTCGCCGGTCCGACAGCGGCCGCCGATCCGCCGACACTGCGCCTCGGCTACGGCAGCGCGGCCGAAGAGCAGCTCTATGTGCTGCTGGCCAAGCCCGAGATCGGCAAGAACTACGGCAAGACCTACAAACTCGACGGCTCGCGCTTCCAGAGCTCGACCCAGCGCTCGCAGGCCTTCGAAGCCAATGCCATCGACCTCGCGTCGAGCGGCGCGGTCGGGGTGCTGTTCGCGGCCGCCGAGGGCGTCACCGGCAAGGTCATCGCCTCGCTGGCGCGAGAAAGCCCGCGCGGCTTCGCCACCTCCTATTACGTCAAGGCCAATTCGCCGATCAGGACCGTACCCGACGCCAAGGGCAGGATCGTCGGCATCAACGGCTTCTCCACCGACGGCCAGCTGTGGCTCAAGACCGCAATGGAGCGGCACAACCTGTCCGATTCCGACGTCACCATCACGCCGGTGCCGTTTCCCGCCATGGCCGAGGCGTTGCGCGCCGGCAAGGTCGACGTCGGCGAATTTCCGCAGCCGTTCGCCGACATGCTGGAAAAGGAAATGCCGGTCCGCAAACTGTTCGACTCGCAGTACGGCATGCCGTTCGAGCAGGAGCTGATCGTGCTCCTCGGCAAGGACGCGTTCCTCAGGCAGAACGCCGCCGCGATCCGGGGCCTGCTCGAGGATCTCCAGACGTCAACCCGGTTCTATCTGGAGAAGCCGCGCGAGGCGCGGCAGCTGATCCTCGACGCCAAGACCGTGCGGCTCTCGCCCGAGATTTATCTCAGCATGAAGGATTACTATCGCGATCCGACCTTGCGGCCGGATGCGGCCGCGCTGGAACGGGTGCAGGAGCTGATGATCAAGACCGGCTTCAGCAAAAAGCGCGCCGATGTTCAGGCGCTGGTGGATGCGAGCTATCTTCCGAAGTGACCGCGTCCACCGCCTCGGCTTGTCGAGAGTCCTTCACGCCCTGCCGCCTGCGGCCGCCGGCTTCTGCCGCGAGCGGGTGAGGTGAAATGCGCGCCGCTCCGCGCTCGGCCGCACCTCAATTCGGGAAACGCGGCAGGCGGAGGCCGTCACCCGAGAACTGGTAGCGCGCGACGTTCAGTTGCATCGCCAGGAAGGTGTAGTAGCCACTGTACTGGGAGTCCGTACGGTGTCCCGGCTCACAGATCCGATCCGCAAAGTCTGCGATTGTTCGGCACACGCCGCAGGCCACTTGCGGCGTTGTCATCGGTACGCCGGTGCGGCGATGCGCAGGCACTCCGATGGCATCATGACCTCGACAGCACCGATCCGTCTTCGGTGTGCATACGATCGTACCGTTTGCTTCGCGTTGTCCCGTAACGCCAACATGGGAGCCCACCATGCCCAATCCCGGTCAACCCACCATCGCGCCGGGCGCTACCGGCACCGCGGTGCGCCGGCTTCAGCGCGCGCTGCGACGCACCCCGAACCCCGCTCTCGCGGTCGACGGCACGTTCGGGCCGAAGACGGCGACCGCGGTGAAAGAATTCCAGGAGGGTGCCGGGCTCACCGTCGACGGCATCGTCGGTCCGATGACCTGGGCCGCGCTTCCGGATGGACGTCCGATGCCGGTCCTGCAGGAAGGATCGTCCGGCGACGTCGTGCGCAACCTGCAGCGGGTGCTGGCCAACGGGGCGTCGGGGGCGTGGAACGTGAGCCCCGGCGCGGTCGACGGCAGCTTCGGCCCGCAGACCAAAGCGTCGGTCAAGGCATTCCAGACCTGGGGCGAGGTGCCATCGGACGGCGTGGTCGGCGATCGCACCTGGTCGGTGTCATTGCATGCGGCCGGCGCGACACTGGAAAGCGCGGTCGGGCTGCAGTTCGTGACCGGCTGACTCCGGACGGCCGCGTTCTCGCGCCGGCGCGATTGAAGCCAAGGCCCACGCGACTGCCCCGAACGCCGAAGCTTGCCATCCCCGGTCGCCGACACGCGGCTCAATTGCAGCGGGCGCTCACGGCGTTGCGGTGCGATCGAGCGCGCGGAAGCGACGCTGTGCGCTCGATGGATGCGTGGGCCAAGCCGCGCATGATGAGCGGTAACGGACCACCCAGCTCGGGTTTAACTCGATTGGCGCGCGTTTCAGGGTCGATTTCGGGAGACCCGAGGTCGGTGTCTGCAGCGCGGCATGTCGTGTTGCGCTGCGCCCGGGGCGCTCATGCTGGGAACCGCATTCGCCCACGTCGCGTTCTCTCCCCGCAAATGCAGCAAAGTCGACCTCACGGGGCCTCGATGGGCTTTTCGCCTCAGCACATGCTGTTGGGCGATATCGGCGCCACCAACGCCAGACTGGCCCTGCTGTCGGACGGTGCCGTCGGTCCGATCCACTGGTTTACCGTCACCGAGTTCGCCCGCTTTGCCGACGCCGTCGAGGCGTTCATGCAGCGGCATTGCCGGCAGTTGTCGGTGCCAGAGGCGCTGCTGGCGGTCGCCGGGCCGGTCGTGGACGAGCGCTGCGTACTCACCAATTGCCCTTGGACCATCGATGCGCGCGAGTTGCGGGCGAGATTCCAGTTTGCAAGCGTCCATGTCCTCAACGATTTCGAGGCGACCGCCCTGTCATTGCCGCAGCTGGCGGCGGCGGATCTCTATCCGCTGGGCGGCGGGGCACCACTGGCAGCGGAGCCAATGGCCGTGCTCGGGCCGGGCACCGGCCTCGGCGTCGCCTGCTTCGTGCCGGGATCGCCAAACTCGGTCGTGATCGCCAGCGAAGGCGGGCACACGACCATGGCCGGTTGCTCGTCCCGGGAAGATGCGGTCATCGACTTTCTGCGCCGGGAGTTCGGGCATGTATCGGCGGAGCGGGTGGTGTCCGGCGCTGGGCTGGAGAATCTCTACCGCGCCGTCGTCGCGCTCGACGCCGCCCAAGCCCCGGCCCGCAATGCCGCGGAGATCACCAAGGCCGTGCTCGACGGCGATTGCCCGGCCGCGCGCGCAGCGCTCGACCTGTTCTGCGCGATGCTGGGGACGTTCGCCGGCAACGTCGCCCTGATGTATGGCGCCAAGGGCGGCGTCTACATTGCCGGCGGAATCGTGCCTCGCTTCACCGATTTCATTGCGCGCTCGCAATTCCGCGAGCGATTCGAATATAAAGGGCGGTTTCGAAGCTACCTCGAAGCCATTCCGTCGAGCGTGATCCTGCACCCGGCGGCGACATTCCTGGGCTTGAGGTCGATTGCGAAACGTCACTCGGATGCGGCCTGGAGCGCATCCCGCCCGGGTTGAAGCGTGAATCGTCCTCGCAGGTGACACGGGGTGCGGGCTCACGGTCGGGTTGGCAAAAGCGCGGTCGAGAGGTGGTCATGGCGAAAAAGCGCATCGGTATCCTCACCGGCGGCGGTGACGTTCCCGGTCTCAACTCGGTGATCAAGACCGTCACCTACCGCAGCAGCGAGAACGATGTCGAGGTGATCGGCCTGCGGCGGGGCTGGGAGGCGCTCACGCACCTCAACGTCGACGATCCCGACAGCCGGCAACGCTACGTCGTGCACCTCGATCGCGAAAACACGCGCACCATCGACCGGCGCGGCGGGACCATGCTGCACTCAAGCCGCACCAACCCGTCGAAGATGCAGAGGCTGCCCGATCACCTCGCCGGCAAGGATTTTCCGGTTTCGCTCAGCAAAAAGGACGGCGCGAAGTCCTGGGACGTCTCCGCGCAGGTGCTGGCGAACCTCGCGGCGCTCGGCATCGAGCACCTCATCGCCATCGGCGGCGACGATACGCTGAGCTACGCCGCCAGGCTCAACGAGCTCGGCGTCAGGATCATCGGCATCCCCAAGACGATGGACAACGACGTCCGCAACACCGAGTACTGCATCGGCTTCTCGACCGCGATCACCCGCGCCAGCGACGCGATCCAGCGCCAGCGCACCACCGTCGCCTCCCACGAACGGATCGGGATCTTCCGCATCTTCGGGCGGGATGCCGGCTTCACGGCGCTCTACAGCGCCTACATCACCTCGATCCGCTGCGTCATTCCCGAATACAAGGTCGATCTCGACAGGCTCATCCGGCTGCTGATGGAGGACAAGCAGGCCAATCCGAGCAACTATGCGATGATCGTGCTGAGCGAAGGCGCAGAGTGGGAGGGTTACCAGGTCCAGCACTACGGCGAAGCCGACGCCTACGGCCACCGCAAGAAGGCGAGCGTGGCCGAATCGCTCGCCGAGGAGATCAAGCGACGCACCGGCGCGGAGACGATCGTGTCCGACCTCACCTACGACCTGCGCTCGGGCGACCCGGACTTCGTCGACAAGCTCGTGGGCCTGACCTTCGGCAACATGGCGTATGACGCGATCCTCGAAGGCAAGACCGGGCTGATGGCGGCGCTGGTGGAAGGCCGCTACGCGCTGGCCCCTATCCCCGATCCCAAGCTTGGGCCGCGCAAGGTCGACGTCGCCAGCGCGTACAACACCGAGCGCTATCGGCCGAATGTACGCCAGCAAGCTCGGGCTGCCGCTGTTTCTGCAGCGCGCGTCGTAGCTCGACAACCGGGCGAAAGCGCCGCAGCACGCGCATTGCGGCGCCCTCCCACGAGGACAGCGCGGGTCCGGCCGGCTATTGCAAGTTGAATTATCTGCTGAGGCGCCAGAACAGCGACCACGGTGACGTGCCGTGCGGCTCGTCGTCGGCCGAGCGTGGGACCTGCGCGATCAAGGCATTGAGGCGTTCCGCTTCACGCCGCCATTGATCGCGGCT
This sequence comes from uncultured Alphaproteobacteria bacterium, assembly GCA_963739385.1. Lineage (GTDB taxonomy): Bacteria > Pseudomonadota > Alphaproteobacteria > Rhizobiales > Xanthobacteraceae > VAZQ01. The sequence continues at coordinate 79,900 of CAVUAI010000070.1, forward strand.
GTCCATGATGCGGTCGAACTCCGCGACCAGAAATTCGCTCGTCTTGCGCGCTTCGCCTTCCGTCGCACGCAGGTTTTCCAGCTCGATGCGCAACAGCGCCAATTCCCGCCGCATGGCGGGTACCGGATCGGATACGTCCGCTTCCTGCGCCGATGGAAGGATGCGCATGAAGGAGTGGATGCTGGCAGCGGCAGAAGCACCGGGCATGGGCGAAAGATTGCCCATGCATGGTTTACAAATCGTTAAAGCGGGCGCGGAACGCCGCTACTCGGATCGAAACGGCGGTCCGTGCACGGCACGGCCCCTGCCGTGTACCGCCGCGCCGCGCGGCAATCTCGCAAGGCGGACGCGCCGCCCGACGTCAGCGCGCCGGCTGCGAGCGGTCGACGGGCGCGCCGCGCAGGTAAACCGACGCGATGCGCCGTGTGTTGGCGATGTCGTCGAGTGGATTGGCATCGAGCACGATGAAATCGGCGCTCTTGCCGGCTTGTAACGTGCCGGCGTCGTCGATGCGCAGGAATTGCGCCGAGTTGCGCGTCGACGCCACGATCACCTGCATCGGCGTCATGCCTGCATTGACCATGTCGAACATCTCGGTGTGCGCGCCCCACGGCGTGTTGCCGTCGGTGCCGAGCGTGATGCGCACGCCCGCCGCGTTGAGCTTCGCCAGGTTGCGGGCCTGGATGCCGTAAAAGGCCTGCTCGCGCGGACGGTCGGTGTTGGCAGCCTCGAGCTTCTCCAGCTCGGCTGCCGGCAGGCTTCCCTGCAGCCAGCCCAGGTCGGTCTTGACGCCGCGATCCGGCAGGTTGGGCGTGAGCACCAGATTGGGGCGTTCCTTGAACATGGCGACCAGCTCGTCGTCGATGTCGCGGTCGCGTACGCCGTGCGCGAAGGCATCGACGCCGGCGCGAATGAGCCCTTTGGTGTCCTCGAGCTCGAAGATGTGCGCGGTGATGCGCAGGCCCTGCTTGTGCGCCTCGTCGATGATGGCGCCGTAGATTTCAGGAGTGAGCTTCTTGTATTTTCCCTCGCGGGTGTCGACCCAGATTTTCACGATATCGACCTTGCGACCGGCAAGCTCCTGCACCGCCTTGCGGCCCTCCTCCTCGCTGGTGATCCAGTGCGGCGTCGTCAACCGCCCCGGCTCGGGCATGGTGATGCCGCGCCCCGCGCTGAAGAAGCGCGCGGCGCCAGGCATCGTCTGTCCGCGGATATCGAGTACGTCGTAGTTGTCCGTTCCGAGGCTGAGCGCAGCGCTTACGCCGAAATAGGCGCGCCGCTGCAGGTCGCGCACGATCGCCTCGCGGGTAGGACTCAAATGGACGTGGGTGTCGATCAGCATCGGCATCACGGTCTTGCCGGACAGGCTCACGCGCGCGGCGCCGGCAGGCACGCTCACGTCGGCGGCGCGGCCGGCGGCGACGATGCGCGCACCATCGACGACGAGCACCGCGTTCTCGATCGGAGCGCCGCCGTCGCCCACGATCAGGCGGGCGCCTTCGAACGCGGTGACTCCGGATTGCGCGCCGGCGGGCGGCGCGGACCCGGCAAGGAAACCAAGGGCAACGGTGGCGGCAACAGCGGCGACATGCACCCGGCGCATCGAACCCTCCACGGTGGAAACTGGAAGGTCATACTCTAGCGCGCCCCGGGGGGACGGAAGAAGGGGGCCGGGCACCAAGCCGGCATCGATCGCCATGTCGGCGGGATCGATCAGGTTGCGGTGCCGGACAAAGCATGACGGCGTGCCGGCGGGGCAATCGACGTCAAACGACCGCAGGATTCCCGCTGGCCGGAAGGCCACCCGGCTGCGCATACTCCCGTTCCAGCCCGCGCGCTGCTTCGACCGTTCAGGCGAAGCGGACCTTCATTCGATCCAGGAGCCCGGCGATGTCGCAACCCGGCAGCATCACTGACTTCCCCTTCAAGAACAACGTCCCCGACCCGCTGCTTTCGGGAAAGGAATTGCCAACATTCAAGTTCGCCCTCGAGCAGTCGCAGGGCAAGGTCATGGGCGGCAGCTTCGGCAAGGAAGCGACTGTCGCGCAGCTGCCGATCTCCAAGGGCATCGCCGGGGTCTCGATGCGCCTGGAGCCGGGCGTGACGCGCGAGCTGCATTGGCATGCGACCGCGGCGGAATGGGCCTTCGTGCTGGAAGGGCGCGTCCGCACCACCCTGACGGATCCGTTCGGCGGCTCCGAAATCAACGACTTCGAGCCCGGCGACGTCTGGTACTTTCCGCGCGGCCATCCTCATTCGCTCGCCTGCCTGGGCGACGAGCCGTGCCATTTCATCCTGATTTTCGACAACGGCTACTTTTCCGAGTTCGGGACCTTCAGCATCACCGACTGGCTGGGCCACGCCTCGACGGGACTGCTGGCGAAGAATTTCGGGCTGCCGGCGGCAACCTTCGACGGCTTCCCCAAGGAAGAAGCCTATTTCGTACGCGGCCCGGCGCCGCCCGAGGAGGCTATCCCAATTCAGGGCGCACTGAGCTCGCCGCCCGACACGCACAAGTACCGCCTTCTGGCGCAGGAGCCTCACTCGGTCCACAAGTTCGGACGCGAGTGGCGGGTCGGCGCGGACCGCTTTCCGATCTCTCAAACCATCACCGGGGTGGTCCTCGACCTCGACCCCGGCGGCCTGCGCGAACTGCACTGGCACCCCAACGCGGACGAATGGCAATATGTCGTCGACGGCGATTTCAGCGTTACACTTGTTCGGCTCGCACGGCCGCTACCGCGTCGAGACCCTGGCCAAAGGGGACGTGGCATACATCCCGCAGGGCTACGGCCATTCCATCGAAAATATCGGCAGCAAGGCCGGCCGCGTCCTGATCGGCCTCAATACTGGCAACTATCAGGCGATCGACCTGTCGCAGTGGGTCGCCAGCAACCCGCCCTATCTGCTCGCCGATCACTTCGGCAAGCCGCCGGCGCTGTTCGAAACATTTCCGAAGGGCCGCGCCTTCATCGCGCCGCCGGACGGACAAGGACGACGCGACGTCAAGTAGCCTGCTGGATTGCCGGAGGACAATCCATCCCATTGAAGCAACGTCTTTCGGATCGGGTCGAGCCCGCGCATGGCCCCTTGTAGAGGTGATCAACGAGCTTGCGTCCTCATCACCCGACCGGGCGTTCGTCGGCGATCACCTTGCCGTCGTTCGGCAGGCTGCCGGCGGCGACGAGCTCCACCTCGCCGCGCAGCTTGGTCACCGCATGCAGCGTGGCGGCGACGGACTGCTGCAGCTTCTCCGCCGGCGCCGTGCATTCCGCGAGCAGGGTCATCATGTCCTGTTCATCGGCACGGCGCACGGCGAGCCGCAAGCGGCCCAGCTCGGGATGACGCTTTCCGACTTCGGCCACCTGGCTCGGATGCACGAACATGCCCTTGACCTTGGTGGCCTGGTCGGCGCGGCCCATCCATCCGGCGAGGCGCATGTTGGTGCGCCCGCAAGGCGAAGCGCCCGGCATGATGGCCGAGAGATCGCCGGTTGCCAGCCGGATCATGGGATAGTCCGGGTTGAACGAGGTGACGACGACCTCGCCGACCTCGCCCGTCGCGACCGGATCGCCAGTGCCGGGACGCACGATCTCGACCAGCACGGTCTCGTTGACGATCAGCCCCTCACGCGCCGCGCTTTCATAGGCGATGACGCCGACATCGGCGGTGGCATAGCACTGCTGCACCTCGACGCCGCGCGCGGTCAATTCGCGGCGGAGCGAAGGCGGCAGCGCCGCACCCGACACCAACCCGCGCTTGATGGACGAGGCATCCTTGCCGGCCTTGGCCGCGGCATCGAGCAAGACCTTGAGGAAATCCGGGGTGCCGAGATAGCCGGCGGGCCGATAGTGGGCAATCGCCTCGAGCTGCTGCTCGGTATTGCCGGTGCCGGCCGGGATCACCGCGCAACCAAGCGCGCGGGCGCCCGACTCCATGATGAAGCCGCCCGGCGTGAGATGATAGGAAAAACAGTTGTGGACGATCTCGCCCGGCCGGAAACCGGCTGCATAGAGCGCACGCGCAGCGCCCCAAAAATCCCTGCCGTCGCCCTCCGGCTCGAAGATCGGCCCGGGCGACATCAACAGTCGCCGCACCCGCCCCGGCGCGGTGACATTGAACCCGCCGAACGGCGGATTGGCTTTCTGTCGTGCCGCGAACTCGGACTTGCGCACGAGCGGGAGCTTGGCCAGCTCCGCCCGCGAGGTGACGGCGTTGGGATCGATGCCGGCGAGATGCGTGACCCATCCAGGCGCGCTCAGCGCAAGCGCGATGAAGTCCGGAAGACGGCCGAAAACATCGCGCTCGCGCTCGTCGGGGTCGCGGGTTTCAAGCTGGTCGTAGCCTTCGGAGTTCATGACCCGGCGCCGTGTCGTTGCCATTACATCGGGGGTGTGGGGCGGTGCCTCAGCTTGCATTGTGGTTGTATTTTAATACCTACACAACTAATAAACGAGGGCTATCCCCAAGCCTTTGATCCATAAGGTTTGCTGCGATGCCGCGAACTGCTCCAAGGGGTAAGTGCCGCCCCATCCGGGATGCTGCGCAGGACGTCCTCGCTGCCACCAGCACCTTGACGCGCCGTCAAGCACCCGCGCGGCGTTACGCCCTCAAAGCCAGCGCTTGCGCCGCTTGAACGACTTCAGGTTCTTGAACGAGCGACGCTCACCGCGTCCCCCGCCGAGATAGAACTCCTTGACGTCCTCATTATTCATGAGGCTCTCGGCGGTGCCGTCGAGCACCACCTTGCCACCCTCCATGATGTAGCCGTAGTCGGCCGCGCGCAGCGCCATATTGGCGTTCTGCTCGACCAGCAGAATGGATATCCCGAGATCGCGGTTGAGCCGGCGGATGATCCCGAACACCTCGCGGACCAGCAGCGGCGACAGTCCCATCGACGGCTCGTCCATCAGAATCAGCCGCGGCTTTGCCATCAGCGCGCGGCCAATCGCCAGCATCTGCTGCTCGCCGCCCGAGAGATATCCGGCGAGTCCCGTTCGCTCCTTCAAACGCGGGAAGTACGAGAACACCTGATCCATGTCCTCGCCGACACGGGCGGAGCGCCGGGTGTGAGCGCCGAGCCGCAGGTTCTCGATCACCGTCATGTCCTGCACGATGCCGCGCCCTTCCATGACCTGGAAGATGCCGCGATGCACGATGCGGTTCGGCGGCAACCGCGTAATGTCCTCGCCGTCGAAGGAAACGCTGCCGCGGGTGATGGCGCCATCCTCGACCACCAGCAGGCCGGAGATCGCCTTGAGCGTCGTCGACTTGCCGGCGCCATTGGCGCCGAGGAGCGCGGTGATGCCGCCGCGGCGCGCCGCGAGGCTGAGCCCGCGCAGCACCAGGATGACGTCATTGAACACGACCTCGATGTTCTTGACCTCGAGGATCGCCTCGCCGGCCGTCGCCTTCGTGGCCGCTTCCATGGTTCTAACCCGCGATGCGCGCCGGGCCCGGTGCGGACCCGGCGCCGCCGCGACTACTGGCCGAGCCAGCGGTCTTCGCGCTTGAGCGTGGTGTCGGCGATCTTCTCGATCTTGGCCTTGCCGTCCTCGAAGTTGCCGCGGTTGATCGAGACCGTCATGGTTCCGCGATGGTCGGTCGGGGTCCAGGTCGACGGGATGCAGACGCCTTCGAGGCCTTTCGGCACCCAATCCTGCTTGGCGTACATGCCCTTGCGGATATTTTCGCCGTTGATGCCGCCGTTCGCCTTCGCCCACTCCATCGCTTCTTTCATGTAATAGGCCGAGCAGATGCCGCGGATGTAATGGTGTGTCGGCGTATTGGTCTTGGCGAAACCGCTCTTGTCGGCGATCTCGCGAACGAGCTTCATGCCGGGCGCGTCCTGCCCCCAGAACGGCGAGGCCGACGGGAAGATGTAGTTCTTCGCCTCGGCCGCGGCGATCGTCGGCTCGTCGCCCGCCCAGATGTTGGCGAGATAGGTGACGTTGAGCCCGACGGTGCCGCAGGACTTGAGCATGGAGACCACCGAGCCGCCGAGATTCCCGATGAAGACGTAGTTGGCGCCGGCGTCCTTGATGGTCAGGCATTGCGCCTTGAAGTCTCCCGGCTTGAGCGGGATCACGACCGGCGTGAGCACGTCGAAGCCGAGCTCCTTGGCAAATGCGCTGCAGGCCTCCTTCGGCGCGTTCGGGTAAGGATGGTTGTCGCCGGTGTGCACATATTTGGGCTTGGCGATGCCCTTGGCCTTGGCGTCATCCGCCGCCCATTGCACCATGGCCCGGCATGCATCGGTGTATGACGGCCCATAGAAGAAATTGTACGGCGCCGGCTTCTTGGTGTTGGGATTCTTGCCGGTCGGATCGGTGAGATGGCCGGAATACGAAGCCGACAAGACCGGCACCTTGTCGTCGGCCACGAACCCGATGAGCGCCTCGGTGTCGCCGGTGCCCCAGCCCTGCAGCGCGACCATGCCCTTGCCCTTCCAGCGCTTGTAGTTGGCGATCGCGTCCGGGATCTTGTAGGCGTAGTCGACGGTTTCCATGTCGATCGGCGTGCCGGCGGCCCCGCCATTGGCGTTGATGAAGTCGATCGCGTCGCGCACGCCCGGTCCGTAATACTGACCGACGAAAGAGGTGGCGCCGGTGTAATCGGCCAGATGACCGACAAACACCTTGTCCTGTGCCAGGGCCGGGACTGCGGCGCTCGCAACAAGGAAGCTTACGGCCATAACAGCCCTTTTCATGTCGTTTCTCCCAGGCGGCCAACTCGCGTTTCCGACCGTCGCTCGCCGCCAAGAGCAACGGACACCTCCTCAATAGGAGAAGGGATAGAGCTTGAAGCTGGCGCGGATCAACCGCCAGCGGTGAATCAGGCCTTGCGGCTCGAAGATAAGGAACAGGATGATCGCGACTCCGATCGACATCTCCTTGATGTAGGCGACCCCTTGCTGCATCGCAGGAAAGAAATCGGCCAGGGTGGAGGCCCCGGCCTGCATGACCTGCGGAAGCAGCAGGATGAAGGCGGTGCCGAGCACCGACCCTGCCACCGAGCCGAGCCCGCCGATGATGATCATGGCGAGAAACTGGATGGAAAGCAGGATGGTGAACGCCTCCGCGGACACGAAGCCGAGATAATGCGCGTAGAGCGCGCCCCCGATACCGGCGAAGAAGCTCGAAATGCCGAAGGAGAGGATGCGGTAACGGGTCAGGTTGATCCCCATCACCTCGGCGGAGAGATAGTGGTCGCGCACGGCAATCAGCGCGCGGCCGTCGCGCGTGCGCATCAGGTTGGCAACGCCGACATAGCTCACGACGAACCAGAACAGCACGACGTAGAGATAGGTCCGGTCGGTGTTGAGCGCGATGCCGAACAAGCTCGCCTGCTCGGCCGGCGCCCCCGACGACCCGCCGGTGAACCATTGCGCCCGCGCAAAGAAGTCCTCGAGGATGAATTGCGCCGCGAGCGTGGCGATGGCGAGATAGAGGCCCTTGAGCCGCGCCGCGGGGATGCCGAAGATCATGCCGAGCGCCGTGGTCATGACGCCGGCGATCGGGATGCTGATCAAAGGCGGCACGCCGTGCGCGGTGCCGAGCCAGGCGGACGCGAAGGCGCCGAACCCGAAGAATGCGCTGTGACCGAGCGATATCTGGCCGGTGAAACCAACCAGCACGTTGAGCCCAAGCGCGGCGATCCCGTAGATGCCGATCAGGATGAGTTGGCTCAGCACATAGTCACTGGCGAACAGCGGAGCGGCGAGCAGGAACAGCGTGCCGGCCCAGGCCATGAGCGTCGCACCCCGGGTCCGGAACAGCGTCATGTCCGCGCCGTAGCTGGTGCGGAAATCGCCCGAGGGCCGGGGATAAGGGACGTGGGACATGGCCTAGCGCAGGTCGCTCAGGGTTTGATGTAGGACAGCGCCGCGCAACGGGTGTGCCCCCCTCCCCCTTGTGGGGAGGGGCCGGGGGTGGGGGTCGCGCGAACTGGCAACACGTTGCCTCATCGCACCACCCCCCTCCCCACCCCTCCCCCACAAGGGAGGGAGCAGACCGAGTTTGCCGCTCGCGCTGGTATCCCTTTTCAACGAAATATCCTCTGCCTCATACCCGCTCGATGTTCTCGGTGCCGAACAGGCCGTAGGGGCGGATCATCAGGATGATGATGAGCACGTAAAACGGCGCGACCGCGTACATGTTGCCGATCTGCAGATACTGGCCATCGATGAATTCCGCGAGGTTCTCCAGCAGCCCGATGATGACGCCGCCCACCACCGCGCCGACGATCGAATCGAGGCCGCCGACGATCACCGCGGGAAACACCTTGATGCCGATGATGGCCAACGAGTTGGAGACCGCATTGACGAGCCCGAGCACGACGCCCGCGACGCAGGAGACCAGCGCCGAGATCGCCCAGGCCATGGCGAACACCTGCTTGACCGAAATGCCGAGGCTCTGCGCGACCTGCTGGCTGTAGGCGGTCGCCCGCATCGCCAGGCCGTAGCGCGAGTAACGGAAGAAGTAGAAGAACACCACCATGATCACGAGCGACAGGACGAAGCTCATGAGATAGGCGGTCTCGACGTTGAGACCGGCGATGCTGACCTTCTCCGATCCGAACACGTTCGGAAACCGGGCGGCGTTGTTGCCGAAGGCCCAGTTCATCACGGCCTGCATGAAGATCGACAGCCCGATCGTCACCATGATGACGGAGATGATCGGCTCGCCGATCAACGGGCGCAGAATGACGACCTGCACCAGGATGCCGTAGAGGGTGGTGAAGACGAGCGCAAAGACGAACGCGGCCGCGAACGGCAGCTGCCAGCGCACGATGAAGAACCAGCAGATCCAGGCGCCGAGCACCAGGAATTCGCCTTGCGCGAAATTGACCACCTGGCTCGATTTGTAGATCAGCGTGAAGCACATCGCGACCACGCCGTAGAGCATTCCGACGATGAGCCCGTTGACCAGCAGCTGGATGAGCAGGTCCCAATTCATGCGCGCGCCGTCCCACCCGCCCCTGCGTCGAGGCTCTCGTTCTTCAGTTTGGTCACGATCCGCTGCCGGGTGCCGTCCTGGAAATGGATCACCGTGTCGATATCGATATAGGCGGCATCGGAATAGAGCGCGTCGATGATGGAGCCGTATTTTTCCGCGATCACGCCGCGCCGCACCTTGCGCGTGCGGGTCAGCTCGCCGTCATCGGCATCGAGCTCCTTGTACAGCAGCACGAATTTGCGGATGCGCTGGCCCTCGGGAAGCGATGCATTGACGATCTCGACCTCGCGGCGCAGCAAGGCGTAGACCTCCGTCCTGCCCGCGAGGTCGGTATAGGTGGTGAAGGCGATGCGGCGCTTCTCGGCCCATTTGGACACCACGGGGTAGCGGATACAGACGATGGCGGTCAGGTAGGGCCGGCCGGCGCCGATGATCACCGCTTCGGCGACGAAGGGCGAGAACTTGAGCTTGTTCTCGATATATTGCGGCGAGAAGCGCACAGCCGTCGACGTGACCGCGAGGTCCTTGGCGCGATCGACCACCACAAGGTGACGCTCGGGCGTCAGGTAACCGGCGTCTCCGGTGAGAAACCAGCCGTCGGCGTCGAACATCTCGGCACTGGCGGCGGGGTTCTTGTAGTAGGCGGTCATCATGTGGGGATGGCGCACGATGATCTCGCCCAACCCCTCCGTGTCGGGCTCCTTGATCGCGATCTCGACGCCGGGCATCGGATATCCGACCGTACCATGATCAACGTCATCGTCGCGGTGGATGGTGTGTGCGCCGAGCGCCTCGGTCTGACCGTAGAGCTGGCGCAGCGGGACGCGCATGGCGAGAAAGAACTTGAACGTATCCGGCCCCATCGCGGCCCCGCCGGTGGCGGCGGAGGTCAGGTTCTTGAAACCCAGCCGGTCGCGCAACGCCGCGAACAGCAGCTTGTCGGCGAGCCAGGAGCGCGTGCCCTTGTCGACGGCCTCGACCCCGCGGCGCACGCCCCAGTGGTAGATCGCCTGTTTCCAGGCGCTCGAGTCCATCATGCGCGCGCGCACGTCGGCGGCGATCTGCTCCCACACCCGCGGCGCCAGCAGCAGGAACGTCGGCCCGATCTCGCGCAGGTCGGCCATCACCGTGGCCTGCTCCTCCGGGAAGTTCACCTTCATCCGGGCGATCAGGTTCCAGGCAACCGAGTACATCTGCTCCATGACCCAGGAGAGCGGCAGCACCGCGACATATTCGTCGTCCGCAATCTTGGGATCGGCCTGGAGATAGGCCGCGGCGTGACCGAGGAACGCGCGATGCGTCCACTCGGCGAGCTTGGGATGCGAGGTCGTGCCCGACGTCGTGCACAAAATGGCGACATCGTCGGCGCGGGTTGCGGCGACCATGCGCTCGTAACACTGCGGGTCGCCGTCCAGCGTCCGCTGGCCCGATGCTTCGAGATCGGCGACGAACATCAGACGCGGGTCGTCATATTTCCGCATGCCGCGCGGGTCGAGATAGATGATACGTTCGATGCTCGGAATGCGCGCGCCCAGACTGAGAAACTTGTCGACCTGCTCCTCGTCTTCCGCGATCACCACTTTCGGCACGGTGTAGTCGACCAGGTAGGCGATCTCGTCCTCCAGCGCGTCGCGATAGATGCCGAGGCTGCGCGCCCGGCAGGCATGCGCGGCGATCTCTCCCCACACCCAGGCCGGACGATTGTCACCGATCAGCACCACGACGTCGCCGGGACCGACGCCCAGCGCGGCAAGGCCGACCGCCATGCGGCGCACATGATCCTCGACCGAACGCCAGGCGTAGGACGTCCAAATGCCGAACTCCTTCTCGCGCTGCGCGATCAGGTCGGGATGCTGGCGGGCGTTGCGCGCCAGCATCCGCGGCATGGTGTCATGCAGCGCGACCTCGGACGCGGCGCTCGCAGACGAGATGTCCGACGTCGTTCCGCTCGCGGCCTGGGGCCAGCCGCAGGTCGAGCCGTCCACGCGCATAACCCCAGTGCGCATGTCCATCATGGGGGGACCAGCTCGGTTTCGGCGGCGCGCAGCACGTCATCCTCCTCGCCGAGGTAGGCGCGCCTCACATGCTCGTTGGCCAGCACCTCCTGCGGGCTGCCCTCGCAGATCTTCCTGCCGAAATCGAGCACCATGACGCGATGTGAGATGTCCATCACCACGCCCATGTCGTGCTCGATCATGATCACCGTCTTGCCGAGCTCCTGGTTGAGGTCGACGACGTAGCGGGCCATGTCCTCCTTCTCTTCCAGGTTCATGCCGGCCATCGGCTCGTCGAGCAGGATCAGCTCGGGCTCGATGGCGATCGCGCGCGCGAGCTCAACACGCTTACGCAGACCGTAGGGCAGCGTTCCAGCCGGCTCGTTGCGCACGTGCTGGATTTCGAGAAAGTCGATGATGTCCTCGACCTTGCGGCGATTCTCCTGTTCCTCGCGTTGCGCGCCGCCGATCCAGTAGAACATACCGGTGACGAAGTTGTTGCGCATCAGGTGGTGGCGGCCGACCATGATGTTGTCGAGCACCGACATGTGGCTGAACAGAGCCAGATTCTGAAACGTGCGTCCGATGCCGAGGCGGGCGCGGTCATTGATCGAGCGGCGGGCGAGCGACTGGCCCTTGTAGAGCAGCTGTCCTTTGGTCGGCCGATAGCGGCCGGAGATGCAGTTGAGCATCGAGGTCTTGCCGGCCCCGTTCGGCCCGATGATGGAAAAGACCTGGCCCTTTTCGACTTGGAAGCTCACGTCAGCCAGCGCCCTCACACCGCCGAACCGGATCGAGACGTCCGATACGTCGAGGATATGCTCGACCGCGCTCACGAAACACGCCTCGCCGGACGCGGAATCAAACCGCGACGACCCGTGTGAAGGCGGGGACTGCAGGCAAAACGCTTGGGGAACCTGTTGGCGCGAGCGACGTCGGTCGCCACAGCAATCCTCCCAGTTCACCGCATCGAGTCTTGCGGGCGTCGGGCTCCTCGCCGCCGTTGACCGGCGGACCATACTCGGGCGCATATGAAAGTGGGCTCAAGCCTAGGTCAAGCCAGCCCCTGCCGCATCGGGTCGCGTCCCGCCGTGCGACGGTTCGCCGCGACGGCCGCGAGCGCCGGCAGCAGGCCGCGCCCTATTCCGCCGCCTTGAGCAGCGGGGCCGGCCCGGCACGGAATTGATCGAGCAGCGCCGTCTCGTCGGCCTTGGCGGCCTTGAGGTGGCGTAGCTTGACGTGGCCGAACCCGCGGATTTTCTCCGGAATGGCCGCAAGGCCCACGGCGATGTGGTGGTTCTCGGGAGTGAGCTGCGTCAGCACTTCCTCGATCAGAGCCTCGTAATCAAGCACGAGCGCGCGCTCGGTTTTGCGCTCGGTCGAATAACCGAACGGATCGAAGGCGGTACCGCGCAGGAATTTGAATTTCGCGAGCACCCTGAACAGCGGGAAGATCCACGGACCGAACGTCATTTTTTTCGGCTCGCCGGTCACCTTGTCCTTGCGCGCCAGCAGCGGGGGCGCGAGATGCACGTAGAGGCGCTGGTGCTCGCCGCCGAGTTCGATCTTCAGCTGCCTGGCAAAGGCTTCATCGGCATAGAGCCGCGCCACCTCGTATTCGTCCTTGTAGGCCATCAGTTTGAACAGATAGCGCCCGACCGCCTCGGCAAGACCGCTCTTGCCGGGAGCGCGCGCCGCCTCAGCAGCCCGCACCTTTTGGACCCGGCGGCGATAGCGCTCGGCATAGGCCGCATCCTGATAGGCCGTGAGGAAGACAACACGGCGAGCGACCATTTCGTCGAACGACTGCGACAGCGTCCTTGCGTCGCTGGTCGCCTCCGGCGCGGGCTTGACGAGCGCCGCGACCGCGTCGGGTTCGCAGGCGGCGCGCCGGCCCCAATGGAAGGCGGCCTTGTTCATCTCCACGGCCTCGCCGTTGAGCTCGATCGCCTGCTCGATCGACGCCGCCGCGAGCGGGACGGCACCGAGCTGGTAGGCATAGCCGACGAGAAAGATATTGGCGCCGACGCTGTTGCCGAACAACGCCGTCGCCGTGTACGTGGCGTCGATGAAGTGGACTTTCTCGCGGCCGGCATCGGCGACGATGGCGCGCTTGAGGCGCTCGGTCGGCAGCGAGAAATCGGCATTGCGGGTGAAGTCGCCGGGCAGGAACTCGGCGGTGTTGATCACCATCGCAGTCCGGCCGTGCTGGACCGCGGCGAGCACCTTCTTGTTGCCCGCAACCACGATGTCGCCGCCGAGCACGAGGTCGGCGCCGCCGGCCGCGATCCGGATGGCGTGGATATCCTCCGAACGGTCGGCGATCCGCATGTGGCTGTAGACGGCCCCGCCCTTCTGCGCGAGGCCCGCCATGTCGAGCACGCCGACGCCCTTGCCCTCGAGATGGGCCGCCATGCCGAGAATGCCGCCGATGGTGACGACGCCGGTGCCGCCCACGCCGGTGATGATGATATCGTAGGTCTTGCCAAGCGCCGGCAGCGTCGGGTCTGGCAACGGCGTGAGCGCATGGTCGGCCGCTACTCCGGTGCCGCGCTTGAGCTGGCCGCCGTGCACGGTCACGAACGACGGGCAAAAGCCCTTCACGCAGGAGAAATCCTTGTTGCAGCTCGACTGATCGATGGTGCGCTTGCGGCCCCATTCGGTCTCCAGCGGCTGCACGGAGACGCAGTTCGATTTCACCCCGCAGTCGCCGCAACCCTCGCACACCAGCTCGTTGATGATCACGCGCTTGTCCGGATCGGGGAAACGCCCGCGTTTCCTGCGGCGGCGTTTCTCGGCGGCGCAGGTCTGGTCGTAGATCAGCACGGTGACGCCCGGGATTTTCGCGAGCTCCTGCTGCACCGCCATCAAGTCGTCGCGATGATGGATGGTGAGCCCGCGCGGCCAATCCTCGCGCCTGGCGTATTTCCAGGGCTCGTCGGTGACCACGACGACGCGCTTGGCGCCTTCCGCGGCCACCTGGCGCGCGATCTGCGGCACCGTGAGGCCGCCGTCGTTGGCCTGCCCGCCGGTCATGGCGACGGCGTCGTTGAACAGGATCTTGTAGGTGATGTTCACCCCAGAGGCGATCGCGCCGCGGATCGCCATGTAGCCGGAGTGGTTGTAGGTGCCGTCGCCGAGGTTCTGGAAGACATGGGGGCGCTTGGAGAACGGCGCCTCGCCGATCCAGTTCGCGCCCTCGCCGCCCATTTGGGTAAAGCCGAGCGTCGAGCGGTCCATCCACTGCGCCATGTAGTGGCAGCCGATGCCGGCATAAGCGCGCATGCCCTCAGGCACCACGGTCGAGGAATTGTGCGGGCAGCCCGAGCAGAAATAGGGAATCCGCACCGCCACGTCCTGGGTCTCGGCCAGGATCCTCTGCGCCTGCTTGAGGCCGGCGACGCGCGCGGCGATGTCCTCGCTGGGGCCGACCCGCTGCAGAATGCGCTCGCCGATGCAGATCGCGACCTCGTTGGGATCGAGCGCGGCCTTCACCGGGAACAGCCAGTTGCCGCGCTCGTCCTTCTTGCCGATGCAGACCGGCTGGTTGGCGGTACCGTAAAGTTCCTCGCGAACCTGCACCTCGATCAGCGAGCGCTTCTCCTCGACTACGATGATGAGCTCGAGGCCATCGGCGAACTGCTTGAGGTCCTGCTGGCTGATCGGCCACGGGCAGCCGATCTTGTACAGGCGCAGACCGAGATCGTTGCATCTGACCTCGTCGATGCCGAGCTCGTCGAGGGCCTGGCGCACGTCGAGATAGCTCTTGCCGACGGTGATGATGCCGATCTTGGGCTTGCGCCCGCCCGAGGTGATGTACTTGTTGAGCTTGTTCGCGCGCACGAAGGCGAGCATGGCGTCGCGCTTGTAATCGTGCAGGCGCGCCTCCTGGCCCAGCACCGTATCGCGCAGGCGGATGTTGAGGCCGCCTTCCGGCATGGCGAAGTCTTCCGGGATGATGATGTTGACGCGCTCCAGGCTGCCGTCGATCACGGCCGTCGACTCGACCGTCTCGTGCATGGATTTGAGCGCGACCCAGCTGCCGCAGAAGCGCGACATGGCCCAGCCGTAGAGGCCGTAATCGAGAATCTCCTGAACGCCGGCCGGGTTCAGGATCGGGATCATGACGTCGATGAAGTGGTATTCGGACTGGTGCGCGGTGGTCGAGGATTCGGCGGTATGGTCGTCGCCCATCAGGGCGAGCACGCCGCCGTGCTTCGAGGTGCCGGCGAAATTGGCATGGCGGAAGACGTCGCCGGTGCGATCGACGCCCGGCCCCTTGCCGTACCAGAGACCGAACACGCCGTCGAACTTGCCCTCGCCGCGCAGCTCGGCCTGCTGCGAACCCCAGATCGCGGTGGCAGCAATGTCCTCGTTGATGCCGGCCTGGAAGCGGATGTCGTATTTGTCGAGGGAGCGCTGCGCGCGAATGAACTGCTGATCGAGCGTACCGAGCGGGGAGCCGCGATAGCCGGTGACGTAGCCCGCGGTATTGAGGCCGGCGCGGCGATCGCGCTCCTTCTGCATCAGGCAGAGGCGGACGATGGCCTGGAAGCCGGTGACGAAGATGCGGCTCTTGGCGAGATCGTATTTGTCGTCGAGCGTGACGTGGTTGGGCGCCATCGCGCGAGCCTCCACCAGCAGTGTGCCTTCGCGGCACCGGGATCGCCAGGACTTTCAATTCGTTCAAAACATATAGTCCCGGGCTGGGTAGCAACAATCCCAAGAAGTTGAGAGGACTGGCAATTTCTCGGCGACGCCGGCGACGGACATGAAATTTCGGCAATGGCTCGCGGCACGTATTTTGGCGCAATGCAACCGGGGCTGCCGGGAGCGGATGGGGGACGAGCTACGCCGGCCGCAGTGACGGGGCTGCGGACGTCCGTTCGGGCCCTTGCCATTGCCCGAAAAGTTCGCGAGGACGTGAAGCCAGCGTTCCCTGCACTCGCCTTCGCTTCTGTTCCGATGCCGGCAGCGGAATGTCGCACATGATGATCGACAACGACCGAGTTGCCGTGTTGACCGCCTGGCTTGCCGACGCGGGCTTGGCGGGCTTGTCGGAAACGGAACTGGTCCGCGGATTCTGCGAGCGCGCCGTGGCCGCCGGCCTTCCGATCGGCCGTGCCCTCGTGCTGATCGACACGCTTCATCCCGTTCACGAGGGCCGCCTGTTCCGCTGGGGTCACGACCCGTCGGAGCCCCTGGTCGTGGCCTATGGCCGGACCGGCGCGGCCAGCAAACCTGCCGCCTCCTCGGGCGTATCGCCCGGCCAGCAGCAGTCCGACGCCAACGAGCGCTGGCTCAGGAGTCCTTTCTTCCGGATGCTGCAGACCGGCGAGTCCCGGCTGCGGTGCCTCCTGACGGCAGAAAACGAAGGCGAATTTTCGATTCTTCCCGAGATGCGCGCTGCAGGAATGACCGACTATGTCGCGATCATCAACCGCTTCGCTCCTGCGGGCGTCATCGGGGAAATGGATTGCCTCTACTCCTCGTGGGCAACCAGCAATCCGGGCGGCTTCACGGAGGATCAGATCGAAGCTTTGACCAAAGTCATGCCGTTCCTGGCACTGGCGATCAAGGCGGTTGCGCTCGCGCGCATGACGGGGACGTTGATGGAAACCTATCTCGGGCGCGATGCCGCCCGGCGCGTGCTCAGCGGCCGCATCATGCGGGGCGTTGCAGACCGCATCGACGCCGTCATCTGGTTCAGCGACTTGCGTGGATTCACGCGGATCACCGATTCCGCTCCTAAGCAGGTCATTCCGCTGCTGAACGACTACGCCGATGTCATCGTCTCGACGATCCACGACCAGGGCGGGGACGTGCTCAAGCTCATGGGCGATGGCACGCTCGCCATCTTTGCAGCCGATGATCGCGGACGCGCATGCGATGCGGCACTGCGAGCTGCCATAGCCGCGCGCCGGGGGGTGGCGCAGTTGAACACGCGACGGACGGGCGAAGGCCTGCCCGTTACCGATATGTATCTCGGCCTGCATGTGGGAGAGGTGTTCTACGGCAATGTGGGCAGCACTGAGCGGCTCGATTTCACCGTCATCGGCCCTGCCGTCAACGAGGTGAGCCGGATCGCGGCGATGTGCCGATCGGTCGACCAGCCGGTTCTGGTATCGGAAGCCTTCGCCAATGTCGGCAGCGTCCGGGACCGGATCGTGTCGGTGGGGCGGTATGCCTTGCGAGGGGTCGCCCGGCCCCAGGAGCTTTTCACTCTGGAGCCGGGAGCGAGCAGCTAGGGGCCAACGTCCCAACAGTCTCGCGACTTTCCCGCCTTGGCTGGCCGAAGCGCCAGCCGTCCTTTACAAGACACGCAAACGCGACGGCGCCCGCCGCCGATCACAAAGAAGTGGGACCGGAACGCCCTGCCGATGGACGCCTATGCCGACCGCGGTGAGGGCAAACCCCTCACGCATCGCCAGACGCTGCTGATCGTTCTCGGCGTGCTGCTGCCAACCTTCATGGGATCGCTCGACCAGACCATTCTGGCCACCGCCCTGCCGACGATCGGACGCGACTTCGACGACGTGCACAACCTGCCGTGGCTGATTACCGCCTACCTGCTCGCCTCGACGGCAATCATTCCGCTCTACGGCAAGATTGCCGACATCCGGGGGCGCCGTTTCACGCTGCGCATCGCGATCCTGACCTACATGGCCGGCTCGCTGGTGTGCGCGCTGGCGCCCAACATGCTGGTGCTTATCCTCGGCCGCGTCTTACACGGGCTGGGCGGCGGCGGCCTGTCCTCCATGGGAATGATCGTGCTCGGTGACCTGGTCTCGCCCAAGGAGCGCGGCCGCTACTACGGTTATTTCGCTGCGACCTACACCACCGCCGGCGGCAGCGGACCCTTGCTCGGCGGACTGATCGCCGGTCATCTGCACTGGTCGGTCATCTTCTGGATCAACATCCCGATGGGACTTGCAGCCCTTGCGATCACGACCTCGCTGCTGCGCCGCCTCCCGCGCTACGAGCGGCCCCACCTGCTGGACTTCGTCGGCGCGGCGCTGATCGTCATCGCGAGCGTGTCGTTCATGCTGGCGTTGAACCTTGCCGGCACACGCTATCCGTGGACGTCGCCTCCGATCCTCGCGCTCTTCGCCGTCGCGCTCATCATGGGCGCGCTGTTCGTGCTCCGCCTGCTGACCGCGCCCGAGCCGCTGATCCCGATTTCCATTCTCAAAAATCCGATCGTGCGCTGCGCGATCATCGCCAACGCCTTCGGCTGGGGCGCCATCATCGGCCTCAACATCTTGCTGCCGATTTATCTCCAGGGGGCGATGGGTCTCTCGCCGACCGCCGCCGGACTCAGCCTGGTCGTGTTCATGGTCGCGCTCAACACCAGCGCCGGACTCGCCGGGCAGGTTCTCGGGCGCGTGCGCCACTACAAGCTGTTGCCGATGTGCGGGCTCCTGCTGTCGATCGGGGCGGTCGCCACCCTGGCGTGGCGCGCCGGCAGCATGACCCCCATGTCGTTCGAGCTCACGCTGATCCTGATCGGGGCAGGTTTCGGGCCTCTGCCTTCGCTCACGGCCGTCGCGATGCAGAACGTGGTGGCGCGTCACCAGCTCGGCATTTCGGTGGGAACGATGAACTTCAGCAGGAACCTCTATGCCACCATGCTGATCGCGGTATTCGGGGCCATCGTCCTGGCCGGCACGCCCGCGGGCCAATCGCTCGGCGAGAGTTTTCAGCTCGCCAACCCCGCCCAGGGATTTGGCCGGGCATTCGCAGTCGCGGCGGCAAGCATGCTCGTGGCGCTGATCGCAATCCTGCTGATGACAGAAAAGCCACTGCAGACGGGCGCCGAGCTCGACACGCAATAACCGCGGCGCGCGCAGTTCAGCGCATTGCGTTCGGTCAGAAATTACGCGAGCGACCGCTCACGCGACCTTGCGCTCCATCGCCTCGAGCTGCGCCGACCTCACCTCGTCGGTGACCACGACGAAGCGCTTGAGCACGTTCGGGCCGAAGGTCGTGCTGAACGCCACGTCGGCCGCGTCGCGGCCGCGTGCCATCACGACGCGGCCGATACGGGGCGTATTGTGCCGCGCATCGAACGCGTACCAGCGCCCGCCGAGATAGACCTCGAACCAGGCGCTGAAATCCATCGGCTCGGGCTCGGGCGGCACGCCGATATCACCGAGATAGCCGGTGCAATAGCGCGCCGGAATGTTCATGCAACGGCACAGCGTGATGGCGAGATGCGCGAAGTCGCGGCAGACGCCGCGGCGCTCGACCAGCACGTCGGCCGCGGTCCTGGTCGCGCGTGCGTGCTGGTAGCCGAAGCTGACATAGGAGTGGACGAAATCGCAGATGGCCTGCACGCGCGCCCAGCCCAGCGGCGTATTGCCAAAGCGTGACCAGGCCGCGGTCATCAGGCGCTCGGTCTCGCAGTACCGGCTGGCCAGCAGGAACACCAGTGTATCGTGGGGCAACTCGGCGATCTCATGCTGGCGCGCAGCCGGTTCGACCGTATCGGGCAGGCCGGAATCCGCGATCAGCGCATCGGTGGAAATTTCCATCCGGCCCGCCGGCGCCACCAGCCGGGTGCAGATATTGCCGAATGCATCCAGGTAGCGCGTGGCCGGTATTGCCGGTGTCAGACGCAGCTGGTCGGGCTTGATGATGTCGAGGCTGCGCGAGGGGTGCACGTTGAGCATCAGCACCATGGGCGTGCGCGCCACGAATTCGTAGGCGATCTCGAAACCGATACGGATCTTCATGATTGATCTCAGCTGCAGTTCAGGCGGGGCAACCGGCAACAATTCCAAGCTACGGGGACGCTCCTTCACGCGAGGGCGGCTCCGATACAAGAATATGGTGACAATGGCCAGTAACTTTTAGCGGCCGGGCGCAACAATGACTTTGCCACTACTTTGGGCAGCTATTTATTGATCTCTATGCCTGTTGTTTGGGATCATTTCCTCCCAGTAATGTTTTTTCGGAGCGCATTTGCTCTGAAATTGTCGTGACTTCCCACCATGCCCAATTGCGGGGCTTGCCCAATGAAACGGCATAGCTCCTCAGACCCGGTTCCCCGCGCTCCAGCTCCAGAAATCGCGACCTTCCTCGCGCATGAACCGCGCTAAAACCATGTTGTGCACTTCGGAAGCGCCGTCGACCAGGCGGGCCTGGCGGGCGTAGCGGTAGATCCATTCCAGGATCGTGTCCTTGGAATAGCCGCGCGCGCCGTTGAGCTGGATGGCGACATCGGCCGCCTGATGCAACGTGTCGGCCACGTGCAGCTTGGCCATGGAAACCTCCTTGCGCGCGCGGTCGCCCTGATCGAGCTTCCAGGCTGCGTGCATCACCAGCAGCCGCCCGATCTGGATTCGGTGCGCGACCTCGCCGAGCTTGATCTGCACGCTCTCACGATCGGACAGCCGGGTGCCGAAACCTTCACGCTCCGAAACATAGGCCTGGGCGATCTCCATCGAGCGTTTGGCGAGCCCGAGCCAGCGCATGCAATGGGTGAGCCGCGCCGGGCCGAGCCTGATCTGGGTGACGCGCAACCCGTCGCCGACCTTCATCAGGACGTTCTCGTCGGGCACTTCGAGCCCTTCGAACAGAAGCTCGCAGTGGCCGCCGTGCTCTTCCGGACCCATGATCGGAATGCGGCGCAGGATGCGCCATCCCGGCTGGTCGCGGTGATAGAGGAACGCGGTAAGCCCGTGGCGCTGATCGTCGGAGGTGCGGGCGACCAGGATGAAATGGTCGGCGACGCCGGCACCGGTGATGAACCACTTGTGGCCATGGATCACCCATGTGCTGCCCTTCTTCTGCGCGCGTGTGCGGATCATGCCGGGATCGGAGCCGCCGCCCGGCGCGGGCTCGGTCATGGCGAAGGACGAGCGCACCTGGCCGTCGACGATCGGCCTGAGCCACTTGTCCTTCTGCGCCGGCGTGCCCGCGAGCGCGAGCAGGTTCATGTTGCCGTCGTCGGGCGCGGCGCAATTGAAGGCGAGCGGACCGAAGATCGAGCGGTTCGCCTCCTCGTACATCGCGGCCCAGCCGACGACCGGCAGCGCCATGCCGCCGTACTCCTTCGGGGCCTGCGGCGCCCACAGGCCCGCCGCCCTGGCTTTCGACTGCAGGGCGCGCAGCACATCGAGGCGGACGTTCTCGTGGTCGTCATAGTTGGCACGATCGGCTTCGAGCGGCAGCACATGCTCCTCGACGAAGCGGCGGGTGCGCAGCCGGATGTCCTCGATCTCGGGCGGCAGCGTGAAGTCCATGGTCGGATCCTCAGGTCACGTGAAACGCTCGCGTCGCGGGCGAGCCAAGTCTCCGGCGTGTCGGTCTCGTGTTCCGGACTTCGCGTCGGCGCTCGTCGGGGACACGAAATCTACCCCCTGAGTCCGACCATCTGGCCGCCGTCGACCACGATGGTGGTGCCGGCGATGAAGCGGCCGGCATCGGAGGCGAGCAGCAGCAGCGCGCCGTCGAGGTCGCGTTCCTCCCCGAAGCGGCCCACAGGAATCTCGCGCTTGATCGCGGCGCCGTGCTCGCCCATCAGATAGTCGCGATTGAGCTCGGTCACGATCCACCCGGGCGCGATGGCATTGACGCGAATCCCCTTGAAGGCAAGCTCCAGTCCGAGCGCCTTGGTGAGCTGAATGACACCGGCCTTCGCCACCGCATAGGCCGCCGTACCCTTGGCAACGCCGAAGCCGAGCACGGAGGCGATGTTGACGATGGCGCCACCCTTGCCCGCATTCAGCATCCGGCGCGCCGCCTCCTGCGTCCAGAAGAACACGGCGTCGAGATTGGTCCCGACGACGCGACGCCATTCCTGCTCCGGCAGGTCGACGGCGCGGTTCGCATGCGCGACGCCGGCATTGTTGACGAGGATGGTAACGGTTCCGAATGCCTGCTCGGCCTGATCGAACGCGCGCGCCATCGCGGCACGATCGAGCACGTCGGCGGCGACTGCGATGGCGCGGCCGCCGGACCCCTCGATGCGCGCCTTCACGGCTGCGAGCCGGTCGGCCCGACGCGCCACCAGGGCCACTGACGCGCCGGCGCCCGCCAGCACTTCGGCAAAGCGCAAGCCGAGCCCGCTCGACGCGCCGGTGACGAGCGCAACCCGGCCCTGGAGGTCGAAGAGCTCCGCCGCGGTCATCGTTGCAAGCCCGGTTTCCATCCTGTGCATACGCGGCCGGTATCCGTCACGCGCATCCCTGCGATACCCTGTCGGTCGCCACTCTCGACTTCGATCCCGGCGGGGAGGATACTGGATCATCTGCCCCTGGACGATGGAACAATGCGGCAATAGTTACCCGATGGCACAGCACGATCACGACGACGAACACGGCTCGGAACTGTCCGAAACGCAGCTGCGCGTGCGTGCGCTGGAGACGGTCCTGACGGAGAAGGGCTACATCGATCCGGCCGCGCTCGACGCCATCATCGAGGCCTACGAAACCAGAGTCGGACCTCATGTCGGTGCACGCATCGTCGCCAAGGCATGGAGCGACCCCGCCTTCAAGCGCGCATTGCTCGAGGACGCGACCAGAACGGTCAGCGCACTCGGCCACGAGAGCCGCGTCGGCGACCATCTGGTGGCGGTCGAGAACACGCCGCAGGTCCACAACATGATCGTCTGCACGCTGTGCTCCTGCTATCCATGGGAGGTGTTGGGTCTGCCACCGGTCTGGTACAAGTCCGCCCCCTACCGCTCCCGCGCCGTCAAGGATCCGCGCGGCGTGCTCGCCGATTTCGGCGTGGAATTGCCGAGAGACACCCAGATTCGCGTCTGGGACTCGACAGCAGAGACGCGCTTTCTGGTGCTGCCGATGCGGCCTGCCGGGACCGAGAGCTTCAGCGAGGAGCGCCTGGCGCAGCTCGTCACCCGCGATTCGATGATCGGCACTGCCCTGGCCAAGCGGTCCGAGGAGGTCGACTGATGGACGGCGTGCACGACATGGGCGGCATGGACGGCTTCGGCAAGGTCGAGCCGGAGCCGAACGAGCCACCGTTTCACGCGCCGTGGGAAGGACGCGTGCTGGCGATGCAGCGGGCCATGGGCTATGCCGGCGCCTGGCACATCGACATGTCGCGCTTTGCGCAGGAACGCCTGCCGCCACCGGTGTATCTCACGTCGTCCTATTACCAGCGCTGGGCGCTCGCCATGGAGTCCAATGTGGTCGAGCGCGGCTTCGCCGGTCGCGACGAGCTGGCCGCCGGCCATGCGCTGCGTCCAGGCAAGCCGCTCAAGCGCAAGCTGACGACCGACGTAATCAAGCAGGGGCTCACCCGCGGCTCGTTCTACCGGCAAGCGCAGGCCCCCGCCCGTTTCAAGGCGGGTGACCGCGTGCGGACCAGGAACATCCATCCGCCGACCCACACCAGGCTGCCGCGCTACGCGCGCGGGCGCATCGGCGTCGTCGAGCTCGTGCACGGCTGCCACGCGTTTCCCGATGCGGTCGCGATCGACAAGGGCGATAATCCGCAATGGCTCTACACCGTGGTGTTCGAGGGCGCGGAGCTGTGGGGCCCGGACGCCGATCCCACCCTCAAGGTTTCGATCGACGCGTTCGAGCCTTATCTCGATCCGGCGTGACGCTGGGGTGCATTCCTGTGGAGCGGAATCAACGTAAGCCGCAAACCCGGGCTGCACCGACCGTCACGCGCAATCCCCCCTCACAAGCGGGAGCGGAGCACAGTGAATTCAGCGCGCGCCCGCTTCGCCCCCTCGGCCGAACTGACACCGCTCCCGATCCCGGCGCCGCCCGCCGCGCGACCGACGCGATGCCGGGCCTTCCACGCGACGCGGAGGGCCCGGTGTTCCGGGAACCGTGGGAGGCGCAGGCCTTCGCCATGGCACTCGCATTGCACGAACGTGGCCTGTTCACCTGGCCGGAATGGGCGGCGATGCTCGCCGAGGAGATCAAGCGCGCGCAGGCCGCCGGCGATCCCGACACCGGCGAAACCTACTACCGGCACTGGCTCAATTCGCTCGAACGCATGGTCGCCGCCAAAGGCGTGACCGACGTGCAAACGCTAGCGCGCTACCGCGAGGCCTGGGATCACGCGGCCGATCGTACCCCGCACGGCACGCCGATCGAGCTTAAGCCGGAAGACTTTACGCGCTAGCCGCGACGCGCCCGGCTCCCCCAGCTCCTGGTGCGCGGAGATCAGGCGTCGCCACATGCTCAGGTCGCACGCCCAGACCGATAAGCCGCGCCGGAATGCGGCGCAGCAGCGCAATGCGCGAGATCAGCCGCAGCACCAGCGGCGCTTCCACTTTCTTGCCGGCACCGAGTGCGCGATCGATGACGTTGTCCTGGATGAACACCTGCATGCGCTGGATCACACGGGTGGGAAATTCGCGCCGCTTCTGCACGCGGTCGAGATCCGCCTCGCTTGGCGCGCCGGCCCTGAGCGGTTGCCAGAGGATATTGGCCGCTGCCACCGCGTCCTGCACCGCGAGATTGACGCCGACCCCTCCGATCGGAGACATCGCGTGTGCCGCGTCGCCGATGCAGAGCAGCCCCGGCAGGTGCCAGCGTTGCAGCCGGTTGACCGCGACGGTCAAGAGCTTGATCTGGTCCCAGTCCTTGAGCTCCTCGACGCGGTCCGCGAATAGCGGCACGACCTGCGCGACGTCTTGCCGGAATGCCTGAAGTCCCGCGCGCCTGGTTTCCTCGATCGAACCCTTCGGGATCAGGAACGCGCATTGCCAGTAGTCGCCGCGGTCGAGCACGACGACAATGCGTCCGGCTTCGAAGCGACCCATGGTTTCGTCGGGGTCGCTGGCCTTTTTCGGCAGCCGGAACCACAGCACGTCCATCGGCGCACCCAGATCCTGGGCCACCAGCCTGGCCCGCGCGCACACGGTCGAGTGCCGTCCGTCGCATCCAACGGTGAGATCGGCACGCACTTCGATCGGCCCTTCCGGCGTCTCAGCGCGCACGCCCGCGATGCGGCCGCCCTCCTTGATCAGGTCGACGGCCTCGGCCCGCATTCGCAGGTGAAACGACGGATAGATCCTGCCGCGGTCGGCGAGGAAATTGAGGAAATCCCATTGCGGCATCAGGGCAACGAATTTGCAGCGGGTGGGCAAGTGCCTCAAATCCGCGAACGCGTATTCCTGGTTGCCGAAGAACGCACTGAGATGATCCACCTTCTGATGCGGCAGCTTGAGGAAGTCGTCGAGCAGGCCGAGCTCGCCCATGAGCTCGAGCGTCGAGGGATGAATGGTGTCGCCGCGGAAATCGCGCAGGAAGTCGGCGTGCTTCTCGAGCACGACGACGTCGACGCCGGCACGCGCGAGCAGGAAGCCAAGCATGAGGCCGCACGGCCCGCCGCCGACGATGCAGCAGCGCGTCGATATCTGTTCAGCGGCCATAAAGGTGCCTCCGCGTTATCCGCCAACGTCGTCGATGAATGCCGGACCGCTACATCCCGACCATGCGCTCGCTCACCATGTAGCCGGTGAGCAGGAGGCCGCCGAACGCAACGATGACGATCGCCGCGGCGACCTCGACGCCGCGCATCGCCAGCATTCCATAGCCGGAACGGGCGTCGGCGAAGCGCTTCGCCCAGGACTTGGCGGCGACGGCAAGCGTCGCGATGGCGGCAACCGTGATCGCGGTGCCGAGCCCCATGACGAACGTCGCGACAACGCCGGCCCAGAACAGCCCCTGCGCCAGCGCGAAGACGAGCACCAGGATGGCGCCCGAGCACGGACGCAGCCCAACGGCAACGATGGCCGAGAGGCCCCGCTTCCAGCCTCCGGGTCCCGCAAGCTCCTCCGGTTCCGGGGCGTGCGCGTGCCCCCATGCCGAGGCGTGGTCGTCGTGATCGTGCGCGTGGCCATCGTGACCGTGATGGTGCGCGTGGCCATTGCCGGGCTGATGGTGATGATGGGCATGGTGGCTGCAGCCGGGGCCGTGATCGTGTTGATGATCATGAGCGTGATGATCGTGACTATGATGATCAGGCGCCGGCGTGACCGCGGCGCCGACGGGAGCGGGACGGTTAAGAGTCCGCATGGTGCTGATGAAAGCGCGCCCCTTCACCCACAGCAGTCTCAAGCCGACGAGGATGATGAGGGAATAGCTTACGATTTCGATGACGTTGACCGCCCGGTTCATGGTTGCCGCGGTCGCGTTCAAGAGTGCGGCGGCAATTCCCACGACGGCGACCGCGACCAGGGCCTGCAACACTGCCGACGCGAACGAGAGCACCACGCCGCGCGTCCAGGTCTCTTCGTTCGCCACCATATAGGACGAGATCACCGCCTTGCCGTGACCGGGACCGGCGGCATGAAAAACGCCGTACAGGAAGGAGAGGCCGAACAGGCTCCAGGCGGCGGTACCGTCGGCCTTGGCCGCGCGGATCAGGCTGGAGAACTGGCGGTAGAATTCCGCCTGCTTGGCGAAGATCCAGCCGAGCACGCCTGCCGCCGGCGGTGGCGGCGGCTGCGCGCGCGGCGCACCGAACGGGCCGGCCTGGGCGAACGCAGCGTCGAGCACGCCCGCGACAAGCAGCAGCCCGGCGATCAGGGCGGCCAGCAAAGCGAGATAAACAACCGGTCGCCCCCCAGCGACGGTTTTCACGGGCATTTGACCAGGATCTTGTTCGCGTATTCGGCGCCGATGGTCAGAGAGGAATCTCTCTGGTTAGGACCGAGCTGGCTCAGCTGTTGCGACAGTGCCGCGTTCATTTCCTGCGGTCGCCCGACTGAGAGCTTGCACTGCGCGGGCGCTCCCACGAGCTTGACCGGATCCTTCTCGGCAAAACTGAAGTCCACGAAGAATTCGCGGTCATAGACTTCGAGCGTAAGGTCCTTGGCCTTCACCGGCTCCTTGAGCGGAAGGGTGAAGTGCAAGGTGAGCACCGTCTCCTTGGTGTCGAAGACGAGATAATAGTCCGGCGACGGCTCCTTGAAGTCGACCTTCTTTCCGTTCGCCTTGGCGTAGGTGAAGAAGTCGTATTCCTTGAGCGAGGTGACATTGACCTCGGCAAGCGGGGCCAGCTCCTCGCGGGTGAACTCGCCTTTTTTCTTCGCGTCGATGCCTTGCGTCGCGAACACCGAGAACATGTCGTCGAAGGTCCAGGCATGGCGCACGCCCGTCACCGAGCCGTCGGGGGCATAGACGAGCTCGCTCTTCATGGTCACCCAGACGTGGGGGTGCGCGAATGCCGCTTCGCCTGCGAGCACGAAACCCGCCAAGGCGGCCAGGACCGACACACAATATCGCTGAATCATGGGGGTTGCTCGCCAAGCACGCCGCGTGCTGCGCCGGACAATATCACGGACTGCGGCGGAATGGAGGCGCGAAAATTACGCGCCCCGCGCCGGTAACGCAGAATCTACATCCCTGATCTACACCCCTGCCGCGCCGCCGTCCGCGCGCGGATCGTGGCCGCCCTCCAGCGTTCCATCCGGATGGAGCACGACCGCCCCGGCATGACCCATGACGTCGGAGTAGCCCTGCGGCAGCACCTCGACGTCATGGCCGGCCGCCAGCAAACGGTCGACGAGGTGGCCGTCGAAGCGCGCTTCCATACGCAAGTTGGTATGGGTCGAGCCCCATGTGCGGCCGAGCAACCAGCGTGGAGCGTCGATCGCGCGCTCAAGGGGCAAGCGAAAATTCACGTGGCGCGTGAACAGCGCGGCTTGCGTCTGTGGCTGACCGTCGCCGCCCATGGTGCCGTGAGCGATGATGCGCCCGTCGGCGAGGACGGCGAGTGCGGGGTTGAGCGTGTGCAGCGGCAGCCGCCCGGGCTCGAGCACGTTCACGGCGTTGGGATCGAGCGAGAAGCTCGCGCCGCGGTTCTGCATCAGCACGCCGGTCGCCGGCAGCACCACGCCCGAGCCGAATTCCCAATAGAGCGACTGGATGTAGGAGACGACCAGGCCCGAGGCATCGGCTGCCCCCATCCAGACGGTGTCGCCTTCGCCATAAGGCATCGGCCAGCGCGCCGCCTTGCGACGATCAATCCTAAGCACCTCGGCATCGAGAAAGCGGGCGCCGAGGTAGCGGTCGACCGTGTGCGGCGCGCGATCGGGATCAGTGACGAAGCGGTCGCGCACGCGGAACGCACGCTTGGTAGCCTCGACCAGTCCGTGGATGTGATCGAAGCCTTCGCCTTGCAGCACCCGCAGGCGTTCGAACAGCGCGAGAATCATCAGCGACGCGACGCCCTGCGTCGGTGGCGGCGTTCCGAAGGCGGTGCCGGGCGCGAGCGCGACCGACAGCGGCTCGGCGAGCGTCGCTTCGCAGCGTTCGAGGTCAGCCCGCGTCACCGGGCTGCCGACGCGATCGAGATCGCCGGCGAGCTCGCGTCCGACGTCGCCGCGGTAGAAGTCCGCGAGCCCGGTATTGGCGAGGTGGTCGAGCGTCGCCGCGAGCGCCGCCTGCTTGAGGACCCTGCCCGTCTCGGGCGGCTTGCCGTCGATCAGGAATGTCGCCGCGAAGCCCGGTACGTCCTTCAGCTCGGCGAGCTTCTCGGCGGTGAGCCGCGTCTGACTGGCCACGACGGCATAGCCCTCGCTGGCATGCCGGATGGCAGGTGCCAGCAGATCGCGCAGGGGCAGGCGCCCGCCATGGGCGCGCGCGATGTCCAGCGCCAGGATCCAGCCGGCAATCGCTCCGGGCGCCGTGAGCGCCGCGAGCGGGCCGCGCGCCGGGATCGCCTCGAACTCGCGGTAAAGCTCGCGCCGCGCGTTGCTGCCGGCGCGGCCGGCGGCCATCACCGCCCGCACCCGCCCCGGCCGCTCGCGCACAAGCCAAAAACCGTCGCCGCCTACGTGATTCATGTGCGGATAGACGGCGGCGATGGCGGCCGCCATCGCCACCATGGCCTCGAGCGCATTGCCGCCTTCGGCCAGGATCGCACGTCCCGCCTCGACCGCGGCGCGATGGGGTGCGGCGACGACGGCCTGGCGATGTCCGGAGGTGTGCAGGTCCATCGTTGCGCTCGCGCCCAATCCAGCGCTGTCATCCGCCGCAAAGGCGAAACATCCAGAACTTACCAGCCGTCATGGGAGAGACGGATATGTGAAAGACGCCGAACTCTAAGCGGCTTCCTCGCTCAGTCCCCGTCGCTTGAGCAGCCCCTCGGGCGTCGGCAATCGGCCGCGGAAGGCGGTATAGAGCTCGGACGGATCGCGCGAACCGCCGGCCGCGTAGACATGGTCATGCAGGCCCTTTGCGGTGCCGGCATCGAAGATGTCGCCGGCGTCCTCGAAGGCCGCAAACGCGTCGGCGTCGAGCACTTCGGACCACATGTAGCTGTAATAGGCCGAAGCGTAGCCGCCGCCGGCGAACACGTGCTGGAAGTGGACGGGGCGATGGCGCATGACGATCTCGGCGGGCATGTCGATACGCATGAGCGCATCCCGCTCGAAGGCAGCGATATCGAAGCTCTGCAACTTGGCCTCGGGCGCCAGCAGGTGCAGGTCGAGATCGACCAGCGCCGACGCCACATATTCGACCGTCTCGCAGCCCTGGTTGAAGGTACGCGCGGCGATGAGACGGTCCAGCAGGTCCTGCGGGATCGGCTCGCCGGTGCGGACGTGGACGGCAAAGCGGCTCAAAATCTCGGGCCGCTCCAGCCAATGCTCGTAGAGCTGCGAGGGCAGCTCCACCCAGTCGGTCAGCACGCCCGTTCCCGAGACCATCGGATAGGTCACGTCGGACAGGAGTGCATGCAGGGCATGGCCGAATTCGTGGAACAGGGTTCTGGCGTCCTCGAACGACAACAGGACCGGCTCGCCGTCACCCGTCTTGGAAAAATTCATGACATTGACGACCAGGGGCCGGATGTCGCCGCTCAGTTTCTCCTGGTCGCGCAACGTCGTCATCCAGGCGCCGCTGTGCTTCGACGTGCGGGCGAAGTAGTCGCCGAAGAACAGACCGCGGTGGCGCCCCGTCGCATCGCGCACCTCCCACACGCGCACGTCCTTGTGCCAGGCCGGGATGCCCTCGCGACGCTCGAAGGTCAGCCCGAACAGGCGGTTCGCGGTATAGAAGGCGGCCTCGATCATGCGATCGAGCTGGAAGTACGGCTTGATCGTCGTTTCGTCGATATCGCACTGCGCCTTGCGCAGTTTCTCGGCGTAATAGCGCCAGTCCCACGGCGCGAGCGTGAAATTTTTTCCCTCCGCCTGCACCAGACGCTGGAGCGCGACGCGATCTTCCATGGCGCGACGGCGCGCCGGCGCCCAGACCCGATCGAGCAGGGCGCGCACGGCCTCCGGGGTCTTCGCCATGGCATCGTCGAGCCGATAGTGGGCGAAGGTCGGATAGCCGAGCAGGCGCGCGCGCTCGGAGCGCAATGCCACCATCTCGGCGATGATCGCCTTGTTGTCGGTCGGCCCGCCGCCGTCACCGCGCGCGGTCCAGGCGCGAAAAATCTTCTCGCGCAGGTCGCGCCGCGCGGAGAACTGCAGGAACGGATCGGCACTCGAACGCGTGGTCGTGATGACGTATTTGCCGTCGAGGCCGCGCTCCGCCGCGGCCCCGCGCGCCGCCGCGCGCACGAAATCTGGCAGACCGGCGAGGTCATCCTCGCCCTCGAGCACCAGCGTATAGCCCTGCTCGTCCGCCAGGACGTTCTGGCTGAACGTGGTGCCGAGGGTGGCGAGGCGCTCGTTGATCTGCGCAAGCCGCGTCTTCGCCGCGGCGTCGAGGGCGGCCCCCGCGCGCTTGAACATGACATGGTAGCGCTCCAGCACCCGCGCCTGTTCCGCCGTCAGGCCAAGCTCGCCCTTTTGGCGGTGAAGCGCGTCGATGCGGCGAAACAGCGCCTCGTTCATGAGGATCCGGTCCCAGTGCCGGGCCTCCTGCGGCGCCAGGTCGCGCTCGATCTCGAGAATTGCATCGTTGGTGTGGGCGCCGGCAAGGACATGGAAAACGCTGGCTGTGCGTGTCAGCGCCTGCGCTCCCCGTTCGAGCGCATCGATGGTGTTGGCATAGCTGGGCTCGGCCGCATCGGCGGCGATGGCGGCAACCTCGGCCTCGTGCTCGGCGAATGCGCGCGCAAACGCCGGCTGAAAATGCTCCGGCATGATGCGGTCGAAGGGCGGGACGCCGAAGGCGCCGGACCAGGTTTCGAGCAATGGATTGGCGCTCGGGGCTTGAGCGGCAGGGGCCTCTGGGGCGGGAGCTTGGGGGGCACGGGCTTGGGTCTGCTGAGTCATGCTGGCCATATAGGGTTTGGGCGCTTGCATTTGCACCCTAAGCGAGGAGAGCCGCCAAGGCACGCCTGGATTGTTTATTTTTGTTGGGAATTTTTCCGATGTGAAGAAACGCGGCCTGCTTGCTGGACCGATCCCAAGCAACGCGTCCAAAATTCGGAGCCATGACCCTGCCGGTCACGCCCGAGCGCGTGCTCGCAGCGCTCAAGACGTAATTGCCGATCCGTCCTCGAACGGGAAAGTGCCCGCCGGACCGGCGGACACTTTGCGCTTTGCCTGCTGACGTGCGCTCACCCCGGCATGAAGCGATTGCGCGTCTGCAATTGCGCGAAGGTCGCTTCCGGGACGCCGAAATTCGTCGCGAGCAGAAGGTGCGGATTGGCGCCGATCCAGTTGGCAAGCGAAATCGATTCATAGGTGCCGTTGTTGAGCACGATCAGCAGTTCGAGATCCTCGTTGCCGGCGTTCTCGATGTAATGCCCGTAGCCTTGCGGGACGTAGCCGACATCGCCGGCGTTGAATTCCTCGGTGCGCGCGCGGCCGTGCGATCCGAACACGCTCATGCGGGCGCGACCGGTGATGTAGTACTGCCACTCGTCGGCGTTGGGATGCCAATGGAGCTCGCGCAAGCTGCCCGGCTTGATGCGCATCAGCGCGCCGGTCATGGTCGTCGAGATCGGAAATTCGCGCTGCGACACCAGGCGATTGGTGCCGCCGGAATAGGTTTCCGGCTGCTGCGCCAGCAGACGGTAGCGGTGCGTGAGCGCTCCGGCGTTGAGGCTTCCCGGCGCGGGATCAGCCGCGAGCGGCGGCGGTACCGGTCCTTTGGAAATGTAGACCTCGCGCTTGGGAAAGTTCGCGAAGGTCTGCGCCGGCACGCCGAAATTCTTTGCCAGCACCTCCGGTGGCGTGTGCCCGATCCAGTCGCTGATGCTGAAAGTCCCGAACTCGGAGAAATAGCCGTTGTCGAACACGAGCACGAACAGGCAATCCTCGGAGCCGATCGCCTGGATCGAATGACCGAAACCGCGCGGAAAGTACCAGACGTCTCCGGCATGGAAGTCGGCGATCTGCGAATGGCCTGCCGGATCGATGGTGCTGACGCGGCAGCGGCCCTTGATCACATAAGCCCATTCCGCCGCATTGGCGTGCCAATGCAGTTCGCGCAATCCGCCCGGAACGAGCGACATCAGCACGCCTGCGAGCTTTTCCGAGACCGGAAATTCCGCGACGGTCGCCTCCTTGGCCCAGCCCCCGTCCCACGACTTGGGAGTGACTGCGCCGAGCTGGAAGCGGAACGACGGCAGGTCGTTTCCGGCGAGCGGTGCCGGCGTCGGTCCCCACGGCGGTTGTCCCTGTGCCAAGGTCTCGGGACCCGCCGCGGCCGCCATCACGCCGCCGGCCGTGGCTGCGCTCAGCATCTGTCGTCGTGAGAATTCGGGCATGCGCATCTCCTCGCATCAAGAGCGCGCCGGCGCGAGCGCCGGCGAACGCGGGAAGCGTGGATCATTCGCTTCGCAATGGCAAGGAATGGGATAAAAGGCACGGCTGGCAGCCGCGCCTGCGCGCTCAACCGAAGCGGAGACTCCAGATGACCGTCATCACCCTCGACCAGGCCGACCGCCTCATCGACGCCATCTTCAAGCGCGGTGCCGAGCTCGACTGCCGGCCGCTCTCCGTCATCGTGGTCGAACCCGGTTGCAAGGTGAAGGCGTTCAAGAAGGAGGATGGCAGCTCCATGATCCGGTTCGAGATGGCCTACGGCAAGGCCTATGCCGCGCTGGCCATGGGCCGGTCCTCCAAGCTCGTGAAGGTGCGCGCGGAAGAGAAGCCGATCTTCATGCGCTATCTCCTGAGCGCCACCGGCGACCAGATTTTTCCAGAGGGTGGCGGCTTGCAGGTTCGCGATGCCCAAGGCGATGTCATCGGCGCGGTGGGCGTGACCGGCGACACCGAGGATCGTGACGAAGAGCTGGCCGCCTACGGCATCCGCGCGATCGGTCTCAAGACCGACGAGGACTGTGCCGGTCTCGGGCGCCGCGGAGGCGTTCGGCTGACCAACACGTAGAGCGCATCGTCATCGTTCAATTGCGACGCGCTCCGGGCTCTTTGATTTGCAAACGGTTTGTTCGGAAAAACTGGCGCCCACTTGTCACGAACACAGGCCAGTCGACGTTGGCAGCGGACGACGGCTGCACTAGCATCCGCTTGGACGCCGCTTCCTTGCCAAGAACGAACTTCGGGAGGACCCGATGGCGACCCGTCCGATCAGGTACGTTGCCTTAACCATCCTGCTCGCGTCCGCCGTCGCCGCGCAAATGGTGGCCCGCGCCGCGCCGACGCTCGACTACGACTTCTTCAAGGCTCGCGTCGAGCCGATCTTCCTGCAGAAGCGCGACGGCCATACGCGATGCTATGTCTGCCACGCCGAAAGCAACAACGCGTTCCGGCTGGAACGGCTCTCGCCCGGCGCCAGCACGTGGAGCGAGGAACAGTCGCGGCGCAATTTCGCGATGGCATCGATCCTGGTGAACCCGGGCGATCCGGCGACCAGCCGCCTGCTGCAGCAGCCGCTCGCACCCGAGGCCGGGGGGAACGTCTACCACTCCGGCGGGCGACAGTTTGCCTCGAAGGAGGACGCAAACTGGAAAATCCTGGCCGACTGGGTGAACGGCCAGAAGCTCTAGAATCGCCCCGCGCGCCAGCGTCGCCGCCATTTGCGGCTGCACCGCATCACTGCCGTCCCGGAAGATGCCGGAGGGAAATGTCGGCGCCATTGCCGACGCCCGGATCCGCCTCGGGGGAGAGGGACGGGATCGACCCGGCACACCGCAGCAACGCCTTGTGAGCTTCCCATTCGCTCGCGGCATCGAGGGTTTCGAGAAACTGCACGTTGCCGGCGACCAGCAGCGCTATCGGCAGGCCGTCGCGGTAGAGCAGGCGGTTGCCCGTCAGCGCGGCGAGCTTCGGCCCGGGCGTCAGAATACCGACCAGATTGAGCGGGTCGGCGCCGGACAGCGAGACCAATGCCCCCGAAGGCGATTGGCGGCGCATGTCGCGCAGCATGCCGACCGCGTCGGGCAGCGCAAATTGCTCACCGGAGAACCCGGCCACGAAACGGCCGCCACGGATCTCGCCGCGGCTTTCGAGCCGGCGATAAACCCGCAGCAAGTCCCGCCAGGGCGGCAACCACGCCGCCTCGCGCTCCAGCAGGCGCCAGAACACGACGCCGTAGCGCGTCAACAGCGTGCGCGCGACGTGCTCGACCGCGTCCTGCGCGAAGGCCTTGTCGGCGAACGATGCAGGCGTGGCAGGGCGCGGACGGCGCACGAGCGCCCAGCGTCCGGCAGCCTCCATGCCGAACTTTGCGGTGCGTCGACGACGGCGGCCTCCGAACACGGGCTTGCGCTCGCCTGACGGCACCAGCAGCGCGCGCAAGCCGCCGAAACTGTCCGAGCTCACGATGCCGAGCGCCACCAATTCGGCCAATGCCTCTTCGACCTGGGACCGCAGCAGTCCGGTGCCTTCGACGATCTCGTCGAAGAACGATGCGCCATGCTGGCGGATGTGATCGGCGACGGCCTGCGCCCGAGCGCCGGGATGGACCGCATCCGTCTCGCCGGACAGCGATGCCCACAGCGCGGCGCGGCGGCGCGCCACCAGGGTGATCGGGGTCGTGCGCACCGGCGCGGGGCGGCCGTCGCCGCCATTCGCCCGGCCATTGCCCGGTCGGCCGGCACGCGGCCTCAGTCGGGTCCACGCCACCTGCCCGGCCAGGCAGCGATCGTCGAGCCAGGCCGGCTCGTAGCCGGCAAGACGAGCCGGAAGAATTTCGGCCTCCCAGGCGCCCGCCGGCGCCTCGAAGCCTTCGAGCTGACCGACGACGGTGTCGATCGCCTCCGGTCCTTCCATGCGCGCATCGGGCGCGACGCGCTGCCAGGACAGCAGGAAGCGCAAGAAGTCGCGCGCCGCGACCGGCTCGATCTCCGCCCGCAGGCGCTTGACGGTATAGCCGTGAACGCGCGCGAGCAGCCGGCGCTCGCACCATTCCTCGCCGACAGCGCCCGGTGTGAAGCGCCCCCGCATGGCAAAGCCTTCGGCCTCGAGCGCCGTCAGTGCGGCCGCAACGTCGTTCGCCCCAAGCCCGAGCGGTGCCGCAAGCGCATCCGGGGTCACGGGCCCCGATCCCTCGAGGCGGCCGCGCAGCACCTCGACCAGCGCCTCCTCGCGCTCCCAGCTCCGTTCGGCGTAGGGTAAAGGAGCACTGATCACGGGCTCGAGTTGCGCTGCCGGCCAGAGCGCCTGGAACTGCGGCAGGCGCTCCGCGGCGATCCAGAGCGGCGCGGAAGGTGCGGCGATGCGGGCGACGCGCTTCTGCCGCGCCAGCTCCGGCAACCAGTCACTCCAGCCATTGCCCGCATCCGATTCCCCGGGGGTGATGAACCCGAGCCAGACCAGCGCATCGTGCAGTTCATCGCCATTGGCGGCGTCGGGCCACGCTTCGGCGCGAACGCGCGCGATCGCGTCCGGATCAAGCCGGCCGAGATCGGATGCAGTCTCGGGCGAGAGCCAGCGCCGGCTCATCACCGCTTGCGTTCGGCGTTC
Source organism: uncultured Alphaproteobacteria bacterium (assembly GCA_963739385.1). Classification (GTDB taxonomy): domain Bacteria; phylum Pseudomonadota; class Alphaproteobacteria; order Rhizobiales; family Xanthobacteraceae; genus VAZQ01. Next base: position 115,620 of record CAVUAI010000070.1, read on the forward strand.
CTCCAGCGGCGCGTCATCAAGATACGCGTAAGGTCGCGCGGCCAGCACCTCGAGCGCCAGCGGCGACGGCTCATTCAGGTCGCGGGCGACGATTCGAATATCGCCCGCCTCGATCCGCCGCAGCAGCCGTTCGAGGCCGTCGAGGTCCATGGCCTCGCTGACGCAGTCCGTGATGGTCTGGCGTACCAGCGGATGGTCGGGGATCTCGCGATCGCCGGTCAGGTTCTCGGCACAGGCGAGCTGGTCGGGGAAAACCGTCCCGATCAGGTCCTCCGCCCCCATCCGCGCGAGCTGGGGCGCCACCTTCCGGCCGCCGCGGAAGCGCGGAAGGGCAAGCGCGACGCCGATCACCCAGCGCCAGCGCGTGATGAACATCGGCGCGTCGAGCAGCGCCTGGATCAGAAGCGGCCTGATGCTGGCGGAGTGCAGATAGCGTGACACCTCGGAGAGCTCGAAGCTGTGCGCCGTGGTCAGCGAGAGGACGATATTGTCCTCGGTCGCCGCCGCCTGCAGCTCGAAATTGAACTTGCGGCAAAAGCGCTTGCGCAGTGCCAGTCCCCAGGCGCGATTGATGCGGCTGCCGTAGGGCGAGTGGATGACGAGCTGCATGCCGCCGACTTCGTCGAAGAAACGTTCGAGCACGATCGTGTCCTGCGTGGGCAGGCAGCTCAGCGCCGCATGCGCGGACGCGAGATATTCGACCAGCTGCTGGGCGGCCGGCTCGCCGGCGCCGACGTCATCCACCAGCCAGCGCAAGGCGCGCTCGCCGGCCGGGTCCTCGCGCAGGCACCCGGCAATTTCCGTGCGCAAGCGTGACACCGCAGCCGACAGCTCATCGCTACGGCCGGGCGCTTCTCCCAGCCAGAATGGAATGGTCGGCGCCATGCCATGGGCGTCCTCGACGCGCACGACGCCGCGCTCGACCCGGATGATGCGATAGCTCTTGTTGCCGAGCTGAAAGATGTCGCCGCCGAGACTCTCGACCGCGAAATCTTCGTTCACGGTCCCGATGATGTGATTCTCGGGCTCCAGCAGCACCTGGAAATCGGCGTTGTCCGGGATCGTTCCCCCCGAGGTCAGGGCGGTGAGCCGTGCCCCGCGCCGGCCGCGCAGCATGTGGTTCACGGCGTCGTGGTGGATCAACGCGCCACGGCGGCCGCGGCGTGTGCTGAAGCCTTCCGCCAGCATGGTTACGATGGCCGAGAAATCCTCCCGCGCCAGGGTCCGATAAGGCCACGCGCGGCGCACGAGCGCATAGAGCTCGTCCTCGTTCCATTCCCGCGCCGCCACCTCGGCGACGATCTGCTGCGCCAGCACGTCGAGCGGCTGGTCCAGAATCGAGAGCCGGTCGAGCTCGCCACGCGCGGTGCTGTCGAGCAAGGCCGCACATTCCACGAGATCGTCGCGCGAGAGCGGGAAAAGCCGGCCCTTGGGCACGCCGTCGATGGCGTGCCCCGACCTGCCCACGCGCTGCAGCAGGCTCGCAATCGAGCGCGGCGAGCCGAGCTGGCAGACCAGATCGACCTCGCCGATGTCGATGCCGAGTTCGAGCGACGCGGTCGCCACCAGTGCCTTGAGCTTTCCCTGCTTGAGCCGCTGCTCGGCGTCGAGACGCTGCTCCCGAGCCAGGCTGCCGTGGTGGGCGGCGACCTGATCGTGGCCGGGCTGGTCGGTCGCAAGCCGCTCCGAAATCGCGCGGGTAACCCGCTCCGCCAGCCGGCGGGTATTGACAAAGATGAGCGTGGTGCGATGCGCCTCGATCAGCTCGGCCAAGCGCCCATAGACCTGCTCCCAGACTTCGTGCGACATCACGGCTTCGAGCGGCGCGTCCGGAACTTCGAGCGCGAGGTCACGGGCGCGGCGGTGGCCGGTATCGATGATCTTGCAATCGGCGTTCGTCGCACCGTTCGCGCCGGCCCCGACCAGAAAGCGCGCCACCGCATCGATCGGCTTCTGGGTGGCGGAAAGTCCCACACGCTGCAGCCGGCGGCCACAGAGCGCGGCGAGCCGTTCGAGCGAAAGCGCCAAATGGGTGCCGCGCTTGTTCGGGGCGAGCGCGTGGATCTCGTCGACGATCACGGTGCGGGTGGTCGCAAGCATCGCCCGCCCCAACTCCGAGCCGAGCAGGATGTAGAGCGACTCCGGCGTCGTCACCACGATATGGGGCGGCCGGCGGCGCATGCGATCGCGCTCGCCTGGCGGGGTATCGCCGGTACGCACCCAGGTGCGGATCTCGACGTCGGGCAAGCCCCGTGCACGCAGGCCCTCGCGGATGCCGGCGAGTGGTGCTTCCAGATTGCAGCGGATGTCGTTCGACAGCGCCTTGAGCGGCGATACGTATACGATCTGGGTTTCGTCCTTGAGCCCGCTTTCCAGACCTTGCCGCACCAGGGCATCGATGGCGGCAAGAAACGCAGCGAGCGTCTTGCCGGAGCCGGTCGGCGCCGCGATCAGCACATCTCGGCCGGCCTGGAACGCAGGCCAGGCCTCCGCCTGCGCCGCTGTGGGCGCAGCGAAGCTGCCTTCAAACCATGCGGCAACGGCCGGATGAAACGTGGATACTGCGTTCATGGAAAACCGGAAGATGTGGCAAGCGGCCAGGCCGTTCCTGCCTCGCAGCAGTCATTGCAGGCGCCCGCCCGCATCTTACGCCGAGCGCCCGATAAATGTGGGCTTCTTCCCGGCCGAATCAACCCGACCGCCCGTCACTGCATTCGTGGCGGATCCCGGCATGCGAACGCCTGGCAGCGCCGAGGGACGTTATGACGATGGCGAACGCTCAGTTCGTCGCGAGCGTGTTGATGCGCTTGGGGACTTCGCCCACCGGGATGACGGCCTTGACCGTCCTGCTCTCGGTGTCGATGGCCGTGACCGACTTGATGGCGGCATTCGAGATATAGATGGTCTTGCTGTCCGGCGTGAACGTCACCCAATTCGGCACCGAGGCAATCGGGCCGTGTCCGGGCAGCTTGAGAGCCGGCAGCGCCACCTCGCCGATGAGCTTGAGATCCGCGAGCGAATAGACGAACACCGCATTGTTGGGGATGCTGGTGACCCACAGCGTCTTGTTGTCGGGCGCGACGCCGATGCCGTGCGACGGTGACGTGGCGCGTCCGGCGTCGGTTTCGAATTCCGTCGTCGTCGCCGGCAGCTTGATCCTTGCGACCTCCTTGCGCGCGGCGAAATCCACGACCGCGAAGCCATTGGTGTCCGAGAGCTGCACGAAGATCCGCTTGGTCGACCCGTCGGGACCGGCCTCGATCGCCATCGGGCGCACGCCCAGATCGAACGGCAGCTCCCACACCGGAACCTCACGTTCGAGGTCGATCACGGTCAGGAGCTTCGCCGGGATCGAGCCGGTGATGAGGTGCTTGCCATCCGGCGTGACATAGATGTTGTGCAGGCGCCCTTTGACCAGAATGCTCTTGGTGCGGGTGAGCGTTTTGGCGTCGATCACATCGACGGCGCCGGGCCCGCGCGCAATGCCGACCAGGATGCGGTCGCCGTTCTTGGTCACCGCGATGTTGTTGGGGTGATTGCTCAACGGCACTTTCTTGACCAGGGCGCCGCTCTCGCGATCGAACACGTCGAGCGTGCTGTCGGCCTCGTTGCTGACATAGACGCGCGAGCCGTCGGGAGCGGGCGCAATGCCGTGGGCGGCCTCGACACCCTTGATTTCCTGCACGACCTTGTTGGTCGCGGGATCGACGACGTGGATGCTGTCGCCGGCGCTGTTGGTGACGTAGATCAGCGTCGTCCCGCCCCAGGCCGGCGACGATGCCGGCAGGGCCGCGAGTGCCAGCACGAGCCACAAACGCCTCAAGGTGCGATGAGCAGCGGCCATGGGAATCTCCTCATGCCTGCGGGATGTGCCAGCGTACGCTCAACCCTCGGTGCACATCAAGGCAGGTCGAGAGGCCGACCGGGCGGCTGCTCCAGGCGGGGGGACTTCGCCCGACTGTGCGTGATATAAAGCCTTCAGAATAAATTCAGCGGACCGCCGCAGGAGTCTCCGATGCCCCGCCACGCGAGCTACGTTCCCCACGGCGTCATTCCGGCCGTGCTGCTTCCGTTCAACGACGATCTCTCGATCGACGAGAAGAGCTTCCGCAGCCATCTGCGCGACGTGGCGACAACCCAGGGCCTCTCCGCCATCACCGTCAACGCCCATTCGACCGAGGTCGCCTCCTGCAGCTTCGATGAGCAGCGGCGCGTGCTCGACATTGCGCAGGACGAGATCGGCGGCCGGCTGCCCCTGGTCAACGGCGTGTGGGCCGACGGCAGCATCGAGGCGGCGCGGATCGCGCGCATGGCGGCGGATGGCGGCGCCTCCGCGCTGCTGGTGTTTCCGCCGGCGCCGTTCACCCTGGGTCAGTCGCCGGAGATGGCGCTCGCCCATTTCAAGCGCATCGCCGATGCCACCGATCTGCCCATTATCGCGTTCCAGTATCCGCTCGCCACCGGCCAGGGCTACCCGCGCGAGACGCTGCTGAAGATGGTCGAGCAGGTGCCCACGATCCGCGCCATCAAGGACTGGGCAGGCAATGTGCCGCAGCACGAGATGCACATCCGCACGCTGCAGCACCTGCCGCGGCCGGTGAACGTGCTCACCACCCACAGTGCCTGGCTGTTCAGCTCGCTGGTGCTCGGCTGTAACGGACTGCTGTCGGGCAGCGGCAGCGTGATCCCCGACCTGCAGGCGGAGCTGTTCCGCGCGGTCGCGGCCAACGACCTCGCCGAGGCGCGCCGTCTCAACGACCGCATTTATCCCCTGGCACGCGTGTTCTACGCCGACCCCTGGGCGGACATGCACAACCGCATGAAGGAGGCGCTGGTCCTGCTCGGCCGGCTGCCGCGCGCGGTGGTGCGCCCGCCGCTGGTCAAGCTCTCCCGCGCCGAGATCGACCGCATTCGCGCGGCGCTGGTGGAATCCGGCCTGCTCGACGCCAAGGCCAGCCGCGACGCGGCGTGAGGCGGGAGCATTCCAGCCGGCGTCTGCACGAGGTCGACGTGGACGACGTAGAGCAGCGGCCCCGGAGGCTCGGGTCGACCGCCGGCAGGTGACCAGCGCCAGGTGCCGGCCGTGCGCACGGGTCGATGCCAGACTCCCGGCGCATGTGTCCTTCAAGCGGCTCACCGAGGTCGAATCCGGCCGCATTGTGGCAGGCCATCGTTGCTACGAGGTCTGTCGCGCCTATCTCAGGCGCATGATCGAAGCACCCTTTGCCCTGTTTCTCCGGCTTGATCCGGCCGCCGGTTTCGGGGAGATTGCGCCCGCCCAGAGGACCCGTGCCATGAACTCCAGCTCTCCCCGCAGCGGCGGACGCAAGATCGCCTGGCAGAATGTGATGACCGTGCTGAGCGCGGCCATCCTGATCGGCGCCGAGGTGTTCGGCGCGGCGTTTGCCGGCGGCTGGGCGGTGGCGAACTATCTGGATCTCGGGCACTACGGAGTGCCCGTCATGCAGGGGATCTTCTTCCTCGGCGGCATCGCCGTGATGTTCGCGTTCATCCGCAACGCCCAGCGTGTCGAGCCGTTCACCACGCGCGGGTGACGGGCGCGGCGCGCCTGCGGGCGCCGCGCGTGCGGTTTGCCGCGCGGATCTGAAAAAAAATCTTGTAATACGCGTCCACTTCGCTTATGTGCGCGATTGCCCAATTTCGCACGTGCCTGTGGCCGTGTGTCGGTCGGTGGGCATCCGGACAAGAGGCCGGACAGCCGCCCGGAGCGAGATCGCAGACTGAGTACTGCGATCGTCTGAGCTCCGAAACCACTTGACCGGCAGCCGGAGGCGAAACCGGCACACCCCGCGCTCAACGGGGGACGCGGCTTAAAGCAACGACGGAGCGGGCTTCCTTGGTCTCTGCCGGCCTTCCATCAGCCGGCGTGGCTACCGAAGAGGCTTGTTCATCATTGCCGGCCGTGCGGAACGGGAATTCCCCATTCCAATCCAAGGCAGCATAGCGGGTCGAGAGTCTTCGCTTGCCAGCGCGTCCCCATCGCGCGCCGGCGGCGACCTCACCATCCGCATCATTTAGGCGGTTCGCCGCCTGAAGCCGTGGGGAGAGCGCCATGACCGCGCGCATCCGCGAGTTCCTGCGTACGCGGGCCGACGAGGGCCCCTGCCTCGTCGTCGACCTCGAGATCGTCCGAGAGAACTATCTGGCCTTCGCGAAAGCGCTGCCGGATACGAAGGTGTTTTATGCCGTGAAGGCGAACCCGGCTGCCGAGGTGCTCTCGCTCCTCGCCACGCTCGGCTCGAGCTTCGACACCGCCTCGGTCGCCGAGATCGAAATGGTGCTGGCTGCCGGCGCCAAGCCCGACCGCATCTCCTTCGGCAATACCATCAAGAAGGAGCGCGACATCGCGCGCGCCTATGCGCTGGGCGTGCGCCTGTTCGCCGTCGACTGCACCGCAGAGGTGGAGAAGGTCGCCCGCGCCGCCCCCGGCACGCGCGTCTTCTGCCGCATCCTCTCCGACTGCGTCGGAGCGGAATGGCCGCTGTCGCGCAAGTTCGGCTGCGAGCCGGCCATGGCAGCCGACGTGCTGGAGCACGCCCATCGCCTCGGCCTCGAGGCCTATGGCGTCTCCTTCCATGTCGGCTCCCAGCAGCGCAACCCGCACGCCTGGGACCGGGCGCTCGCCTCGGCGGCGGCCGTGTTCCGCGAATGCGGCGAGCGCGGCCTGACGCTGACGATGGTCAATCTCGGCGGCGGGTTCCCGACCAAGTACCTCAAGAACGTGCCGACGGTGAAGACCTACGGCTCGGCGATCTTCCGCGCGCTGCGCCGCCATTTCGGCAACCGCATCCCGGAGACCATCATCGAGCCGGGCCGCGGCATGGTCGGCAATGCCGGCATGATCGAGGCCGAGGTCGTGCTCGTCTCGAAGAAGAGCGAGAACGACGACGTGCGCTGGGTCTATCTCGACATCGGCAAGTTCGGCGGTCTCGCCGAGACCATGGACGAGTCGATCCGGTATCCGATCCGCACCCCGCGCGACGGCGACGAGCTCTGTCCCTGCGTGCTCGCCGGGCCGACCTGCGACTCGGCCGACGTGATGTACGAACGGCAGCCTTATGCGCTGCCGATCAGCCTCGAGATCGGCGACAAGGTGCTGATCGAGGGCACGGGCGCCTATACCGCGACCTATTCGTCGGTGGCCTTCAACGGCTTCTCGCCGCTGAAGACCTATCACATCTGACTGCGGACCGACGGAGGATAGGATGGTCACCGTTCGTCCGGAACGGCCGGCTGACGTCGTGGAGCGCGAACGCCTCCTCGACGTCTCTTACGGACCGGCGCGTTTTGGCAAGACGTCCGAGCGCCTGCGCGAAGGACGTCTGCCGGAACTATCGTTCGTCGCCGCCGAAGGTCGGCGTCTGGTGGGCACCGTCCAGCTGTGGAGCGTCTCCGCCGGCCCGTGCCGGCCGGCGCTGCTGCTGGGCCCGCTCGCCGTCGCTCCCGACTGCCGCAAGCGCGGAATCGGGTCGACGCTGGTGCAGCGGGCGCTGCGGGAAGCCGTGCGGCTCGGCCATCGCGCCGTGCTGCTGGTCGGCGACGCGCCCTATTACGGGCGCTTCGGCTTCTCGAGCGAGAAGACCGGAGCGCTCTGGCTGCCGGGCCCCTACGAGCGCCACCGGCTGCTCGCGCGCGAGCTGGCCACGGGTGCGCTCGAGGAAGCGCGCGGGCTGGTCACCGCCGCGGGCCGGCCCGCGGCAAAGCCCGATCTCGCCACTCTCGTTGCCGGCCTCGGCAGCAACGAGCCCGTGCTCGCGTCCCACGCGGCCTGATCTCGTCGCCTTTTGCCTTGGGAGTAACCGATATGAATGCCAATGCCCTTGCCACCAGAGACGGGCCGCTGCATGCCCGCTTCGATGGCCCGATCGTGATGATCGGCTTCGGCTCGATCGGCAAGGGCACCTTGCCGCTCATCGAGCGGCACATCGCCTTCGACCGCGCCAAGTTCGTGGTCATCGCGCCGGACGACAGCGACCGCCGTCTGCTCGACGAGCGGCAGATCCGCTTCATCCACAAGGCGCTGACCAAGGACAACTACCGCGATGTCCTCACGCCCCTTCTGACGACGGGGCCGGGTCGCGGCATGGTCGTCAACCTGTCGGTCGACACCTCGTCGGTCGACATGATGGCGTTGTGCAAGGACCTTGACGCGTTCTACATCGACACCGTGGTCGAGCCCTGGCCGGGCCTCTACACCGACCGCAACCGCTCGATTTCGCAGCGCTCGAACTATGCGCTGCGCGAAAGCGTGCTCGACCTGCGGCGGCGACGCCCCGGCGGCGTTACCGCGGTGAGCTGCTGCGGCGCCAATCCCGGCATGGTTTCCTGGATGGTGAAGCAGGCGCTCCTCAACATCGCCGGCGAGCTCAAGCTCGACGTCGTCGAGCCGCAATCGCGTGAGGACTGGGGGCGCCTGATGCAGCGCGTCGGCGTCAAGGGCATCCACATCGCCGAGCGCGACACGCAGCGCGCGCGCGACCCCAAGCCGCGCGGCAAGTTCGTCAACACCTGGTCGGTCGAGGGCTTCGTCTCGGAAGGCATGCAGCCGTCCGAACTCGGCTGGGGCACGCACGAAAAGACGCTGCCGCCGGGCGCCGCCCGCCACGACTTCGGCTGCGACGCCGCGATCTACCTCAAGCGCCCGGGGGCCGGCACACGCGTGCGCTCATGGACGCCCACGGCCCAGGCCCAGCACGGCTGGATGATCACCCACAACGAGTCCATCTCCATTGCCGACTACTTCACGGTCCGCGAAGGGGACAAGGTGGTCTACCGGCCGACCTGTCACTACGCCTATCACCCCTGCGACGATGCGGTGCTGTCCCTGCACGAAATGGCGGGAGCACAGTGGAAGCCGCAGCAGACCTGGCACATCCTGTCCGAGGATGACATCGTCGACGGCATCGACGAGCTCGGCGTGCTCCTCTATGGCCACGCCAAGAACGCCTACTGGTACGGCTCCCAGCTTTCGATCGAGGAGACGCGACAGCTTGCACCCTACCAGAACGCGACCGGCTTGCAGGTGACCTCGGCGGTGCTGGCCGGCATCGTGTGGATGCTGGAGAACCCGGACCGCGGCATTGTCGAGGCCGACGAGATGGATTTCCGCCGCTGCCTCGACCTGCAGCGGCCCTATCTCGGGCCGGTCATCGGCCGTTACACGGACTGGACGCCGCTCGCCGGCCGCGGCGAGTTGTTTCCCGAGAACCTCGATACCAGCGACCCGTGGCAATTCACGAACGTGCTCGTGAACTAAGCCCCGGGCAAGAGCAGACTGTCGGGCGCCGCATCGCGGCGCGCGATTTTTTTCGCACGAACCGGCAGCCCCGGCTGGCACGCTCCGGCGTGGCGCTCGGCGCAAGCCGATCGCGCTCGCACCCCCACGCCGACCGCCCGTGCTTTCAGCCCCCTCGCAAGGGATTTATCCCTTGGTCCAGGGGAGCGCGCACCGCTGTTCCGCGCGTTGAAATTTCCGTGAAATCACCACAGTCTGAGGCCATGGACGGCCTTGCAAGGCCCGGCGGGGGATTTGCGACCGGGTCTCAAAACGATCGCAGGCTCAACAATCGCAGGTGTCGTGATGAGAGGTTTGCTGCAAAAACTGATCCTCGTGAGTACGGTTGTTCTGATGGCCGCCGGCTTGCCCGTCCGCGCCGCAGAGCCGTCGGCGGTCGGGCTGTGGGAGCACACCGACGAGAACACCGGCAAACCCGGAAGCTGGTTCAAGATCATCGAGAAGAACGGCGTCTACGAAGGCGGCATGGTCAAGATCTTCTTCAAACCCGGCGACGACGAGAATTGGGTCTGCAGCAAGTGCGAAGGCGCGGAGAAGGGCGCCCCGGTGCTCGGCCTGGCCTTGATCAAGGGAATGCGGCGGAACGGACTTGCCTACGAGAACGGGACCATCATGGATCCGCGTGACGGCACAGTCTATCGCGCGCTGATGAATCTCAGCCCAGACGGCAAGAGCCTGGAAGTGCGTGGCTATCTCGGCTTCGCGGTGTTCGGCAAGAGTCAGGTCTGGAGCCGGCTTCCCGACAATGCGCTGACGCGGGCCGCGCCGAAGGGCGCTGCCCAACAGAAAAAACAATAACGACAGCCGTCCCCGGGCGCCCGAGGGCGCCCATTATCCGAGATCGATGACGCCGGCCTCGCCGTCCTCCGCTCCGACGGCGAGCAGATTGCCGGCCGCGCTCCAGGCGAGCGCGGTGATCGGTGAACCGCCGGGCTTGCGCGCCAGCACTTCGGCCCCATCCTCTACCCGCACGAGCAGGACGAGACCGTCGGCATAACCGACCGCCACCACATCCTGCTTGGGATGGCAGGCGACGACCTCGGCCTGCACCTCCGCCGGCGCCAGGATGCGCGGCGTTTTGCCCATGGGGCCGTCCTTCCCCTGGAACGGCCACAGGACCAGTTGGCTCGAGCCCGCCGTCGCCAGCCACTTGCCGCCCACGGTCCAGCCGAGCGAGCGCACGCGGGCGCTGTAGCCCGACATCCGCATGTCCTTGCGATCGGCGAGACGCCAGCCGTGCAGCGTCGGCTCCTGCATCGACGTGACCACGAACCGGCCGTCCGGACTCACGCCGGCGCAGAGATGGGAGCCCTTCCACTCCAGCCTCTCCGGCTCGCTCTGCGCGTTCGCGAACCACAACGTGACGCCGTTGTAGTGCGCGATGATCAGCCGCAGGCCCTTGGGGGTGAACGCCAGTCCGCCGACGGTTGAGGGCACCTCGAGCCCGCGCTCGCCGCCTTTGCCGCCGCTCACGAACGCTTGCTTGCCCGCCGACCACGCCACCGCACTGCCCGGGCCAACCGCGACGTGGTCGATCCACCGTCCCTTGGCATCAGCCGCAAGCATCCGGCTCTCGCCCTGCGCGTCGGTCGATACCACCTTGCCGTCGTCGCCGCCGGTGACGACGCGGTTTGCATCCGCGGCCGACGAGAGCACGGCACCGCCATGCACCGGCACCGTACGCGCCTCGCCTGCGCGCGGTGCAAACAGGAGCGCTTCCTCGCCCAGCACGAACACCGCGGTCTCGGCCAGGACATGCGCGGCCACGACCGGCGCCTCGGCTTTCAGCGGCCGCGTCCGCTCGACCACGGAGGGGATGTCGCTTTTGGCCTCGGTCACGGCTTGTCGCGCCTCGTCAGGGCCGCCGCCGCCGCGCGCGGGCGTAACCCGCCGTCATGCCACGCAGCCCGCAAAGCCTTCCCGGATCCGCTCCTCCGGCAGCTTGCGGCCGATGAACACGGCACGGCTCTCGCGTTTCTCGCCGTCCTTCCAGGGACGCTGGTGGTCGCCGTCGAGGATCATGTGCACGCCTTGAAACACGAACCGCTGGTCGTCGTCCTTGAACGACAGGATCCCTTTGCAGCGCAGGATGCTCGGCCCCTCCTTCTGCACGAGGTCCTGCACCCAGGGAAAGAACTTGTCCGGATCGAGCGGCTTGTCGGTCCTGAGCGACACCGACTGCATCTCCTCGTCATGATAGTGTTTCAGACCCCCGCCATCATGGTGGTGGCCGTGATCGTGCGCGTGGTCGTGGCCGTGATGGTGATCGTGCTCATGACCATGGTGATGATGATCCCCGTCGCCGAGGAATTCCGGCTCGATCTCCAGGATGCGGTCGAGATCGAAGGCGTTGCGCCCGAGCACTTCCGGCAGCGAAATCCTGCAGCGTTCGGTCTTGTGCACCTTGGCATAGGGATTGATTCCGCGGATGCGGGCTTCGACCTCGCCCAGCTCGTCGGCTTTCACCAGGTCGGTCTTGTTGAGCAGGATGACATCGGCAAATGCGATCTGGTTCTTGGCCTCGGGCGCATCCTTGAGACGGTCCAGCAGCCATTTGGCGTCGGCCACCGTCACCACCGCGTCGAGCTTGGCCTTGCGGCCCACATTCTCGTCCATGAAGAAGGTCTGGGCGACCGGCGCGGGATCCGCGAGCCCGGTGGTCTCGACGATGATGGCGTCGAACTTGCCCTTGCGCCGCATCAGCCCGTCGATGATGCGCACGAGGTCGCCGCGCACGGTGCAGCAGATGCAGCCGTTGTTCATTTCGAACACTTCCTCGTCGGCGCCGACGACGAGGTCGTTGTCGATGCCGATCTCGCCGAACTCGTTGACGATGACGGCGTATTTCTGGCCGTGCGGCTCGGACAGAATGCGGTTGAGCAGAGTGGTCTTGCCGGCGCCGAGATAGCCGGTCAGCACGGTGACGGGAACCTTGTCGGACATCGCTTAACTCCGTTTGGCCACCGTATATAGGCATCCCGGGCCGGATGCTATCGCGCCGCCGCGCCGTCAGCAATTGTTGAACCCCGGAGGACACGAATGGGAAGAGCGATCGCCGCCCTCGCCGCAACCGCGACCACCGTGGCACGCATGGCGCTGGCGCTCGGCATCGTCGTCAGCCTGACGCATGCGGGCGCAGCCGGTCGCGCCACGCTCAACCTCGTCCTGGTGATCGACGGCTTGCGACCCGATGCGATCACACCGGACGAAACGCCCAATCTTTGGCGGCTGCGGCAGGAGGGAGTCAATTTCCTCAACAGTCATGCCGTGTTCCCGACCGTCACCCGGGTCAACGCGACGGCGATCGCGACCGGCACCTATCCGGCGCGCAACGGCATCTTCGGCAACCGCATCTATGTGCGTGCGGTCGACCCCAACTTCGCCTTCGCCAACGACGACCACCGCAATCTGCTGCGCCTCGACGAGGTGACGGGCGGCAACATGGTGCTGACCAAGAGCCTGGGCGAAATCCTGGCCGAGCGCGGCAAGCGCCTGGCGGCGGTGAGCTCCGGCTCGACCGGACAGGTGCTGCTGCTCAACCCGCGCGCCCCCAAGGGCGTCGGTGTGCTGGTCAGCGGCTACTGGGAGCCGGGCAAGCGCGTTGCGTTTCCCCCGACGGTCAATGACGCCGTGCTGCAACGTTTCGGGCCTGCGCCTCCCCGCGGCGGCGCCACTGCGTCGGACGACCCCGCTGTCGCCTGGACGCAGGAGGTGCTGCGTGACTTCGTCCTGCCGGAGTTGAAGCCCGACGTGATCATCAACTGGCTCACCGAGCCCGACCACATTCAGCACGGGCTCGGCGCCGGCTCGCCGCAGGCGCGGGCCTCGATCCGTGCCGACGACGCTGAGGTCGGGCTGCTGCTCAAGCGGCTCGACGCACTCGGCCTTGCCGGCGCGACCAACATCATCGTCGTGTCGGACCACGGCTTCAGCCACAGCGCATTCGGCGTCAACCTCACCGCCGAGCTGATCAAGGCCGGGCTCAAGGCCAGCGTCGGCTCCGATGACGTGGTCGTCGCGAGCAGCGGGCAGGCCATGCTGCTGCATGTCAAGGACCGCGACCCCGCGCTCATCCGTCGCCTGACTGATTTCCTCAAGGCGCAGGACTGGGCCGGCGTGCTGTTCACTGCCGGCCGGCCCGGCGCGGGGACTGCACCGGTCGAGGGCGTCGAGGCCGGCACCTTCGCCCTCGAGCTCATTCACCTCGCGCCGGCCGAGCGCAGTCCGGATATCGTCGTCACCTTCCCCTGGAGCTCGGCGCCAAACCCGTACGGGGTGCCGGGTACGGACTATACCGACACCGGACGGGCGACCGGGCCGCTGGCCGGCGCTCTAGGCAATCATGGCGGCATGAGCCCGTGGACGGTGCGCAACACCTTCATCGCGTGGGGCGTCGACTTCAAGCGCGGAGCGACCATCCGCACGCCGGTCAGCAACGTCGACATCACGCCGACACTGCTCGCGCTCATCGGGTTCGACCGCGACGCGACGCTGCCGCGCTTCGACGGGCGCGCGATCGTCGAGGCCTTCGCCGACGGCCCGGACGAGGAGCAGATGCCGATGCAGACCATCACGCACATCATCGCGACGCCCGACGGCAGCTATCGCGCTGCAATCCAGGTAAGCGAAGTGGGCGCGCAACGTTACATCGACAAGAGCTGGCGGATAAAGTGAAGCCTCCGTCAGGGATAGACGAGCGACCTGCTGACGCTTGCGCGACGGACAGCGGTTGGGATAGATTTCTGCTCGGCCGCAGCGGAGGCCGACGGTCCGCGTAAAGGGCTCAGCCCGCCGAATTGCCAGTCGACCTAAACCTGACTTCCTGCCCGAGAGACGCGGACACCGGGCGCATAGGGAAGGAAGGTTTTCATGAGCAGCGATCCCAATCCGTCCGTACGCCGCCTCCGCACGCTCCCCGACGCGGCCAAATCTCGAGCATCTCAAGAACCAGGCCAAGCAACGCCTCAAGGCGCTGCGCCAGCACGATCCGCTCACCAAGCTCGCCGCGGCTCAGCTAGCGGTCGCGCGCGAATACGGCTTCGCCAGCTGGCGCCGGCTCAAGGCGCAAGTGGACAAGGTCGTCATCTCCGACAATCCCGATATCGTCCATCCGGACCGCAAGCGGGTGTTCGACGCTGCGCGCGCCGGCGATGTCGAGACCGTTCGCCGCGCCTTCCAGGACGGCTTCGATCCGGCTGCGATTGATGACGACGGCCTAACCATTCACCAGATCGGCAAGGAGAACCGCCACGAGGCGATCGAAATGCTCGCCCGCGACGCCCAGGCGCGCGACACCCGCCCTCCGGAGGTGCGTCGGACGATCGACGCCATCCTCGAGGCTGCAAATCAAGGTCGCGCCGACGAACTTCGTCGTCTGCTCGATGCCCGTCCCGACCTGATCAATGCCCACGGCGGCAACTTCCAACGGCAAGCCGCCCTGCACAGGGCAGCCTGCGCGAGCCGGCATGAATGCGTGCGACTGCTGCTGGAGCGCGGCGCGGATGTCCGTATCCGCGATTTTCCCGACAATGCCTATCCCCTTCACCTTGCCGCCGCCGTTGCCGACCTCGAGACCGTCAGGATGCTGGTTGAAGCGGGCTCGGACGTCGACGGCCAAGGGGACGACTACCAGGTCGGAGTGCTCGGATGGGCGACATGCTTTCGGCGCGTGCGCGAGGATGTGGCGGAGTATCTGCTGGGCAAGGGCGCCAAGCTCACCCTCTGGTGTGCGATCGCGCTCGATCGGGCCGAGGAGGTGCGGGAATTCGTCTCGCGCGACCCGTCCCTCCTGCACGCACGGATGACCCGCAATCTGCACCGTCGAACGCCCCTGCACCACGCCGTAGCGAAGAACCGGCCCAAGGTCGTGCAGGTCCTGCTCGCGCTGGGGGCAGACGCGAACGCGACTGACGCAACCGGCGCCACGCCGTTGACCACGGCGTCACAGGAGAATGCCGACACCAGCATCGTCTCGATGCTGCAGCAGGCCGGCGCGAAGCTCGATTTCATCGCCGCGGTGAACCTCAAGCGCTACGACCTTGCCGAGGCGATGCTGCGTGAGATGCCGTCTCGCATCGGGCCCGACGGACCCGACACGATCGCGCTGCACCTCGCGGTGAGCAAGAAGAACGTGGAAGCGGTGGAATGGCTGATCGCGCAGGGCGTCGACGTCAATGCCAAGCGCCTGATGTGGGACTGCAACCACACCGCCCTGCACATGACCGCGGAGAACGGCGCGATGGACATCGCGCGCATGCTGCTCGACGCCGGCGGCGATCCTGACATCCGCGACGACAAATATGACGCATCGGTGCTGCGCTGGGCGGAATTCTTCGATCGGGATGAGCTCGCAGAGCTGATCCGTGAAAGAGGTGCGGGCAAGTGAGAGAACACGCTGCTCCAGCGTAGCTTGCCGCGCTCAGGCCCACCCGGCGGCAACCCGCTTGCCGCCGGTCGGGTGCGGTTCTAGGCTTTCGTCAAGACCGGCGGACCGCAGCGGGCGCGTGGCGCCTGGCGGTGCGCAAAACCAAGGTCGATCAGGGAGGCTGCGATGCTGTTGCGACGTCTCGCCGTTATCGCCAGTGCCGCGTTCGCGTTGACCCTCATTCTGTCCGGATCAGTTTCGCCCGCTGCCGCCCAAGGCGCGGCGGCGCTTGCAGGCCAGGTCACCTCGGCGGAGGAGGGACCGATGCCTGGCGTGATCGTGAGCGCCAGGAAGGACGGCTCGACCATCACGGTCAGCGTCGTCAGCGATGACCAGGGCCGTTACAGCTTCCCCGCGTCCCGGCTCGAGCCCGGCCGCTACAACCTGCAGGCACGTGCGGTCGGGTACGATCTCGAGGGTCCCAAAGCCACCGAAATCGCCGGCGGCCAACCCACGACCGCCGATCTCAAGCTGCGCAAGACCAGAAATCTCAGCCGTCAGCTCACCAATGCCGAATGGATGATGAGCGTCCCCGGCACCGACGACGACAAGGCCCATCTCATCAACTGCGTGAGCTGCCATACGCTCGAGCGCGTGGTGAAGTCGACCCACGACGCCGACGAGCTCGTGAACGTAATCGCCCGCATGAACGGCTATGCGCAGGTGAGCCACGTGCTCAAGCCGCAGCGGCGCGTGGATCAGTCGCGGGCGGCCAACCCCGAACGTTTCCGCAAGGCCGCCGAGTATATCGCCGGCATCAACCTGAGCAGCGCGCCGCAATGGTCGTACGAGCTCAAGACGCTGCCGCGCATCAAAGGCCGCGGCGCCAATGTCATCATCACCGAATACGACCTGCCGCGCGCGACCATTGAGCCGCACGACGTGATCATCGTGAACGGCGAGGCCTGGTACTCGAATTTTGGCGAGCAGTTCCTGGGCAAGATCGATCCCAAGACCGGCACGCACACCGAATACGCCATGCCGATCCTCAAGCCGGGCTTCCCGACCGGCAATCTCGACCTCGGAGCGGACCGCGACGGCAACCTCTGGCTCGGCATGATGTACCAGGCCGGCGTCGCCAAGTTCGATCCCAAGACCGAGAAATTCCAGATCTGGCAGCTCCCGGCCGAACGCAACAAGGACACCTCGCAGCTCAACATGGTGACGATGCAGTTCCATGTCGACGGCAAGCTGTGGGTCAACGATGCCGGCGTGTCGACCTTGCTGCGGCTCGATCTCGCCAGCGGAAAATTCGAGGAGTTCGACCCGTTCAGCATTCTTCCGGGCGGGAAGCAAAACTATTCGATCTATGACGTCCGCGCGGACTCGCAGAACAACGTCTACGTGACCGACTTCCAGAGAAACTATCTCGTGCGCGTCGACGCCAAGACTTTGCAATTCACCGCCTACCAGACCGGCACGCCGTTCTCGCGCAACCGCCGCGGCCGGCTCGACGACCAGGACCGCTTCTGGTTCGCCCAGTATCGCGGCAACAAGATCACGATGTTCGACACCCGTAAGGAAAGCATCCAGGAATGGCCGATGCCGACCAAGCACACCCATCCCTACGACGTGGTGGTGGACAAGAATGGCGAGGCATGGACCGGCGGGATGTCGTCGGACCGGATCGTCCGGCTCGATCCGAAATCCGGCCAGGCCGTCGAATATCCGCTGCCGCGGCCGACCAACATGCGCCGCGCCTTTGTGGACAATTCGACCACGCCGCCGACCTTCTGGGTCGGCAGCAATCACGGCGCTTCGATCATCAGGCTCGAGCCGCTGGATTGAGGTCGGCGGAGACTTCAGCCGCAATCGCGCTGTCATGCCCCGCGAAAGCGGGGCATCCAGTAACCGCCCATGCGGAAGTTTGACGTCACCGTCCAACTATCAGGTCAGGTGGCTACTGGATCGCCCGCTTTCGCGGGCGATAACGGAGGGCGGGACTCATCACTGCGCTGATCAACTGACCAGCGCCGCCGCGAGCTGCTTGAGGTTGTGGCGGATCAGATCGATGTAGGTGGTGGCGTCGCCGTTGTCGCCGGTCAGGGCATCGGAATAGAGCGTGCCGCCGACCTTGGCGCCCGTTTCGCGCGCGATCTGCTCGACCAGGCGCGGGTCGGTTACGTTCTCCATGAAGACAGCTGCGATCTTCTGCTTTTTGATCTGCGTGACGATGGCGGCGACGTCCTTCGCCGAGGCTTCGGCCTCGGTCGACACGCCCTGCGGCGCGGTGAAATTCACGCCATAGGCGTCCTGGAAATAGCCGAAGGCATTGTGGCTGGTGATCACCCGGCGCCGTTCAGGCGGCACCTTGGCGATCACGTCGCGCACTTCGCGCTCCAGCGCGTCGAGCTTGGCGAGATAGGCGTTTGCGTTCGCGGTATATGCCGCCTTCCCGGCGGGATCCGCGGCAATCAGGGCGTCGCGAATGTTGGCGACGTAGATCTTTGCATTGGCGACCGACTGCCAGGCATGCGGGTCGGCGCGGCCGTGATCGTGGTCATGTCCTGGGGCGGCCGCCCGCTCGCGCGGCTTGATGCCCTTGGTCGCGACGACGATCGGCGCCTTGGTACCGGACGCCTTGACCAAGCGGTCGATCCAGCCTTCGAAGCCGAGCCCGTTCATGAACACGAGCTTGGCATCGGCGACTTTCCTGGCGTCGCCAGGTGACGGCGCGTAGACGTGGGCATTGCCGTTGGGCCCGACCAGCGTCGCCACCTCCACCCGGTCGCCACCGACGTTCTTCACCATGTCGCCCAGGATCGAGAAGGTCGCGATGACGTTGAGCCTGGCGGCGGGCGATGGCTGCGCGCCGGCGGAGCCAGCGGCCAGCAGAGTGGCGAAAGCGGCAGCGAGCGCGTGGCGGCGGGTCGGCATGAGATTCTCCACTGCGATGGTCTCTCGATCACGCTTCGAGGTGGCGGCCCGGGAACGCCTGCCGCACTAGACCGCCGACGCGACCGAACAACAACGAGAGCACGTAGAGCGCACCGGCAACGAGAATGATCGCGGGGCCGGACGCCACGGCAGTGTGGAACGAGAGCAGCAGGCCGGCATAGCTCGCGAGCGCGCCGCTCGCTGTCGCGATCACGATCATCAACGTGACGTCGCGTGCCCAGAACCGGCCGATCGCCGCCGGCAGCATCATGATGCCGACGGCGAGCAGGGTGCCGAGCGCATGGAAACCGCTGACCAGATTGAGCACGACGAGCACGAGGAAGGCGAAGTGCGCCGGGCCGCCGGCGCGGCTGACCGAGCGCATGAAGCCGGGATCGACGCACTCGATCACGAGCGGACGGTAGATCAGGGCCAGCACCAGCAGCGTCACGGTCGAGGTCACCGCGATCAGCAGCAGAGTCTGGTCGTCGAGCGCGAGCACGTTGCCGAACAGGACGTGCAGCAGATCGATGTTGGTGCCCTTGAGCGAGATGATGGTGACCCCGACCGCGAGCGAGAGCAGATAGAATGTGGCGAGCGCCGCATCCTCCTTGAGCTCGGTCGTGCGCGCCACCACACCCGTCAGCAGTGCGACCACGAAGCCGGCGATCAGCCCGCCGCCGGTCATCGCGAACAGGTTCAGTCCCGACACCAGGAAGCCGATCGCGGCGCCCGGCAGGATGGCGTGCGCCATGGCGTCGCCCACGAGCGACATGCGCCGCAGCATCAGGAAGACGCCGATAGGACCGGCGCCGAACGCAAGCGCCAGCGCGCCGGCCAGTGCCCGGCGCATGAACTCGAACTCCGCGAACGGCGCGATGAAGAGATCGTAGATGATCACGGCCTCGCATCGCCCCCGAACGTGACCTCAGCCGCAGCCGGCATTACACCGCCTCCGCGCATTCGGAGGCATGCTGGTCGAAGGCTTCGCACATGCGCCGCGCCGCCAGCAGATTTTCCGGCGTCAACACGGAATCGGTGCGGCCCCAGGCCACCGGCTGGCGCGCCAACAGCAGCGTTTCCGGAAAATTCGCGCGCACGAAATCGATGTCGTGCATCGCGGTGAGCACGGTGCGCTGCTCGCCATGCCAGCGCTGCACCAGATCGAACAGGTCGGCGGAGGTCTTGGCGTCGACCGCGTTGAACGGCTCGTCGAGCACGATCACGCGGGCATCCTGCAGCAGCAGACGGGCGAACAGCATGCGCTGCATCTGGCCGCCCGAAAGCGTCCCGATGGCACGATCCTCGAAGCCGGTGAGGCCGACGGCGGCGATCGCCTGCTCGATCGACGCGCGTGCGCTGCGATCGATGCCGCCGAAAAGGCCGGTTCGCCGCCACAGCCCCATCGCCACCATGTCGTAGACATTGATCGGGAACGAGCGGTCGATCTCGGCCGCCTGCGGCAGGTAGGCGATGCTTTGCGGGCTCACAGTCCCGCGCTCGATGCCGCCCGCCAGCGGCTTGATCAATCCCACGATGCCTTTGAACAACGTCGACTTGCCGGCGCCGTTCGGCCCCACCACCGCAACCAGCGCGCCGGTCTCGACCGCACCATCGAGGTGATGCACGGCCGGATGGCGGTCATAGCCGAGGGTGAGGTTGCGAAATCGCAGCGCCGCGGTCATCGCTCACGCCTTCATGGCCCAGATCACCCCCGCCCACAGCACCGCGATCAGGGCCGCGGCGATCGCCAGGCGTTCCAGTACCGACATGCGCAGGATCGACGGCGAGACCGTCGCCGGCGGATGGCCCTGGCCGGGCGGGTGGTGATGGTGTTGGGGATGAACATGCGTGGGCATGGGCGACCGTCCGCAGGTCCGAGGCTGGGGTACTTTCGTTACAATATAACATTACCCCCTGTCCAGCGCGATCTTGGCACCTGCGACGCGGCTGGCCGTTGCACGGGAGCGCGGCCCAACCCGCGATCAGCGCGGACGAGCGGTCAAGCCATCGATCCAGGTTGCAAGCGCGTCCAACAGGTCGTTCCGAACCTCAGAATCCGTTCGGCCGCTGCGTGCAGGCACGTGAAAGGAATGATCGGCGTTCTGAAACAGCCGCAGGGTCGCGCGCGTCCCGAGCGCTTTGCACAGCGGCTCCAGCTGATCGAGCATCGCCAGGGTGTCGCGGGTCCCCTGCAGGAACAGCATCGGAACATGCACGTCGAACAGATGCTTGCCGCGCTCCTGCGACGGGCGGCCGGCCGGATGCAGCGGGAATCCGAGAAACGCCAGCCCGCGGACGTGCGGCAGCGGCGCTGCGGCTTGCGCCTGCGAGGTCATGCGGCCGCCGAACGACTTGCCGCCGGCGACGAGCGGCAATTCCGGCAGCAGACGCGCGGCTTCCGCCACGGCAGCACGCACCGCGGCATGCGCGAGCCTTGGTGGATCCGGCCGCTTGCCGCCATGCTCCATGTAGGGGAACTGGTAGCGCAAGGTCGCAATGTCGCGCTCGGCGAGTCCGGCGGCGATCGCCGCCATGAACGGATGTGCCATCCCGGCACCGGCACCATGCGCCAGCACGTAGCAGGCGCGCGCCCGCGGGGGCGCCTGCAGCAACCCCGACACGGGACCTGCGCCGTCGACGGTTATGCTGACAGACTTTGCATCTGACGACACCGCAGACTCCCGGACATACAAAGGCCGCCCTGCCCTCCCAACGTACCACCGTCGACAAGAGCTCCCGGTGGGCAGCGCACGAGGTTTCGCCTACATTCCAGCGGTTGATAACACGCTGCACGCCAATGCGGCCAAGCGCACGAGCCGCGTGCATCAGGAGAGGATCGATGTGTCGAAACATCCGAACATTGTTCAATTTCGAGCCGCCCGCAACCGAGGATGAAATCCACGCATCGGCCCTGCAGTTCGTCCGCAAGCTGAGCGGTTTCACGAACCCGTCGAAGGCCAACGAAGCGGCATTCAACCGGGCGGTCGACGAGGTGGCAGCCGCCGCCCGCCGGCTCCTGGACTCGCTGGAGACGACGCGACCCGCGCGCGATCGCGAGGTGGAAGCCATGAAGGCGCGTGCGCGGGCCCGCGAGCGATTTGCGTAACGCGCCGTTGCGCCCTCCATCCCGCCCTCCGGCCTTGACGGAACGACACCATGAGCGAGCAGCGATCCCGGGCGATCTCGATCGGCGAGGCGACGGTCGAGTTCGTGCGTGGCGGTGACGGGCGCTTCGGCATCGGTTGCGGCGGCGATGCTTTCAACGTGGCGATCTATCTCGCCCGTGCGGGGATCGACGCCGCGTTCGCGACCGCGCTGGGTGATGACCCCTATTCGGAGGCGATCCTCGCGCTCGCGGCGGCGGAAGGCGTGGGCAGCGACCTCGTGCTGCGCACGCGCGGGCGGCTGCCGGGTTTGGTCGTGATCGATACCGACTCGGCCGGCGCTCGC
Source organism: uncultured Alphaproteobacteria bacterium (assembly GCA_963739385.1). Lineage (GTDB taxonomy): Bacteria > Pseudomonadota > Alphaproteobacteria > Rhizobiales > Xanthobacteraceae > VAZQ01. The sequence continues at coordinate 137,690 of CAVUAI010000070.1, forward strand.
CGTCACTACGACTGGCGCGGTCAATCGCCCGCACGCGATCTGTTCGACCTGCCGGACTGGGGCCGCGTGGCGGAGGGCCTGTCCAAGGCCAGGCTCGTCTACTTTTCCGGCATCACGCTCTCGCTCTATTCCAACACCGGGCTGGGACGCTTCCTGGCGCTGATGGAGATGGCGCGCCAGCAGGGCGTGAAAGTCGCCTTCGACGGCAATTTCCGCCCGCGCGGCTGGCGTGGGGACCTGTCGCGCGCGCGCACGGTGTTCATGGAAGCACTCAAGCGCGTCGACATGGCGCTGCCTGCCTATGACGACGAAGCCGTGCTGTGGGGTGATCCCAGTCCCGAGGCGACTGTGGAGCGGTTGCAAGCCTTCGGCGTCGGCGAGATCGTGGTGAAGAACGGGCCCAATAGCGCACTGGTCGCGACCGCGGGCCGCAACGAGTTCGTCCCGGTGCCGGAGGTGGTGGTGCCGGTCGACACCACCGCGGCGGGGGACAGCTTCAATGCCGCCTATATCGCCGCGCGCCTGTCCGGCACGGCGCCTGCGCAAGCTGCCACTGCCGCGCATAACCTGGCTGCGCAGGTCATCCGTCATCGCGGCGCCTTGATGCCGCGCGCGGCGGCGGCGGTGCATTGAGCGTACACCCGTTGGGTTTGGGGCGAGCACAGGCGGCGACGCGGACGGTGCGAGTTGCGGCCGCGACCGCGATCGACCGCCGAACATTGACAGGACCGACTAAAGGCGCGGTCTTGCTCACGCCAGCAGCGCATGCAGCGACGTCTTCATCTCCGCGGCATCGCCGCCTTCATCCCCGTAGATTTGCCAGTTGATGCCCGCCAGCTTGAGGTCCTGCCCCGCGCACCACGAAAGAAGCGTGTTCCAGGCGCCGGGAAGGCCGTCGAACGGTCCCACGAGCACGACATGCGCCGTGCGACCACCCGGAAGGCTCGAAGGCACCACCTCGCCGACGGGCTCGAATGCGCGCGAGACCACGACCCCGGGCTCGAGGTCGAGCCGGCCGTCCACCGGCGGGCGCCAGAGCGTGAAGGTCGGGCCGAGAGGCCCCACCTCCAGCGTCTGCAGGGCGGCATCGATCTTGCGCCTCAGCGCCCGTTCCGTCTGCGGGATTTCATCCATCCGCACCATGGCCTTGGCCGCGGCGGTGAGCCGGCTTTCCACCGTTACGATGCTGCACGCGCCAGGTCCGGTCTTGGTCGTGGCTGTCATCGACCCCTCCTTTCAATTCGGCGTCCGGGCTTGATCCGGTCGCGGGTTGCCATGCACCCGAGGACGAACGGCCGTGATCCGTCCCGACAACAGGCCGAGATTCTTTTTTGGCGGAGCAGACGCGGCCGGGCCCCGTCCTCATTGACGCAGCGGCAAGCCCCCCTTAGCGTCAAACCGATGGGGATGGAGTCCCCCGAAACCGCCGTCGAGGCTGATGACTCCTGCCGCGCAGCAATAGCGGTGGGAGCGCGTTCAAAAGCCGCCGCAGGGCGGTTTTTTGTTGTCGGCGCGTCCGGGAAGGAGAGAGCATGGGTTTCCTGATCGTATTCATCGGCGGCGGCATCGGCGCCGCGCTGCGTCATGGCGTCAATCTCGCGGTCGCGCGCTGGCTCGGCACCGGCTTCAACTATGCCACCCTGTTCGAGAACGTGAGCGGCTCGATCGTCATGGGCTTGCTCGTCGGCTATTTTGCTTTCGCCGGTGGCGTGCCGCAGCACTGGCGATTGTTCCTCACCACGGGCATTCTCGGCGGCTACACCACCTTCTCGGCGTTCTCGCTCGATACGATCCTGCTGTACCAACGCGGCGAGCTCGGCCTGGCAGCGCTTTACGTTGTGCTCTCAGTCGCGCTGTCGGTCGGGGGGCTGCTGGCGGGGCTGACGGTCGTAAGGCATTTTGCCTGACCTCGGGTCAGCCCGCGACACAAGCTAGCGGCTTCGAGCCTTACCCTTGCTGTGCGGCTTCCTGGCGCGCGCAATCGCCTCGGTGACGAGCTTCTCGGCGCCCTTCGCATCGAGCCACTTGACGATGGTGACCCACTTGCCCTTTTCCAGATCCTTGTAGTGCTGAAAGAAATGCGCGATCTGCTCGCACATCATGGGCGGCAGGTCGCGGTAGCTGCGGATATTCGCATAGAACGGCGCAAGCGCATCGACCGGCACCGCGATGATCTTTTCGTCCCCGCCGGCCTCGTCCTCCATCACCAGGGCGCCGACCGGCCGGCAGCGCACGATCGCCCCCGGCACGACCTGCACCTGGCTCACCACCAGCACGTCGCAGGGATCGCCGTCGGCCGACAGCGTCTGCGGGATGAAGCCGTAATTGCCGGGATAGAACATCGCCGTATGCAGGAAGCGATCCACCATGAGCGCGCCCGACGCCTTGTCGAACTCGTATTTCACCGGCGCGCCGCCGAGCGGGAATCTCGATCACGGCGTGGATATCCTTGGGCGGATTGGGGCCGGCTGAGATCGCGGCGATGTCCATTGGACCGACCCTGGTGTTGTCGTCATTGCCGGGCCTGACCGGCCTGACCCGGCAATCCATCCTCTTCGCGAAAACATCTTGTGAAGAGGGATGGACCCAAGCGTCAAGCGCGGGGGTGACACGGGTGGCTAGCTCATCGGCACAAGTCCGAGCTTGTCCATCAGTTGCAGGTCGCGGTCGCGCTCGGGATTGGGCGTCGTGAGCAGCTTCGGCCCGTAGAAGATCGAGTTGGCGCCCGCGAGGAAGCACAGCGCCTGGGTCTCCTCGCTCATGTCCTCGCGCCCGGCCGACAGCCGCACCACGGATTTCGGCATGGTGATGCGCGCGACCGCGATGGTGCGCACGAAATCGATCGGGTCGATCGCCTGGCCTGTCGCCAGGGGGGTGCCCTCGACTCTCACCAGCATGTTGATCGGCACGCTCTCGGGATGCACCGGCAGGCTCGCAAGCGTCGTGATCATGCCGACGCGATCCTCCGCACTCTCCCCCATGCCGACGATCCCGCCGCAACACACGTGAATGCCGGCTTCGCGAACGTGGCCGAGCGTGTCGAGCCGATCCTGATAGGTGCGGGTGGTGATGATGGCGCCGTAGTAGTCGGGCGAGGTGTCGAGGTTGTGATTGTAGTAGTCGAGCCCGGCGGCTTTGAGCCGTCGCGCCTGCGCCGCGCTAAGCATGCCGAGCGTTGCACAGCTCTCGAGCCCGAGCGATTTCACGCCGGCAACCATCTCGCAAACCTTGTCGAGGTCGCGATCCTTCGGCTCGCGCCACGCCGCCCCCATGCAGAACCGGCTGGCGCCCGCCTCCTTGGCTGCTCGCGCCTCCGCCAGGACGACGTCGACATGCATCAGCTTGTCGGCCTTGACGCCGGTGTCGTAATGCACGCTCTGCGGACAGTAGGCGCAGTCTTCCGGGCAGCCACCGGTCTTGATCGAGAGCAGCGTGGAAATCTGCACCTCGGTGGGATCAAAGTTGCGGCGGTGAACGCTTTGCGCGCGGTAGATCAGCTCGGGAAAGGCCAGCGCAAAAAGCGCCTGCACCTGCTCGTGCGTCCAATCGTGACGGACGACGCCGAGCCCGATGTCATTGAGAAGGCAGTCGGTCGTACGGTCATCCATGGCCGCACCATGGCGACGGGCCGGTGCAAAAGCAAGCGCGGAAGGGCGGACGCAGGGCGATCGGTAGCCGCCGGTCGAACCTGATCCGGAGAAGGGCCGGAGCGATATTGCTTCGCAACTTGCGGCCACTATCTAACGTCACGAAATGTACGCGCGTAAAGACAAGATCCACGGCCAATTGCCCCTGTTTGCCGCTCCGGCGTCGCTGCCCGACGGATTCCGCTATCAGCCCGACCTGATCTCGGCGGACGAAGAACGCATGTTGGTCGAGCGGGTCCAGGATCTCCCATTCAAAGAGTTCGAGTTCCACGGCTTTCTCGGCAAGCGACGCGTCGTCGCCTTCGGCTGGAAGTACGACTACGGCGAACGCACGTTGCGCCGAAGCGACGACATCCCGGACTTCCTCGGCCCGCTGCGCGAAAAGGCTGCGCGCTTCGCCGGCATGCCCGCCTCCGCGCTGCAGCAGGCGCTCGTAACGGAATACGGTCCGGGCGTTTCCATCGGCTGGCACAGAGACAAGCCGGTGTTCGGCGAGGTGATCGGCGTTTCGCTGCTGTCGCCTTGCGTGTTCCGTTTGCGCAAGAAGACCGGAACCACCTGGCAGCGGTCATCGCTCACGGTCGAGCCGCGGTCCGCCTATCTGTTGAAAGGCCCGTCGCGCACGGACTGGGAGCACAGCATCCCGAGCGTGGAAAGGCTGCGCTACTCCGTCACCTTCCGCAATTTCAAGGCGGGGTGAGCACCAGGTTTGGTCGGCGCCGGCTCCCAGCCGAACACGCTGCGGCCACCGTAGCTATACGACTGCGCCCGCTCGTCGGCGATCACCGCCTCAACCGGGGCTCCGTCGGCAAGGCGTTCCAGCTCCCGCGCCTGATCGTCCAATCGCTTGAGCGCTGCAAGCTCCTCGTCGCGTCCGAGCGCGGCGTTCTGCACCGCGGATTTCAGCACGCGGATGGTCTGGTCGTAGACCTTGAGCGGCACGGGAAAGGGGTGACGGTCCTTGCCGCCATGGGCAAACGAAAAGCGCGCGGGGTCGCTGAACCGGCAAGGTGCGCCATGCACGACTTCCGCAACCATGGCCAGCGCCTGCACGGTCCGCGCTCCCACGCCCGGCGTCAGCAGCAAATCGGGATAGTCCGCGGGCCCGCGATCGGCTGCGGCGGCGAGGTTGCCGTGCAGGCGCCGGACATGCACGTCGCTGGCGCGCACGTCGTGATGGGCGGGCATGACCAGGTGCGGCAGCGCCAGTTGCGCCGGGCGGTCCGGCTCGTGACGCCGTAGTGCGCCGAGCTCGCGCACGATGCCGTCGGGCCCGAGGCTCGACAAAAGGTCGAGCTGCTTCTGACGCGAGGCCTGCGCTCGGCGGTCGGTGAGATTGACGATCGTGCCCTGGCGCGGTCCCTCGATCGCGGCATGCGGCGCGTCGACGAAACTCTGCAAGCCGTCGGAAAGCCAGTGATAGCGCCGGGCCTGCCTGCGCTCGCCGTTCATTCCCTGCTGCACGACGGCCCAGTGCCCGTCGTCGGTCACGATGAAGCCGTGCAGGTAGAGATCGAACCCGTCCTGCACCGCCGCGCTGTCGACCTTGGCGATCAGCCGGCTGGCGGTGCCGAGGGCGGCGCCGTCGAATCCCACGCGCTCGCCGATCGTCTCGAGCTCGTGCGGCGTCTGCCGCGAATGCCTCCCGCGGCCGCCGCAAACGTGGATGCCGAGTTCCTTGTGCAGCGGCGCGAGGCCGCGTTTGAGCGCGCCGATCACGCTGGTGGTGATACCGGACGAATGCCAGTCCATCCCCATCACGGCCCCGAACGACTGAAACCAGAAGGGATGCGCAAGCCGCCGCAGCAGCTCGTCGCGGCCGTAGTGATGGACGATGGCCTGACTGATGATCGCGCCGAGGCGCGTCATGCGGTCGCCCAGCCACTTCGGCACATGACCGCCGTGCAGCGGAAGATCGGCGCTGCCGGCGCGGCTAGCCATGGATCGCCGTGCGGACCAATGCGGCCGCGGCCATCGTGATCGACCAAATCATTGTCGGTCCTCCGCCGTAACACATGCGGCGCGGATCCCATTCTCGCAAGCACAATGTCAAAGGTTTCCCGGCTGCGGGCGTCGATTTAGGCATCCAATTCGCGCATGAGGAGTGCACGCAATACGTCGCCGTGCGTCACCGGCAGCAGGTGATTGGCGTCGTCGACCACGTCGAGGGTCGCCGCCGGCACCTCGGCGGCCAGAATCGAGATGATGCGCCGGGTCGGAAGCCGGCTGCGCCCGCCGGAGATCAGGCGAACCGGGCATTTCAGCGCCCGCAAGCTCGACAGCACCTGCGACGCGACGTCGGTAAACGCAACCTCGAAGTCGAGGACGATCTTCTCCGCGCTTCTGCGGATCTGCGCCCGCAGCATTTCGTCCATCGCGTCCCAGGCGCCCTCGCCTGCCCAATAGTCGATGAAGCCGCGCAACGCCGCTTCGGTCTCTTTACGCGCGATGTTTTCGGCATAGCCGTCGCCAACCGCCTTGATCTCCGTCCAGGCGTCGTGCGCGCCGGCATGCCGAAGCAGAAAGAACGCCACCGGCTCGATCAGGGTGAGCGACCGCAACGCGACCCGCCCGGCAAGCGCGAGATGCAGCGCCACCAGCCCGCCATAGGAATGCGCAACCACGTGCACCGGCCGCCCCGGCGGCAACAACGGCTCCAGCAGCCGCAGCTCGTCGGCGGCGGTGAAATCGTGACCGTCGGGCCAGGATTCGGTACGGCCATAGCCGATGAGATCGGGGGCGATGACGCGGAAGCGCGGCTTCAAGGCGTCGATGATGGGCGTCCACATCACCGCCGCGCTGGCGGAACCATGCAGCAACAGCACCGGCGTGCCCGAGCCGGCGGCAAGGATCGAGCTCCGCAGGATGGGACGGGCGGGTGAGCTCATGCGGGAGTGGCGTTGCTCGAGCACCGGAGCCGTGCCCATCGGGATGACGTCACGCCCGCGGGCGCCGGCAGGCGCCTGTCACCATACGATCATCGCGGCCGGGACCGCTACCGGAGGCTATTCCGCGGCCACGCGTGCGGCCTCGTCCACCGGCTCCAGCTTGGCCGCGCAGTACTTGAACTCGGGGATCTTGCCGAAGGGATCGAGCGCCGGATTGGTGAGCAGGTTCGCGGCAGCCTCGACGTAGGCGAAGGGGATGAACACCACGCCGTCCGGCACCGAGTTCGTCCTGGCGCGCGGCGAGCTCGACCACGCCGCGGCGGGTCGATACCCGCACCGGATCTCCGGGAGTGATGCCGAGCTTGGCGATGGTTCCGCGCGACAGTCCCGCGACCGGGCCGGGCTCCAGCGCATCGAGGGTCGAGGCGCGGCGCGTCATGGCGCCGGTGTGCCAATGCTCGAGCTGGCGGCCGGTGGTGAGAATGAAGGGATATTCGGCGTCGGGCATCTCGTCCGGCGCCTGGAATTTGGTCGCCACCAGCCTGGCCATGCCGTTCGGCCGCGGGAAGCCCTGGTCGAACACCACGTCGCGGCCGGGAACGTCCGGCCCGTCGACCGGATAGGTGACATGGTCCTCGCGCTCGACGCGGTCCCAGCTAATATTGTCAAGCGCGGGCATCATCGACGCCATTTCGGTGAACACTTCGCCCACGTGCTTGTAGTTCCAATTGCAGCCGATGCGCTGGGCGAGGTCCTGGATGATCCAGAGATCCTGCCGCGCCTCGCCCGGCAACGGCAGCGCCGCACGGCCCATCTGCACCTGGCGGTTGGTGTTGGTCACCGTGCCGTCCTTCTCCGGCCAGGCGGAGGCCGGCAGGATGACGTCGGCGTAGGAGGCCGTCTCGGTCAGGAAGATGTCCTGCACCACGAGATGCTCGAGATGAGCGAGCGCGCCGCGCGCATGGTTGAGGTCGGGGTCGGACATCGCGGGGTTCTCTCCCATGATGTACATGCCCTTGATCTCGTCGTTGTGGACCGCGTCCATGATCTCGACCACGGTCTTGCCGCGCTTGGGATCGAGCGTCACCCCCCACGCCGCCTCGTACTTGGCGCGGATCTCGGCGTTCTCCACCGATTTGTAGTCGGGGAAGAACATCGGGATCAGCCCGGCGTCGGAGGCACCCTGCACGTTGTTCTGGCCGCGCAATGGATGAAGGCCGGTGCCGGGACGCCCGATCTGGCCGCAGATCAGCGACAGCGCAATCAGGCAGCGGGCGTTGTCGGTGCCGTGGGTGTGCTGCGACACGCCCATGCCCCAGAAGATGATGGCGCTCTCGGCGCGCGCGAACGTGCGCGCGACGTTGCGCAGCACGTCCGGCTCGATGCCGCAGATCGGCGACATCTCCTCGGGCGTGAACGGCTTCACGCTTTCGGCGAGCTTGTCGAAATCCTCGGTATAGGTCTGGACGTATTGCTGGTCGTAGAGCTTTTCCCCGATGATGACGTTGAGCATCGCATTGAGCATCGCGACGTCGGTGCCGTTCTTGAACTGCATCATCTGCCAGGCGTGGCGCTTGAGGGCATGGCCGCGCGGATCCATCACGATGAGCTTCGAGCCGCGCTTGGCGGCCTGCTTGAAGAAGGTGGCGGCGACCGGGTGGTTCTCGGTCGGATTGGCGCCGATGACGATGATGACGTCGGAGTTCTTGCACTCGTTGAACGTCGCGGTCACCGCCGCCGAGCCGACGCCCTCCAGCAAAGCCGCCACCGACGACGCATGGCAGAGCCGCGTGCAGTGGTCGACATTGTTGGAGCCGAAGCCGGTACGGACCAGCTTCTGGAATAGATAGGCCTCCTCGTTCGAGCCTTTGGCGGAGCCGAAACCCGCGAGCGCACGCGGGCCGTCGCGGTCGCGGATCTTCACCAGCCCCTTGGCGGCGCGATCGAGCGCCTCCTCCCAGGTCGCCGGCCGGAAGTGCGTCCAGGGATTGGTGGGATCCACCAGATCGTCGGCAGCCTTGCCCACGCCGTCCTTGCGGATGAGCGGCTGCATCAACCGGTGGGAATGGCTCACATAGTCGAAGCCGAAGCGACCCTTGACGCAGAGCCGGTTCTCGTTCGCCGGCCCGTTGCGGCCGGTGACGTAGAGCAGCTTGTCGTCCTTGATGTGGTAGGTGAGCTGGCAGCCGACGCCGCAATACGGGCACACGCTGTTGACGGCGCGGTCCGGAAACTGCGTTCGCACGTTCGCCTCATCGACCAGCGTCGACGGCATCAGCGCGCCGGTCGGGCAGGCCTGCACGCATTCGCCGCAGGCGACGCAGGTCGAGGCGCCCATGGGATCGTCGAAATCGAACACGATCTTCTCGCCGTGGCCGCGGCCGGCCATGCCGATCACGTCGTTGACCTGCACCTCGCGGCAGGCGCGGACGCAGAGATTGCACTGGATGCAGGCATCGAGATTGACCGCCATAGCCGGATGGCTGCGATCGGGAACCGGTATGCCGTGGCGCGGGAAGCGGCTTGTGGTGACGTTCTGCCGCTCGGCGGTCTTCCAGAATTCGGAATCCGGGTCGTGCGCGACGTCCTTCGGCGGCTGATCCGTCAGCAACAGCTCGACCACCATGCGCCGCGCGGTCTTGGCGCGATGGGTGTCGGTCTTGACCTTCATGCCCGGCGTCGGCGTGCGGATGCAGCTCGCCGCCAGCACGCGCTCGCCCTCGACCTCCACCATGCAGACCCGGCAATTGCCATCGGGGCGGTAGCCGGGCTTGGGCAAATAGCACAGGTGCGGCAGCTTGATCCCGAGCCGGCGGGCGGCGCGAAAGATCGTTTCACCGTCGCGGATGTCGATCTCGCGATCGTCGATGGTGAAGACGTTGGGCTTGGCCGGAACGTCGGCACTCATGAGTCGATCCTCACTCTAACTTTCGTCCCCGCGAAAGCGGGGACCCATCGTGCCACCCACGCCGGTCCCTGGAATAAGGGTCACCGCCCACGCGGGGACCCCGACTGAATATTTGACATCTTCCTCACCAACTCCCCATCGGCGTCTTCAGCTCATCGGGAAAATACTTCATCACGCTGAGCAGCGGGTTGGGCGCGGCCTGGCCCAGCCCGCAGATCGAAGCGTCCCGCATGGCGTCCGACAACTCGTTCAACAACGCCTCGTCCCACGGGCCGGTTGCCATCAGCCTGGCGGCTTTTTCGGTGCCGGCCCGGCAGGGCGTGCACTGGCCGCAGCTCTCGTCCTCGAAGAAGCGCATGAGGTTGAGCGCCACCGCTTTCATGTCGTCCTTGTCGGAGAGAATGACGACCGCATGCGACCCGACGAAGCAGCCATATTTCTCCAGCATGCCGAAATCGAGCGGCAGGTCCCCCATCGCGGCCGGGAGGATCCCGCCGGAGGCACCGCCGGGAAGATAGGCCTTGAAGCTGTGGCCCTCCGTCATGCCGCCGCAATACTCCTCGATCAGCTCGCGCACCGTGACCCCGGCGGGCGCGAGCACCACGCCCGGTTTGCGGACCCGGCCCGAGACCGAGAAGCTGCGGAACCCTTTGCGCTCCCGGCGCCCGTGCGAGGTGAACCAGTCGGCGCCCTTCTCCACGATGTCGCGCACCCAGAACAGCGTTTCGACGTTCTGCTCGAGCGTCGGGCGGCCGAACAGGCCGACCTGGGCGACGTAAGGCGGGCGATGCCTGGGCAGGCCGCGCTTGCCTTCGATCGATTCGATCATCGCGGATTCTTCGCCGCAGATATAAGCCCCGGCACCGCGGCGGAGATGAATCCGGGCGCGCGGGCAAAGCCCGGCCGCGACTGCCTTGGCGAGCTCCCGCTCCAGCATCAGCCGCACTTCGGGATATTCGTCGCGGATATAGATGTAGATCTCGGGCGCCTCGACCACCCAGGCGGCGATCAGCATGCCTTCGATGAACCGGTGCGGGTCGCGCTCGAGATAGTAGCGGTCCTTGAAGGTGCCGGGCTCTCCCTCGTCGGCATTGACCGCCATCAGGCGCGGCGCGGGCTCGGCACGCACCAGTGTCCATTTGCGGCCGGTGGGAAAGCCGGCCCCGCCGAGGCCGCGCAGGCCGGCATCGCTGACGATCTTGATGATGTCGTCGCGAGTCCGGGTGCCCGCCAGACACGCCCTGAGCAACGCATAGCCGCCGTCGCGAACGTAGCGATCGAAGTCGTTCGGCGTCGGATAGACATGCGCATGCGCACCGTGGGCGACCGCCGCGGCGACGCTCTCCTTCGTCGCCTTCATCACCTGCACATGGCCGACGGCGCAGACCGGCGCACGGTCGCAGGCACCCATGCAGGGCGCACGAACCACGCGCACATCCGCGCCGAGCCGGTGGGTGAGGTCGCGCATGAGACGCTCGGCCCCGGCCATGGCGCAGGAGAGTGAGTCGCACACCCGCACGGTCACCGCCGGCGGCGGGGTCTCCCCCTCTTTCACGACATCGAAGTGGGCGTAGAAGGTCGCGACCTCGTAGACCTCGGTCAGCGCGAGCTTCAGCTCCATCGCCAGCGCCGCGAGATGCGCCGCGGAGAGATAGCCGTAGGCGTCCTGGATCAGGTGGAGATATTCAATCAGAAGGTCGCGCCGACGCTCCCGGTCGCCCAGCAACGCGCGCACCTCGTCGAGCGCCTGCGGCTCGACCTGGCGGCCCTTGGGGGTTTTCCGGGGGCGGTTCCGTCGGCCCGTACCGGGCCTTTGATCGTCGGTCCGCGCATCCATCGTTGGAATCCTTCTCAGGTCACATCAATGCAAGAGGTCGATCAAAAACAAGCCCTCAATGGCCATAGGTCGATTGAAATTTTCTATCGATTGGCGGATAATAGGAAAGCGAGCAGGCGGAGACTATCGTATTGATCGACAAGCTGGAATTCCTCCTTGCCCTGGCCCGGGAGCGGCATTTCGGCCGCGCGGCCGAGTCCTGCGGCGTTACGCAGCCCACCCTCTCCGCCGGGCTCAAGCAGCTTGAGGAGATGATGGGGGTGTTGCTGGTCAATCGCGGCTCCCGCTTCCAAAGCTTTACCCCGGAGGGCGAGCGGGTGCTCGATTGGGCCCGGCGCATCGTGGGGGATTCGCGCGCGATGCGGCAGGAGATCCATGCCCTGCGCCGCGGCCTGACCGGACGGCTGCGGATCGCGGCAATCCCCACGACGCTGGCGATGGTGGCGAGCCTCACCACGCCGTTCCGCATGCGCCATCCCAACGTGCAATTCACCATCCTGTCGCGCACCTCGATCGAGGTGCTGGCGCAGCTCGAGAATCTCGAGATCGACGCCGGCGTGACCTATCTCGACAACGAGCCGCTCGGCCGCGTGAATGCGATTCCGCTCTACCGCGAGCACTACCGGCTGCTGACGTCATCCGACGCGCCGCTCGGCAACCGCACCTCGGTGACCTGGGCCGAGGTGGCGCAGGTGCCGCTCTGCCTGCTCACTCCCGACATGCAGAACCGGCGCATCATCGACGACCTCCTGCGCGGCGCCGGCGGCACGCCGCAGCCGACGCTCGAATCCAATTCGATGATCGTGTTGTTCGCGCATGTGCGCACCGGGCGCTGGGCCAGCGTGATGCCGGCGAAGCTCGCGGAAACGCTCGGGCTCACCGCGACGATCCGCGCCATCCCGATCGTGGAGCCCGAGGCCGTGCATACCATCGGCCTGGTCGTTCCGGCGCGCGCCCCGATGACGCCGCTGACCGCAGCGCTGGTCGCGGAGGCCCAACGCCTGGCGCCCGAGCTCGAGGAAGGGGGGATGCGGGAAGATCCGTTGGTCGCGAAGCGGCGGCATTGACCGGGCCAGGAAACTTGCCTCTGATCGAATTCTTTGCTTGACTACGTAACGTGTACGAGGGTATAAAGGCGCATTCAGCAATATTGGGTTTCGACCGGGATGCCCGCAGGCCTCGCCCTTGGCGCGGCGCCGCCGCCCGTCCCGCATGGGGCGATGCGTCCCGCCGTTGAAGCGCTCCGCTCCTGTTTTCTCCTGTTATTTGCAGAGGCGGAGCCGGCAAGGGGCGGTGCAGGCGGCACTTTGGACGCCTGCTCCTGTTCTTTCCTGTTGTTTACAGGAACGGGAGGCGTTTTCCTCCCGCGCCTTCAAACCAAGGCGAGCCCGGCTCTCAATGCACGCGCAGCAAACTGCGGCCGGGCGCGCGTCGGGGCGATCGAAAACCTGGACTTTAGGCGAACAGTCGCCCCCACCACCGGGACCGCGGGTCCGGCTCCGCCGACGGGACCGGCGACATTCCGGTCGCCAGCTGATCCGGCTCGGCCTCGGCAGCGGGTACCAGCGCGGGCGCTGCGATGGCCTTGGGCTCCGCCGCCGGCTCGGGCGGGACGTTCCCGTGCTCCTGCACGATGGTGCTTCGCTCCGGTTTTGTTGCGGCCAGGAGTTGCCGCAACTGTTTCGCCTCGTCCCGCCAATGCTCCTTGTCGGAACGCTCTTCGCGAAGCGCCTCCTGCGTCAGCGACAATGCCAGGCGCAGTCCATCGATCTCGGCACGCAACGCGGCCGTTTCGAAGTTGGGCGCGGGCGCGGAAGGACGGATAAACTGCAGGATTTTGGATTTTGTCGTCCCTACCTCGCGTGCTTCACTTCCAGATGTGTCGGCCATGTCGGTTACTCCCGCGGTGCAAAATTCTCGGTGAGCCTCGCCGGGAATGGTTAACGAACCCCTACGCGGGGCCGGAAGGAGAGAAGTCCGAAATATTCCCGGATGGGTCGCAAGTCGGGCCGCCGGATCCGACGAGACCGAGACCGGACCATGCGACCGCGGCGTCGCGCCGCTGTTCGACGGCCGCCGGGCGCCGTTCCAGGCGTTGCAGCGCGGCCTGCAAGTTCCTAGCATCGCCTCAAAACGCGAAGCTTTTCCGGGAGGAAACGGATGACGCTCCACGACAATGTCTCGCCCTCGCGCCGCCGCCTGATCAAGGCCGCGCTTGCCGCCATGGCCGCGCCGGCCGTCCTGCGCGTGGGCACCGCGCTCGCGGCCTATCCCGACCGGCCGGTGCGGATCGTGGTCGCCAACACGCCGGGCGGCCCCTCCGACATCATCGCCCGCATCATGGCGGCGGCGATGCAGGAGGCGATGGGGGGCTCGGTGATCGTGGAGAACAAGGGCGGCGGCGGCGGCAATATCGGCATGGGCTATGTCGCGCGCTCCGACGCCGACGGCTACACGATCCTGCTCTCGACCAGCGCCTATTCGGTCAACCCCGGCCTCTACAACAGCCCGGCCTACGATCCGTTCAAGGACTTCGTCGCCGTGTGCGAGCTGGCGGTCTCGCCGCACGTCTTCGCGGTGATGCCCGACTTCGGCGTGAGCACGATGAAGGAGTTTGTCGCGCGCGCCAAGGCCGACCCCGACAAGTTCAATGTCTCCACGCCGCCGATCGGAACCACGCCGCAGCTCCAGGCCGAGGTGCTGAAGCTGCGCGAGAACCTGCAGAAAATGGCAACGGTGGTGTTTCCCGGCGGCGGCGACGCGCTCAAGGCGCTGCTCTCCGGCACGGTGCAGCTCAGCTCCGGGGTGCTGGCGCCCGCCCATCCGCAGATCAAGGCCGGCAACATCAAGGGCCTCGCAGTCACCGGCCCGACCCGCTGGCACGACCTGCCGGACATTCCGACCATGATCGAATCGGGCTATCCGGATTTCGTGTTCGACACCTATACCGCGCTGATGGCGCCGGCGAAAACACCGCCCGAGGTGGTGAGCCGGCTGGAAAAGGTCGCGCTCGAAATTCTGGCGAAGCCCGAGATGCGCCAGCGGCTGACCCAGGCCGGATTCGAGGTGACCGCCCGCGACGGCAAGGGCCACATGGAACGCGTCGCCAAGGAGGTGCCGATGTTCCGCGACATCATCGCGCAGGCCGGCATCAAGAAGCTCTAGCGCTGAACCGTCATTGCCGGGCTGAAACATCAGGCCCGGCAATCCATCATCTTCGACCAAAGCGTGTTCGTTCGATCGATGCCCGGGTCAAGCCCGGGCATGACGAGTGGAGGCTGTGGGACCGCGGCGAATTCTCAGAACAATCCGACGATGCGGCCGTCGGCACCGACGTCGATGGAATCGGCGGCCGGCACGCGCGGCAGGCCGGGCATGGTCATGATCTCTCCGCAGATCGCCACCACGAACTCGGCGCCGGCGGAAAGCCTCACTTCGCGCACCGGGATGGTGTGATCGACCGGCGCACCTTTGAGGTCGCCGTTGGTGGAGAAGCTGTACTGGGTCTTGGCGATGCAGACCGGCAGCTTGCCGTAGCCCATCTGCTCGAACTGGGTGAGCTGGTCGCGCACCGGCTTGTCGGCGGAGATGTCCTTGGCGCGATAGATCTCCTTGGCGATGGTGCGGATCTTCTCCAGGAGCGGCATTTCGTCGGGATAGAGCAGCTTGAGCTTGCTCTTGCCACTGTCGGCTACTTTCACCACCGCGCGCGCGACGTCGGCAGCGCCGCGGCCGCCCTCGGCCCAATGATCGGCCATCAGGGCCTCGACGCCAAGTTTCTTCGCGTGCTCTTCCACCAGTGCGATCTCGGCGTCGGTGTCGGCGCTGAAGCGATTGATGGAGATCACCGGCACGATGCCGAATTTCTGCACGTTCTCGACGTGGCGGGCGAGATTGGCCATGCCGGCCGCCAGCGCCTTGAGGTTCTCGGTCTTGAGATCCTCCTTCTTCACCCCGCCGTGCATCTTGAGCGCGCGGATGGTCGCCACCAGCACCACGCAGTCGGGGGCAAGCCCGGTCTTGCGGCACTTGATGTCGAGAAACTTCTCACCGCCCAGGTCGGCACCGAAGCCCGCCTCGGTGACCACGTAGTCGCAGAGCTTCAGCGCCGTGGTCGTCGCCAGCACCGAATTGCAGCCGTGGGCGATGTTGGCGAACGGTCCGCCGTGCACGAAGGCCGGCGTGCCTTCGAGCGTCTGCACCAGATTGGGCGACAGCGCCTCCTTGAGCAGCGCGGTCATCGCGCCCTGTGCCTTGAGGTCGCCGGCGCGCACCGGCTTGCGGTCGCGGGTATAGGCGACGATGATATTCGAGAGCCGTTTCTTGAGGTCGTCGAGATCGCTGGCGAGGCAGAAGATCGCCATCACCTCGGAGGCGACCGTGATGTCGAAGCCATCCTCGCGCGGGAAACCGTTGGCGACGCCGCCGAGGGATGACACGATCGAGCGCAGGGCGCGGTCGTTCATGTCCATCACCCGGCGCCAGGTGACGCGGCGCTGGTCGATGCCGAGCGCATTGCCCCAATAGATGTGGTTGTCGACCATGGCGGCGAGCAGATTGTTCGCCGAGGTGATGGCGTGGAAGTCACCGGTGAAATGCAGATTGATGTCTTCCATCGGCACGACCTGGGCATAGCCGCCGCCGGCGGCGCCGCCCTTCATGCCGAACGATGGGCCGAGCGACGGCTCGCGCAGGCACAGCATCGCCTTCTTGCCGATATGATTGAGCGCGTCGGTGAGGCCGACCGTCGTCGTCGTCTTGCCTTCGCCCGCCGGCGTCGGCGTGATCGCCGAAACCAGGATCAGCTTGCCGTTGGGACGGCTCTGCAGCGACTTGATGAAATCCATCGACAGCTTGGCCTTGTAGTGGCCGTAAGGTTCGAGATTTTCCGGCGCGATGCCGAGCTTCTCGCGCGCGATATCCATGATCGGCCGCTTCTTGGCGGCCTGGGAGATCTCGATGTCGGATTTCGGATTGGCGTGCTGCGAGGCGGTCGTGGAAGTCTTGGCGGCGGTGGCTTGCGTCGGGGTCATGAGAGCCTCGTACCGAGATTGAGCTTTGCATTGGTGGCAAATTCGCCGGCTGCGCATTTCGGCCCGTCGGCGGGCTTCACACGCAAGACCTTGATGCGGCCGTCGGCGCAGACGACGGTGAAGCCGTCGGTCGCGACCTCGACGATCTCGCCCATCTTGCCGGCGATGCCCTTGGGATCGCGCGCGGGCAAGGGGGTCGCCTCGAAGACCTGCAGTGCGTTGCCCTCGAGCGTGGTCCATGCGCCGGGCGCCGGATTGCAGCCGCGAATGAGGTTGTGGATCTGCCGCCAGGGCTTGCCCCAGTCGATGCGGGCGTTGTCCGGGCCGCAGCGGCCTTCATAGGTCGCCTGCGCCTGATCCTGCTTGATGCGCGGGGCCTTGCCCGCCTTGACCAGATCGACCGACTCCAGCATCGCTTCCACGCCCATGGGAAACAGCCGATCGAAATAAACCGAGCCGAGCGAGTCGGTGTCGGAGATCGGGGTCGTCTTCTGCAGCAGCACGTCGCCGGTATCGAGGCCGTTGTCCGGCCAGAAGATCGACAGCCCGGTTTCCTTGTCGCCCTGGATGATCGGCCAGTTGATCGCGCTCGGTCCGCGATACTTCGGCAGCAGGGAGGGATGGTATTGGATCGAGCCCCTGGTCGGAACGTTGAGGAAGTCCTCCGGCACGAACAGCGTGACGAAGGCCATGACCTGCAGGTCGGGCTTGAGCGCCTTGAACTCCTCCCACACCTCCGGCTTGCGGTACGACGCCGGCTGGTAGACCGGGAGCTTGGCCGCGAGCGCCGCCTCCTTCAGCGGGTCGGCCTTGGCGCCCGGCTTCTCCGGCGCGACATAGACCGCGACCACCTCGTCGCCACGCTTGAGCAGCGCTTCCAGGACGGCCTTGCCGAACGCCTGCTGGCCGTGCACCACGATACGCATCCGCCGCCCTCCAAATCCTTCGCCGTCATGCCCGTGAAAGCGGGCATCCAATGATCGCTTGTGGCTACCGGGTCCCCGCCTTCGCGGGGACGACAGCATTGCTTGTTGTTCACGCCGCCTCGGCGCGCGCCCCTTTCTCCGGCGCGGTGATCGCGCCCGAGGTCTTGATCTCGGCGATTTCCTGCTCGGTATAGCCGAGCTCCTTGCGCAGGATTTCCTCGGTGTGCTCGCCCAGCAGCGGCGAGCGCTGCACCTCGGTAATCGAGTCCGACATCTTGATGGGATTGCCGACGGTGAGATACTTGCCGCGCGTGGGATGATCGACCTCGACCACGGTGCCGGTCTTGCGCAGTGACGGCTCCTCCGCGATCTCCTTCATCGACAGGATCGGGCCGACCGGAATATCGACGGCGTTGCAGATTTCCATGACCTCGAACTTGCTCTTGGTCATCGTCCACTGCTCGATGGTATTGAAGATGTGCCGCAGCCGCGGCAAGCGCGCGGGCGGCGTGGCGTAGTCCGGATCGGTCTTCCATTCCGGCTTGCCAATGAGGTCGCAGATCGCCCCCCATACCGGCGCCTGGGTGATGAAATAGATGTAGGCGTCGGGGTCGTTCTCCCAGCCCTTGCACTTGAGAATCCAGCCGGGCTGGCCGCCGCCGGAGTCGTTGCCGGCGCGCGGCACCGCCTGCCCGAACGCGATGCCCTCGCCGAACTGGCTGTACTCCGTGAGCGGGCCATGCCTGAGGCGCTGCTGGTCGCGCAGCTTGACACGGGCGAGGTTGAGCACGCCGTCCTGCATGGCGGCGAGCACGCGCTGGCCGCGCCCGGTGCGGATGCGCTGATGGAGCGCGCAGACGATGCCGAAGGCGAGGTGGAGCCCGGTGCCGGAATCGCCGATCTGCGCGCCGGTGACGAGCGGTGGGCCGTCGCGGAAGCCGGTGGTGGAGGCGGCGCCCCCGGCGCATTGGGCAACGTTCTCATAGACCTTGCAGTCCTCGTACGGACCGGGTCCGAAGCCCTTGACCGAGGCCACGATCATGCGCGGATTGGTCTTGTGGATGTGCTCCCAGGTCAGCCCCATGCGGTCGAGCGCGCCGGGCGCGAAATTCTCCACCAGCACGTCGCAATGCTTGATCAGCCGATCGAGAATATCCTTGCCCTTGGGATGCTTGGAATCGATCGTAATCGAGCGCTTGTTGCCGTTGAGCATGGTGAAGTAGAGGCTGTCCGCCCCTTTCACGTCCCGCAACTGCCCGCGCGTGATGTCGCCGATGCCCGGCCGTTCGACCTTGATCACGTCGGCGCCCATATAGGCGAGCAGTTGCGTGCAGGTCGGGCCGGACTGCACGTGGGTAAAGTCCAGCACGCGCACGCCGTCGAGCGCCTTGCCGGCTTGGCCGTAGGGCTTGCTCGACGGTTTCGGCAGGCCGTTCGCGGCGGCCTTCTTCGCCGCCGGCTTTTTCGCCTTCAGTTTCACGACCTTCTTCGCCGCCGCCTTGGATCGGGGCTTGATCTTCGTCTTGGCTTTCACCTTCTTGCTCTTTGCCATTTCGCTTCCTCTAGGAGTTCAATCGATGGAGCCGGTTTATTTCTTGCGAACCGCGCTTTGCGGATTGAGTTTGCCGATGTTGCCGCTTTCGCTGCCGGCCGCTGCATCGATCACCGCGTTGATGAGGGTCGGTTTGCCGGAGTCCATGGCCTCGTTCACGGCGCGGCTCAATTCGTCGGGCGTCGTCACACGGACACCGACGCCGCCAAATGCTTCCATCAACTTCTCGTAGCGCGCGTCTTTGACAAAGACGGTTGTCGCAACGTCCGAACCGCCCGACGGGTTGACGTCGGTTCCGCGGTAGATACCGTTATTGTTGAAGACGACGACGCAGACCGGCAGATTGTACCGGCAGATCGTTTCCACCTCCATGCCGGAGAAACCAAAAGCGCTGTCGCCTTCGACGGCGAGCACGGGCTTGCCGGTCTCCACCGCGGCCGCGATGGCAAAACCCATCCCGATGCCCATGATGCCCCAGGTGCCGACATCCAGGCGCTTGCGCGGTTGATACATGTCGATGATGCCGCGCGCGAGATCGAGCGTGTTGGCGCCTTCGTTGACGAGGATGGCGTCCGGCCGCTCTTTGATGACGGTGCGCAATGCACCGAGCGCGCTGTGGAAGTCCATCGGCGCCGAGTTCTTCATCAGCCTCGGCGCCATCTTGGCGATGTTGGCTTCCTTGCGTTCATTGACGGCCTTGATCCAGTCGGCCGGGGGGGCCGGCCATTTGCCGTCGATGCCCTCGAGCAGAGCCGCTACGCAGGAGCCGATGTCGCCGACCACAGGAGCGACGATCTCGACATTGCTGTCCATCTCCTTGGGCTCGATGTCGATCTGGATGAATTTCTTCGATCCCGGCTCGCCCCAGGTCTTGCCTTTGCCGTGCGACAGAAGCCAGTTCAGGCGGGCGCCGATCAGCATGACGACGTCGGCGTCCTTCAACACGGTCGACCGCGCCGCGCCCGCCGACTGCGGGTGCGTATCCGGCAACAGGCCTTTGGCCATGCTCATCGGCAGGAAAGGAATTCCGCTCTTCTCGACCAGGGCGCGGATACTGTCATCGGCCTGCGCGTATGCCGCGCCTTTGCCGAGGATGATGAGGGGTCGCTTGGCCGTCTTCAGGACCTCGAGCGCGCGCTTGACGGCGGCCGGAGCGGGAAGCTGCGCGGGCGCCGGGTCGATGACCTTGACGAGCGACTTCGCTCCGGCATCCGCGTCCATGACCTGGGAGAACAGCTTGGCCGGCAGATCAAGATAGACGCCGCCCGGACGGCCGGACACAGCCGCGCGGATCGCGCGCGCGACGCCGATGCCGATGTCGGCGGCATGCAGCACGCGGAAGGCCGCCTTGCAGAGCGGCTTGGCGATCGCCAGCTGGTCCATCTCTTCGTAGTCGCCCTGCTGGAGGTCGACGATCTCACGCTCGGACGATCCGCTGATCAGGATCATCGGAAAGCAGTTGGTCGTGGCATTGGCCAGCGCGGTCAGCCCATTGAGAAAGCCGGGGGCCGACACCGTCAGGCAGATGCCGGGCTTCTTCGTCAGGAAGCCGGCGATCGCCGCCGCATTGCCGGCGTGCTGCTCATGCCGGAACGAAAGGACACGCATGCCCGCCGCCTGCGCCTTGCGGCCCAAATCCGTGATCGGGATGCCGGGCACACCATAGATCGTGCTGATGCCGTTGAGCTTGAGCGCATCGATGACGAGATGAAAGCCATCCGTCAGCTCCTGCTGTGCTTCCTCCGCGGTCGTGGCGGCGGGCTTCGGCCTGGTTGCTAAATCAGACATTGTAGCCTCCCGTAATCTTCTTCAGCCGCACGTTTCCCCAACGCGCGGCGCCGTTTGTTCAACTAGTCCAGGTAGTCGGCATATTTCTCGACGTGATCGGCGAGGCCGAGCGCGTGGTTGCGAACGAGATCCTCGGCGCGCTTGGTGTCGCGCGCCTCCAGCGCCTCGATGATGGTCATATGGTCGCGGATCGAGCGGTCGGCGCGATCCTGCTCGCCGATGGTCTTGCGGCGGATCATCCGCATGTGGGTGAACAGGTTCTCGGCGAGCGATATGAGCACGCCGTTGCGGCTCATGCGAATGATGCTCTGGTGAAACTCGATGTTCACCTCGGAATATTCGTCGAGCCTGGCATGCAGCTCGCCGTTCTCGAACTTGGTGAACATGGTGCGCAGCGAGGCGATGTCCTGGACGCTCGCGTTCTCGGTGATCAGCCGCGCCGCCATGCTTTCGAGCGCCGCCCAGGCGGTGATCATCTCGATCACCTCGCGCTTGGTCTTGCGGACGACATAGATGCCGCGGCGCGGAACCGCGCGCACGAAGCCCTCGCGCTCGAGCTGCGCCATGGCCTCGCGCACCGGCGTGCGGCTGATGCCGAAATCGGACGCGAGGCGCCGCTCGTCGAGCCGGATATCGGCGCGGCTGCGATAGACGTCCATCGACACGATGGCGTCCTTGAGCGCCGTATAGGCGCGGCTCTTGAAGCTCTCGGGCGTCCCGATCGGCTCGACCGCGACGCGCGGCGAGGCGGCCGCTTCCGCGGGAAGTGCCCCGGATTCAGCCTGCAGGCTGGCAGATCGGGAGGATCGGTCACCGTTGCTCATGCTGGTATACAATATTCCAGAAGCAGGGGTGTGCGCAATGCGGCTTTGCGCGATTTGCGGGCCGAAGCCTAGTGCGCGGGCCGCGCCCGCAGCCGGGTGAACGCGTTCTGGATCAGCGGCCAGAACAGGGCGATCAGGCCGAGCGCCATGATCGAGCTGACGAGACCATTGGAGAAGAAGATGCCGAGGCTTCCCTGCGAGGACAGAAGCGACTGCCGGAACGCCTCCTCCGCCTTGTCGCCCAGCACGATCGCCAGCACCAAGGGCGCCAGCGGGTAGTTGCACTTCTTCAGGACATAGCCGAGCACGCCGAACACCAGCATGATCGCGACGTCGAAGGTCGAATTGTGCACGGTGTAGGCGCCGATCGCGCAGAACATCAGGATGACCGGCGCGATGATGGCGAAGGGGATGCGCAGGATCGCGGCAAACAGCGGCACGCAGGTCAGCACCACCAACAACCCGACCACGTTGCCGAGATACATCGACGCGATCAGGCCCCAGACGAACTCCTTCTGCTCCACGAACAACAGCGGGCCCGGCTGCAGGCCCCAGATCAGGAGGCCGCCGAGCAGCACCGCAGCGGTCGGCGAGCCCGGCACGCCAAGCGACAGCATGGGCAGAAGCGCCGCGGTGCCGGCGGCGTGCGCCGCGGTTTCCGGGGCAACCACGCCCTCGATCTCGCCGCGGCCGAAACGATCGCCGTTCTTCGACACGCGCTTGGCGATGCCGTAGCTCATGAACGAGGCGGGCGTCGCGCCGGCCGGACTGATGCCCATCCAGCAGCCGATCACGCAGGAGCGCAGCGACGTCATCCAGTAGCGTGGAAGCTCCATCCAGGTCTTGAACACGACCTTGGGATTGATCCCCGCCGACCCGCCCTTGAAGGAGAGTCCTTCCTCGATGGTGAGCAAGATCTCGCCCAAGCCGAACAGGCCGATCACTGCGATGAGGAAGTCGAAGCCGGTGAGGAGCTCGGTATAGCCGAACGTCAGCCGCAGCTGGCCGGTCACGCTGTCCAGGCCGACCGCCGCCAGCGCGAAACCGATCATCATCGAGGCCAGCGTCTTGAACGGCGGCTCCTTGCTCATGCCGATGAAGCTGCAGAAGGCGAGAAAATAGACCCCGAACTTCTCGGCCGGCCCGAATTGCAGGGCGAACTTAGCGACCAGCGGCGCAACGAGCGTGATCATGATCACCGCGAACAGCGCGCCGACGAAGGACGAGGTGAAGGCGGCGGTGAGCGCCTCGCCCGCCCTGCCCTGCTGCGCCATGGGATGGCCGTCGAACGTGGTCGCCACCGACCACGGCTCGCCCGGAATATTGAACAGCACCGAGGTAATGGCGCCGCCGAACAGCGCCCCCCAATAGATGCAGGAGAGCATGATGATCGCCGAGGTCGGCGACATGGAGAATGTCAGCGGCAGGAGGATCGCGACGCCGTTGGCGCCGCCGAGGCCGGGCAACACGCCGATGATGACGCCGAGCATGATGCCGACGAACATCACCAGGAGATTGAATGGCTGGATGACGACGGCAAAGCCGTGAAACAGATTGACGATCTCTTCCATCTAATAGGTCTCGTTACTCCAACGATTGCCGACCCATTTGCTGGCGTCAGTATCCGAGATACGCCTCGATCGGCCCCTTCGGTAACGCCACGAGGAACCACTTTTCGAAGATGACGAAAATCACGAGCGGCACGCCCACCGCGACCGCGGCCACCCTGCCCCAGCCGTATTGACCGAGCCACCGCATGAACACCGCGATGAGGAGCGCGGAGGAGATGTAGATCCCGAGCCACGGGATCAGCGCCACGTAGATCGCGGTCGGCACCAGCATCGCCATCACTTTGCCGAGCTGACTCCACTCGGCGAAGAGCCTGTTGCTGGGGCCCTCCGCGATCGCCGCACCGAGGTTGATGATGCTCGACCCGAGGATGATGAGTCCCACGTAAAAGGGAATGAAGCCCGCCTTCGGACCTTCCGCCCCCCAGCCGATTCCGGCCTGCATGCTGCCCGCGATGACGATGAGGGCAAAGACGGCGATGAACAGCGCTACGCCGATCTCGACCGAGCGGTGACTCGGCCCGGCGCCGCGCGGGGGGGAATGGTCACTCATCGCCTGGCTATCCGATACCGGTGCCGACGCCGGGAGAGTCAAACGCGACCCGGCGCCTGCTTGCGAACGTAACTCACTGTCCGGCCAGGAAGCCGGCTTCCTTCATCAATGCCTGATGGCGCTTCTCTTCGTTGTCGATCCATTTGGCGTAATCTTCGCCGGTCATGAAGGTATTGTTGAAGGCGCCTTCGCTCATCAACGTCTTCCACTCCGGAGTTTCGCGGACCTTCTTGAGCAGGTCGACATAGTAGTCAACCTGATCTTTAGTGGCATTCGGCACCGTAAAAATACCGCGCAGCATCAGGTATTCGACGTCCAGGCCCTGCGATTTGCAGGTCGGGACCTCGCTCCAGGACATGTTGTTGGCGATCTTGTCCGTGTACGGCAGCGGCTTACCGTCGAATACGCAGAGCGGCCGGACCGAATTGGCCCGCCATTGGGCGACGGCTTCGATCGGATTGTTGACGGTCGAGTCGACGTGCTTGCCGACGAGCTGCACCGCCACCTCGCCACCGCCGCGGAACGGAATATAAGTGAACTTGGCGCCGGTCGCCTTCTCGATCGCGACCGTGATGATCTGGTCTTCCTGCTTGGAGCCGGTGCCGCCCATCTTGAACTTGCCGGGCTCCTTTTTTGCCGCCTCGACATACTCCTTCGCCGATTTGTACGGCGTCTCGGCGTTCACCCAGAGGATGAACTCGTCGAGCGCCATCATTGCCACCGGCGTCACATCCTTCCAGTTGAAGGGGATCCCGGTCGCGAGCGGCGTGGTGAACAGGTTCGACAGTGTGATGACGAGCTTGTGCGGGTTGTTGCGCGAGCCCTTGACGTCGAGAAAACCCTCACCGCCGGCACCGCCGGCCTTGTTGATCACCACCAGCGGCTGCTTCATCAGATTGTGCTTGGTGACGATGCCCTGGATCGTCCGCGCCATCTGATCGGCGCCGCCACCGGTACCGGCCGGCACGATGAATTCAACCGGCCGCGTCGGCTCCCACGCCGCCAGCGCCGGCGCCGGCGCAAGTGCTTGCGCAATCCCCAGCGCAGACACTGCGCCGAGGACCGAATGTCCCAGTACTCGCATTGACGTTTTCTCCCTTGTCGCTCGCGTCTTTTCTTCGCCCCACGCGTCCCTACTCATCAATAAACACGGACCGGCCGCAATGAAGTTCCGGCGCGACCCCGTTTTTTGGTAAATCGCACGGTTGTTGGAACAATGCTAGCCTGCCGGGAGGGGACAATGCCCGGAATTGGTGGCCCCTGGGGGGACGTGGTGCCGCACCTTGCGCTTGTGCGGTGCAGCACTTGTCATGCAGGCGGCTGAGATGACTCTCGCAGCGCCGAACACGCACCCGCTTGCGGCCGCGCCGCAGCCCGTCCGGTGCTAGTTCGGCTGCACCGGCAACGTGACGCGATAGACCAGGAGCATGGTATCGACCTCGGCGCCGCTCGCGTCCTTGTAAGCGGCGCCGACCTGATAGCCGTTCTGCGTGATGAAATCGTTGTCGTTGGTGATGAACAAGAAGAAATCGCTCGGATTGTCGGGGTCGAGCGCGGGCACCAGGGTCATGCCCTCCCACTTTTCGGAAAGATTGTTGCGGTCGTTCGGCTCGCCGTTGTGCAGGCCGAACTTGCCCAGCTCCACATTGTTGTTGATGTCGATGTAGCG
This sequence comes from uncultured Alphaproteobacteria bacterium, assembly GCA_963739385.1. Taxonomy (GTDB): domain Bacteria; phylum Pseudomonadota; class Alphaproteobacteria; order Rhizobiales; family Xanthobacteraceae; genus VAZQ01. The sequence goes on from CAVUAI010000070.1 coordinate 162,883, forward strand.
CGTGAGCGTCGCGGGTACAACTCCATCCACGAGCTTGCCGTTGGGCGCGACCGGCACTGTGCCGTCGTATGGGGAGCCCGCGATATTGGTCGCTCGCGACGTATCGACGAGCTCGATGCTGCGATAGCGCGACGTCGCGCCGTCGGTGCCGTAGCCGTTGTTGGCGTCGCGGCAGAGCAGGAGGAAGAATGTCTCGTCGAGAGCCAGCAGCTCGCTCTGAGCGGCGACGCGCTGGCGACCGTCGGCGGTCTCGTACAGCGGCAACGGCACCACGTGCTCGCGCACGAGCTTGGGGCGGTCGAGGTCGGCGACGTCGTAATAGAGAATTCGGGCATAGCGCCGTGTTTCGGCCGAGGCGCCGCCGTCCTGGCGGGTCGCGCTCTGCAATCCAACAACCAGGTATTGCCCGCGCGGGGGCGTCAATGTCAGTCCCTCGAAGCCCTGATTGTTCTGCCGCCCGCTCTCGGGGTTGCGCGGCTCCGGCGACCGCGCATTCGGACCGGGATTGTCGGAGGAGAAGTGATCCCGGCCGTTGCGCTTGGGCAGGAACGCCTCCGGCGGCCTGATCGCCGCCAGCAGGCGGCCCGCCGGCGAGAAGCGATAGACGTAAGGGCCGTACTCGTCGCCGATAAGGAAGCTGCCGTCGGACAACAGCACCAGCAACTCGGCATCGATGCTGATGCGGCCGTTCGACGCCTGCGGCAGGTCCGGCAAGCTGCCGGACCCGCGACGGATGCCTTCCGGGTCGAGGCCGGTCATCGGTTCTCCCGCCGCATCGGTGAGCAGGATGGTATCGGTCAGCGTCGCCGTGACGCTCTTCTGGCGCTCCGCGAGCGGCACCGCGTTCGGGTCATCCAGCGGCGTGAAGGTGATGGCAAGCTTGTTGATGCGTGCGCGGTAGTCGGTCGTTCCGCTCACGTTCCAACCGCGATCGGGCAACATGTAGAACGTACCCTGGTAGCCCGACGCCGTTCGCGTCCACGACTTCGGATCGACCGCGATGCCCGAGCCTGATCCGAAGGTTTCCCCGAATTTGTCGCGCAGATCGGACGGCAACCGTCCGACACCGACCAGCGCCTTATTGACGAAGACGAGGTCACCGATGGTCACGGTTTCGGCGCCGCGCGAGACCGACGGCGAGAGCACCGCGATCGACATCGCCAGGCTGAGGATGCGCAATGTCTGGAAGAAGACGTGGTGACGAGCGAGCATGTTCATTCCTTGGAAGGATTCCAATAACTCCATGAATTGTCACAGTATTTCCGACCCGTGACAATCCCGCGACGGTCGCCGGGGCGCGCGCTTCGCGTGACAAGCCCCGACCCTGCCGCTAGCCTTGCGGGACCTCCGTCGGCGGCACGCGCCGCCTCTTGCGCCGGACATCGTCAGCCGCAATGCCAGCATCGATGCGCGAGACCATCTATGGCCAGCGGGCGCGCATCGGCTACACCTCGCCGCCGTTGACCACGGAGATCTTTCCCTACGAGTTCTACAGGATCGTTCCCGCCGGCGTGACGCTCGTCATCACCACGCTGGCTATCGTCGTGCGCAGCAAGGGCGAAGTCGACCAGTCCTACGACATCAGCATGAAGGCGGCGCGCGAAATGGCGGCGGCAGGGGTCGACATCGTCGTGCTCGGCGGCGTTCCCATCAATCTGTCCAAAGGCCACGCCAATGCGGAGCAGATGATCATCGATCTCGAGGCCGAACTGAAGGTCAAGGTTTCGACCAGCGCGTCGGCGCAGGCCAGGGCAGCCAAGGCGCTCGGCTGCAAGAAGGTGGTGGTGGCGCAGCCCTACGAGCTCAGCGAGACCGACCGCATCGCAAGCTACGGCACCCATTTCGGCTGCGAGGTGCTGGGCGCGACCGGATGGGGCAGCGCCTTCAACCGGATCGGGCTGATCCCGCGCCATGCCGCGCTCGACATGGGGCGCAAGCTCATGCGCGAGCATCCTGATGCGGATTCGATCCTGTTGCCGTCGCCGCATTGGCCGACGGCGGACGCCCTCGACGCGCTGGAGCTCGAGTTCGGGGTCAACGTCATGGCGGCGCATCAGGCGATCGTCTGGGATGCGCTGCGGCGCTGCGGTGTCGAGGATCGTATCCAGGGATTCGGACGGCTGTTGCGGGAGTTCTGAGGTCCCGCATCCGCCGGAGTCTGCAAATCCCAGTGACATTCGGGAGGAGAAGAAATGACAATGCAACCGAAAGGCCGCGTGCATGCGGCGCTCTTCCCTCGCCGCGCTCTTCGCCGCGCTCGTGCTGACCTGGCGCCCCGCGGCAGCGCAGCAGCCGATCGAGCTCAAGGCCGGCATTTCCGACCCGGTCAACACGGTGCTGGCTTGGTACGTGGCCCGCGACGCCGGCTTCTACGCCGCGCAGGGACTCAAGGTCGACATCGTCAACATGAGCGGCGGCAGTCGCGGCGCGGCCGAATTGCAGGCCGGCCGCCTCGACGTCATGCATGTGGGACTGTCGTCGGTGATCCGGGTCAACCGCGGTGGCGGCGACATCCGCACCATCGGCTCGCTCAGCAACGTCATCCGCTTCACATTCTTCTCCGCGTCCGGGGTGAAGACCGCGGCCGACCTCAAGGGCGGCACGATCGGCGTCAGCACGTTCGGCTCCGAAAGCGATTCCACCGTGACGCTGGCGCTCGCCCGGCTCGGGCTCACCCGGAACGACGTCACGCTGAAGGAATATGGCGGCGGCATGCGGCGGCTCGACGCCATCAAGTCGGGCGAGATCAAAGCGACGCCCATCAACGAGCCGATCGCGAGCCTCGCGCGCGGGCAAGGCGTCAACGTGCTGGTCGATCTCGTGCCCGAGCAGATCCCCTGGGTGTTCAGCTCGATCGTCGTGCGACGGGGCGACATCGCGGCCCGGCGCGACGTGCTGGCGCGCTTCCTCAAGGGTACGATCGAAGGCAACTACCTCGCGCTGACCGATGAGACGCGCGCCAAAGACGTGCTGGCCAAGGAGCTCAAGATCAGCGATCCGAAAATCCTCGACATCACCTACAACGACTTCAAGGCGCAATCGCCGGCCAACATCGAAATCTCGCGGCCGGGCGCGGAGAACATCCTGGCGCAGTTCCCCGGCGGCAGCCAGAAGGTCGAGGATTACGTCGACGCCGGCCTGCTCGAAGCCCTGCGCGCCGAAGGCTACTTCACGGCAATGCAGCAGAAATACCGGCGCTAGCGGAGCTCGCCGATGGGCAACGGCATGCGAGTCGCGGTGCCGCTGCTGCTCGCGGCCACACTCTGGCCGCCAGGCGTCCGGGCGCAGAGTGTCGAGGACTTCTACAGGGGCCGATCGATCAACATGCTGGTCGGCAGCGGCGCCGGTGGCGGTTACGACACCTACGCCCGCACCTTTGCGCGCCACATGGCGCGGCACATTCCCGGCAACCCGGCCATCATCGCCAAGAACATGCCGGCCGCGGCCGGTCTTGCTGCCGCCAGCACGCTGTACACGACGGCCGAGCGGGACGGCTTGACCATCGCCGCCTTCACCAACGGATCGGCCATGGAGCCGCTGTTCGGCAACACGAGCGCGCGCTATGACGCGCAACGCTTCAACTGGCTGGGCAGTATCGGCAAGCTGCAGAACGTCTGCGCCACCTGGCATCAGTCGCCGGTCAAGACCATCGCGGCGGCCCGCACGCGCGAGGTCATCGTCGCCGCCGCCGGTGCGACCTCCAATACGGCCATCGTGCCCAAGGCGCTGAACGCGCTCATCGGCACCAGATTCAAGGTGATCGCCGGATACGACACCGGCGCCGGCCTCACGCTCTCGATCGAGCGCGGCGAGGCGGAAGGCATCTGCGGCCTGTCGTGGTCGACCATGAAGGCGTCGCGCCCGCACTGGATCAGGGACAAGCTGCTCAACATCATCGTGCAGATGGGATTGGAAAAGCTCGCCGAATTGCCCGACGTGCCGAGCGCGCTGGAGCTCGTCAGCGATCCCGAAAACAAGCAGGTGCTGGAGCTGATCCTGATCCGCCAGGAGGCCGGCCGCCCCTTCGCGGCGCCGCCGGGCGTTCCGCCCGATCGCCTCGCGGCATTGCGGGCAGCCTTCGATGCGACGCTCAAGGATGCCGGATTCCGCGCCGACGCGGACAGGGCGCAACTGGAGATCGAGCCGCTGACCGCTGGCGAGATCGAACAGCTTTTGGCCGCCGCCTATGGGGCGCCGAAAACGATCGTGCAGAAAGCCGCCGCCCTGGTCGAACCGTCGAGCCGCGCGCCGTAGGTGGCCCTCAGTCCGGCTCTTCGAACGCGCTCGACCGCGACAGGGCAGATTGCCCTGCGCTGCCGGCGAGATGTTCGGCAACCGTGATGATGTTGAGGTGAATGAGCGAGTGAAGCAATATCGTGGCACTGCGGGCGGGCGATTGCGCGGAGGAGACATGACCGGCCGGACGTCAATCGGACTGGCGCTTTTTGTCACGGCTGCGCTGGTCGTGAGCCACGCCTCGCAGGCGCAGGACTGGCCGAACAAACCGGTGAAAGTAGTCGTTCCGTTCGCGGCGGCAGGCACCACCGACCGCATGGGGCGTCTCATCGCCGAGGAGCTGTCGAAAACGTTCAAGCAGCAGTTCTACGTCGAGAACCGCGCCGGCGGCGGCGGCGTCATCGGCGCCGTCCAGGTCGCGCGCGCCGATCCCGACGGCTACACCTTGATGATCGGCGGATACGGACCGCATATCTTCGCCCCCGCCACAACGCCAAATCTCGGTTACGACGTATTGGCGGACTTTACCCATATCGCCATGATCGGCGGCGAGACCTTCATCATCGTGGCCCACCCCTCGCTGGGTGTGAAATCCTTCCCCGAGCTGGTGCAATTCGCAAAGCGTCACAACGGACCGCTCAACATGGCTTCGCCCGGGCAGTCGACGCTCGGCGCGCTCGTGGTGGAGCAGCTGATCCGCAAGCCCGGCCTGCTGCCGAATCTCAATCACGTGCCCTACCGCGGCGGCGGGCCGGTGATGACCGACCTGCTCGGCAACCACGTCTCGCTCGGGTGTATCGTGCTGTCGGCGGCAATCGAGCACATCCACGCCGGCACGCTCGTCCCGCTGGCGCTGATCTCGACCGAGCGCGCCGCCGCCTTGAAGGATTTGCCGACCATCGTCGAGCTCGGTCATCCCGATATCGGCGGCGCCATCTGGTCCTGGCTCGCCGGACCGAGGAACCTTCCGGCGCCGATGGTCGCCCGGCTCAACCAGGAGGTCCGGCGCTCCCTGCAGGCGCCGGAGCTCAAGCAGCGGTTCGAGCGCGATCTGCTGCTGTCGATGGACGCGGATCCCGCGACGCTCACCGCTTTCATTGCCGGCGAGCTCAAGCGCTGGACCGCGTTCTTTCAGGAATCCGGGCTCAAGCCGCAATAGGCCGGTCGCGCCACGCCTCAGGCTGAGCCCGCGGGCGACCGCGCCGTGCGGATGCGCTCGCTGTAGACCTGCACCGTAAGGCCAAACAGCTCCCAGCGCGTGAGATAGGCGAGCAGAAATGGATGCGCGCCCCGCTCGTACAGCCAGGCCACGTCGCCGCTAAGGAGGGCGGAGCGCTCCTCCGCGGAGAGCGGCAGCGACGCCAGCGTCGATGAAGGATCGGCTTTGAGCGCGCCGCGGAATTGGGGATCGTGCAGCGCCTGCCGGCAGAGCTTGTTGACGGCGTAGGTGCTCATGGCTCAGTCCAGCCGCCAGGCGGCAAAGGCATGCCCGTGGTCGATCTCGGGCGCGATGAACGCCGGCTTGCGGCCGCCAACCGCGCCGAGCATCGCTATCCAGTTGAGCAGCTCGCCGCCGATGTTGCCCGCGCGCGCCAGCCGGGAAGGCGTGGCCTCCGCGATCAGTTCGTCGATGCGGGCTTGTTCGAGATGATCCTGCACGCGCGCGGCCCATTGCGGATCGGGCGTGCCGGCGCGTTCGCCGAGCGGGATTCTTGGGCCGCCGATTTCGAGCGAGAAGCTGCCGCTGCCGATGACCGCGACGCGCTTGCCTTGCGGCCACCCGTCGATCGCGGCCCGCACCGCCTGGCCCAGCGCATAGCAGCGCTGCGAGCTCGGCAAGGGCGGCGCAAGCCCGTTGATGAAGAACGGGACGATGGGGACCTTCATGTCCGGGGTGAGAAAATGCAGCGGCACCATGATGGAGTGATCGAGCTCGAACGCCTGCGCCAGCGAAACGTCAAAGCCGTCCCCGATGGCCTCGGCGCGAACGTGGCTCGCCAGCGCTCCCTCGACTTCCACGCGGTAGCTCGGCATGGCGGTCTGGTCGTTGGGCCCGCACGTCTGGTCGGCGATGCCGATCGCAAACGTGGGGAAATTGTCCAGGAAGAAAGTGTTGAAGTGGTCGTCGGTATAGATCAACAAAACATCGGGCGCGGCCGCGTGCAGGTGCTTGGCGATCTCGGCATAGAGTTTCGCGGTCCTGCAGTCCGGACCTTGCTTTGCCACGAGCGCGGGAAAGTTCGGGGTATGCGGCACGCCGAAGGCGGCGACGATCTCGCCCATATGATCTCACCTCGACTTCCTGCGGCGGTGCCGGACGCAGTGTGTGCGCAAACTCGCTCCGGAGACAAGCCGCGATTGCCAGCGGGCAGTCTGTGCTAGATTGCCTGTCGCCCCGGGAGTGCAATCGTGCCTTTGGATCGCCGTTCCGCCGTCAGGCTTCTCACCGCACCCGCATTGCTCGCAAGCCTGCCGGCGCTGCCATCGATCGCGCGCGCGGAGCCGTATCCGGCAAAGCCCGTTCGCATCATCGTGCCCTATCCCGCCGGCGGGCCCTATGACGGCATCCCGCGGATCATCGCCCAGAAGATCGCCACCGAGCTCGGCTGGTCCATCGTCGTGGACAACCGCACGGGCGCGGTCGGCACCATCGGCATCATGGCTGCCAAGCAAGCGGCGCCCGACGGCTACACCCTGGTGGTCGTCACCAGCAGCACCCATGGCTCGACCCCGGCGCTCAAACGCAATTTGAGCTATGATCCCGTCAAGGACTTCATCCCGATCGTGCTGTTCGCCGATGCCCCGCTGGTGTTGCTGGTGCGGGATGATCTCCCCGTCCGCAGCGTCGCCGAGCTGGTCCAGGCCATGCGCGACAAGCCGGGCACGCTCAACTACTCGAGCGGCGGCTATGGCTCGCAGCATCATCTCGCCACCGTCACCTTGTTCCAGCGCGCCGGGCTGCCGCAGACCGCGGCCGTGCACGTGCCCTATGCGGGGTTGGCGCCCGCGCTGATGTCACTGCTCGGAGGCAACGTACAATTCATGATCAGCAGCACCGGGGCGGCCACCCAGCACATTGCCAGTGGCAAGCTGCGGCCGCTCGCGATCACCAGCCTCAAGCGATCGTCGCGGCTCCCGGACGTGCCGACCATGGCCGAGCTCGGCTATCCCGGTTTCGAGGTTGCGGCCTGGTGCGGACTGGCGGCGCCGGCGGGGACGCCCGAGCCAATCGTGACGCGTTGGAACGGACTGGTGAACGAGGCCTTCCGCGATCCCAAGGTGCGCGATCAGATCTCCGCCATCGACTACGACATCCGCGGCGGCACGGCCGCGGATTTCACTGCGTTCTTCACCTCGGACATGGGCCGCTACAAGAAGCTCGCCGGGGATATGGGGCTCTCCGAGGATTAAGCGCTTGAAGCGGCGCATCCCAACGCGGCATCGCATGGCACCCGCGGCCAGCGTCGGCGCGATCGCGCTCCTGATCGGCGCCGCCGCAGCGCCGGTGTGCGCCCAGGATGCCGCGCCGGGCGCGACTCAACGCCCGTCATGGCTCCTTCCGGAACTCGCCAATGCCCGCAACGAGGGGTCGCTCACGGTCTACTCCTCGATGAACGAGCAGGAAGGCCTGCCACTGTGGAAGATGTTCGAGGATGCAACCGGCGTCAAAGTGAACTATGTGCGTTCCTCCGATTCGATCATTCTGTCGCGCATCGCAATCGAGAACCGTGCCCGGCAACGCAGCTGGGACCTCGCGGTCACCACCACGGTGAACCGTCTGCCCGACGAGGCGCTGCGGCAATTCGATCCGCCGGAGGCGCGCGCTCTCATTCCGGAGGCACGCGACCCCAACCGCCGCTGGTATGGCGTCTACGCCAACTACAACACCCCTGCCTACAACACCAATCTGGTCCGAAAATCCGAGCTGCCGAAGAGCTACGACGAATTCCTCGACCGCAGGCAATGGGCCGGCAAGATTGCCCTCGACGACACCGATGACGAATGGCTGAGCGCGATGATCGCGTATTACGGCGAGGAGCGCGGCACCAAGCTGCTCAAGGACATGGTGAGCGTCCTCAAGCCCGTGATGGTGGACGGACATCTCGCGCTGGCGCGCTCCGTCGGCGCCGGCGAATACTGGCTCGCCCTCAACAATTATGCGTCGCTCACCATCAATGTGCAGATGTCGGGGGCCGCGATCGATTTCTGGCCGCTCGATCCGGTCGCGCTGTTCTTCGGGTCGGTCGGCATCAGCTCGCAGGCCCCGCATCCCCATGCCGCGCTCCTGGGCGCGAACTTCATCCTCAGCCGCGAGGCCGAGCATTTCCTCACCAGACGCGGGCGCATGCCGACCCGGCCTGACGTGCCGGTCAATCCCGCCCATGTCGGCGACATGTTGAAGGAGAGGAAAATCATTGCCACTATCTTCGGCGGGGAAGAGCAGAAGAAATGGCAGGGGCTGTTCAAGACCATCTTCAAGCCGAGATAGGCCCGCGGCTGCAGCTCTATCCAGGAAACGATGCGGCGACGCCGGCGACCCCGCGGGTCGGTCAGGCCGCTCACATGAGGAGAATGCCATGAGGCTGTGCCGGTACGACGACGATCGCCTGGGAGTGGTGCGCGGGAACATGGTGCACGACGTTACCGAGGCGCAGAACCAGATCCGGGCGGCCGCTCCCTACGCCATGAAGGGCGACGCCGTGATCGCGGCGTTGCCGGCGTGGCGCCCGCGCCTGGAAGAGATGGCAGGCAAGACGCCGGGCAAGCCAGTGTCGCAGGTCAAGTTGCTCTCCCCCGTGGCGCGGCCTTCCAAGCTGGTCGCGGCACCCACCAATTACACCGCCCATATCGAGGAGATGGCGGCGCGGGCAGCGACCCAGAACATCATGAAATCGCCGGCAATCGGGACGGCCGGCCTGTTCCTGAAGGCGAACTCCTCGCTGGTCGGGCCGTCGGAAGGCGTGGCGATCCGCTTCCCCGAGCGGCGCAACGAGCATGAAGTCGAGCTCGCCATCATCTTCGGCAAGCAAGGCAGCGATATCCCGCGCGACAAGGCGCTCGATTACGTCATCGGCTACAGCATCGGGCTCGACATGACCGCGCGCGGCCCCGAGGACCGTAGCTTTCGCAAGTCGATCGACACCTATTCCGTGCTGGGGCCGTGGCTGGTCACCGCCGACGAGATTCCCGACCCGGACAACGTTCCGCTCAAGATTTCGGTCAACGGCGAGCTCAAGCAGAGCAGCAATACCAAACAGCTGATCTACGACTGCCGCAAGCTGATCGAGTGGGGCTCGACCTTCTACACGTTCTATCCCGGCGACGTGCTCTATACCGGCACCCCGGAAGGCGTGAGCCCGGTCAAGCCGGGTGACACCATGCTCGCGCAGATCGATCCGATCGGCGAAATGTCGGTGCCGGTGCGGGCGCACAAGGCCGGCAACTGATGGAATCTTTGAATGGGCCGGCGCTCAACTGATTCCGTGCGGCTTACTGAGCCGCCTTCGCCCCGGTCTCCCTGATCACCTTGCCCCACAGCGCGGTCTCCTCGGTGAAGAACCGGGCGGCCTGAGCCGGCGAGTTTGCGACCGGCTCGAGCATCAGTTCGGCAAGCTTGGCGCTCACCTCCGGCTGCCGGACGATGTCGGCGAGGTCCTTGTGGAGCTTTTCGGCAATCGGCGCCGGCGTTCCCGGCGGCGCCACGCAGCCGAACCATGTGATCGAGCGGAAATCAGCCACTCCGGATTCAGCAAATGTCGGCACCTGCGGCAGGGCGCGGGACCGTTCCGCATTGGCGATGGCGAGGATCCTGGCTGTGCCCGCGCGATGCAGCGGCGCCGAGGTCACGATGGTGTCGAACATCATGTCGACGTGGCCGGCCACGATATCGCTGAGCGCGGGTCCGGCGCCCCGATAGGGCACATGCACCATCCTGATGCCCGCTTTGGTTTCGAACAGCTTGGCGGTCAGGAACGCCGTCGAGCCGACGCCTTGCGAGGCGTAGGTCAGCTTGTCGGGATTGGCCTTGGCCAAAGCGACGAGCTCCGCAACCGAGCTTGCGTCGAGCGTGTTGCGGACGGTGAGCACGTTGGGAACGCGCGCGAGCAGCGTGATCGGAACGAATTTCGCCGGATCGTACGCAACGTCACCGTAGAGCAGCGGATTGATGGTGAGCGGCCCGGGCGGGCTGAACATCAGCGTGTAGCCATCGGGCGCGGAGCGGGCGAACCGGTCGGCACCGATATTGCCTCCGCCCCCGCTGATGTTCTCGATGACGACAGGCTGCCCCCACCGCTGCGCCATCCGGTCGGTCATGACCCTGGCGAGCGCGTCGAGCGTCGATCCCGGCGGGAACGGGACGATGACCTTGACCAGCCTGGAGGGGTATCCCTCCTCGGCCGCGCCCGGTCCCGCGCCCAGTGCGGCGACCAGGAGGCCGATCAACCCTAGATGACGAAGTCTCGGCATGGCATTGACCGCGGGCGCCTGGCTATTTCGATCGCATCGCGTGGCGCTCTCCTCCCGACTTGGACCGCCTTGTTGTCGTTGCAACGGGGCGCCGTGGTCAGACCGACGTGTGCGCCACCCCCTCCTCCGCCGTGAGCACTCCGGCGGCGGCTTCGTAGAAGCTCACGTTTTCCGGCAGCACGATCGACGCCGAGCGCACCGCGTGCGTTGCCGGATCGATGCCGTCGGGTTGCCGGCCTTCCTGGACCGCCAGCGCCGCCTTGCGCAGGCGGATGCGCGCCATGATCACGCCGTTGTCGGTCGAGACCAGGTTCTCCTTGCTGCGGTCCTGGATCGGGCCCATGCTTTCCTGGATCGCCGCGTCCTGCATGGCGATCCCGGCCACGCCGCAATAGCTCTTGTTGGCCCGCTGGGCGGCGCGATCGATCATGTAATCGTTGTCCTTGTTGACCTCGGGCCGGAACGTGCCGGGTATCAGCCTGACGTGGATGCCGCCGCCATTGCGCATGGTGTCGAGCTCATGCGCCGACAATGGACGCGTCGGATGGTGGGTGAAGCACCACGACATGCAGTTCTCGTCGTCGATCGGCACCCAGGCGTGGCCGTTGAGCGCGTTCTCGCCGTAAGGCGGAATCATGCTGTGAAACGGCATGATCCATTGGGTGACGCGCCAATAGAGATGGCCTTCCTGCGCCGGCCGCCGCACGCCGATGACCATGCCGCCCTCGGTCTCGACCACCTCGAAGCGGGCATCGGTCTGGCGCGTCAGCTCGGCGCCCTTGCCGACATGGAGCGAATTGCTGCGCAGATCGTGGCGGTGCAGAAACGAGACGTGGGCCGAATCGATGCCGCCCTCCATCGCCTGCAGGTAGTTGCATTCCTGGGTGCGCTTGGAAACGAACCGGTGCGCACGCGGCACTCGCACCCATTCGAACGCAGGCAGCGGGGGCCTGAGCTCCGCCGGCCCCATATAGATCCAGATGACGTCGCCCAACTCGACGCATGGATAGGACGTGAGCTTGATCTTCCCGCAGAAACCGCTTGCTTCTGGTTCGGAGGGAACCTCGACGCACTGACCGCTGACGTCGTATTTCCAGCCGTGATAGGCGCAGCGCAAGCCGTTTTCCTCGTTGCGTCCAAACCAGAGCGACACGCCGCGATGGGCGCAGAATTCGTCGATCACGCCGACGCGCCCCTGCGTGTCGCGGAATGCAAGCAGCCGCTCGCACAGGACCTTGACCCGCACCGGCGGACAGTCCGGCTCCGGCACTTCTTCCGACAGCAGGGCCGGGATCCAGTAGCGCCGCAGCAGATTGCCCATCGGCGTTCCCGGCCCGGTCCGGGTCAGGAAGTCGTTGTGCGCGGGCGTGGTCATGACATCTGGCTCCTGGGCGCGTCTTGCATTCGTGCGGAGAGGCAATGCATGGCCGATCAGTTGACCGGCGGTCGATACGGCCCGAGCCTGGCGACGGCTGCCTTGGCGAAGGAACCATCGACCACGCTGTCGACGCTGGCCTCTTTCTTCTCGATCAGGCCGAGCTCACGGAAGAACGCGAGATCCTTCTGCAGGCTCGCCACGTTCACCTCACCATCGGGGTTGCAGTAGCTCGGAATCATGCGACGGAACATGCTCTCATCCTTGATCGTGGTGTACTTGACCAGGATCGGAATGACCTCGTTCGCCTTCGGGCCGGCCAGGCGGCCATCCTTGAGCGCGTCGTTGTAGACACGGACGCCGCGCAGATAGGCGCGCATGAAACGCTCGGCGGCATCGCGCCGGTTGCGGACGAAGTGGTCGGAATAGACCGTGGCCGCGGTCTGCTGATCCGGATAGGTGACATCGTTGCCGGCAACGCGCACCGCGACACCCTCCTCGATGGCGCGCGTCATGGTCGGCTCGTTGGTGATGCTGGCGTCGATACCCTTGTTCCGGTAGGTCGGCAGATGTTCGGGGAAGCCGATATAGACGACGTCGACATCGCCGTATTTGAGCCCGCCCTTCTTCAGCGCCTCATTGAGCGCCGAGGCCGTGCCGGTCCCAGGCGCGCCGATCGCGACCTTCATGCCTTTGAGATCGGCGAAGCTCTTGTAGCGGCCGGAGTCGACGAGATCCTTGCGCACCATCAGGGAGGAATAGCCGTAGCCCGGCTTGATCGACGCTTGATCGGCCACGATCTTCATGAGAATGCCGCGCCCGACCGCGTTGTAGAAGCCCGCCGACACGGTGCCGCCGCCGACATCGAGCTCTCCCGTGCCGAGCGGCGCGATCATCTGCGCGGCGGAGTTGAAGCCGGTGATCGACACGTCGAGGCCTTCCTCACGGAAGAAGCCCATGGCGTCGGCGATGTAGTAGCCGGAATCGCTGATGGTGCGGGAGATGCCGATCTTGACCTGATCGGCGGCAACGGCAGGTGAATCGGCGATGCAAGGCGCAAGGGCCGACACCAGGAAAAAAACCACAGCCGTTGAACCGGGGCAGCGCGCGGACCTGATCGCCTCGTTGGCCATACGCTCTCGTTCCCTCCCCGCGCGAACCGTCTCAGCCGTTTGCCTGCCGGGCCCTCGAGCGCGCGCAATCCGTTGTATCATCGGTCGGAAAATCCGTCATGCTGTTTCGAGCGAGTCCCTCGGCACCGGCAGGGAAAGATGGTGAGCACTCACATAGGCCCGCACCATGCATCGATCCGGAGCGAAACCTATGGCCACCGCGCCCGCATCGGCTACACCTGTCCGCCGCTGACGGCTGAAATTTTCCCCTACGAGTTCTACAAGCTCGTTCCCGCCGGCGTGACGCTCGTCATCACCACCCTCACCGTGATCGAACGCAGCAACAGCGAGGTAGACCAGGCCTACGAGATGAGCATGCGGGCCGCGCGCGAATTGGCGGCGGCGGGGGTCGACATTGTGTTTCTCGGCGGCGTGCCGGTCAACCTGTCGCGCGGAAGCCGCAATGCGCAGGAGATGCTGCAGACGCTCGCGGCCGAGCTCGGGATCAGGGTCTCCTCCAGCGTGGCAGCGCAGGAAAAGGCGGCGCGAGCGCTGGGCTGCAAGCGGGTCGTCGTGGCGCACCCCTACGGCGCGCATGAGGATGCGCGACTGATCGCCGATGCCCGGCGCTACGGCTGCGACGTGCTCGGCGCGATGGGATGGGGCAAGGTCATCAGTCAGTTCGGCCGCATCCCCGTGACCGCCGCGCGCGACTTGGGCAGCATGCTCATGCGCGCCCATCCCGACGCTGATGCGATCTTTTTTCCCTCGCCGCACTGGCCGGTGATCGAAGCCATCGAGCCGCTGGAACGGGAATTTTCCGTCACCGTGATGGCGGCGTCGCAGGCGTGCGTCTGGGATTCGCTCCGCCTCGTCGGGGTCGACGACCGCATCGCGGGATATGGCCGGCTGTTGCGGGAGTTTTAGATCAGCCTCGATCCATCAGCCGCCAGCCGGCGCTTCCAGCGCGAGCACCTCGAGAATCCTTGCGTGCAGCTGCTGGCGCTCCTCGGGCGGCGCGGTGCGGTCCATGCGGGCTTCAAAGGCGATGCGCGCCGGTCGATGGCACACCAGCACGCGATCGCCGATCTCCATGGCCTCGCTGATCTGGTGGGTGATGAAGACCGCCGTCTTGCCGTTCTGCCGCACCAGCCGCACGAATTCTGCCCGCAGATCCCGCGCCGTCATCTCGTCGAGCGAGGAGAACGGTTCGTCGCAGAGCAGGAGCTCGGGTTCGACCGCGAACGCGCGGGCGATCGAAACGCGTTGGCGCATGCCGCCCGAGAGCGCATGCGGGTAGTCGTTCTCGTGTCCCGACAGTCCGAGCCGCTCCAGCCAGCCGCGCGCCACCGCCTCGGCCTGCTTCGGCGCTGCATCGAGGATCTCGAGGCCGAGCAACACGTTTGCCAGCGCCGTCCGCCACGGCATCAGCCGGTCGCCCTGAAACACGATGCCGACCTTGCCGCGAAAGAACTCGAAATCGCGGAACGGATCGTGGCCCGCCACGACGACCTCGCCGGACGTCGGCTCGATCAGACCCGCGATCAGGTTGAACATGGTGGATTTGCCGCAGCCGGTCTTGCCCAGCACGGCGACGATTTCGCCGCGCGAGACCTCGAGCGAGAGCTTATCGACGGCGAGGAACTCGCCGCGCCCGTTGGCGCGGCGGAACGCCTTGCTCACATCGCGGAACCGGATGACGGGCTCAGCCATGTTGCCGCCTTGCGCGCCCGCTCAACATTCCCTCGGTCGCCATCGTCCGCGAACGCTTACCGGATGCCCACCTTCGCGGGCATGACCACGGAGACATTATTCAAATCGCACGTTCGGAGACCGCGCGGTAGCGCAGCGCCCAGCCCTCGATCGCGTTGATGGTCTGCTGCACCACCAGCACGAACAGGACGAGCTGCAGCGTCCAGGCAATGGCGCCGGCCATGTCGAACAACTGCTGCTGCCGCAGCAGCTCGTAGCCGACGCCGCCGGTGGCGCCGACCAGCTCCGCCACCACCACCACGCGGGCGGCATTGCCGAGATTGACTTTCCACGCCGTGAGGATGCCGGGCACGATCGTCGGCACGATCAGCACACGGAACAGCGTCCAGCGTCGCGGCCGGAACGACATGGTCATCTCGAACAGATCCTTCGACATGGAGCGGAAGGCATCGAGGATCTGGAACGTGAACGCCGGCAAGGTCGTCATCACCATGATGAAGAAGATGCGAAACTCGATGCCGTGGAACCAGATGACAGCGATGACCACCCATGACAGCGCCGGGATACCCTGCAGGAATACCAGCACGGGTGTGACGTAGCTCTCGATCCGCGGCGAGCGCCCGATCACCAGCGCCATCAAACAGCCCAGCACGAATGCTCCGAGCAGTCCGGCGAAAATCCGCAAGGCCGTAATCAGAACTTCGGAGAGAAGCGGCCAGCTGAACAGGATGCCGAGGGTGCGTGCGACGATATCGGGGACCGGCGGAAACAGGTAAGGCGGGAAATACTGCGAGGCAATCTGCCATGCGCCTGCGATGACGAGCGTGCTCGCGGTCGCCTGCAGCGCCCGCACCAGGCTTGGGTTGGAGATCATGGGATCGGCTTGCCGTAGATGGTCTCGCTCGAGGGCGGGGCGGGGAAGTAGCCGACGTCGATTCCGGCCTTGTAGACCGCCTCGATCTCCTTGCGGATGTCTTGGGCTCCCGCGAGGCTCATCGCCAGGCGTTCGTTGCTGCGGATGAGCGAGGCCATCGCCTTGACGTCCTCGGCATTGGCGCCGGCGGCCACCAGCGGCGCCGCCTCGTCCGGATTCTTGGCGATCCAGTCCGCCGCCGCCTTATAGGTGGCATAGAGCTTCGCCACCAACGCCGGATTCTGCTCGGCCCAATCGGCATGCGCGCCGACGCCGAGATAGGGGATGCGACTGCCGCCGGCGAACGCCTTCCAGGTCTTCTCGATATCGGAATCGAGGGTGCGGATGTCCGGCTTCTTGGCCAGCAGCAGCGTGTAGGCCGGCTCCCAGATCTGCACCGCGTCGGCGCGGTTGGCGAGCGCATAGCCGACGAGGCCCGGCGTCGCAGTGTTCAAGACTTGGATCTTCGAGACGTCCACGCCGAGCTTCTTGGCGAAGAACTCGAACATCACGTAGTTGGTGGTGGCGCGCGCGGCGGCCAGCTGCTTGCCTTCGAGGTCCTTGAGCGTCTTGATCTCGGGTCGCGAGGTGACCACGGCGCCCCAGAAGTCGAACAGATTGAAGAGATATTTGACTTTCACGCCGCGATTGTCGGCAAGTCCGATGGTGAGCAGCGAGGCGCTGCCGCCGACCTTGAACTCGCCGGAATTGAATTGCGCGGTGTAGGCGTCGGGCGTGCGCTCCTGGAAGGCGATGTCCAGCCCGTTCGCGTGGTCGAGCTTTCGGGCCTTGATCACCGGCGGCATGAAGGCGCCGAGCGACGGCGCACTGAAGATCACAATCGAGAGCTTCTCCGGCGCCTGCGCTTGCGCACCGCTGCAGAACGGAGACCATGCAAGGGTGGCGGCCAGGGCCAAAACGGGCCCGCGTCCGTCGAACAGGTATGCGATCATTCGCCCTCCTCCTTCGCTAACCGAAGCAATTGTGCCGTTTCCTACCCGATGCGGAACAGCTTGCGGGCCAGCCCGCCGGTGATAGACGCCACCTGCTCGGGCTTGAGCCCGGCCGCAGCGACAATCTTCGCGGGCGTCTCGTCGCCGATCGGGAACGGCATGTCGGAGCCCATCATCACACGGTCAGCGCCGATCATCTCCACGACAAATCGCAGCACGCGGGGGTCGTGCAGGATGCTGTCGGTATAGAGCAACGCCAGTGCCTCCGCCGGGTCGGCGAGGCCCGGCGTGATCTCGCGGTTGCGCCTGAGCCGCCCGAGCAGGAACGGAAGCCCGGCGGCGCCCATGGGCGCGAAAATCCTGGCATTGCGGTAGCGCGTGACGTGGCCGCTGCAGAGCAGCCGCGCCACCGCGACGATGGCGTCGCTGATGCGCCCGACGCCGTTGGCAAGGCCGTAGTCGTTCACCCGGGCATCGCCGGCATCGTAGCTCGGATGAATATGAATGACGGCCCCGGTTTCATCCGCCGCCGCCCAGAATGGGTCGAGGTCGCCGGCGTCGAGCACGCTGCCGATCCCGCGCGGCAAGGTCGAGATCATCGCGCCGGGGAACCCGGCCGCCACAGCCGATTTCAGCACCGCGGCCGCCCGTGCACCGTCCTGCAGGGGCACGCTCGCGAGCGGCACGAAGCGCGGCTCCGCCTTGGCGAGCGCCATCTGCGCGTCGTTGAACAGGCGGCACCAGGTCTCGCCCTCCGCCGGCGGCAGCTCGTAGCCGAACCAGTCGGGCCAGCCGCCGACGACGTGGCGGTCGATCCCCTGCTTGCCCATCCAGCCAAGGCGCCCGGCCACGTCGCTGAGCCCTTTCATGATCGGACGCGACCGCTTGCCGCCGGCGAACGCGATCGCGAGACCGCCGCCGTCCTCGACCAGGCGCAGCGACGCAAAGCGGCCGGCGTCCTTGCGGATTGCGGCGAGCAGATCGGGCGGCACCAGATGGCCGTGGACGTCGATGATCATTCCATGTCCTTTTCTCTTTCAGGCGATCGCGCTGTCGTCCCCGCGAAGGCGGGGACCCAGTAACCCGCGCAAGGGCGATCGAGCAAAAGCGATGCCTTTGATCCGGTCTGGCGGTACCTGGATCGTCCGCGTGCGCGGACGATGACCACCGAGGGAGCCGTTGGCCCAGCGCCCATAGGACGGGGAACATACCTCCGAGGAAACGCCGCCATCATCCAGAGCCCGTATCGGATGATGAGCCTGCACGTGCGGCGGCGATCATGTCACCGAGCTGCGCGATCTTGATCGGGAGGCTGTTCACGACGAGACCGAGCGGCCGCAGCGCATCGTTGACGGCGCTTGCGATCGCCGCCGGTGCACCGAGATAGCCGGATTCGCCCGAACCTTTCTGTCCGAACACCGTATGCGGGGACGGCGTCTCGTGGTGCACGATCTCGACCGGCGGGACCTCGTGCGCCGACGGCAGCAGATAGTCCATGAAGCTCTGGGCGACGAGCTGGCCCTCCGGGTTGTAGGCGAACTCCTCGTAGAGCGCGGCGCCGATGCCGTGGGCGACGCCGCCGATGGTCATGCCGCGCACGATCTTGGGATTGATCACGGTGCCGCAATCATGACCGATGACGTAGCGCCTGATTTCCGGGGTGCCGAGATCGGCGTCGATCGTCATGAGCACGAGATGAAACTCGAAGGCGAAGCAGGGATACATCTGCACGCGGCCGTCGGCGGTGGGCAGCTTTCCGCCGGTCGGCACCTGCATGACGTGACTGAAGGCCAATCCCGGCTCGGTGCCAGGTGGCAGGCGATGGATGTTGCGATGGGCAAGGGTGACGAGCTCGGCCCAGCTGCGCCGGCGCTGCGGCGCGTCGCGGTCGAATATGTCGCCGGCGCCATAAACCGCGCGCTCCTGTGGGATTGCCAGGTCGTGCGCGGCGATGGCAAGAAGCCGCGCCTTGAGCTTCTGCGCGGCGTGAAAGGCCGCACCGCCCAACATGATCGCCATGCGGCTTCCGACCGGGCTCTGGCTCGGCAGCGATGAGAGCGAATCGGGCCGCACCACGCGGATGCGGTCGGGATCGATCTCCAGCACCTCGCCGATGACCGTGCCGACCAGCGTCTCGTGCCCCTGCCCGGCCGAGAGGGTATGGATGTTGGCTGTGATGGCGCCGCCGACGTCGACGGTGATGCGGCAGGAATCGGTATAGGTGGTGGTCTCGTTCTTTGGATTGAGCAGCGGCTCGAAAGTTGAATTGGCGCCGCTCGGCTCGAGGCAGGCGGCGAGACCGATGCCCGCGAGCAGGCCGTCCGCGCGCAGGCGGTCGCGCTCGGCCACGAGCGCCGCGTAATCGGCGTGGGCGACGACCTTGTCGATCACCGCGTGGTAGTCGCCGCTGTCATAGGTGGTGCCGCTCGGGATCAGGTAGGGAAATTGCTCGGCGCGAATGAGATTGCGCCGCCGTACCTCCAGACGATCGAGGCCGCGATGCCACGCCACCTCCTCGATCGCGCGCTCGATGGCGTAGTTGGTGGGCGATTGTCCGAATGCGCGCACCGCCTCCTGCGTGGTCTTGTTCGAGGTCACGGCGATGGCGCGGTACTGCACGCTCTTGATCCGGTACGGACCGACGATCGCGCCGATGGGCTTGCCGAGCTGGAACGGCGAGCGGCCGGCATAGGCGCCGACATTGTCGAGCGCGCGCATCTTCATCGAGCGGATCACGCCGGCGTCGTCGAAGGCGACCTCCACGTCGAAATTGCGCTCGGGACCATGGCCGTCGCCGCCGCGCATGTTCTCCAGCCGGTCCTCGACCAGCCGCACCGGGAAGCCGAGCCGGCGCGACAGATAGCCGACCAGCACCGCATGCTTGATGCCGCGTTTGACGCCATAGCTGCCACCCACATCGACGTCGTTGTGCACGCGCACCGACGAACCCGGCAGCTTGAGCGCAAGCGCGACCTGATCGGGAAAGCGCGGCATCTGCACCGAGGCGAAGACGTCGAGGATGTCGCGCCAGGGATCCCAGCTGGCGAGCACGCCGAAGGTCTCGACCGGCACCGTCGAGCTGCGGCCCCAGGTCACCCGCAGCGACAGGCGATGCGCGCTCTCGGCAAAATCCTTCTCAACCTCGCCCCAGACAAAGGTGCGGTCTAGCAGCACGTTGGAGCCGTGATCGGGATGCACGGCCGCACTGCCGGGCGCGTAGGCGGCTTCGCCGTCGAGCACGAAGGGCAACGGCTCATAGTCCACCCGCACCAGCTCGGCGGCATCTTCGGCGAGGGCGCGGGAGTCGGCGACCACGGCCGCGACCCATTCACCGGCATAGCGCGCGACCTCCACCGCCAGCGGACGCCGCGGCACATTGGGAGTGTCGAGCCCCGCCAGCAGCGGCTGCGTTGCCGCCGCGAGCTCGCGGCCGTTCAGCACGTAGTGCACGCCGGGCAGCGTCAGCGCCTCGGCGCCGTCGATCGCGAGGATGCGCGCCGCCGGGTACGGACAGGTCACCAGCGCCACATGCCGTGTTCCCGCCAGGGCAATGTCGGCGGCGAAGCGGCCCTTGCCCACGACGAAGCGCCGATCCTCGCGCACGCGGCGATCGCTCGACACGAAACGGAAGGACTTCGCGCTCATGCCTTGCCAGCCGGCTGGTTCAGGCCGCGTATACGCTCGGCTGCGAGCGCGATCGCCTCGATGATCTGCGCGTAGCCGGTGCAGCGACAGATATTGGCGGAAATGGCGTCCACGATATCGGCCCGCGTGGGCGCCGCATTGTTGGCCAATAGCGCGTGGGCGGCGAGGATCATCCCCGGCGTGCAGTAGCCGCACTGCATTCCATGGGTCTCGCAGAAGGCGTCCTGCAGGGGCGACAGCTCGCCCGGCGCCGGTGCCAGGCCCTCGATCGTGGTGATGGCATAGCCGTCCGCCTGCACGGCGAACATCAGGCAGGAGCGCACCGGTGCGCCGTCGACCAGCACGGTGCAGGCTCCGCACACGCCGTGCTCGCATCCGGCATGGGCGCCGGTCAGCGACAGTTTCTCTCGCAGGCAGTCGAGCAGGCTCAAGCGCGGCTCGACCTCGACCGCGTGGGTCTGTCCGTTGACGCTCAGCTCAACGCGCATGGGCGCCCCCGGCGCTGTGGTAGGCATCGTGGATCGCGTGCACGGCAAGCGTCGCCGCGGCGCGCCGGCGATAAGCGGCCGACGCGTGCAAATCGGACAGCGGCTCGACCTCGGCGAGCGCCAGGCGCACCGCCTCACGTGCAACGTCCGCCTCGGCGCGGGTCCCTTCCAGCGCCTTCGCCACCGTGTCAAGACGCAGCGGGCAAGGCGTGACCGCTCCAATGCCGACGGCGGCCCGGCGGCAGACTCCGTCATCGTCGACTGCGATCTGGGCGGCCGCCGCGGCGAAGGCGAAATCGCTCCGGCGCGCATTGACCTCGCGGAAACCAACCCCGATACGGGCGTCCCGCCAACATGGAAACCGCACGGCAGTGAGGCAGCCGGTCGCCGGCAGCGCGGTCGTCATCGGCCCGACGAAAAAATCGGCCGCCGCAAGCTCGCCGGTTGCGTTGCCGTCACGGTAGACCAAGGTCGCGCCGAGGGTGACGGCCACGAGCGCGATCTCCGCCGCCGGATCGGCATTGGCGAGCGAGCCGCCCACGGTGCCACGTGCCCGGGTCGGGGCATGACCGACGAAGGGCATGACCTTGGACAGCAGCGCCACCCTGGCTCGGATCAGGGGATCGTGTTCGAGCACGCACTGGCGGGTGGTCGCGCCGATCGCGACGACGTCGCCCTCCTCGCGCACGAAGGCAAGATCGGGTATGCGGCTGATGTCGATCAGCCGTTTCGGGCGCGCGAGCCGCATCGCCATGAGCGGGACGAGGGTCTGTCCCCCCGCAATGATCCTCGCGTCGTCTTCGGCAAGCATCGCGCAGGCTTCGTCGAGATCCCTCGGCCTCGCATAGTCGAACTCGGCGGGTTTCATTGAGCGGCGCGCTTTGATCTTCGTTGTCGGAATGCGATGGACTTCGGCCAATTGTTGCGATCGCGCGCGGCGCTGACCCGGACACGAGCTTGTAGGAAGATGGGCGCAGCCACCATTGCGGTGTCCGGCGACGTAATTTGAGCCCGAAGCTCATGCAATCTGAGCCGACCAGGGAGAAGGAGTCAAATCCGCGCCTGCTCTTCGACCTCGCCCGGCTCCGTCATCACGATTGCCGAATTCGCCGAGCTCATCGGCGCTGCGTGGGCTACGGCGGCAAGATCGTCTACGACACGTCGCGTGGGGATGGCATGCCGCGCAAGCGGCTCGACAGCAGCCGCATCCTTGCCATGGGCTGGTCGGCGATCACGCCGCTGGCGGAAGGGTTGAAGCTTTATTACGACTGGTTCTCGCCAACCCGGGCAGCCTGCCTGAAAGCGCCATCGAAGGGTCGCCGTATCTAATTGACAATATTGGCAAATATCTTCTGACCGGCCGAGGGCCAGGGGCGATTCCCCTGGGTGCGAGTGCGACCAATTGAGGAAAGTTTTAGCAAGCCGCGCAAGCCGGGATTGATGCTAGCCGGACATTTGCTTTCGCGCGTCGCGGAATTTCACTTTTCGGCATCGTCGCGTCCCTAGCATGTGCACCATCAATGCAGGGGGGTGTCATGGAAAATCAAGAACCCGAGAACGTGCCGCAGCGTGCCTCGCTCGGCCGCCGAGCCGTCATGCCGCGCGCATGCGTCGTCGATGCCGAACAATCCATGCGGACGTTCATGGTGGAGAGTCTGCAAGAGCTTGGCTTCATCACCGGCGAATGCGCGCAGCCCGACGAACTGGCCGCGGCAATCGCGACCCGACGGCCCGAGCTCGTCGTCATCGGATCATCGGCGGGCGGGATCGAGGCCTGCCAGATGGTGGAGCTGCTGGCAGCCCGCGGATTCGAAGGCAAGGTCCTGGTCGTGGGTCCGCGCGTCTCACCGATGGTCGCGGCCGTTCGCGAGCTCGGTGCGAAGCTCGGCCTTGCCATGCTTGCGCTGCTGCCCACGCCGTTCAGCGGCCGGGACGTGCGCGACTGCGTGGCCGCGCTCATCCCTGCCGAAGCTGCGCCGAACGCTGCAGCCGAACCCGCGCGGGCATCGGCGGACTGGCTCACGCTGTCGTATCAGCCGAAGGTCGACACGCGCACGCTCGCCGTGGTCGGCGCCGAAGCGCTCGTTCGGGTGCGCCATCCGACCCGCGGATTCGTGGCGTCCGACGATGGTGAATTCCATCTCGGCGCGCTGTCGGACTTCGTGATTGCGCGGGCGGTCGACGACTGGCGCTTCTTCGCGGCGCGCCACGGCCACCTCGAGATCGGAATCAACCTGCCGCTCGACTTCCTCCGGGATGCGGAAGCGACCGCAAACCTGTGCCGTCTGCTGCCGGATCACCCCGCCTTCAAGGGGCTGATCATCGAGATCACCGCCGCCGAGGCGGTTCGCAATCTGGACCTGCTGAAAGCCATTTCCAGGCGCCTGCGCTTCCGCAGCATCGCGATTTCTATTGACGGCGTAGGGGCGGAATGGCACGCGCTCGCGCGGGTTCACGATTTTCCCTTCGTCGAGCTCAAGGTCGCCCGGCAATTCGTCGCCGGTTGTGCAACCGATCGCGTGAAGCAGGCGACCTGCCGGCGGATCGTCGATCTGGCCGATGCCGTGGGCGCCCGCTCGGTAGCGGAGGGCGTGGCAAGCCGCGGCGATTTTCTCGCCGTGCGGGAGATGGGATTCCATATGGTCCAGGGATTTCCGCACGCCACGCCGATGACGGCGCAGGCGTTCGCGCAGACGGTGCTCGACCGTTCCGGGATCGTACCCAATTGATGTCAGGCGGGAAACGACGACTAAATAGAGCGGCGGCAAGCGGCTTGTGAGAATTCTTTTCGCGCGCTCGCCGCCGTTCCCCTCGGAACAAACTCCCGCCGGAAAGCCGGCGGGGGACTTCACGGACCTACGCCAGGAACAGGAAGTCGACGATCCCGGGAGGTGGGTTGTTGGTCAACGTAATGGTCTCGGTGTGGGTATCGGCGGCGGTAATCAGCCACTGATTGGTCGAGCCGATCTGGGCGAACGTACCCGCACCGAAGCCGTGGAACTCGAGCTTGTCCCCGGCGGTGAAGTCAACGACCCGGTCTCCGTTCGCTTGTCCCGAGTTGAAGACGAACGTGTCGTTGCCGGCATTGCCCACCAGCACGTCGATCCCGGCTCCGCCATTGAGCGTGTTGTCGCCGGCATTGCCGTGGATCGAGTTGTTCGATGCGTTGCCGGCCCCCGAGAGGTTGGCGGAGCCCTGCAGCACCAAGGTCTCCACGTTCGCCGTCAGCGTGTAGTTCACCGAGGCGAACACTGCATCGGTGCCTTCGTTCGCATTCTCGAACACGAGGTCGCCGGCGTTGTCGACGAAGTAGATGTCGTTGCCTGCGCCGCCGAGCATGGTATCGGCACCGCCCTCGCCGTTGAGCAGATTGTTGCCGGCATTGCCGAAGACTTTGTTCGCGTCGCTGTTGCCGTAACCCTGCAGATCGTCGCTGCCCTGCAGGACAAGGGTTTCCACGTTCTCCGACAGCCTGTAGTGGGCAGTCGAAAACACCACATCGGCACCCGCGCCGGGGTTCTCGAACACCCCGTCATTGACATCATCGACGAAATAGAAGTCGTTGCCGGCACCGCCGAGCATCGCGTCGACACCACCCTCACCGTTGAGGATATTGCTGCCGGCATTGCCGAACAGCGTGTTGGCGTCGCCGTTGCCGTAGCCCTGCAGGTCGGCACTGCCTTGCAGCACGAGGGTTTCCACGTTCGCCGACAACCTGAAGTGGGCGGTCGAAAGCACCACATCGGCGCCCTCCCCGGAATTCTCGACAACCATGTCGGCGGCGTTGTCCACGATGTAAACGTCACTACCGGCGCCACCGGCCATGACGTCGGCGCCAGCGCCGCCGTCGAGGAGATTTACGCCGGCATTGCCGTAGATGGTGTTCGCTCCATCGTTGCCGTAGCCTTGCAGATCGGCGCTGCCTTGCAGGACCAGGGTTTCGATGTTCGCCGACAGCCTGAAGTGCGCCGTCGAGAAAACCAAGTCGGCGCCATCGTTGGCATTCTCGACTGCTTGATCGCCGATGTCATCGACGAAGTAGAAGTCATTGCCGGCGCCACCTTGCATGATGTCGGGGCCGGCCTCGCCGTTGAGAATATTACTGCCGGCATTCCCGATGAGCATGTTGACGTCGTCGTTGCCGTAGCCCTGGAGATCGGCGCTCCCCGTCAGGGTCAGGTTTTCCACGTTCGGCGCCAGCCGGAAATGCGCCGTCGCGATGACGGTATCGGTTCCTCCGTCGGCGCTCTCGCCTATCCCATCACTGGTAGAATCGGCGAAATAGGTATCGTTACCAGCGCCCCCGAGCATGACGTCGGCACCGATGCCGCCGTCGAGCGCGTCGTTGCCGGCGAGACCGATGAGCAGGTTGGCGGCGCCGTTGCCGGTGATGACGTTGGCATCACCGTTGCCGGTGCCGATAACCGCCGCGCCCGTCAGGGTCAGGTTCTCGACATTGGCGCCGAGCGTGTAGTCGATCGACGACTGCACCGTGTCGGTGCCTTGGCCGACGGCTTCCGTCACCACGTCGCCGGCATTGTCGACGACGTAGGTATCGTTACCCGCCCCGCCCGTCAGGGCGTCGGCGCCGATACCGCCATCGAGGATGTTGTTGAAGATATTGCCGATGATCGTATCGTTGCCGGAGCCGCCGGTGGCGTTCTGGATATTGATCAGCACGTCGGTGCCGATGTCCTCACCCTGTGCGTAGCCGACCGGCGTATCCGGCAGAAGGCCGCCGGCAGCAGCGAGGACGCCGACGATGATCGGGTCACCAGAGCGGGGAATCTCATTGAGATCGACAGTGATGCTGTGGATCGCCGACGGATATTCGACCGTGTTGACGTCCGCGCCGCCGTCGTAGAAGTCGTTGCCACCCCCTTGTCCGCCGACGATCGCGTCGTTGCCGCCGCCGGCATGGACGACGTCATCGCCGCCACCGGTATGGATGGTGTCGGCGCCGCCGCCGGTGGTGACGGTATCGTTGCCGCCGCCGGTGGTGATGTCGTTGTTGCCGTCGTTGCCGGTGCCGCCGGTGGTGATGGTGTTGTTGCCGGTGCCGCTGGTGACGATCACGTTATTGCCGCCGCCGGTGACGATCACGTTATTGCCGCCGCCGGTGGTGATCTGGTTGTTCCCGTCGCCGGTGGTGATCTCATTATTGCCGCCGCCGGTGTTGATCTGATTGTTGCCGCCGCCGACGGTGATGTGGTCGTCGCCGCCGCCGGTGGTGATCTCGACCGGGGCGTCGCCCGGGATGGTCAGGTCGTGAGTGTCGTTCGAGCCGCCGAGGTTGATGTTGACCGTACCTCCCGGCGTCGTGGCGAAGACGAGGGTGTCGCCAGGGTGCGTGGCTGCCGCGGCTGCGGCGGTCGCATCGGTGAAGCCGCCGTTACCTACCAGCAGATAACGGCCGCCGGCGTGCTGCACGATCTCGACGTTCGAGAGCGCGTCGGTGCCAGCGGCACCGCCGTTCACCGTCCAGCCGCCGCCGCCCGCCGCGACGACGTCGCCGAGCGCAAGCGTCGTTGTGTAGACGGCCGTATCGGTCCCGGTGCCGCCGTCGAGCGTGTCGTTGCCGGCGCCGCCGTTGAGCGTGTCGTTGCCGGCATCGCCGAACAGCGTGTCGCTGCCGGCATCGCCTTCCTGCGGCTCGCCCGGCTTGTCGGCGCCGTAGAGCTTGTCGTTGCCATCACCGCCGTGCAGGACATCGTTGCCGCCCTTGCCGATGAGCCGGTCGTTGGAGTCCGTGCCGGTGATGGTCTGCGCGGTCGCGTCCTGGCCGAGCTTGTCGCCCTGCAGCTCGGTGTGAATGATCGCGCTTGCAGGCAGCGTGAGATCGGAGCCGGAAGCATCGACGTCTGCCGTGATGCCGTCGATGTTGAACACCGGGCCCCAATCGGTCTCGACGCCCGACAGGTCGACGTCGCCGGTGCCGCCGATATCCAGCCCGTCGATGTTGCCGTAGTTGAAGACTGCGACCGCGTTCTTGTGGAACTCGCCGGTCACGGTGACATTGTCGATGGTGACGTTGCCGATCGGCACGGTCGGCGAGGACACCGGGTTCGGCTGCCCGGTCAGCTCGATGCCGTAGTCCGGCCGCTGAGCCACCGGTGTTCCATCCGCCGATCCCGTGATGGTGACGTTCTGAACCAGCGCATCGCCATCGAAGCCCCACAGCTTGATGTGGCTCGAGCCGTTGGTGCCGTTGGCACCGTTGTTCGAGAACGTGCTGTCGGTGATGACGACCTCGGCGGCCGCATCGGTCGCCGATCCGCCCTCGACGAACACGCCATAGGCGCCGGCCCCATGGATGTTGACGTTGTCGAGCGTGAGCGTGCCGACGTCCGCGTGCTGGACGTGGACGCCGATGCCCTGGTTTGGCGCTGATGTCGTGCCGACGATCTCGAAGCCGGTGATCGACACGTCGGCGCCGTTGAGGTCGCCGGAAATGACGACCGCATTGCCGGTCGCCGGCTGCAGCACCACGGCCCCGACCGCAACGAGCGACAGACCCTTGGTGATGGACAGGTTCTCGCTGTAGGTGCCGGCGGCCACCATGATGGTGTCGCCTGCTGCGGCAGCGTTGATCGCCGCCTGGATGGTGGCGTAACCGCCGTTCCCGACCAGCAGGATATTGGCGGAGCCGGCGCCGTCGATCTTTTCGACGCCAGAGAGCGTGTCGGTACCCTCGGCACCCCCCGTGCTCACCACAAAGTGGCCGAGTCCGTCGCTGGCGACCATCGCGGCCGTGATGCTCGCGGTGTAGCCCGCCGTGTCGGTTCCAGCGCCGCCCGCGAGCGTGTCGTTGCCGCCCCCGCCGGTGAGGACGTTGTTGCCGATGTTACCGGTAATGACGTTGGCGTCGCCGTTGCCGGTGCCGTCGATATTGCCGCTGCCGGTCAGCGTCAGGTTCTCGACATTGGCGCTCAGTGTGTAGGTCACTGACGACCGCACGGTGTCGGCGGTGCCTTCGTTGAGCGCCTCCGTCACCGTATCGCTCACGTTGTCGACGATGTAGGTGTCGTTGCCGGTGCCGCCGTTCATGGCATCGGCGCCCGCGCCGCCGTCGAGCGCGTCGTTGCCCCCGCCGCCGTTGAGCGTGTCGTTGCCGCCATTGCCCGAGATGACGTCGATGCCGCTCGTGCCGGTGATCTGGTCGGCGACCGGCGTGCCGTCGACGACGGCCGCAAGCGCCGTGCCGTTGTAGGGAAACAGCGGATGGCCTGAGGGTACGTTGACCGGAATGCTGTTGACGGCGGTCACGTTCGACAGGTCGATGATGTCGGGCGCCAGCGCCGCGGCGCCGGCCTCGTCGAAGAGGGGCGAGGTCTGATCCGAGGTCGGATCGATCGCCATCGCCATGCCCCAGCCGGCAGCGCCGTTGAGGTTGGTGCCGGTGTTGAGGAAGTTCAGACCGTCGAGGTCGGTATAGCCCTGCACATAGAGCAGCGTCTTCGAGTACGCGCCGGTCACCGAGACGTTGTCGAAGACGACATCGCCGATCGCATGGGCGACTGCATGGGTGCTGGGATCGAAGCCGGCGACCTGGATGCCGAAGTTGGCATTGGCCCCGCCCTGGACGGTGACGTTCTGGATCAGCGCATCGCCCCAGAACTGGAACAGGCTGATGTCGCCCGACCCGCTCGTCCCAAGGGTGCCATTGTGGGAGAAGGTCGAATCGACGATATCGATCGCGCCCAGGAACGGCGCGCCGCTGCCCATGCCCACACCATTGCTGGTGTTGTTCTGGAAATTCGAGTCGGTGATTACGAGGTGATCCAGGTGCGTAGCCGACGAGACGCGCACGCCGACCGTATTGTTGTCGAAGGTGAAGCCCTGGATGGTGACGGTTGCCGCCCCGCCGGACGTTGCGTCGATATCGCCGGTGAGCTGGAAGCCGGTACTCGCGCCGGACGTGGTGATAGTGGTCTGGCCGGCGCCCTGGCCGATGATCGTCAATTCCTTGCTGATGTTGGCGCCGGCAAAGGTGCCGGCCCCGACGATGATGGTGTCGCCGGCCGTGGCGGCGTCGACCGCGGCCTGGATGGTGGCGTAGCCGCCGTTGCCGACGAGCAGGAAGTGGTGACCCCCGCCGTCGTTGATCTGCTCGACACCGGTCAGGAGATCGGTGCCTTCCGCGACGCCCGCGCTCACCTGCCAGCCGGCCTGGTTGCCGGCCGTGGTCGGATCGCCATCTACGACTGCCGTAATATTTGCTGCCGTCAGGGAGCCCGTATAGCTCGCGGTGTCGGTTCCGGCTCCGCCGATGATGGTGTCGGCGCTACCACCACCGGTGATGGTGTCGTTGCCATCGTTGCCGATCAGCACATTGGCTCCGGCGCTGCCGGTGATGCTGTCGTTGCCGCTGCCGCCGACGGCATTCTCGATCGACGTGAACGTCGTCGTTCCGCCGACGCCCGTGGCCGTGCCACCGGCGAGATTTATCGTGACGCCCGCGGTGTCGTCGAAGTAGCTGATGGCGTCGCTGCCGGCGCCGCCGTGCACCGTCGCGGCGCCGGTGTGGTACTCGACATGGAAGCTCGTCGCGGTGTCGCTGCCGTTCACCACCTGCCCATCCGGCCCCGTCAGATAGAGGCTGATCGGCTGCGCAACGGTTGAGCTGTAGGTATTGTCATGGACGACGGAGGCGATGTTGAAGGTCGCGGATGTCGTGTAACCGCTCACATCCGAACCGGCCGATCCGCTGAAGGTGTTGCCGGTGACGGTGAACGACATCCCTTCGCTGAAGACGCCGTTGGCGTTGTTGACGAACGTGTTGTCCGTGACTGAACCGGAACTGCCGT
This sequence comes from uncultured Alphaproteobacteria bacterium, assembly GCA_963739385.1. Lineage (GTDB taxonomy): Bacteria > Pseudomonadota > Alphaproteobacteria > Rhizobiales > Xanthobacteraceae > VAZQ01. Next base: position 192,593 of record CAVUAI010000070.1, read on the forward strand.
CGGTGAAGTAAGCGCCCCGGGTCCAGTTCTGGACGAGGTTGTCCTCGAAGTTAAGTCCGGTGGCGAGGCTGGTGGTGCCGAATGGCCGCGAGATGAGCGCATCCCCGGTCAACACCGAGTTCACGAACGTCACGTTGGCGCTGCCGATCAGCACGCCGATGTTGGGAGGCGAGGTGATATCCGGCGTCCCGGTGGTGTCGTAGCTGCCGCTGATCACGACGCCATCGACGCTCGCGCCGTCGGCAGAAATCTTCATGCCGCCGGTGATGATCGTTTCCGCCCCGCGCACGCCGTTGCCGGCAATCCCGTGGTTGGCGCCCTCGAGGGTCACGTCCTTGTTGACGTCCACGTGCCCGCTGTAGGTCCCGGCCGTGATGCGAATCGTGTCGCCGGCCACGGCAGCGTCGATCGCGGCCTGGATGGTGGCGTAGCCGCCATTGCCGACGAGCAGGATGTGGTGACTGGCGCCATCGCTGATCTTCTCGATGCCGGAAAGCGTGTCGGTGCCCTCAGCACCGCCGGTGGTCACGACGAAGTGGCCAAGCCCGTCGTCGGCGAGCATCGCAGTGGTGACCGTCCCGGTGTAAACCGCGGTGTCGGTGTTGGCGCCGCCGATCAACGTGTCGTTGCCGCCGCCACCGCTGAGCGTGTCGTCGCCGCCAAGGCCGGTGAGCACGTTGTTGCCACTGTTACCGGTGATGACGTTGGCGTCGCCGTTGCCGGTGCCGTTGATACTGCCGCTGCCAGTCAGCGCCAGATTATCGACGTTCGTACCGAGCGTGAAGCTCACCGACGACTGCACCGAGTCGGTGCCTCCACTGGCTGCCTCCGTAACCACGTCAAGGACGTTGTCGACCACGTAGCTGTCGTTGCCGGCCCCGCCTGCCATGGCGTCGGCGCCGGCGCCGCCGTCGAGCGAGTCGTTGCCCGCACCGCCCGAGATGTTGTCGACCCCGTCACCGCCGTTGATGACAAAGTTGCCCGTCGCGCTCGCATGCGCGACCACCGTGTTGCCGTCGTCATCGAGATTGACCGTCATCGTCGACTGGGTGACGTTGTCGATGTCCCCGTGCAGCGAGTTATGGACCGCATCGGTGATCGTCACATCGGTGACGGTGACCGCCGGGCCGGCGATATTCTTGCCCGGCTCGCCCGCGCGGATACCAGTAGAGGTGCCGTCGATGCTGCCGTCAGCGATGGTCAGCACGCCGGTATAAGTCGCCGGGGTGGTGTTGTAGCTGGGCGCGTCGTCGCGCGCCTTCACCACGATGGCGCCGCCGCCAAGATGCGCAGTCCCGGCACCATTCGACAGCCCGACATCGGTCATCGTGAAGTGATCGATGACGATGTTGCTGTACGTGCCGTTCTTCAGGTTGATGTCGATGCCGTTGCCGAAGGCTCCTTGGGTCCCGTAAGGCGCGTCGCCGTACTGACCGACGTCGTTCATCGTGATGTTGGTGATGTGGGCGTTCGACAGCGCCTCGACGTAGATGCCCTTCATCAGCAGGTGGCTGAAGTCGGTGCCGTCGAAGGTCACGTCGTCGGCCAAACCATCGCCGGCCTGACCAGGCGTGACGTTCTTGGCGAAGAACACACCGATGAGGCCGTCCGAGATCGAGCCGTCGTTGATCGTGAGATCGTTGACGTCGGCCGCCGTCCCCTTGCGGATGCCGTTAATGAAGCCGTCGATGTCGACGCCCTGCAGCGTCGTGTGGTCGATGCCGTCGCCCAGGTTCACGCCGGTGGTGAACTCCGAGACTTCTGATGTTCTGCAGTGTGGTGTTGTCGGCGTTGATGGTAATGCCGGTGCCGCCGTTGTTGGGCGCCACACCCGGGCTCGTCGCCTTGAGGAAATCCGCGACCGTGCCGGTGAAGTTCCCGTTGGCGCTGCGCAGCGTCCCCTGCAGGACCACCTCGCCGAGCCCGATGATGCTCAGTCCCGACGTGTTGATCGTGAGGCTTTCGGTGTAGGTCCCGGCAGCGATCTCGATGATGTCGCCGCTCGAGGCCGCGTTGATCGCAGCCTGGATGGTGGCGTAGCCGCCATTGCCCACGAGCAGGAAATGGTGTCCGGCACCGTCCGTGATCTTCTCGACGCCGGTCAGCAGATCGGTGCCTTGCGCACCCGAGCTTACCTGCCAGCCGGCCTGGTTGCCCGCCGTCATCGGATCCGCGTCTGCGATGGTCGTGATGTTCGACGCGGTCAGCGTGCCGGTGTAGGTCACCGTGTCGACGCCGCCCTCGCTGCTCACGATATCGTTCCCGGCAGTGCTGGCGATGGTGTCGTCGGTGGTCCCGCCGCCGACGAATTCGCTCGCGATCCCGGTGCCGTCGACGGTCGAATTGGTCAGATGCAAGGTACCGCCGGCGGGTTGCCAGCCAGGATGGTCGACGTCGGTGAAATCGTTGCCGTCGATGGTGATCGACAGGCCTGCAATCGTCGTGGCGGACGTGCGGATGCCGGCGTCGGCGTCGGAGAACGTGTTGCCGGTGATGGTGACCGGTCCAAAGTCCGCATCCGGAGTAAAGAAGACGATGCCCGCAGCAAAGCCGCCCCCGCTCGTCCCGGGCTCGCGATGCATGTCCTCGAAGGTGTTCCCGCTGATGTCGAGCGGGCCCGCGCCATTGCCGAGCAACACGCCGATATCGACGTTGCTGAAGGTGTTGCCGGTGACCGTGCCGTTGACGTCGCTGAGATTGAGGATCAGCGGGACGTTGTTGTCGTCGCCGGGGACATAGGCGGTGGCGTGGCCGACGAAGGTGTTGCCGGTGAAGGTGACGACCGAGTGCGACGGATCGTCGGGGTCGCCGACCGGCTGGAAGAAGGCGCTGGCATAGCCGTGGGCATCGACGAGATTGTTCGAGAAGGTGAAGTGCGACGGCTCGGACAGGTAGAAGGCGTTGCCGCCCGTGCCTCCGGACTGGATGTCGAAGGTGCTGTTGGTAAAGGTGATGTTCGAATTCTGCGTATGGGTGGTGATAACATCGGTGTTGGCGACGAAGCGCAGCCCGTTGAAGGTCACCGCCGCGGTGGTGTTGATGGTGGCCATGTCGCCGGCCGGCCAAGTCAGCACGGTCTCGGCCCCGCGCGTGCCGGTACCGGCAATGCCGGCATTGGCGCCCTGGATGGTTAGCGCCTTGTCGATCGTCACCGTTTCGTTGTAGCTGCCCGCGGCGACCATGATGGTATCGCCCGCCGTGGCAGCGTTGATCGCCTCCTGGATGGTGGCGTAGCCACCGTTCCCCACCAGCAGGATGTTGGCGCCGGCATTGTCGATCTTCTCGATGCCGGTGACGATGTCGGTCCCCTCAGCTCCCGCGCTCACCTGCCAGCCCGGCTGGGCGCCGGGCATCACCAAGTCGGTATCCGCGACCGCGGTGACGTTGGCTGCCGTGATCGTGCCGGTATAGACCGCTGTGTCCGTGCCGCTGCCGCCCGCGAGCGTGTCGTTGCCGCCGCCGCCGACCAGCGTGTCGTTGCCGCTGCCGCCGCTGAGCGCGTTCGCGCCGCTGGTGCCAGTGAGAGAGTCGCCGGCGCTGCCGCCGGTGACGTTCTCGATGTTGGCCGCCGAGGTGAAGCCGGTAGCGCTGCTGGTGCCGAGATTGACGGTGACCGCACTGGTGGTGCCGGTGTAGTCGAGGGTGTCGCCGGCCGTGCTATTGCCGAGACCGTCGAGGCTGTAGCTCTCCACATTGGTGGGCGTCATGCCCTCGATCGTGGTGACGGCGCCCAAGGCATCGAGGACGACCTCGATGCTGTCGTCGCCACTCGTGCCGGTCACCGCCAGCGCGTCGGTGTTGGCACCGCCGTCGATGGTGTCGACGCCGTCGCCGACGGTGTAGTTGATGGTGTCGTTACCTGCGCCGGCGGTGATGCTGTCGTTGCCGAGCCCACCCGAGAGGACGTTGGCGTTGGCGTTGCCCGTGATGGTGTCGGCACCCTGGCCGCCGGTGGCGTTGTCGATGTTGATCAGAACGTCGGTGCCGATGTCGACACCTTCGGCGTAGCCGACCGCGGTAGTGGCGGCATAGCCGGCGCCCGTGAGGAGGGCACCGATCGTGGTCCCGCTCGGTGTCGCTTGGCCCGAGCGGTCGATGGCGTTGAGATCGATCGTGACCGGGTTCGTCGCCGACGGGTAGCTGACGGCATTGCTGCCGGTGCCGCCGTCGTAGACGTCGTCGCCGCCGCCCTGGCCGCCGATGATGGCGTCGTCGCCGCCGCCGGTCTGCACGACGTCGTTGCCGTCCCCGGTATGGACCTCGTCCGCGCCATCGTCCGTGACGATGAAGTCATCGCCGGACCCGGTGGTGACGTGGGCGCTGCCCGTGCCGGTCACAGTGACCGTGGTCGGGACGTTATAGGGGATCGTGAAGTCGAGATCCGCATTCGTCGTCAGCGAGATGTCGACCTCGGTCGTCGGCTCGGTGGCGAACACGAAGGTGTCGCCGGGCTGGGTGCCGGCGCCCGCATTGACCGCATCCTGCACGGTCGCGAAGCCGCCGTTGGCATTGCCCTCATCAATGAGCACGTAGCGGCCACCGGCATGCTCGATGAACTCGATGCCGGTCACCGTATCGGTACCCTCGGTGCCGCCGTTCACCGTCCAGGTGCCGTCGCCGTTCGACACGGGAAGCGCGAGCGTGGTCGTGTAGGCGGCGGTGTCGTTGCCGCCGCCGCCGGTCAGCGTGTCGTTGCCGCCGCCGCCGGTGAACGTGTTGTCGCCGGAGCTGCCGACGAGGGTGTCGCCGACGCTGCTGCCGACGACGTTCTCGATGCTGGTGAGAGACCCGATGCCCGTGGCCGTGGGGGTGCCTGCGCCGAGATCGACGCTCACCGCACTGGCGGTGCCGGTATAGTCGAGCGTATCGGAGCCGGCGCCGCCATTGATCACGTCGGCGCCGTCGCCGACGACGTATTTGAAGGTGTCATTGCCGCCGCCGCCGGTGAGCGTGTCGATGCCGCCGCCGCCGTGGAAGACGATGTCGCCGGTGGACTGCGGGCTGGCGATATAGGCATCGGCACCGCTGGTGCCGTTCACCGTCAGGTCCGACTGGCTGACGTTCTCGACGTCGCCGTTCTGCGCGTTGTGCAAGGCGTCCGTGATGATCACGCCGCTGACGTCGACCGGCGGGCCGGCGACGTGCTTGTTGGTCTCGCCCGCGCGAATGCCCGTGCTGGTGCCGTCGATGGTGCCGTTGGAGATCACCAGCGCGTCGCCAGTCCAGGTCGCCGGCGTGCCGTTGTAGCTCGGCGCGTCGTCGCGGGTCTTGACCGAGATCGCGGCCGCGTTGTCGTGCGACGATCCGTTGCCGTTCGATACGCCGGTGTCGGTCAGAGTGAAGTTGGTGATGGTGACGTCGTGATAGACGCCGTTCTTCAAATTGACTTCGATGCCCGAGCCACCGACCGCGGCCGGTCCACCGAACGCGGCGCCTCCGCCGTAGAAGCCGACGTGGTCCATGGTCACGCCGGTAATCAGCGAGCTCGACAGGGCCTCGACGTAGATGCCCTTGGCGGTCATGTCCTCGAAGTGGGTGCCGCTGATGGTGACGTTGGTGGCAAGGCCTTTGTTTGCCTGGCCGACCGCGGTGTCCCTGGCGAAATCGATGCCGATGTAGCCATCGGTAAACGAGCCGCCGTTGACGGTCAGACCGTTGATGTCGGCGCCGGCGCTCTTCTCGATGCCGATCACCGAGTTGCTGACGTCGACATTGGTCAGCGTGGTGTTGCTGACATCGCTGGCGAAGCGGACACCGTAGAGGAAGCCGTCGATGTTGATGTTCGACAGGGTGACGTTGTCGGCGGCGATGGTAACGCCGTTGCCCGCCGCGCCGTTGAAGGACGGCGCGGTCGCTATCCAATCCGACAAGTTGCCGGTGACCGGGTTGTCGCTTTCGAACGTGCCGTGGACGGTGACCTCGCCGAGGCCGACGAGCGTGACGCCTTTGTCGACGACGACGTTCTCGTTGTAGGTGCCGGCCGCGATCACGATAGTGTCGCCAGCCGCGGCCGCGTTGATCGCGGCCTGGATGGAGGCGTAGCCGCCGTGGCCGACCAGCAGGATGTTGGCCGAGCCGGAGCCGTCGACCTTCTCGATGCCGGACAGCGTGTCGGTTCCTTCGGCGCCGCCGGTCGTCACCGTGAAGTGGCCGGCTCCGTCGTCGGAGACCGCCGCTGCGGTGATCGTGGCGGTGTACGCCGCGGCGTCGGTCCCGCTGCCGCCGACGAGCGTGTCGTTACCGCCGCCGCCGGTGAGGATGTTGTTGCCGCTATTGCCGGTGATGACGTTGGCGTCGCCATTGCCGGTGCCGTTGATGTTGGAGACGCCGGTCAGGGTCAGGTTCTCGACATTGGCGCTGAGCGTGCGCGAGATCGAGGACAGAGTCGTATCGATGCCTTCGCCGGCGAGCTCGGTGACGACGTCGCCGGCGTTGTCGACCACGTAGGTGTCGTTGCCGGTGCCCCCGACCATGGTGTCGGCCCCGGCTCCGCCGTCGAGCGTGTCGTTGCCGGCGCCGCCGGTGAGGATGTTGATGCCGGTGTTGCCGGTGATGACGTTGTCGTCGCCGTTGCCGGTGCCGTTGATGTTGGCACTGCCGGTCAGCGTCAGGTTCTCGACATTGGCGCCGAGCGTGTAGGTGACCGAGGACTGCACCGTGTCGGTGCCCTGGCCCGAGAGCTCCGTCGCTACGTCACCGGCATTGTCGACCACGTAGGTGTCATTGCCGCTGCCACCGACCATGGTGTCGGCCCCGGCACCGCCGTCGAGCGTGTCGTTGCCGGCGCCGCCGGTGATGATGTTGCTGCCGCTGTTGCCGGTAATGACGTTGTCGAGCTCGTTGCCGGTGCCGTTGATGTTGGCGCTGCCGGTCAGGGTCAAGTTCTCGACATTGGCGCTGAGCGTATAGGTGGCCGAGGACTGCACCGTGTCGGTGCCCTGGCCCGAGAGTTCCGTCACTACGTCACCGGCATTGTCGACCAAGTAGGTGTCATTGCCGTTGCCGCCAACCATGGTGTCGACGCCCGCGCCACCGCTGAGCGTGTCGTTCCCAGCGCCCCCGGTGAGGGTGTTGCTGCCGCTGTTGCCGATGATGACGTTGTCGAGCCCGTTGCCGGTGACGTCGACGTTGGCGCCCTGGCCTGAGGCGTAGTCGGCGAGCGTGACGTTGTGCACGCCGCTATTGGCGATGGCGCTGCCGTCGGCGAACTGGGTGGCCAGCGTGAGGTTGAGATCGGTCGAATGAGCGGTCGCCTTGACCGTCAGGTTCTCGACCATGATGGCGGAGTTGACGGTGCCGGTATCGCCGCTCTGGACCACGACGGTATCGCCGCTGTGGATGTAGCCGCGCTGGCCGCCGAAGACGGCATCGGGCGTGGTGTCGAGCGCGAGATTGAGCGTGTCGATCGAATTGGCGACGATGAAGCGATGGGTGGCGACCGGGCTGCCCCCGATGAAGGGGTCGTCGGTACGCAGGAGGCCCGACGCCGGATCGATCACATAGGCGTAGGTGGTGTTGTTGTCGCCGTTCGTCGCCAGGATCTGGTTGACCTGGCTCACGGTTGGGAAATTGGCCCGATCGTCATCGAGGCCGCGCAGGATGATCGGCGTCGAGTTGTCGGAGAACGTGTTGCCGGTGATGGTCGGGATTTGCGTCGGCGCGAGCAGCCACGGGGTGCCGGCGGACTGGCCGTTGAGCACGATGTCGCTGTAGCGCCCGAGGCCGGTATTGTAGTCGAACGTGCCCTCGAAGCGGTTGTTAGTGATGAGCTGGGTGGCGCCGAACTGGTGGGACGAGGGATCGCCGACACCATTGGCGACCACAATCATCCCATTCAGGACGTTGCCGGTGATGGCATAGCTGTCGATCTCGCTCGAGGTCGTGCCGTTGTCGTTCAAATAGACGGCGGCCGCGCCGGTATCGGCGCCTCCGCCTTGATGGATGTCGATGAAGCTGTTCTTGACGGTGACGTTGTTGCCCCGAATCTCGAGCAGCTTGTTGTTGGTTTCGGGCCCGGCCTGCAGATGCAGGCCTTGGATGGTAGTGTTGTCGCCGCCGAAATCGACCCAGTGGTTGGCGCCGAATCCGGTCTGATGGCCGGAGATGATCGTCGCGCCGTTCGTCGCCGCCACGCTCGACGTCGTGATGAAGGCGCCGCTGGCATCGACGCCCTGCAAAGTCAGGTTGGGCTTGTTGATGTAGAGGCCGACGGTGTGTCCGATACCGTCGCTGCCGGACTCGGTATAGGTGCCGGGCGCAATGAGAATCGTCGCAGCACCGCTCGCCGCGGTGATCGCGTCCTGGACGTGCTGGTAGCCGCCATTGGCGCCGAACTGGTCGACGAGAAGGTAGGTCGTCCCATTGATAATGACCTTCTCAACCCCGGTCAGCTGGTCGGTTTCGCTGCCGTTGGTGACAACCCAATGGCCGCCCTGAATCGCGAGATGGTAGCTCGCGTCGTAGCCGGCCGCGGCGTCGGCGCCGGCGCCGCCATGGATCGCGTCGTTGCCGGCGCCGCCGGTGATGGAATCGTTGCCGGCGTCGGCGAAGATCGCGTTGCTGCCGGTGCTGGCGTCGACGATGCTGTCGGCCCCGGACGTGCCGATGACGAGCTGGGCGTCGTGGAAACCGGACAGTAGCACTGCCCCGGCGCCGAAATACGTCGGGTTGAGATAGACCGGATTCACCCCGCTGCCGAGATCGGTGAACGTGTTGCCGTGGACGTCGATGTCGTTGAGACGGGCCACCGTCGCCGTGTTCGCAGGCGAGCCGTCGGTGAAGCGCTGGAAGGCGATGGTGCCGTCGACCGAAACGATATTCTGGAAGGTGTTGCCGGTCACCGTGACGTCGGTCACACCGTCGGTACCCCAGGCGTCCTCGATCACCAGGCCGCGGTGCTGCGTGCCGTTCGCGGTGATCGAATCGTCGATGTTCTGGAAGATATTGTCGGTGACGGTCGCATGCTTCACGCCGTTGAGCGCCAGGCCTTGCCCGTCGAAGGTGTTGCCATCAACCACCGCGGACTCGAAGCCGCTGACGTAGAAATTGCCGCCGCCGCTGGTGTGCGAATCGACGATCTCAATGCCGTCGGCCGCGCCGTTGCCCGAAATGTTGAACTGCGCGCCAAGCGTCGCCGTACCGGGATTTATTCCGGTCAAGTCGAGACCGTCGAGCACCAGCTTGGCACCCGCGGCGCTCTGCATCTGCAACATCGCCAGCTCGTTGGCCGTGCCGATCACGTGATTGTTGCTGGCCATGGTGACGTCGCGGAACGCGAGTCCGGCGCTGTCGACGTCGGCGCCGTCGTGCAGCGTGATCGAGCCGCGCGCGTAGCTGATGCCGATAGGGGCATCGTTGGAGTGCGAGCCGCCGCTGTCCGACGGCAGGAAATCGCTGACCAGCGCGAAGGTCACGTCATGGAACACGACGTCGGTCAGGTCGGTCGTGCCGCGCATGTCGAGCAGATAGCTGGTGCTCGAACCGTTGTGGACGGTCAGATTTCCGACCGTGGCGTTCGCCATCGTCGACGGCACGACCATGGAGCCGTTGACCACGACCGCGCCCTCATCGGCGCCGGCGCCGAGCAGCGTGATTCCGCTCTTGAGCGTGACGGTTTCGTTGTAGGTCCCGGCAGCGACCATAATGGTGTCGCCGGCCACGGCCGCATTGATCGCCGCCTGGATGCTGGTAAAGCCGCTGTTGCCGACCAGCAGGAAGTGATGGCCGGCGCTGTCGGTGATCTTCTCGACCCCGGTGAGCAGATCGGTGCCTTCCGCAGCCGCGTTGACCTGCCAGCCGGCCTGGTTGCCCGTCGTGCCCGGGTCGCCATCGGCGACCGGCGTGATGTTCGCCGCCGTCAGCGGGACGGCGTAGACCGTGGTGTCGGTTCCGGAGCCAGCGACGATCGTGTCGTTGCCGCCGCCGCCGGTGATCGTGTCGTCCCCGCTGCCGCCCTCGAGACGGTTGTCGCCACCGTTCCCGGTCAGCGTGTCGTTGCCCGAGCCGCCCAGGACATTCTCGATGTTGATGAGCGTGTCATTGCCGATCTCCGTCCCGCTCGCCGTGCCGGCGGCGAGATTGACCGTCACCCCCGACGTCGTGATGCCGTAACGGACCTGGTCGATGCCGGCGCCGCCGTCGAGTGTGTCGTTGCCGCCGCGGCCGGCAAGCTGGTCGTTGCCCGCCCCTCCGGTCAGCACGTTGTCGTTGTTGTCGCCGAGAAGGCTGTCATTGCCCGAGCCGCCCAGGACATTCTCGATGCCGTCGAGCGTGTCATTGCCGATCTCCGTCCCGGTCGCTGTGCCGGCAGCGAGGTCGACCGACACACCCTGCGTCGTGAGACCGTAACGGACCTCGTCGATGCCGGCGCCGCCATGCAGGATGTCGTTGCCGCCGCGGCCGGCAAGCTGGTCGTTGCCGGCGCCTCCGGTCAACTCGTTGTTGTTGTTGTCGCCGAGAAGGGTGTCATTCCCCGAGCCCCCCACGACATTCTCGATCCCGATCAGCGTGTCGTTGCCGATCTCCGGGCCGCTGGCGGTTCCGGCCTGCAGGTCGACGCTGATGCCTTGCGTGGTGCTGGAGTAGCTGGCGGTGTCGGTGCCGGTGCCGCCGTTGAGGGTGTCGTTGCCGCCACGGCCGACCAGCGTGTCGCTGCCGGAGCTGCCGATGAAGATGTCGCCCGTCGCCAGACCCTGCTCGGCCACAATCGGCGCGCCGGGGGACAAATTCGTGGCCGTGAAGGGCAGCGTGCTCAGGTTGATGGTCCCGCCCACCTCGTCGAAATTGAACAGGCCCCAGGGCGCCGAGGCGTTCAGATTGACGCCGCTCGTCGTGAACGAGCCGAAGCTCGCGAGGCGGTAGAACGCGATCAGGTCCTGCGCGTAGGTGCCGGTGATCGACAGGTTGTTGATTGCCACGTCGCCGGCCGGATCGTACGGGCCCACATTGGTGAGATCGGCGCCGTCCTGGATGCCGCGCATCTGGATCGCCTTCTGCGCGAAGGCGCCGGGCGAACCGATGGTGACGTTGCTGATGGTCAGGTCCTGGTTGTATCCGAACAGCAGGATGTCGCCGCGCCCATTCCCGCCGGTGGCGGTCGCGTTGTCGCTGAACTGGCTGTTGAGGATCGATACCGCGCCGATCGTGTCGCCCAGCGTCGGAGTGGAGCCGTTGCCGGCCCGGATATAGGCGAAGCCGTTGCTTTTGGCGTGCGCGATCGAAACGTCGTCGAGCGTCACCGAGCCGGCAAATCCGGCCGAATTGGCCGAGACCAAGACGCCATAGGACTTGCCGGTGGCATTGACATTGAGATCGGTGATCGCGAGCGCACCGTTGAGCGTGCCGGCCACGGTGATCTGGCCGTTGAGGGTGACCTCGTTGAGGCCGGAGACCTCGCCGTCGATGGTGATGGACTTGCCGGTGATGGTTACATCTTCGGTGTAGGTGCCGACCGCGACCACGATGGTGTCGCCATCGACGGCCGCATCGACCGCGGCTTGGATGGTGGCGTAGCCGCCGCTTCCCACGAGCCGGAAGTGGTGGCCGGCGCCGTCGTTGACCTTCTCCACGCCGGTGAGAACGTCGATGCCCTCGGCGTCTGCGTTGGCGAGCCACGCCGGCTGGTTGCCGGCGGTCGACAAGATCGGTATCGGTGACCGACGTGAGGTGTGACGACGTCAGCGGGCCGGTGTAGACCGCGGCGTCGGTGCCGGCGCCGCCGTCGATCGCGTCGGAGCCGCCGAGACCGGAGAGCACATCGTTGCCCGTGCCGCCATTAAGCTCGTCGCGGCCGGCGGATCCGGCAAAGGTCAGTCCCGTCGTGGTGTCGGGCTGAAGCAGGACGTTGGCATAGAACAGGTCGGTGTAGGTGTTGCCGGAATGCGTGATCGGCGTAACGAGATGCCCGCCGAACTGGTCGAGCTCGACGAGCCCATAGTCGAAATGGGAGATCGTGTTGCCGGTGGCGGTGCCGCCGTTGGAATCGACGAAGACGATGCCGTTGTTGCCGTTGTTCGGGTCGGACTGCGCGGTGAGTGCCAGCCGGTTACGGTATTGTTGGTGACGGAGACGCCGCTGGCATCGCCGGCGAAGACGATGATGCCGCTGGCGCTGCCGGCGGGGCCGCCGTTGCCGATATCGGTGATGGTGTTGTGATCGACTGTGGCATGCGTGCCGCTGAAGTCGCCATCGCCGACGACCCCGAACAGCGACCCAATCTGGATGCCGTTCTGGGCGGTGTTCGCGGTGTGGGCGCCGATGATGGTGTTGTCGTGGATGTTGGCCGTCAGCGTCGAGCCGTTGACGAAGATGCCGTTCTTCTGGAAGCCGCTGACGGTCGAGTTCTCGATCTCGACGGTGTAGCCGGCGTCTGAACCGCCGTGCGCGGCATCGTGGCCGGTGACGAGGATGCCGTGATTGCGCTGGACGCCGGAGACATCGCGGGCCGGCTAGAGTTCGTCCGCACCGGTGACTGCGACGCCATCGATATGGGCATCGGAGTTGAGCACGTAGATGCCGAGGTAATCGTGGTTGAGCCCGGGACAAGTTCGAGGCGGAACGGCGCCCTGGTCGCGCCCATCGACGGTCACGCCGGTCGATAGTCACATCGGCATTGTCGGTGACGGTGACGACGGCGAATTTGTTCGGCCGGGTGGAGTTCGTATCGATGGCATTGGCAGACCAGCGAGGCTGCATCCGGAGATTCGATGATGGTCTGGCCCGCGCCGGCGCCTTGGATGGTGATGTTCTTGCCGGTGACCGTAACCTGCTCGCGATAGGTCCCCGCCGCGACGTCGATCACGTCGCCATTCCCGGCTGCGTCGACGGCGTCCTGGATCGAGGTGAAATCGAAGCCGCCGCCGGTTCCGACAGTCCAACGTTGTCATGGGGGTTCTCCTGGAAGGTTATCGCGGAGGTTTTTTTGGCGCGTCGCGGTTGTTGAGACGCAGGATTGCTAGGGCTGCTCGCCGTCAGCATTCGACTGCGACGAGGGACCTGGAATGAAGGTCGAGACGGTTTCAGCGACTTCGCCGCCGGTAAGGTCGGCTGCAGCGAAAGGTGCCGGGCGAACGCGATCACGGAAAAGTTACCCCCGATTACGGGGAACGTCGGCCGAGGAACATGCGTTCCAGCGATTATCCATAGGTGTGTCCGGAGGTCAGGGAAGCGGAGCAAAAGCCCCGCCGCGGAGCGATGCGAGGAGAGCGGACCGAGCGCGCCCGCGCTGCGGCCGCAGGGGCCCACGGGTGGCACTCCCCGCTCGCACGAAACGGCGTCAGCGCGCTATGGCGCGCCATTTCGACGAGATCGACAACCTACAGATACGAGCGAAGCGCTGCGGTGATCCGGATCATGGGTGCCATTGCAGGGTTCGACAGACAACAAATCACGCACAGCGACGAGGCTGACGACATGCGCTTAGCGACGTTTCGCTTTTTGTTTTGATTGTTTTTGTTGCGATTTTCTTCTTGTTATTTCGGCGCGGGATTTGTCACCCCTGCAGATCAATCCCCCGCCGCACTGGGTAAGCACTAAGCACTAGATAAGCACCGGATAAGCACCGGATAAGCACTGGTTAAAAGGTAGGGGGTCACCTGTCAAGATTGGCAGGCAGAATGCTACCTTTAAATTTTCGATAGTTGAGTTCGTATAACCTATTGTTGGTTTCTGCCCACGCGCGAGCTGTCGCGACGCTCACGAATCCGCGGGGGACATTGTCTTTGGGCGGTCTTCCGCGCCGTAAAACCCGAAATCTCCGACTGTTCAGTTAGCCTTGATTCCCAGCGGTTTCGAGCACTCTGCGATGCGTTTGCGGCGAGGCTGAAACGGCCCACCCGCTGCCCATTGCGGGCAGCTCCGTGATTTTTCTCGCAACGTTTGGCGATCGGCACCGAAACGCGCTTTGTCGCGCGTTGCATTTGGACAAGGGAAATCGTCAAAAATGCTTGGTTTCGGTTAGGCCGAAAGGCGTGTGTATCGCCGCGCCCGCAGGTAAGGGATGAGAAAGATTACGGGATGGTCATGTGGCCCACAATGCGGGCTGGTGATGATGCCCCTATCGAAGAGCTTTTTCAACGAAGCCGCGCGATCTCCTGAAAACCTAGCTTGCTTGTTGGAAAACAAGACCTGCAACGGCCCCTTTTGTGCTCCCCAATCCCAAGGAATTTCCGGTGACCCAACGCGGCGGGGCTGTCAGGATGCTCCGCGCGCGTCGCGGCAGCCGCCGGCAACCTGAGCCTTCGCAGGGGCGGCCCCACTGCAGCGCTCAAGGAGCGCCTTCCGCGAAGGGCGGGAAGCAATTGATCCCCTTCGGCCCCGTTCGCTCAAATAAGAACAGGGTGTCAGCCGGTTTCGGCTAACACCCTGATTCTATTGGTTGCGGGGGTAGGATTTGAACCTACGACCTTCAGGTTATGAGCCTGACGAGCTACCGGGCTGCTCCACCCCGCGTCAAACCATGGGAAAACGGGAAGCGCGGGAGCCTGCCCGCGTCCGCCGTATGTAGCAATCATGACAGGGCTTGAAAAGCCCGGTGACGCTGCTTTCTTTGCACATGCCGGGGGATGGTGTCGTATATCTTTTTCGATGAACGGAAGGCCCGCCTTGCGGCCGAGCGTAGCGGTGGGGGAGGCGTTGCGGGGCGTGGCCCGCGATATTCTCACCGAGGCGCGTGCGGCCATCGAGAACCCGGCGAAGTCCGACGCCGAGGCGGTGCACGATTTCCGCCGGGCGATGAAGCGCTGGCGCGCGATGCTGCGTCTGATCGAGCCGTTCATCGGCGAGGAAGCCAAGCGCCTGCGCGACGAGGCGCGCGATCTTGCACGGGCGTTGAGCGGTGCCCGCAATGCACAGTCGGCGCTCGATGCCCTCGCCGATCTCGAAAAAAACGGCCTCGGCCTGTCCCCCCGCTCGGTGGCGGGGCTGCGGGGACGGATCGAGGAGATCAGGTTGACGGCGGAGACCACGCTCTATGCCGACATTCGCCCGCGCCTCGTCAGCGCGCTCGACCAGGCATCCGCGGTCATCGAACGCTGGCCGCTGCACACTCTGATCTTCGACAACGTCGCCGACCAGCTCACCCGCTTCTATCGGGAGGCGCGGCAGCTGATCCCGCCGGATTGGCCGGCGGCCGAGGCGGAAGAGCTGCACGAATTGCGCAAGCGGGTGGTGATTCACCGCTACCAGATCGACATCATCGAACCGTTGTGGCCGCGCTTCGTGAAGATGTGGAGCGGCGAAGCGCAGCGGCTGCGCGACCGGCTCGGCCGGCACCAGGACGTGCTGATGCTGGCGAGCCTCACCGGCCCGCATCAACCGCTGGCGCGCTGGCGCTCGCATCTTGCGCCGGCGATCGACGACCGGCGGGCCGCGCACGTCGCCGGTGCCGCCCGCATTGCCGCGCGCATCTTCGTGGAAAAGCCCAACGCGCTGCGGCGACGGCTCGCGGCGATGTGGGCCGTCGGCCGCTGACGCCGCTACGCGCCGACCGCCCGCAGCAGCCGTTCGATGAATTCGCTCTGCGCGGAAATTATCTTGCGGCGCGCCTCGGCGGGCGAAAACCACTGCGCGCGGTCGACCTCCGGAAATGAGGCCTTACGCCCGCTTTTCGGCGGCCATTCCAGCTCGAAGCGATTCGACGTCAGGTCCGCGGGATCGAAATCTCCCTCGAGCGCCCAGGCCGTGACGATCTTGCGGCCGGCCTGAACGATGTCGCCGAGGGGAAGGAAATCGCCTTCGGGACGCGCGCCAGTCTCCTCCTCGAACTCACGCCGGGCCACGGCCAAGGCGTCCTCGCCGTCGGAATACTCGCCCTTCGGGATCGACCACGCGCCCAGATCCTTCTTGGCCCAGAACGGACCGCCGGGATGCACGAGCAGCAGCTCGAGACCGCCGGTCGCCCGCCGGTACATGAGGATGCCGGAGCTGCGCTTTGGCATGATCGTGTCCCGGGACTGGGCCGCCGCTCACAGGCGATTGTTGCGCGCGATCGCGCGCGTCACCTCGACCGGCACCATGGCGTCGGCCTCCGCGCGCAATGCGCGCGCCGCGCGTGCGGCCGGACGCTCGAGGCAGCGCTTGAGCCATTCCCCCACGCGCGGCTTGGCGGACAGATCCATGTCGATCGCCCGGCTGATGACGGCGGCAACGTTGAGATCGGCAACCGTGAACTCCTCGCCCAGCAGGTAGGAGCGGCCGGCAAGGGCGCCATCGAGCACCTTGAACGGCGGCTCCAGCACCTTGAGCGCTTCCGCCAGCCGTTGCGGGTCGCGGTCCTCGGGCGGCAGGCGCACGGCGTGCAGCGACCAGATATTGACGCCGCGGTCGACCTCCTGCACCGACCACAGGCTCCATTGCCAGGCCTTGGCCTCGCCCTCGAGCGTCGCCGGATAGAGCCGGCCGACCGCATGCTTCTTGGCGAGATAGAGCGTGATGGCGAGCGATTCCCACAGCGTGAAGCCGTCATCGTCGATCGCCGGCAACCGGCCGTTGGGATTGATGGCGAGGTATTCCGGCTTGCGCGCGCCCGCCTCGCCGATCTCGACCGGGATATGCTGGTAGTCGAGACCGAGCTCCTTGGCGATCCAGAGCGCGCGAAAAGCGCGCGTGCGCGCCACGCCATAGATCCGCAGATCAGGCATTGGCTCTCTCAGTTGACCTGCAGCTTGAATTTCCTGATCGCGGTCCGGTAGCGCTCGATGTCGTCGCGCATGAACTTGACGTAGTCGGCGGTGCCATTCTCCTGCAAGTCCATGCCCAGACCGAGCATGCGATCGGCCATGTCGGGCTCGCGCAGCGCCTTGGCAACGACCGATTGCAGGCGCGCCACCAGATCGCGGCCGGCGCCCGCCGAGGTTTGCAGGCCCATCATCGTGGCATAGTCGAACCCGTCGATGCCGAGCTCGATGGCGGTGGGCACGTCGGCAACCGATTTCGAACGCTGTTGCGTGCTGATGCAAAGAACCCGCAGCTTGCCATCCTCGATCAGCGGCAAGACGTTGGGAATGCCGGACCAGCCGGCCTGCACCTCGCCCTTGATCAGGCCTCCGACCAGCGCCGTGCCGCCGCGATACGGCACGTGCAGGAGATCGATGCCGGTCTGGGCGGCGAAGATCGCCATCGTGAGATGATGGATGGAGCCAGGGCCGGCCGATCCGTACGCCAGTTGGCCCGGCTTCGACCTGGCAAGAGCGATGAACTCCGGCAGCGTCCGTGCCGGCACCGAAGGATGCACGACCAGGACGGTCGGCACCGTGACGAGCGCCGTGATCGGGGTGAAATCGCGCAGCGGATCGTAGCCGAGGTCGGGATTGAGCACGACGTTGATCGCCATGGCACCGGAATCGCCGAGCATGAGCACATGGCCGTCGGGCGGCACGCCAGCGACCATCTTGGCCGCGACCACGCCGCCTGCGCCGGGCACGTTCTCCACCACGAAGGCCTTGCCGAACACGCCCGACAGCTTCTGCGAGAGCAGGCGCGCGAGCACGTCGGGATTGCCGCCGGGCGCGGCCGCCGCGATCAGGCGTACCGGCCGGTTTGGATAATCGAGATCGCCCTGCGCGAGCGCTCCGCCATGGGTGACGGCCAGCATCAGGACGGCAAGCGCGGCTGTTCGCAGCATGATGACCTCCGGGCGTGGCGCCGGCTATTCGGCCTGGATATTGGCGGCTTTCACCAGCTGGCCGCGAACCGCAAGGCCGTCCTTGATGATGGCGGCGAGCTCGTCCGGGGTGCTCGGCGCGACCACGAGACCGAGCGTGGCGAGCTTGTCCTTGACCGCCTCGGCGGTCAGCACTTTCACCATCGCCTCGTTCAGGCGCGCGACCAGCGGAGCCGGCGTCGCCGCCGGCGCAAAGAAACCGAGCCAGGACGACATCTCGAAGCCAGGGACGGTTTCGCCGATGGTGGGGACGTCGGGCATGCCGGCGTAGCGGGTCCTTTCCACCACCGCCACGATCCTGATCTTGCCGCTCGACAGATGCGGCACGGCGGTGGAGAGGCTGAGGAACGCCACCCTGATGTGACCGCCGATGAGATCGTTGATGGTCGCGCCGCCGCCGCGATACGGGACGTGGACGACGTCGATGCCGGTCTTCTGCCGCAGCAGCTCGCCGGCGAGATGATGCGGCGAGCCGGTGCCGGACGAGCCATACTGCAGCATGCCCGGATTGGCCCTGGCATGGGCGATCAATTCCGCCACCGTCCTGACCGGCAGGTCGACGTGGACAGCGAGGCAGATGATGTTGGCGCCGGCATTGGTGATGGGCGCAAAGTCCTTCACCGGATCGAACGGCGTGTTCTTGTAGAGGAAGACGTTGCTGGTCATGATTGCATCGGTGCCGACCATCAGCGTGTAGCCGTCGGCGGGCGCGCGCGCGACGTAAGCCGCCGCAATGTTGCCGCCGACGCCGGAGCGATTGTCGACGATCACCGACTGGCCCCACGCCGCATTGAGGCGTTCGGCGACGGTGCGCGCGAGCAGGTCGCTGGTGGCGCCCGGCGTGTAGCCGACCACGATGGTGACCGGCCGCGACGGATAGTCCTGCGCCCACCCCGGCGCGGTCCCGATCGCCATGGCGAGCGCCACGGTGCCCGCTAGGATTCGCATCAGCGACGTCATGCGATCGTCCTTCCTCTCCGTCCCCACGCCCATTGCCGCGCGTTTCTCCGAGGCCGAATTCACGGTCACACAACCGTAATACAACGTTCCTTAGCTAAGCGGATCAGCACGCCTTCGGCAACCCGCACGTCTGCCGAGCAAGCGGAGGTATCCATGAAAGCAGTCGACGTTATGGTTCGCGATGTGGTCACGATCAGCCCCGATGCCGACGTGAAGGAGGCGATCAAGCTACTGGCCGAGCACGACATCAGTGCGCTGCCGGTCGTCGACACCGACGGCAGCGTCGTGGGCATCATCAGCGAGGGCGACCTCATCCGGCGCGAGGAGATCGGGACCGAGAAGCGCCGGCCCTGGTGGATGGAAGCGCTGACGCCGGCTTCGACGCTGGCGGAGGAGTTCGCCAAGTCGCATGGCCGGCGGGTGGCCGAGGTGATGTCGACCCACGTCGTCTCGGCCGGCGAGGAAACACCGCTCGGCGAGATCGCGACGCTGCTCGAGAAGCATCGCATCAAGCGTGTGCCGATCATGCGCGACGGCAAGCTGGTCGGCATCGTGAGCAGGTCCAATCTCATCCAGGCCGTCGCCTCCCAGCACCCCGAGACCGACGGCAACGCCGAGAAGGACCGCGAGATCCGGCTGGAGCTGTTGTCGCGGCTGGGGACCCAGCCGTGGACCGACTTCGGCTCGCGCAACGTCATCGTCACCGGCGGCATGGTTCACCTGTGGGGGTTGGTCGGCTCCGAGGACGAACGCAAAGCGCTGGTCGCGCTGGCGGAGGACGTGCCCGGCGTCGTTCGGGTCTCGGACGAGATGATCGCGGCCTATTGAATGTAACGGCAGGTGCCTGCAAGGCCCGGCCGGCGCAGGCATGGCTCGAACACAACGCTAGACTGGCAGCGGGATTTTGCCGTCGGCAGCGCCGATCTGGTGCGATCGCGGAAGTTCGTGCGCGAGGTCCACGCCGAAGGTGTCGGCGAGGCCTGCTTTGCCCGCTGCGGTCACCCGCAGCGCACGGCTGTCGCGCTCGCGTACGAGCCAGCCGAGATCGAGACATCGACGCCAGACTTCCGCACCGACCAGCCCGGCAACGTGATAGCGACGCTCGCTCCAGTCGAGACACGGCCGACAGAAGATGCGCCGGCCACGCGGGCGCAAGTCCGCGCCGAACGCGCCTAGAAACTGCACGCCGGCATCCGTGACCTCGCCCCCGTCTTCGGCGAGGACAATGTGGCCGTTGGCGACGAGCGCGTCGGCAATGGCCACACCCAGCCGGCCGGCCAGGTGGTCGTAACAGGTGCGCGCGAAGCGCAGGGCGTCATCGCGAACGGAGCGGGGCTGATAGCGCGACGGAACCTCGATCGCAGCCACCGCGATGATGCTCTCGAGCATGCGGGCGACCAGCGGCGACGTAATGCGATAGTAGCGAAAGCGACCCTGCTTGGTGACGCACACGAGCCGTGCTGCGACCAACCTGTCCAGGTGCTCGCTTGCCGTCGGACGCGAAACGCGAGCGATAAACGCCAGCTCGCTGCCGGTCAGCGCCTGGCCTCCCATCAGAGCGGCCAGCATGGTGGCACGCGCGGTATCCCCGACGAGCGCCGCCACTTCCACCAGATTTGCGGCTGCGACCATGGGCGACCTTAGCGCCCGGGCGCGAGCGGCAGCAAGCGACGACACTTCGGCCGGCGCCGAACCGATGGCAGGGGACGCGCGACGGCAATTGCGGCGAGGATAGCGGCGACGGGGTGGGGGGGGGGGAGAGAGGGAGGGGAGGGGAGAGAGGGGGAAGGGGAAGGGAAGGAGGAGAGGGAAAAAAGGGGGGGGAGGGAGAGGGGGAAAGGGGAGAGGGGAGAGAGAGGGGGGAGGGGGGGGAGGGGGGGGGGGGAGAGGAGAGGGGGGGGGGGGGGGGGAGGGAGGGGAGGGGGGGGGGGGGGGGGGGGGGGGGGGGGGGGGGAGGGGGGGGGGAGGGGGGGGGGGGGGGGGGGGGGGGGGGGGGGGGGGGGGGGGGGGGGGGGGGGGGGGGGGGGCGGGGGGCGGGGGGGGGCGGCGGCGGCGGGCGCGGGCGGGGGCGCGGGGGGCGGGGGCGCGCGGCGCGGCGGCGGCGGCGCGCGGGCCGGGGGGGGGTCAACACCGTCACGGACAAAGCAGAAAGGAGCAATCATGAAGCGGGAAGCCATCCGGGTCGAGCCGCTGTCGAGCTATGCGGAGGCGCGCAAGGTTCCGATCGCCATGGTCACGCGGGCCGGCGATTTCGTCTTCGTCTCCAACATCCCGCCTTACGATCCGGTGACCGGAGAGATCAAGCGCCTGCCGGTCGAGCGTCAGGCCGAGATCGTGCTCGACCAGATGAAGCTCTGCCTGACCGCAGCCGGCTCGTCGCTGGAGAAGGTCGTCAAATGCACGGTGTACTGCACCGACGCCGCGCATTTTGCGACCATCAACACGGTCTACGCGCGGTACTTTCCAACAGACCCGCCGGCGCGCAGCTTTCTCTGCGTCTCGGCCTGGCATGGCCCGTTCGATGTCGAGATCGACTGTGTGGCGACGGTGTGAGCTGCTGTCCCGCGCCCGGCACGACGGACAAAAAAACCGCCGCGGGATGCCCGCGGCGGTTTTTTGGGTATCTGATCGTGAAGAGGCATCCGTCCTTGGCAGGCCTGGCAGCGACCTACTCTTCCAAGTCTTGAGACTTAGTACCATCGGCGCTGGGAAGTTTAACGGCCGAGTTCGGGATGGGATCGGGTACAGGCTCCCCGCTAATACCACCAGGCCGGCGAAGGACGGAGGCGGAAGGCAGACCGCAGCGTCCGGATGGCCGGACTGCAGTCGATCTGTCTTCCCGCAAGCTGGTCGTCGCAATTCGACATCGCGTCTTGATATCGCGTCCGCCGTCAGTTGTCTGACGTCGTC
>CAVUAI010000071.1:0-35070 GCA_963739385.1 uncultured Alphaproteobacteria bacterium
TCCGCCGGCGCAGCGGCCGGCCTTCGGCAAGCTTCATACGATCGTTGAGTGTCATGGCCGGGTCGTGCCATGGCGCGCCGTCATCGTCGTCGGCCGCGGGAGCGGCGGCGAGATCGACCGCGCCCGGCAAAAGCGCAGCCGCCTGCTCGAGCGAAAGCGGCACCACGCCCTGTTCCAGGGACAACAGTCCGGCGAACAGGCCGTTGAGCCACACGCGCTGCTCGGCGCTGAAGGGTGCGCTTTCCGGGATGAGCGAGGGCGCGTGCGGCGGCTAAATCATTCCGTCGCCTCGCTGTCGATGAGGGATCGCAGCGCTGCGATCTCGTGCCGCCGGGTGAAGACGAGAAACGTCTCCTGCGGCGAGGCGCGGTGGGCGAGATAGGCCTTGAGCATGCGCTCCACGGTCCGCGGCGCATCCTCTGCCTTGATGTCGTGGTAGATTTCCGGCGCGATCGCCGCGTCCGGCCCGAAGCCGCCGCCGACGTGAATGTGATAGCCCTCGACGGTGTCGCCGTCGTCGGAGACCTGCACCTTGCACGCGATCAGCCCGATATCGCCGATGTAGTGCTGGGCACAGGAGTGGTGACACCCGGTGAGATGGATGTTCACCGGCCCGTCGAGCGCGACGCGGCTCTCGCACCAGCGGGCAATCTCCTCGGCATGCCGCTTGGTGTCGGACGCTGCGAACTTGCAGCCGACATTGCCGGTGCAGGCGACGAGCCCGGCGCGTATGGAGTTCGCGCTCGTCGAAAGCCCAAGCCGGTCGATCTCCGTTTGCGCCGCCCTCACCTTGTCCGAGGGCACGCCGGAGATAATGAGATTCTGCCAGACGGTGAGCCGGATATCGCCGTCGCCGAAATCGCGGGCGATCGCCGCAAGGCCGCGCATCTGCCCGGCGGTCATCTTGCCGACCGGAAGCACGACGCCGATCCAGTGACGGTCGGGCTGTTTCTGCGGATGCACCCCGATATGGGCGGCGCGGTCGAACGGCGGACGCGGCGCGAGCGCATTGATGGCCACGCGGTCAAGCGTGCGGCCGAGTTTCTCCTCGACCAGCGTCAGCACCTTGTCGAGGCCGAGCCGGTCGATGACGTATTTGAGTCTCGCCTTGTTGCGGTTGGTGCGGTCGCCATGATCGATGAACACGCGCACGATGGCGTCCGCGACCCTGGTCGCGTCTGCAGGCTTGATCACCACGCCGGTGTCGCGGGCGAAATCGCGATGCCCGGTGATCCCGCCGATCACGAGCCGAAACCACACCCCCGGCGCGACCCCGAAGCCGTCCTTCACCTCAACCGCCTGGAAGCCGATATCGTTGGTGTCCTCCAGCACTGGAATGAGGCCGGCTCCGTCGAAGCCGACATTGAACTTGCGCGGCAGTCCGTAGAGCGCACGCTCATTGAGAATGTGGAAGTGCCATTCGCGGGCATAGGGACGCGTGTCGATCAGTTCTTGCGGGTCGATCCCTGCGGTCGGCGATCCTGTGACGTTGCGAATGTTGTCGGCGCCCGATCCGCGTGAGCAGAGCCCGAGGTCCTGGATGGCCTCGATCATGGCGACCGCGTTCTTGGCTTCGATCTCGCGGACCTGGAGGTTGGCGCGAGTGGTGACATGGGCATAGCCGCCGCCGTACTGCACGGCGAGGTCGGCAACCCCTGCGAATTGCTCGTGTGAGAGTATGCCGTTCGGCATCCGCAGCCGGCACATGTAGGAATTCTGGTTCGGGGCGACGTAGAACAGTCCGAAGTAGCGCCAGCGGAAATTATCGGCCGGCTTGGGATAGGCGTTGTCCGCCGCCTGCGCCTTCAGCCGTTCGTAGCCGTCGAAGGGATGAAACTCGCGCTTGAAGTTTTCCTGCTCGGACAGCTTGCCGCCGGACTTGAGGACGCGGTCTTGCGCCCGCAGATGCAACGCATCGGGTCCGCTGGGTTCGGCGGCCTGCGCTCCGGCAGCGCCGCCCGCGCGCGCGGCCTTGGCCATCTGCAGCCCGGCCACGAATCCTTCGAGATAACGCTTTTGCTCGGGATTGAAGTCGCCGGACATCGTTTCCTTTTTGGCTCCCGCTCTGCGCAGGGCGCACGCCAAAAGGCCGAGCGAACGACCACCGTTGGCCCGGCATGCTGCAAAGCAGCAAAGAGCGTGCCAACCGCAACGCCGATGTTTTAACTAGAGAATTTCGGTTCCCGGGCGTTGCCCCGCCGCCGTCCTGGGCAGGGCGCCAATATCCGCGTTGAAAATCTGGGCAGCGCTTCCCGAACCGCTCGACGGTCGCTCAAGAGGGGCCGGCCGATGCGGCGCGGCTCAGCCCGCCTGCTCCATAGCGCCGCCTGGAGAATTCCGCCGGCTCGCCGCTCTCGGTCGGGAGGAAGATGTTCTGCAGCACCTGCCGTTGCACCGGCTTTTTGATGATCGGCACATAGGCGAACCGGCCGTCGATGCTTTCCACCCCATAGCCAGTGACGAAGACGAACGGAATTTTTCGCGCCGCCAGCACATCCGCGACCGGATAGACGAACTCTCCACCGAGATTGACGTCGATGATGCCGGCATCGATGTCGTCGTGCACGGCGGCAACCATGGCCTCGGCGAGCCGGCTGAACGGACCAATGACCGAGAATCCAAGCTCGGTCAGGATGTCCCGCATCATCATGGCGACCAGTATCTCATCTTCAACCAGTAGAACGCGGTTGCCGGTTGCGAGCTGAACCGGAAGCGAGGGCTTGTCCTCGCCGACCGACCGAGGCACCCCGGCCTGGCGCATCATGGGCTCGATCTTGCCGCCGCGCGGTACCTGCAGGCTGCAATGCAGGCCCTCGGGGTGCCAATGGAACGCCACCTCGCCTTCGAGCTGCCGTTCGATGCTGGCGCTGATGACCCGGATGCCAAACCCCGGCGAGGCCGGCGGCTGGGTGGACGGCCCGCCGGTCTCAGTCCAATGCAGGGTGAGGTTGTCGGGCTGCAGTTGCCACGTCAGCGCAACGCGCCCCGCCATCACCGACAGTGCACCGTATTTGGCGGCGTTGGTAGAGAGCTCATGCAGCGCGAGCGCGAGCGTCTGGGCGGTGCGCGGCTCGAGCGAGACGTCGGGGCCGGCCGCGGTGATCCGTTCGTCGTCACCCTCCCGATAGGGTGCCAGCTCCTCGCCGACCAGACGCGCAAGGTCGGCGCCCTGCCACCGGCTCTGGGCCAGCAGGGTGTGGGCGCGCGACAGCGCGCCAATGCGCCCATCGACCGCGGCGATGTAGGACTTGATCGTGTCGGCTCGCGTCAGGCGGACGATCGACTGCACGAGCGCCAGCGCATTCCTCGCGCGGTGGTCGACCTCGCGGGCCAGCAGCGCTTGGCGCTCCTCGGCCTCCTTGCGGTCGGTGATGTCGACGGTCACGCCGCTGATGCGCACGATATTGTCCGTTGCGTCGGCACTCGCCACCGCGGTTCCGATGCACCAGCGCAATTCACCGTTCGGACGGCACACGCGAAATTCGGTCTGGAAACTTGGCGCGTTCTGGGCGGCCGGCGGCTTGATCGCATTCTGCAGATGCTTCCAGTCCTCGGGATGGATCAGTGCCTTGATATTCTCGACGGTGACCTCGAACGTGCCAGGGTCGACGCCGAAAATGCGATACTGTCCGTCATCCCAGGCGAAGTCGCCGTTGACCGGATCCCATTCCCACGAGCCCATTTGACCGGCCGCCAGCGCCAGGCTGCGACGATCCTCGCTCTGGATGAGCCGCACGGCCGAGGCCTCGAGTTCCGCGGTCCGCTCGGCGACACGGTGCTCGAGCTCGCGGTTGAGCTGCTCGAGCTGCCGCGTCTTGCGATAGAGCTCGGCGAAGATCCTGACCTTGGCGCGCAGCACCTCCGGAACCACCGGTACCGGCACGTAGTCGACCGCTCCCATTTCATAGGCGCGCAGGCGGTCCACGTCGGTCAGATGGATGGCGGAGATAAAGATGATCGCGGTCTCCTGGAAGCGCGGGTGTTCGCGGATCATCGCGGCAAGCTGGAAGCCGTCGAGCTCCGGCATGCATACGTCCACCAGGATGACGGCAATCTCCTGCTTGAGGAGGTGTTCGAGCGCTTCCCTCGCTGAAGCGGCCTTGATGAGATTCTCGCCGAGCTCGCCGAGAATCGCCTCGTAGCTCAGCAGCTTGGCCGGCTGATCGTCGACCAGCAGGATATTGACCTTGTCGTCCGAAGCCATTTCTCGTCTCCGCCGCTAGCGATGCAGCCACATGCGCAGCGCCGATAGCAGCTGTTCGGTGTTGACCGGCTTGGCGAGATAGTCGGACGCGCCGGCCTCCAGGCATTTCTCGCGGTCGCCCTTCATGGCCTTGGCCGTAAGCGCGACGATCGGCAGTCGGCGGAAATCCTGCTTCTGACGGATCACCCGGATGGTCTGATACCCGTCCATCTCGGGCATCATGATGTCCATCAGCACGATCGCCAAGTCTGGCGTCGACTCGGCGAGCGCGATCGCCTCGTTGCCGGTGGTGGCGGTGAGCACGTGCATGCCGCGCCGCTCCAGCACGCTCGACAGGGCGAAGATGTTGCGGGCATCGTCATCGACCAGCAGCACGGTACGACCAACCAAGTCTTCGTCGGAGCTGTTGAGCCGCTCGAGCATGCGCTGCTTCTCCGCCGGCAGGTCGGTGACGATGCGGTGCAGGAACAGCGCGGTCTCGTCGAGCAGCCGCTCCGGCGACTCGACGCCCTTGACCACGATGCTGCGCGCCATTGTGTGCAGCTGGGCATCTTCCTCGGCCGACAATTCCCGGCCGGTGAATACGATCACCGGCACGTCGGACAGGTTCGTGTCGGCGCGCAACTCCTCCAACACCTCGAATCCCGACATGTCGGGCAGCCGCAGGTCGAGCACGACGCAATCGCAAGGATCGCGCCGGAGAAGGTCCAGGGCCTCGGAGCCGGTGCCGGCGGCGACGATCTCGATGTCGTCGTGGCCGAGCAGTTCCGCAATGCTCATCTGCTCGACGCGGTCGTCTTCAACCACCAGGAGTTGCTTGCGGCGTGGCTTGGCGTATTCCTTGATGCGCGCCAAGGCCGCCTCCACGCCCTCGGGCGACGTTGGCTTGGTCACGAACGAGAATGCACCCCGTGCCAGCCCATGCTGGCGATCCTCATCCAGGGTGATGATCTGCACCGGGATATGCCGGGTCAACGGGTTCTGCTTGAGCTGGCTGAGCACCGTCCACCCGAGCATGTCGGGCAGGAACACGTCGAGCGACACGGCCGTGGGCTGGTATTGCTTGGCGAGGTCGAGCGCGTCGGCTCCACGCGTGGCGACGAGCACCTTGAAGCCTTTCTGGCGCGCCAGATCGACCATGATCCGGGCATAGTGTGGATCGTCCTCGACGATGAGCAGGATCGAGTCGCCGGGCTGAACCTCGAGCCGGTCGTCGGGAATCTGCTCGATCGGACGCTCCGGCACCGCATGGATGCTTGGTGCGTGCAGCGTATGGAGCGAAGCCGCCGTGGGCGCCTTGGGCGCGGTGGTCGGACCGACATAGCGCAGCGGCAGGTAGAGCGTGAAGGTGCTGCCCACGTTCGGCGAGCTGCGCAGGTGGATCTCGCCGCCGAGGAGATTCGACAGTTCGCGGCTGATCGCGAGGCCCAGTCCGGTGCCGCCGTATTTGCGGCTGGTGCTGGCATCGGCTTGCATGAAGGCTTCGAAGATCACCTTCTGCTTCTCGGGCGGAATCCCGATGCCGGTATCGGCGACCTCGAAGGCCACCACCGCCGGCGCCTGCTTGAGCACGGGATGCTCCGGACTCCAGCCGCCCTGGACCGCGGTAACACTGAGCCGCACGCCGCCCTGCGAGGTGAACTTGAACGCATTCGAAAGCAGGTTCTTGAGCACCTGCTGCAGGCGTTTGGAATCGGTGGTGATGCTGCGTCCGAGATTGGTGTCGAGATCGACCTCGAACGTCAATTGCCGGGTCTCGGCCTCGTGGCGGAACGGCCGCGCGACCATGTCGAGCAGGCTTGCAAAGGTGATGTCCTCGGCATCCACCGTCACGGTTCCCGACTCGATCTTCGACAGGTCGAGAATGTCGCTGATCAGATTCAGAAGGTCGGTGCCGGCGCCGTGAATGGTGCGGGCGAACTCGACCTGCTTGGGGGTGAGGTTGCCGTCGGGATTGTCCGTGAGCTGCTGGCCCAAAATCAGGATGCTGTTGAGCGGCGTGCGCAGCTCGTGCGACATGTTGGCGAGGAATTCCGACTTGTATTTCGACGTCAGCGCGAGCTCGGTCGCCTTTTCTTCCAGCGCGCGCCGCGCCTGCTCGATTTCCTGGTTCTTGCGCTCGACTTCGACGTTGCGTTCGGCAAGCTGTTGGGCCTTCTGCTCGAGCTGTTCGTTGGTCTGCTGCAGCTCGCGCTGTTGCGCCTGCAACTCGCCGGCGAGCTGCTGCGACTGCTTGAGCAGACCTTCCGTCTGCATGGTGGCCTCGATGCTGTTGAGCACGATGCCGATATTGGTCGTGAGCTGCTCGAGGAACATGGTCTGCAGGGCGGTGAACTCGGCCAGCGAGGCGAGCTCGATGACGGCCTTGACCTGGTTCTCGAACAGCACCGGGAGAACCACGATATTGCGCGGAACAGACCGGAACAGTGCCGATCCGATCGGCACGGCGTCGGGCGGCATCTCGCTGATCAGCATTCGCCGCTTGTCGGCCGCGCATTGGCCGACCAGCCCCTCCCCGATGCGCACGCTCTCGGGATGCCCGTTCACGCCGCTGTCGGCGTAGGCCGAAAGCAGCTGCAGGCTCGGTGCCTCGTCGCTCGTCATCTGATAGATCACGCCGAGCTGCGCGTTCACCAGCGGCGTCAGCTCGGACAGCAGAAGCTGGCCGACCGTGGCCAGATCGCGTTGGCCCTGCAGCATGTTGGTGAATTTGGCCAGGTTGGTCTTGAGCCAGTCCTGCTCGGTATTGCGGTCGGTGGTGAGCCGCAAGTTGTCGATCATCGTGTTGATGTTGTCCTTGAGCTCGGCCACCTCGCCGCGCGCTTCCACCTGAATCGAGCGCGTGAGGTCGCCCTTGGTAACGGCGGTCGCGACCTCGGCGATCGCGCGCACCTGCGTGGTCAGATTAGCGGCGAGCAGATTGACGTTGCCGGTGAGGTCCTTCCAGGTTCCGGCCGCGCCCGGCACGTTGGCTTGGCCGCCGAGGCGGCCTTCCACGCCCACCTCGCGTGCCACGCTGGTGACCTGGTCGGCGAAGATCGCGAGCGTGTCGGTCATATTGTTGATGGTCTCGGCGAGCGCCGCCACCTCGCCCTTGGATTTCACCGTCAGGTTCTGTTTCAGGTCGCCGTTGGCGACGGCGGTCACCACCTTGACGATGCCGCGCACCTGCTCGGTCAGGTTGGCCGCCATCACGTTGACGGTGTCGGTCAGATCCTTCCATGTACCGGCGACGCCCGGCACCGTGGCCTGGCCGCCGAGCCTGCCCTCGGTGCCGACCTCGCGGGCCACGCGCGTGACTTCGCTGGCGAAGGCGTTGAGCTGGTCCACCATCGTATTGATGGTGTTCTTGAGCTCGAGAATCTCGCCCTTCACATCGACCGTGATCTTGCGCGACAGGTCGCCGCGCGCGACCGCCGTGGTCACCTCGGCGATGTTGCGGACCTGAGTGGTCAGGTTGGCGGCGAGCAGGTTGACGTTGTCGGTGAGGTCCTTCCAGGTGCCGGCGACGCCCGGCACCACGGCCTGGCCGCCGAGCCGTCCGTCGGTGCCCACCTCGCGCGCCACGCGCGTCACCTCGGCGGCGAACGAGCGCAACTGCTCGACCATGGTGTTGAGGGTTTCCTTGAGCAGCAGGATCTCGCCGCGCACGTCGACCGTGATCTTCTTGGAGAGATCGCCGCCGGCGATGGCGGTCGCAACCTCGGCGATATTGCGCACCTGCGCGGTGAGGTTCGAGGCCATGAAGTTGACGTTGTCGGTAAGGTCCTTCCAGGTGCCTGCCACCTCCGGCACCTGCGCCTGACCGCCAAGCTTGCCCTCGGTGCCGACCTCGCGGGCGACGCGGGTGACTTCGCTGGCGAAGGCGTTGAGCTGGTCCACCATGGTGTTGATGGTGTTCTTGAGCTCGAGAATCTCCCCCTTCACGTCGACCGTGATCTTGCGGGACAGGTCGCCGCGCGCGACCGCCGTGGTCACCTCGGCGATGTTGCGGACCTGGGCGGTTAGATTGCCCGCCATCGAGTTCACGCTGTCGGTCAGATCCTTCCAGGTGCCGGCAACGCCGGGAACGTTGGCCTGGCCGCCGAGGCGGCCTTCGGTGCCGACCTCGCGCGCCACGCGCGTCACCTCGCCGGCGAAGCGGTTGAGCTGGTCGACCATGGTGTTGAGCGTTTCCTTCAGCTGAAGGATTTCGCCGCGCACGTCCACGGTGATCTTGCGGGACAGGTCGCCGCCGGCGATGGCGGTCGCCACCTCGGCGATGTTGCGGACCTGGGCGGTCAGGTTGCCCGCCATCGAGTTCACGCTGTCGGTCAAGTCCTTCCACGTTCCGGCAACGCCGGGCACCTGCGCCTGCCCGCCGAGCTTGCCCTCGGTGCCGACCTCGCGCGCCACGCGCGTGACTTCCGCCGCGAAGGCATTGAGCTGATCCACCATCGTGTTCAGCGTCTCTTTGAGCTGCAGGATTTCGCCGCTCACGTTGACGGTGATCTTTTTCGACAGATCGCCCTGCGCCACCGCGGTCGCGACCTCGGCGATGTTGCGGACCTGGCCGGTCAGGTTCGACGCCATCGAGTTGACGCTGTCGGTCAGATCCTTCCAGGTCCCGGCGACGCCGCGCACCATGGCCTGGCCGCCGAGCTTGCCTTCGGTGCCGACCTCGCGGGCGACGCGCGTGACTTCGCTGGCGAAGGCGTTGAGCTGGTCCACCATGGTGTTGATGGTGTCCTTGAGCTCCAGGATTTCGCCCCGCACGTCGACGGTGATTTTCTTGGAGAGGTCGCCGCTGGCGATGGCGGTCGACACTTCGGCGATGTTGCGGACCTGCGCGGTCAGGTTCGAGGCCATCGAGTTGACGCTGTCGGTCAAATCCTTCCAGGTGCCGGCGACACCGAGCACGTTGGCCTGGCCGCCGAGGCGGCCTTCGGTGCCGACCTCGCGCGCCACGCGCGTCACTTCGCCCGCGAACGCGTTGAGCTGATCGACCATCGTATTGATGGTCTCCTTGAGCTGCAGAATTTCGCCGCTCACATTGACGGTAATCTTTTTGGAGAGGTCGCCGCCCGCGATGGCGGTGGCGACATCGGCGATGTTGCGGACCTGCGCGGTCAGGTTCGACGCCATGAAGTTGACGCTGTCGGTCAGATCCTTCCAGGTGCCGGCGACGCCGGGCACCTGCGCCTGGCCGCCGAGCTTGCCTTCGGTACCGACCTCGCGCGCCACGCGCGTCACCTCGGACGCGAACGCGTTGAGCTGGTCCACCATGGTGTTGATGGTGTCCTTGAGCTCCAGGATTTCGCCTCGCACGTCGACCGTGATCTTGCGCGACAGGTCGCCGCGCGCCACCGCGGTGGTCACCTGGGCGATATTGCGCACCTGGTCCGTGAGGTTGCCGCACATGGCGTTGACCGAGTTGGTCAGGTCCTTCCAGGTGCCGGCGACGCCGGGCACGATGGCCTGCCCGCCGAGCTTGCCGTCGGTGCCGACCTCGCGTGCCACGCGCGTGACTTCCGAGGCAAACGACCGCAGCTGATCGACCATCGTGTTGATGGCCTCCTTGAGCTGCAAAATCTCGCCGCGCACGTCGACGGTGATCTTCTTCGAGAGGTCGCCCATGGCGACCGCGATCGTGACCTCGGCGATGTTGCGGACCTGGGCGGTAAGGTTGGAGGCCATCGAGTTGACGTTCTCGGTCAAATCCTTCCAGACGCCCGTCACCTCGCGCACCTGCGCCTGCCCGCCGAGCTTGCCCTCGGTACCGACCTCGCGTGCCACGCGCGTCACCTCCGAGGTGAACACGCTGAGCTGCTTGATCATGGTGTTGACGATGGTCGCCGAGCGCAGGAATTCGCCCTCCAGCGGACGGCCGTCGACGTCGAGGCGCACGGTCTGCAGCAAGTCGCCCTGTGCGACGGCGGAAATCGCGCGCGTAACTTCGGTGGTCGGCCAGAGGAGATCGTCGATGAGCGTGTTGACCGAGGTCTCCATCTCGCCCCAGGCGCCGCTGGAGAGCGCAAATTTCACCCGCTGGCGGGTCTTGCCCTCGCGGCCGACCACATGGCCGACGCGATCGAGCTGATGCGCCATGCGCTCGTTGGCGGCGACGATCTCGTTAAAGGTGTCCGCGATCTTGCCGACGAGGCCATCCTGGTTGCCGGGCATGCGCACGGAGAAATCGCCCACCCGCATGGCCTGAAGAGCGAACAGGAGGTCGTGCAGTTCGGCGGCCGAGCGGCCGTCGGGTGTTGCTGCCGGATCGGCGCTCGGAGATGCGCCATTGGTCTTGGGCTCGCCAACCGGTTCGGGGTTCGGTTGCATGGTCTCCTCCGGGGGCGGATGAATTCGCACGATGTCACGGGCGCGAAGGCGCGGTCATGGCCACACCGTGACACCTCTGCGATCTTTCGATAGGCAGGCAGATGTGGGGCATCACGGAGCGGGTGCTGGAACTGGAATGAGCGGGGTGGGCCCTGCCGGCGGCGAACCGGGATGGGCGATGGAGGTCTACGCGACGGCGACGCGCCCCCGGCATTGGTGCGCGAGCGGATCTGTGGACAATATGCGAATAGTTAACGTGAGACCGTGTGGAACCGGTCATGAGCCCTAGACCCCTCAGCGCATCCGGACCACCAGCTAATGCAACAAACGCCCAGTCGGCCCACCGGTTCCGCCGCCCGTGCAGTATTTTTACCACCAAAAAAGGTCTATAAATTTCAGGCGGTTATAGCAAGGGGGGACAAGGAAGACGATCAGCGCCGCTGGCGCGTGGCCGCGGCGGGCCTTCGCCCTGGCGCTGTGACCTGGGGTCGCCATTGCGTCCGGGCGCGTTGGCATGCAACGTCATCCGCCTATCTCCCATGCGCTCAGCGCAAACTTTCAGTTGCCTCGACATTGTGCCCGCGCTGCCGAACCTGCCGATGCTCATGTCCTCGTTGCGCCAGGCAGAGCTTGAGCCCGCGAAGCGCAGCACTCAATAATCCTCGTCGACCCCGCCATGTCTCCACGCATCAGTTCCAGAGCCCAGGGCAGGAACCTTCGCCTCGCCGCCGATATCGGTGGCACCTTCACAGACATTGCGGTCTTCGACGACCGAACCGGCAAACTCAGCTTCGGGAAAGTCTTGTCGACCCCGCATCGTCTGGTCGAGGGCATCAATGCCGGCGTGGCGAAGGCCGGAAGCGACTACAGGTCGGCGGGGCTGTTCCTGCATGGCTCGACCATCGCCATCAACACCATCCTGGAACGCAAGGGGGCCCGTACCGCGCTTCTGATCACCGATGGCTTCCGCGACATCTACGAGATCGGCCGCATCAACCGGCCGGATGCCTACAACCTGTTTTTCCGCAAGCATGAACCGTTGGTCGAGCGCGCCCTGCAATTCGAGGTGAAGGAGCGCGTGCTGGCCGACGGCGAGGTTGAGATGCCGCTCGATGAGAAGGAGATCGTCGCGTTCGGCCGCCGTCTGCGGCAGCTCGGCGTGGAGGCGACCGCGATCCTCTTCCTCAACTGCTATGCCCGGCACGACCATGAAGCGCGCGCCAAGGCAATTCTTGAACAGAATCATCCGGAGATGTTCGTTTCGGCCTCGCATGAACTGTCGCAGGAATATCGCGAGTTCGAGCGCTGCTCGACGGTGGTCGCCAACGCTTATGTCGGACCGATCGTGCGCCGCTATATCGGAGAGATCGAGGACCATATTCGCAGCGACGGGTTTCCCGGCTCGTTCCTGATCGTGCAGTCGACCGGCGGGCTCTACGAAGCCGACCAGGCAAAGGACCATTGCGTGCACATGCTGGAATCCGGGCCCGCCGCCGGGGTCATCGGCACGCAGGCGTTGTGTCATGCGCTTGGGCTTGAGAATGCCATCGCCTTCGACATGGGAGGCACCACCGCGAAGGCCGGCGTCATCCACCAGGGCGAGGCGCTCACCACCGGTGCCGCCTTGATCGGCGGCTACGACCAGGCGCTGCCGGTGCAGATGGCCATGATGGACATTTTCGAGGTCGGCACCGGCGGCGGCTCGATCGCGCGGGTGGAGGAGGGCGGGCTGCGGGTCGGGCCGCAGAGCGCGGGCGCGGTACCGGGCCCGGCATGCTACGGTCTCGGCGGGCGCGAGCCCACGGTGACGGACGCCAATCTTCTGCTCGGCCGGCTCGGCGCCGATCGCTTTCTCGGCGGCGAAATGCAGCTCGACGTCGCGGCCGCCAGGCAGGCGCTCGTCGACCGCGTGGCGATGCCGCTCGGCATGGATGCGACGGCGGCGGCGGACGGAATCCTGCGCATCGCGGCGACCGCCATGTCCTACGCCGTCAAGGGCGTCACGACCGAGCGCGGACTCGATGCCGGCGACTTTGCACTTGTGGCCTATGGTGGCGCCGGGCCGCTGCATGCCGTCGAAGTCGCGCGCGAAATCGGCATCAGAATGGTGATCATCCCGACCGCGCCCGGTGTGTTCTCGGCCTTCGGCATGCTGTTCTCCGATCTGCGCTACGACTTCGTGCGCACGTGGTTCACCCGGCTCGAGGACGTCCATTTCGATGCGCTTGAACGCGTCTACCGCGATCTCGAGGAGGAGGGGCGCGCCGCGATCGCCGCCACCTCGATCAGGCCGGAAAGGATCGTGCTGAAGCGAGCAGCCGATATGCGCTATGTGGGTCAGGAGCACGCGGTGACCGTTGATCTGCCGCTCAAGGTGTTCGAGCGGCGCGACCGGCCAGCGATCAAGCGACACTTCGACGCCATGCACGAGCTGCGCTACGGCACATCGGCGCCCGACGAGCCCGCCGAGATCGTGAGCCTGCGCAGCACCATCACCGGCGTCATGCGCAAACCGCCGCAGGAAAGGATTCGGCGGGGTAGGAGCACGCCCGACAAGGCCGCCCTGACCGGCATGCGGCCGGTCTACCTCGGCGGAAAGTACCGCGCGACGCCGACCTACCTCCGCGCCGCGCTTGCCGCCGGCAACCGGATCACAGGACCCGCGCTGATCGAGGAGCATGCCTCGACGACGGTGCTTCTGCCGGGCGACCGGCTGGAGGTCGGTGCGTACGGACATCTCATGATCAAGGTGGCGGGAGGCCGGTGAGAGTCATGCCAAAGCAGTCGAAGGCGGCCATGGGCAAGTCACGGCGCGCGCGCGGACGAGGACCTCGGCGGGACCATCGCCCGACGGTCGATCCAGTCGTCGTCGAAATTGTGCGCAACGGGGTCATCGCGGTGACCGAGGAGATGAAGACCAACCTCATGCGCACCGCCTATAACATCATCATCTATGAGGCGCTCGATTTCACCACCGGCTTGTTCACGCCGCAGGGCGAGACGATCTCGATCGGCATCGGGCTGCCGATGTTCATCCGCGGCATGGCAGAGACCGTGAAGGCGAAGATCAAGCATTTCGGCGCGGACAGCATCCGTCCCGGCGACATCTACGTCACCAACGATTCCTATCTCACCGGCAGCCATCTCAACCACGTGACCTTGACCTTGCCGATCTTCCACAAGGGCAGGCTGGTCGCGTTCTCCTGCTGCATGGCGCATTGGCTCGACATCGGCGGCATCCTCGGCGGCATGAGCACCGACATCTTTTCGGAAGGATTGCAGATCCCGATCCTGAAGTACCAGGATCGCGGCGCCGTCAACCAGACCTTAGTAGACATCATCCGGCAGAACGTCCGCCTGCCGAGCCGGGCGATGGGCGATCTGCGCGCGCAGGTCACCGCGGTGAAGACCGGGGAGCGGCGTTTCCTTCAGCTGATCGAGCGCTACGGCCGCGACGCGGTGCTCGGCTCGATCACGGCGATCATGGACCACGCCAACTCGATGGCCCGGGCGCGCACGCGCACGATCCCGGACGGCGTCTACGAGGCGGAATCCTACATGGACGACGACGGCATCGACATCGGCAAGCGCGTGCCAATTCGCGTGCGCGTCACGGTCAAGAGCGACGAGATGACGGTCGACCTGAGCGAAGTATCCAAGCAGGTGCGCGGCTTCTACAATTCCGGCATCACCACCGGCCATGCCTGCGCGCAGGTCGCCTACAAGTGCATCACCTCGCCCACCGACTATCCCATCAACGACGGCTCGTTCCGCAGCCTCAAGACCATCGTGCCGCCGGGCCGTGTGATCAGCGCGGTGCGGCCGGCGCCCATGCGCTGGTGGATGACGTATCCGATGACCATCGTCGACACCATCTTCAAGGCGCTCGCGCCGGCAATTCCCGGCCGCGTCATCGCCGGGCATCATGCCGATCTGCTGGCGTCGTCGTTTCACGGGATCAACAACCGCACGTCCGAATTCTTCATCGGCAGCTTCGGACCGCTGGGCGGCGGCTGGGGCGCCAAGCAGAACGAGGACGGTATCTCCGGCACCGTCTGCATCAATGACGGCGATACCCACAACAGCCCCAACGAGCAGGCCGAGTTCAAGTTTCCGATCGTGGTGGAGCGCTACGCCCTGGTGCCGGATTCAGGTGGCGCCGGCCACCACCGCGGCGGCCTCGGAGTCGAGCGCGTGGTGCGCGCGCGCACCAACATGATGGTGAACAACCAGAGCGACCGGGCTCATTGCCGGCCGTGGGGATTGAACGGCGGCCTCGACGGGGCGGGCAATGCTGTCGAGCTTCGCATCGGCGGGCAGTGGAAGACCGACTTTCCCAATGCCAAGGTCCTGGTGGCGCAGCTCAAGCCGGGCGACGCCTTCAAGATCCGCTCGGGCGGCGGCGGCGGCTATGGCGACCCGTTGAAACGGCCGGTCGAGCAGGTGCAAAGCGACGTCCGGCAGGGCTACGTCACGCTCGAAGCCGCAGCGGAGTTCTATGGCGTCGTGCTCGATCCCGAGAGCCTCAAGGTCGATGTTGCGGCGACCGAAAAACGTCGCGTGCGCGGCTCGGCGATCGGGCATGCCTCGGATGACGTGAAATCCGCCTGACGCAAGCGTCTTGCTGGTCGGCCCGAGCGCGCCGGCGCGGTGAGTTCTTGGCCGGTTCCGAAATGCCCGACTGCATCGATATCGATTGCAACGACGATCGCTGCCCAACTTCCGGCATTCGGCGCATGGCGCGCATCCCAGATACGACGTGCGCATTGCGCGGGATTGCCGCAGCGAGCCGGCGGTAGGCAGGCGCCAGAAAATCAGTGATACTTTGCGAAAAAGCGAGGATCCAAGGAGAGCGGCGAATGCGGACGTGGCTTGTGGCGGTAGCGGTGAGTTTCCTGGCCCCGGCGGTGGCACTCGCGCAGGCAGCCAGCTACCCGACCAAACCGGTCACGATCATCGTCCCGGCCGCGCCCGGCGGCGTGACCGACGCGCTCGCTCGCACCCTGGCGCAGCGCTTCACCGAAGCGTGGGGTCAGCAGGTCGTGGTCGAGAACAAGCCGGGCGCCAACAACCAGATCGCGGCGGAATACGTGACCAAGGCCGCGCCCGACGGCTATACCCTGCTGATCGGGCCGGAGGTGACGTTCGTGGTCAATCCGAGCCTCTACCCCAAGCTGTCCTACGACCCGGTCAAGGGGTTCACTCCGATCTCGGGGCTCGTCACCATCAACCACGCGCTGATCGTCAATCCGGCACTGCCCGTGGAAAGCGTGAAGGACCTGATCGCGCTCGCCAGGCAAAAGCCGGGCGAGATCAATTACGGGACCTTCGGGGTCGGCTCGAGCGGCCACCTCAACATGGAATTATTCCAGGCGCTGTCCGGCGCGAAACTGCAGGCCGTCCACTACAAGGGCGCAACGCCTGCGCTGACCGACGTGGTCGCCGGCCACATCCAGATGATGTTCATCAGCGTCGGCAGCGCCGTGCCACAATGGAAGGCGAACAAGGTGAAGCTGATCGCCGTGGGCGCCGGCAAACGCATGGCGCTGCTGCCCGAGGTCCCGACGGTGGCGGAGAGCGGCCTGCCCGGCTACGAAGCGGTATCGTGGTTTGGATTGTTCGGGCCGCCGGGAATGCCGGCGGATGTCGTCGCCAAGATCAACGGTGAGGTGCGCAAGATCTTCGCCGATCCCGACATCCAGAAGAATTTCCTCGAACGGCAGTATTTCGAATCGATCGCAGGCACGCCGGAAGAGCTCACGCGCTACATCAAGGCCGACGAGCCGAAGTGGCGCAAGGTCATCCATGATGCCAGGGTGAAGGGCGAATGAGCGCAGGACTGGCGACCGGAATCGGGTGGCTTGCGGATCACCCCCGTCGCGTCGCATCCGAGGCGGTGAGGGAGGTTGCTCACGCCTGGGCGGCCGGCAAACGGCCGGCCGCCCGACGTGGCCCAGGTCCTGACGCCGCACGTCACACAAACAGGAAGTCGGTCGCCTCGATCGCGGCGCCGTTGCTGAAGGTGATCACGTCGTGCGAGAGCGCCGCCATTGTAGTTGACCTGCCAGTGCGTCGCGTCGATATTGGTGAAGCTACGCGCCCGGGCCGTAGCCGACGAAGCGGAGTGAATCGCCCGCGCCGGCGCCGTTGCCGGTGAAGTCCACGACGGTGTCGCCGTTGGCCTGGCCGATATTGAACACGAAGGTGTCATTGCCGGCATTGCCGGTGAGAATGTCGGCGCCGCCCTGGCCGTCGAGCGTGTTGTTGCCCGAGTTGCCGAACATCGCGTTGGCGAGTGCGTTGCCGGTGCCGCCGAGGTCGGCGGAGCCCAGCTGCACCAGCGTCTCCACGTTGCCTGACAGCACGAAATGCGCGCTGGTGAAGATGGCGTCGTTGCCTGCGCCCAGGTTCTCGATCACCTGGTCGAGGCCGTCGTCGACGAAGTAGGTGTCGTTGCCGAGCCCGCCGAGCATGGTGTCGGCGCCTGCGCCGCCATCGATGAGGTTGTTGCCGCTGTTGCCGAAGATCGTATTTGCGAGCGTGTTGCCGAAGCCCTGCAGGTCGGCGCCGCCCTGCATCACCAGCGTTTCCACATTGGCGGTGAGCCCGTAGTTGACGGAGGCGAAAACCGCGTCGCTGCCTTGGCCGGGGTTCTCGATCACCGCATCGGCGGCATTGTCGACGAAGTAGGTATCGTTGCCGGCGCCACCGAGCATGGCATCGGCACCGGTGCCGCCGTCGAGCAGGTTGTTGCCGCTGTTGCCGAAGAGCGTATTTGCCAGATTGTTGCCGAACCCCTGCAGGTCAGTGCCGCCTTGCAGCACCAGCGTCTCCACGTTGGCCGTAAGCCCGTAGTTGATGGAGGCGAAGACCGCGTCGTTGCCTTGGCCGACGCCCTCGATCACCGCGTCGGCGGCGTTGTCGACAAAATAGGTGTCGTTGCCGGCCCCGCCACTCATCGCGTCGGCACCGACGCCGCCGTCGATGAGGTTGTTGCCGCTGTTGCCGAAGATCGAGTTTGCGAGCGTGTTGCCGAAGCCCTGCAGGTCGGCGCCGCCCTGCATTACCAGCGTCTCCACATTGGCCGTGAGCCCGTAGTTGATGGACGCGAAGACCGCATCGTTGCCCTGGCCGGCGCCCTCGATCACGGCGTCGCCGGCATTGTCGACGAAATAGATGTCGTTGCCGGCGCCGCCGGTCATGGCGTCGCCGCCGGCACCGCCATCGATGAGGTTGTTGCCGGTATTGCCGAACAACGAATTGGCTAGCCCGTTGCCGAAACCCTGCAGGTCAGCGCCGCCCTGCAGCACCAGGGTCTCCACGTTGGCGGTGAGTCCGTAATTGACGGACGCGAAGACCGCATCGTTGCCCTGCCCCCCGCTTCGATCACGGTGTCGCTGGCGTTGTCGACGAAATAGGTGTCGTTGCCGAGCCCGCCGGTCATGGCGTCGGCGCCGGCGCCGCCGTCGAGCAGGTTGTTGCCGGTATTGCCGAACAGCGAATTGGCCAGGCCGTTGCCGAAGCCCTGCAGATCGGCGCCGCCTTGCAGCACCAGGGTCTCCACGTTTGCCGCCAGGGTCAGATTGACCAAACTCAGGACCGCATCATTGCCTTGGCCGGCGTCCTCGTTGACGGTATCCCCGGCATTGTCGACTAGATACACGTCGTTGCCGCCGCCGCCGCTCATGGCGTCGCCGCCGACGCCGCCGTCGAGCAGGTTGTCGCCGTTGTTGCCGAACAGCGAGTTGGCCAGACCGTTGCCGAAGCCTTGCACCGCGGCGCCCTGCAGCACCAGGGTCTCCATGTTGTCCGTCAGCGCGTAGTTGACCGAGGCGAACACCGTGTCGTTGCCTTCGTTGGCATTCTCGATCACCAGATCGACGGAGTTGTCGACAACATAGGTGTCGTTGCCCACGCCGCCGATCATCGTGTCGTCTCCGGCAGCCCCATTCAGCACATCGTTGCCGACTCCCCCGAGAAGGGTCTCGCCACCGAGAGCACCGACAAGGGTGTCGTCGCCGATGCCGCCATCGAGCGTGAGCGTGATTGCACCGAGGGGTAGCGTAGAAGCGTCGATCGTGTCGTTGCCGGCGGCGCCATTGATCACAAGCTGGTCGCCACTTTCGGCATGGAAGATGGATATCGGGGCAGAGCTGCCGTTGACACCGATGATGCCGGCGCTCGAAAAGACAGTGATTGCCTCGTTGCCGGCCGCACCGTTGACCGTGACCCGGTCCACTTGGCCGTCGCCGATACCAGAGCCCAATGTGCTTTCGAGGTCGATCAGTACGCCGCCGGCCGGGAGATCGGTGCCGCTTAAATCGTTGACGACGATATTGTCAAGGCCGCCGAAGGCGTGGAAGTTAATGAACTCGACATCGTTGAGATCCATTGTGACGTTGGCGATATCGCGGGTGAAGAGCACCCGGCCGCCGTTAGCGAAGATGTTGATGTTTTCGGCGATGTTGGCGCCGTTGAACTGAAGCCGGTCCAGGCCGGACTGGCCCTCGAGGGTGTCGTTGTCGTCACCCGGGTTCCAGGTGAACACGTCATCGCCCCCGCCCATGAGGGCGGTGTCGTTGCCGTCGCCGCCGTTGAACTGGTCGCCGCCTTCGCTGCCGATGAGGATGTCGTCGCCGAGACCGCCGTTCATTGTCAGCTGGATGCCGCCAGCGTCCAGGCTTGACGCGTTGATGACGTCGTCGCCGCCAAGCCCATTAAGCGTCAACCGATCATTTGCAGCCTCCGGAAAGATGATGTTCACCGTCGCCTGGAGACCGAAGACCGAGACTCCTCCGGCATCGCCTGCGACACCAAAGACGTCATCCCCCTGAGTGCCGGTTATGGTGATGGTATCCGCCGCTCCATCGCCGCCCCCCACAGGGCCTCTGAGGTCGAGGCTGACCTGGGTTACGTCGGTGCCGCTAAGATCGCCGACCACGATGTTGTCGGCGCCGCCAAGCGCGCGGAAATCGATCTGCTCGACATCGTCGAGGTCCATCGTGATATTGGCGACATCGCGGGTGAAGAGCGCCCGGCCGCCGTTGGCCAAGATGTTGATGTTCTCGCTGATGTTCGCGCCGAAGAACAGCATGGTGTCCGTGCCGTCCTGGCCTTCGATGGTGTCGTTGCCGTCGCCCGGATTCCACTGGAACACGTCGTCGCCGGCGCCGAGCAGCGCGACGTCGTTGCCGTTGTCGCCGAAGACGAAATCGTTGCCGTCGCCGCCGAGAAGAGTGTCGGCTCCCTGGCTGCCGAGGATGGTGTCGTCTCCCGTACCGCCGTCGATGGTCAGCTTCACGACCCCGGCCGGCAGGGTCGTGGCGGTGATGCTGTCGTTGCCGCCGAGGCCGTTGACGACGAGCGTGTCGTTCGCGCCCTCCAACCCGGTGATGTCCACACGAGCGGACAGGCCGACAACCGCGGCGGATGTCCCCGCTCCGAACACGTCGATGATGTCGCCCCCGTTCGTCCCGATGACGTTGACGGTGTCCGCGGCGGCGTCCCCGGTGGTGCCTCCGATCACGCCGGCGAGATTGACGGTGACTTGCGTCACGTCGGTCCCGCTCATGTCGTTGACGGTGAGGGCATCGACGCCGCCGAGCGCATTGACGTCGATGCGCTCGACGTCGTTGAGGTCCATGACGATGTTGCCGAGATTGCGGGTGAACAGGGCGCGTCCGCCGTTGGCCGAGACCGCGAAGATTTCGTTCCCGGCGCTCCCGTTGAAGAGCATCCTGTCGGTGCCGTCCTGGCCCTCGACGACGTCGCTGCCGTCGCCGGGATCCCATTGAAATACATCGTCGCCGGCGCCGAGGAAGGCGGTGTCGTTACCCTGCTGGCCGTCGATGAAATCGTTGCCGTCGCCGCCGAGCAGAGTGTCGACGCCGTTGCTGCCGAGGATGGTGTCGTTGCCGGCGCCGCCGTCGACCGTCACGCCGATGAGGGCGGCCAGATTGCCCGTGGCGCTGAAGCTGTCGTCGCCGCCGTTCATGTTGAGGACGAGTTTTTCGCTGGTCCCGATGTCGATGCTGAACGGCGCGGGATCGAGGCGATCGAAGCGCACCCGGGTACCGTTGGCGGTCGCGGTGAAAACCTCCGCGCCATTGCCGCCATTGACCTCGACGGTATCGAGGCCGTCGCCGCCCTCGAACAGATCGGTGTCGTCGCCCGGGTTCCAGATCATGCGGTCGTCGCCGCCTTCGCCGAACATCTGGTCGTCGGCGTCCCCTCCGGTAAGCGTGTCGTTGCCCTCGCCGCCGTGCAGGAAATCGAAGCCGCCCTTGCCGAGCAGTGTGTCGCTGCCGTCCTCGCCAAAGAGCTGGTCGCCGCCCGCGCCGCCGGTGATCGTGTCGTTGCCGAGGCCGCCGTGCAGCTCGGCAGCGGGCAAGGCTCCGTTGGCTTCGTCGAGCGTGATCGTGTCGTTCTCGCCCTGGCCGAATACCTGCATCAGAGCGGTGTTGGCGACGGTCGGGGTCCCGCCCTGAACGGCTACGGCGCCGCCGTTGATGAGAATGGTGCCGGCGGCGTTGCGGCTGGTCGTGATCGCGTTGGCGAGGTCGTCGCCGATCGTCAAGAGCACCCCGGTGGCGGGGTCGAAGGTGCTGGTGATGGCCATTGTGGTTGTCCTTTTAAATCGCGGTCGGGACCAGCTGCATTCCGGCTATGGACCGAGAGCCGCAGCACTGGCTCGCTGTTCACAACCTAGCGGGGACCGAGATGACACGCTTGCAGCCGGTTTGCAGAGGGCAGCAACTTTCTCTGGTGATTTCCGGGAGATTTCCTTGGGATCTTGACGCCGACGGCGACCGCGGATCGGCCATCCCCTATCCGGACCTGCCGCCGGCGGGCGGTTGTAGGGCGCGAGCTGCAAGAATCCGTTTGCGCGCTCGGAACTGCCACAGCTTATGCACACAAACACACGGGGAGGGAAGGCGACGGCGCCACTGCGGCCTATCGCCGCCTGGCGCCATCGAAGCTCGATCAACTCATCGCTACGTCAATACCGCCCAGCGGGCGCGGCGTTTTCATTGCCAAGCCAAGAGCAGGGGGAGCGATCACGCGCGCATGCCGGACCGCAGCCGACGCGTCAGCGCTCCCGGAACGCGCGCAGGATCTGATCCTGCAACGGCTTGGTGAAATACGACATGACACTGCGGTCATAGGGAAGACGATGTCGTCGGTGCCGTCGCGCTCGCTCGCGAGGCGGGCCTGGCGGGCGCACATCTCGTCGAGATCCTACGTGACGATCGCGAGACTGACCCGCGTGATGGTTTCGTCGAGTCGCAGCACGACCTCGCCGCTGCGAACGCGCGCCCCCTCGCGCACAAGCAACTCGCCAACTATCCCGCCCGTGAGGTGCTGCACCTTTTTGACATTTAAATCGACCACGATGGATCCCGGCGCGAATACCGCGCCCGACAGTTCGGTGGTTGCCGCCCAACCGCCGATTCCCACGGTCAGCGTCAGCGCGATGACCAGGCCGCCCAGGACGTGGTGGCGGATCGAAGAGACTTCGTCGTGAGGGGGGCATCTTTTCCATGCCGTTAATCCGTGGAACAATCTTGAGTGGTGCGGAGACGGCCGGCTCGCGCCGGACCAGGCGGGCCAAGACGTCGTCCTTCGGTCGAATGCCTGCTGCACGCCCCGCGCCATCGCCAGCACATGGTCGGTCGCCGCCAGCGCACTTGGTCGATGCGCAACGATGATCACGATTCCGTGCACGAACCCCGAGAATGGCGGCGGTGAGCGCCTCCTCGCCTTCGGCGTCGAGATTGGAATTGGGCTCGTCGAGCACGACAAGGAACGGGTCACCATAGAGCGCACGCGCCGGAGCCACGCGCTGCTGCTGACCGGCGGAAAGCGCCGCCCCGCGCTCGCCCAGCTGCATCTCTTAGCCGGTGGCATCAGATGACGTGCTTGCAGCCGAGCTGCAGACGGCCGGGAATTTCCGTGCAGATGTCTGTGGATTCCCTCGCGGTTCTCTAATGTGATATAGGTCACACAGGATTGCCGCCGCAGATTGGTAACTCAGTCGGCGGCGGGAAGGCCGCCTGCGAGGGAAAAGCGCCTTGGACTTCAGCTTTGCCGACTTCGAGATCAACGCTGCGCGCCGGGAGTTGCGGCGCGCCGGCAACATTGTTCACATGGAGCCGCAGGTATTTGACCTGCTTGTTCATCTCATTCAAAACCGCGATCGGATCGTCAGCAAGGACGAGTTGATCGAAGCCATCTGGCAGGGCCGCATCGTCTCGGAGGCGGCGCTCAGCTCCCGCATCAGCGCGGCAC
This sequence comes from uncultured Alphaproteobacteria bacterium, assembly GCA_963739385.1. GTDB lineage: Bacteria > Pseudomonadota > Alphaproteobacteria > Rhizobiales > Xanthobacteraceae > VAZQ01. The sequence continues at coordinate 22,811 of CAVUAI010000071.1, forward strand.
GTCGCGCTCTCGGCGACAGCGGCAACGACCAGAGCTTCATTCGCACGTTGTACAAGCGCGGGTTTCGCTTTGTCGGGGACGTCGACGACGCTTCCGCGCGACCGGCAAGCACAGGCGCTCAACAGCCTTCGGCGCCGGCGCAAGCCGGCGATGTGGCAACGCTCGTGCCGGAGCTCCAGCCTTCAGGAGCGGGGCCGTTTCCGCTCCCCGACAAGCCTTCGATCGCGGTCCTTCCATTCCAGAACATGAGCCATGATCCGGAGCAGGACTACTTTGCGGACGGCCTCACCGAAGACATCATCACCGGCCTGTCCCGGCAGCGCTGGTTCTTCGTCATCGCCCGCAACTCGTCTTTCAGCTACAAGGGCCAATCGGTCGACGTGCGGGACGTGGCCACGCAGCTCGGTGTGAGGTACGTGCTGGAGGGCAGCGTCCGCAAGGCGGCCAATCGCGTTCGTGTCACCGGCCAGTTGATCGATGCGATGAATGGCAATCATTTGTGGGCGGACAAATACGATCGCGAATTGGCCGATATCTTTGCCCTCCAGGACGACATCACCAACCGCGTCATCGGCTCGGTGGCGCCGCAGATTCTCGTAGCCGAGGCCGCGCGCGTCCAGCGTCGGCCGCCGCAGAGCATCGATGCATGGGATCTGGTCATGCAGGCGGTCCCGCATATGTGGCGCATGAGCGTGCGCGAGCATGGACGGGCGCAGGAGCTGTTGCAGCAGGCGGTCGAGCGGGATCCCAGCTATGCCCATGCGCATGCGCTGTTGGGATGGACCTACATCACCATGTTCAATTTGGACACGCGCACGCCCATCCATGAATTCACCGACAGCGCGCTGTCGGCGGGCGCCCGAGCGGTGGCACTCGACGACGAAGAGCCTTGGGGCCACCTCGTGCTGGGACTGGGTCTCGCCCGCAGCCGGCGTCCCGAGTTTGCCCTCGATCACCTCACGAGAGCGGTGGATCTCAATCCGAGCTTTGCGCTCGGTCATGCGGGACTGGGATACGCCCTGGCGTGCGGCGGCCAACCGGAGCGCGGGCTCGAGGCCCTGGAGCGGGCTCACAGGCTCAGTCCACGCGATCCCTTCCTGGCGATCTACGCGCCGGTCGTGCGATACATGGCCCTGTTCGCGCTCGAACGGTACAAGGAAACCATCGCGGTGTGCCGGTCCACGATAGCGCTGTATCCGAACCACGCTGGTGCCTGGCGGTTGATGACGGTGTCGCTGGGACTGCTCGGGAGGACCGACGAAGCGAAGGCAGCGCTCGCCCATACGCTGACCCTGCAGCCTGACCTCTCCAGCGACCACGTGCAGGTCAACACCGTCTATGCCGATCCGGCGGATCGGGCACGTTTTCTGGACGGCCTGCGCAAGGCCGGACTGAAAGACTAGCTTCCGCGATCCAGTCTCCGTGCGGCCGCAGTCTGCCGTGGCCCTCGATCCTCAAATCCCCAACAGCCTGCGCGCATTGCCGCCGGAGATCGCGGCGATCGTCGAAAGGTCGAAGCCCTCGGCCGACGCGAGGTGGCCGATCGGATCGAAGTCTGCCATGTCGAAAGGATAATCCGTTCCCATGATGATGCGGTCGGCGCCATAGAGCCGCACCAGCTCCGCCAACTGGTGCGGGGTAAACACAACCGTGTCGAAATATATCTTCTTGAGGTAGCTGGTCGGCGGCTGTGGAAGGTTGCTGTGTGAATCCGAGCGCGCGCCCCACGCGTGATCGATGCGGCCGGAATAGGCGGGAAGGTAGCCGCCGCCGTGCACAGCCAGGATCTTCAGGTCGGGATGCCGCTCGAGCACACCGTCGAAGATCAGGTAATGCAGCGCGATGGTGGTCTCGAGCGGATTGCCGATCACGTTGTTGAAGTAGAAGCGCGTGAGCCGCTTGGCCTCGGTGAAGCCGTTGGGATGGATGATGACCAGCGCGCCGAGTTCCTCCGCCTTTTTCCAGAACGGGGCGTAGTCCGGTTCCGAAATCTCGCGGCCGGCGACATTGGTGAGAATTTCCACCCCCTTCATTCCAAGCGACTTCACGCAGCGCTCGAGCTCGCTCGCCGCTTCGCCGCCATGGGTCAGCGGCACCGTGCCGAGCGCCATGAAACGGTCCGGCTTGCGTGCCACGTACTCCGCGAGCCCGTCGTTCACCATGCGTGAGGCCGGCACGGCGATGTCGAGCGGCACCGTGTAGTAGCACTGGTTGGGCGGTGGCATGACCAGCTGGACGTCGATGCCCATGGCCTCGAGGTCGGCAAGGCGCTCGTCGTATCCGCTGATGCGCGGGCGGATATCCTCCTCCTGTTTCTGGCTCAGCGCCTTGGTCTCGGCGTTGGCGAAGTGTGCAAGCGCAATCGTCGACATATCCAGATGCGGCTTGACGAAGGCGGCAGCTTGCGGAATCGCGACGTGCGAATGGATATCGACGGTGATGCTCTTGGGCCTGATCGCGCGCCCAGGTTTGCCGTGCTTGCGGGCCGCCGTTGCTTCGTACTTGTTCCAGTGCATCGCCATCGTCGTCTGCTTCCTTCGGGGTTGAACCCTGGTCACCTGGGTTGATCGCCGCCTGCCGGCGTCTGCCGCGTCAGAATACGCCGAGATGCTGGGAGACGATGGCGTCGTCAAGCTTGATCTGATCGGCCGCCCCGCGAAACACGACGCGGCCGGTATTGATGATGACGACGTCGTCGGCGAGGTTGAGGGTGAGCTTGATGTTCTGCTCGACCAGTATGATCGACTGCCCTTCCGCCTTGATCTGGGCGATGGTGCGTCCGACCTCCGCCACCAGCTGCGGCGCCAGCCCTTCGGACGGCTCGTCCATCAGCAGCACCCGCGGATTGCCCATGAGCGCGCGGCCGATGGCGAGCATCTGCTGCTCGCCGCCCGACAGCGAGCCCGCCAGCTGGGCGTGACGCTCGCGCAGCCGTGGAAACAACTGAAACACGCGTTCGAGCGACCAGGCGGAAGTACCGCCGGTCTGGCGAGATTGCGCGGCGACCATGAGATTCTCGCGCACGGTAAGGGTGCGGAACATGCGCCGTCCCTGTGGCACCAGACAGATGCCCTTGCGCGCGATCACATCGGGGGCGAGGCCCGCAACCGGCTCGCCGAACAGGCTGATCGCGCCCCGCCGGGGCTTGAGGAACCCCATGATCGTCGACATGCACGTGGTCTTGCCGGCGCCGTTGCGCCCAAGCAGGCCGAGCAGGCGACCAGGCTGCAGCGAGAACGAGATGCCGTGCAGCACGTGGCTGTCGCCGTAATAGGCGTCGATGCCGGCAACGTCGAGCGCCTCAGTCGCCAAGATAGACCTCCCGCGTGCGCGGGTCGGCAACCACCTCGGCGCGCGTGCCTTCGACGATGACCTCGCCGTAGTGCAGCACGGTGATGCGCTCGGCAAAGCCGAGGGCCGTATCCATGTCGTGCTCGATCATCACGATGGTGACGTCGCGCGGGATGGTATCAAGCAGCGCGCGAATGGTCTGGCGCTCGGCCTGAGACAGGCCCGCGAGCGGTTCGTCGAGCAGCAGAACTTTCGGTTTCTGTGCCAGCGCCATCGCGAATTCCAGCCGCCGCCGCTCACCATACGAAGTCTCGACCACAATTCGTTCGGCGCTGTCGCCGAGCCCGACCCGCTCCAGCAACTCGCGCGCATTGTCGTAGAGGTCGCGGTTGGCGGTCAGGATCGACCACGGATTCCAACGCCGCCGGTCGAGACCCAGCAGCGCCAGCACCACGTTGTGGACGAGCCGCTCGCGCGGAAACAGCGTGAGAATCTGGTAGGTGCGGGCAAGGCCGAGATGCACGCGATCCTGGGTGGGCATGCCGATCAGTTCCTGCCCGAACAAGCGCACCGAGCCGGCATCGGCAGTGAGGTCGCCGGTGACCAGGTTGAACAGCGTCGTCTTGCCTGCCCCGTTGGGGCCAATAATCAGCCGGCGCTCGCCCGGCATGACCGACAGCGAGACGTCCCGGGTGGCGGGGAGGCCGCCGAAGCGTTTGCTCAGATGCGCGAGTTCGAGCGCGGGCGTCATTCTGCAGGCTCCGACGCGGGACCGCTCGCCGCGTTGCGCGCCTTGATGCGGTTGCGCATTCGCTGCCAGAGCTGCGTACAGCCCGGGACGAGGCCATAAGGCATGAACATGATCACGACCACGAAGATCACGCCGAGCAGCGTGTTCCAGCGCTCGACATAGGTCGAGACCACGTTCTTCACCAGCGTGATGATGGCGGCCCCGACGATTGGGCCGGTGAGCGTGCTGGCACCGCCGAGGATCGCCATCAGGAGGATTTCCGCGGACTGCTGCAGGGAAATGGCGTGCGGGCTCAGGAACAGGTTGTAATAGACGTAGAGAACGCCGGCTACCGAGGCCCAGAAGCCGGCCATGACGAAGGTGAGCCACCGCACCAGCCAGACATTGTGGCCGAGCATGCGCATGCGCCTGGGCTGATCGCGGGTGCCCATCAGGCTCGCGCCGAAAGGCGAGCGCGAGAACCGCCAGATGAAGAACAGCGCGATGACGAAGACAACCAGCGTGAAATAATAGAAGCTGGCCGCGTCTCGGATATCGAAGCCGAACGGCATCGGCCGGGCCGGATACCGGATGCCGTTGTCGCCGCCGGTAAGATCGTTGGCGCGGTAGGCCACGCCCCAGACGATCTGCCCGAGCGCGAGCGTGATCATGATGAAGCCAAGACCGGGCGCGCGCAGTGAGAGCACGCCGAACAACGCGGCTGCCGCGGTCGAGATCGCCACCCCGATGATCGCCGCCGTGAGCTGGTCGTAGCCCGCGACCGTGGCGAGGATGCAGCCGTAGCCTGCGATGCCCAGATAGCCGGCATGGCCAAGTGAGACCATGCCGCCGTAACCCAGCATCATGTTGATCGAAAGCGCGAACAGCGCATAGATCAGCACTTGGCTCGCCATGTTGACGTAGAACTCGTTGCCGATCGCCCACGGCAGGACGAGCAGGGCAATCGCGCAGGCGGCAAGCGCGACGACGGTGCGCAGCGTCATAATTGCACCCGTCCGAACAATCCCTGCGGCAGGAACACCAGCACCAGCACCATCGGCAGGAACAGAACGAAGTAGGCGAGGTCAGGCACCAGGGCGATGCCGAAATTGTAGATGAAGCCGACGATGAAGCTGCCGACGAAAGCGCCGAGCAGGCTGCCCGCGCCGCCCAGGATGACCACGATCAGCGCAAGCGGCAGCATGTCGGTGTCGAGCCCGGGATAGGCGTTGAGGATCGGCCCGCCCAGCACGCCGCCCACGCCGGCGAGCGTGACGCCAAGCAGGAAAACCGTGGTGAACAGCCGCGATACCGGAATCCCGACCCCGCGTGCCATTTCCATGTCGTCGACGCCGGCGCGAATCATGGCGCCGAGCCGCGTGCGCTCCATCAACAGGTAGAGCGCCAGCGCTGCGACGAGCGCGATCGCAAGCACCACCAGCCGATAGGTCGGAAAGGCGAAACCGGCGATCCGCAGGGGAGGGCGCAAAGCCTGCGGCGCCGGCAGCGGCATCGGGTCGCCGGTCCACACCAGGAGGCAGATATCGGCGATGATGAAGGAGACGCCCAGCGTGACCAGGACCTGCCCCTGCTCGTTGCCGGCGAGCCGCCGCAGCACGAAGCGCTCCATCAGGATGCCGAGCAGCCCGACGCCGAGCCCGCCGACGATCGCCGCCAGCCAGAAGTGCAGGTGGAGCTGCAGCAGCGAGTAGCCGAAGTAGGCGCCTAGCATGAAGAATGCGCCGTGCGCGAGGTTCGGAATGCGCATCAGGCCGAAGATCAGGGAAAATCCCGACGACAGAAGGAACAGCAGGCCGCCGAAGGCGACGCTGTTCAGCGTCTGGATGATCCAGAACTGCGACTGCATGGATTGTTCGCTTTCCCCCGACAAAAGCTGCTTGTTGGATCAAGCATGGAATTTCTTCTTGCCCGCTTGCGGCAGGTGGGGAAGGGGCGTGTGCGCTCCTTCCCAAGAGCGCGATTGTCAGGACCGCAACGGACTACGGCCTCGGCGCTGCGCTCGTCGGCGTCACTGCTCCAGGTTCTTGGCCGGCGGATAGTCGCGCGAGTACACCGGATTCTTCAGGAACTCGTCCTGCTTGTAGGTCCAGAACTGGCTGACATCGGGATAGGTCTTGATGACCGCATTGACGTAACGGCCGTCCTTTTTCTCGACCTTGCGGATGTAGATGTTGCCGACCACGTTGCCGAATTCGTCGAACCGCACCGGACCGCGCAAGGTGTTGGGAACCTTTGCCTCCTTAAGAGCCTTCATGAACGTCTCTTTGTCCTCGGCCTTGCCGCCGATCGCCTTGAGCGCGTGCTCGAGCACCTCGCCGCAGAGATAGGTCTCGGCCGCGTACACGCCCGGATCGGTCTTGTAATCGCGGCGGATTGCTTCGACGAACTTCTTGTTGATCGGGAAGTCGAGTTCGGCCGAATACCAGTTGCCGGTGATGGCGCCGAGCGCATCGTCTCCCATCTGTTGCAGGAGCGATTCGTCAACCGGCGTAAAACCGCCGAGAATCTGGACCTTGTTGCCGTATTCCCGGAGCTGGCGGATGAACTTGAAGCCGTTCGAGCCGGCATGGCCGGTATAGACGGCGTCCAGATTGGGCTTGAGCTGCGAGATATAGGTGCCGTAATCCGGCGCGTTGAGCGGCGTCCATAGCTTCTGCACGACCTTACCGCCATTGTCCTCGAATACGCGCTGGAACCCGGCCACGTTCTCGTGCCCGAACGCGAAATCATCGGCGATCACCGCCACCCGTTTGCAGTTGAGCTCCTTGGCGGCGTACTCGCCCAGCGGATGGCTGGGCTGCGCCGAGGTGCAACTCGGGCGTACGAACCAGGGATTGGGCTTGCGCTGGGTCATGTCTTCGGCGCCGGCGACCGAGAGGATCGGGGTGCGCGAGGATCGCACATAGTCGTCGATCGCCAGGGCCTCGAACGCGGCGAGCGGGCCGATGAGGACCGCCACGTTCAGGCGCTCGACCAGTTCCTGGGTCTTGGTGCGCGCCTGGGCGGGATTGCCAGCGGTGTCGGCGGTGTGAAGCTCCACCGGGCGGCCCGCCAGCAGGTTGTTGCGCTCCTTGAAGAAGACGGTAAGGCCCTGTTCCATCTGCAGCCCGCCGGACGCGAGCGGCCCGGTCTTGATCGTCAGAAATCCGACGCGGATGGGACCCGCTTGCGCCGGTGCAGCAGGAACCTTGAGCACTTGCGTCGCCACCCCGGCGGCCAGTGCTCCCTTGATTACCGTACGGCGATCAACGGTCATGGTTGTCCTCCCTATGGATGAGGTTTCTCTGTTCCCGATTTTCTATGCGGCAGTCACGTCGCCGGTATTGGCCGACGATGCGTGGTCTACGGCTCGACATTCTTCCCGCCCGGCCAGGACTCGCGATTGTAGACCGGGTGCTTCAGGAATTCGTCGGGATCGTAGGTCCAGAACTGGCTGACGTTGGGATAGGTCTTGATCACGGTATTGACGAGCTTGCCGCCCTTCTTCTCGACCTTGCGGATATAGACGTTCCCGACCACGTTGCCGTACTTGTCGAAGCTCACCGGCCCGCGCGCGGTCTCGACCTTATCGCTCCCGCGCAATGCCGCCATCAGCGCGGTCTTGTCCTCGATCTTGCCGCCGATCTTGTCGAGTGCCGATTCGAGCACGGCGCCGTTGGTGTAGGTGGCGGCGGCGTAGAAGCCGGGATCGACCTTGTAGTCGCGGTTCATGCCCTCGACGAACTTCTTGTTGGTCGGGGTTTCGATCTGGGCCGAGTACCAGCAGGCCGACACGGTGCCGATTGCTTCGTCGCCCATCTGCTGCAGCAGCGCCTCGTCGATGGCGGTCTGTCCGCCGAGCAGCGGCTTGGTCTTGCCGTATTCCTTATACTGCTTGAAGAACTTGAAGCCGTTGGACCCGGCAAAGCCGATGAAGATCACATCGACGTTGTCCTTGAGCTGGCCGATATAGGTCCCATAGTCCGGCGTCACCAGCGGCGACCATAGTTTCTGCACGACCTTGCCGCCGGCATCCTCGAAGGCGCGCTGGAAGCCGGCATTGAGCTCATGGCCGTAGGCGATGTCGTCGGCGATCATGGCCGCACGTTTGTAGCCGAGCTCCTTGGCCGCGTAGTCGCCCATCGGGTAACTGCACTGCGCCGAGGTTGCCGTGGCGCGCACGAACCAAGGATTGGCCTTGCGCTGGGTCATGTCTTCGGCGGCAGCGACGCTGAGCGTCGGTATCTGCTTGTCGCGGATATAGTCGTCGATCGCGAGCGCTTCCGCCGTCGCCAGCGGCCCGATCAGGCAGGCGATGTTCTCCTTCTCGACGAACTCCTGCATCTTGGTGCGCGCGACCGCCGGGGCGCCGGCGGAATCGCCGGTGAAGAGCTGCACCGGCCGGCCGGCCAGCATGTTGTTGCGTTCCTTGAGATAGACGGTAAGCCCTTGCTCCATCTGGATGCCGCCGGCAGCGAGCGGCCCCGTCTTGACGGTGAGAAAACCGATCTTCATCGGCCCGCTCTGGGCGCGCAGGATGGCCGGCGCAGCGACCAGCGCGCTCGCCCCCAGCATGCCCTTCAAGACGGTTCGGCGTTGGACATTCATGACGTTGCTTTCTCCCTTCGGGTTGGCCTGGGATGGGTTTTCCCCATCGCTCATTTTGCTCTCCGGCCAAGTCTTACATATCGCGCCGATCTTGTCCTGCGGTGGGCGCACCGGCCGCTGTCCCTAGGCTATTAATTTCTCGTAAGAATCGCGACTTTCTCGGAGGATGACGGCACCAGCGGTAGGGCTGTTTGTCGCGGCCGAAGTGCAGGCGGGTAACGCCGCCGAACTCGTCCATGGCGCGGTCGCGCGGATCGTCGTGTGCCCTCCTCGGCGTCGATCTCCGGGGTCATACCTCTCCTCCCACGGCGGCGTGTGTTGGTCGACCGGCTTTCCCGCCCTCGGCGCCGGATTTTGGAGCGCGGCGTCCCTTGCGCGCCAATAATATGGTATGAACCAGGGCATCACAATTTCTGCTCCCATCACACAAAGAGTTCGGACGGCGGGCGCAACGCGACGTCCTGGCCGCAACACGCAGGGGGAGGCCCGTGAAACTGTTTTCATTCTGGCGTTCGCTCGCCACGTTCCGAGTGCGTATCGCACTCAATCTCAAAGGCATCACGCCGGACGAGGTGGTCGACGTCGACCTCATCAAGGGCCAGCAGCGCGAGGACACCTACCGCAAGGTGAATCCGCAAATGGTGTTGCCGGCGCTGGTTGACGGGGAAGGACCAGTCCTGTTCCAGTCGCTCGCAATCATGGAATACCTCGACGAGACCCACCCGCAGCCGCCGCTGTTGCCGAAGGAGCCGCGCGCCCGCGCCCGCGTTCGGGCGCTTGCGCAGATCGTCGCCTGCGATTCTCACCCGCTGCTGGTACCGCGGGTGCGTGAATATCTCGAGCACGAGCTCAAGCTCGACGAACCCGCGCGGCTGAAATGGATCCAGAATTGGATCGGCGCGGCGCTCAAGGCGCTGGAAGCAAACCTCGCCGGCAGCAAGGAGACCGGCCGCTACTGCCAGGGCGATGCCATCACCATCGCAGACATCTGCCTGGTCAGTCAGGCCGCGGGCGCGAACTTCTACAAATACGATCTGGCGGCATTTCCGACCGTGCGGCGGATCGTCGATTTGTGTATGCAGAACGACGCCTTCGCGCGCGCACACCCGATGCGCCAGCCGGGGGCGCCGGCCGCACACTGAGCCGCATCCGCCAGTTCCCGTCTTCAAAATGCGAGTGACCCATGAAACTTGCCAGCTTCAAAGCGAAGGATCGCACCAGTTACGGTGCGGTGACTGCCGACGGCGGCCTCGTCGATCTCGGCCGCCGGCTCGCGAAATATCCGACGCTGCTCGACCTCCTGCGCGCCGGCGCCCTTGCGGACGCACGTGGGGCTGCGAACGCCTCGCCCGACTATCAGGTGAAGGAGGTCGAAATGCTGCCGCCGATTCCGGCGCCCGAGAAGAATATCTGCGTCGGCATCAACTATCCGGATCGCAACGCCGAGTACAAGGATAACCGCGACGCGCCGAAGTATCCGAACCTGTTCTGCCGTTTTCCCACGTCGCTGGTCGGGACCGACCAGCCGATCGTGCGGCCGAAGGTGTCGGACAAGTTCGACTACGAGGGCGAGATCGTGCTGGTGATCGGCAAGGAAGGGCGGCACGTGCCGCAGGATCAGGCACTGGGAATGATCGGGGGTTTCACGCTCGGCAATGAAGGCAGCGTGCGCGATTGGCTTCGACACGGCACCTTGAACGTCACGCAGGGCAAGAATTTCGACAAGTCGGGCAGCGTCGGTCCCTGGATGGTGGCGACGGACGAGCTCGATCCCGCCAAGCCACTGCGCGTCATGACACGCGTCAATGGAGAGCTCCGGCAGGATGACACCACCGACCGGCTGACATGGGGCTTCGCGTGGCTGATCAATTACATCAGCACGTTCGCGACGCTGCGGCCCGGCGATCTCATCTGGACCGGAACTCCGACCGGCGCCGGTGTTCACCGCGATCCGGCGGTATGGCTCAAGCCCGGCGACGTGGTGGTGGTCGAGTTGCCGCAGATCGGCGTCCTGCGCAACACCGTGACGGACGAGAGCTGAGCGATCGTGACGGAGCGCGCCAGTCGTGCCACAAGCCGTGCTCTGTTCCCCTCTCCCTTGTGGGGACGGGAGCGCACCGAGTTTCCTGATCGAACGTGACCCAAACACATCCATAAAACAAAACGGCCGGAGCGAGGCGCTCCGGCCAAAACCCTGTCTCGCTTTTGCGGTCGTTCAGTGCGCGAGCTGGGTGACCTTGCCGTCCTTTGCGCGGCCCTGCGCATAGTACTGGCCGATGTTCTTCATCAGCGCGGCGTCCGATACCGAGTAGATCACCGCATCGGTCTTGCCGGTGTTGATGTGGCGCCGCCACATGAAGTTCGGCACGACGAACAGGTCGTTGTGGCTCCAGTCGAAGCGCTTGCCGCCGACCTCGGTCACGCCTGACCCTTCGATCACCACATAGTACGTGCCGGCGGTCTCGCGCTTGAGCTCGGTTTCCTCGCCCGGGCGCAGCAGCTGTGCCGAATAGTTGAGCGTCTTGAACACCGGCTCGCCGGTCACCGGGTTGACGAAATCGACCTTGATGCCTTCGTGCGGATCGCCCTTCTCCTTGCCCAGGCTGTGCAGCATCTCCAGAACGTCGGCGCCGCGATAATGGAACAGCGGCGCGGGGCTGTGGCCGACGCCGCGCTGATGATTGACGAAGGCGGGCTTGATGCCGCCCTGGCCGTAGAGCTTGCGCGAATAGCCCTCGCTGTAGGTGACTGCCTGCACGTTCTTGTTGCCCTGGGCGCCCGGCATGTCGTGGTCCACCCAGGCGGCGTCAAGGAATTCCATCAGCGGCCAGTCGAGCGTATCGATCCAGACCACTGGCTCGCTCGAGTCGTTGCCATGGTCGTGCCAGGTGCCGTTCGGCGTGAGGATCAGATCGCCGCGGTCGGCGGTGCAACGCTCGCCCTCGACCACGGTGTAGCCGCCCTTGTCCGACAGAATGGTGCGGCTGGCGTTGGGCGAATGCAGATGCACCGGCGCGACGTCGCCGGGATTGTAGATCGAGATCGCGCAGCGGATGGTGTTGGTGACCTGCAGCCGGCCGTTCAACCCGGGATTGAGCAGGAGAATGCTCTGACGATCGGCGAACTCGATCGGTGACACGTCCGCCTTGCTTGCGATCTCGGAGATCTGGTGAAGGTAGGGGCTGTATTCCTTCCAGCGCCACATGTAGGGCTGGGTCTTCATCTGCGCCACGGCCACGCGGCCGGAGGCGAGCTGTCCCGAGCCTTCGCCGCTTGTCTCGCTGAACCATGGACGCTGCGCCGGTGCATTGGCCTGCGTGCGGACCCACACGTTGTGCTTGCCGGCCTCGGCGTTGATCTCCTCCATCAGCTCTCGCGCCTTGTTGGAGAGCCCGGCGGGGGCGGGGGCCTTCATCGTTACGGCCATGACGTTTTCTCCTGCAAATCCAGCAAACTCGGCGGCGGCAACTATGCCTGTCGGACGCGATTTTATCCAGAGCCGCCGGGTTGAGCCGGCGTATAGCTGTCCCGGCAAGTTTGCAAGCGCCGCCCTGCGCTTGCCCGTCTGCTTCTAAGCCGGCTTCAGAAAATCGCGCAGAATTTCAGTGAAGGCCTTCGGCTGATCCATGTT
>CAVUAI010000072.1:0-121516 GCA_963739385.1 uncultured Alphaproteobacteria bacterium
ACCGGCGCTTGGTTGAGCAACGATTGTCAGACCCCCAACTGCTCCAGTCCGTACTGTTTTTACTGCGTTACGGTCGTACCGGTGGTTCGAGCGCATGAGAAGAGTTTCGAGACCGCGAAGAGCACCCAAATGTATTTACTTTGACTTAACCTCTCTTATAGTGTGTGGGAGTTTGAGCAGGCTCTGGCTGGTGCGCGTATTAATTGGATTTCCGCCTAACCTCGACTGCGAACTTAGCTGCTACGACGTCCGCTATGAAGAACGGCGCCACGCCCTCGGATTCTATTTCTTCGCAACGCTTTGTCACGCGCGGACGAGCCATTTCCCGCTGCCGGTCAGCTAGCCCTAGCACCTCTAGATGTGTGCAAAGAGGATCGATTGCTTCGATCCGTTTTCGACGGAGCACCGCAAGCTGGTGCCCGACGGTTGAGCTTATGCGCTCGTGGAAGGCGGCTGGATCGGCGGCACCTCGGGCGGAGGGTGTTCGCCCATCATTTTGCGCCGCACCGGAAGGTCATGATCCGCGCGTATGGCAGGGACGCTGGCCTTCGAATGTTTCACCGTGCACTGGGGTTAGGCGGTTTTCGCTTTCTTTCTGCGCAGGCTGTTCGGCCTCTCCGGCGACGTCGCCACGGCCGCGCTCACACATCAGGTCCGCTGCGCGAATGCTCGATGATTGCCTCGCCGATGGACCCCGTTACCTAGTCGGCGACCGCTTCATGCTGACATGGTCCTTGCGGTGGCGCTCGCTCCGGTCGTCCTGGCCCACGCCTACGGCGGAGCGTTGCCGGCGTTCGCCGAGATATTGCCTGTCAAGAAAGCATTGAACGAGGAACTGCCTGCTTGGCGGGCCGGTGAGTTCGCTCTGCGCACCAGGACTACAGGGGGGAACGCGATTAGGCGCAGGCACTCCTGGGGTAATCTAGACAGGTGGATTGCGCTCTCGGTCGCCCCCACGGTCGAGCTCAGGCGAACGGTGCAACAGAACGAGGCTGAAGAAATCCAACTTTTCGAGGCGCGCATGCCATTCTTTGTCAACTTCTTTGCCATGTCACGGCGCCGCCTGGTGATGCTCGGCACAGGTCTTGCGTCGCTCTTCCAAGTCGTAAGCATCGCGCTCGCGGGCGTGTTCGGCAGTCGCGGGACCGCAAAGGAGCGGATCACGGCAGCGCTGACGACACCGCGGTCCCAGAGGCTGGTGTTCGACGTGCTGCGCGCGTTCCTGCCCAATATGGTGCTCGCGAGGCAGCTCATCACCTCCTACGAGAACAAGGGCACCGCGATCACTGTGCGGCGCGACGACGTGCTCGACGTTCTGAGCCGCGATGAAGAGTTCGAGGTGGTGTACGAACCGCGTATGCGCGAGATCACCGGCGGGGAGAATTTCTTTCTCGGCATGCAGGATTCGTCGGACTACACGCGCGACCGCTCGAACATGCGGCTTGCCGCACGCCGTGACGACGTGCGCGACATCATTGCGCCGTTCGCGGCCAGAAGAGCCGCCGAATTCGTCGCCGCCTCGGACGGCCGCATCGACGTGCCGCGCGACCTGACCTTGCGGGTGCCCGCACTGCTGATGGGCGAATATATAGGAACTCCTGGTCCATCCGAGCGTCAGATGATCGAGTGGACGAGCATCATGTTCTGGTACCTGTTTATAGATCTCGCGGGCGACCCCGCCGTCGCCGCCAAGGCCCGCAACGCCGCGCGAAACTGCCGAGATTACCTGGATTCAGCAATTCGGGAACGGAAACAAACCCCGACCGCGCGAGATGACGTGTTGAACCGGTGTCTTGCGATGCAAGCGGCTGGGCTGCCCGGCATGGACGACTTAGGGATTCGCAACAATCTCATCGGCCTCCTCATAGGCGCGGTCCCCACTACATCAAAGGCCGCGATCCAGGCTCTCAACGAGCTTCTCGATCGCCCGGACGCGCTTGCAGCGGCTGGGCGTGCGGCACGCATGGACGACGATGGGTTGCTTTCGCGCTACATCTTCGAAGCTCTACGCTTCAACCCCGTCAACCCTATCATTTACCGGCGCGCCGCGCGCGACGCCGTAATCGCCAAGGGAACGCTTCGCGCCCGCAAGGTTGCCAAAGGCACGATGGTGCTGGCGGCAAACCTCTCAGCAATGTTCGATCCGCTCCGGCTGGATGCGCCCAAAACGTTTCGCGTAGATCGTCCATGGGACGATTACCTTCTTTGGGGTTACGGCTTGCACACTTGCTTCGGCGAGCATATCAACCGGATGCTGATCCCTGCCACCCTTAAGCCGCTACTGAAAACAATCGGATTGAGACGCACCCTTGGGCGCGATGGACTGATCGACACGGACGGGACTCCCTTCCCGGCGCACCTCGTATTGGAGTTTGATGGCGTGTGAGCAACCGTCCGTGAGTCAGGGTGATACCGGTCCGCGTGACACCAGGCGAATTTGTGACTGCTGCGGGGGATAGTCATGTCCAATATCGCAGGCAAGGCATTCGCGTTTAGGCGCGCCGCTGAACTTGATTTGAATTAACTTCAAAAATTCAAACAAGCTAAAACAAATCCAGTTGGGGGCAAAAAAAGCAAGGTTTTGTTGCGCGTTGTATCACCGTTAGTCCGATGAACGACATCACGGTCATTCATTCGATCACCTCGTCAGCAGGGCGAGGAGAGTCAACTTTAACGGCGGCGTTCGAGCGCTATGGACGCTTGGGAGGAGCAGATAAGATCACCGCACCCGATGACTGGCTCCCCATCGGCGATGTTGTCGAAGCTAAAGTCCTTGCCCAGCTTCGGCCCGGCCGGCAGTTTTTGGGTGCAAACGGCGGAGCAGTGGCAGAAAGCCTGGGCAGACGCGATGGCGTTCTAGATCAAGGCCGGCAAGTCACATGATGGCGTCGGACCACGACGTCCCTGACGTCGAGAGTTCCCCTGGCTCCTGTATCCGACGGCCTTTTTTTGGTGTCTCTTTGATGTGTGCCGGTCCTGGCTCAATTTGTTTTAGGCGCTATCAAATGCGACGAGACTCAGGCTCCGTCCCGCGCCTTGAGCGCGCTGGTCCATTGCCTCAGCGGCCAAGCATTCCGAACAAGTTTTACTGATTGCGCGCGCCCGGCTGGACGAGGTTGCTGCGAACTATGAACGGTGGAACAGAAACGATAGACTTGGGAGTTGATCGCGAAGCAAGCAGGAAGGGCCAATGTCCGACGAAGAGCTGAAAGCTGAACTCGATCGCCTCCGCAACGAAAACGCGGCTCTTAAAAAGGGGGCGTCCTCCAGTGTCCGCATGAAGGTGAGCGAAAAGGGGGCGGTCTCGATCTACGGCATGGGGCGCTTTCCCGTGACCTTGTACAAAGAACAGTGGTTGAAGCTATTGGACATGTCGGATGACATTCGCGCGTTCATTGCTGCGAACGACGCGCAGTTGAAAGCGAAGGACTAATGATGTGTGCCGGTCCTGGCTCAATTCGTTAACGCACCCCAGCCAGCAAGTCGCTCTCCACTGGGCAAAAGGTTGCGACCAGGTCACAAGCCCGATGTCATGGAGGCGCCCCCTCCGTTTGACTAGTCCGCAGAGCGATGCAGACCATTTCAAGGGCAACGCGGAGGTCGCGCCGACCCTCTGGGTTGAACTGTTCGCGGTGAAGTCGACACTGGCGAAGTGCGTTGGGAGTATCGCCACTCCTCGTTCGAATCTCACCCAAGCTGGTTGCAACCCGCGGCTACTCACCGCCGCCCCCCGCTAAAGCGCGTGTCAAGCTGGAGACGTGGGCATGAAACAGACTTTGGTAACGAGTGCGATCCCCTTTGCTCTCGACAAGGCCGATGCCGTAGACGCCAAGCTTGCTGCGCTTGTGCCGGAGTTGCGCGATGGCGGCGAGATTCGCGATGCGCTGCGCCTCAAAGGTATCCATTTCATGACCGTAACGGTGGTGCGCGGCGATGCCGGCGAGCCCACCTACCTCCTGTTCGAGATCAACGCGGACGGTGAGGCGAGCGATGCCTACGCTCTCGTAAATGACAACCTCAAGACCTTAGTGACCGGGATATTCGCCGTCGCCGGCATTCATCAGGAAGGCGAGCTCGGTGCGTTCCTGGCGCGCCATCGCATCCGCACCGGGCAGGGTCTGTTCGACGTGCCAGGCCTTGATTTCTGCGGAACGCCAGGAATGACGGTGTCTCGCATCAGGGCGGAGCGCGATCTTGCGCGCGAAATCCGCAACTATCTTGACGCTAACCCACCGGCGGGGGCGCCATTAGCCTTGCTGGGACAGATCCGTACACATGTCGCCGCCATACCCGGGCTTAGCCCCTTGCTGTCATCTGAACCAGTCGCTCGGCTAGCGGCGGGAAGCCAAGATAAGCTGGATCCTCTTTTCGTCTTAAGTCTCCTCGGGCTCGGCCTGCTTAAGTTCTCCTGGCCGGTGCTGCTGCTTCTCGGTGTCCTGGTGGTCGGCGCCGCGGTCGCCGCGACGAGCGCAGCCGGCGGGACGGTGGGCGTGATCGCCTTACTCGTCGGGTTGATTTTTGCGGCCTTCGCTCTGCTCGGCGTGCTAGTCGCCGTTTATTTCGGTCTGCGTCGCCTGGAAGAAGCGAACACGCCGGATGATAGCGCACCCGACGCGCAAATCCTGGAGCAGGTGATAGCGTACGAGAACTGGTCCCAACAAAACCATCTCGCTGGCATCTCGATCATGCAGCCCGGCTGGCTTCGCGGCTTGACGCTTCGCATCGCTTTCTGGGTCATTCAGCAGATGGCGGCCAAACGCTTTCGCCCCGGCTTCCTTGGCGAGATCGGCACGATCCATTTCGCGCGATGGGTGCGGCTGCCCAAAACCAACAAGTTGCTTTTCTTCTCGAACTACGGCGGCAGCTGGCAAAGTTATCTTGAGGACTTCATCACCAAGGCGTCGTTCGGTCTGACCGGTGCATGGAGCAACACCGCGGGCTTCCCGCGTACGCGGAACCTGTTTCAGGACGGGGCAGTTGACGGCGACCGCTTCAAGCGGTGGGCGCGGCGCCAACAGCAGCCGACGCGCTTCTGGTACAGTGCCTATCCTGACCTGACCACGGCGCGTATCCGGACAAATGCAGCGATCCGCCAGGGGCTTTGCACCGTCTCAACAGAGGATGAAGCGGCTGCCTGGCTGGACCTGTTCGGCTCGAAGGTCCGGCCTGACACGCTGCTCGAGACGTTCGATATCCAAACGCTGCTGTTCGGCGGCTTGAGCAAGCACCCCTACGCCGCCTGCCTGGCGTTGGCACTTCCGGACGACCGAGCAGCGGCACGCCGATGGCTCGGCGTGGTCGAGCCGCAGGTCAGCTTTGGCGATCAGCCGCCCACGGACAAGGTGTTGATATTGGCGCTCGCTGAGAGCGGCCTGGCCAAGCTGGGTTTACCGGAATCCGTCCGTAGTGCCTTCCCAACCGCCTACCGGATGGGCATGGGAAGTCCTGCACGCGCCAATATTCTCGCCGACACCGGTGACGACAAGCCACAGCGCTGGTTATGGGGCGGACTTGGGCGCGAAGTCGACGCAGCGCTGCTGGTCTATGCGGCAGACGAGGCCACTCTCGGGGCTATGATCCGCGTACTCACGACCGATATCGAAGGCCATGGCGGCAACATCTTGCATAAGGTGACGCCCGTGCCGCTGCCCCGAAGGGACAAGGGTCAAAGCGGTGCACAGGTTGGATTTGAACCATTCGGTTTTGCGGACGGCGTCTCCCAGCCGATCATCAGGGGCACCCGACGTTGGATGCGCCAGTCGGACGCCATCCATACCGTCGAGCCCGGCGAATTCCTGCTCGGCTATCCTGACAGCCGCGGCTTCTTCCCGCCCTCGCCGACTGTGCCAGCCTCAGCAGACCCGGCTAACCGCCTGCCGCTCGCCGATCCGGTGCATTCGCGCGGCACCTTCCAGCCGGATTTCAGCTATAGCGGTGCCAATGCGGCGCGCGACTTCGGCCGCAACGGCACCTTCCTAGTCATCCGCCAGTTGGAGCAGGATATCGGGGCCTTCAATGATTTTCTCACCGACGCCGCCACGCGTTATGCCGGTCATCCGGCGGTGCCGCAGGACCTTAGCCAGAACGGGCGGGAGGAATGGGTCGGCGCCAAGATGGTCGGGCGCTGGCGCAACGGCACCTCGCTAGTGCGCTACCCGCACCGGCCCGGGGAGCCGCGCCCCGGGGAGGCCCAGGCTCGTCCAGACAATGAATTCCTCTATGGCGCGGAAGACCCGCTCGGAGAGCGCTGCCCGCTCGGCGCCCATATTCGCCGGACCAATCCGCGCGAGAGCTTCGAGGCCGGCTCGAAGGAAGAGCTGTCGATCGTCAACCGTCATCGCATCCTGCGAGTGGGGCGAGCTTTCGACGCGGCTGGTAGCGGCGATCCCGATGCCACGAATCCGGGATTACTGTTCATGTGCCTCAATGCGGATATTGAGCGGCAGTTTGAGTTCATCCAGCAGACCTGGTCCATGAGCTGGCAGTTTCACGGGCTGGAGAACGAGGTCGACCCGATCGTGGGTCGAGGCAAGACCATGGGGCGACTTACTGTGCCCTCAGCCCGCGGTCCGCTGCATTTGACGGGGGTCAAGGATTTTGTGCGGGTGCGCGGGGGCGGCTATTTTTTCATGCCAGGGCGACGCGCTCTGCGCTATCTCACTGGCCTCTAGTGCCTCAATCCGCGTGCGCGAGTACGGGCTCGGTGCACAGCGATCGCTTCATCGCCATTCTTGAGAAACATTACCCGACTTGGCGCGAAGCCCGTCCCGAACTCAACGAACTGCCTCTGACGGCTGAGGTGTGGAACGAGTGATTGCTTCTTTTCGCTCGTAGAGGGCCCACCGCGCTCACTAGCATTCGGTGCTTCGCCACAAAGGTTGAACCCAGCGAGCGTCGAGCGAACATTTTGGTCACCAAAATGGTCACGAACGGGTGACCACGGGTCGGTATTGAACGGGACGGATCGGCACGCGCGGTCGATTTTCGCAATACAAATCAACACTTGTCGGTATTGAACGAAACGGGTCGCGACGGCCACCAACAAATTTCGAGTGCGGTGCTTCTATCAGTTGGACGTTTTCGTCGATTTTCTAAACACGACTTTTCAAGAAGGCTTCCCAACGCCGTTGCTCTACTGCACGCCCTGACCCGCGCCTCGGCGAGCGCCACCATTGCCCCACCGGACGCCGTGTACGGTAACTCATAGCGCTCGCGAAGGAATAGCGCGTCGATAGTGCGTCGCGCGGGGGCAAATGATAGTAGCCCTGAGAAACCTGCAATCGCGATAGATGCGTCAGTGGTTCCGCGGTGGTTCCTTTCTATAGCAAAGGGTTATGAAGTAAAACACTTCGCAATAATAACTAATACCAATCCTCACATTGAATAACCCACGCTTGTCCAATCGCGGCGGGCGATGGACATGATCTTCCAGGGCTGATCGATGAGCGTGTTCCAGGCATAGCAGCAGTGGTCGACAATATCGTCGAATGATTTGAACACCCGATTCGAGAGCCAGTTCTGCCGCATGAACTGCCAGATGTTTTCCTGGCCGTTGAGTTCGGGTGCGCGGGGCGGCAGCGGCATCAGAGAGATGTTGCTCGGGACCTTGAGCGCCTTGGCGCCATGCCACCCGGCCTGATCGAGGAGGACGATCGCGTGCGCGCCGGGCATGACCTTGGTTGCGATCTCATCGAGATGAAGCTGCATGGCCTCGCTGTTGCAGGCCGGCAGCACGAGGGCGGCGCCGGCCCCGCGTTCCGGGCAGACCGCCCCGAACAGATAGCTCGACTGGGTGCGTTGATCGTGAATGGCGCGAGGTCGTGAACCTTTCCTGGCCCAGCGATAGGTGAGTTTGTTCTTCTGGCCGACCCGCATCTCGTCCTGGCACCACACCTCTATCGGTGTGCCGGGCGCGAGTTTCGCGCGCACATCCGCCACACGGGCGGGGAAGTTTTTTTGAATGCCTCCATGGCCTCGGCATTCTGCTTGTAGGCCCTCGGCCTGGCGCTGACATGCGAGAAGCCCAGGTCCTTCAAGGCGCGATAGACCGTATCGTCCGAGACCGAGATGCCAAATTCCTGGTGGAGCCGCATGATCAGATCGCAGGCCCTCCAGCGCACGACCCCATCGATCGCCGGGATCGGGCCGTCCTCCACAAGGCCAGCGAGGAATGCCTTGTGTTCGCCTGTTAGCTTGCCCGGCGCGCCCGGCGACGACTTGTTGATGAGACCGTCAGGCCCCTGCTCGTTGAACCGAATCACCCAGTCCCGCAGTGTCTGCCGATCCATGCCGCCGATCTTGGCGGCTTCTTCCCGTGTGGCGCCGTCAAGCGCCGCTGCAATTGCCAACAATCGACGCGCCTGCGCTGCATTCTTCACCCGTTGCGCAACCCGCCGAACGTCACCGCTCCTATAGTCCGTCCGTACCGCGATGGCCCGCCCCATGGCAAACGACCCCCTCCGTTTGCCACCTTGAATCATTTCGCAGGTGATTCGGGAATCTTGAGGGTTCTGTGAGGTCGCGTGGCGCAGTGTAGCTGTTGCGCGCTGAATGTGATCGCGACCTCATAGAGGCCGGATTGAACGAAGCCGTGGGAGGTTAGGAACTATGGGGATAGTGGCCGATACTCGTGGCGGTCGCGGTCGGGGCTAGGTTGGCGTCCCGCGACGGGAAGTCGATTTTTTTGGGCGCGCGGCCGGCGCCCGAGAGCTGTGCGCTGCGATTTGCGTCAATTTCCAGGGCTGGAGCGGACGGCATTCCCGATGGAAGAGCTTGATCGGCAGCATGGTGCCGGCGCAGGCATTGTTGTCCGCAACGCTGGGGCCGAGCACGACCACGGTAGACGTCAGCAGGATGGTTCATGAGGTGTCACAGGAGAATGGCTGAGGGTTGCAGGAGCGCGGAACGGTTGCGATCCGCCGCATGGTGCCGCCGCAATCGGGACAGATGGCGAAGTCGGCTGCGGTGCACGGGCGATCGCCTCTGGTGTGATTGTCGGTAGGCTCGGAGGCGGCACCTGTGTCACGGGTATCGAGTAGCCGATGACAGAGAGCCAGGCAGTCGCTGCGGGCGCCATTGGCGAGGAAGCCGTAGTGGCGGATGCGGTGGAAGCTGTCCGGTAGTGTGTGCAACAGGAACCGGCGGATGAACTCGTCGGCATCGAGGGTCATCACCTTGGTCTTGCCGCCCGCCCGGTAGTCTTTCCAGGTGAAGCGGACTTTGCTGTTGGCGAGCGAGAGCAGCCGGCTGTTGGCGATGGCGACACGATGGGTGTAGCGGCCGAGATAGGCCAGCACCTGTCCGGGCCCGCCGAACGGTGGCTTGGCGTAGACCACCCAATTGAGGCGCCGAAGGTCGCCGAGACGACGTGCGAAGGCCTGCGGTTTGGCAAGGTTGCCGAGCTTGCCGAAGAATCGCAGCCTGCCGGCGCCGAAGGCGTTCTCCAGTTCCCGCAAGAACAGGCGGCGGAACAGCCGCGAGAGCACGCGTACCGGCAGGAAGAAGCCGGTGCGACAAGCGACCCAGCGGGTGCCGTCGAACGAGGGTCCGCCGCCGGGGACGACGCAATGGACGTGCGGATGGTGCTGCAGGGTCTGGCCCCAGGTGTGGAGAACCATGGTCATACCAAGCTTGGCGCCGAGATGCCTAGGGTCGGCGGCGATGGTGGTGAGGGTCTCGGCTGCTGTTCGCAATAGGATCGCATAGACGGCAGCCTTGTTCTGGAACGCGATCTCGCCGACCGGCGCCGGCAGTGTGAAGACAACATGAAAGTACGGCACTGGCAGCAGCTCAGCCTGCCGCTCCGCGAGCCATTGGACCCGCGCCAGGCCCTGGCACTTCGGGCAATGGCGGTTGCGACAAGAGTTGTAGGCGATGCGGGTCGTACCACAATCATCGCACTGCTCGACATGGCCGCCGAGCGCCGCCGTCCGGCACGCCGTGATGGCGCCCATGATGCGACGCTCGACGCACCCGAGATGGCCGGCGTGCGCCTGCCGGAATGCTTCGCCATG
The DNA here is from genome assembly GCA_963739385.1 of uncultured Alphaproteobacteria bacterium. GTDB lineage: Bacteria > Pseudomonadota > Alphaproteobacteria > Rhizobiales > Xanthobacteraceae > VAZQ01. The sequence continues at coordinate 10,014 of CAVUAI010000072.1, forward strand.
GCGGCGGAAGATATCCGCCACCTCCAGAGCCGGAGCCATGGCACCCGCTCAGCCGGGTGGCACGACTTCCAAGCGGAGCCGATCGAGCGGGCTCGGCGTGTTGCTGATCGTTTTGGTGGCGACCCGGGTGTAGCGCGCTGTGCTCGAGAGGCTGGCATGTCCGAGCAGGACCTGGATGATGCGCACGTCCGCCCCACTCTCCAGGAGATGGGTCGCGAATGTGTGCCTCAAGGTGTGCACCGTCACCTGCTTGCTCAAGCCAGCCGCAGCGCAAGCTGAACGGCAGGCAGCATGCAAGACGTTGGGGACGAGCGGACGCTCGTCGTCGCGGCCGGGAAACAGCCATCGCTTGGGGCGAGCGAGCCGCCAATACGTGCGTAGAATCCTCAGGAGCTGCGGAGAGAGCATGACGTAGCGGTCCTTGCCGCCCTTGCCCTGCTCGACCCGGATCACCATCCGCTGGCTGTCGATGTCGGCGATCTTCAGGAGAACCACTTCCGACACGCGCAGTCCGGCAGCATAGACGGTGGTCAGCGCGGTTCGGCTCTTGAGGCTTGGAATTGCCTCCAGGAAGCGCACGACCTCATCGGCGCTCAAGACGACCGGCAGCTTGCTCGGCTCACGTGCATGTGCGATGCGCTCCGGCACGGTGTCTTGGCCGAGTGTCACACCATAGAAGAACCGCAGCGCGCAGACGATCTGGTTCAGGCTTGGCCAGGAAACTCCTGTCGCGACCAGATGAAGCTGGAAGGCATGCACTTCCTCCAAGCCCAGTCGGTCCGGGGACTGACCAAAATGGCGGCTAAACTTCGACACCGCATGGAGATAGGATTGCTGCGTCGCCGGTGACAGATTGCGGACCGTCATGTCTTCGATCATGCGGCGGCGAAGAGGGCTGATCTCAGCCATCGGAAAACCTCCTGTCTGAAGGGTTGGGCTTTGACACCCACGATCCTCTCAGACAGGAGGCGAGTACTGCGACTGCCCCTCAACTGCCGCGCCAGCGGCTTCGTTCAATCCCAAGCGAGTCAGACTTCCTGAGGATTGGTATAAGCAGAATCAATGGTTTGATTGGTGGAGCCAAGGGGAGTCGAACCCCTGACCTCTTGAATGCCATTCAAGCGCTCTTCCAACTTGAGCTGCTATGGCCCGGCTTGTGGATCGGTTCTCCTCTTTTTTCAGGCTCGCGTTCCGACACGTCGTCGAGCGGCACTCATCTGACGAGAGTCGTTAGCCCGAAGTGTTACCTATATGCCGCCTGTTGTGCAGATCGCCGCTGATTTCATCTACTAACTTATTGATATTTCTACTGTACTTGTTATGATTGTTGCGACATCCGCTCCCTTGTGGGGAGGGGTTAGGGGTGGGGGTCGGTGTTGGAGGACACGTCTCGCGCAGCAACCACGACCCCCCTCCCCACCCCTCCCCCACAAGGGGGGAGGGAGCAGACCGAGTCTGCTGGCCGCGCTGGGAATGACGACGGGGAGGGCTGAGCGTGACGATCGCTCTCGGCAAGTGGTGAGCGACACGATCGCCGAGATCCTGGAGGCGCATCGGTCCGGCACCAGCAGCCCGGAGGCGACGATCGCCCGCTGCTATGCGCGCATCCGCGCCCACGACGATCCCGCAATCTTCATCACGCTGCGCGACGAGCAGGATGCGCTCGCCGAGGCCAAGGCACTAGCCGCTTCAGGCAAGCGCGATCTTCCGCTCTATGGCGTACCGGTCGCCGTTAAAGACAATATCGACGTCAGGGGGATGCCGACGACGGCGGCCTGCCCGGCCTTCGCCTACACGCCGGCGAAGGACGCGACCTGCGTCGATCGCCTCAAGCGCGCCGGCGCCATCGTCATCGGCAAGACCAACCTCGATCAGTTCGCCACCGGCCTGGTGGGCGTGCGCACGCCCTACGGCATCGCGCGCAATCTCTTCGATCCGGCGCTGATCCCGGGCGGATCGAGCAGCGGCTCCGGCATCGCCGTCGGCGCCGGTCTCGTTCCGCTCGCGCTCGGCACCGACACCGCGGGCTCCGGTCGCGTGCCGGCCGGGCTGAGCAACATCGTCGGCCTCAAGCCGAGCCTCGGCCTCGTCTCCACCGCGGGCGTCGTGCCGGCCTGCCGCACGCTCGACTGCGTGTCGGTGTTTGCACTCACCGTCGACGACGCCTTCGCCGCCCTCGCCGCCATGGCGGGCCCCGATCCCGCCGACGCTTACGCGCGCCCGCGTGCGCTCGGCGCCCCCGGCGCGATGCCACGCGGCCTGCGGCTCGGCGCGCCCAAGCACGGCCAGCGCCTGTTCTTCGGCGACCTGGTGTCCGCCGCCGCCTACGAGGCGGCGCTCACTCGCTTCGCGGCGCTCGGCTGCGCCGTCGTCGAGATCGACATCGAGCCGTTCTACGAGGCGGCGCGTCTCCTTTATGAGGGGCCGTGGGTGGCCGAGCGCTACCTCACGGCCCGCTCCCTGATCGCATCCGCGCCGGAGTCGATGCACCCGGTGACGCGGCAGATTATCCTTGGCGGCGCGCGGCCGAGCGCGGTCGATGCCTTCGCGGCGTTCTACGAGCTGGAAGAATTGCGGCGCGTGCGCGACCACGCGTTCCGCGAGATCGACGCGCTGGTGCTGCCGACGGTGCCGACGGTCTACACCGTCGCGCAGGTGCACGCGGACCCCATCGGGCTCAACAGCCGGCTCGGCACGTACACCAATTTCGTCAACCTGCTCGAGCTGTGCGGGCTTGCGGTGCCGGCGTCGATGCGTCCCGACGGCACGCCGTTCGGCATCACGCTGCTCGCTCCCGCCGGAGGCGACGCCGCGCTCGCGACGATCGGGCGCGTGTTCCATGCCGACACCGGCCTGCCGCTCGGCGCCACCGGCAAGGCGCAACCGCCGCTGCGCACACTTTCGAACATTGCGGCCAGCGGCGAGCTCACCATCGCCGTCGTGGGCGCGCATCTCTCCGGCATGCCGCTCAATGCCGAGCTCAAGTCCTTCGGCGCGCGGCTCCTGGAGACCACAACGACCGCGGCCGACTATCGTCTCTTTCTATTGTCCGGCACGTCCCCGCCGAAGCCCGGACTGCTGCGCGTGTCTGCCGGCGCCGGCAGCGCGATCGAGGTCGAGGTCTGGGCGATGCCGGCCGACAACTTCGGCCGCTTCGTCGCCACCGTGCCGCCGCCGCTGTCGATCGGCACCTTGGTCCTGGCCGACGGCCGCGCAGTGCAAGGCTTTCTGGTGGAGGCGGAGGCGACGAAGGGCGCACGCGACATCTCAAGTTTCGGCGGCTGGCGCGCGTTTGTGGAGCAGGCGAAGATCAGTGCGTAGGCTGGGCAAGGCGCGCAACAGACCGCCGGCGCTCCAGGACAGACGATCGCGCGCACCTGCCCACGCGTTCAACGGACACAGCGATCTCCCGGAAACGTCGTGACGTTCCGTGCGTTGTGCCTGTGCAATATCGTGCGTTGGGCTGCAAGGGTAGTGTTATTGCTTCAGCGTCACCGCAGGATAGCCCGCGACACCTGCCGGGAAGCCGGTGGTCAGGCCGGGAATGTCGACGCGGCCGCATCCCAGTTCTTGCCCGCCAGCTCCCGCACCATCCAGAACGCGACGGTGTTCGACAGCATCTCGCGCGCATCGCGCAGCGAATGCTTCATGCGGATCATGAACTCACCGATCGCGCCGGCCTGCGTCACGAAGTAGTCGCCCGGCAGCGGCGGGCGGTCCGGCAGATAGATGGTCGGGATGCTTGCGAACACCTGGTCGGACACGACCTTGCGGTAGAACAGCGGGCCCCAGACGCGCTGCACGTAATAATACCAATCCTCAGGAAGTCTGACTTGCTTGGGATTCCCGAATTACCTGCGAAATGATTTAAGGTGGCAAACGGAGGGGGTCGTTTGCCATGGGGCGGGCCATCGCGGTACGGACGGACTATAGGAGCGGTGACGTTCGGCGGGTTGCGCAACGGGTGAAGAATGCAGCGCAGGCGCGTCGATTGTTGGCAATTGCAGCGGCGCTTGACGGCGCCACACGGGAAGAAGCCGCCAAGATCGGCGGCATGGATCGGCAGACACTGCGGGACTGGGTGATTCGGTTCAACGAGCAGGGGCCTGACGGTCTCATCAACAAGTCGTCGCCGGGCGCGCCGGGCAAGCTAACAGGCGAACACAAGGCATTCCTCGCTGGCCTTGTGGAGGACGGCCCGATCCCGGCGATCGATGGGGTCGTGCGCTGGAGGGCCTGCGATCTGATCATGCGGCTCCACCAGGAATTTGGCATCTCGGTCTCGGACGATACGGTCTATCGCGCCTTGAAGGACCTGGGCTTCTCGCATGTCAGCGCCAGGCCGAGGGCCTACAAGCAGAATGCCGAGGCCATGGAGGCATTCAAAAAAACTTCCCCGCCCGTGTGGCGGATGTGCGCGCGAAACTCGCGCCCGGCACACCGATAGAGGTGTGGTGCCAGGACGAGATGCGGGTCGGCCAGAAGAACAAACTCACCTATCGCTGGGCCAGGAAAGGTTCACGACCTCGCGCCATTCACGATCAACGCACCCAGTCGAGCTATCTGTTCGGGGCGGTCTGCCCGGAACGCGGGGCCGGCGCCGCCCTCGTGCTGCCGGCCTGCAACAGCGAGGCCATGCAGCTTCATCTCGATGAGATCGCAACCAAGGTCATGCCCGGCGCGCACGCGATCGTCCTCCTCGATCAGGCCGGGTGGCATGGCGCCAAGGCGCTCAAGGTCCCGAGCAACATCTCTCTGATGCCGCTGCCGCCCCGCGCACCCGAACTCAACGGCCAGGAAAACATCTGGCAGTTCATGCGGCAGAACTGGCTCTCGAATTGGGTGTTCAAATCATTCGACGATATTGTCGACCACTGCTGCTATGCCTGGAACACGCTCATCGATCAGCCCTGGAAGATCATGTCCATCGCCCGCCGCGATTGGACAAGCGTGGGTTATTCAATGTGAGGATTGGTATAAGTCAGATCCGCCGGCGCCAACTGCACCTGCCCGAGCGATGGCCGCACCTCGGCATAGGGGACGATCTTGATGCGGTCGTCGGGCAGGGTGAAACCGGACACTGCCTTGAGGAACAGCACCAGCCAGTTGGTGCCCTCGGTCAGTCCGGCCGAGACGTTGCTGCCGGCGCGGCTGCTCACCAGCACCATCGCATGCGGCCAGTCGAGCTTGAGGGGGGCGAGCGCGTCGCGCATGTCGGCGGCGCCGCGCAGCGCGTCGAGCATGAAGGTCCCGATCATCACGTTCACGAACGGGACCGGATAGGCGGCGGAGGTGCCGTTAAAGAAATCATCGTTCACGCCGGCGGCGGTGAAGCGCTCGCCGGCGCCGAGCGAGTCGATGTAATTCAGAGTGCGGGCGCAGGCGTAATCCACCATGTCGCGGATCTGCGCCTTGCGCGTGCGCCAGGCCGGCTGGTCGAGCCGGTCGAGCCAGTTGTCCGCGGCGCGCGCATTGAGCGCGCGCACCTGCGCGACATGGGTCCGCAGCGAGGCGAGGCGCGCCTGCCAGCGTCCGTCGCCGTTCGCCTTGATCTGCGCCAGATAGGCGAGTGCCGGCCCGATATGGCTGATCGCGGTCAGCTCGTAGAACCCGCTGGCGCGATCGGCACGAAACCGCTGCTGGCTCAGCCGCGTGCCGCCGGCCGAACTCGTAGACATCGATATCGGAGCCGAAGACCAGCACCAGCGGACCGGGCGCGTGCCTTGCCGATTCCCGCGCGGCCTCGGCCTGGGTCAGCATCTGGCCCAGGGTGGGCTGGCCGGCGGGGTAGCCGGGCTCGTTGCTGCCCGTGAAGTCGAAGAACAGGTCCATGAATTCGGCGGGCGCCGTGTAGCTGCCAGCGGTCTGCGCCGGTGCCGGCGTGGCGAGCAGCAGCAGGAGGCTGGGCACGAGGCGAACGAGGCGTAGATATCGCACGTTGGGTTCTTTCTCCGGCAGTGGAGGAGAGGCCGGCAGTGAGGCTACGGCAGGCGGCCTTTTCACGATGCCGAACAGCATAGCGCTATGCATTGGGAGATTACGAACAGAGACGACCAACGCCGCCACGCTGTCACATTGGCCCGTACCAACGCTTGCCCAGAAGAACAAAGACCACGTAGTGAGTAACAAGCAGTGCCGGCACCCAGAAAGCCGGTATCCAATAGGCGGGCCCCATATACGGTGCCGCTCCATAAAACGTGGCAAGCGAAATCGCGGCAATCAGATCGATTGTCCCTGCAACGTTGAAGAGCCCGACGAGCGGTCGCGCGAGCCGCGACTGGCGGACAACTGCCGGGATTGCAATAAGTGCCAGGACGGCGGCGAGCAGGTCACCGAACGCAGCAGGATGGGTGAATTGCTCGGGAATGCCGGGAAGCACGGCCCCTGGGGCGAGGAACATCAGGCCGAGGTGCCGCAAAGCATGCAGCAGAAGAATTGGGAGCACGACCAAACGCGGCTCAAGCTTGTGAAGATTTGGGAGCAGATAGAGCTTGGCTGCTATTGCAAAGACGATCGTGCTGAACAGCAGATTGACAGTCAGAATGTTCATTTGCACGCCCTGGCGAAGCGAAGCCGCTGAGAGGCCGATCGCAGGTGGGGGGCTATTCTCGCTTCGCAGCCGCGAGCTCCAACACCTTGGCCCACTTGTCGGTATCGCGCAGCCAGATCTTGCCGAATTGGTCCGCGGTCAGGACAATCGGTCGCCCACCTACGTCGGCGAGGCGCTTGGCAATGCGCGGTTCGGCGAGGCCCGCATTGATCTCGCGGTTGAGCGTCGCGACGATCTCCGGCGGCGTGCCGGCGGGAACGCCGATGCCGGTCCAGCCGCTCACCTCGTAGCCCGGCACGGTCTCGCCAATGGTCGGCACATCGGGCAGCGCATCGGATCGCATCGGGCCGGTGACGGCCAGTGCGCGCAGCGTGCCTGCCTGGATGTGCGGCAACGAGTTCGGCAGGGCATCGATCCCCGCCTGCACGCGTCCCGCGATCATGTCGGTCACCATGGGCGCCCCGCCGGGGTACGGCACGTGGATCATGTCGACGCCGGTCATGCTCTTGAACAGCTCGCCCGCCAGATGGCTGATCGTGCCGGTGCCGAACGAGGCCAGGTTGATCTTGCCACGATTGGCTTTCGCGTACGCAATGAACTCGGCAACGGTCCTGGCCGGCACCGACGGGCCAACCTCCATGACGAACGGCAGATCGACGAAGGCCGCCACTGGCGCGATGTCGCGGAGGAAGTTGTAGGGGAGCGTCTTATGGAACGTCGCGTTGATCGCATAGGTGGTCGCGACGAAGAGGAGCGTATATCCGTCGGGCGGCGAAGCGACCACCGCCTGGGCCGCCAGATTGGTGCCCGCCCCCGGCTTGTTCTCGACGACGAAGGATTGCCCCAGCCGTTCCGCCAGCCATGCGCCCATGATCCGTGCCACAAGATCGGTCGAACCGCCGGCCGGATAACCGAGGATGATGCGCACCGGACGCGTAGGGTAGCTTTGCGCGCCTGCGCTCACCGCGGTGGCCGGGAGCGCGACGGCGCCGGCGGCCAGACGCAGAAACTCGCGGCGCGGAAGCTTCATGGCGTCCTCCCTCGAAGGCCGGCGAATGACGTTTTCCGTAGGGCGGGTTAGGCGAAGCCGTAACCCACCGTTCGCCCGCTGGATCGGCGGATTATGCTAACGCTAATCCACCCTACGCACTGCCAAAACACTAAGGCCCGCCACCACTTTCAGCAAGGAAACGACTGCACATGACCTCCATCACTACTGCCAGGCCCTTGTTGACCCGTTTCGAGACCTATCTTGCGGGCGCTTTCCATCCGATTCCGCACGAGCGGGTCGTCGCCGGGATGGTCCAGTCATTCTATGGGTGGTTTTTTCAGTTTCTGCGCAATGCATTTCTCTGCGGTGTCCTGACCTATCTGGCCGATGCCAGCGGGAGCCTGACGCTCAAGATATTGGCGGGCGCGGCTTATGTCGTGCTCGCCGCCTATTGCCTGTCGCACGTGAACGGGGCGGTCACGCCGTTCCACTTCGTCAGGTACAAGCGTCTCGCGTTCTGGCTCGACACGCTTGTCACGCTGGCCGTGCTGGCGGCGCTGGGCTACGCGATCCTCGCGGGAACGTCCTACGCCATCAACGAGATTGCGAAAGGACACGTCGCGTCGCGCAGTCCCGCGCCGTCAAGCCCCGCCCGTCCCTCGCCGGGTCCGTAAGCGCACGCGACGCTCACACCGACCCGGCGTAGAGCTCGTACTCCTCGCACACCTTCATGATGTGCTCGCGCATGGCGCCGGCGGCGCCGTCGCGGTCCCCGCGCAGGATCGCGACCACGACGCGATCGTGCTCCAGGTGCGACTTCGCCAGCCGCCCGAGATTGCGAAACTGGGCGCGCCGGAACGGCTGCACCCGCGCGCGCGTCGCATAGGTCATTTCGGCCAGATAGGCATTGTGGGCGCCGGCATAGATGGTGGCGTGGAACGCCTCGTTGACCTCGTGGTAGCGCTGCGGCCCACCGCCATGAATGAGTGCGCGCAGTTCCTCGTGCACGCCCTCGAGCAGGCCGCGCTCCTGCGGGTTCATCCGCCCGGCGGCGAGCCCCGCGCACAAGGCCTCGAGCTCGGCCATCGCCTCGAACATGCCGAGCAGGCGCTCCTCGCTCGGCCGCGCCACCACCGCGCCGCGATGGGCGCGCACCTCGACCAGCCCGCTGGCGGCGAGCTGGCGGATCGCCTCGCGCACCGGCGTGCGGGATACCCCGAAGCGGCGGGCAAGCTCGCTCTCGTCGAGGCCGGCGCCGGGCGTGAGCAAGCCGCGCACGATGTCGTCGGCGAGCTGCAGGCGCAGCTCCTCCGCCAGGGTGCGGCGGCCGCCAGCGATGGCCGGCGCCGCCACGGCAACGGCCGCGGCGCTCGACGGATAGGCGATGGTCACGACGGTGTTCCCGCGGGCTCGTCGATCACGCTCACGTGCCCCACCACCACGCGCCAGCCCTCCGGACATCGCACCCAGGTCTGGGTCTGACGCCCGACCTTGCCGGGCGCGGTGTCGCGGCGGAACAGCGTCGAGGCGACCGCGTAATCGCGGCCGTAGGTGGTGATGACCGTTTTCGACAAGGTGCGCGCCAGACCGGCCGGCGAGCGGGCGGCGCGAAAGCGGCTGATCTCGTCGTAACCGTACAGGTTCTCGGTCGCGCCATAGCGGATGGTGCGCGGATCGTCGCGGAAGATGGCATCGAGCGTCGCCACATCATTGGACACGAGGGCCTGCTCGTAGCGTGCGAAGGCAGCCTTCACCTCGGCGACGACCTCCGGCAGGTCGATGTCCATCATTTGCCTCCCTTGAGCGACGGTTCGGTCGCCGCGACGACCCCCGCCTGTTCGAGTGCATGCGCGATGCGCAGCGCGACGTCCTCCCGCCACGGCGCGGCGATGATCTGCACCGCGATCGGCAGCGGCTTGAGCGGCACCGGCACCGCCACGACGGGAAGGCCGATGAACGAGATCGGCTGGGTGTAGATGCCGAGATTGGCGCGCACCGGAAGCTCGACGCCGTCGAGCACGAAAGTCTGCTGGCCGATCGCCGGCGCGGTGCAGGGTGTCGCCGGCGCCAGGATGGCATCGACGTCCGCGAACAGCGCGCGCACCCGGTCGCGGTACCAGCGCCGGAATTTCTGCGCCTTGACGACGTAGGAGCCGGGGATCATCGCCCCCGCGATCAGGCGGTCACGCACGGCGGGATCGAAATCGCGCGCACGCTTGCGCAGGCGGTCGAGGTGCAGCGCGCCGCCTTCGCTGGCGGTGATGACATAGGCCGCGGCGCGCGCACGCGCCGCCTCCGGAATCTCGACCTCGTCCCTGGCGCTAAGCGCCGAGGCGACCCGCGCCAGCGCGGTCTCCGCTTCGGCGAACATGCCTTGGCGGAAATAGCCGCCGGCGACGGCGATGCGCAGATCCTCCGTGCCGCGTTCGAGCAGCGGCGTCACCGGCTCCGCCGGCCGGTCGGCGCAGACCGGGTCAGCGCGGTCCGGACCCTGCATCGCGTCATAGGCGAGCGCGAGATCGCGCGTGCTGCGTGCAAGCGGCCCAACATGATCGAGGCTCGCCACGAACGGAAAGGTGTGCGCGCGCGAGAGCCGGCCGTAGGTCGGCTTCAGCCCGAACACGCCGCAGAGCGACGACGGCACGCGGATCGACCCGTTGGTGTCCGATCCGAGCGCGATGGGGACGAGCCCGCCGCCGACCGCCCCGCCCGAGCCGCCCGACGAGCCGCCGGTCATGCGGCGCGGATCGTGCGGATTGCGCGACGGGCCGTCGTGCACGTTCTCGCCGGTGAAGTCGTAGGCGTATTCGCCCATGTTGAGCGCGCCGACCAGCACGGCGCCATGCGCTTCGAGCCGCTCGATCAGCGTCGCATCGCGCGTGGCAGGAGGACGGTCGCGGTTGATCTTCGAGCCGGCGAGCGTCGGCAGCCCCGCGATGTCGAACAGGTTCTTGACCGCGAACGGTACGCCGGCGAGCGCGCCGGCCGGGTGGCCTCGTTTCAGCGCCGCGTCGATCGCCTGCGCTTTCTTGCGCGCGCGTTCCTCGACCACGGCGGTAAAGGCGTTGAGCACGCGGTTGCGCTCGGCGATGCGCGCCAGCGCCGCATCGACCGTCGCGGCCGCGCTGCTGCGGCCGTCGCCGACGGCCGCAGCAATCTCGCTCGCATGCGCCCACTGCATGTCCATAAGGCGAGCCTTTAGACTTCCGCCGTCATGCCCGCGGAAGCGGGCATCCAGTAGTCCGTGCGTCCGGCGATTACTGGATCGTCCGCCTTCGCGGACGATGACGGCCGAGGGGACGGAAATGGGGAGAGGGAGCCCACCGCGGGCATGGCACGTTTGTACATCAACAACATCGAAGCACCCTACGCGACGAAGACCGGCGCCGGCTCGGCGTCGTCCGGCAGCGGAAAATCGGCGAACGTGCGCGCAAGGCGCAGCGTGACCTCGAGGTTCGTCTTAACCGCGTCCTTCCACGCCACCTCCAGGCGCAGATCGAACGCAGCCGCGGCGGCGTCGATGAAGCCGTCGAGCGGATAGTGCCTAGCTGTCGCGCGCCCAGCCGGCGCTTTCGTCCTGGCCGCTTTCTTCCTGCCTGCGCTCGCGCGCGTCCGCTTCACCTTCGATTTCGTCCGCGATTTAGCCCTTGCCATCGCTCGTTTCCCAGCCCTTGAGTTTTTTCGTTCTGCTCACGCGAACGTCGGATGCGGAATGGCGGCCAGCAGATCACGCGTATATTCCGCTTCCGGCGCGCCCAGAACCTTCTCGGTCGCTCCCTGCTCCACGATCTTTCCCGCCTGCATCACGATGACACGATCGCACAGAAGCCGCACGACGTTGAGGTCGTGGGAGACGAAAAGATAGCTCATCCCCAGCGAATCCTTGAGCTCCTGCAGCAGATTGAGAACGACCGCCTGTACCGACACGTCGAGTGCCGCGGTCGGCTCATCGAGGATGACGAGATCGGGGTTGAGCGCGATCGCCCGCGCGATGCCGACGCGCGCCTTCTGACCGCCGGAGAGTTGATGCGGGAAGCGATCGAGCAGCTCGATCGGCAGGCCGACCTGGCGGGCGAGCGCCTCGCAGCGCCCGCGCACTGCGGCGCCGCCCTTGACGTCGCCCAGCCGCAGGATCGGATCGGCGATGGCGCGCGCCGCGGTGAAGCGCGGGTTGAGGCTGTCGGTCGGATCCTGGAACACCATCTGGATGCGCTTGCGCATCGGCAGCCGGGCGAAGCGCTGGGGCGGGATCGCGCCGATGTCCTCGCCGTCGAACATGATGACGCCCTCGCTCTTGTCGATGAGGCGCATCACCATCGTGGAGGTCGTCGACTTGCCGCACCCGGATTCGCCGACGAGCCCGACGCTCTCGCCGCGATTGACCTGGAAGCTGATGCCGTCAACGGCACGGAACGTCTCCGGCTCGGGTGCGGGCTTGCGCTTGAACACCTGGCCGTAGCTCCAGCCCGCGCCTTTGCGGGGATATTCCTTGACCAGCTTCTCCACCACCAGGAGCGGGGTCGTCGCTTTTGTTGGACACCGGGACCGCAGAATTGGTGCGCTCTCCTCCCCCTTGTGGGGAGGAACCGGGGGGAGCCGACCGAGCTTGTGGCTGCGCTGATTTCATTCCGTCGGAATGATCATCGTCGGGCAGCAGGTCGCGCAGCGACACGCCGGGACGCGGGGTCGCGCGCATGAGCTTGCGGGTATAGGGATGCGACGGCGCCGTGAAGATCGCGCGCGATTGTGCGCTCTCCACCACGTGGCCCTTCTCCATCACCACCACGCGATCGCAATAGGTGGCGGCCAGCCCGAGGTCATGGGTGATGAGGATTGTCGACATGCCGCGCTGCTTCGTCAGCTCGACGATGAGATCCATCACCGTCTTCTGCGTGGTCACGTCGAGGCCGGTCGTCGGCTCGTCGGCGATCAGGAGCTGGGGACGGCAGGCGAGCGCGAGCGCGATCACCACGCGCTGACACATGCCGCCCGACAGCTCGAACGGATAGGCGTGATAGCGCTCGCGCGGGCGGGCGATCCGCACCTGATCGAGCATCTCGATCGCCTTGTCGGCGAGCGCCGAGGAATCGGCCTGCGAGTGCTGCTCCAGCACGTCCTCGATCTGGTGGCCGACCTTGCGGATCGGATTGAGCGCCGCGCGCGGGTTCTGGAAGATCATCGACATTTCGCGTCCGCGCAGATTGCGCATCTCGTTTTCACTGGCGGCGCGCACGTCGAGACCGGTGAAATGCACGGAGCCTTCGGCGATCCGGCCGGCGCGGTCAAGGATGCGCATCACCGCATAGGAGGTGACCGACTTGCCGGAGCCGGACTCCCCGACGATGCCGACGGTCTCGCCCTTGGCGACGGTCACGTTGACGTGCTGGACCGCGCGCACGATGCCGCGGCGGGTCGAGAACTCCACGGTGAGGTCGGAAACGTCGAGGAGGGGGACAGCTTCGGTCATCGGCAGCAGCTCAGCTGTGTGTGTCCCGGATGCGGTGCAGCGCGAGCGCACGCAGGCCAAGTCTGCGCAGTCTGCGCAAGTTCGACTGCGCGTGCGCGAGTGGTGCACCGCTGATCCGGGACCGCCACGGACTGGAACGGTCCCGGGTCTGCAGCGCACCACTGCGTGCTGCGCTGCGCCCGGGACGCGCTGTTGAAGATCTTGCTCATCGCCTCCTCAGGTGCGCCGCTGCGGGTCGACGATGTCGCGCAGCCCGTCGCCCAGCAGATTGAAGCAGAAGACCGCGATCATCAGCGCGGCGCCGGGAAAGAACGCGATCCACCATTCGCCCGACACCATGAAGGCGGCGCCCTCCGCCACCATGATCCCCCACTCGGCGGTCGGCGGACGCACGCCGAGCCCGATGAACGAGAGGCCGGCGGCGTTGAGGATGGCGTAGCCCATGGTCAGCGACATCTGCACCACCATGATCGGCATGATGTTGGGAAGGATCTGGCCTAGCAGGATGCGCATCTCGCCGTTGCCGGACAGGCGCGCCGCCTGCACGAAGCCGGCCTCGCGCCGGACATTGGCTTCGGCGCGCGCGATGCGGGCGTAGAGCGGGAAGTTCACGATCGCCGTCGCCAGCACGATGTTCTGCACGGTGTTGCCGAGCGCGGCGACGATGCCCATCGCGAGCACGAACAGCGGAAAAGCCATGATGGTGTCGGCAATGCGGCCGACGATGCGGTCGGTCCAGCCGCCGAAGAACCCGGCGGCCACGCCGGCGAGCCCGCCCATCAGAAAGACCAGCGCGACCGAGGCGACGGCGATGAAGAAATCAAGCCGCGTCGCCACGATGACGCGGCTGAAGACGTCGCGGCCGAGCTGGTCGGTGCCGAACCAGTGCGCGGCCGACGGTCCCTTGAGCGCCGCCGCGGTATCGCTGGCGAGCGGGTCGTAGGGAACGACGTAGGGGCCGATCAGGGCGGCGAGCACGATCAGCAGGAACAGCCCGAAGGCGAAGCCGGTGACCGCATTCTCGCCCAGGATGTAGCGGGCATGGCGGAGGGCGGCAGCGAGCCCGGTGTTATGTGCGGGCTTCTGCGCGGCGTGTGCGTCGGCTCTGGAAAGATCGGGGTACGGCCGTCCTGCAGACTCGGTGGACTCCCCTCCCCCTTGTGGGGAGGGGTTGGGGGTGGGGGTAGTAGTTGGTTGACGCACCTTGCCCAACGACTCCGACCCCCCTCCCCAGCCCTCCCCCACAAGGGGGGAGGGAGCAGACTGAGTTCGTGGCCCAGCTATACTCATGCCTCGATCCTCACGCGCGGATCGATCAGCCCGTAGAGGATGTCGATCAGCAGGTTGAGGGCCACATACATCACCGCCATGGTGAGCACGAAGCCTTGCAGCGGCGCAAAGTCGGAGGCGATCAGCGCCTCGACCGCGAACGACCCGATGCCGGGCCAGGCGAAGACCTTCTCCACCAGCACGTTGGCCCCGAGCAGGAAGGAGAACACCATGCCGAGCGTGGTGATGACCGGCAGCATGGCGTTGCGAAAGGCGTAGGTCACCACGACGGTGAACGGCGTGAGGCCGCTCGCCCGCGCCGTGCGCACGAAGTCGGAGGAGAGCACGGCCAGCATGGAGGCACGCGTCATGCGCGCGATCGGCGCCAGCGAGAAGATGCCGAGCGTCAGCGCCGGCAGGATCAGCTGCTTGAGGCTGGCTAGAAAGAGCTCGCCGTCGCCGGCGATGGCGCTGTCGATGAGGTAGAAGCCGGTCACGTGCGGCGGCGGGCTGAAGAAGACGTCGAGCCGTCCGAGCGGCGCCGGCGCCCAGCCGAGGTGGTAGTAGAACACATAGATCAGGATCAGGCCGGTGAAGAACACCGGCAGCGAGACGCCGGCGGTCGAGATCACGCGGCAGGCATGGTCGATGATCGAGTTCGGCCGCGTCGCCGCCAGGATGCCGAGCGGCACGGCGATCACCATCGACACGATCAGCCCGAGCAAGGTCAGCTCGGCGGAGGCCGGCAGCCGGGTCTTGATCTCATGCCCCACCGCCTGCCCGGTCGTGAGCGAGTTGCCGAGGTCGCCGCGCGCGAGATCGCCGACGTAGCGGATGAACTGGACGTAGAGCGGCTTGTCGAGGCCGAGTTGTACCCGGATCTGCTCGATCGCTTCCGTGGTCGCCGCCGGTCCCGCGAAGTACGCCGCCGGATCGCCCGGCAGCGCGCGCGTGAGCAGGAAAGTGACGATGATCACGCCGATGAGACTCGGTACCGCCATCATCAGCCGCTTGAGGATCATCATCAGCATGATCGCTCTCCCTGGATGCACAGCGGCACGGCGATCTCGGTCGACTCCCCTCCCCCACAAGGGGGAGGGAGCAGACCGAGCTTGCGGCGTCGGCTGTTTCCGATTCGCCTGATTATGCCTACCCCTTGGCCAGCGCGCGGTAGTCGAGCCGGCGGTGGAACCAGTACTGATAGCCCGACACGTTCTTCTGCATCGCGACGTTGACGTAGGGCTGATAAAGCGGGATGCGCGGAATGTCAGCGTAGGCGAGGTCGACGAAGCCTTTGACGTCCTTGTCGTAGGCGTCCTTGTTGCCTTCCGCCGCAGCGGTCACGGCGCCATCGATCATCGCGTCGAGCTCCTTCGACTGGTAGCTCATGGTGTTGAAGATCGAATTCTTGCCATGATAGCACCAGATGAAGAAATACTCGGGATAATCGAGCCAACCCGAGAACACGTTGGTATAGAGCGGCAGCACCTTCTTGTTGAGCTCCGTGCGCCAGGTCGCGCCCGGGATCTTGTTGATGGTGCACTTGATGCCGATCTGCGCAAGGCTTTCCTGCGTGAGCACGCACAGTGGCTCGTTGACACCGGCAAAGCCGAGATCGAACGAGAGCGTGGTCTCGAAGCCGTTGGGATAGCCGGCCTCGGCCATCAGCGCCTTGGCCTTGGCGATGTCGGTGCTGTACGTATGCGGCTGCGGCCAGGCGACCTCGGTCGGCGCGCCGGCGGGCGCGCCGAACATCGGCTTGGCGAGGCCGAACAGCACCGCATCCATGATCTTCTGGTACGGCAGCGCGTAAGCCACGGCCTGCCGCACCTTCAGATTGTCGAAGGGCGGCTTGGTGACGTTCATCCCGATGTACTGGATGCCGTTCGAGTAGGGCGTCGAGACGATGTTGAGCTTGCCGATGTCCTTGAGCTCGACGAAGTCCTTGTTGGGCAGGTCATAGGAAATGTCGGCGTCGCCGCGCTCGAGCAACGCGCGCCGGTTGCCCGCTGACGGCACCATGCGCCAGACGATGCGCCGCACCTTTGGCAGCGGTCCGCCAGTCCATTTGTCGTTGCGTTCCAGGATTACCTCGGTGCCGGCGTTCCAGCTCACGACCCGATAGGCGCCGCTGCCGGCCGTGTTCTGCTTGGTGTATTCGAGGCCCCAGGGGTCCTTGTCGCTGGAATGCTTCTTGACCAGCTCGGAATTGTAGACCGCAGGCACGATCACCGCGAGGTCGGGAATCGTCAGGCGGTCCTTGCGCAGGAAATCGACGCGGATGGTGTCGTCGTCGACGACCACGAACTGTTCGGGTTTGGTCAGCGACCCCGCGCCCATCTGGAACGTAGGGAAGCCGCCGACCGTGACGGCGCGGTCGAGCGACCACTTCACATCCTTGGCCTTCACCGGCGTGCCGTCCTGGAACGCGGCGTTCTTCCTGAGCTTGAAGGTGACGGACATGTCGCCGACGTTCATGTCCTCGGCGAGCTCCATCTTGAACTTGTCGCGGTCGTAGTACTGCACGCCGTTGGGCAGCGTCTTCATCTCGTGGCTGATGAGCCGGTCGTAGCAATTCCATGACACCTCGTAGCCCGGGACATTGGTGCCCACGCCGTGAATGTCGATGTTGTTGGGACCGCTCTCGGAGACGATGAGCAAGGTCTCCGCCCGCGACTGCGCCTTGGCGGGAGACCAAACGGCAGGCGCCGCCGGAAGCACACTGCCCGCGGCGAGCGCAGTCATCGATTTCAGAAATTCACGACGCTTCATTTGCAAACCTCCCGCTGGGGACGAACGTCACCTGCGGGTTCCGCAAAGGTCATGCCAGAACCGGGACGAACCTCGGATCGGTCGTAACCGGCTGACCCGGATATGAAATCGATGTGCACGCGGCTCGGGAGGCTGCAAACCGACGCCGACACGCGTGCATACAATTCACTAGGGCGCGCCCAAACCGTGAGCAGCGACGAGTCCGGCGGGATGACGAGACGGCCCGTTTTTCGGACCGGGTGAGGTCGTGCCGGCCAAGCAGTGCGACGTCGGCCCTGCTCGAAACTTCATCGTATTGCTTAACAAATGGGCGAGCGGCGCGGCCTTTTGCCCGCAACGTTTGGTTCCTGCGCAGGAATCGCCCTCCATTGCGATCTCCAGCTTGGCACGTCCATTGCTAATTCCCGGGCGGTGCCGGTCGCCGGCGCAGCGATGGAGCTTGCCCGCATGTCAACCTTCGACAATCCCTTCGATTCCGAGCGCCCGCTTGCCCGCTCGGGATGCGCCTGCGGACGGCATGGAAGCCAGGCCGAGCACGATCACGAGGCGCAGCGGCAGCTCCAGTGCGTACCGGTCGCGCGCGCGGACGATCGCTACCAGGGCGTAGTCGCGTCGGCGGTGATGCGCGCCGTCTTCCCCAGGGACGCCGCCCGCCGCGCCTTCCTCAAATCGGTCGGCGCCTCGACCGCGCTGGCTGCGCTCTCGCAGTTCTTCCCGCTCAAGAGTGCGACCGAGGTGTTCGCGCAGGGCGGCGCGATCGAGAAGAAGGATTCTCAAGGTCGGATTCATTCCGATCACCTGCGCCACCCCGATCATCATGGCGCATCCCATGGGGTTCTACAGCAAGCACGGCCTCAACGTGGAGGTGATCAAGACCGCCGGCTGGGCGGTGATTCGCGACAAGACGCTCAACAAGGAATACGACGCCGCCCACATGCTCTCGCCGATGCCGCTCGCCATCACGCTCGGCGCCGGCTCGAATCCGATCCCCTACACCATGCCGGCGGTCGAGAACATCAACGGGCAGGCGATCACGCTCGCGATCAAGCACAAGGACAAGCGCGATCCCAAGTCATGGAAGGGCTTCAAGTTCGCGGTGCCGTTCGACTACTCCATGCACAACTACCTGCTGCGCTACTACGTCGCCGAGCACGGCCTCGACCCCGATACCGACATTCAGATTCGTGCGGTGCCGCCGCCGGAGATGGTGGCAAATCTTCGCGCCGACAATATCGACGGGTACCTGGGCCCGGATCCGTTCAACCAGCGTGCGGTCTATGACGGCGTCGGCTTTATCCACATCCTGTCGAAGGAATTGTGGGAAGGGCATCCCTGCTGCGCATTCGCTGCCTCCAGGGAGTTCGTCACCACCATGCCGAACACCTACGCAGCGCTGCTCAAATCGATCATCGACGCGACGGCCTTCGCCCACAAGGCCGAGAACCGCAAGCAGATTGCCGCCGCTATCGCGCCGGCGAACTACCTCAACCAGCCCGAAACCGTGCTGGAGCAGATCCTCACCGGCACCTATGCCGACGGACTCGGCGGCGTGAAGCGCGACCCCGATCGGATCGATTTCGATCCCTTCCCCTGGCAGTCGTTCGCGGTCTGGATCCTCACCCAGATGAAGCGCTGGGGTCAGATCAAGGGCGACGTCGACTACAAGGCCGTGGCCGAGCAGGTCTATCTCGCGACCGACACCGCGAAGCTCATGAAGGAGGCGGGGCTTACGCCGCCGAGCGCGAGCACGAAGACCTTCAAGGTGATGGGCAAGGAGTTCGATCCGGCGAAGCCCGACGAGTACGTCAAGAGCTTCGCCATCAAGCGGGCTTGATACCAAGACCGTCATGCGCAGGCTTATCAGCATTGGCACTCATTCAAGACCTCCTCGGGTGTCATCGTCCGCGAAAGCGGACGATCCAGTAGCCGCCGGACTGTATAAGAGGCACGCTTCGGCCCGCCTCGCAGGTTACGGATTACTGGATGCCCGCTTTCGCAGGCATGACAGCAGAGTGATGCCGCGATGAGCCCGCCATGACGAAGGACTAATAACCGTTTCGCCGGGAGAGGGAGACATGGGAACGACCTTGCGGGCAGCGCTGGTTTCGCTGCTGCTGTTCGGCTTGTTCGTCGGCGCGTGGCATCTCGCCACGCTCGGAAGCGGTACCCCCGTCACCATGGATCCGGAATACGCCAAGCTCGTCGGCGCGACCGCGAGCCAGGGCAAATCGGCGATGCCGGGCCCGCTCGATGTGGCCGCCAAAATCTGGGAGCATCTCAAGGATCCGTTTTACGACCGCGGTTCGAACGACAAAGGTCTCGGCATCCAGCTCGCCTATTCGATCGCGCGGGTGCTGGTCGGCTATCTCCTCGCGGTCGTGGTCGCGATCCCGGTCGGCTTTCTCATCGGCATGTCGCCGCTGATGAGCCGCGCGCTCGATCCCTTCATCCAGGTGCTCAAGCCGATCTCGCCGCTCGCCTGGATGCCGCTCGCCCTCTACACCATCAAGGATTCGAGCCTGTCCTCGATCTTCGTGATCTTCATATGCTCGCTCTGGCCCATGCTGATCAACACCGCGTTTGGCGTCGCCGCGGTGCGCAAGGAATGGCTCAACGTTGCGCGCACGCTCGAGGTCGGCACCTTTCGTCGCGCGTTCACCATCATCCTGCCGGCGGCCGCGCCCACCATCCTCACCGGCATGCGCATCTCGATCGGGATCGCCTGGCTGGTGATCGTCGCGGCCGAGATGCTCGTCGGCGGCACCGGCATCGGCTATTTCGTGTGGAACGAGTGGAACAACCTCTCGATCACCAACGTGATCACCGCCATTCTGGTGATCGGCCTTGTCGGCATGGTGCTCGACCAGCTGCTCGCGCGCGCAACGCGGGCGGTGACGTTCCCGGAGTAAACCTCGTGCAGCCGGCAACGCTCCTAATCGGTCAACCTGAGGTGCGAGCGAAGCGGGCCTCGAAGGCTGACGAATCGAGATTTGTGTCTACGGAAGCAGCGCTATGACCGAGAAATTCATCTCGATCGAAGGCATCACCAAGCGGTTTCCGGCGCCGGGCGGCGGCGGCACGACCGTGTTCGAGGATCTCTGGCTGTCGATGGCGCGCGGCGAGTTCGCCTGCGTCATCGGCCATTCCGGTTGCGGCAAGACGACGGTGCTCAACATCCTCGCCGGGCTCGACATCCCCTCCGAAGGCGCCGTGATCGTGGACAACGAGGCAATCGAAGGCCCGAGCCTTGATCGCGCCGTGATCTTCCAGAGCCACGCGCTGCTGCCGTGGCTCACCGTGATGGGCAACGTCGCCTACGCGGTGTCCTCGAAATGGCGCTTCATGAGCAAGGCGGACCTGCGCCAGCAGGCGCAGCGATTCATCGACCTGGTCGGACTGACCGGGGCCGAGCACAAGCGGCCGGCCGAGCTTTCCGGCGGCATGAAGCAGCGCGTCGGCATCGCGCGCGCGCTTTCGATCGAGCCGAAGATCATGTTGATGGATGAGCCGTTCTCGGCGCTCGACGCGCTCACGCGCGGCACGCTGCAGGACGAGGTGCGACGCATCTGCATGGAGACCGGCCAGACCGTGTTCATGATCACCCACGACGTCGACGAGGCCATCTATCTCGCCGATCGCGTGCTGCTGATGACCAATGGTCCCAACGCCGTGCTCGCCGAGATCGTCGAGAATCCGCTGCCCAAGCAACGCCAGCGCAACGAGGTTCATCGCCATCCGCTGTACTACGGCGTGCGCAACCACATCATCGATTTCCTGGTGACCCGGAGCAAGAATTTCGCCGATGAGATGCAGGGCAGCAGCTACGACCGCCGGCGCGTACCCGTGGTGCGGCCGGGCGCGCCCGAACCGGTCATCGCCGCCGAACCTGCGCTGGCGCCGACCTGGCCGGGCCTCATCCAGCACCGCGCATGACCTGCCGACGATCACAGACGAAAGAGGGAGCAAACAGCCATGACACGTGCCGACCTGACCGAGAAGATTCTCGACATCAAGCGCGAGAAGGGGTGGAGCTGGAAGTACATCAACGACAAGATCGGCGGCTATTCCCCGGTGCTGGTGGTCGGTGCATTGCTCGGGCAGATGAAGCTGACCAAGCCGCAGGCCGCGAACGCCGCGGAGCTGTTCGGCCTTTCGAAGGCCGAGGCCGCGCTGCTCAACGAGGTGCCGATGCGCGGCGCCGGCATGGCGATGCCGCCGACCGATCCGCTGATCTATCGTTTCTACGAACTGGTCATGGTCAACGGACCGGCCTGGAAGGCGCTGATCGAGGAGGAATTCGGCGACGGCATCATGTCGGCCATCGACTTCGACATGCAGATCGATCGCCTGCCCAATCCGAAGGGAGACCGGGTCAAGATCACGATGTCGGGCAAGTTCCTGCCGTTCAAGTATTACGGCAATTCCGGCAACGTGCCGGACTACGGCTACAAGGAAGAGTGAGCGCTATTCCGCCGCCTGCGGCCGCCCATACGCCTCGGCGATCATGAAGCTGGACAACGCTCCGTAGGCCGCCGCCCATGCGGATGCGACCTCCGGCGTCCATTGTGCCCCGAGGCCGCGCGCCAGCGTCCACAGCAGCGCCTCGCCGACGACCGGATAGTGCTCCGGCTTCGCGCCATAGGCGACGTGGCGCCTGGCGAGCGCGCCGGCGGCCGGAAGAATAGACGGCAGATCGGAAAGGCCGCGGACGACGACCGCAAGGGTGGCCATCAGTTTGCGGCGCTGCTCGGCCATGTCGCCGCGAAACAATGGCCTGACGGCGGGCGCAACGTCGAAAAGCCGATCGTAGAAAATCTCCGCTGCCTTGTCCGCGATCGGGGCGACCTGGCTGAAGCTCTGCTGAACGAGCGCCACCTGTTGCGGCGTCATCACACGCACCTTCCGCCGCAGCGTCTCACGCTGCCTCGATGAACCGATGCCGTTCGTAGAGGAACTCGAGCACGCGTTGGCGGCACTTGAGATAGGTCGGGCTCGATGCCACTTCGAGCCGCCGGCGCGGCCGCGCCAGCGGCACCTCCAGCACCTCGCCGATGCGCGCCGACGGACCGTTGGTCATCATCACGATGCGATCGGACAGCAGCACCGCCTCGTCGACGTCGTGGGTAATCATCAGAACGGTGTTGCAGAGCTTTTGATGAATCGCCATCACGGAATCCTGCAGGTGCGCGCGCGTGAGTGCGTCGAGCGCGCCGAACGGCTCGTCAAGCAGCAACACCTTTGGCTCCATGGCGAGGGCGCGGGCAAGGCCGACCCGCTGCTTCATGCCGCCGGAAATCTCCGCCGGCCGCTTGTCCCGGGCGTGCGCCATCTGCACCAGTTCGAGATTGTGCATGACCCAGGCGCGGCGTTCGGCGCGCGACTTGGTGGCGGCGAACACCTTGTCGACGGCGAGCCGCACATTGTCGTAGACGGTGAGCCACGGCAGCAACGAATGGTTCTGGAACACCACGGCGCGGTCGGGACCGGGCTCGTCGACCTCGCGATCCTCCAAGAGCACGCCACCGATGGTGGCCTGCACCAGGCCGGCCACGATGTTGAGCAGCGTGGTCTTGCCGCAGCCGGAATGACCGATCATCGAGACGAACTCGCCCTTTTCGATGCCGAGGGTGATGTCTTTGAGCACCTCGGTCTCGAGCGACCCGCGCCGGAACGTCTTGTCGATGTGATCGAGCTTGAGATAGGCCGTCATTGCGCGTTCGCTTTCAGTTGGCGGCGGTGCCATGGGTGACGATGGTGGCGATGCCGGCGACGATGCGGTCGAGCACAAACCCGATCAGGCCGACATAGACGAGCGCCAGGATGATCTCGCTGATGTGCGAGGAGTTCCATGCATCCCAGATGAAGAAGCCGATGCCGACTCCGCCGATCAGCATCTCGGCGGCCACGATGGCGAGCCAGGACAGGCCGATGCCGATGCGCAATCCGGTGAAGATGTAGGGGGCCGCGGACGGCACCATGATCTTCCAGAAGAACTCGAGGTGATTGAGCCGAAGCACGCGCGCCACGTTGCGGTAGTCCTGCGGAATGTTGCGGATTCCCACCGCGGTATTGATGATGATCGGCCAGATCGCGGTGATGAAGATCACGAAGATCGCCGAGGGCTGGCCGTTGCGGAACGCCGCCAGCGAAAGCGGCAGCCAGGCGAGCGGCGGCACCGTGCGCAGCACCTGGAAGATCGGGTCGAGCCCGCGCATGGCCCAGGTCGATTGCCCGACCAGAGTGCCGAGCGCGACCCCCGCCAACGAAGCGAGTGCGTAGCCGAGCCCCACCCGCTGCAGGCTCGCCGACAGGTGCCAGAACAAGCCTTTGTCGAGACCGCCGCGATCGAAGAAGGGATCGATGATGAGTTCCCAGGTGTCATCGAGAACCTTGGACGGCGGCGGCAGCGTCGAGCCGGCGCGTCGGCACAGCAGCTCCCACACCAGCAGAGTGAGCGCGATCACGACGATCGGAGGAATGATTCGCGCCGCGACGTCGCGCAGCCGCGTGGCGAGACGGCTCGCCAGCGGTTGCCGTCTCGGCTCCAGCGGCAATACCTTCGCCGGCGTCACCGGCACCGCAGGCGGAGCTTCGGCTTTCACAAGCGCCATGTTCATGCAGGGCTCCCGATCTCAGCGGCCGGCCGGGGCGCTCATCCGATTTCCGCGCGCTTGATCGCAAGGCTCTTGAGGTAGGCGCGCGGATCCTCGGGATCGAATACCTTGCCGTCGAAGAAGGTCTCCTTGCCGCGCGACGTCGAGGTCGGGATCTGCTCGGCGGGAACGTTGAGCTCCTTGGCGGCTTCGCGCCAGAGGTCCTCGCGGTTGACTTTCTTGATCAGCGCCTTGGCGTCGACGTCGGGCTCAAACTTGCCCCAGCGGATGTCCTCGGTGAGGAACCAGAGGTCGTGGCTCTGGAACGGGTATGACGCAAAGTCACGCCAGTACTTCATGATGTGCGGACTGTTCTCGACCACCTTGCCGGGGACACCGTAGTCGAACTTGCCTTTCATGCGCTCGGTCACGTCCTCGACCGGGCAATTGATCCATTGGCGTTTGGCGCAGATGGCGGCGACCTCCTCGCGGTTCTCCATTTTTTCGCACCACATCTGCGCTTCCATCACCGCCATCAGCAGCGCCTTGGCCGCGTTGGGATATTTGTCCACGTAGGCCGCGCGCAGGCCGAGCGACTTTTCCGGATGCTTGTTCCAGAGCTCGCCCGTGGTGATGGCGGTGTAGCCTATGTTCTGGTGAATGAGCTGCAGGTTCCACGGCTCGCACACGCAGAAGCAGTCCATCGTGCCGACCTTCATGTTCGCCACCATCTGCGGCGGCGGCACCACGATGGTCTCGATGTCCTTGTCGGGATCGATGCCGCCGGCGGCGAGCCAGTAACGGATCCAGAGATCGTGCGTGCCGCCGGGAAACGTCATCGCCGCCTTCACCGGCTTGCCCGACGCCTTCTTCTTCTCGAGCGCGTCCTTGAACGGCTTGGTGTCGAGCCCGATGCGCAGATCGGCGTACTCCTTCGCCACCGAGATGCACTGGCTGTCGAGGTTGAGCCGCGCCAGGATGTACATCGGGGTCGGCACGTTGTTCTGGGTCACCTTGCCGGCGGAGATGAGGTAGGGCATCGGCGTAAGGATATGCGCGCCGTCGATGCCGTTGCCTTCCGAGCCGAGCACGAGATTGTCGCGGGTGGCGCCCCACGACGCCTGCTTTTGCACCTCGACGTCGGGCATGCCGTGGCGGGCGAAAATTCCTTTCTCCTTGGCGACGAACAGCGGCGCCGCATCGGTGAGCGCGATAAAGCCGAGATTGGCCTTTTTCACCTCCGGCCCGGCAGCCTCGGCGATGTGCACGCCGGCGGGAAATTTCGTCTGCAAGGCGCCAACGAGCGCAGCGGCGCCGGCGGTGGTGCGCAGAAACGCACGGCGGCTCGGCCCGCGGCGGGTGTTGGGTCCGGTGTCTCTGGTGGTGGTCATTGATTGTCCTCTGAAAGCTTGTCGCTGTTCCCGCAGTCCACGCGTCCCGCTTTCACGGTCTGGCCCGACACGAGAAACGCCGCCTCCCCAGGCGCCCGAAAGCGTCTCCCCCGAGGGCGGCGGCGTTGCCGATCCAATCCGCAACAGGATTTGCGGCGCCATCAGCGGCGACGGCGTCGCTTCGCATGCTCTTTACAAGCTTCGTGCCAAGTCGCCACGCAAGGGAACAATTTAATTATTTCAATGAGATGGCGCGCAATCGCGAGAGCGAGGCGCGCCCTCGGGCAGGTCTGCCTGCCCGCCGTGGGGCAGGCCATGCAAATTATTCGTGCAGTGCACAAAGATAGGAAAGCGTGCCCAGGTCAGGCGCGGCGGATGGCCCAGCTTGCGAGGTGCGCCGCGATGCGGTCGGGATCGAAGGCCGGACCCACGAAGGCCCCAATTCCGTCAGCCGGCTCGCCCGCTGTGTCGGGCTCCATGACCGCGCTCGCCGCGTCATAGAGATCGGGACGGAACACGGCCTTGGCCGCCGCGAGCAGATCGGACGAGAGCGGTGCCTGCCCCCAGCGCACCATCTGCGCATAGAGCCAGGCCGCCTGCACCGGATCGGGCCGCGCCGCTTGCTTGCGTCCGACCAGCAGATAGCGGTCGCTTTTGCGGATGGTGCCGTCGGGAGCGACCCGCATGTGGCCGTCCAAGGTGCGGCGGATCACCTCCGCCGCCACGCCAACGCGCTCAGGTGCCGCGAGGATCGCGGTCACCTCGTCGCGATTGGCTTCATCCTCGATGAAAGCCGCCGCTTGGCGGTGGGCGCGCACCAGCCGCAACACCGCGTCCGGCCGCTCCTGCGCCCAGCGGCTGCGCAGCGCCAGAACCTTCTCGGCTGCGCGCGGCAGAATCTCCGAGACGAGATGCAGGATGAACCCGATGCCGAGATCGACCGCCACCGAATTCCAGGGCGCCCCGACGCAGAACCCGTCGACGTGATTGCTGGCGAGGCTGTCCACCATGTAGGGCGGCGGCAGGACGACAAGCCTGACGTCCTCGTCGGGATCCACGCCGCCGGCCGCCATCCAGAAGCGCAGATGATAGTTGTGGGTGGAGAACGGGAACGTCATGCCGAAGGTCAGCGGCTCCTCGCCCTTGGCCCTGCGCCGGGCGACGACGCGGGCGAGCGCCCGCGCCGAGGTCATGGGATCGATCAGGTTTCCATCCGCGGCCGCCGCGATCGCGGCGTAGAGCGCGGGCGAGACGGTGATGGCGTTGCCGTTCACCCCCAGTCCGAACGGAGCGATGATAGGCACCTTCACATGCCCCAGACCCAGGCTCGATGCGATCGCGACCGGCGCGAGCAGGTGCGCGGCGTCGAACAGGCCGATGTTGAGCTTGTCGCGCACGTTCGACCACGACACCTCGCGCACGAGCTCGATATCGAGGCCCTCGGCTGCCGCAAAGCCCTTGTCGACCGCCACGATCAGCGCCGCCGCATCGGCGAGCGGAATGAAGCCGATCCGCAGTCTCCCGTCGGCTGCGCTCATTTCAGCAGCTCCGCGGCGGTGATGACGGACTGGGCAACCTCGGCGATCTTCTTTTTCTCGTTCATCGCCGTCTTGCGCAGCAAGGCATAGGCCTCCTCCTCGGTGAGTTTCCTGGCTTTCATGAGAATGCCCTTGCCGCGGTCGATCACCTTGCGCTCTTCGAGCGCGGTGCGGGTGCGGTCGAGCTCGTCCTGCAGGCGGGCGAAGGCATTGAAGCGCGAGATGCAGAGGTCGAGGATGTTCTTGATGCGCTCCTTCTGCAGACCACCGACGATATAGGCGGATACGCCGGCATCGACCGCGGCCTCGATCGAGGCGGTGTCGCTCTGGTCCACGAACATGGCGACCGGCCGGCGCACCGCCCGGCTGACCTGGAACATCTGCTCGAGCACGTCGCGGCTCGGGTTCTCCAGGTCGATCAGGATGACGTCGGGGTCGATGGTGTAGATGCGGGCGAGCAGGTGCGAGGTGTCCTCGACCCGTACCACCTGGATGTGGCCGGCATCCCGCAGGCCATCCTCCAGGATCGCCGCGCGGATAGGATTCTTGTCGACGATGACGATTTTGAGTGAGGCCAGCATGCGCATGGCATTTTTCAAGCTCCGTGCCAGAGCGCGCCTGTCCGAAACTTGCGAGCTAAATCAGTTGCATCGTGACCAGATCCACAGAGGCCCCGGAACGGTGTTCGTGGACATTGATGGAATTTTGGGCACCACGCTCAGCAGCGATGCAGCCGCGCTTGGCGGTGCAGAATGTCCACAGGGATGCTTTTCGGTTGCCCACGAATCAACCCCGTGTGTCATGGTGCCGAATCGATTCGGCCCGGGGCAAAAGGCGTGGCTCGGATGGGCTTCCACGCGGACCTGCACGTCCACTCGAAATATTCGCGGGCGACGAGCCGGGACCTCGATCTCGAGCATCTCGCCGCGTGGGCCTGCCGCAAGGGCATCAGTGTAGTCGCCACCGGCGACTTCACCCATCCGGCCTGGTGCGCCGAGCTCAAGCAGAAACTCGTACCGGCCGAGCCCGGCCTTTTCCGCCTGCGCGATGACATCGAGCAGGCGGTGGCGCAGATGGTACCGGCAGCATGCCGTATCCCGGTCCGCTTCATGCTCGAGGTCGAGATCTCGACGATCTACAAGAAGGGCGACCGCACCCGCAAAATCCACCACCTGATCTACGCGCCCGATTTCGCGACCGTCGATCGGATGTCCGCGCGCCTTGCCGGCATCGGCAATATCGCCTCCGACGGGCGGCCGATTCTCGGCCTCGATTCCCGCGATCTCCTGGAAATCGCGCTCGAGTCCGGACCTGACGCCTATCTGGTGCCGGCCCACATCTGGACGCCGTGGTTCGCGGCGCTGGGCTCGCAGTCCGGCTTCGACTCCATCACCGAATGCTACGGCGATCTCGCCGACCGCATTTTCGCGGTCGAGACCGGCCTCTCATCCGACCCGCCGATGAATTGGCGGGTGTCGTTCCTGGACCGCTACCGCCTCACCTCGAATTCGGACGCCCATTCGCCCGGCAAGCTCGGACGCGAGGCGACCACCTTCGACTGCGATCCCGACTACTTCGCGATCAAGCACGCATTGGAGACCGGGCACGGCTATGTCGGCACCGTCGAGTTCTTTCCCGATGAGGGGAAGTATCACCTTGACGGCCACCGCAAGTGCGAAATGCGGCTCTCGCCGAAGGAGACCTTGGCGCATGGTGGACGCTGCCCGGTCTGCGGCCAGCCGGTGACCATCGGCGTCGAGCACCGTCTCGAGCTGCTCGCGGACCGCGACGAGACGCCGGCGGCTCCGCCGCCGACCGCGGGCAGCGTGTCGAACCTGGTGCCGCTGCCGGAAATCCTCTCCGAGCTGACCGCCACCGGTCCGGCCTCGCAGGCCGTGGCGCGCGGCTACGATCAGGCCATCGGCAAGCTCGGCGCCGAGCTTTCGATCCTGCAATCGGTGCCGGTCGAGGATATCGCGCACGCCGGCTCCTCGCTGCTTGCGGAAGCCATCACGCGCCTGCGCGCCGGTCAGGTGATCCGCGAGCCCGGCTACGACGGCGAGTACGGCGTCATCCGGCTGTTCGAGGAGGCGGAGCTCAAGCGGCTGACCGCCGGCGGATTACTCTTCGACTCGCCGATCTCCAAACGACGGCGGGCAGAGCAGCCGAAGCCAACACCGAGCCCGGCCGCAGACGACGGCGAACCCACCAAACCGCAGCGGCCGCAGCTGCATCTCGTCAAGGATACGGCGAGCAATCCCGTGGCCGGCATCCTCGCTGCCCTCGACGTCGATCAGCGCGCGGCGGCGGCGACCATCGAGGGCCCGCTCCTGATCGTTGCCGGTCCCGGCTCGGGAAAGACCCGCACCCTGACCCATCGCATCGCCCATCTGATCGCCGAGCGCGGCGTTGCCGCAGAGAGCTGCCTCGCCATCACCTTCACCCGCCGGGCCGCCGTGGAGATGCGCGAGCGCCTCGCGAAATTGCTTCCCGGCTGCGCCGCCCCGGTTTCGCTGCATACCTTTCACTCCCTCGGGCTCGCCATCCTGCGCGAGCATGCGAGCGCGGCCGGTTTGCATCGCGGCTTTCGCGTCGCAGGCGAAGCGGAACGCCTCGCACTGCTGGCCGAGACGCTCGACGTGACGGCACCCAAGGCTGAACGGCTGCTGCGTGCGATCTCCAAGGAGAAGCGGACGCAGTGCTGGGCCGGTGCCGACGTCGGCGAGGCGATGTCGGCCTATGCCGGCGCGCTCGCGCGGAAAAACTGGATCGATTTCGACGATCTCATCGCGCTGTCGGTCCGCGCCCTGATGATGGACCCCGGCCTTGCCGCGCACTGGCGCGGCCGCTTCAAATGGATCTCGGTCGACGAATTCCAGGACGTCGACGAGCAGCAATACCGTCTGCTGACATTGCTGGCGCCGCCCGACGGCAACCTTTGCGTCATCGGCGACCCGAACCAGGCGATCTATGGCTTTCGCGGCGCCGACGCATCGTGCTTCGATCGTTTCCGGCACGACTATCCCGCCGCCAGCACCGTGCGCCTCACCCGCAACTATCGTTCGAGCGGCACCATCGTCGCGGCCTCCGCGCAGGTCATCGCCTCGCACAAGAGCGCGCCCATGGCCGAGATCGTGCGCGACATGCATGAGCGCATCGCCATCCAGACGGCGCCGACGGAACGGGCCGAAGCCGAAGCCGTAATCAAGACCATCGAGCAGCTGGTGGGCGGCCACAGCTTCTTCTCGATCGACAGCGGCCGTGCGACGGCGGCCGTGCGCGGCAGCTGGTCGTTCGCCGATTTCGCCGTGCTCTACCGCACCGACGCGCAGACCGACGCGCTGTGCGAGGCGTTCGATCGTTCGGGCATGCCCTATCAGAAAAGCTCGCACAAGCCGTTCGGGGAGACGCCGGCGGTCCGTGCACTGCTGCAGGAGCTTGCTGCCGGCAGCGAAGACGCGACGCTGATCGACGCGCTGCAAGCTGCGGCCGACCGGCTGACGGGACGGGACGACGCGATGCCGGCCGCGACGATGACGATCGCGCTTCAGCGTCTCATCACGCTTGCCGCCTCGTGCGGCAATGAGCGCGCGCGCCTTGCGGACGCGGCTGCCCTGGCGACCGACGCCGAGTTCCGGCAGCAACGCGCCGACCGCGTGTCGCTCCTGACGTTGCATGCGGCGAAGGGTCTGGAATTTCCGGTCGTGTTCATCGTCGGGCTCGAGGACGGGCTGTTGCCGCTCTATTGGAGCGAGCCGGACGATGCGGTTCTGGCGGAGGAACGCCGGCTGTTCTATGTCGGCATGACCAGGGCGAAAGACCGCCTGATCCTCAGCCGCGCCCGCCAGCGCCATTGGCGCGGCCGCGTGCAGATGCTCGAGCCGTCACCGTTCCTGCGCGACATCGAGACCGAGCTGGTGAAACATCAGCCGATGGCGGCCGCCCGCGGCAAGGCACAGGACCGACAGCTCAAACTGCTGTAGCGGCTCTCCGATGGCCGTTGGCTGCCGTCCGCCTACGAGCAGGACGCGGGCGAGACTTCGGCCCACAGCCGGCTGATCCCGCCGCGCGTCGACACCACGCGCACGCAGGCTCCGGCCGGCAGGCGGCTTTGCAGCTTGGTCTGGTCGTTCGTGCCCGCTTGCGGCTCGGACCAGACCGGCAGCATCCGTTGCGCGCTCAGCACCGTGCCGGACGGCGGCAAGCTTGTTTCGGAGATTGCGTAGCCGTTGAAATGGACCGTCCAGGAGCCACCGGATTGCCGGTGGCTCAACGCGACCCAGCCATAATGCTCCTTGGATCCTGGAGCACCGAACACGCCGACCGGGGGAGCCTGCGGGCGCGCGGGCTCCGGCAGCGCGGCCGCAGTTGCTCCGCCCGGCGCAGCCGAATGGCCCGTCTCGTTGAGGGCCGCGTGGAAAATGGCGTGGGCGTCGGGATCGGCGTTGGCGCACAGCTTCTCGAATTCCGTCACGTCCCTTCTGAGCAGGCTGCGCTTGGTCTCGAGCGCGACGTTTCGTTCCATAGTGCCGATGATGCTGCTGCGGAGCTTGTGGCAAGTCTCATCGTTCGAGAAGTAGTTTTGGTAGGCCGCAAACGTGCCCGCCGCCGCGGCGGGAATCCCGAGCGCCGCGCCGGCGATCTGCAGCGCCTTGACCAGACCTTCCCCAGCCATCAGCATCTCCCGGCCATGTCCGGTATCCCGGTGAGGACCATGCCGAGATGGCATGAAAATGGCAACTTAAGACCCTGTAATACCGCCGCCCCGGAGACCTCACAGGGCTATGCTGGCGGGGCGCCGGCGGGGAAGGCACGCGGGTATCGCGCGGTTGAATGGTCCGGGGGGCCGGGCGCGCAATTGCTGGACGCCGGGGTGGCAACACGACCGGGTCCGGCTGAGATCTGTCCTCGACTCCGAAGGTCAACGCAGCCGGGTCCGAGTACCAGTACGCGGCGGGAGGCGGGCTCGGGGTCGCCTGCGCCGCGGCCTCGAGCGCCGCGATGGTGTCGGCCGCCTGTTGCCGGGCCTGCGTGAGATCCCGGATCTCGGACCTGAGCTCGTCGACTTGGCGCAGGAGACGCACCACGTCTTCGTTGGGCTCCTGGCGCGTAGCGCTTTGCAGCGATGGAGGCGCCGCTTGCAGGGCCACGCGCAGCCGGTCGCCGAACGTCGACCACGCCAAGGCCAGCGCGCCGATGAGCCCGGCGACCATCGCGAGCACGATCAGCGTCCAGGTCCGCATCCTGGCCTGACGGCGCTGAGCGCGCAGGATCGCCACCGGATCCTGCCCGAACTCCTCGTCGAACGCATCGAGCCTCGGCAGCTCGGCCGCGTGCTGTTGCGCAGGCATCACCGTTTCCGTTATCGCTGGCATCTTCCTACCGCACACGCTGTCGCGGCGGACGGATCAACGCTCGCACCGGCGCTGCGTTCCACGGCCGGCCCGCGAGCCGCAATGGAACGCGCCGCGCCAACGTGCCCCGTTCAAACGTTCCGGTGCGGCGGCTCTCGCATGATGCGCCCGCGGCGTCGACAGCTCAAGCCGCACAAAAGCACGCAGACGAGCCAACGTCGAGCCGCCATGCCTCGTGTCATGTCATCAGCCCGGGCAGGAACAGCGAGATCTGCGGAAAGGCAATCAGCAGCGCCATGATCACCACCTCGCAGGCGAGGAACCAGTAGCAGCCGCGATAGATCGTGCTCAACGGGATCGAATTGTCGGTCGCGGTCGCCACCACATAGATGTTGAACCCCACCGGCGGCGTCAGCAGGCTGATACCGATGTATTTGACCACCAGCACGCCGAACCAGACGAGATCGAGGTTGAGCGCGGCGAACATCGGGACGAACACCGGAATGGTGAGGAGGATCATCCCGAGCGGGTCCATGAACGTGCCGAGAATGATGTAGACGATCGATACCGCGACGACCAGAAGCAGGGGATCGAGCGCCCACTGTCCGATCATCTCCTTGAACATGTCGGCGGTGCCGGAAAGCGCCAGAAACTTGGTGTAGAGGATCGCGCCGATGCCGACGAAGAAGAGCTGCGCGGTCGTCCCCATGGCATCGCGCAGTGCGTCGATGAATCCCGCGAGCGTCAGCTTGCGTTGAGCCATGCCGATGACGGCGGCGAGAAACGCGCCGGCGGCGCCGCCTTCAGTCGGCGTCACGACGCCGAGATAGAGCCCGCCGATGACGCCCACGATGAGCACGAGAATCGGCCATATGCCGGCGAGCGACTGCCAGCGCTCGCGCCACAGCAGCGCGCGGTCCTCGTACGCGGCCGGCGGCGCCAGCGACGGATTGATCCAGCAGCGCGCGATGATCATCAGCATGTAGACCGCCGCGGTCAGCAGCCCGGGAAGGATGCCGGCAATGAGCAGCTTGGGGACCGACACCTCGGCGAATACGCCGTAGATGACGAAACTGATGCTGGGCGGGATCAGCGCATCGAGCGTGCCGCCGCTGGCGCAGACCCCGGTCGCCAAACCCTTGTCGTACTTCCGCTTGAGCATTTCCGGCACCGCGAGACGGGCCATCACCGCGGCCGCCGCAACGCTCGACCCCGACGCCGCGCCAAAGCCGGCACAGGCCCAATTGGTCGCGACCGCGAGGCCGCCGGGCAGGCCGCCGAACCACGCATGCGCCGCGCGGAACAGCGCCGTGCCGATGCCGGAATTGCCGGCGATCGCTCCCATCAGCAGGAACATGGGGATCGCGGACAGATCCCAGCTGGCGGCGAAGACGAACGGCGTGTCGCTGAGCGCGCTCAGCGCGACGTTGAAGTTGCGCAGATACCAGAAGCCGAAGAACGCGACCGATCCCATCGCGATGCCGATCGGCACCCGCAGCGCAATCAGCACCAGCATGCCGCCGAGGCTGACCAGCGACAGCGTGAGCGCGTCCATTCCTTGCCCCCTCCCGCCCGCGTCAGCGCCGCACGGCGCCGATCACGTCGGAAGCGACGCGCAGCACGAGGTAGAGAGCCATGAACAGCCCGGACACCGGAAGCACCCAACGGCTCGGCCACACCGGCAGATACATGGTGCCCGCGATCCACACCTCGCCCGCCCGCGTCTGCCGGAGCGCCGCCCAGAAGGTCTGATAGGCGAAGACTGCCACGCACAGCGCGGTAAAGGCCTTGACCGCGACGTCGAGCCAGAAATCGAAGCGCGGCGAGCCGACGCGCTGAAAAATGCCGGCGACGATGTGGTTGTCCCGGCTGGCGATGAAGGCCCAGGGGCAATAGGCCACCAGCACCATGTAATAGGCGGCGACGATTTCGGTGGTGCCCTCGAGCGGACGGTTGAGGACATAGCGGCCGGTCACATCGATGGTGACGTGCACCATCATCAGAAAACCTGCCACCAGGCTCAGCCAGAACAACAGGTCGATCGGCTTCTGCAACCAGCCGAGCAGCCGTTCCATCCCGGCCCTGTAACCGTCACTCACAGCTTGTCCGGATCGATCTTCGAGAAGACCTCCTTGTTCAGCACGTCCGTGAACTTGTCGACGTCGCGTCCGATCTGTTTCGATACCGGCCGCCAGCGCTCCACCGCCGCCTCGTAGTAGTCGATGATGGCGGCGGGATCCTGCACGCCGAAACCCTTGGCGGTCGCCACGTTGGTTTCGCGCTGGACCTTCTTGTAGTTCTCCGGGATCGGGTCGAAGGCGTTGCCGACCTTGATGAGCTGCACGCCCTTGTCCTTCACGACGGTGTTGAGCGCCTCCTCGTTGGACACGATGAAGTTGCCGATCGCCATCTTGGCGCTCAGCCACGCGCCGTGCTTGAGGTGGACCTTCTTCTGCTCGGGCGTGAGGCTGTTCCAGGCATCGCGGTTCATCAGGATGCCGAGCGCGGGCCCCGACAGGCCGAGCGGATAGTCCATGATGTATTTGGCGACGTCGCCGTAGCCGAAGGTCCGCACCCAGTCGATGATGCCGTGCTGGCAGTCGAGACCGCCGCGCTGCAGCAGGCCCACCGCCTCGACCAGCGTGGCGCCGACCGGCACCATGCCGGCCATCTTGAGCATCTCGGCGTTGCCGCCGGTGGCGCGCACGCGCTTCCCCCTGAGGTCGGCCATGGTCCTGAGCGGTTCGCGGCACGTGAGCACGTAGGCCGACGTGGTCCAGCCCGCCAACGTCACGGAGTTCTGCTTGCGCAGCTCGTCGAGGCACGACGGGCAGCGCAGATACATCGTCTCCAACGCCGCGCCCGACCCCGCGACCGGATCGTTCTCGCCGAAGATGTTCGTGCTGTAGATCGCGTAGACCGACGGAATCACGTTCGGCACATAGCTCACGATCCCGAGCCCGCCCTGCATCAGGCCGTCCTTCACCGCCGAGAAGGTCGCCTTGGCGTCGGCGATCTGGCCGCCCGCGATCAATTTCCATTTGATCGCCCCGCCGGTGTCCTTCTCGATGTTCCTGATGAGCTCCGGCATGGCCACCCGGTTCTGGTATTCCTGCGCCGGAGTCCAGCTGCCGAAAACGAGCTCGGCGGCGAGCGCCCGGCCCGGCAGCAGGGCCGCGGCGGACAGCGCGAGCGCGAGCGTCATGCGACGATTGATCGTCATCGAGTTCCTCCCGTGAGATGGCTTGTTATTGTGGTGGGGCTGCCGATGGGCGCCGGGCCGCGATGCCGTGCGATCCGCGGATTGGTTTGCGCGTCCGCAGATGATGAGGCTATCAGCTTGAGGCGCCTTTTCAACGGCGCCGGCACACGAGCGCCGTGGGCGGATTCCCATCTCCGCGGCGACGACCAGGGAGGAGGGCGATCGTGGCAACGTTCGTGGTGGCGCATGGCGCCTGGTCGGCGGCCTGGGCCTGGAAGAAGATGCGCCCATTGCTGCGCGCGGCCGGGCACGAGCTGTGGACGCCGACCTATACCGGCCTCGGGGAACGCGCGCATCTCGCGAACCCCGCCGTCGACCTCGACACCCACATCCAGGACATCGTCGGCGTGCTCGCGATGGAGGATCTGCGCGACGTCGTTCTGATCGCGCACAGCTACGGCGGCATGGTGGCGACCGGCGTCGCCGACCGCGCGCGCGAGAGGATCGTGCAGCTCATCTATCTCGACGCCTTCGTGCCCAAGGACGGCCAGAGCCTGCTCGACCTGCAGCCGGCGGAAGCGCGCGAGCGCATGCGCGAGCTTGCCCGCACCGCCGGCGAAGGCTGGCGCGTGCCGCCCAATCCGATGCCGGCGGATACGCCGCAGGCCGACGCGGCCTGGGCGGCGCCGCGCCGGCTGCCGCACCCGATCAAGACTTTCGAGCAGCCGTTGCGGCTCGCCGCGCGCGCCCCGCCGCCCCCGCGCAGCTACATCTATTGCCGGCGCAGCGGACCAGGCGACGTCTTTCGCCAATTCGCCGAGCGCGCGCAGCGCGAGAGCGGCTGGCGCTATTTCGAGATCGACGCCAGTCATAATCCCCACATCACCGCACCACAGGAGCTGCTGACGCTCCTGGAGAAGATCGTGGCGCTGCAAACGTAGGCACATGTCCCGGACGCGATGCAGCGCGAGCGTCAGTGAAGCGCTGCTTCGCAGATCCGGGACCGTAACGATCCCGGGTCTGCAGCGCATCATTCCGCCATAGCCCGCGAAGACGGGCGTAAACGCCCTTGAGGCTTCATGCTGCGCTGCGCCCGGGAGACAACTGCATGCGGGCTGCGGCGCGTCCGTGTTAGCCTGACGGCAGACCAGGACGAAGCATCGAGGGAGAAACGAACATGGATATCGGCTTCATCGGGCTGGGCCAGATGGGCTTCCACATGGCCCGCCGGCTGGTCGAGGCGGGGCACCGGCTGGTCGTGTTCGACACGCGCCGCGAGGCCGTCGATCGCCTCACCGCGCTCGGCGCAAAAAGTGTCGACTCCGCCCGCGCGGTCGCCGACGAGGTCGAGACCGTGATGGCGAGCCTGCCGACGCCCGACATCGTGCTCGCGGTCGCGACCGGCGCCGGCGGCGTGATCGAAGGCAAGCGCGTGCGCCGCTTCGTCGACCTCTCCACCACCGGCGCGGTCATGGCCAAGCGCATCTTCGAGGCGCTCAAGGCGAAGACCATCGTGCAGATCGACTGCCCCGTGAGCGGCGGCGTGACCGGCGCCGCCAAGGGCACGCTGGCATTGATGGTCTCCGGCCCGCGCGCAGAGGTGAGCGCGATCGAACCGGCGCTCAAGGCGATCGGCAGGGCCTTCTTCATCAGCGAGCGGCCGGGCGCGGGGCAGACGATGAAGCTCTGCAACAACTTCCTGTCCGCGGCCGCGATGACGGCGACCTCGGAGGCGATGGTCATGGGGGTCAAGGCCGGGCTCGATCCGCGCATCATGCTCGACGTGATCAATTCCGGCACCGGCCGCAACACCGCGACCGAGGACAAGTTCGGGCGCGTGGTGCTGCCGCGCACGTTCAACCTCGGCTTCACCGTGGGATTGATGACCAAGGACCTCAAGCTCTGCCTCGGCGAAGGCAAGGCGCTCGGCGTGCCGATGGAGGTCGCCGAGGCGGTCACGCGCGCGTTGCAGCTTGCCTGCGACGAGAACGGACCGGATGCGGATCTCACCACCGTGGTGCAGCCGATCGAGCGCCGCGCCGGGGTCGAGGTGCGCCCGCCGCGCGACGGCGGCGCACTGGGGAAGTGACTCCGCGCGGCACACGAGGACGCAGCCATGAGCGACGACGTCCACGAGATTTATGCCATCCGCTACGGGCATCATGACCGCAAGGCGGCGGAGAACTTCATCGGCGGGGACCCGCACGACGTGCTGCAGCCGCTCGACTTCTATGTGTGGGCGATCGTCGGGCGGTCCGGCGCCATCGTCCTCGACACCGGCTTCGACGCCGCCATGGGCAGGAAGCGCCAGCGCGAGCTGACCCGGCCGGTGGGCGAAGGATTGCGGGCGATCGGCATCGATCCGGCAACGGTCGAGACCGTCATCGTCAGCCACATGCATTATGACCACGTCGGCAACTACGACCTGTTTCCGCGCGCGCGCTATCACCTGCAGGACTGCGAGATGGCCTATGCCACCGGACGCTGCATGTGCCACCCCGCGCTGCGGCTGCCGTTCGAGGCCGACGACGTGGTCGCGATGGTGCGCAAGGTGTTCGCCGACCGCGTCGCCTTCCACGACGGCGAGGACGAAATCGTGCCGGGGGTGACCGTCCACCATATCGGGGGCCATTCGAAGGGCCTGCAGAGCGTGCGCGTGAAGACCCGGCGCGGCCATGTCGTGCTGGCGGCGGACGCCGCCCATCTCTACGCCCACCTGGAAACCGGGCGCATCTTTCCGCTCACCTACAACGTCGCCGAGGTGCTCGAGGGCTACGCGACATTGCGCCGGCTCGCGACTTCGGACGCGCACGTGGTGCCCGGCCACGACCCGCTGGTGCTCGCGCGGTATCCCGCCGCCAAGCCCGGCCTCGAAGGCTGGGTGGTGCGGCTCGATGCCGATCCCGTGAGCCGCGGCGTCTCCACAGCGTGTCCCGGACGCGGTGCAGCGCGCAGCGGTGCACCGCTGAGCCGGGACCGTTCCAGAGACGGTGTGTCGTAACGGTCCCGGTTCTGCAGCGCATCACTCCGCAAGCGCTTCGTGCTGCGCTGCGCCCGGGACACGAATCCTGAGCGCGTGACGATCCGATGTCGCCATGTCACGTTCCGATCTCACCATGTCAAACAGCCCCGTCTCGGCGCCGGATTGTGCCGGCACCTTGCTATCCATCAGCACCTCTTCCTTCCCGCGCCGCATCGGCGTCGCGGGTTCTGCAGCTTCCATTTTTTGTTCAGCCGCCCCGAGGGGCGGCGGAGCGCCGGGGAGGCGCCAGCCTTGAAACAAGTCGCGCTCGTAGGGCGCGACGCCACGCTTGCGAGGCATGGGCCGTCCCGCGCAACCGGGACGCCGCCTCTCGGCGCTCCACCGTGGCGCTGTCGGCCCAGGGACCGCTTCCGTCTCCGGCATTGCCGCCGGATCCGGTGCGAAGGCTCCACGCCACCGGGCGAAACGTGCCCGGCCGCGGCCCCGGGCGTCCCGTATCCGCGGTTACGAGCCGCGGTCGACGCCACACCCGCTCCATCTTCAGGATCGTCTCCGGAGACGCCCCTCGTCGAGCAGGATTCAGGCACCTTACATCGGATGCGATACGTAGTCAACAGATATCTTCGCGGAGAAGGCAAAATAATTGCCTGCCGCCGTCAGCGTTCGCGACCTGCGGCAACGCCCTTACGGCAGCACGCGCGTCAGCGCGCGGCCGAGCTGGTGATGACGGGCTGCTGCAGTTGCACCGGCTGGCCGGGCTTGCCGTCCTCGAGCGGCACGATGGCGAGGTAACGCCGGGTCTCGACCGGCTGCGCCTCCGGATGCACGATCTGGCGGATCGGTCCCACGGCATTGACGATCTGCGCGCCGGCCGGATTGGTCATGAACTGCGCCAGCGGCTCGACCTGCCCGCTCCCGTCCGCGCTCGACGCCAGCACCAGCAGGTAGGGCTTGCCCGGCGCGAGCCCGACCACGGCCGCCTGCAGCACCTGCGTCAGCCCCTGGTCGAACAGCGACACGGTGGTGACGGTCTGGCTGCCGGGCGCCGCGAGCATCAGATGCGCGGCAGCACCGGCGATGCCCAGCGGCTGCAGGCTCTCCGCGCCGGCGGCCGCGGACGGCGCGGCGCCAGGGACGTAGACCAGCGCCTGCGCCGCCTGGCCGTTGGGGATCGTCGCGATCACCCGGTTGGTGGCGGTGTCGATGGCGGCCACGGCGTCGCCGTTCTCCAAACCGACATAGACGCGGCTGCCGTCGCCGGACGGCCAGATGCCGTGCGGCAGCGCGCCGACGGGAATGGTCGCCACCTGCTCGAAATCGGAGGTGCGGAACGCCTTGACCTGGTTGAGCCCGCCGACCGTGACATAGGCGAACTGGCCGTTCGGCGTCCTGATCAGGTTGACGTGGTTGGTGATCGGGCCGGTGTCGAGGACGCGCAGCACGCCGAATGGCGGCTTGGCGGAGAACACCATGGTCTTGCCGATGTCCTTGAGCGTCATCCAGACCTGATCGCCGTCGGGGGCGGCCGCGATGTTGGGGCAGAACGGCGACTCCTGCTTCACGCGGCCGACGATCGCGTGGGTCTGCGTGCTGACCACGACGGTCTCCGGCGTGAAGCTCGAGCACACATAGCCGTACTGTCCGTCGGGCGAGAAGATCGTCATGCCGGGTCCGTTCGGGACCGTGATGCGCAGCTTCTCGCCATAGGTCGTGCCGTCGAGCACGGCGACGTAGTCCTCGCCGCGGACGGTGATCCAGACCTCGCTGCCGTCCGGGGTGAAGAACGCCTCGTGCGGCGCGCGCCCGACATAGGTGGTGTGCTTCACGCGGTTGGTCGCGGTGTCCACGAACGTCACCGCGTTCGACGCGATCGCCACCACCGCGATCGTCTTGCGGTCGGGCGAGAAGCCCAGGCCGTGGACGAGCACCTGCCCCTTGTAGAGCGGCGACATGTTCATCGGCTGCGGATCGCCGAGCCGGATGATGCCGAGATTCGTGTTGGTGGAGGGATCGATCACCGAGACGGTGTTGGAGAACTGCTCGGCGGCGTAGACCCGGTCCTGCGCGCTGACGGGAAAGTCCGGCGCGCCCGCCGCGAACGGCGCCTGCCCGGCGTCGGCGGGAGCGCCGAAGAGCAGCAGCACGGTCGAGAGCAGCAAACGGCTGCGGGTCATGAGCATCTCCTCAATGGTGGTCGGGCTGATCGCCGGACGACGGTCCGGACGCAGGCGCGGCGTCGAGCATGCGCATGTAGGCGATCTCCTGGTCCTGCTCGACGATGATCGACTGCGCCAGTCGCTTGAGCTTCTCGTCACGGCCGTACTTGAGCAGCGTCCGCGCCATGTCGACGGCGCCCTGGTGGTGCGGGATCATCATGCGAATGAAATCGCGATCGATGTCGCCGCTCGGCACGACCTCCATGCCCCGGTGCATGCGCGCGTTCACCGCGGCCATCTCGGAATAGAAGTCCGGCCCGGCCGCCTCGGACGGAGCGCGGCACAACGGCGCAGCGCCACCGTGGTCATGAGCGGTGTGCTCGAGGTCCACGCTCATAGCGTTACCGGACTGGGTAGAGAATTGGGTTATCGCGACCAACGCGGCGATCATGAGTCCCGCCAGGCCGGACGCGCCCAGCGCGGCGTTGAACCTGGCACGATGGGTCATGGTCGCTCCCGGCATGATGTCGAATCGTCGGAGCCGGCACTGCCGCAGCATCCGAAACTCGCGCCGGGAGCGTAAGCGACGCGCCAAGGCGGTGCCGCACGGGATTTGTCTTGTTTGTTTCGATCTTGCCCAATTGGCAGAAAGGTCGCCCAAAGGGCGGACCCGGATCGATTGGCGGACATCGCTTCGCCGAATTCGGCATGCCCTCCGCGCTCGCTGACTTCCGACGGGCCTTCCTCGGCAGGGTTCTGATATGCTCTTCATAGTAATGAGCTGGCCAGGGCGGAGGCTGGGACAATGGCGAAGAATGTCGTGGTGTGCTGCGACGGCACCGCCAACGAGTTTGCCCCGGACCGCACCAATGTGGTGAAGCTGTTCTTCGCGCTGGTGCACGATCCCGCCCGGCAAGTGTGCTTCTACCATCCCGGCATCGGCACCATGGAGCCGCCGGGCGCGCTCACCCGGTTCAGCCGCACCGTGACGCGGGTGCTCGCGCGCGCGATCGGATACGGCCTGGAGGCCGACATCCGCGATGCCTATGCCTTCCTGATGAATCATTTCGCGGCGGGCGACCGCGTCTATCTCTTCGGCTTCAGCCGCGGCGCCTACACCGTCCGCGCCGTCACCGCCCTTCTCCACATGTACGGCCTGATACGGCCGGGCAACGAATCGCTGATCCCCTATGCCATCCGGATGATGATGGCGATCACCAATCTCCGCCAGAAGCGGAACGAGAGCGCGGAGGACACAGCGAGCGACTATTTCAAGCTGGCGCGCGAGTTTCGCGACCATTTCTCCATCCGCGACTGCAACCCGCACTTCGTCGGCGTCTTCGACACCGTGAGCTCGGTCGGCTGGATCGAAAATCCCATCCGCCTGCCGTACACGTCGAACAATCCCTCGATTGCGATCGGCCGGCACGCGATTGCGATCGACGAGCGGCGCGCATTCTTCCGCACCAACCTGTGGCATCCGAATCCGACCGGCGGCCCGAAGGACGTCAAGCAGGTCTGGTTTCCGGGTGTGCATTGCGATGTCGGCGGCGGCTATCCGGAAGCGGAGAGCGGGCTTTCCAAGATCGCGCTGGAGTGGATGCTGGACGAAGCCGTCGCCGCCGGCCTCATCGTCGAGCCCGCGCGGGCCGATCTGGTGCTCGGCCGTTCCGGTCCCGGCTACGTCCGGCCCGACGCCAACGCAATGATGCACGAGTCGCTGCGCGGGATGTGGCGGCTGGCGGAGTTCGTGCCCAAGCGGCACTACGACTGGGCGGCGCAAAAGGAAGGCAAGCGGGCCAACCTGTTTCGGCCGCGCACGATCCCGGACGGCTCGCTCATCCATCAGGCCGCCTACGACCGCGGCGCCGACTATGCCAGGCGCCTGCCGGCCAACGCCGTGCGCGTGCCGTGGTCGAACTCGCCGTCAACGCCCTGACGCGCTGATGCTGGTGGAGGGGCAGGCCCAACCACCTGCTCGTTCACCCAATGGCTGGTGCCCGTCTACGTGGACGACTTGATCGAATGACGGCGCTGTTTTGCTGCAGCGCATGAGTCCGGTCATGGCACTTCTCGGACCTCGGGAGATGTCCGCCTTGAGTCCGAAAAGCCATCCAAAGCGGACATTGATCACGCCGCTCTCAACAATCGCCATTATAAGCACCCGAACTCGTTGAGGGTCCGGCTCTTCCTGCCCGGGCTAATGTTCGGCACCGCCGAATTGAGCTATAAGCCTCTGTGCGTTAGACACATGGAGGATCGCGATGCTGTTCGTCGACGAAGGTTTCACGTTCCGTAACTTCCTGGTCGATGCCTTCACAATATTCGTGTTCGTCGTGACGATCTGGCTGCTCATCACAGTATTCATGGACCTGTTCCGGCGTCATGATATCTCCGGCTGGGGGAAAGCATTCTGGGTCATAGGGCTGATTATATTCCCGCTGCTTGCCGTGCTCGTGTACCTGATCACGCAAGGCCGTGGGATGGCAGAGCGCAATGCCCAGCAAGTTCAGCAAGCGCGCGATGAGCTTCGACGTGTCGTTGGCTTCAGTGCCGCCGACGAGATAGAGAAGCTCGACCGTCTGAAGAAGGCTGGATCAATCACGGACACGGAATTTGCCCGTCTTCGTGCCAAGCTCGTTCAATAGTCCTTACGGCTCTTGACCGATCTCGTGCGTCGGTACCCGGCCTTCGGCTATTGGCTCGGTAGCGGAAGGTGAGGAGCATGAAAAGACTTGGGACGATATCCGATCATTTCGGTATTCAACAATGGACCCGCCACCGAATTGGCCATCTGGCGTTCGGCCGATCTCGCAAGAGGGCATGGCCCTGTTCGGGATAGACCCTACAACCAATAAGCTCTTCTGGGACGGTAAGGAGATTGAGCGGGCCAGCCGGTTCCTGTCCGGGAGTTCTTTATAATCTGGTAGGAAGCGTTCGAGGCCCTCGGGTGGTCTTCCGAACGTCGAGGAACTGGACACCGGATTGCAATGTGACGACCAACTGGTCTGGACACTTCGTCAGCCCGACTACCGTCGTCGCAAGAGGGAGCGCTACGTTCGCCGGGCCGAAAGGTGCGAGGCACAGAGGTTTTCCAGCGCATCTGAATTGCACCTAGCTTCGGCACGAAAAGAGAAAGCCCCGGCCGCGAAACGGGATTGGCCGGGGCTTGCACACAGGGGCCGATCAGCGCGATCCGCGACCGCGCCGGCGGCAAGTTGGGGAGCAGGCGCGGGTTGCTAACGTGTAAATCAATCGTCTCTCAGCCGCGCTCCCGCGTTCTTTGACCTCAACACCTTAAGTGCGCGAATAATCAACGGATCGATACCATTTCTGATATCGGCCTTTTTGTTGCATAGCTCGATGTCGACTGGGACACCTTTGCCTTCGAAGCACACCATATCAGCTGAAAAGTATTTCTGATATGAGAGACAGTACCGCCAGCCATTAGGGAGTTTCTTCTCAAGCTGATACGAGAATATTCCGTTGGTATGATCGCCTATAATCGTAACATACGGTAGCTGCTTGAGCGCCAGTGCAAAGACCTCGCCGCCGCTGAACACCGAATCGCAGGTCAACAGCACGATTGGCCCGGTGAACTGGGCATCACCTTGCGGTTTGATGTACCAGGTCTTCAGTTTCGTGTAATCATCGTCGCCTGGGCCGATCTTCGTCTTCCGATGGAAGGCGACGCGTTTGCGGTCACAAAACCGATTGATGATCGAGATTGCCGTACTGTCGTCTCCGCCGGGATTGTCGCGGATATCGATGACAATGCCGTCCAGTTCGTCGAAGTCGCCGGCAATCTTGTCCAGAGCCGCAGCTAATCTCCGCTTCTTGATCCCTTCCAGCTCGAGAATCCGGATGTAACCGAAGGACCGTGACCTGCAATAACGAAGCATCCAGGCTCGGGTCTCTTCGAGCTTCCCGAAGCCGTTGGCGACAAGGGTCTTCTCCGTCGTTTTGAAGAGCTGCTTGATCTGCCGGCTGGTGAATTCCCGCCAGAATCCGGGTTTGGGCTCGGGGTTGAAGTAGCTCTTCTTCCGATCCCCGCTTGCTTTTGCGATCAGCTCGACATGCCCGTCATCGAGCGGGTCGATCATCTGGCACAAGATATCGAAGAGCTCATCGTCAGTGGTGTCCTTTGTGACTTTTGGTCTGTAGGTGGCATATTGCTTTTTCCAGTCGACCTTCCTGAGCTCGAAAAATGCATACCGTTTGTAAAACGTCTTCCACAGCTCCTCGAAATTCCTTTCGGGATCGCGATCGCTCATGGCGGTGTCGATCTTTGCGTCACTCGGCAGCGCTCTCCGCAATTCGGAAATATCCGCCTGCTTCGCCGGCGCGCAGCGATGGATGGCGAAGGTTTGCACCGCTCACGGGCTCGGCGGGACTCCCCTCGTAGGCGGCTGTGGGCAAGGTCATTTCCTTGAGCACCAAGGACAATGGCGAGAGCGTCGTGTCACGCTCGATGACCGAGCCTCCCATCACCGTGGCGCCGAAGGCGACGGTGCACCCATCCCGGATGTGGGTTCGCTTCACCTTCAGCATCATGTCCTCCAGGGTGTGAAACTGGAGGAAACCATCGACGACACAATCATCCCCGAAGCTCACCGCGTTCCAGTCGGAGCACTGCATCGGCTGAGTCACGATCGTGCGGCGGCCGATCCGACATC
Organism: uncultured Alphaproteobacteria bacterium; assembly: GCA_963739385.1. Classification (GTDB taxonomy): domain Bacteria; phylum Pseudomonadota; class Alphaproteobacteria; order Rhizobiales; family Xanthobacteraceae; genus VAZQ01. The sequence continues at coordinate 54,956 of CAVUAI010000072.1, forward strand.
CCATCCCGCGTAGAACGACATTCGAGAGAACCGTTCCGGCGCAGAAATCCAGAGCCCTCCTGCACCCGACGGCAAAGCAGTCCTGCGCGAAAAAGTAGGCGAAGTGCCGCCACGACCAGAAGGGTGTGGAGTGATCGGCTCCCCAGTCCCTGCCGGCGAGCGACTTCTTGATGGCAAAGCACAACAGCACCAGGCTGATCGCGGCAAGCGTCAAAGCAAGGAGCGCGCTGGCGATCGAATGTCCGGACCACCGCAACAAGGAAACATACAGAATTGTGAAGACGAGCCCCTCGATGATGGGAAGCACGCCAATGCTGAAGACGTCATTGAGGAAGACACGGGTCAGAAACAGGGGAAAGTGTGGCAATCCCTGTGTTTCATTCTTCGTCTCCAATGACGCGCTCGCAAATTTCACGGGCGGGTTTCCCGCCACGATAATCGGCGCACCGGACCGCGACCGCATCTGTCGACGGAAGGCGATGTCGCTGGCCGGCGTGGAAACGCCCAAGAGGAAGTTGCCCGGGAATTGCCCGTACTCTGCCACGCAATTATTGCCGCTGAAGAAATTTCGCGGCATGTCGAGCCGGCGCAACGCGAGGTACTCGGCGCCGTAATCGAGCATGTTCGTGAAACAACCATTGGACCAGAACACCTGCGAGTCCGCCGTGGCAAGCTCGGGGACCAGATTGAACATGACGTCGCATTCGGACGCCCCCAGCCGCGGAAAGCGCATGCCCGCGAGCGCCCGCAGGTACTGGCCAGTGATGGTCCAGGTCCACAATCTCTGGATCCTGTTCATCTCAGTCATTCTGTACATGAGGAGAGCCGCCCTGAGGCCGCTCGATGGGAACAGTCCCGGCGAAGTGGCCGTGCAGCGAATGAACAGGCAGCCCAGCAGGGAGGTAACGACGATCGTGCCCCAAGTCGTGATGAATGCGCCGATGGTCAGACTCGAGACCACCTCGGACAGAGGCGTCATCCTGAAATATGAGCCGGGAAACCCGATGTCTTCCACGAGCATGAAACCGCGGGCGCACCACAGGATCGCGACGGCAGGGACGACGCTGAGAAAGAAAGACGTGATGATTTGCATGAGGATGTTGAGGCTCTCCAGCAGCCAGAGCGGACCCGCGTACTGGCAGATCGTCGCCGTGCGCTTGAGCTTCGTGCAGTGACCGCCGAGGCGCGCGGGAGCCCCTTCCCACATCTCGTGCGCACCCACGTCGCCCAGAATGGGAGTGAACGGAGTGATCCAGCTGCCGCGGCCAACCGTCACATTTTCGGCGATGGCGGCCCGCATCCCGATCTTGCAACCGCTACCAAGATGAACAGGGCCGACATGCAGCTGCTGCCCGGACCACCTGGTCGTCTGGATGTAGGCCCCGGTCTGGATCGCGACATCGTCCTCGATGAAGATCAAATCCAGGGGACCGGAGAGGGAAGCACCGGGCGCGCACTGGAGATTTTTTCCCACTGTCGCGCCGAGCCGTCGCAACACGAACGCCATTAACGGCGCACTGCGGTACATCGTACCGAGCGGGAACAACACCATGTTCTCCAGCCGTCCGATGCACCACGTTCGCAGGTGCATTCTGCTCCACTTGGGATACACGCCCGGGGTCACGTCGTTCTTGCGGATATGCCCCGCCATGAAGAGCTTCATGATCATGACCCAGAGCAGAGTGGCGAAGGGCACGGCGAGGGCGATGAGGTACAGGAAAAAGCCTGCGACGATGAACTCGCCGAGGCTGGCGGTCATGAAGAACTCCCCGACTTCAACGAAGGCCAGGGCGCCGAAAAGGGCCAGCACTGCCGGCGAATACGCCAGGATTGCAAAGAGGACCTGCAGGGTGGTGAAGTATCCGACGGAGAGCACCTGTGCCGCGGTCTCGTCACGCAAGCTGCTGCTGTCGGCGGATTTCACCAGGGCCATCGCGGGCCTGGAGTCCTGAGAGCGCGCGCGCAGGCGGCTGGCGACCTTTCGGGCAGTGTTGCAATCACCGAGCAGCGCTCGCACCGGCACCGCCCATCCCGCAGCTTGCAACCGCTGCGCCAAGCGCGCGATGGTGATCGAGTGCGCACCAGCCTCGAGGAAACCATCGTCCGGTCCCAAGGGGCTCTCGAATATGGACCTGCAGATCGCCAGCACCTCCTCGCACTCGGGGGCCGTGCCGGCTTCGACGTCAAATGGCCCAACGTCCGTCTTGCCCCGGTTCCTTGCGACGGCCACAGTGTCCCTGCCGGGATCGCCGGCTTCCGGCCGGCGTTTCTCGGCAGATCAGATAAATTCGGCAAGCACGTGCGGTCGATCTTTCCCGAAACCGGTTTCATGACGAACTTTTCGACCAGGAATATCCTCGTCGGGATCGACTGCGGCGGAAGCTGTTTGGCGAGGACTGCCTTCACACCGGCAGCCCAGTCCGTCGGCGCCGGAGCGACCGGCGAGATATCTCCTTCGCGCACCGAAGGCGCGGCGACGAAGGCGACAAGCGTTTCGTTCTGGTAGTCCAGGACGGCGGCTTCGATCTCATCGAACTGCGTCTGGAGGATATCCTCGACGGCCTGCACCTCGACGCGGTGCCCCCGCACTTTGAGCTGCGCGTCGATCCGGCCAAGGAAGTGCACGTGCTGCGTTTGAATGTCGATCCTGCATTTGTCACCGGTGCGGTAAAGGCGGCCGAATTGGGGGTGCGTGATGAACTTCCGGGCGGTCTCTTCCGGCAAGTTGCGGTAGCCCCGCGCAACGTGCACTCCGCCGATACAGAGCTCTCCGATCTCCCCGTGGGGCAGCGGGCGGAGCTGCTCAACGTCGAGGATGACGTAGGTGACATTAGCGAATGGCGAGCCGATGGTGATGGGCTCCCCCGGCCGCAAACTCTGGCGGCTGGTGTCGGTACTCGCCTCCGTGGGCCCGTAGGTGTTGATGATCTGCCGTCTGCCCCGCGTCCAGGGCTCGACGAGCGCACCCGGGAAGGCTTCGCCCGCCGGCACGATGTAGCGGCACATGGGATAGGGCAGGTCTATCTCCGGAGTTGCTGTGAGGGTGGTGAGCAGCACCGGCGGACAGAACAGCACCGTGACCTCGGCTTCGCGGAGCACGGGGACGAGGTCCGGGCCGGACCGGACCTGCTCCTTGGTCAGCATGACCACGGCGCAGCCCGACACCCAGGCGCTGTACATTTCGGAGATGCTCCCGTCGTAGCCCAGCGACGAAATGAGCGTGGTCGCGTCCATGCCGGGAAGGAGATCGAAGTAGTCGGCGTAGCTCAACGCCAGGTTCACGTAACCTGCATGCGGGCACTCCACGCCCTTGGGCATTCCGGTGGTTCCGCTCGTGTAAAAGAGCGTCGCAAGCCGCTGCGTCGGATCGTCCAGCCAGCGCGGAGGTTCGCGAGGAGGCATCCTCTCCGGCAAGATCAGGACGTCGAGCGTCGGCAGATTGCGGAACCGGGCCTGCCCCCGCGTCAGGATGACCACCGGTCGTGCGTCGTCGAGCATGTGGGTGATCAGTGCGTCCGGCAGCGTGGTGTCGAGGACGAGCAAGGTACCGCCAGCCTTCAGAACGCCGAGGTGAGCGGCCACGATCTGCCAGTTGTCCTGCGACATCGCCACGGCCACGACCTGATCCGGACCGGTCAGGAAGGGAGAAAGGGCCGCAGCGACCTTTTCCGCCCGCGCGTCGAGCTCGGCGAAAGTCAGCGACTCTCCGGTGTGTGGAATTTGCAAGGCCGTAAGGTCGGGATACTTCCGGGCCGAACGGCTGAAGATCTCCGTGAGCCACCGAGCTCCTTTCTGATGCGGCACATTGACGAGGTCGTGGTCTCCGAAGACATCGGTCAGGCCATATGGACAGGTGTCCGCCTGCGGCACATCTTTCGCTGCCCAAAGGTAGCGCCTCCACGCTACGAAGGTCAGGACGACGAAACTCGCAAACGCGGCTGTTGCAATGATGCCCGACAAAGACCTTCCTCACGCGCTCATGACGTCCGGCCCCGCAGTTTCCGAGACCATCATGATTCTCGTTCGCCAGTTGAGCATGGCGAAAGCGCCGTCCTAATCGAAGTATCGTTGGAGCGTTCCGGCTCGTCGCACGTCCAGGGTCACGCAATGGGGCCCGCCCCCCAGCATTTTGGCGTGCCGCAGTTTTATGGGGATGACATCGAGCCCTTCCTTCTCCAGTAATTTCATGAGCGCCGTCTGATCACGATCGACCACGACCAGGTTCGGACTGACGCTGAATGCATTCATGTCGATCCAGTCACTCCCGATGGATTTGGACAGATAATCGCCATCGAATCTCTCGGTGTTTTCCATCGGCGGACTGTAGATGACTTTCCACTGCTTCAGAATCTTTGGCAGAGTATCGCCGTTGACGCGAGCAGGATTGCAGAGGATCAAGCCGGGGCGTAAGGCGACAAAAGTCGAGTCGATATGGCTGCCGTAGTAGACATCTTTGAAGAAGTGAACTCGAAACTTATCGCCCAAAATAGTCTGTAACCAGTGTCCGCCTAACTCGTTGCCAGTGGCGCTGACCAGATAGATCAGATCCTGACCGAAGCGCAGGACGTTTGCCGCATCAAAGGCCGGCTCATCATTGCGTGGCGTAGGCTTTGTCAGATCGACATCAAAAAGCGAGTCCAGGAGCATTGGCTTGGGAGCGCTGTACCACTTTGCGCCTGACCTCATATAGTCCATGAGCAACGGACGATAGCTGAACGTTTCCTGGGCGCGGCTGCGGATGACGTTGGGCGTTTCGATAATGTGATCCGCGATCACCAGCAGCAGGTCGCGGGGACAATAATTGTAGTAACCCTGGGCCTCCCAATGGATCGTGGAGAATTTGGCGTCGTGCGGCCATGTCTCCGGCCGTTTGACGGTGATGCCTAATCCTTCCAGGATTCGAACAAACTCATTCAGATCCTCCTCAGTCTCTTCAATGATCTGTTGCGGAAAAGGGCCGCGCGGAATTTCGGCCAGCGAACGATCGGAAAATTCCGCCAATTGGGTGCTTCGATCTGGGGTGGGAAATCGTGCGTGCAGCGGATTGCCTACTATGACTTCTTCCAGTTGATCCCACTCATTGCAACTCCATACGACCGACATGTGTAGCGTGTCTCCTCGCTGTCTGACAGAGAATGAGCTCGCCTTACCATCAGGCAGAATTGCATCTGATCCCTAGAGGCAGGATCGTACCAGCAAGATACCCAGCTCGCGAGGATCAGTCAGGCGGTAATAATGCTGATCCGTCATTTGTCGACAAGTTGGTGAGCCGTCCGAATCTCTCGCACCATGCGCGGAGGGGTATGCTGCCACCTGCGCTCGGGCGCGCGGATGCCAGGGATCGAGTGCCGTACCACCTCTAGCAGCGCGTCCGGGCCTTGCCGCGGCTGCACTCGACCGGCACGACCGGCGGGCCGAGGAGGGCGCTCGTTGACCAGACGATCGGGAGCCGATATGTGCGGGCGCCTACGGCGACTCGCTCGTGCTCGTGGAGCTGCGCGCGTCGCGCAGCAATCGCGGCTCCGTACTCCGCGCAGCGGTATGATCATCTGGCAGAGCGGGCTGCATTGTCGGGACCCCAATGCTCATGATCGGGTGGGTCGGCGATTTGCCATTGTGAGCTGAGGAGAACGTGATGAAAGCGGTCTTGGTGCTGGTCATCACCTGGACGGTCCTCGTGCCGGAGATTGTGACGACAGCGCAGGCCGCGCCCGCGCCGGCTAGCCGGGTGAGCGTGAGCTATGTGCCACCCAAGGATCCTGCGCATCAGCCGATTTACGAGCAACTGCAGAAACTCCGCTTCCTCGAGAACTTGCAGGAATTCCTCAGCCCCTTCCGACTGCCGCGTATGTTGCTGGTGAAGGTTGAGGGATGCGACGGTGATGCCAATGCCTGGTATGAAAACAACGAAATAACAGTTTGTTACGAATATGTAGACCAACTCTGGAAGACCATGCCCGCGGAAACGACGGCGGCCGGCGTCGCGCCGGTCGATGCTCTCGTGGGCCCTCTGTTCGACACCTGCTTGCATGAATTCGCCCACACCATATTCGATATGCTGCGGGTGCCGGTGTTGGGACGCGAGGAAGCCGCTGCCGATCAGGTATCGGCCTACATCATGCTGCATCTCGGCAAGGCCGAGGCGCGCAGACTGATCGGGGGCGTCGCCTACGCGTATAAGACCGAGGTGGACGCCGCAGCTGCACCGCTTGGGATCACGCAATTCGCCGACGTGCATGGCACGCCCGCGCAACGCTATTACGATGTGCTGTGCATCGCCTACGGCGCCGATGCGCAACTGTTCGGCGACTTCGTGGAGAAGGGATATTTGCCGAAGGAAAGGGCCGAGGACTGCAAAGACGAATACCGGCAGGCTGCCCATGCGTACGAACAGCTGATCGGCCCGCATATCGACCCCGGCCTTGCAAAAGAGGTGTTCGACAAGAGCTGGCTGCCCGACCCGGCGATACGACTGCCGCGCAGGCCCGGCCCTGCGCAACCGAAATGAGCGGCTCTGCGTTCAGGCGCTACGCCGACGACTTCATCGTGGGCTTCCAGCACGACACTGACGCCCGGCGATTGGTCCACCCAAGGACCTGCGGGGCGCTTCGGCTGCAGCTTGAGATGCGGTAAGCTGGCACGGCGGGTTCCGGAGGGGAGCCCATGCTTGACGCGAGACGGCGCCAATTCACCTCGCTGCTTGGCGGCGCGGCGGCTTCCTGGCCGCTGGCAGTGCCGGGCGCAGTAGGCGGGGATGACGGTAATTGGCTTCCTCGGCAGCGAATCGCAAGATGGTTATGCGGAACGGCTACGCGGATATAGCCAAGGCCTGAAGGCAGCAGGCTACATCGAGGGCGAGGGTCCGGTTCACAGTATCGTGCGCCACGCTTGCTCGTCCACATCGGCGATCCTTCTTCGAATCAGGCCACGCTTGAATCAAAACTGATGGTTCAATAACTCTCCGGACAGACACTCAGGAGCTTCAGATTTTGCAATGGTTTCACTCTATCGACAGTTCACATACCTCGTGTCTTGCAAACCATAGAAAGGAAAGGGACGCAGCTATGTCAGATACAACAACGCAAAAGGACTGGACCAAACCGGCGGCTATGGCGATCCCGAAAGGGGGAGTCTTCAAAGATAAGGTGCAGCAGGGCAGATACGGCCCGATCTTTCCCAAGAGTCCAGCATGCTACGGCTTCACGATCATCGCCAAGATCATCCCCGGCAGGGAAGATGTATTCTACGAATACGCGAGGAACATCGAGAAGGCGGTGGCGGGCCAGCCGGACTGCCTCGCAGTGCTCAAGCTGCACTACCTGCGCTGGGTGCTCTTCCCGATCAAGGGGGAGACCTACTTCATGTATCAGGGCATCTTCGACACCGACTTCGACAAATACACCGAGGATGCTGTGGCCCTCTGTCTCGAAGTACGGCATCAACACCGTCTTCGAAAACCTCGAGGGCTTTCCTGCGGACTGGAAGACGAACGCTTCTGCGTTCGTCAAGTTCGTTCGCGAGCATCAGTGCCCGAGCTTCCTGGAATACGGTGAGTATCCCTACGTGAGTTCCGACGAAATCAAGAAAGCGCTCAAGGTCAAGGCGAACTTCTCGCACATGCTCGACCAGATGCAGTGATCACTGCGGGACGCGCTATGCTTGAAAACGAAGACATCCAGCACATCCTGCTGACTCGGACGCCCGCGCTCACGGGACGATATGAATTTCTTTCGTTTCGCAATGCCGCGGGCGGACGGGCTTGGCTGTCGGCGATTCGTGAAAAGGCGCAGTCGGCCGCGGAAGTCATGGCTTCGGTCGAAAAAGACAAGCGCTGGGTGACGGTGGCCTTCACCTGGAACGGCCTGCGCGCACTTGGCGTCGATGAGGCGTTCGCTGGCCACGTTCCCCGAAGAGTTCAAGCAAGGCATGGTTGCCCGCGCGGAGATGCTCGGCGACACTGGAGAGAATCATCCTGACAACTGGGTGGGAGGCCTCGCCAGCCCGGACCTTCACGCCATCGCCATCCTGTTCGCCCGCGACGCCGTTGAGCGCGAGCGCTGCCTGACCGAGCACGATCAGCTCGTCGCACGGTGCGAAGGGGTTGAGGTGCTCTCGACGCTGGACCTGGAGGCGACGCCGCCGTTCGACTACGCGCACGACCATTTCGGCTACCGCGACCGGCTCTCGCAGCCGGTCATCGAGGGCACCGGGGAAGTGCCGACGCCCGGCACCGGCGCGCCGCTCAAGCCGGGCGAATTCATCCTCGGGTACCCGGACGAAAACGGACCGCCGGCCAATCTGCCGCAACCCGAAATTCTTTCCCGCAACGGCAGCTACATGGCCTATCGTTGCCTGCAGGAGCATGTGGGCAGGTTTCGCGATTTCCTGCGCGAGCATGGCAAGACACACGAAGAGCAGGAGTTGATCGCAGCGAAGCTCATGGGACGCTGGCGCAGCGGCGCACCGCTCACACTCGCGCCCGAGAAAGACGATCCGGTATTGGGCGCCGACCTGCAACGGAACAACGACTTCAACTACAAGGAGATGGATCCGCATGGCTACGCGGTGCCGCTCGGCTCGCACATGCGCCGAATGAACCCCCGCGACACGGCGGCGAACATGAACCGCCGCCGCATGATCCGCCGCGGTGCCACCTACGGTCCGCATTTGCCGGAAGACGCGCCGGAGGACGGCGTGGAGCGCGGCATCGCGGCATTCGTGATCTGCGCGAGCCTCATTCGACAGTTCGAGTTCGCGCAAAACGTCTGGGCGAACGACCGGAACTTTCACGAGCTCGGCAACGAACGCGATCCGATCATCGGCGCTCAGGACGGCACGCTCGAATACAAAATCCCCAAGCGCCCAATTCGAAAAAAAATCACCGGCTTGCCGGCCTTCACCACCGTGAGAGGCGGCGCCTACTTCTTTCTCCCCGGCATCAAGGCGCTTCGATACCTCGCGACATTGGATGATGTCCGTTGAAATGGGATAGATCTCGTTCATCGTCGGGATAGCCAGACATGATCGACATCATCGTTATTGGCGCCGGACCCGCGGGTGTACTCGCCGCCCTCCGCGCTGCGGACCTGGGCGCGCGCACCATGCTGGTAACTCGTGCTGAGTTTGGCGGCATGGCAGCCAACGACGGACCAGTTCCGGTGCGGACCCTGGCACATGCAGCCCGCCTGCTCCGCGAAGCTCGACAGCTGGGTCAATACGGTATCGGGGTGGGCGAGCCGGTACTGGATTATCCCCGGCTGCTTGCGCGCGTGCGCGAGGTCGTCAAGGATGCGCGTGCGCATTCTTCCTTGCGCCAGCAGATCGACTCCCTGGGGGTGACCGTCCACGAGCACGCTGGCGTTGCACGCTTCGCCGACCAGCACACCATCGAAACCGAGGGCGGCCTACGGCTGCAGGCTGAAAAGGTCATCATTTGCACTGGCGGCGTAAGTCGGCGGCTCCCAGTCCCCGGCTTCGAGTTGACAAGCACCCATAGCGACGCCTGGCGCTTAGCCTATGTACCGCCGTCGATGCTGGTCGTTGGCGCTGGGGCCACGGGAGTGCAGGTAGCCTCGATTTTCAACGCATATGGGTCGCGAATCCAGCTCTTCCAGACAGGCCCACGCATCCTGCCGAGCGAGGATGAAGATGTATCTGCAGCGGTTTCGGCGGCTTTCCGGGAGTCCGGCATCGTGGTGCATGAGAACTTCGGCACGATCGAGTCTTTCGAGAAGACCCCCACTGGGGTGCGAATGATCTTCTCCAAGAACGGCGGCCGGGACAACGCCGAGGCGACGCTTGCGGTCGTGGCGGTGGGCTGGGTGGCGGATACTGCGGGGCTGAACCTCGCTACGGCGGGCGTCCAGACCGATCATCGGGGGTTCGTGAAGGTCGATGAGTATCTGCGGACCTCAACGCCCCATATCTTCGCCGCTGGAGACATTACCGGCCGCCAGATGCTGGTCCCGCAGGCGATACAGGAGGGCTTCGTGGCGGCTACCAACGCCGTGCGAGGACCGACGATGACGACTGGGGACCCGGTGAGTCCGATCGGCAGCTTCACGGACCCGGAGTATGCTCAAGTGGGCCTCACCGAAGCAAAGGCCCGTGAAACACACGAAATCGTGGTCGCTGTTGTACGCTTCGACTCGACTACACGCACAATCATTGACGGGCGCAAAGCAGGTTTTTGCAAGCTGATCGTCGACCGCACGACCTGCAAGATATTGGGCTGCCACGTTGTTGGCGAGCGGGCAGTGGAGATCACCCAAGTGGCGGCGATAGCCATCGCTGCGAAAATGCGGGTGGACGACTTGGCGCACATTCCCCTCTCGTTTCCCACCTACGCAGGAATACTCGCTCGCGTGGCGGCCAGCGCGGCACGCGAACTCAATCTGAATGTGAGTTGGCAAGCACATCGGGCAGAAAGCACTTGTCGTCAATTCTGAGGAACAGAATGAGGGGCAAGGAAACAGCCATGAGCACGCGGACACCAGCACGTACCTACAATCAAAACCACATCCCTCGCAAATACACGGCGGGCAAACGCCGCCTGAGCATCTACTGGACATGGAGCTACCCGTGGGAATCCCAGCGCGACCCCGCCGCCATGGAGAACCGCTTCTCCACGATGACCGAGGTCCGCAACGTGCTGTGGCCGACCTACGAGACGCCGGAGTGGAGCGCCGCGCAATTCCTTCAGGGGATCGCCGGTACGCTGGAGCTTTTTCACCGCTCCACGCTCAGCTTCCAGCAAATCGCCGGCGAAGCCACGGGCCACCCCGTCGCCGTGTTCCAGCGCATCGACCAGGCGGGCTACAAGCTGCCGATTGACGAACGGATTCTGGCTGACACCGATACGCTCTTGGTGTTCGGGCTAGACCACCTTCTTTCCGAACAGGAAGCCACACCGGAGGAAATCGCCGCCATTCGCGAGTGGCTCAAGCGCGATGGCACCTGCCTGCTGCTCGCTCCGCATCACGATGTCGGGTTCACCAGCGATTTGAAGCAGCGGCAGATGGAATACCTCCATCACGGCGACGCGCTGGTGCCGCGTCAGCAGCGCTTTGGACAATACACCCGCTCGCTGATGAAGGCGCTCGATGTCCCGGTGCACAATACCTACGGGCTCCGTCCAGCGCTGGTCAAAGGCACGAAGGAGATCGCGCCGCTTACGGCTTTCCGGGACATTGACAAGCTCGGCCTTCTCAACAACGTCCCTACGCTAAATTTCCATCCGCACCTGCCGCATTACGAAATCACCGAAAAGGACAGCAAGTCGATCCATCTGCTGGCGCGTCAACCCATCGATCCTGACCGGCCACATCCCTTCACCGCAGCCGGCAACACGGAGTTCAATTGTCTGCTCTGGATGCCGCCAAATCAGCAGCGCGCTGGAGACATCGTGCTAGTGGACTCAACCAATTTCACCACGCTCTTCGGTGGCACGGAGAGTCTGCAGAACTTCTGGCAGAATTTCGCCCTGATGAAATGAAGGCCGGTAATCGTGGATATCCGGAGCGCTTCTGGGAGAGCTTTGGCACGGCGGTAACCAAACCGCTGACCGGCGCATGAGCCCATAAATCCCGATACGGGTGACATCATGCTGATGGACCTGTTGAGCAAGGCAGCGACGGTCGCCATGCTGAGCTTTGTCGTGTCGAGCATGCTCGCGATGGGTGCAGGTCTCACGGTCTCTCAGATCTCCGAGCCGTTACGCAATGCCCGGCTGGTCGTGCTCGCTCTGCTGGCCAATTTCGTCTTGATGCCCCTCGGCGCGCTCGCCCTAGCGAAGGTGCTCTGGCTGGACGAACCCTTTGGGCTCGGACTGCTGCTGCTCGGTTGTGCGGCCGGCGCGCCGTTCTTGCCGAAGCTCGCTGAACTTGCCAAGGGCAACGTTGCATTTGCCGTCGGTGCAATGGTGCTGCTGATGGTTGTCACCGTTGGTTTTCTGCCTGTTGTCCTGCCTCTGCTGCTCCCCGGGGTCACTGTTGATCCGTGGAGGATTGCTCGCTCCCTCGTCCTGCTGATGCTGCTCCCGCTTGCCACAGGTCTTGCCCTGAAGGCGCGTTACAGGGACTTGGCCGCACGGGTGAAGCCCGTGCTCGACTGGATTTCCAACGCCAGCCTCATCCTGCTGGTAGTCTTGATCACCGCAGCGAACATCGACAAGGTCTTACAAGTATTCGGCACCCGAGGAATCCTTGCGGGGCTTCTGTTTATCGCATTGGGCCTTGGGACTGGTTGGTTGCTGGGCGGACCTGACGGCGGCACAAAACGGGTCATGGCTCTCGGTACCGGCCAGCGCAACATTGCCGCCGCACTGGTTGTCGCGAGTCAAAGCTTCAGCGACCCCAAGGTGCTCGTCATGGTAATCGTTGTCGCGATCGTCGGATTGATCATCCTCATGCCGCTCTCTCGTGCGTTGGCCAGCCGGGTTGAGCCGACGCGGCATGGTGGTTAGACGATGGCTCTGCATCAGCCTTGCGGAGTAGCGCATGAACCAACCCGCTCTTGCCACCTCGGCGCCGGCGCCATTCCTGCGGCGTGCCTTCGACTGGTGGCTCGCGCAGGTGAAGCATGTGCTGCCGCCGACGATCTTTTTCTTCGTCGGCTTCAACCTGATCTTATGGACCAAGCGCCTGATCCTGGAGGAGCACGGCGTCGAATTTAGTGGCTTTTTGGCTGCAACGTTAGCGGCCTTGCTGGTTGGAAAAGCGGTCCTGGTAACCGACAATCTGCCTTTTATGCGTCGCTTCGACGGTGCGCCGCTGATCCAGCCCATCTTGTTCAAGAGTGCGATATATTGGCTATGTGTATTTATGGTGCGGCTGGCAGAGGGGCTCGTCCATTTCCTCGCCGCCGGCGGCGTGATAGCAGATTTCCCCACCCACCTAGTCGAGCACTTCTCCTGGCCGCGCTTTTTGTCGATACAGGTCTGGTTGATGGTGCTGTTCCTTGTCTACGTCACGACACACGAGCTCAATATGCTCATCGGCGACGGCGAGCTCTATCGCCTATTCTTCCGATGGCGCTCGTCCGAGGCCAAGCTTACCCGCCGTCAGCGAATTCGCCTGCTCACGCGGCTCAACCGCCTGACCGAGGCGAACCCGATCGAGGCCTTCAGCGAACGGGGCTCGCCCGCACATGCTGAGCTGGTCGACATTTTACGCCAGCTCGCTTCGCCCGTCGTACCGTCGGCACGTGTTTAATGGACGGCATGGTTTGGGCGCCTCTCTTCTAAAAAGGTCACCGTTGCTGGCGTGCTACATTACATCGAGAAAATAGAACACGATTGTAAGAGGAGGTTACGATGTTGTACGCAACATTGGCATCACTCTGCATTCTGGCTCAGGTAGCACCTCCGTCCAACAGCATCGACGAGCGAATCGATCGATTTGTACGCGAGGAAATGGCGGCACAGCACATACCCGGCGCGGCCGTAGCGGTCATCAAGAATGGAGTAACGTTGCGTGCCGAAGGGTACGGCGTCGCCAACATAGAGCACTGTGTTCCCGCGCAAAGAGAGAGTGTTTTTCAATCCGGATCGCTGGGGAAACAACTTACGGCGGCCGGGATCATGATGTTGGTGGAGCGAGACAAGCTCGATCTCGACGATCCGATAGCCCGCCACCTTCCCTCTCCCGCGCGATGGGGATCGATCACGGTGCGGCACTTACTAACGCACACGTCGGGACTGCCTGATGATGAATTAGTGCTGAATCTCCGGCGCGACTACACCGAGAACGAGCTCGCGCTGTTCACCGCATCGCTTCCGCGCCGTTATCGGCCAGGTAAACACTTTCAGTACAGCAATCTCGGCTATGCACTCCTCGGCATGATCATTCGGCGTGTCTCCGGACAATTCTATGGTGATTTTCTTCGCGAAAATATATTCATACCAGCGGGCATGCATACGACGCGCATAATCAGCGAGGCAGATATTGTCCCCAGACGTGTGGCAGGGTATCAACTCGTCGCGAAGCAAATAAAAAATCAGGAGTGGGTTGCGCCGAGTCACAACACGACGGCGGATGGGGCGCTCCACGTGACGCTTCTCGATCTTATCGCTTGGGACCGGGTGGTCCGTACTCGAGCACTCCTCAGCGCCGAGAGCTGGTCGAAAATTTTCCAGTCCGCGACGCTTCTAAACGGTCGGAAAAGCTCGTATGGATTTGCATGGGGGTTGGAGCGACAAGGTGGAAAAGATATTCATTATCATGACGGCTCTTGGCAAGGATTTGAAACGTTGCTGATTCGGTACGTTGACGACAACCTGTCGGTCATTATTCTCGCCAATCTTGCCGATGCCGAATTGAGACGACTCGCCGACAAAATCGCAGCGATCGTAAACGGCGAGGCATCGCGGGGCGAGTGACGCCGCCACGATGCCGAGCAAGTCGCGTTCCAGTCGGAGCACTGCATTGGTTGGACCACGATCCTGTCAGCGCTTACCCGTCACGTCGAGGGCGAAAGCCTGGAACATCGCCACTTCTTCGAGCGCCTTGAAGCGGCCGGGGGCGCCGAAATGCCCCGACGTCATGCGCGGGATCAGCACGATGTGGGAACTGTTGGTCTTCATCGCGCGCAGCTTGGCAACCCATTTTGCCGGCTCCCAATATTGCGTGCGCGGATCGCTCAGCCCCGCGGTGACGAGCATGGGCGGGTAAGGCTGAGCCTTCACGTTGTCGTAGGGCGCGTAGCCGGCAATGGTCCAATAGGCAGGGAGATCGTGGGCCGGATCGCCGAATTCCGGCAGCTCGCCGGCGGTCAGCGGCAAATCCGGGTCGAGCAAGGTGTTAAGGACATCTACAAAGGGAACGCGCGCGACGATGCCGGCGAACAGGTCGGGCCGCATGTTGGCAACCGCGCCCATCAGCGTGCCGCCCGCGGAATCGCCGAGCGCCACGATGCGTCTGGGCGCCCCGTAGCCGGCCTTGGTCAAATATTCGGCGACCGCGATAAAATCCGTGAAGGTGTTGACCTTGTTCTCGCGGCGCCCGGCATCGTGCCAACGCTTGCCCTTTTCGCTCCCGCCGCGGACGTGGGCGATGGCGTAGACGAAGCCGCGGTCGACCAGCGAGAACAAATTGGAATCGAAATTGGCCTCGAAGAGATCGCCGTAGGCACCGTAAGCCCCCAGAAAAAGTGGCGCCGAGCCGTCGATCGGCAAGCCTTTGCGGTGCAGAACCGTGATCGGTACCTGTTCCTCGGCGGTCGGGGCGAACAGCCGGCGCACCTCGTATGCAGCGGGATCATGCCCACTCGGAATCTGCTGCTGCTTGCGCAGCACGCGCTCGCGGCTCTCCATATCGTAGTCGAAGGTCTGCTGTGGGGTTGTCGGTGACCTGTATAGAAAGCGCAGGCTACGGGTATCGAACTCAAGGGGCGTGACGAGTTCGACCGAGTACGCTTCCTCGGCGAAGCTGACCGTGTGTTCGACACCGTCCGAATTACGGCGGATCACGATGCGCTGGAGGCCATCTTCGCGTTCGAGCCTGGCGAGATACCCGGAAAACGGAATTGCCGAGAGAATCTGCCGGCCTTCCTTGTAGGGGATCAGGTCGCGCCAGTTCTCGCGGCCGGGCGCAGAAGCGGGAGCGATCATGATCTTGAAATCATCAGCGCCGTCTGCGTTGGTGCGGATCAGGAGTCGATCGCTCCAGTCGCTCACGCGGTATTGGATATTGAGCTCGCGGGCAGCGACCAATACCGGCGGGTTTGCGGGTTGCGCAGCGTCGATCAGCCAGCTTTCGGACGTGTCCTGGTCGGCGGTCGAGATCGCAATGAACCGCTTCGTGGGTGTCAGACCTACCGAGATTTCGAAGCCGAGGTCCTTTTCTTCGTAAATCAGCGGGTCATTTTTCGGGTCCGTACCGAGCCGATGACGATACACGAAGCGCGGACGATGCTCGGGATCGAGCCGCACGTAGAACAACGTCGTGCTGTCCGGCGCCCAGGTGAAGGTCGAGACCTCAGGGATGTCGAGTGGTAGGTCGCGTCCCGTGCTGATTTCGCGCACGCGCAGGCGATAGCTCTCGTCACCGGTCAAATCGACCAAATAGGCATAGAGGCGATGATCCGGGCTGTGCCGGGTAGTCCCGAACGAGAAATAGGGCTTGCCCACCGCGATCGCGGCCCCATCGACCAGCACCGGGTCGACACCGCCAGCGTGAGCGCGCACGATGCGCGGATGCTCGGCGCCAGGCACATATTCTTTCCAATAGGCATACGGGCCATCGGGCAGGGGCACCTCGGACGCGGCCGGCTCGATGCGGCCTTTCAACTCCTTGAGCAACTGCCTGCGCAGGCCCGCAAGCGGTGCCAGCAAGGCCTTGGCGTAGCGGCTCTCGGCCTCGATGTGGGCGCGAATCTCGCTTGATAATGCCGACGGTTTCCTGATCACCTCGCGCCAGTTCGGGTCGCGCAGCCAGGCATAATCGTCGACACGCTCAATGCCGTGCGCGCTGAGCCGCACCGGCCTGCGCGCCGCAACAGGCGGCGCGGGTTTCGACCCCTTGCCGCCGGCGCCAGCGAATATCGACCGCGCTCTGTCCTCGGCGTGCACGCCGGGAACCGGCGCGGCGAGAACAAGCACCAGACACGCAATTAGTCCGCGCCACGACCGTATCGGCAATTCCACCATCAGTCATTCGGGCAAGGCGTGATCGGCCTGTTTCCAGCCCCGCGGTCAAGTGCGCGCCGACAAGAGTCAACGGTGTCAGCGCGCCGCACGCCGGATTCTAGCGGCTCGGCCATGTGGCGCCAGTCCCTGCAGATGAAGTGGATGCTGATTGCCCAGTAGAGATGCCCGGATCAATCCGCCTTTGCGCCGGAGAACTTGACCACCTTGGCCCATTTCCCCGTCTCGTCGGCGACAAACTTAACTTTCTGAACTCAGCGACCGTCATCGGCATCGGCTCGGCGCCAAGCTCATCAAACCGTGCCTTAATCCTCGGTTCCGCCAGCCCCGTGTTGATTTCCTGGTTCAGCTTCTGAATGATCTCGGGCGGCGTCCCGTAACCCGGCACCGTGTCGGCAATCGTCGGCACTTCGGCCGGCGAGCACCGGCTCCGCCGGCAACGCTGGCGCAGCGGCCAACCTTAAACTAACATTCCACCTGGACCACTCAGCGGGGGCTGATCAGGGGGCCGCATTGCGTCACGCTTGATGTCCGCCGAAACGGCGTCTGGTCTAGAGTATGCGAGGAGAAGTACTGACATCAATTTTTGCAGCCGGATTCGCCGTTTTCTGTCTGCTGACGTTTGCGGCCTGGAGGCGGTATCTTTGGGTGGCTGAGAAGGCGCCGCGCGGGCAGACCGATACCTCCCAATACAGCTTGACCGACGTCTTTGATGACCGGCAATTCCTGAACGTGCCGCATCAGAAGGGAATCCGCTGGCTCACAGAGGTATTCAGCCGCTCTGCCGAGAAGTTTCCGCATCTCACGGCCTTGCAAATTCAGCACACCGGAGAGTCCCTGACCTTCGCTGAGCTCGACGCACGGGCGGAAAATGTGGCCGCGGCCCTTTCTCCCTATCTCACGGGACCCGATCAGGTCGTTGCCGTGGCCATGTCGCAGGACAACTGGCAAATCGTGGCCTCGCATCTCGGCATCCTTAAGGCCGGCGGTACCGTGCTTTTTCTCGATACCACGTTGCCCGAAGCTCTCGTCACCCACATGCTGAATGACGCACAGCCGGTAGTCATTGTCACGCACGGACAAGACAAATTTCGCGACCTGCCGACGCTGGACGTCATGAAGTTGCCGGAGAGGATGCCGCGAAGAGAACCGCCAACCTGGCTGGACGACCCCACGCAGCGTCTTGCGACTATCTTTTACACGAGCGGAACGACTGGGATGCCCAAGGGCGTGGAGTGCCCGCACGCGGGCTATGTCAACCTCGCCCTGAGCTACGCCGATTACTTCGATCTCATGCCCGGCATGGATGCGACCTCGCTCACTTCGTCGCTGGGTTACGACGGCAGCATTTCCGAGATGTACAGCGCCTGGGTGTCCGGCTGCGCCGTGGTCATGCTGACCAAAGATCAAATCCGGTCCGGCCCGGACCTCGTCCGCGTCCTCCGCGACGCTGAGGTCACGGTACTGTTCTGTCCGCCCGTCCTGCTCACCACCCTCACCGCTGCCCCCGAAGTGGACCTCCCCTATCCGATTTGCCGCTACATCGTGCCGGCTGGCGAAGCCTTCCCAAGCGCGCTCGTGGAGCCCTGGACCCGGGGCAGACGACAGATCATCAACACCTACGGTCCCACGGAGGCGAGTACCGACACCAGCCGCCAGAGTTTACGGCCGGGGGAGCCCATCACCATCGGGTCGCCGTTCGCCAACGTCACCTACGTCATCCTCGCGGTTGATGAACTGCGCCCATTACCTCACGGAGAGGTTGGAGAGCTCTGTATCGGAGGGGTGCACGTTGTGCGCGGGTACCGCAACTTGCCGGAGCTCACGGCCGAAAAGTTCATCGCGCACCCTCAGTTCGGCCGCCTCTACCGCACCGGCGATAAATGCAAAATCGACATTCAAACACAGCGCGTACACTTCCTCGGCCGCCTCGACGCGCAACTCAAAGTGCGGGGGCATCGCGTTGAAGTGCAGGCCGTTGAGGGCATTCTCCAGACGCAGTTCAGCGAGATCGAGGCCGCCGTTGTAGACTACCAGGACGAGACGCTTGTCGCCTTCGTCGCGGCTCCCTCGGTCTGCGAAGGAAAGAGCTCGTTAGTCGCTCGAGCGCCCGCGGCGTGGGCTGCCCGGGTGACGGCGGCCCTTGCCAAACAACTTCCAGAGCCGTCGGTCCCGACAAGGATCCTACTTGTAGAAAAATTCGTCATGAACCCGGTCTCGGGCAAGATCGACCGGAAGTCGTTGCCAAACCTATCTCATCTGCTGAGAAGCGCCGAGCCGAAAGCGGAGGACGCCCGTAGGGAGACACTGGTCAGCGCGCGGGACACAGGGGAAGGAGAAATCAAGCCGCCTGATGCCGATGCGGGTATCGACCCTGAGAATGAGGAAGTATTGGCGATCTGCAGGGCCGTGTTCGAGACGCAGTTGGGAATGGATGATGGGTTCGTTGAGGCTGGTGGGCATTCGATCCTCATCGCGCGCTTGGCGCAGCGGCTGCAAGCTGCGGGATGGGCGGTGCCTGTCCGGGCACTGCTCAGTGACTGCAACACTGCACGAAAAGTGGCGAGCCGCCCGCGAGCGCTCCGGCGGGCCTCCAAGGTTGCTGCCAGCCCGGTGAGATCCTGTGAGGACAGCGTCGAGCACGATCAGGTCGCGGCGGAGGTGCTCTCCGTCGGATACTTCACCGCCCTGCAGGTCCTCTTCGCAATATTTTTGTATTCCCCGGGCCTAGTGGTCGTTCTGGTCGCCCTGGACCTCGCCGACGTCGGAACCTTTTTCACGACCGCCAGCCTGTGGGAGTTTATCATCGTCGGCCTCTTCCTCTACTTGCTCGGCCTGGTCACGCCCTTCGCCGGCCTGCTCTGGGTCATGACGATAAAGTTCTTCATGGGCGGTGACATCTACAAAAACAATGTGACCCCGGGCGTGTATCCCAAGTGGAGCAGAATGCATCTGCGAACGTGGTGTATCGGACGGCTGGAGAACATGGTGCTTCTCACGCTGCGTGCGCTGTACCGCAGCGCTGCGCTCATGGCATTCGTGTTGCGGCAGCTTGGCGCCAGCGTGGGCGACAACCTTCAGTGTGCGCACGATGCTCACCTGTCCGGGCCGCTGGATTTGATCTCCATCGACGACAATGTCGCCATCCAGAGCGGAGCGTACATTCAATCCACGAGTTGGTCGGGACAGTTCCTGCATGTCGGCCCTGTTCACCTCGCGAGCGGCTGCAAGATCGGAATGCGAGCCGCCATCGCCAACAATGTGACTGTTGGCCGGGGGAGTTGGATCACTCCGTTCACCCCCATTCTCGCCAGCGTGGGTTCTCACGAGATGTGGGAAGGAGCTCCCGCGCGCCTTAGCGGTCGCTGCACGGAGCTCAGGCGCACAGCGAGATATTGCCAGTACGCGTCTCCGATTTGGTTGCTGGAAGCGCTCAACATCGCAATGCAGATCTTCATATCCTTTTGGCTCATTGTGGTCCCCACCGCTGCGATCTTGTGGTTCGCAAGCGGCCTGATACCCGCCGCGGACGCTGAGCTTTCCGGTGACTACTTCAGAGTGACGCCACTCTGGGAGATACTCTGGCACGTGAGCCTCTACGCGTTCATCACCACCGGGCTCACCCTCGCCATGACCGCTCTGCTGGAATGCCTTTTCATCCGCTGCACGGCGGCTTCGCCGGGCGTCTACCCTTCGCGCGGGTTCAGGGCAGCTCTCCTCATGTACAGAAAATATCTAATGGACCGCATCCAGAGACAGTGGACCTGGACTATCACCGGGCAGTACCTGCGGGCGCTCGCCGGCATGCGCTTCCCGCGCGTGGGTGCGTCGGAGTGCGACCTCATGTTCAATCTCGTCCCGGAACTTGCCAGTGCTGACTCCCAAGTTTTCTGGTCCAATGGCTGTTTCACAAACATGCTCGACTATGGCGCCGAGCATATCAAGCTACGTCAGCTCGACATGCCCCGGAATTTCTTTAGCGGCAACAACTGCGTGGCAGAATACGGTCATTTCCCGTCCAACTTCCTCGTCGGCGTCTCCACTGCAGCCAGTGATATACAATTCCGACGACAGATGCGGACGCGGTTAGGCGAGCCCATCACGATAGCGGGAAACCCGGCGGTGAAATTTGCGAGCGCCTCGTTTGAGGCGGCGAATAAAACCCAACGGCTTCCGGATTTTCCCCTCTTCTTGACCCGCATCTTCCTCTTTGATTTCTTCACGATCGGTATTCTGCCCATCACCGAAGGGCTGATCTTCGCAATGCTGTACATTTGTTTGTTGCGAGCCGGCGTACACCCGTTGGCTACTGCGGCGATTGCTTTGTTGTTCACGGAAGTTAGCCTGGTTCTGATCTGCGTCGCGATCAAGAAGTCCCTGGTCGGCAGCAAATGGGGTGCCGATGATTCGGCGCCGTTCTGGTCCTGGCGGCACTTCGCCTACTTCTTCGTACAGGACTGCTTTTTTGTCTGGTGCAGAGGCGCTCTCTGGTTCTGCGCCGGGACTATCCTGTCGAATTCCATTCTGCGATGGATGGGATGTCAGATTGGGGACCGAACAATCCTGGTGCAACCGATGCAGTGCTCTGACTGGAACGCGGTGACCTTTGGCAACGACTGTGTTGTTGATGGCGTGCTGCAGCTTCACAGCTTCGAGAACATGGTGCTGAAGGTGAAGAGAACGCGAGTCCAGGACGGCTGCACCGTCTGCTTTGGTGCCACGGTGATGGGCGGCGCGGTCATCGAGCGGGACACAACGCTTTTGCCGTTGTCACTGGTCCTCAAGGAGATGCATCTGCCGACAGCCATCTACGAGGGGAGCCCCGTGGAGCCTGTAAGTGTCACAAGATAGCGCGGGAATGCACGACGCCACCCATTCGAGAACCCCACCTCGCCCGGTTGACAACACCGACTGGCTGAAAACCGCCGCCATCATCTGCGTCTCGGCTGGTCATTTCGGCTTTTTCTTCATGGAAGACGAGCGGTGGTGGAGCGTCTTCGGACGCTTTGCAGCTCCGCCGTTTTTCTTCCTTGTGGGCTACGCGCAGAACCGGACTGTCCCGCTTCACTGGATATGGATCGGCGTCATTCTGACTTTGCTCGAAAGCTCGAACGCCGACTGGACCTGGGTAGCACCGAACATTCTTTTGAGTCTTGCACTCATCCGCCTTGCACGTCCCTATGTGCAGATGCTTGTGCAACGTCACGGCTGGGCTGCCTTCGTCCTCCTTGTCTCCACATTTCTTGCGGTGCTGCCGGTAGCGGCGAAGATTGTAGACTACGGCGCGGAGGGATGGCTGTGGGCGCTGTTCGGCTTATGCCAGCGCCAATATGTCGACGGCATATCCGCCGTCGGCAGCGGCGGCGAAACTCAACGCTCGTCAGCACTCGCGTTGGGTGCGACCGAGACCGCTGGCCTGATGCGGCTTCTGGCTTGCTTGGTCGCTGCGGTCGTCTTCGTCTGGCAGGAACAAAAGGAGTTCTCGTTTCCAGCAATTCATTTAGCTGTCGTTATTTTGGGCCTCGGCGTTCTGTCCGTCAGCCTGTGTCTATTCAAGCGTGGCGAGAGCCGCATCCAACCTCCAGAGAAAATAGCCAGCACGCTTCGCTTCATCGGTCGGTACACTCTGGAAATATACGCTATCCAGCTTGCCGGCTCCGAGCTCATTGTAAAGTTGGTGCCCGATCTCTCCCCCTGAGCCGAAGGGGCTGGCGGTGAGCACATTGCCGCCGGAACAAACAATTGTGCGTCGGCCGCGCTGCGCTTTCCAGCCCGATCCAGCGCATTGCCTGGCGCCGGGATAACGCTGGAGCGTTGGCCGCAAGTGCGAAATGGTGCTTCGTCTGCTGCGAGGTGATGGATGGCTTGGGAGTGCCCGTTCATCGGTTTATGTTTGGCAGCGGCAGGAAGAGCGTCTCGATCCGCCGCCGCTGTCGCGCCGAGGTCCCCAACTGACCATCTCGGAAGCTGCGGTGCTGAGTGCAATCCGCGCCGATCTTGACCGTTCGCCTTGGATTGGCGAGGGTCACCGCAAGGCATGAATGTAACCAGCGTCAGGAGCTAACAATGCTCGGAAAGGACGTTGTGGACGAAGTGCTTAAACGAGGCTTTGGGCTGTCGATAAAGGAAATTAAGCCGTTCTTGAGAACTGGCGGCGACGTTGCCGAAATAAAGTTTATGGAATGCTGCCGCTACTTGTGGAAGGTGGACAGAGTTGAATTGATAGAGCCCTTTATCCTGGCGGTTTTTAACATATTGCCCGAGAAATCACGCTGCGTCCTCTTCCAGCGGGCGTTGACGATTGTGTACTTGGCACAAGATGGCGAGCAACTACCAACCCCTCCTGAATGACGCCGCCGAAATCAATTCAACAGGCGAAAATCGATTTTTGTTGTGGGCAAGGGACACCTTCCCGAATACCGGACTGACGTAGGTTGCAAGGGTGTTGCGCCATTGCCCCGCGTGTTTGACGTTTCGCCATCCCGCCTGTTTCGCAGCAATGAACGCATCTCGACACTGATCGAAGGTCATAACGCCGGCAGCTTCAAGAGCAGCGTTGGCATGGTCGGCCCGCCGAGCTTCGATCGGATCAATTCCTTGATCCCGCAACTCTCGGCACTTGAGGGCCTTCTCTCGTGCGTCAGCGAGGCTGATCGAAGTCCCGCATTGTCGCCTAGGGAATTGGCCGTACGGTTCACCAACTCCGGAGGCTATTTTGTCTCGGAGGCTTCCGAGAAATCTTTAGTAAGGCGGCTCAGCGCGCCCCTCATCTTTTTCCTTCTGACGTTGGCGTCGACGGTTGCCACGGTGCATGCGGCAGAGAACCCTCGCAAGATGACCGTGGTGTCATTCGGTCTGTTTGGGGATGAAGGCGTTTTTCGGCGTGAGGCCGCCGGTGCAGCGCAAATCGTCGCCAATCGGTTCGGGGGTGACCCAGTGGTCGTAAAATACAATACCAAGACGGGCGGCAGCGCGACTGTCGAGACGCTTGCAACAACATTGCAAGCGGAGGCAAAAAAGATGAATGGCGAGAGCGACATTCTGTTTCTGATTCTTACGTCGCACGGCTCCCGCGATGGCCTTGCCGTCGTGGCAGGACGGCTAGCCGAGACCCTCAAGCCATCCCATCTCTCCGAGATGCTCGGCCGCACGGGAGTGCGAAACAAGGTCGTGATCATTTCGGCTTGCTATTCTGGCGTCTTCATACCTCGTCTCGCCGATGCTGATACGCTTGTCATCACCGCGGCAGATGCTAACCACCCGTCGTTCGGATGCGAGGACAAAGCCAAGTGGACCTATTTCGGCGACGCCTTTTTCAATGCTGCGACGTAGCCACCGCCCCGGAAAGCGCACAGGCGGCCGCGCCTGAGTCACGTGGCACCCACAGCACCACCGGGAAAAGAAAACGGCGGGCGCTTGGAGCAACCCGCCGCTTCTTAGGAAGCTTGGCCTGGATAGCGCGCAGGTGCAGCTTGGGCGGCCAACCCGCGCGCCAAGCACACGATAGCCCGCTAATGCGACGAGCGGTAGGTAGCCGCCGAATGGAAGCGCAGATTTCGCTGGGGGGCCGACGCCCTGCCTCTTTCGGGGGCGGGGGGCATCTCGGAAATCGGGACCGGCCGCGCTTAAGACCGCCCCGGCCCTTTTGCGTTGGCGGCCGCAGGATAGCGATGTTGCCGGGAAAAAAATTCTACGCTCGCGCCTTGCGCTAAAATCGGCAAGAATCCGGCGTTAATTCAAGACGAATCCGCCGAAATCGGGCGAAATCAGGGATGTCCATGTCCGGTCCGCCGCCTACCCCCAACGTCCTAAAGCTTCTCCGCGGCAATCCTGGGAAACGGCGAATCCGACCAGAGCCCAACCCGCAGGTGCCCGCTGAGGTGCCTGAAGCGCCCGCGTTTTTGGTCGGCCACGCTTCGGACGAATGGCATCGCGTCGCTCCCGAACTTTACAGCCTCAAGCTGCTGACCGTCTTGGATGTCCAGCCGTTGGCGGCCTACTGCGTCGCCTATGCGCGCTGGCGCATAGCGGAGGAGGCGCTGGCCGAGATGGCGAAGCGCGACGCGACGACGAGCGGACTGCTGATCAAGGCATCGAGCGGGGATGCCGCCCAGAACCCGCTGGTCGGGATCGCGCGCCGCGCCTGCCGCGACATGGTGCGCTTTGCCGGTGAATTCGGCATGTCGCCGGCCGCCCGCGCTCGCATCAGCGCCGGTGTCGGCTACGAGCCGCCGGGAGGCGGCAAGTTCGGCGGACTGATCGGCTAAGAAAAGCCCCCGCGCGAAGGCGACGGGGGCCTGAAGGTCGTTTTCCAAAAGAGACCAACGCAAGCGCAGCATCGCGCCAATTTCGCGCGCATGCAACCATTTCGACGGAGGCCCTCCCCATGACGCCGATTAGGCTCAGCGACGATGAACTTTCCGCCGTGATGTTGGCCGCCCAGCCGCTGGCGCCTGCCGCCCGCGACGGCTTCCTACGGGCGGTTGTCTCAAGCCTGCAGTCGTGCGCCGAGGTGGGCCCCGGCGCCGTCTATCGCGCCATCGTCGCGGCGCAGCGCGAGCATTTCGAGCCGCCAGATTTGTCGCGGGCGCGCGATCAGTCCAAGTGGCGCTGAAATTCCCGGCCTCGCCCCGCCCGGCTTGCGAGCCGGCGCCCGCACTAGCTCACGCCCGTCGCCAGGAATTGGCGAACGCCGCCATCGCCGCCTCATGTGTCGCCGCATTGGCCTCTATGTCCTCGGTTAGTGGCTTCCGTCCTCGCGGCGCTGCTGAGCCAGCGCTTTCCATCGCCCGATCTCCGCTTCGGCGGCTTCCTGGTCGAGGAACATGTTCAGCGGGAGGTAGGCGTCCTTCCGGCCCAACAGCGCGCCGGTTTCGGCGTTTACAATATGCAGCTGTCCATTGCCGAAGTAGTCATGTTCGAACCGCCTGACCTCTGCGACGCGCTCGGCGGATTCCGCGGTGCCGGTATCCTTGACGCGGATATCCTGGAAAAGCGAGAACTCGAGGCGTTCGTTCCGAAAGAGCGAATTGAAAGATCACGTCCCCTTCCTTTGACTCGAAACGCATCAAGCACAGCTTGCCGTTCTGCCCCACCTTTTTGAGTGTAAGATTGTTCAGCGGCGCATAGGGATCCCGGCGCCGGATCCTGACGCTGATGTCCGGGATCTCCACCGTGCGCTCTTCGGTGACCTGCTCTCCGCGGGTGAGAAAGTCGACGATCTCGCCCCCAAGGATTTCTTTGAAGCCAGCAAGTTCGTAAAGGTGCTTCCGGTAGACGGTGTGGCTCGTCTCAACGCCGAGCTCGTCCTCGATGGCGTTGGCCGCGAGCGCTCGCACGATCGGCAGTTCGGCCCCCAAACGGCGAGGGTCGGCCGGCTTGTCAGGGTCCACGATGGGTTTCCGATTGGCGTGGGCGGCAACTCCCTAAGCGTGCTGGAGATGAGAGAGGTTAAAACGGCCGCCAGCAGATTTGGCCTGGACGCGACCTTCCTGGAAGTCCGGCAAGCACAAGATATCGAGCCTGCGATCGCGGCGCTCAAAGATGCCGCAGATGCTCTCTACGTGGTTGCCGATCCCCTCATAAATACGAACCGCGACCAAATCCACAAATTGGCTATGGGAGCGCTACTGCCGGCGATCTATAACGCACGAGAGCACGTCGAGGCGGGCGGTCTGATATCGTATGGTCCTGATTTCGTCGAGCTATACCGGCGAGCCGCAGACTTTGTAGACCGAATTCTGCGCGGAGCGAGCCCAAGTGACATCCCGGTCGAGCAACCAACCAAATTCGAGCTTGTCATCAATCTGCGAACGGCCAAGGCGCTCGGCCTCGACGTGCCACCGACCCTGCTCGCCCGCGCCGACGAGGTGATCGAATAAGGAATGCTGTTTGCTGCGGAGCAGCGGACCACTCATATGCCCGCCTCCCAGCCCCTTTCAAAGATCTCGGTTTCGCGGGTACGATATCTTGGACCGAGCTTCGCAAGCTCCGACGAGGTCATCGCATAGCAACAGCAACTGGGGGTCACAATGCTCATAAATTCGAAATCGATTATTCGTCACTCGATATTAATCGCCATCGGCTTTTGCTGTCCGTCGCAGCCGCCCGCACGGCCGAAATCAAAGTGATGAGCTCCGCAGGCTTCAAGGCCGCCTATCTCGAGCTTGCTGCCGATTTCGAACGCACAACCGGACACAAGATCATCAATGCATGGGGGCCGTCGATGGGTAGTACTCCACAAGCTATTCCAAACCGTATCCGCCGCGGCGAGCCGGTTGACGTCGTCATTATTGTCGGAGAAGCATTAGATGAGCTGATCAAAGACGGCAAAATCGTTGGCTCAAGTCGTGCCGATCTTGCACGGTCATTGATCGCCGCCGCCGTGCGCGCAGGCGCACCGAAGCCCGACATTAGCAGCGTTGAGGCATTCAAGACGGCGCTCGCGAACGCGAAGTCAATTGCCTATTCCGACAGCGCCAGCGGCGTCTACATCGAAACTGTGCTCTACAAACAGCTAGGTGTCTCCGACGAAATAAAGGCAAAGAGCAAGATGATCCCGGCCGATCCAGTTGGCGAGATCGTTGCGCGCGGCGATGCCGAACTTGGGTTCCAGCAGGTGAGCGAACTCATGCCAGTGAAAGGCATCGATCTTCTGGGGCCGATCCCGACTGAAATTCAGAAGGTGACAGTATTTTCGGCGGGCATTGCCACAGGTGCGAAGGAACCAGGAGCAGCCGCCGCGTTAGTCAAATTCCTCTCGACGCAGGAGGCGGGTCCTGTCATCAAAAAGACGGGTATGGAGCCAGGCGGGGGTTAGTCTTCGATTGGCCGCTTCTCATTCCTCGGGGAAAGGTCCGACTTGGGTCCGCAAAGTGGGCGATTTTGTTGCAGAAAGTCGCCGATGAGAGATGCGAGGTGCGGCTGAGCGTCGAGCCTGGACCTTGGCTGCGAACTCGCTCGGTTGGACGCTCAGAAGCGTGCCGCGACCGACGGCTAGGCCGCGGCCTTGCGACGCGTGGCGAACTGGTAGAGCCCGGGCCCGAACAGCGCCAGCGCCGCCAGCGCGAGGATCGTCGCCGACAGCGGCCGCGTGAAGAACACCGTCCAGTCGCCGGCCGAGATGGTCATCGCCTGGCGGAAGTTCTGCTCCGCGAGCGGCCCCAGGATCATGCCGATGATCACCGGCGCCGCCGGGAAGTCATAGCGGCGCATGAGATAGCCGATGCCGCCCACCAGATAGAGCAGGACCAGATCGATCGGGGATTGCGTGATCCCGTAGGTGCCGATGGTGGCGAACACGAGGATGCCGGCATAGAGGAGCGGCGCCGGAATCTGCAGGAGCTTAACCCAGAGCGCGATCATCGGCAGGTTGAGCACCAGCAGCATGACGTTGCCGATGAACAGCGACGCGATCAGTCCCCAGACCAGTTGCGGCTGCGACTGCAGCAGCAGCGGGCCGGGATTGATGCCGTAGCTCTGGAACGCGGACAGCATGATGGCGGCGGTCGCCGAGGTCGGCAGGCCAAGGGTCAGCATCGGCACCAGCACGCCGGCCGCCGAGGCGTTGTTGGCGGCCTCGGGTCCGGCGACGCCTTCGATCGCGCCCTTGCCGAATTCCTCGGGCTTCGAGCTCAGCTTCTTCTCGATGTAGTAGCTCAGGAAGGTCGGGATCTCGGCGCCGCCCGCGGGCATGGCGCCGATCGGAAAGCCGATCGCGGTGCCGCGCAGCCACGGTTTCCACGATCGCTTCCATTCCGCCGCCGTCATCCAGAGCGAGCCGGACAGCGGAATGATCTCGTCCTTGCCCAGCCGGTAGCGCGAGGCGACGTAAAGCGTCTCGCCGACCGCGAACAGGCCGACCGCCACGACGATGACGTTGATGCCGTCGAGCAGTTCGGCAAGACCGAAGGTGAAGCGCGCCTGGCCGGTCTGCAGGTCGACGCCGATCAAGCCGAGCCAGATGCCGAAGAACAGCGCTGCCAGCCCGCGCACCGCCGAGGAGCCGAGGACGGCCGATACCGTCACGAAGGCCAATACCATCAATGAGAAGTAGTCGGCCGGCCCGAACTTGAGCGCCCACTCCACCACGATGGGTGCGAGAAAGGTGATGCCGAGCGTGCCGATGGTGCCGGCGACGAACGAGCCGATGGCTGCCGTCGCCAGCGCCGCGCCGGCGCGCCCGTTGCGGGCCATCTTGTTGCCCTCGAGCGCGGTGACGATGGTCGCGCTTTCGCCCGGCGTGTTGAGCAGGATCGACGTCGTCGACCCGCCGTACATCGCGCCATAGTAGATGCCGGCGAACAGGATGAATGCCGCGGTCGGCTCGACCTTGAACGTAATCGGCAGCAGCAACGCGATGGTGAGCGCCGGGCCGAGCCCCGGCAGGACGCCGATCGCGGTCCCGAGCGTGGTGCCGACGAGGCACCACACCAGGTTCATCGGCGTGAGCGCGACGGCGAAGCCGTTGAGAAGCTGGGAGAAGGCATCCATGTCAGCTGCCCTCGATACCGAGCATGCGCTCGATCGCGGACTCGACCAGGCCGGAGCCGATATTGATGCCGAGCGTCTGGGCGAAACCGATATAGGCAATGAGCGCGAAAGCCGCGCCGATCAGGGCGTCGCGCACGATCGCCTTCGATCCGAAGCCGCGCGCCACGCAGACGAACAGAATGACCGACGCGATGGTGAACCCTGCCGACCCGATCAGAAGCACGTTGAGCACGAGGCCGGCGACGATCCAGAGCAGCGCCGCTCGATCCGGCGCGACCTCCTTCTCCTCCTGGGGCTGCCAACCGCCTCGCCATGCGTCGATCAGAAGCAGGATGCCGAGCATCCCCAGCGCGAACGCCGTGATGATCGGAACGACGGTCGGTCCGACCTTGGCGTAGATCGGCGACACCGGAATGGACATCGTCTGCCAGAACATGACGATCGCCAGCGCGAGCACGCCGGCGCCGATGATCGTCTCGCCGATGGCCGGCCGCGGCCGCACGGCCGGGTCGCTGGGCTGCGGACCCGCGATGGTCATGTCACGCCAGCCCGAGTTCCTTGAGGATGCCTTCGATCCGCGCCGTCTCGGCTTCAAGGAAGGTCTTGTAGTCGTCGCCTACCAGCGTGATTGGCGTCCAGTCCCGGGCCTTGCAGGCCTCGGCCCATTGCGGTGTCGCAACCATCTTCTCCATCAGCGCAATCATCGCCTTGCGCTGGGTGTCGTTGACGCCGGGGGGCGCGAACACGCCCCGCCAGTTGAACAGCTCCACGTCGATTCCCTCCTCCTTCAGAGTGGGGGCGTCGATTCCCTCCTGGCGCTTGTCCGATGAGACAGCGATCACCCGCAGCTTTCCGGCCTTCACCTGCTCCGCGAACTCGGCATAGCCCGAGATGCCGGCGGCCACCTGGTTGCCGAGCAGCGCAGCGGTTGCCGGTCCGCCGCCGGCAAAGGCGACGTAGCTCACCTTCGGTGGCGGGACGCCGATGGCCTTCGCGATCATGCCCAGAAGAATATGGTCCGACCCGCCCGCCGACCCGCCGGCGACGGGAACCTTGGTCGGATCGGCTTTCAGCGCCGCGGCAAAGTCCTTGACGCTCTTGAACGGCGACTGCGCCGGGACGACGAGCGCCAGAAATTCGCCGGTCAACCGCGCGATCGGCGTCGCCTGCGCGAGCCGGACCGGGCTCTTGTTGGCGATGATGGCGCCCACCATCACCATGCCGGCGACCATCAGCGCGTTGCTCTGGCCTTTCCATTGATTGAGGAACTGCGGGAGTCCGACCGCGCCCCCGGCGCCGCCGACATTGGTGATCTGCACGCCTTTGACCGCGCCGGTTGCGCGCAGGACCTGCTCGATCGTCCGCGCGGTCTGGTCCCATCCACCGCCGGGCGCCGCCGGGACGAACATCTTGAGCAGCTCGATGGCCTGCGTTTGAGCCGTGCCGATGGTCACGAAGGACGGGAAAGCAGCGGCGGCGGGGACGAGCGCGGCGCTGCGCAGGAGATCGCGTCGGGTCGGCATGGCGTTTCCTTTCCGAAGTGATGTTCAAGCGGCGCTCTCCGGCGCCTTGCTGGTGTGGAGAAGGCAGGGTCGCTACGGCGCCGCTCCGGCGAGCTTGCGCGGCGGCGGGCCAGTATAGGTCCAAATCAGCTGGCGGGGGATGGGACCTTTGTTGCGTTCACCCGACTGCATCTCCTCGAAGGCATGGGCCAATGCGCCGACCGAGCGGGACAGAACGAACAGCCCGCGGCAGAGCGGTGGCGGGAAACCGAGTTCCGCAAATACCACGCCCGGCCCCGAGCGCGCAGCGGTCTCGGCATGGGCAGCCTGCGGTTCGGCGGGCGCTGTGATGGATCGGGTTCACCATGAGGGCGATGACGGCGGCGACCTTCGGAACGAGGTCGTGCAGGAGTTCCATGCGTTTGGCGGCGAGCACGCTGCCGGTCAAGCTCACGCTCGAGAGATTGCCGCTTGGCCGATTGAGGCGAACGAGAGGGGCCCGACAGAATAGATGCCGACCACAAACAAACACGATTGGAATCGTCGTGGTTGCAGCCTAGGCGCCGAGCGCCGACGCGGTGCCGCCCTTTATCGAGGTGAATTAGTCAGAATGACTGACGCATAAATCTGCGTGTCACACATTCATTGATTGATCCAGAACGCCCCCAGGCGCAACATCAATAGGCGGCGAACCGAGGGCGTGTGACCATCATCTGCCGAGCGAATGCTTTGCGGGATGAGCTCCAGCGATGACGCGGTCCGGAAGCTCCCGCTTCCGGGAGCCGGCGAGCGGACCTGATTTCCAGGAGGGAAGGCGAGGAACCCAGTTCAAGAACAACCGAGGAGGAAACCATGAGCGCGATAGCTGATTCCATACCGGTGACCGGGACCTCGGAAGCCGCAGATCGGCGCCGGCGCATCGTTGCGATCATCGGAGCGTCCTCCGGCAATCTCGTCGAGTGGTACGATTTCTACGCCTACGCCTTCACGTCGATCTACTTTGCCTCGGCCTTCTTCCCCAGCGGCGATGCGACGAGCCAGCTGCTCGCGACCGCGGGAATTTTCGCGGTCGGCTTTTTCATGCGGCCCCTGGGAGGCTGGCTGTTCGGCTGGCTGGCCGACACGCACGGCCGCAGAACCTCGATGATCATCTCGGTGCTGATGATGTGCGCAGGATCGCTCATGATCGCGCTGTTGCCGACCTATGCCACGATCGGTGCGGCGGCGCCGGTCTTTCTACTCATTGCGCGCTTGACGCAGGGCCTGTCGGTCGGCGGCGAGTACGGCACCGCGGCCACCTACATGAGCGAGGTCGCCTCCAAGGGAAACCGCGGGTTCTACTCCTCGTTCCAATACGTGACCCTCATCGGTGGACAGTTGCTCGCCCTCCTCGTGCTCGCCATCCTGCAGCTCCTCCTGACGACCGATGAGCTCAAGGCCTGGGGCTGGCGCATTCCGTTCGTGATCGGAGCGGTGGCAGCGGTCGTCGCGATGTTCCTGCGGCGCTCGCTTGCCGAGACGGCCACGGCAGAGACGATGCACAACAAGGAAGCCGGATCCGTCGTCGGCCTTTTGCGCAATCATCCGCGCGCGGTGATGATTGTGCTCGCGTTCACGATGGGCGGCTCGCTCTATTTCTATACGTTCACGACCTATATGCAGAAGTATCTGGTGAACACCGCCCACATGGACGCCACGACCGTCACGTTCGTGATGACGGTCGTGTTGATCGTCTTCATGCTGCTGCAGCCGGTATTCGGCGCGCTGTCGGATCGGATCGGCCGGAGGAACAACATGATCCTGTTCACGGCGCTGGGGGCGATCGCTGCCGCGCCCCTCCTGCTCGCGCTCGGCGATGTGTCCAGTCCCTATCAAGCCTTCATTCTGGTCTTGCTTGCACTGGCGATCGCGAGCTTTTACACCTCCATCAGCGGCGTGGTGAAAGCAGAGCTGTTCCCGGCCCAAGTGCGTGCGCTCGGAGTCGGCCTGACCTACGCGGTGGCGAATGCGCTATTCGGCGGCACCGCCGAATACGTGGCGCTCTGGCTCAAGTCGTCCGGGCTTGAGACGTGGTTCGCCTGGTACGTTGCCGGAATGGTGGCGATCGGCCTGGCGGCAGCGCTGATCATGCCCGACACGCGCAAATATGGCTACCTGGAGGGCACCGGACAGATTGAACGCTGATTGAGCGATCCTGTGCACCTTCGGTTTCTCGTCAGAGGACAGAGCGCATGCCTAAGGGATCCGATCTACTCGTCGCGGCTTTGGAGAACGAGGGTGTCGACCGCATCTTCGGCGTGCCGGGCGAGGAAAATCTCGACGTCGTCGAGTCGCTCCGCAAGTCCAAGATCAAACTCATCCTGACTCGTCATGAGCAGGCGGCCGCGTTCATGGCGGCGACCCACGGGCGGCTTACCGGAAAGCCAGGCGTGTGCATCTCGACGCTCGGGCCGGGTGCGCTAAACCTCTCGACGGGCGCCGCCTACGCCCATCTCGGCGCGATGCCGATGATCATGCTCACCGGTCAAAAGGCAATCAAGACCGCCAAGCAGGCACGCTTCCAGATCGTCGACGTGATCGCCTCGATGCGCCCGCTGACCAAGATGGCGCGCCAGATCATCACGCCTGCTTCCATTCCGGCAATCGTGCGCGACGCGTTCCGGGTTGCAATGGAGGAGCGGCCTGGCCCAGTTCATCTGGAATTGCCCGAGGACGTGGCGGGCGAGGAAACCGACGACGTTCCGTTGGTGCCGCCGCATCCGATCGAGTTGCCGGTTGCTCCGCCGGCCGCGCTCGATCGCGCCGCCGAGATGATCTGCAAGGCCCAGAGGCCTTTGGTCATGCTCGGCGCGGGCTCCAGCCGGCCCAAGCTGGTGGAGCCGCTGTCAAGCTTCATACGCCGGACGCGGATCCCCTTCTTCAACACCCAGATGGGAAAGGGATCGGTCACCGGCGGCTCCAACCTCTATATGGGGACTGCGGCCCTGTCCTCAGGCGACTACGTGCACCGCGCCGTCGACCATGCCGATCTCATCATTTCGATCGGGCACGACACCGTGGAGAAACCGCCATTCATCATGGGCCCGGACGGTCCGAAGGTGATCCATGTCGGCTTTACCGCCGCGAGCGTCGAGCAAGTGTATTTCCCGCACGCTGAAGTGGTCGGCGATGTCGGTCCCAGCCTTGCACTGCTGGCTGACCGGATCGAAGGCAAGCTCCGGATCGACCCGGTCTTCACGGGCCTGCGCAGCGAAATCACCAGCCGCATCCGCGACCGCGCCGACGAAGAGCGGTTCCCGCCAACGCCACAGCGGATCGTCCGCGACGTGCGAAAAGTCATGCCGGAAGACGGGATCGTCTGTCTCGACAACGGCATGTACAAAATCTGGTTTGCACGAAACTACCGGACCCACGTGGCGAACACGCTGCTGCTCGACAACGCACTTGCCACGATGGGAGCCGGTCTGCCATCCGCCATGATGGCGTCGATGCTCTATCCGAAGCGCCGGGTTCTCGCCGTGTGCGGGGACGGGGGTTTCATGATGAATTCGCAGGAGATGGAGACCGCCGTCCGCCTTGGATTGAACCTTGTCGTGCTGATCCTCGAGGACTCCGCATACGGCATGATCCGGTGGAAGCAGTCCGTCGATGCATTTCCCGACTGGGGGCTGTGCTTCGGCAATCCGGATTTCGTCAAATATGCCGAATCCTATGGAGCGATCGGCCATCGCGTGAAACGAACCGACGACCTCGTGCCCACCCTCGAGGGTGCCTTCAAGGACACCGGCGTTCACCTCATCACGGTGCCGATCGACTACGTCGAGAATACGCGCGTGCTGGTGGAAGAGTTGCGCGGGCGCGTACCGGAAATCGCGTGACAATTCGAGTGTGAGAAGGAGAACCGGCCATGATGAAGCAGAACTTTGCCGATCAATTGAAGGCGCAGAGCGACGTCTGGATGGCGCAGGTCAAGGACTACCAGGAACGTCTCGAGCAGATGAGCGAGAAGGCGCGCGACGACTACAGGAAGGCCATGGAGCAAATGGAGGCCAAAGCCGACGAGGCTCGCAAGATGGCCGACCACGTTCGCGGAGCCAATGAGGCCGCATGGAAGGACATGGTGACCGCGAGCCAGAAGGCGTTCGCCGAACTTCAGAGAGGCTGGGCTGAAGCAGTCGGGCGATTCCAGTAGGTCCCGGCGCGCCTCCCGCGCATACTGTCGTCAGTTGTTTCGAGACCGCTCTGCAGCGGCCGAGCTCAATCCGGGACGTTGCCAATGAAAATAAGAGCCGCCGTCCTCGACAAGATGGGTGCCGAGGCGCCGTATGAGAAATCCAAGCCGCTGACGATCGACGAATTCGAGCTCGACGATCCCGGGCAAGGCGAGGTGATGGTGAAGATCGGCGCAGCGGGTCTGTGCCATTCCGATCTCTCCGTCATTGACGGCAATCGACCGCGTCCGACCCCCATGGTGCTTGGTCACGAGGCCGCCGGCGTCGTGGAGAAGCTTGGACCGGGCGTGGATGATCTCAAGGTGGGCGACCATGTCGTGATGGTGTTTGTACCGAGCTGCGGACATTGCCTGCCTTGCGCCGAAGGCCGGCCCGCGCTGTGCGAGCCGGGTGCAGCGGCGAATGGTGCAGGTACGTTGCTTTCGGGCGAGCGACGGCTCCACCGCAAAGGCCAGGACGTCCATCATCATCTCGGTTGCTCGGCGTTCGCCGACTATGCAACGGTCTCACGCCGATCTCTGGTGCAGATCGACAAGGAGCTTCCGCTGGATGAAGCAGCCTTGTTCGGCTGTGCGGTGCTCACCGGCGTCGGCGCCGTCATCAACACCGCAAAAGTTTCCGCGGGCTCCAGTGTCGCGGTGATCGGGCTCGGCGGCGTCGGTTTGAGTTCGCTGCTCGGAGCGATTGCGGTTGGCGCGCGACGCGTGGTCGCAATCGACCTCTCGGACGACAAGCTCGGCCTCGCGCGCCAGCTCGGAGCAACCGACACGTTCAATCCCGGCAGCCCCAATGCGGTCGAGGAGATCAAGGCTGCGACGGGCGGTGGCGTCGAGTTTGCGTTCGAAATGGCGGGCTCCGTGCGCGCCATGGACCTCGCCTACAAAATCACACGCCGCGGTGGCACGACCGTCACTGCCGGTCTGCCCCCGCCAAACCACACCTTTGCGCTGCCGCAGGTGAATCTTGTCGCCGAGGAGCGAACCGTGAAGGGAAGCTATATCGGCACCTGCGTTCCGACGCGCGATCTGCCGCGCTACATCGAACTCTACCGGCGCGGCAAGCTCCCCGTAGACCGGCTGATGAGCGGGCGCCTGAAGCTCGATGACATCAACCAAGGTTTCGATCGGCTGCACGAGGGCAAGGCGGTGCGGCAGGTCGTGGTGTTCTGAGATGACGCCGTTCGACTACATGAAAGCAATGGCCGAACTGTGGGGCCGCGGCGGGCAGGAGTTTGCGGCCGCACAGCAGAATTTCTTCGCTAACGCAGGGAAAGCGGTCGGACAGGAGCGGCCTTCGGGCGTACCGCCAGCCGGCGTGTTCGATCCACAAATGCTCGATCCTCAAGGGCTGACGCAGGCGAACCGCGCATTCGCGAAACTGTGGTCGTCAGCGATCGAGATGTCGCAGACGATCGGTCGCACCATGCAGGCCAGCGAGAGCCAGAACCCCGTCGTCGGGGACCTGCTGGGCAAGATCTTCGATCCCCGCGCATGGTTCTCCGGCACGGACGGCATGGACCAGGCGCTTCAGCGAATGGCGGAGGGACCGCGGCTCGCCGACGTGTGGGACACCGAGCGCAAGATGCTCACGCTGTTCAACGCCTGGACCGCTTTGCGCAGGCGCAGCCTCGAACACAACACCGTGATGCTCGAGGCCTGGCTCCAGGCAGCCGGCAAGTTCGCGAGAGAACTAAACGAAGCGGCCGATCGCAAGGAGGTGCTGGGCTCCTGGCGGGAAGTGCTCGCACTATGGGTCGACACGGCGAACAGCGCCCTGCTCGAAACGCAGCGTTCCGAAAGGTATCTCACGAGCCAGCGCGAGATCCTCAAGGCAAGCACGGACCTGCGCCTCGCGCAGCAGGAGATGGCGGCATTCTACAGCGAGATGTTCGGTTATCCGACGCGCGAAGAGATAGACGACGTGCATCGCGTCGTGACCGAGCTGCGGCGCGAGCTACGCAAGCTCCAGCGGGCAAGCCGGGACGTGCAGAAGAAAGAGCCCCCGTTCGCGAAGGCCCCCAGAGCACGCAAGGGACGGGTATAACTTCGAGTCGGAGCACGTCAGTATGACGAGCCGAACACCCATTGACATCAAGCCCGAGCAGGCGATCTCCGAAGCCGCGGCTCTCGGAGAGAAAATTGCGCGTGGCGTTGCGTTGTTCTCGAAGCTTCGGGACGACGAGGTGGCGATTGCCACGACACCGAAGGACGAGATTTGGCGCCAGGACAAGGTCTCGCTGCATCACTATCGGCCGCTCGCCGGCAAGAAAGTCGCGACTCCAGTGCTGATCGTGTACGGGCTGATCGGCCGCTATACCATGGCGGACCTGCAGGAGGACCGCTCGCTCGTCCGCAATCTCCTCAAACTCGGCGTCGATCTTTACGTCGTAGACTGGGGAAACCCCTCGCGTGCGGACCGGTGGCTCACGCTCGACGACTACATCGACGGGTACCTGGCCGACTGCATCGGGGCCATTTGCGAGCGTCACGGTGTCGGTAAGGTCAACCTGCTCGGCATTTGCGAAGGCGGAGTGTTTACCACCTGCTACGCGGCGCTGCATCCGCAGACCGTGAGCTGCATGGTCCTTACCATTACTCCGATCGACTTCCACGGCGATACGGTCGAGAATCGGCTCGGACATGGCTTCATCAATCTTTGGACTCGCAGCCTCACTCCGGAAGACGTGGATCGCCTGATCGACGCCTATGGCAACCTGCCAGGCGAGTTCATGGGGTCGGTGTTTTCGCAGATGACGCCCATGCGCACTCTGATGAAGTACAATCTCGACCTGTTGGAAGTCGTGGACGACGATAAGAAGTTTCTCAACTTCCTGCGCATGGAAAAATGGCTCGCCGACCGTCCACATCATCCTGGAGAAGCCGCCAAGCAGTGGCTCAAGGACCTCTACCAGGACAACAAGTTGATCAACGGCGCATTCATGATCAATGGCCAGGCGGTCAACCTCGCCAATATCACCATGCCGGTCCTCAACGTATTCGCAAAGGACGATCACATCATTCCGCCCGCCACGTCGCAGGCGCTGGGTGCGAAAGTCGGCACCAAGGACTACACCGAGCTGGCGTTACCCGGTGGACACGTCGGCGTGTTCGTCGGCGGCAAGTCGCAAGCATTGCTCGGCTCCGCGATTGCGAACTGGCTGGCCGAGAGGTCGTAGCGGATGACGCTGAAGAACAAGATCGTCTCCGCCGATGAAGCGATCGCCATTGTACGCGACGGAGACACCGTGTGCGTGTCGGGCTTCGTCGGTATCGGCACGCCGGATGAGCTGATCCTCGCGCTCGAGCGGCGCTTCCTCAAGGACGGCCATCCCCAGGATCTTACCCTCGTCTTTGCGGCGGCGCCCGGCGACGGCAAGGAGCGCGGGCTCAATCGCCTCGCGCATAAGGGGCTGATCAAACGAGCCGTGGGCGGGCATTGGAGCCTGGTGCCGAAGCTCGCTGAGCTGGCGCTCAACAACGAGATCGAAGCCTACAACCTACCGCTCGGCTGCATATCGCATCTGTATCGCGAGATCGCGGCGCGCCGCCCGGGAACGATCTCAAAGGTCGGGCTGCGCACCTTCGTCGATCCGCGCGAGCAAGGCGGCAAGCTCAACAGCGTGACGACCGAGGACCTTGTGGAGGTCCTGGATATCGGTGGCGAGGAGTGGCTCCGCTACAAGTCATTCCCCATCAACGTGGCCTTCATCCGCGGCACGACCTGCGATCCAAACGGCAACGTTACAATGGAGCGCGAGGCGTTGACGCTTGACAATCTCGCCGCCGCAATGGCCGCCAAGAATTCGCGCGGCTTCGTCATCGCACAAGTCGAGCGCATCGCCGCCGCAGACTCGCTAAATCC
Organism: uncultured Alphaproteobacteria bacterium; assembly: GCA_963739385.1. GTDB lineage: Bacteria > Pseudomonadota > Alphaproteobacteria > Rhizobiales > Xanthobacteraceae > VAZQ01. The sequence goes on from CAVUAI010000072.1 coordinate 93,685, forward strand.
TCGCGAAGTCCAGGTCCCCGGCATCCTGGTCGACTGCGCCGTGCTGGCAGATGCGATAAATCACGTCCAGACCTACGGCACGCCGTACAACCATGCCTTTTCGGGTCGGCAGCGCGTTCCGCTCGATCGCGTCGAGCCGATGGATCTGGACGAGCGCAAGATCATCGCGCGCCGTTGCGCCTTTGAGCTGCCGCTCGGAGGCGTGGTCAACCTCGGCATTGGCATGCCGGAAGGCGTCGCGGCGGTCGCGGCGGAGGAGCGCATCCTTAAATACGTGACGTTGACCGCCGAACCGGGGATCGTCGGTGGCGTTCCGCAGGGAGGGCTCGATTTCGGCACGGCGCTCAATCCCGAAGCCGTGATCCAGCAGAACCAGCAGTTCGACTTTTACGATGGCGGCGGTCTGGACCTCGCCTGCCTCGGCATGGCGCAGACGGATGCGAACGGGAACGTCAATGTCAGCCGCTTCGGCCGCCGGCTCGCGGGCGCCGGCGGATTCATCAACATCTCGCAGAACGCCAAGAAGCTTCTATTCGCAGGAACATTCACGGCGGGCGGTCTGAAGATCGAACTCGCGAATGGCAAGCTCAACATCGCCAGCGAAGGCAAATCGCGAAAATTCATCGATCGCGTGGAACAGATCACATTCAGCGGTACCTATGCGGCCGAGATCGGACAACCGGTCTACTATGTGACCGAACGCTGCGTGTTTCAGCGCACCTCGGCCGGAGTCGAACTCGTTGAGATTGCTCCCGGCATCGACGTGGAAAAGGACATCCTGCCGCACATGGGTTTCGAGCCGATCATCAACGACCCGCGAAGCATGAATGCGCTGATCTTCGAGCCCGGGCCCATGGGGCTCGAGCAGTTGCTATTGGGCTTGAGCCTGTCCGAGCGGATTTCATACGACCCGGAACGCAACACGATCTTCATCAACTTCGAGGGTTTCCAGGTCCGCAGCACCGCGGACGTCGACCTCGTGCGTCGCGAAATGGAAACGAGATGCAGGGCGATCGGGCGCAAGGTGGCGCTGGTGGCGAACTACGATGGCTTCTATCTCGACCCAGTCGTGAGTGACGCCTATTTTTCGATGATTACCTATATGCAGAATCGCTACTACTCGAGCGCCTCGCGCTATACAACGAGCGCGTTCATGCGACTCAAACTCGGCGCCGGCCTCGCGGAGCGCAACTTGGCGCCGCACGTTTTCGAGACCTGGCCGGAAGCGCAAGCCTTCAGCGCGGCCCAGACGCGATCGTGATTTTCCTGGTCCGTCGATAGCCTGGCCTGCTCTGAGGCCCATCCTTGCATCCCTGAGGATCGTGATGCAAATAGATGCGCGACAAGGTGAAGTTTGATGCTCAATGTGTCGAGGCCGGCTGGGAAGCCGGCCACCCGGGAAAATTCCCAGCCGGATCGGAGCGGATCGATCCGAGGCTTGTCACTGACGGGATTTCACGAATTGGCGTACGTTGACTGGGGTCCGTCCGAAGCTGAAATCCCCATTGTCTGCATTCACGGACTGAGCCGCCAGGGGCGCGACTTCGACTATCTCGCTTCCCACCTCGCGGCAGCGGGACGGCGGGTGGTCTGCCCAGATCTTGTCGGCCGCGGCCGTAGCGGCCGTCTGCGGGACGCCAACGAGTATGCGCTCCCGCAGTACTGCGCCGACATGAATGCGATCGTTGCCCGTCTCGGTGCCAGCCAATTGGATTTGGTCGGCACCTCGCTGGGAGGTCTGATCGGCATGGTACTGGCCGGCCTCCCGGGATCACCCATCCGACGGCTGGTCGTCAACGATATCGGGCCGTACTTGCCGTGGGCCGGCTTGATGCGAATCGGCTCCTATCTGAGTTCGATGCCGACGGATTTCGACAGCCTCGAAGAAGCGGAAGCGTACGTGCGCGAGGTATTAGCTCCGTTCGGAAAGCTGCCGGATGAGAATTGGGCGCATCTCGCTCGCCACAGTGTGGCTTGGCAGCCGGAACGTGGGCGCTACCTGATGCTGTGTGATCCGCAGATTGTGCGCGCGTTCCGCAATCCGTGGCATTACAGCATCGATCTCTGGAAATATTGGGCAGCGATCAAAGTGCCGATTCTCGTGCTACGCGGCAAGGAATCGGATCTGCTGACGCCCGATCTTGCCCGAGAGATGGAACGTCGCAGCCGGTTTACGATTATTCACCAGATCGAAGGGTGTGGCCATGCGCCGCCGCTGATGAGTGCCGACCAGATCAAGCTCGTTTCAGACTTCCTGAATTCCCGGCCACCGAATGTCTGATCGCATGACCAAGTAAGCAGCCGGCTTTTTGCTAAGGACACGTCATCTCAATTGGCCAGAATGGGGAACTCCCGGCGATCGATGACGACGGCCGCACCGCGATCTACGACATCACCGCGCGCACCGTCTACCTGCCGAGCGGCCGGCGCTCGAGGCCCATTCCGGCTTCGGCGCCATGATGGACAATCCCGCCACGTGCATGTGCGGAAGAAGGGCGCGACGCCGCCGAACGTCTATACGCTCACCTTGCGCGAGCGTCTGTTTCACGGCGTTCGCGCCATCCGCCCAACCCGATCAACGACAGCCGGATGTACGGCCGCGCCGGCATTCTCGCCCACACCTACATGCTGGGCGCCAATGGCCAGTCGAACGGCTGCGTGTCCTTCAACAACTATGACGAGTTCCTAAACGCTTACCTCCGGGGTGAAATCACCCGGCTCGCCGTGGTCGAGCGGCTGGACAGCCCGCCCGGCCGGCTCTACGCCGGACAGCTCCCGGGCGCCGTCAAGAACCTCTTGAGGTCGACCGACCGCAGCCGCCAGTACGCCGCCGCTGGCGGTCCACTGAGGTGCGCTTCGCCCCTAGCCAGCTTATCGCGCCTGGCGGGGCAGGAGCACGGCCGGGACCATCTATGGTTCCGGCCGGCACCCGCTTCTGCCGCAGCACGATTGCGCCACGACAATCGAGACCCACGACGTGGAACGAGTTCTTACCGATATCAATGCCGATTACGGCAATGGCACTCTGTGCTGTCCTAGCCATGGCGTGCTCCTTGTCTGGCGCCCCTGGCCAGCTTATCGCTGGCCGGGCAGGAGCACGGCCGGACCATACCATTAACGGACCTCGGCCCAGTTCGAAGCGTATTTCTGTGCGACGCGAGATCGGTTAGGCTTCTCTAGCCGCTTTTGAAGCAGAACGTGCCGACATCTTCGCGGGGAATGGGCATCCGTGCCGTCGGCCCTTTTTCCTCGATGGAATGCAGCGTCTAAGAATCACTGAAGGGGGGTAGCAATGACTGACGTTCGTCGCGTGATCAGGCCCAATCGCCGGCGCTTCTTGTTTGGGAGTGCGGGCGGTGTCGCGTCGTACGCACTGGGTCTCTCGCCAACTCTATCGCAGCCGTTGCATTCGACGGCGCGCATCATCGTTGGCTTTCCCGCGGGTGGCCCCAGCGACGTTATTGCGAGACTCCTTGCGGAGCAGATGAAGGCGTATGCGTCTTCGACGATCGTCGAGAACCGTCCTGGTGCGGGCGGTCGCGTCGTGATGGATGTCTTGAAGAACAGCGCGGCGGACGGGTCGGTCATGGTCCTGACGCCTGCCGTAGCGGTGGCTCTTTATCCGCACGTCTACAAGTCGCTCAGTTACAATCCGCAGCAGGACTTCGCCCCGGTTACGACCATCTCCACCACGTCCATGCTGATCGCGATTGGCCCGCTGGTCCCCAGCACGGTGAAGACACTTGCTGATTTCATTGCCTGGTGCCGAAGCAATCCCAATCAGTCCTCCTATGGATCGCCGGGCGCGGGTTCGCCCCTTCATTTCCTCGGCGTCATGTTGTCCCGGGCTGCGAACTTTGAGTACCTCCACGTTCCCTTTCAGGGAACGGCGCCGTCCATCCAAAGTCTGCTGGGCAGTCAAATTGCCTCCTGCATCTCGCCGATCGGCTCCTTCGTTCCGCACGTCCGGGCCGGGACGCTGCGGGCGCTGGCAACGACGGGCGCACAGCGCAGCCCGTTGCTGCCCGATGTGCCAACCGTTGCCGAGGCGGGATACCCGGCGCTCGAATTCGCCGAATGGTTCGGCATTTTTGTTCCGGCGCGGACTCCCAGCGGGACCGTCGAGACGCTCAGCAGCGTCTTGCGTGCGGCACTGCAAACTAAGGAAATGCAGACCGGTCTTGCCGATCAATCGGTGGATGTCGGCGGCCTCACGCCGGCCGACTTTGCTCGTCAGGTCAAGGCCGACACAGATCGCTGGGGGCCGATCGTGAAGGCATCCGGATTCACGCCCCTGGATTAGGCGGACGCGCAGGCTTCAAAAGCGCGGCGCGTGAGGGGCTGATCGTCAACGCTGGCCATCATCGGCATCAAGGTGTTTTTCGCGAGCGAACATCGACGAGGCGAGTTGGCACTCGCGATGATCGAACAAGTTGCGGGTGATGTCCACTATTGGGGTGAAGCGATCGTGCGGGTCCCGCGTTCGAAATGACGCGATTGACCCGGAGCGGACCTGAGCTCCGATCAAGCCATCGAGGAGGGCATCACCTGCCCTCATCGCTTTGGTTTAAATGTGTCTGCGGCCAGCACGTCTCCGCAATGTACTCGCCGAATGGAGGGCGGTGGGGTTGCCGTCATTGTTATCGGCTCACGTACGCTACACGGCAGGCAATCCCGCGAGACCGCCAGCTGCTAAGAGCCCAGCGCATCCGCCGCCGCCTAGGGGGTAGTCGAAATATGCTCGAAGCCTTCCCGCCGAAGCCAAAAGGGATGCACCGGCGGACTTATGACCGCCTACAGCGCGTCCACGATCTCGCCGCCGGGAAGGCCATGATCGGATTCACGCAATTTGCGGATCGGCTGCACCGCCAGCTGCGCACCGACCTATAGAAATAGCTAGTTGCGCGTCACATGAAACGCGTTGCGCTGGCCGGCTATGGTTGGCTGCTCGGGTTTAGGCGCTCGCCAAACCACGCTTGCAGGCGCGAGATCGTGGCTTGGCTGACAGCATAAGAGCGCGCGATGTCCGACTGAGCTTCGCCCTGCGCGAGGCGGTGTAGGGCTTCCTGCCGCTGATGCGCTGTCAGGGCCGTCGGTCGCCCAAATTTCACCCCGCGGGCCTTTGCTCGGATTCTGCCGTCACTCGTACGGGCAAGGATCAGCTCACGCTCGAACTCAGCCAGTCCGCCTAATACCGTCAGCATGAGCCGGCCGTGCGGTGTGGTGGTATCGGCCCATGTGTCTTTCAGACTACGGAAACCGGCTTCACGCTCGCCAACCGTGGCCAAGACGGTGAGCAGATCGCGGGTCGAGCGTGCGAGCCTATCTAACCTGGTCACGACCAGCACATCGCCCGGCTCGAGCCTGAGGAGGGCCTTGGCGAGTTCGGCTCGATCCGTCTTCGCACCGCTGGCTTTCTCCCGATAAATCTTGGCGCAGCCCGCAGCCGACAGCTCCGCTTCCTGCGAGCCGAGATCCCCTTACTATGGTGTGGCCTTCTGGGCAGAAGGTCTCCTTTGGTCACCTTAGCCCCGCCCTCACCGGCGGGGTTTTTTTATCGCCTGTCCCACTCATCTTCCGCCTCACGCTTCACAGCCGGCGCGTCTGGGTTCTTGAACTTGAGCCAATCGCGGGAGCGGCCGGAGATGTAGCGCGAGCCTAGCCGCTTCGACACGATGCCCTCCAGCCTCATCTTGCAGGCATGCTGGAACACCACGTCGCCGGATGCGTCAGGTGCTGGTTGATGCGCCGGTACGTCTTTCATCCTGACGAGGTCGCTGAGGCAGAAGCGCAAGGCTTGCCCTACGTGCTCGTACCCAGGGGCATCCAACTCGCTGTACCAAGCCCTCTCAATGGCGCGGAGTACCCTCGGGCTCGCGAGATGTTTCTTCGGACTGGATGCACGACGCGCTTACAGCGTCGAAGCAATCGGCACCGCTTGGAAAGCCACCAGTCTCTCTCGTTGAGTGTGCCTGTGAGCGGAAGAAGCTCCGCTGAGGGACTGCGCCGCGAGCCGCTCCAGCAAGCGCACCACGGACCTGGCGTGTCATTGCTGTTCGCGTTCTGTGAAAGATTGCACGCTGCTTCGACATTGGTGTGGCCTGCAAACAGGCGCTTACCACCCGGCGGCGGCATTCTGATGTCTCGTGCGTTTCGCTTGGTGACTTTCGAGCAATAGAATTTCTGGGCAAGCCGCTCCGACCGTGGTCTCATGTTCCGCGCTGCAATGCGAACATTGAAAACGTACTGAATTGGAGCTGATGCGAACCAGCGTCGCATAGTCAGCGTAGACCCGAAGATCAACCGGCTGTTGGCAGGCTACGCATCGACAAATGAGACTGCGCAGGTTGTTAGCAATGAGGGTGCGCACATCGTTGGCAGCGAGGGCTTTCCTCCCGGCCCCTCTCACTGATGGCAGATGGCTGTCAGTATTGTTCATGATAAGGCCCCCCTGATCGGTAGTGTTTGGCATCCGATCACGCAACTCGCCCACCAATGGGGCGCAGACAACAAATTCCTTGAGTGTGGTAATCGAGCCACAACCTTACGCAGCACAAGCTGATGCAAATGAGCTCACTCCCTCCCTCTCAGCCCCCACCTCATCGGGTGACAACAGCCTGCTCAGGCCGCGAGTTCAGGCGTATTTAGCCGCGGTATGGCGGTCGACACCAAGGGCCTTGGCCACGGCATAGGGTGTCTCGCCTGCCGCGATTCGCTCGGCGATTTGCTGCCGTAGTTTAGGGGCGATGCCTGGCCTGCCGATGCGCTTGCCGTGTGCCTTGGCTCGCGCCATGCCGGCGCGGGTGCGCTCGGAGATCTTCTGCGCCTCGACCTTGGCCAGCGAGGCCAGCAGGGCGAGCATGATGTTGCGCACAAGCTCGTTGTCGGTGGCCGGATGGGCCTCGGTGTAGCTGTGAAAGCCCACGCCGCAGGCAGCCAGCCGTTGCAAGTGCAGGATAGTCGGGACCATGCCTTCGCGGGTGAATCGGTCCAAGGCCCAGAACAGCACGCAATCGAACTGGCGCTTGTGGGCATCCTCGAACAGCGCAGCGAGCTGTTTGCGGTCCTTGGTGCCTTTGCGGCCGCTTTCATGGTCGACGTATTCGTGCACGAGCTCGTGGCCCGTGCTGGCGCACCATTGCCGCAGGTGCCGCAGCTGGTTCTCGGGATCCTGGCCTTTGTCGTCGGTGCTGACGCGAGCGTAGATAGCTATGCGCGCTTATCTATCACTTGGATAGCAGCATAAAGCAAGGACTTTGCAGCAACGTCTTTTGATAACCCTTTTTCCCGCAGTCTTAGGATAACAGGTCCTGCCTGCCGGCGAGCGCTGCCGCTTGTCTTCGAGCAACTCAGTTGCGTCATGGCTGCGAAAGGAAGGGAAAGACATGAATCCTTTTTCTGTTTTGCTTTCCATTTTTTGAAACTGGGTCCGCAAGCCGGCCGGGACGCCGCCCGCGGGGCGGGGGGATGGGAGATGGAGTCTCCGCCTGCCTTCAATCCCAAGCAAAAATCTGACGATGGGACCCTATTCCGGCACTGGGGCCCCTGTCCTGTCTGGGGCCCTATGCTGACTGGGGCCCGCCTGTGGGGGCTTAGCTGCTGGGGGCAGGCAAAGGGGGGTTAGCGGGGCTAGCTGGAAAGCTCACCAGTGGCCGTACCGCCCGGGAATGCCGACCATTCACGAAGCGGGGTCCATCTTCTCTGACGGTGAGTTTGGCTGCTTGGCCGATGGTTGAGCGCAGGGACCAATCGCGTCGGTTCGGCGATGTCTGCGACATGTCCGCTCTACCTCCAACAACTGCCGTGATGATGCAGTGCCGCGAACGGCAGAAAAGTGCCATTAGCCGACATCCGAGCCTGCTGTTCGGCTCTTAGCGGCGTCCACTCGCGGACTGAACCGCTTGGGCCACCCGCCGCCAAGTGTCGTCCGGATCAAAACTCGTCATGCCCGAGGCAATCGCGGCCGTGCGCGAGCCGAGGTCCTTCTCGTAGATGTGCCCATGATGATTGACGAGGAACGTCATCAAGCCGGAAATGCGATACTCCGCCGGATATGCCACGAGCGCGAACCCGCCAACCATCTTACCCTGCACCAAGTAGTCGATTTCGCCGCCAGGCGCATTCGGCCCTTGCTGGGTGAGAATCCGAAAACGGTAACCATGATAGGGGTTGCGCTGATCGGTGATGGGATATCCCTCCGCCGCCGCAGCTGAGGCCAACTCACCGAGCGGGCTATCGTCCTCGTCGGATTGCGCTGGCCAATAGAGGCCATCTTTTTCTCCCGGTTGGCTTAGTATACGCTGTGCGTAGACTCCCTCGCCTGCGAAACCTTTCTTGGCATATTGCCGCTGGGCATTGACATAAAGGAGACAGGCTTGGATGGCGCTCTGCTCGTTGCGGCCGATGCGGCGGAAGACGATTTCCCTGCGGGCGGCCTGCGCGTCGAATCGCCAAGTATTGTTTAAGCGCATCAGCGGGATGGGTAACGGCCACTCTTCTTGCCCGATGACCAACACGGCGTGGTCCTTGCCCTCCCGCACGATCTGATGCCTGATGTTGTAGGCGTCGAGGAGACGCTTGCGCGCGAATGTATCGGCAACCTGGTCGCCGGACGACACGATCTCGTCGCTGCCCGGACCCAGCACGCGCGTCAACAGCGCCGGAGTGCCGGCCCGCGCTGCGTTGATTAAGGCCGCCACCGCTTCGTCGGGAGTGTTGTAGCGCTGCTGCGCAAAGGCGGCGTTCGCACTCGTGACTAACGCCGTCGCCAGGGCCAGGACCGGGAACGACCGCAACGAAGGAAAGGAATGGAGTCGGGGAGATGAGGGAAGCTCGACCATGACATCCTCGATTGCATCAGCGTCTGCCGTTGAGACGCTGAAACTGATGATTCACGGGTGTGCACGCGCGGGCATATCACCCGGTGATCGCCTTTCTCCTAAAAGTGGTCGGAGCGGCTGTCTAGGTCGCCCGGTGACACACTCGTGACGTACCTAAACGAAACGGGCCCGGCACCTAACGGCACAATAGAGGTCGGGCAGCAATAGATTGATATCAGTGTGGCGGGCGACCCCGAGGGGTGCCATAATTGCTGAACCGCAATTGGGTTTGAACCGCCAGTTTGGCCATTTTTTCCGGCAGGAAACAAATGTCCGTTGGCCGAAGAGTCTTTCTCGCTGTCGTTCTTAGCCAGCTGTTCAGCATTGCCCTGATTTTCGGGTGGTATTTCTACGCGCTCCGGTCCGAACTCGGCTCCCTAACGGGGCAGAGGGCCCAGGAAGCCGTTCTGCGGTCAATCGCTGCGACCGAAGATTATTTCGTACCCGCCGAGGCGACAGTGGAGGCGGGCCAGCTACTGCTGTCGGACCACATCCTGGGAGCGGACAAGCCCGACCAACTCGAACGCTATCTCTTCGGCCAGCTTCGCTTGCGACCGCATGTGGCGGGTCTTTATGTTGGCAATCCCGCAGGCGAATTCTTCTACGTGATGCGCAGCAACGAGAAGGTCGAAGGCGGCACGCGCACCAAGGTCATACGGAATGGCCCCCTCGGCCGCGAGGTCGAGTTGACGTGGCGGGGGCCTGACTACGCCATCGTCAAGCGTGAGCGCGATCCCTCGGACACCTATGATCCGCGAACACGCGGGTGGTATCGCTCCGCCGTTGAACGGCGCGGTCGCGCCTGGACCGAGCCTTACATCTTCTTCACCTCGCAAAAACCCGGGATCACGCTCGCCTCAGCAATTATGGGGAAAGACGGCGAGGTTGAAGCCGCGCTCGGGGCTGATATCGAGATGAGCGAAATTTCGCGCTTCCTGGCACGAGCCAACCTGCTGAGGGGGGAATCGGTCTACATCTCCACGTCGGATGGGAAGGTGATTGCCCACAGCAACGCCAGTGTCGTCTTGCCGGATAGCGCCGGGGGCGACAGTGCCTTGCGGTTTCGGGTCATTTCTGAATTGCCCGGCGTTGAAGGCAGGTCGGCCGCAGAGGTGGGCAAACGGCTCTCAGAACCAGCCGGCACGCGATCGGCGAACGTCTGGGAAATGGAGGCAAACGGGCAGTATTACTTTGTTGCGGTCGGCCAGATGTCCAACATCGACTGGCCGTGGCAGCTCGTTGTTACTGTACCGAGAACTCGACAGTTAGAACCGGCATCCCAGAGCACCATCATCCTGATCGGCGCCATTGGCCTCGCAACCTTGTTTGCTTGTGCAATCGGTTACGCAATGAGCCGGTCGATCGGCGCGCCCATGGCCAGATTACTCACGAATGCACAGCTGGCCCGCAATGGAAATATCGAGCTCATGGAAGACGTGAATAGCGGCTCCAGGGAAATCGACGAAACAGACAAAATCCTCAAAGAGCTTGCCACGCAGCGGCGCCGCGGAGGACCTTTGGCGACGGCGGCACCCGCCAGTGAAAGGTCCAACAACACCGGATGATAGCCATGACGCGGTGTGCCTGACTTCGAGGCAAAGCAATGGTTTGGCATGTTCTCGCCGAGCGAGACACCGCGAGATATCGTCGACAAGATCAAACGCCGAGGTTCAGCACATCTTCGCCGATCCCTCGTTTCGCTCGGCGCTTCTCGACAAATGCGTCGGCGAAGCGATGGTGGGCTCACCCGAGGAATTGGCCGCGCTGATCAGGTCAACGAGAGATATGGGGAAAAGTGATCCGCGAGGCCAACCTCAAGGCCGAGTGAACAAGGGCCCTGAGCCGTATGCAGCCGCAGCGGTGCTGGTCCATCGGACGATGTCGCAGATGGGTCATTCACGTCGTTCCAAGCGCGAAGTCGGCATGACCGCTTTACCCCGGTGATCTCAACCGATCGACGCAACACCTTCTAATCTTGCTGGATAAGGAGGTGGCAGATGGTGACGTCACGGATATTGTTCACGGCGAAGCAGAAGGATGAACTTTGGGAGCGCTGGAAGAACGGACAAAGTGTGTTAGCCATCTCCCGGGCGCTGGAAAGGAGGAACAAGACCGGCGTCCAGCGGATCGTGGCTCTCAATGGAGGGATCGCTCCGGCGCCGCGTTGCAGAGCTGTGGCGGCATTGAAGCTTGAGGAGCGCGAAGAGATTTCCCGTGGGATTGCGGCCGGCCGGTCGGTCCGTCGGATCGCACGAGGTCTCAAACGATCGCCATCGACGATAAGCCGGGAGATTCGACGCAACGGCGGTTCGCAGACTTACCGTGCAAACCGGGCCGAGAGGAGCGCCTGGGAGCGGGCGCTGCGCCCTAAGCCTTGTCGCCTGGCGCTCCATGGGGAGTTACGATGGCGCGTGGCGCAGAAGCTTGCGCTGCAATGGTCGCCAGAGCAGATCTCCGGTTGGCTGAAGCAGCAGTTCCCGACCGACCGAGACATGCGGATATCTCACGAAGCGATCTATCGCAGTCTCTTTGTTCAGACGCGCGGCGTGCTGAAGAAGGAGCTGACGGCACAGTTGCGTACAAGGCGGCAGATGCGTCACGCCAAAGGCGGCAAGGCCAAGAATGGACAGGGGCACATACTCGATATGGTCTCTATCCGCGAGCGACCCGCCGAGGCCGAGGATCGCGCAGTTCCTGGCCATTGGGAAGGAGATCTTCTTACCGGAGCAAGCGACACGCACATCGTGACGCTCGTCGAACGCCACAGCCGCTTTACGATGCTCGTCAAGCTTCCAAGGAAGGACACGACGACTGTGGTTGCCACGCTCGCTAAGCACATCCGCAAATTGCCCGAGCAGCTACGACGCTCCCTGACGTGGGACCAAGGCAAGGAGATGTCTGGCCACAAACGCTTCACGGTTGCCACCAACGTGCAGGTTTACTTCTGTGATCCGCGCAGTCCATGGCAGCGTGGCAGCAACGAGAACACCAACGGCCTGCTGCGACAGTACTTCCCGAGAGGAACCGATCTCTCGCGCTTCTCCCAGGCCTACCTCAATGGCATTGCTCTGAGGCTCAATCAACGCCCGCGAAAGACCTTGGCCTTCGAAACCCCTGCCAATAGACTGCAACTGGTGTTGCACTGACCGATTGAACTCACCCCCAGAAAGCGGACGTAGTTTTGAACGCGGCGAACGGCAGCTTCGTGCCATAACCGGAAATTCCATCAAAAGGATTTTGTCCTTGGAAGCATCTTCATCGCTGAGCTGCTTCACGCAGATGTTCGATGAAGAGCTGAGTGAAGTCCGCCGCCTCGCATATAGAGGGGTCATGAGACAAGTCCTTCCTGTCTTACTCGGCGCCGCCCTGATTATGGTGGGACTACGCTTGTCGTTTACAGCGTGGTGTGGGGCGCCGGGCAGCTCATCGTCCTGGGAGCTGGAACCTTAATTGTGCTACTGGGAATCCTCTCGCTGAAGGAAGACATCGTGCGCCGACTCAACCGCTCAGGAGACGCTTAGGGCAGCGCAGCACCATACAAACGCAGAACCCCGCCTTGAGGGTGCGGGGCTCTGCACTCGCTCACATGCATACCCCGCAAGGGGGGAAGGGGTACGTGTCTTCAACGCGCCAAGCGCGGCAGCGTTCGACGCCGTCCAAAAAATGGGAGGTGCATCGCCCAGCCGCGCGCGTAAAGTACCGGGTGGCGCCACGGTGTTTTCACCGGCGGTGCTCCCATGACTTTTAGCGGCCGCTCACTCTGTCTCCTCTTGAGCGGCCCTTTTTTCATGAGTCAGTGGCGATTTCCCCCTAGGCGGAAGCGGTGCCCCAGAGGGCTGCCTTGGTCGTCTATCCGACCGATGAACCATAAGACGCACAAAATCTATATGCGCGAGGCTTAGGCGTCACCTGCCCCAGTCCTCTTCGGCCTCCCGCTTCACCGGCGGCGGACTGGTCACCTCGGCGGCATATTCGCGGACGCCGGAGCCATCCCGCCAGGCCGGCTCATTTCCCGCGCCGCCTGCGTGTATGACGAAAGATTAATGACCTGACGTGAACGCCATCGCCTCTCCGTGTGACCAACTGATTGGTAACACCTATGAACGCCGGCCGGAACTGCGCGCCACGGGCACCCTAGCTGGCATTAGCGTCCACACGAGGTTGGCCCGATGTCATCACAAGTCGAGTTGTGCGAGCACCACGCCAAGGACTGCCTCCAAGCTGCAGAGCAAACCGAAGACCCCTTGGCGCGCGAGATGCTTCTCAGGCATGCGCTAGAGTGGATGCGGGACGGGCTTGCAGCATCCAAGCAATCGAAGCTGTGTGCCGTTTGTGGACGCAAGGCAGCACCGGGATCGACGCTGGTACATTGAGGCCAGCTAAAATAAAATTCGGCCCGCTCACAGCTCACCCCGTCGGGCATTCAGCCATTTTTGGTTATCATCGGGCGGCGTGATGCTGATTTCCCCCAGTCCTCCTCCGCCTCGCGCTTCACCGCTGGCGCGCTCCCCGCCCCGTCACCTCGCCGGTCGCGTCGACGCCAGCACGAAGACGACGGCGAGCAAGATCAAAGGCGCGGCGTACTCAGCTAACTCAACCATCACCGCCTCCGGGTCTTTGAGTGCGCCCCGATCAGCGCGGGGCCAAAGAGGGCACGGCCATCTCAGCGGCATATTCGCAGACGCTGTAGCCGTCGCGCCACGCCTCGAAGGCCGCGTTGCGATCGACTGGCTGGTTGAGCAGCCGCTCCACAAGTCCGCAATTTAATCACAAGGCCATATCTCACTAAGAGCTTCTACGACCCCTAAGTGCATGGTCAAGTTCCCCTCCTCCGGATGCTTTTCAGCCCAATTGATGAACGTCTGAACAACTCCCTCAAATGACGTTGCCGCTTTCAGGCAAGCTGATAGATCGGCTAACAAGTCGCGTTCTTCCTCCTTCAATCCGTTGCCGTGGGCACGAAGAAATACGCCAGTAAGAAGCATGTGATCGGCTACGCCTGAGATGTAGCCGAGACAAAACTCTTTACCGCTCTCGTGCTTGCATAGTTGATAGAGTTCTTGAACGTCTTTCCTGACTTCCTGCGATGCAGACGGAAATGGAAAGAGGAGGCCAGCAAGTATGGCGGCTCTCAAGAACAGTCTGTGCATGGTCGCCTCCCATGTCGGACTGTCCAAGTCTACTCCAATATCGGTGGAATTTATCCGGCGTCTTTCACTCGGCTGAGCCGCTTTCTGGTAGGCTGAAGCCACCGATCCCACTGTGCTGATCTCAAAGGCATGGCCTCAACGAACAAATTTTTGGCGTAAGCGAACAAATCCCAGGGATGGGCTCAGAGCGACTAAGCGATATCGGTCCGAGGATGTGGGAGAAGCAAACCGCCAAATTCTCCCATGCGGACCGCTCTGCCAACTAAGGCCCTGGCCGGAACGCCGGGGCCTCTTTTCCGTCAACCAGTCTCTCTGGCTGCCTCCCCCAAATGGGGGTTGTACATCGCTGCCGTCGCTTTGCGGAATGCGGTTGCCGGTGCTGCACGGAGCGGAGTAGCGCGAAGGGCGCCGGGTGGCGGGGGCGACCGACATGTGGAAAAGAACACCCCGCAGAGCGGGGTGAGGTCTATTCTTCAGCGTATCTCCGACAGCTCACACGGGGGGCGGGGAGCTATCATCTTCGCCTTGATGATTAGTCGACCGTCGGCGGTCCGCCGTTCAGTTGACCTGGGGGGCAAACGGTCACAGGTCGGTGAGCGTGAGGTGACAGGTGTCAATCTTTGCCACGGTCTGACCTGCCGGCTCGCTTCGGCATTCTTTTTTGGACAACGTTGCTCAGCTTATGAATTGAATTAGGATGAAGTAGGTAGGGCGGCGAGGCCGGAGACACGGCGAAGTCTGGGTGCGGCAGGGCGAGGCTGAGTTGATGGCTATGGCTCGGCAACGGGTCGCTAATCCTTTAGTTCGAACTTCCTGTCCTGCTCCACGCCTGTTTGGAGAAGATCGCCCCTTGTTGCCAATGGTGGCATGCGTCTCTGCGGTAGCCCTGACGACGGCCGCATTGTTGATCGCGGGTCCTGCCTTGGGCACCAAGCATTTGCTGATGGGGTATCTGCTGCCTGCAACTGTGATAGCGATCTTTTTCGGAGCACAATTTGCGGTCCTTACATCGGTTGCCAGCGCTGTTGCAGCTGCGTTCTTTTTGGTTCCTCCTCAATTTAGTTTCGAGATAGCGGATTCCTCATACGTCGCTGAATTGGGATTTTTTACGTTGCTTGCATTGGTCGCGAGCAAAGCCGTCGCTGCCATTCAGTATGACGGCCTTTGAAGACCAAGATCGCTGCAAAGTGCATTGCGGAGCGTATCAAGGCCAGGAAGCTCGCCGGCCCTGTCGGGTACGCAGTCCCAACGCATCGTCTTGGTGAAGAGATTGCCAACCAGTTCCGCCGGCATGACGTCACCGTCGCTGTATGGCGCGGGCGCAAGGCATTCGTCTCGGGGAGCGATGGGCCGACCATGTGTGATGACCTTGCGGCCGTCCGAGAGGCGGAGAGGGTTGGCGTGGCGGTCGAGACGTCCTGCTGCAAGGGAAAGAACGCATCGGGGATGACGGTAACGTGCCCGTTTTATGAAACGTGCGCCTATCAGAAGCAGAAGAAGCACACGCCGGATGTGTGGATCATTGCGCATCAAATGCTGTTTCAGGCGGAGGCAGCCATCGGTGACATCTCGGTACTGTTCATTGATGAGAGCTTCCAAGAGGCCGGGCAATCGAAGCCCAACACCGGCGTGACGCTGGACGAACTTGAGAAGGTTTCGCTCTTCTGGAAGCCGGAAGTAGCAAACGACCTCGAGCCCTACCGCAAGAAGCTCGCCCAGGCCCTGCGGGCATCAGAAGACAGCGGAGTGCCGCGCGCAAACCTGATTGCCGCCGGTCTGACAGCCGACGATTGTAGCGCCGCGATCAAGCTCGAATGGCAACTCAAGGAAAAGGTTGAGATGTGGCCGGGTATGACGCTCGAGAGACGGGCCAAGGCCGGCGGGAATATCGGGCCTATCCGGGCAATCGACCGCGTCTGGCGCGCGGCGCGTGACCTGTTGTCCAACTTTGAAGGCGACGCAGTCTCGGGGCGGCTCTTTCTGATGGATGAGAAGACCGAGTACGGCGTGGCGCGGGTGGCGAAAACGCGAGGTGTCCGGGAGTTGGCCGAACAATACAAGGTGCCGACCATGATCATGGACGCGACGCTGCCGGAGAAGATCATTCTCGAGAAGTGGTTCCCCGGCGTGCAGGTGGTCGGGAATATTTCTGCGCCCATGCCCTTTGTGCATGTCAGGCAAGTGCTGGGTGCCCCGATCACCAAGAAGAAGATCCTCGAAGCCGATACCGACCGTAGTCTGCAGGCGATCAGGCGCTACATCCTCGAGCGATGGATCGAGTGCGGGCGCGGCAAGACGCTCGTGATCTGTCAGAAAGAGGTGCGGGAAAAGCTGGCCGTTGAAATGCCAGACGGCATCCATCTTGAGTGGTTCAACAATGTTGCCGGCTTAGACGGCTACAAGGACGTGCGCCTGCTGATAACTGTGGGGCGAACCCTGCCAACGCCATATGACGTCGAGGACGCGGCCGGGCTCTTGTCCGGGGAGCAGCCCCCATCAAGGCGGCGCAGCAGCCGCCGCATGGGGGTACTTGGTTTGAGCGGGTGCTGCGCGGCATCCGGCTGAAGGGTGGCGGCGGTGGCGGCGTCAACGGCGACCAGCATCCCGACCCCTTGGCCGAGGCGGTGCGCATGCAGGTGTGCGAGGGCGAGCTCACTCAGGCGATAGGCAGGGGCCGGGGCGTAAACCGGACCAAGGCGACGCCCCTGGACATAGACATCCTTGCGGACGTCGTGTTGCCGATCGAGGTGGACGAGGTGGTCGATTGGACGGTGCCGGGTAAGGAAGTCGAGATGGCCGCTGAAACGGTCTGGCTGGAAAGCCCGACCGACATGGCCGAGGCATGGCCTGAAGTCTGGAAGGACCGGCAGGCGGCCAAGGACTGGCAAAAGGCGAACAGGGGGATTTGCCTTTAGAGAAGGTGTCTTCTATAGGGAAACTCCCCTCTGTTCGGTACCAAAGGTCTGGACCCAAGCAGAAGTGGAAGTCAGCTTGGTACGACCCGGATGTGCTTGAGGACTTGCGCGCGTGGCTGGAAGCCAGGGTCGGGCCGTTGTCCGGGTTCGAGGTGGTGGATCACGAACCCCTGCCCGGAGGGGTGGAGCGGCGTGAGACTGACATCGATATCCCTAGCGGTCGGCGTGTCACGCTCGAGCAGTTCTTGGTGGGTGAGGAGGCGATCACGGGACGGGTAACCGTGTCCTGTCCCTGGAGCCCGCTGGCTTCGAGCCCTGACACGCGCCCTGCTTGGGTGGTGGCGTGCGCAACCGGCTAAACGTCTAATCTCTACGATCGGGCTGAACTGAGGTGATAGCACCGCCGGTGTGGCACTTAGGAGCGATCGAACATGGGCCTGGACTTAACCCCGCAGGACTATCTGGAGATGCTCAAGAAGGAGCACCAGGAGTATCAGGAGGACTACGCCAAAGATTGCAAAGTATCGATGCGGAAGGCGATTAACTGTTGCGGGCTCTCCAACGCGCTGCCAGAGATTATCTTCGCGCATTACAGCGCCACGGAGCCCAGGAAGGTTCACAACAAAGAGAACAAGTCCGCCTACCGTCGCTATCTGCGAGACCAATGCGAGGCGCACCACACCGTTCGAGACATTTGCGACTACAGCAAGCACGGGCCAAAATTGACCTTTCGTTGGGGTATCGACGAGCCGACTGTGCAAGCCGTCCAATCCATCAAGCAGCAAACAGCGGGTTCCCCCGTGGGACTGCTGTTAGCGATCACGCACGCTCATGACGTTGAGCAGCGTGTAGTTAGGCGCAAAGAACATCCACCGCGGCCAATGGGAGATGTCTTGCAAGAAGTAATCGACTCCTGGGATGCGATCTTCGCGCAGGACAAGTTGTGAGCCCAATGCGCAAGCACTACATCGCCATGATCCACAAGGACGACGCCGGCTTTCGGCGTATCGTTTCCGGACTTCCCCGGCGCAGTCACCGCCGCGCCCACTCTTGATGATGCGGTCAAGCGGGCACGGCAGGCGCTCGCCCTGCACGTCGAAGGCATGGCCGAGGACGGCGAACCCATCCCGCCACCCTCCGGCTTCGCCGAGATCATCGAACACTACCCCGACGCCATGCCGGTGCTCGTTCCGCTTCCGCTCACAAGGACCGTGTTCACCAAGCGAAGAGGGCGGCGATGAGTTTCCCGTCGCCTTTGACCGCGCCTTCACCGTCTGGCTGCCCAAAAGAAAAGCCCCGGCCGAACTTGGGGGGACGGCCGGGACTTCGCATGGTTGTCGGACGGGTGCCGACGAAAAGCGATGCTAGGCGAGGAGCGTTTACAGCGGCTTTAGGCCAACGCTGCGCTGGCTTTCCTGCGTCGCGCTGGTGCGAGAAAAAAATCAATTAGTTACACAGTGGCGATAGATTTCGGACCGCCTCTGGGCCACTGCGGCGTAACTTCTTCCGGCGTGGCGGGTGCACTCACTCACTCTGGCGGGTGATACTCGAGAATTCTGTCGCCCTGTCGAATGGTCCCGCAGAATAGTGACCCGCAAGAGCCATCGCCAGCAATCCGATTGCCAAGATCGAACCAATGGCGGCATTTGCCTTGAGCCACCCATCGAATTCGCGCGGATTTGTGAGATAGTTCCGCCAAATGTCCTTTTCCACGACTACCCTCCAAAGGACCGAGGCCGAGCAGAATGAAATGTTACTCCTGGGCCTGCGGGGGAAGTGTGATCTAGTTCACAGACCACTCGGAGAACTGCATTCGAGCCCGCCCACCCATTCAAATCGCGCCCCGCGGTCCGGCCCGCCGCCGCTCCACAAAAAAGCCCCGGCCGAACTTTGGGGGGACGGCGGGGGCCTCGCACGTTAGGTTGCCTGTCGGACGGGATCCGACGAAAGCCATGCTAGGGCGTGGAGCGTTCACAGCGCAAATGGTGAGGCGCGTTCTCCAGGGCCAGGGCATTGAACGGCCTGCTGAAGCCAGGGCGTCAGCGCCCCTTACGTCACCGCGCGGCTATCCCCCGCGCGACATTCATAGGGGAGGACGCGGACGTGAAGGCTCGTGCTTGACCGCTCGCGTGGCGCGAGCCCGACCGGCGCCGCCGAAGCGCTGACAACAGCCCAGTGTGTTCACGAGGTGGGCTCGACAGGGGCGGCCGGTGAGACTGGAGGCTCCGGCGCTGACTTTATGGTTGATCCATCCCACACTTCGAAACTGGTCAATTCAAACTTAACACCTTCGCCGATCTTGGCTGTGAACGTTTGGTCTGGCAAAAACCCGTACAAGCCATTCTCACCGATCTGGACATCCTTCAGCTTCGTGCTCCACTTAAAGAACGGATAGAGTTGTTCCCGTGCCGCGAGTTGCTCGGGTTTGCCGATGAGGGTGCCCCGCATGTAACGCACGAGATTGAGAGGTCCGCGCGGCACGTTGTATTTGGGACCGAGCACACGTTCGACCAAGGATGGGGCGATATCGACTAGCCCAATAATCGCGCGTCTCAGATATTCCGCTGTCTGCACGATTGCCTCATAAGCTGGCTTCCGCATCTCGCTGAAGTCGGTAAAACCGTGCTCCAAGCCGTCGCTTACATCGCGCGCCTTGTTAAAACACCGTTTGTCGCCTTGAAAGATGAGCCGCAGTCGTACCTCGCTATCGAGACGCTTGCGCTCAACTTGCCAATTGACAAGGAGCTCATCCTCGGACCCACCGGTTCGGCGGAGATGCTCACGCAGCACAGCCTTGGTCAGCGCTTCGACGCCCATGTAAAGGTGCGCGAGGCAGGCAATCTCATGGCCGGGTGACCACGACCGCAACGCTTCGACGTATTGAACCGTGGCACGCAGGAGGCGGGAACGCTCTGGATGAGCCGCGAGGGCCTTCACCAACGCGGCCACGATGTCAACGTCAATGCGGCGGCTTGGTATGGCAGTTAGCGGCGCATCGGGTATAAAGCGTTGGAGGAACTCATGTTCATTCGCTTCCGGGCTTACATCAAAGACCAGCTCTGGTTCAAGCAGTCCCATGCTCGCATTTGCCGCGAAAGCGATGATGTTACTCATCTCCAAAGCGGCATTGCCGAACATGTCGTGTGCATGTTGCAGGTTTTTAGCTGCCCCCCGCGCCTCTACCTTGAAGTCTTTAGGTGCTGGGACGGTGAAATCCGCCTTCATAAGTGGTGGTGCAGAAAAGCAGTTTGATTGGGTCCCCACCAGGCGGGACGTAGTCCATTGAAAAACTGTCTTCAGGGTAGAACACGGCACTAGCCCGCGCCCGCGCAACCATCATGTAGGTGCCCATCACACATGTCCTCGTCTAGTTCCTTTAACACGCGGTGACCCGCCCGAGCGCCACTTAACCCGCGTCCCATCTATCGAGCCTGAATGGGGGCAAATCATGGGTTATCTCGCAGCCGGCCACGCGCCGCCAACCACTGTTTCTTCCCCTGTCAGAACCCGTGAGTATCTGACTGCGCGCGAGATTGAGCGGTTGATGGCCGCCGCCACGAAGGGAAGCCGATGGGGGCACCGGGATGCCACGATGATCCTGGTCGGTACAGGCACGGGCTGCGGGCGTCTGAGCTTTGCGACCTTCAATGGCAGAGCTAACGAAGGGACCAAATTTTAGGAAAGGCCGCCTCCGGCCCCATTCCCTACCAAAGGCACCAGCGCCTCACAGCACTCCCGCTGACGCGTATTATTTCTGGGGGGCGCCCTCAAGTGGTTCCCATCTTAGCGAAGTGCTCCTTGATCAAGTTGATCGCGTCCGTCTCCTTGCCGGCGACGGCAAAGACTGAGATCGCTATGTGGAGGCACGCACACGCTGCCGTCATCACCGCGTCGTCCCGGTCCAAATAGTCGTCGACCTGATCCCGGACAAATCCGGCGATCGCTATTCCCATTTCTTCCTTTTCCTGGACCGTCATCTTGCTCATGGATTGCCGCCCGTGAGTAAAGCTTAGCGGAAAAGCTTAGCGGACTTGTATTTCGGAAACCCCCGTCATTTTTTGGATGGCATTCGGATCCCCCAGTCAAGAGGTCCCTTCTTCATGGAGCTATTTCGATGACGACGACTGTCACCTGCGACCATTGCCGCCACCCTTTCACATCCCGCAGCCCCCGTGCCCGGTTTTTGTCAGAGGCCCAGAGGGTAGCTTGGCACAGGGCGAGGACCGCGATTAAAGCGCCCCCACGGCCCCACAGAAGCCCGCTGGTGCGCCTGTTACGAAAGATCGACCGCATATCCATAGACGCGTTCTGTTACGATGACCCCCCAATCCACGGGCTTCAAAACCCCTACCCGCTGGCATGGTCCGGGACGTCCGATATCCGAACATGTACCGTCTTCAGCGCCCCGGCGGCGGGCTGTCTGATATGGTTAGTTATCCTCACGTGCCAAAGACCACCTTATTGCTAACGGAGGGAGGTTTTTTGTTAGGGTACCGACTCGTTGCAAAATAAATTCGTCCCGTCTCGATAAATACCCACCCTTATATTTTTGGTGCGAGGAAAATAAGACGATATAATGTATCGCGATACTGGGCATTGTGGCCCCTTTTCAGGAAAGGGATTTAATTGAAATTTGTTGAGATGCAGGAATTGGACGCGTGTGAGGCAAGCCAGGTTGGCCCGCACAATTTTTCCGAAGGCACGGTGGGGGGGTATGGGGGCGCCCGACTATGGGCTCGAGGGCGAACACCTGAACTAATTCGGGTGTTTCCTACTTGAAAGCATAGTGATTTCAATCGCTTAGCTTGTCATCGCTAGCAGGGGGTAACGCTGGGGTAACAAGTTCAACGACTTCACCCTCAATCACCCTCGAGGCAATGCGCCCTAGCTGCTCAGCTATCCTAAGCCGGGCCTCATCGCCGCGCGTGAGAGAGAGAATGAGGGAGGCTGGCCCCGCGCGATTTTCCCGAAGACACGGTGGGGGGTATGCCTCGCGCCCCTCGTGGGTTGGGATGTGGGTAGGAATTGGATTGAACGGATTAGTTCAATGATTTCAATGGTGGGATGCGGATGACATTCCGCGCTGCTTTTATTCGTCTTTATCGACGTGTCGCGTTCATGTTGCGTAGACGGGCTCCTCCACTACAACAGCTTCACCTCGATCACCCTGCTAGCTATGCGCCCTAGCTGCTGCGCTATCCTAAGCCGGGCGTCATCGCCGCGTGTGAGAGCGATGGTGATACCCTCAAAAGTGCATCCCATTATCTTCCTAATTCCCAGCCGAGCTTCGATTGGATTAATATAATACCTTTTTTTCTTCCCCGGAAAAGCTCCTGCTAGCAGGTAGCAAGCCATTGAAATTACGATATAAGTTCAGACGAAAAATCCTCCACCGCGCGACATCTGAAGTCCGTTCAAAACCGCGGCCGCGAACCTAATCAGCTCGGTCTTGCTTGGCCGGCCAGCCGCCGAGCTGCTGCATAAGGGAGAAGAGATGGCTGCCCGCCGGGTCTCTTCTCCGGCGCGGATGAACGCGATGGCGTTGTCGTAGGCCGCCTCCCCCGCCTGGTCGGCCACCCGCTTAGGATCGACGACCTGGTCGTCCACCAAAAATCCCAGTCGTTCTTCCGTCTCATGTCGAAACGTCACCACGCGCATTTTTTTCTCTCCTTGGCGCGGCCAAGCCGCAAAGCCGCAACGTCTGATCAGACCGCCTCGTCGTCCCAGGGGATGAGCCAGTGCCGCAGCCGCAGCATCACGAGGTCGAGGATGAACCCCGTCGCCAGCATGACCAGGATATAGACGAAGACGGTCGGGGTCTGGAAGAACCGCTGCGCGAACATCAAGGCGGCACCGACGCCCCCGCCGCCGGCGATCATCTCGGCGGTGAACGCGATAATCAGGGCAACTGGCACCGTCACGCGCACGCCGCTGAAGATATAGGGCTGGGCGGCGGGAAAGATGATGCGATAGAGCAGCTTGCGCTCCGGCGTGCCCATCGCCTCCGCGGACCAGATCACGGTGCGGCTGACCGCGATTGCGCCGTGGTAGGTCGCGACGATCATCGGGAACACGCAGGTGAAGGCGACCAGAAGGATTTTCGACAGGTGATCGATGCCGAACCAGAGGATGAAGATCGGCACGAACGCGATCTTAGGCGCGGGGAAGCCTAGCGACACCAGCGGGTCGAGCGCCCAGTTCGCCCATTTGGAGCGCGCCATCAGCAGGCCTGCGAGCACGCCGAACACCACGGCGAGCGCGAGCCCGGCGAAGGCGCGATAGAGGCTCACCAGCAGCGGGGTAACGATCTCGCCGTCGAGCAGCAGGATCCAGAACTGCTCCATCACGGCGGTGACGGTCGGCAGGAACAGCGGCCGGATCAGGCCCGCGCGGGCAACCGCTTCCCACGCCGCGAGCACGAGCAGGAGCGGATAACAATAGCGCAGCCCCGCCCACAGGACGGCGGCTGACCCGCGCGTTGCGTCCGCCCGCTCAGCCATGGGAGTGCGCCGCGTGAATGGAATCGTGCCAGCGCAGCAAGTAGTTCATCGCGGCGAGCAGCGCCCGGTCGGCGGCATAGGCGACGATGACGATCGCCAACAACCCGCCGAACATGTAGGCGTAGGCGCCGTTCTCCCCGTAGAGGAAGATGAGCTTCCCGATCCCGGTCTTGGCGGCGATCATCTCCGCCGAAATGGTAAGGACGAAGCAGAACCCGAGCGCGATACGGATCCCGGTGAAGATCGAGAGCGACGCGCCCGGCAGCAGGATGCGCCACAAGATCAGGCGATGCGGCGTTCCCATCGCCCGCGCGCTCCAGACCATGACCGACGGCACCGCCTTCACGCCATGATAGGTGCTCACGATCACCGGCAGCAGGCAGGCAAGCACGACCGACAGGATGTTGGTGACGTCGCCGATTCCGAACCAGAGAATGAACAGCGGCACCAGCGACGATTTCGGCAGGGAATAGGTCGTTGCGACCAGCGGTCCGAAGAACTCATCGGCTCGGCGCGACGTCGCCATGGCGAGCCCGAGCGCCACACCTAGGATCGAGCCGATGGCGAGGCCACCGAAGGCACGATACATCGAGACCAGAAGGTTCACGACGATCTCGCCGTTGCGCGTCATGTCCCACAGCGCGGCGACGCTCGCGGTGAAGGATGGCAGGAAGGCACGTTCAACCAGGTCGAGGTCGACCGCAAGCTGCCAGACGACGACAAAGATCACGATGGGTAAGTAGTGCCAGGCGGCGCGCAGCCAGGCCGCTCGCGAGCCGCTCTGCACCCATGCGTGCGACGCGACGGAAACGGTCATCACATGCTCCTCGCGGCAGCTTGCTTGCGAACGGCCAGCCAGACTTCATTGCGCAGATGGTTGAAGTCGTCGTTGAGGACCGTGACCTCGCGCTCGCCGGTTCGATCGATCGCTACCTGGAATTCCTGCACGATCCGCCCGGGCCGCTGCGACATCACGAGCACGCGCTCCGACAGGTAGACGGCTTCGTTGACGTCGTGGGTGACCATCACCACGGTCTTGCGCGTCGCCTGCCACAGGCGCAGCAGTTCGTCCTGCATCCCTTCGCGAGTCAGCGCATCGAGGGCTCCGAACGGCTCGTCGAGGAGTAGGATCTTGGGATCGTAAGCGAGCGTGCGCGCGATCGCGACGCGCTGCTTCATGCCGCCCGACAGCTCGCGCGGAAAGCGATGCTCGAAGCCTTGCAGCCCGATCGTGCGCACGAGCCGCGCCACGGTCTCTTCGCAGCGTTGGCGCGACGTCCCGTTCATTTCAAGGCCGTAGCGGATGTTTTGCGTGACCGTCAGCCACGGAAACAGCGCGTATTCCTGAAACACCACGCCACGGTCGACACCGGGCCCGGTCACCGATTTGCCGTTGACCTCGATCGTTCCGGCATCCGCGCCGATGAAGCCCCCGAGAATGTAGAGGAGCGTGCTCTTTCCGCAGCCGGAGGGTCCGACGATGGTGACGAACTCGCCTTCCGCAACGTCGATGTTCACGTCGGCCAGGGCTGGCACGTCGCCGTCCCTGGCCCGGTAACGCTTATTCAGGTTCTTGACGCATATGCTGATCATGCCGAGCAAGGATAAGGCAGATACGACGTGTTGAGGTGCTCCGAAACCTTCACCGCCCGGTCGAGCAGCCCTTCGTTGAACATGGCGTCGATCGGGGTCTGGATGGTCGCCACCCCGACGCAGGCATTGCGGTCGCGGTAGTAGTCGCGCTCGGTCATGAAATAGGAATCGAGCACGTCGGCCGGCGACTTGGTGAATTCCGACGTGATCTCGACCGCCTTCTTGCGATTGGCGGGCTCGTAGAACCAGTGCAGGCCGCGCACGTAGTCGGCGAGAAAGGACCTCACCGCTTCGGGATTCTTCTTCAGGAACTCGTTGGTGACGACCTGGAAGATCACCGAATAGGGGCCGAACGCGTCGCCGCCGGTGAACAGCGCCCGCAGGTCGCCCTTGCGAATCTCCGCATTCATGAACGGCAGGATCAGGATGCCGCAGTCGATGCGCTTCTCGCGAATGGCAGCGGCCTGGTTGGGGAACGCGACCTCGACGATGGTGAGGTCCTTGCGCGGGTCGATGCCGTCCTTCTTGAGCTTGACGCGCAGCGCGAGATCGACGGCCGACCCGAACGCATTGATGCCGACCTTCTTGCCCTTGAGGTCCTGTGTCGAGGCGATGGGCGAATCCTTGAGCACGAAGAACGTGTTCTGGGCATAGCCTTGGCGTCCGTCCTGGTAGTTGTCGGAGACGATGCTCAGGCCCCCGGGCACGATGTTCTTGAGCACCGAGGTGGCGAACACCGCAAAGGAGAGCGTCGCCATGTCGGCCTGGCCAGCGGCCAGCAGCGTCCCGGCCTCCGGCGTCCCGCGGGTAAAGGTCATGTCGACCGTGTAATCTTTGCCGTAGCCCTTGAGCACGTTCTTCTGCATCCAGTCGAGATAGATCACCGTTTCCATCTCGTTGGGTCCGATGCCACCGCCGGTGGCATAGCGGATCACCTGCGGCGCCGCGCGCGCAACGCGCGCGAACGGGGCGCACAGCCCGGTGAGGACGCCGGTCGCGCCGGCCGCAACCAAGGTACGACGCGTGAGGGTACTGCCAGTCATGGGTCTCTCCATCTCAACCTGCCGCGCGGCACGCTGGCCGCGTCGACAATTCACCTGGATTTGGACTGTCGCCTCCCATGCAAGACAAGAAGATTCACAATCTGGATTTACACCGCATCATTTGCCCGGACTGACTGCGCGTCGGCCCCTGACCGAAGCCGATCGCGGCGATCCTCAAGCCTTAGCAGGCGCGGCGGCGACACCCTCGATCTCGATCAGCATACCCGGATGGGCGAGCGTCGGAACGCCGATCAACGAGCGCGCGGGCGGATTGTCGTTGCCGAAATAGCGCGCCGAGATCTCGTTGAGGATGTTCTGGCTGTCCATGTCGGTGGTGAAGATCGTGAGCTTCATGACATCCTTCATCTTCGCGCCCGCCGCGTCGAGGATCTCCTTGATGTGCTTGAAGGTGCGCTCGGTCTGCTCGCGGAAATCCCCCGCCAGCCACTGCCGCTCGTCGTCGGGATCGTGCGGATGCTTGTGATAGGTCGGAACGGTGCAGCAGCCAGAGAAGAAAATGAGCCGGCCGCCCTCGATCGCATAGGCGGCCGAGAACGGGCTGTTGTACTCCGGCCGCATCGGGACGTGGTGGATAGGTTCGACCTTCATGCGTTCGCTCCTGCGCATCGGCAGGCATCATCGGCCAGAACGACGCGATTGATTAGAACACAAACTCGAATATGTGGCCAACCTCATCCGGCGGGATCTGGCCCCGATCCGCTGGGCGGTGTGCGCCTCCCCAGGCTATCTGAAGGCGTTCGCTGCGCCCGACGATGCCGACGACCTGCGCAGGCACAACTGCATCTTCTATGCCTCGGCCGCCGTGCGCGGCGACGTATGGACCTTGTCGTGCAAGGGCGAGACCAGGCTCGTTACCGTGAGCGGAAATTTCCGCGCCAACAACAGCGAGGCGGTGCGCGATGCGGCGGTGCGCGGCGTCGGGCTCGCCCTGCTGCCGACATTTGCCATGTGGCAGGACCTCAAGTCGGGCGCGCTCGTCAGAATCCTGCCGGACTGGACACCGCATGGCACGTTCGGCAACAGTCTCCCGCGTATTACATCGCGGACCGCCAGCTTGCGCCCAAGATCAGGACACCTTTCGACTTCCTGGCCGAACGTTTCGGGCGCTCTCCCCGCCTGGGACCGCGGTCTCGCGCTGGGTTCGCCCAAAAATCGCGCTGAAGGCGGCTCGCTTGCCCTAAAACGTCGTAACCGAGGAAGGACCGGATGATCGAACGTGAGAACCTGTTCCCGGAAGCATTGCCCAAGCGCGTGGTCGGCGGGCACGTCCTCTATTCGCCGGTCGTGACCGTCGTGGCAGGCAAGCTCGTGTTCGTGTCCGGACTGCTCGCACGCAACCGCGCGGGCGAAATCGTCGGCAAGGGCGACATGGGGGCGCAAATCCGCCAGGTCGGCGAGAACCTGATGACCGCCCTCGCCGCGGCCGGGGCGACCTTGGCCGATCTCGTGCGCACCCAGACCTTCACCACCGATATCGACGAATTCTTCAGGCATGTCGACGTGCGGATGGAGTATTTCGGTGCGGGATTGCCGACCAGCACGACGGTCGAGGTACGGCGACTTTCGCACCCGGATTTCCTGGTCGAGGTCGAGGCCATCGCCGTCGTCGAGGCGCGCAGATAATTCAGGAACGGCGTCCCGAAACGGGGGCTTGGCTCCGCGCCCCGAGAGCAGATCAGCGACCGCCAGGCCCATCCCGCATCTCGACGTCAGTTGGTCCTCTCATTCCTC